>NZ_JBMCYZ010000003.1:0-574551 GCF_048654605.1 Nocardioides sp. CPCC 206347
GTGATGACCAGTCGGGCTTTCGACACCGGTGCAGCGTGGTGCGCGGATCTTTCCTATGTCTTGAGAGATCCCTTTCCTATGTCCTGAGCCAGAACACCTCCGCCTCCGCCAAGTGACAGCACGAGACCCCGAGTGAGGACCCCCTCACCCGGGGTCTCGCTTATGCCGGGAAGTTGCGGCAAGATGGCAGGGCGTGGTCTGGACATTTGGGGGACGGTCACGCTTCTCGGGCTCCAGAGGGAGGGTTCCGGGAGGGACCCCACTAGCTAGGGGAATGACGATGAAGAAGATTGCTCGCAAGGCCGCTCTCGCGTTCGCTGTGATGATCGCTGCCGTCGGCGTTGTCTCGATTCCGACCGCTGCCGAGGCAGACAGCGGCTGGGGCTGGGTCATCGGCCGCAACTGAGCTGTGCCCGGGCCGTCCGGCCCTGACGGTCAGCCGCCGCTGGTGTCCTGACCGGCGATGCCGCGCTGACCCATGATGTAACCGAGCTGGAAGCGCGTCTCCGCGTCGTACTCGTCCTTGAGCTCGGCGACATAGCCCGCATACGTCCGCGCGCTCACGCCGAGCCGTTTCGCGCTCACCGCGTCCGCGTGGCCCTCGATGAGCATCCGCATCGTCATCGCCCGCTGCTCGGTCGCGATCTCCTTCATCACCCGTTGCTCGCCACTGGCGAACGGACGGCCGCGCGCGAAGGCGCGCTCGAAGACGTCCACGAGGTACGCCACGATCGCGGGCTCTCGTACGACGACCGCGGTCGCCAGGCTGTCGGCGGCCGGGATCAGCGCCACCCGCCGGTCCACCACGATCATCCGGTTGAAGAACTCGTCCAGCGTCCGCACCTCGGCGCCGTGCTGGGTCACGTCGGCGACGTACTTGTGCGTCGCGGGGTGACGCCGCGCGCTGTGCTGGTAGATCGTGCGCATCGAGATCCCGCGCTTGAGCGCCGCCACGTCGCGGGTGGCGGCCTCGGCGACCGTCTTCGCGCTGCGCGTGGTCTGCGGCTGCGCTGTCAGCAGCTCGGTCTCGGCGTCGCCGATGATCGAGGTGAGGTAGGGACTGATCGCCTCGCCGTGCAGGTAGAGGAACGGGCCCGACTCCGTCGCTGCCGGCGAACGGCGCCAGCTCTGCGTGAGGTTCGAGAAGGCCTTGGCCCAGCGCGCCGACTCGTCGATCAGCCGCGCGCCCTCGGTGCCGAGGGGCGTGACCACCCGCGACTGCGCATTGCTCGGCTCCACCGGACGCCAGGTCTTCCGGGTCTCGTCCAGCTGGAGCAGTCCGAGCTCGGTGAGCAGGTCGAACGCCCGTCGTACACGCGTCGTAGCGGCCAGCCGGGAGTCGTCAGCAGCGAGCCCGCCCTCGGCCAGGATCTGCTCGTAAAGTCTGGTTGCTTCGTCCTCGAAGAGCTCCCGGTCTTCGGGGTTCAGGCCGGTCATGGCGACATGCTTCCACACCCGACGTACGACGACAGGTGGTCGTGATTCGGCATCGACCCGCGCCCTCGGCTATTCTCGTCCGGTCGCGCAAGCGATGAGCGCCTGTAGCTCAACGGATAGAGCATCTGACTACGGATCAGAAGGTTTGGGGTTCGAATCCCTACAGGCGCGCAGATCGGATTCACCGCATGACCTGCGCAAACAGGTTCAGAGGCCCACTTCCCCCAACGGGAGGTGGGCCTTTCTCGGCCCAAAAACTGGCTCAAAAACTATTCGGGCCTCTCTGTCGCCTCGGGTCGGCCAGGGTCGCGAGTCCCCCCAACGTCCCCCCGAAATCGGCCAGCGTCCCCCCGCGTCCCCCCGGATCTGTGATCGCTCCGGACGAGTCTCCGCACCTTGGTGCCACATGGAGACCACCACGCACCCCAGCCCCCTGACCACGACCGCAGCCGACACCCTGCTGCTCACCCTCGACGAGGCCGCCCGGCAACTGCGCTGCGCGCGCCGCAGCGTCGAGCGCCACGTCGCCAGCCACCGCCTTCACGTCGTCCACCTCGGCCGCTCTGTGCGCATCGAGCGCCGCGAACTTGAGCGGTTCATCGCCCATATGCGGGACTCGTACGCGGAGGTCCGCGATGAGTAGGCCCCGCAAGCCTGTCGAGCAGACCACCTCCACGCTCTACCAGGGCGCCGACGGCAACTGGCACGCCCGCGTCACCATGGGCCGCCGTCCCGACGGCAGCACTGCCCGCAAGCACGTCCAGCGGCAGACGAAGGCGGAGCTGCGCGACGCCGTCCGCGACCTCGAACGCCGCCGCGACAACGGCACCTTCGTCTGGACCCACGACGACATCACCCTGGCCCAGTGGCTGGAGCACTGGCTCGAGTCCGTGCTCCCGATGACCGCACGCTGGAAGACCCTGTCGACGTACCGCAGCCAGATGCGCGTCCACGTCATGCCCGCCCTCGGGCAATGGCGACTCAGCGAGCTCCGCCCCGAGCACCTCGAAGAGCACTACCGACGGATGCAGACCGACGGCCACTCCACCCACGTCATCCGCGGCGTCCACCGCGTCCTGCGGTCCGCACTCAACGAGGCCGTACGTCGCCGACGGCTCGCCACCAATCCGGCCCTCGTCTCGCGCCCGCCACGCGCCGAGGACGTCGAGGTCGAACCGCTCTCGGTCGAGGAGAGCCGTAGTGTCCTCGCCGCCGCGCAATCCACGTTGCACCCAGCCCGGTGGTCGATCGCCATCTCGCTCGGACTCCGCCAGGGCGAGACGCTCGGCCTCCTGTGGCCCGACGTCGACCTCGACGACGGCGTCGTCCGGATCCGCCGAGCCGTGCAACGCCACACCTGGGAGCACGGCTGCACGGTCATCGACGGCGTGCCCTCGTGCGGACGGAAGCGCGGCGCGGAGTGCGAGCATCGGAGCGGTGGCGGCCTACAGCTGGTCGAACCGAAGACGAAGGCGTCGAAGCGGACCATCGTGTTGCCTCAACCGCTCGTAGACGAACTGCGTGCCCATCGGGCCGTGGTCAACCGTCGACGTCTCGCAGCCGGATCCGACTGGGACGACACCCACGACCTGGTGTTCCCCGCCGCCAGCGGTGGTCTGATCGATCCCGCAGGCGATCAGACCGCATGGAAGGCGCTCCTGCAACAAGCCGGCGTCAGAGAAGTCCGCCTCCACGACGCCCGCCACACCGCAGCAACTCTGCTGCTCCTGCAGAACGTCGACATCCGCACCGTCATGTCCATCATGGGCTGGACCGAGATGGCCACCGCCCAGCGCTACACCCACGCCGTTGATGAACTTCGACGTCGCGCAGCGCGTCAGATGGGGACGCTGCTCTGGGAGGGACAGGCGGAAGGGTGAGCCACGGATCGCATACGGAGGTAGGGCATTGCGCCCGCTGCCCCCGCAAGTCCTGGCATCAAGGCAGGATGACATCGGTGGAGACTGAGGTGTGGGTGAAGGTCGCCGGGTTTGTGTTGCTCGCGGCCGGTCTGTGGTGCACCGTCACAAGCCTGCGGATCGTCCACGTCGGAAAGAAGCTCGACACCCAGTAGTCACGGGGCTCCGCCCGTGCGCGCACGGCAATCCGTAACGTGAAGCACAAGGTGTTGGGCAAACCCTCGACTCAAACTATCCAGCCGACCTCGATAGCAGGCGGCTCCCTCGTCGGGAACATCACTCTCACGGCTACAGGTGCTGTGACCTCCGGCCGTGAGCCGACAACCGACGAGCGCGTCGAGGTGCTTGAACGCGACCTGGAACAGGTCCGCGAGGCTCTCAGTTCGCAGTCTCACGATCTTGGTGGTCGCATCGACAGTCTGCGGGCCGACATGGACAGCGGCGTGTGATCACTCAGTGCGCGAATGGAGGCGACAGAGACTGAGGCGTCGAAAGTCGATGCGCGCGATCAATTACGAGACATGGGGCCTGCAGTTCACCATCCTCGGCACGGTCTGCCAAGGCGCTGCGGAGTTCGTGTGAAAGCAGCGAACCCCGCTCAAGGGCGTTGTGTGCGGAGCCGCTGGAACCCCGCAGGTGAGGTAGGGGCGGTCCGAATCCTGGGCGCTACTCGGACGCGGGTGTGTCCGCCATCTGCTGTAGCCCATCGGCGAGCTCCGAACAATCCACGGGCTGGCCGAGGTGCTGTGCCCTGCGCATCAAGCGGCGGCTGAACGGGCTGAGCCCGTGGCGGCGGGTCGATCGCGAGCCCATGGCGGTGGTTCCTGATCGGGTACCATGACGCTGGAAGGGAGGCGCATGGACACGGACGCGCAGGACGTCGCGAGGCAACTGCGCGCAGCCCTGCGCCGCAGCGGGCTCAGTCTGCGCGGCTTCGCCGCAGCCCTGGGGACGTCTCACTCACGCCTGTCGTCGTACCTGAATGGCACGGCCAGTCCATCTGCCGCGTTCTTCCTGAGAGCACTGCGCCAAGGTGCTGCGTTGGGCGAAGCAAACGAGCGCGGATGGATGACACCGCAAAGCACCCGGCAGGCACTGAAGGACGCGATCGCGCAGGGCGATGATCGATGGGCCTTCAAGGTCATCACCCAGGCTCGTGACCAGGTTCGCGCAATGCTCGCCAGTCCGGGTGAGCCTGGCGCTGCGTGGGAGACCCGACCGTCGAGCACGAGTGAGGAGAAGTGGGACGGGCTGCTCGCAGCCCTCATTGCGCACGAGTTCGCGACGTCCGGTCGGACGCCGCCGGCATGGACTGAGTTCCGTGCGGCGCAGGAGTGGGTCATTCCGAACCTGTTGCTCGAGGAGACCGATATCCGCGAGGCGACACCCGCCTGGCTGGCTGAACGCGGCATCTACATCGCCCAACGCGACCTGATCACCGCCTGAGCGCCCCGACCGAGCTCGACGGCGACCGCCTGCGTGCACTGCTTGCCGAACTCGACAACCGGTTGGCGCAGCGGAATCTCGGCCGGCCTGTACGTCGTGGGAGGTGCCGCGATCGCCCTCACCATCAGCGAACGCCGGCTCACCCTCGACGTGGACGCGCTGGCCACCGACCAGGCTGTGTACGACGAGGCGGCGGTGATCGCCCGGCAACACGGGCTACCGCCGACGTGGCTCAATCCGAGCGCCGCGCCCTGGATCCCACCGCGCCCGTCCAAGCCGCTGCCAGTTACACCGGGACTCCACGTGGAGTACGCGCCGCTCGAGCACATCATGGCGATGAAGATGGTCGCGATGAGGGAGCGCGATTACCCGGACATCGCCGAGTTGGCGCGGTCGCTCGGACTGGCAGAGGCTGACGGAGCCGCCTTCGAGCAACTGCTGCGTGACGCCTATGGTGATGAGGACATCCTCGCGATGGCGCTCGGCATCCGCCACGACGACGATGTCAACGCCGAGCTCCGGCACCTTGGGCAGGCCACGCGCAGGATCGTCCAGCACTTCCGTCCGTAGTCAACGAGGCGGGCTGGGCCGTTCGAGGTCTGGCGAAAGTTCGCCCGCGATCAGGCGGATCCCGTTGCGCACGGGCAGCCACTCGGGGGCCGACAACGTCCCGTCGAGTCGCCTCCGCTCGAGATGCACCAGAAGCTTGCCGACGGCTTCCGGGTCGTTGCGAATGACTCGCAGCGCTTGGTCGGGTGACGGCGTCGCTGATCGCCGATCGCCGCCTTCGGTCACGGCCTCCGGTGCCGGACTGGATGCCGCCACGCCGCCCGACAACCCACGCTGAGCGCCTGCGGTAGGAGGGCGCGGTACCTCGACCACGCGCACCTCGATGGCACCTCTGCGCGCGCCGAGCCGTCTCAGCGCGGCGTCGTTTCGGCAGCGGGTCGAGCACCAGACCGGCCGGCGGCCGACGCCGCCGTAGATGACCGCTGCGCCGCAGCTCGGGCAGGTGGTGGCGTCTTCGTCAGATTGCTTGGGGCCGGTCACGACGTTGCCTCAGGTCGGGAGGCATGCGCGGTCATGCCAGTGTTTCGCACAATCGAAACATCGGACGTGCCGGCAATGGGCCTCTATGTCCAGCGCTTCGCGAGACGGGTTCCGGGAGTAGCCTCGTGCGCAGGTGGATGCGGGGCGAACGCTTCAGCGAAGAGCAGGATCGGGGCTGGAAGTTCTGTCACGCCGCTGGCCGTTTCAGGCCGTCAGTCGTGCCTCGTTTGCGTCGCCCGCATCCACCGCCAGCGTTCCTCGTCGTTGCCCGTTCGCGCCGGTAGCTGCTGGTTGTTGTACGACTTCGTGGGCGCGGATGTCGGCGCGCATGCGGCGGTAGACGACGTCGGAGAGTCGTCGTTTGAGGCAGCGCAGGGCTTCGCGTCGGGTCTTGCCTTGGGCTCGTTTGGCTTCGTAGTAGCGCCGGCCCTCGGTATCGGCGCGGATCTGGGTGATCGCGACCGTGTAGAGCGCCCGGTTGAGTTGTCGGTTCCCTCCGGGGTTGAACCGGTGCCGCACGGTGCGCCCTGATGATGCTGGGATGGGAGCTGTGCCGTTGGCTGCGGCGAAGGTGTCGCGGGTGGGGTAGCGGCGTACGTCGACGACCTCGGCGATGAAGCGGGCGGCGATCAGCGGACCGATGCCGTACTCCTCGGGCAGTGTGGTGCCGGTGTCCTCGACCAGTCCGGCGATGGTCTTGCGCAGCTCACCAGCTTCGGTGTCGATGGCCAGGATCCGCTCGAGGCGGCGGCGCGAGAGGTCGGCGCGGACCGCGCCTGGACCCGTGATCTGGCCCAGGAGGTCGATGGCTTGGTGGATGCGGACCTTGGTGGTCAACGAGCCGATCTGGTGCTGGTAGCCGGGCAGCAGTCCGGCGAGCTCGGCGTGGACGCGGTTGGCCAAGGCTGTTCGTTCGACGATGAGCTCGTCGCGGTAGTCCAGAAGCGCTCGCATGTCCGCGGCCGGTCCGACGGTCAGCCGCACCGGCGGGAGCGCGGGTTCGCGGGCAGTGATCCGTGCGATCGCGAGCGCGTCGACGGGGTCGGTCTTGCCCTGACCGGGCTTGGCGCGTCGCTCGCGGGAGGTCATCAGCGTGGGTACCTCGACCACCGCGAGTGTCTCGTCGGGGTGGTCCAGGGCGAGGTGGACTGCGACGGCGCGACCGTAGGCGCCTGAGCCTTCGATCCCGACGCGTTCGACGCTGTGGGTGGTCAGCAGGTCGGTGAGTTCGGTGAATCCGGAGCTGGTGTTGGGAAGTTCGCGAGAAGCGATAAGCAGTCCTGTTTGGTCGATGACCGCGACCGCGAGGGTGTCTTTGTGGGTGTCGATGCCGGCGTACAAGGAGCGGTGCCTTTCAGGATCGGAGTCCTGGGTCCGCATGGTCGGCGACGCGCAAGCATCTGCAGAACAACTGTGTTGCTGGTGGTTCCCATGCCTCTATCGGGCGTCACCGCCGACCCGGGGGACGCCGCCGGGAGGCAACCATTCTCAGAACCACGACCACCGCCGAAGGGCGGGGGACGGGCAGCAAGAGGTAGAGCCTTCCCGGCGGCGCTGCGGCCCCACAGGGGTTTATGACGGACGAAACTCTGCCGCAGATGCAAGAGGTGTGTAGCACTTCGTTCGTTGCGGAAATTCGGGGGGACGCTAGGCGTCGGTGAAAGCGGCAAGGCGCGTGGTCAGAGCGTCTGACGGCTTGGAATCAGTGGCTGGCTGAATGCGAACGGGGTGCTGGCAGTTCCCATGTGCGTGCTGGCTGGGGTGGAACCTGGGGCCCGCTTCTGGATCAGCCGGTCGGCGATTCGCCTGGCCGCGCCTTTATGACTCGCGAACGAAGGCGCTGGGAGGGAGGGCGCCCGTTGCGGGCGGCGCGTATCTACGCCCGTCATTGCATGCGTGCCGCTCGGTTCCGCTCGGTTCCGAGCCTCTCAATCTCCCGTGGCAGAGCTGGTCCTTGGACCCGTCGGAGTCCATCAACGATCGTCATTTCGGGCTTGCCGCCGATGACGACGGTGAGATTTCGGCGGAGATGTTTCGTGCCGCCGGAGCCGGGACGACAGCGGGCGCGCTGCCGAGCGATAGGGCCGGCGGCTTTGTGTGGAGAGCGCGAGCGCTGACGGAGGGTTGGCCCACATTGAACGCGCCCGCCAATTCGACGCCGAGGTCATCGAAACTCATGCGCCACGCCGAGAGCGTCCCCTGACCATTGGTGCACCGTGGAACGGGTTCAACGAGAGCCTCGAAGACCGGCGCTCGCAATACGCGGTGGCAAACAGCTGACCATCGTTGGAGAGATGATCGATGAGGTGGTGTTCGGCGGGATTGACCTAGCAAGTACTCATGCCACGGACTCGCGATCGTGAGCGTCAATGAGTCGGACGACCGCGTGGTGGACTAAGCGGGCGATGGTGAACGGCCGCGCGCCTACGTGCCGGCCGTCTGAGAGCGCGGATCGAAGGCGCAAAGTAAATTTCTGACGCAATCCGACAGAAATTTTATTACTGAACGGTCAGCGACTACGTATTCGGGGTAGTGTGCTCCGCATCACAGGTCGCGTGCACCTCACGGTGTGACGCCCGAAGCAACAGGAGAGTCATGCCTTCCCTACACCGCGCCCTCGCGCCCACCACGATCGCAATGATCGGGATTTCGATGGCCCTTGCTGCCTGCGGGTCGGATTCCGACTCCGGATCCGGCAAGGGGAGTACCAGCGACGCGGCCATCGTGCACGCCAAGTCGGAAGTCGAGAGGTACTCGGCATCCGCCGAGGTCAAGATTCCGGCTCTCGCGTCAGCCCCGCCGAAAGGGAAGACGGTCGCCCAGGTCAACTGCACCCTGCCGACATGCTCGGTCGGGGAGATGGAAGCGCCGGTAGAAGCTCTCGGCTGGGAGCTGGAGGTCTTCGAGTACGACCTCACCAAGGGGCCCCAGGATTACGTACGCGCCTTTGACCAGGCGTTGGACTCCAAGCCGGACTATCTCAGCATCACCATGGTCTTCCCGGAGGACATCGTGAAGGACCAGCTCGACCGCGCGGAGGCCGAGGGCATTCCTGTGATCGGCGCTGGCGGCGTGAACGAGGAGCGGCCGGTCGCCGTCATCCAGAGCGAGGTCCCCTTCCTCGAGGCTGGTGCCATCACTGCCGACATCGCGCTAGCTGACGCTGAGGGCACCATCGACGCGGTCATCCCGGTCGACCCCTCCATCCCCCTGCACACCACCATCGCCGAGGGAGCTCAGGCCGAACTCAAGGAGCACAGTCCCGCCTCAAAGGCGGAGATCCTCGAGCTGAGCCTGGCCCAGCCCGCAGCCACCAATGTCACCGGCATCGTGAACTACCTGAAGCGCAGCCCGGACACGAAGTACATCCTCTTCGGCGGATCGTCGCTGTACGCCGGACTTCAGCAGGGACTCGAGGCCGCCGGCCTGGCTGACAAGGTGAAGCTGATCCTCGCCTTCCCCTTCGAAAGCGACATCCAGGCCGTCAAGAACGGTGAGTTCATCGCCACTGTCGCCGGTGAGGCCACGCACCAGTGGCGCTCGGTGGACGTCATGGCGCGGCTCTCGGTAGGTGAGAAGATCACCGAGCAGAAGCCGACCAGCTCCTTCCGCATCATTACGCCGGACGCCGCGTCGCTCGAGAGCCTGGACCCGCCGAACTGGGCAGAGTCGTTCAAGGCAGCTTGGGGCGTCTGACCGATGTCCGACAACTCTCTCGAGGCGTCGGCGCTGGTCCTCAAGGGTCTGTCCAAGGCCTTCAGCGGTCAGTACGCGTTGCGGGACGTGAGCGTCGAGGTCGAGGCCGGTGAGATCCATTGCCTCCTGGGGCAGAACGGGTCCGGCAAGTCGACCCTCATCAAGATTCTGGCCGGATACCACACGCCTCAGGCCGGAGCGTCGGCGACGGTGTTCGGACGAAATCTTCACTTCGGGTCGCCGCCGTCGGGGCACGACTTGGGAATCCGTTTCATCCACCAGGACCTCGGCCTGATCGACACCCTGACGGTCGCCGAGAACCTGCGACTGGGCGAGCGCTACGCGTCCAGGCTCTGGCTGTCCGAGCGCCGTGAAGTGCGAAGTGCCCAGGCGATCTTGGATTCCTACGAGCTGGACATCGATGCGGCGGCGCCGGTCGCCTCGCTGGGAATGGCGCAGCGGACGATGGTCGCGATCGCCCGCGCGCTTCACCACGGCCCCGAGAGAGGGGGCATCCTGGTCCTCGACGAGCCGACTGCCGCTCTGACGGCTGCCGACAAGGAACTGCTCTTCCGCCTGATTCGAGCAGTTCGAGACCGGGGTTGCACGATCCTCTACGTCACGCACCGGCTTCCTGAGGTGTTCGACCTGGCTGACCGCGTCACGGTCCTGCGAGAAGGGCGGCTCGTCGCCACGCGCGCGGTGTCAGAACTGGATCACGACTCTTTGATCGAGCTCATTCTTGGGCGTCCATTGGAGGCGGTCTATCCCGACCACGACCAAGCCGCAGGCGCTGGAGTCCTGGCCGTCGAGCACCTCGCCGGAGGCCGTCTTCGCAATCTCACCTGCTCAGTCAGAGCAGGTGAGATCGTCGGGATCGTCGGTCTGTCCGGTAGCGGAGCAGAGGATGTTCCCCATCTGCTCTTCGGATCCAAGCCGCTGGACGCGGGTGTGATCCGCATCGACGGCAGCGTGGTGCGGATCGACTCGCCGTCCACAGCCATCAAGCACGGCATCGCCTTCGCTCCGGGCGAACGCAAGCGGCTGAGCGCCATGAGTGAGTGGAATGTGCGCGAGAACCTCACGTTGCCGCGGATCGAGGGTCGGGGTCCGCTCAAGTGGCTGTCAAAGCGATACGAGATCCGTGACACCGCGCCGCTGATCGAGGAGTACGACGTCCGTCCAGCGTCCACAGAGTCGACCTTCGGTGCGCTCTCTGGTGGCAATCAACAGAAGGTGGTCATCGCGCGCTGGATGCGTTGCGGGGCACGCATCTTCTTGCTTGAGGAACCCACCGCAGGCGTCGATGTTGGCGCCAAGCGCGGCATCTACGACGTCATCAACCGGGCGGCCGCTGATGGCTCAGCTGTCCTGCTCGTGACGTCGGACTTCGAGGAAGCGGCCGCGATGTGCGACCGCGTGATCGTCATGCGCAACGGAGCAGTCGGCTCCACATTGTCGCGCGAGGAGGCCTCCGTCGATCGCATCCTCGGCGAGGCGATCCGTACCACGACCTCAATCACCACCAACCAAGAAGGGCACGCTCATGTCTGATGGTCGTTCGTCGACGGTTGCCCCAGAGGCGTCGCGTCAGCAAGAAGACTCAATGGAGCTCGAAGAGGCCAGCGTCACCGCCGATCGACGCCGGAGCCCAGCTATCAACAAGTTCAGCATCGGGAAGTACAGCGGTGTCCTGATCTTCGCCCTGATCGTCCTGGTCTTCGGCATCTGGACGCCCGACACCTTCCTGACCGCGACGAACTTCCGCTCGATCCTGGCCAGCCAAGCGATCATCGCGATCCTCGCGCTGGGCCTCCTGTTCCCGCTGGCGGCCGGCGCCTTCGATCTCTCGGCTGCGCAGAACCTCGGTTTCTGTGCGGTTCTCTGCGGAGCGCTGCTGACCAAGAACGAGCTGCCAGTGCCCATCGCCATCGCCATCGCACTGGGCGCCGGCATCGTTGTCGGAATGTTCAACGGCTTCCTCGTCGCGGTCATCGGCATCAACAGCTTCATCGCAACGCTGGGCACAACGTCCTTGCTGACGGCAGGCTCCCAGGTCCTCACCGACGGCACCTATCTGGGACCGTTTCCCGACAGCTTCCAAGACCTCACCTCGGGGGCATTCTTCACGCTGCCCGTCATCGTGATCTATCTGTTCGTCTTTGCTGTGATCGCATGGTTCGTCCTCGAGCACACGCCGCTCGGACGACGGATCTACGCCGCCGGCGCCAACGCAGACGCCGCTCGTCTCACGGGAGTGAACACCACGAGGATGGTGTTCGGATCGCTGGTCATCTCCGGCTTCGCGGCGGCAGTGGCGGGAGTGCTGCTGGCCTCGACACTCGGTTCGGTCAGTTCGTCGCTCGGCCCCGAGTACCTGCTCCCGGCCTTCGCGGGTGCATTCCTCGGAACGACCCAGCTGAAGCCGGGGCGCTTCAATGTCGGCGGGACGATGCTCGCGATCTTCCTGCTCGGCACCGGCGTCCAGGGACTCCAGCTCGTCGGCGGTGAGGTCTGGGTCACCGCGCTCTTCAACGGCGTCGCTCTCATCGTCGCGGTCGGTGCCGTGCTCTTCGTGCGGCGTCTCCAGGACCGGCGCGCCACCCGTCGCCCAGCTCAGGGCTCGCGTTCCAAGTCGTGAGCGGGGCCACGGTGACTCTGGACCGCCACAGGTCCGATCTCGAGGCCATCCAGCACCTGATCGTTCTCTACGGACACGTCATCGACGACGCGGAATGGGATCGATTGAACGAGATCTTCGCGCCGGATGCGTCCTTCCAGATCGAGGGCACGGACATCGCGGTCTCCGGGCTCGACCGGATCGACGAGTTCATGCGCAGCATCACCCATCCGCTTGCACACTTCAGCACCAACGTCATGGTGGACCTTGATGAGGGAGCCGACGTGGCGACGGCGCGGGTCAAGCTGTTCGCGCCGCGAGCCAACGGGACCTCTGCGATCGGCACCTATCACGACGTCATCGTGCGCACGCGCCGTGGTTGGCGCTTTCAGCAGCGCATCGTCAAGGTGGCGGACCTCCATTGGCGATCCGCGCCGCTGGAGCCGTCCTAGCGTCCGAGCGGACCGGAGCTCGTAGATGCCTTCTGATCGCGGAGCTGGAGTGTGAAGGGGGATGCCGCGACCTGATATTTAATGTACGCTAGTAGTCAGTTAATATGGCCGAGCTTGCTGCGGCCCACCTCAACGGACGGACGAACCCCATGAAGACCTCGATCTGCGACTTGCTCGGAATCGATCTCCCGATCGTCGCCTTCTCGCACTGCCGGGACGTCGTGGCTGAGGTCACCAAGGCTGGAGGGTGCGGCGTCCTGGGGGCGGCACTGATGTCACCCGAGGAGCTCGAGGTCGAGATGACCTGGCTCGACGAGCAGGTAGGTGGGCGTCCCTACGGACTGGACCTGATCGTGCCGAACGCCTTTGCCGGGAAGGGGACAACCTCGACCGAGGCCGATGTCCCGGCGCACATCCGAGACTTCGTCGCCGGCATCCTGCGCCGTCATGACATGGATCCGGATCAGATCCCCACAACCCCGATGGCGTCCGAGGAGTCTCTGTCCGAGGCCTACGCGGGGGAAATGCTGCAGATCGCCCTCAAGCATCCTCTCGCGCTCATCGCGAATGCTCTTGGGACACCGCCTCCGATCATGCTCGAAATGGCGCGGGAGGCGAACGTCCCTGTCGGTGCTCTCGTCGGGACGAAGAAGCACGCGGCGGCTCAGGTCGCCGCCGGCGTCGACTTCATCGTGGCTCAGGGTTCAGAAGCGGGCGGACACACCGGGCAGGTATCCACCATGGTGCTGGTTCCTGAAGTCGTCTCGCATCTCAAGCAACTGGGCAGCAACGTCCCCGTGCTTGCGGCGGGGGGCATCGTCACCGGTGCCCAGATCGCCGCCTCGATCGCCATGGGTGCGGCCGGAGCGTGGACTGGGTCCGTCTGGCTGACTACGCACGAGGCGGAGACCGCCCCGTACACCAAGCAGCGAATGCTCGAGGCGTCGTCAGCCGACACCGTCCGTTCCCGTTTCAGGACGGGCAAGCCGTCGCGACAGCTTCGCTCTGAATGGCACGCCGAGTGGGAGGCGGAGGGCAGTCCTGCCGCCCTCCCCATGCCCTTGATGGGGTACGTCAGCGAGCCGCCGCTCAAGCGGGCCGATGTCCTTGCGGCCTCGGGTCACGAGGGTGCCAAGCGGCTCAGCACCTATTGGGTGGGGCAGGGGGTCGGCCTGATGAACAATGCCAAGTCCGTCCAGCAGGTCGTCGGCGACATGATCGAGGACTACCTGGAGGCCATCGATCGGCTCAACGGAACCATCGAATGATCAAAGGATCCGTCGGACCACGACGGTGCCACGGACGCGCGGTCATTGGCTGATCGCAACGGTGCGGTGTCCATTAACTGACGACTGGTGAGCTAGATTGGTGCGCGCAATCCCGGCCGCGTTGACGACAACGTAGGGCCGCCTGAGACGGTACGAAGGTTGACATGAGCGACGACGCGACCGAGGTCCTTGACAGTCCCAAGCGCAAACGCGGTCGCCCCCGCGACGCCAACATGGAGTCCCGGTTGCTGGGTGCCGCCATCTCGCTGTTCGGTTCGCGAGGGTGGGCCGGATTCAGCATCGAGCAGGTTGCCCGGATTGCGAAGGTCGGCAAGGGCACGGTGTACCTCCGTTGGCCCTCGGCTGAGGCGCTGCTGCGCGAGGCTTTGCAGAAGCGCCTGCGTTTCGTCGACGACCCGGACACGGGCCAGCTGCGAACGGATCTTCTCAGCCTTGCCCAGCAGTTGGCGGAGGTTTACGGCGGCGAGAACGGCCGGGCCTTCCTTCGCATCTACCTCGAGGGTGATGTCATCCCCGGTTTCGAGGAGTACTGGGAGTTTCAGCAGGACCAGATGCGGGTTGCCCGCAGGATCCTGAGGCGAGGCGAGGCACGGGGCGAAGTCGGCAACGGCATCCGGGTGACCACGCTGCTCGATGCCCTGTCGGGAGGCATTCTGATCCACACCCTCACTGCCCCTGCTCCCGTCGTCGCGTCGGAAGAAGCGACGACGCGCGTGCTCGAGGAACTTGTGGAGCTGGTGCTGGCCGGAGCGGCTCTCCAGGAGTAGCCGGCTGTGGGGCTCGCCTAGCGGTCCGAGCCGGGCGGCGTCCCGCCTCGCGGTCGCCACAGCGTGCTGCACTCCGCCACGGTCCCAGGCAGGCCGTGGTCGTGGCGTATCGCGGCGTCCAGGCTCTCGGCCAGGGCCGCGGGCATCGCGACGCTGTCACGCGTCTCCCGCGAGACGAAGACACTCACGCTCTCGATGCTGCATGCGAGCTGGTCTCGAGCCGCATTCACGACGTACGTCATGGTGTGCAGCGACCGTGCGGACCGGTGCAGGAAGCGGGGGTGCACGGTGAACCTCTCACCGAGGAGAAGCTCACCGGAGTACGTCGTGTGCTGCTCGGTGATGAAGAAGGACAGTCCCCGGGACCACACCTCCTCCAGGCCGAGGGACTCCTTGCGCGTCCAGACCGCACGAGCCCCGGCCCTGACGTAGTGGGGGAGACTCAGGTGATCGTTGGCGTCGACGAGATCATCGGTGACGACGGCGTCCAGCGTTGCGCTGATGGTCCGCACATCGTCGATGCTCGGTCGCCTCGTGCTCAGCTGCGCCACTGGACGATTGACGAGAGGTCGACCCTGCTCGTCCGGTAGTTGTTGGCCGGGTGCTGCTCGTCGGACCAGCCGAAGGAGACACCCAGGAGGACCGCCTCGTCGTCCCCGATGTCGAAGAACTCGCGCACCACCGGCGAGCGGGTCGCGATCGCTGCCTGCGGGATGACGGCGACACCGAGCGCCTCGCTTGCCAGCAAGAGGTAGCCGAGGAAGATCCCGGCATCGAGGACCCCGTACGCGCCGAGTGCGCGGTCGACAGTGATCACAGCGGCGTGCGGTGCCCCGAACAGCTCGAAGTTCTTCGCAGACTGACGTGCTGACGCCTGACGGTCGCCCTTCTCCACGCCGACCGCCTCGTACAGCTGCCAACCGCTCTCGCGACGACGCTCGAGGTGCACCCCCTCGTAGGCCCCCGGCATCGCGATGTCGGGATTGATCTCGGCGTTCGGTCCGTCGCTGAGCACGGTGCGGAAGCGCTCGGTCGCAGCTCCCTCAGTGACGTAGGCGTGCCACGGCTGGGTGTTGCACCAGGAGGGTGCCTGACGCGCCAGCTCGAACATTTCCTCGATCGTGGCGCGAGGGACGGGATCGCGCCTGAACGCGCGGTGGCTGTGCCTGCGCCGGATCACCGACGCGAGGACTGAGGCCTCGTCCGCCCCGGTCCCATCCAGCGACTCACCCATGCGTGTGGTCACAGACGCTCGATGATCGTGGCGTTCGCCATCCCGCCGGCCTCGCACATGGTCTGCAGGCCGAACGTGGCGTCGCGGCGCTCGAGCTCGTGCAGCAGCGTCGCCATGAGGCGGGTTCCCGAAGACCCGAGCGGATGCCCGATGGCGATCGCGCCTCCGTTCGGGTTGACCTTCTCAGGGTCGACGCCCACCTCCCGCTGCCATCCGAGGACGACTGGCGCAAAGGCTTCGTTGATCTCGAAGACGTCGATGTCGTTGACCGACAAGCCCGACTTCTCCAGCGCCTTCAAGGTGGCGGGGATGGGAGCGGTGAGCATCGTCACCGGGTCCGACGCAGCCAAGGTCATCGTGTGGACGCGCGCACGAGGGGTCAGGCCCAGTTCCGCTGCCTTCCGATCGCTCATCAGCAGGACGGCGCTGGCGCCGTCCGCGATCTGCGAGGCATTGCCAGCGGTGATCACGCCGTCAGCCTTGAAGACGGTGCGCAGGCCGGCGAGCTTCTCCAGGCTGGTGTCCGGTCGGATGCCCTCGTCCGAGTCGAGGAGGCCGTTGATGCCCTTGATGGCCACGATCTCGCGGGCGAAACGGCCCTCGGCCGTCGCGGCAGCGGCGAGGCGGTGGGAGCGGAGGGAGAACTCGTCCAGCTCCGTGCGCGTCAGGCCCCACATCTCGGCGATCAGCTCGGCGGCGACGCCCTGACCCTGGATGCCACCCTGGTCGGCGTAGCGCGCCTTGATCCGGTCGCTGTAGGGGTCCTGGTCCAGGTTGTTGGTGATGGAGGACGTCATGGGCACGCGCGTCATGCTCTCGACGCCAGCGGCGATCGCCACGTCGTAGGCGCCACTCTGGATGGCCTGGGCGGCGAAGTGGATGGCCTGCTGCGCGCTGCCGCACTGACGGTCGACGGTCGTCGCTGGCACTGTCTCGGGGAATCCGGCGGCCAGAACGGCATTCCTGGAGATGTTGACGGCCTGTTCCCCGATCTGGATCACACAGCCGCCGATGACGTCGTCGACGAGCGCGGGGTCGATGCCGGTGCGGTCCACGATGGCGCGCAGCGTCTCTGCCATCAGGTCGACCGGGTGCCATTCCGACAGAGCTCCGTTGCGTCGGCCGGTGGGGGTCCGGACTGCTTCCACGATGACTGCTTGGTGCATGGGGGGTGACCGCCTTTTCAGTGTGCTGAGCGTCAGATTGTCAGGGGAATCGCGGTGCTTCCGCGGGTGTCCGGGATCGTCGGATCCGTGGGCAGGTTCAGGGGAGATCGACCAGCTCGGTCCCGGCGGCAGTGCCCTTGCGACCGACGGGCTCGGAGGTGGCGAGCTCGGCAAGCAGGGCCTGCTGCTCGGTTCGGAGCAGTACTCGTTCGCCGGTCGCCGTCTCGGCTACGACGAAGCCATGGGACGGCACGTCGTCACGCTGGTAGCGGACGGTGGCAACCACCACCGAGACGGGGCCGTGGGTCTCTGCGACCACAGGCCGGGGTGTGTCGAGGCGACGGAGTGCGGGAGCCGTGATGGCGCGCACGGGTGGCCGCGCGCCGTAGATGCCCATCGCATGCTTGGTGAGGAGGCCCCCGTTGGCGGTCACGAGACCGAGGCTGTCCGGCTGCTCGCGCAGCCGTTCGACCATGGTGGCGATCGAGTGTGTGACGTAGTTGTTCCAAGGCCCGCCCGCGAACGTGAGGCCGCCCGTGACCGTCAGCGCCCGGGACAGCGGCAGCCCCAAGGAGCGGGCGGCCACCTGTACCGCGGACGGGAAGCAGGAGTAGATGTCGATCAGGTCGATGTCGTCCATCGTCGCGGCGGCCATCGCCATCGCATCCGCGGCGGCTGCTGTGATCGCGTTCGAGGTCGTGAAGGCTTCGCGAGCAGTGAAGGAGTCACAGTCCACGGCTTCGCCGAAGCCGTGGACGAACACCAGGTCGTCGCGTGAGAAGCCGAGAGCGAGCGCCTTGCCGTAGGAGGTCATCACCAGTGCGGCAGCCTGGTCGACGTCGTTGTTCGACACCATGAGCTTGCGGTAGGGATGACTGATGAGTCGATTGCCGCCGTCGGGTGACAGCAAGCTCGACGCCCCGACGGGCTCTCGGATGACCGCATGAGGGTTGGACGCCGCGACCTCGCTGAAGCCTGCCCAGAGGTCGGCCACCAGGCGTGCGTGGTCATCCAGCGAGCGCCCGGACTCGAAACGCAGCGCGGACTCAAGCATCGGGTAGGCGTCCAGTGGATCTCCGAAGCCCAGAGCTGCCTCGATGTCGCTGGCCATCGACAGCTCGCTGCCCACCACCTCGTCGGGCTGGTCGGAAGAGTCCTGGACGGTCCATCCGGTGCCGCGTCCCTCCCGACGCAAGAGCCGGCGAGTGCGCCAGCTCTCGGCGCCCCCGATGGCGACGACCGACCTGCGTCCGCACCAGATGTCCCATGCTGCGCGGTTCACGAGAATCTGCGGCGACTGTCCGCCGTGCGTCGTGTAGGTCAGGCGCGGGATCGTCAGGCCGAGTGCGGCAGCCGCAATGGACCCGGGGTTGGTGTAGGGCCGGGTGCCGATCGCCACGACGTCCAGTGAGTCCAGCTGGCCCAGGACGTGAGAACCAGCTGCGACCTGGAGCGCCTCGGCGAGCAGCATGGCCGGTTCGGCGGCCGGATACGACGCGGTCACCTGGCCCACGCCCGTTATCACGGGCGTACGGGGGTCGAGCTGCGAGTTCATGATCTGACCAACCTTCGTGGGGACACCCAGATATCCTAGACGCTTTCCGTTCAGATTTCATCCCCTCTGCGGGATATGGTCTCCGTAGGGCAGGGCACATAGCGCCTCGCCCTGATTCGATCTATGCTGACGTTGACCGTCAGTATTAGGTAGGATGGCGGACCGCCCACGACGCCGTCAGGTGTCGCGGCACAGACAAGGAGTCCCCGTGAGGCAAGACAAGGCGATCCCCCAGCTTCTGGATCACTGGGCGGACGACCGCCCGGACCGCCGGTTCCTCACGGTGGGTGCCGTGAATCGCAGCTACGGCGAGGTGCGTGACGATGCGTGGCGGTTCGCGGGGGGACTTGCTGCTCGCGGCATCTCGCCCGGCGACCGGGTCGCGGTGATGAGCCCGACGTCTGTCGCGTCCGTCACCAGCCTTCTGGGCGTCGCGGGTCTGGGTGCCATCCCCGTGCCGCTCAACATCTATCTCAAGGGCGAGCCGCTCGTGCACCAGCTCCTGAGCAGCGGGTGCAAGGCTCTCCTCGCCGATGAAGCAGGCATCGCGATGGTGCGCGGCCTGGTGGCAGACCTCCCCGCCCTGCGGCTCGTCGTCCAGCTCGACGACGCCGACCCACCGTCCACGACGGAAGAGTTCGAGATTGCTTCCTACGGCGAGCTTCTCGACTCAGCTCCCGTCCAACCCGTGGTCCCCGACGACGCCGACGTCTACACGATCCTCTACACCTCGGGCACGACGGGCCTTCCGAAGGGCTGCATCATCAGTCACGGGATGACCAAGCACTGGTCGCGGTACACCGAGGCCCTCTCGGGCCTCGAGGACGACGACGTCATCTTCACCGCTGCTCCGCTCTTCCACGTGGGCGGGCAGACGCCGCTCCTTGGCGCGCTGGCGCTGGGGATCCCGGTCGTGCTCGAGACAGCCTTCTCCGCTTCGCGATACCTCGCACGGGCGACGGAGGTCGGCGGCACGGTTGCCGTGGGTGTCGGTTGGATCGCGCAGGCGCTGCTCAAGCAGCCAGCCTCGCCGATGGACAAGAAGCACACGCTGCGGGCCATGTCGACGGTGCAGCTCTCGGTGGCGGAGCAGGAGCAGTTCCTGGCGCGTTTCGGCATCCGTGCCCTGACCCGTCAGTACGGTCAGACGGAGTGCTACCCGATCGCCTACAACCGCTTCGAGGAGCAGGGCGTCGGAGGGACGGCCGGGAAGCCCGCACCTGATCTTGTCGTCGACCTGCACGACAGCAGTGGCCACAGCGTCGGCTCGGGCGAGGTGGGAGAGATCGTCGTGCGACCACGCGTGCCGCACGCGTTGTTCGAGCGTTACTGGAACGACGACGCGGCAACCGTGGAGGCGTTCCAGGGCCTCTGGTTCCACACCGGCGACATGGGCCGCCTGGTGGACGGGGAGATCCAGTACGTCGACCGCAAGAAGGACTCGATGCGCCGCCGAGGCGAGAACGTGTCCGCGTTCGAGCTCGAACGAAGCCTGGTCCGCGCCCCCGGAGTGGTGGAGGTGGCCGTTCACGGCGTCGAGATCGAGGGTGAGCTGGATCAGGCGATCAAGGCCTGCCTGGTCGTGACGGATCCTGATGCGTTCGACTTCGAGGCCCTGGCCGCTCACATGGCGGTCGAGCTCCCGTACTTCGCTGTGCCGCAGTTCGTGGAGCTCTTGCCAGAACTGCCGCGCAATGCTGCCGGACGAGTGATGAAGGACCAACTGCGCCGAACCGGCCTCACGGCAACGACCAGAGACCTGGTGGCAATGGGTCTGGGCGTGACCCGCGACCAGCGCCGCGCGACCACGAAGGCATGAGCACTGTGAACGAGGGCAACATGACGCTGGATTCCCGTTCCCGCCCCGAGAGGTATCCCGGTCGGTACGCGATCGAGGCACCTGACCGTGTCGCCGTCATTCACGGGAGCACGGGCTGGACCCAGACCTACCGGGAGCTGGACGCACAGGCGAACCGCCTCTCGACCGCGCTCGCCGAGCGCGGGCTGGCTCCGGGCGACCACGTGGTGGTCCTGATGGAGAACCACCAGAGGTTCGTCGAGGCCATCTGGGGAGCGCACTATGCCGGTCTGGTCTACACGACCTGCTCGACGCGCCTGACTGCGGACGAGGTCGCCTACATCGCTGCAGACAGCGGCGCTCGGGCGATGATCTGCAGCGCCGCCTTCGCCGCGGTCGGGGCAGCGGTCGGCCACGACCTCCCCGATGGCAGCGTTCTGCTGGCGGTCGGTGGCGAGATCGACGGCTTCGAGTCCTACGAGTCCGTCGTCGACGCCCGGGCCGCGGACCCCCTTCCCCCGCCCCGGGTGGCTGGCAGCGACATGCTGTATTCGTCTGGCACCACGGGGCGCCAGAAGGCGATCGTCCTCCCCACGAAGCAGGCGCCGCTGGAGACGGCGGCGGTCGGCACCTCGTACGCCGCCAAGAAGTTCTTCGGTTTCGACGAGAGCACGGTCTACCTCTCGCCGGCGCCGCTCTACCACGGTGCAGGCATCCGGTTCGTCATGGCAACGACTGCCTTGGGGGGCACGGCGGTCATCATGGACAAGTTCGATGCAGCGGCGTATCTCGAGCTGGTCGAGCGCCATCACGTCACCCACACCCAGGTCGTGCCGACCATGATGCTGCGGATGATGCGTCTGGCGGACCAGGTTCGCCTGGGACACGACGTCTCGAGCCTCCGCTACTTCATCCACTCCGCAGCCCCGTGTCCGCGCGACCTGAAGGAACAGGTGATCGACTGGCTCGGACCGGTGGTCTACGAGTACTACGCGGGCACGGAGAGCAACGGCCTCGTGTTGTGCGACTCGACCGAGTGGCTCGCGCACCCGGGCACGGTCGGCCGACCGATCGGCTGCGAGGTCTACATCTGTGACGACGACGGAGACTTGGTGGCCACGGGCGAGACCGGCACCGTGTACTTCGGCAAGGGCCCGGAGTTCGAGTACCGGGGAGATGCTGCGAAGACGGCAGGGAGCCGGCACCCGAAGGGTTGGAGCACCCTGGGCGACGTCGGCCACGTCGACGAGGAAGGCTTCCTCTACCTCACCGACCGCAAGGCCTTCATGATCATCTCGGGAGGCGTCAACATCTATCCGCAGGAGGCGGAGAATGCCCTGTCGACGCATCCGGCGGTCCTCGATGTCGCGGTGTTCGGGGTTCCGCACCCGGACTTCGGTGAGCAGGTCAAGGCTGTGGTGCGTCCGGTCGAGATGCCGCTGACCGATGCCGCGGCTGAGGCACTCGCCGGCGAGCTGATGGCTTTCTGCCGGACCCGACTCGCCGACGTGAAGTGTCCGCGCACCGTCGACTTCCGGGAGGAGCTGCCGCGTGACCTCTCGGGAAAGATGCTCAAGCAGCAACTTCGACAGGAATACCTGACGATCGCGGAGGCGGGTGTCCGATGAATGGGAACCGGAGCCTGCGCGGGCGCGCTGCCATCGTCGGGATCGGCGAGAGCACCTTCTACAAGCGAGGCACGTCGCCCGACTCGGAGTTCGCGCTATGCCTCAAGGCGGTGATCGCCGCGGCTGACGACGCGCAGATCGACGTCCGCGACATCGACGGCCTGGTCTCCTTCGGCAATGACAAGAACGAGCCTCCGAAGATCGCGGCCGCCCTCGGTATCAAGGACCTGAAGGTCTCGGCGATGCAGGCCACGATCAGCGGCGGCGGGTCCAGCGGTCACATCGGCCTGGCCGCTGCCGCGGTCGCTACAGGCATGGCAGACAACGTGATCGCCTACCGCGCGATCACCCAGCCGCCAGCTGCCCGCTTCGGCTCCGGCGCGTACGGGGGCGGCGGCTCCCCCTCGAGCGAGGCCTCCGGATACGGGCTCGGCGGCATCAGCGCTGCTCACGGCTTCCTGACGCCGCCGCAGAAGTACGCCCTCCGTGCCCAGCGCCTGCTCGAGGTCGTCGGGGTGGACCCGAGCACGTTCGAGGCGGTCGCGCGGACGGCGTACCACCACGCCAGCACCAATGCTCGTGCCGTGATGCACGGACGCACCCTCTCGTCCGAGCAGTACCAGGACTCCAGATGGATCTCGGAGCCGTTCCACCTCTACGACTGCTGTGCAGAGAGCGATGGCGCCGCGGCCGTGCTCATCACCCACAGCGCTCAGGCCGAGGCCATGCGACACGATCCCGTCTACATCCTCGCTGCGGCCGGGGGCGGTCCGTTCCGCTCGGCCGCGCAGGAGAACGTCCCCGACTACGTGACGGGTGGGTTCAAGACCCTCGCACCTCGGCTGTTCGACCAGGCCGGCCTCACGCCTGCGGACATCGACGTCCTGCAGGTCTACGACAACTTCACAGCCGGCGTCGTCATGGCGATCATCGAGCACGGCTTCTGCACACCTGAGACGGCGGCCGAGGTGCTGACCTTCGAGAATCTCACCGCGCCCGGCGGAGCCCTGCCGCTCAACACATCCGGCGGAAACTTCGCCGAGGCCTACGTGCAGTCGATGCAGATGCACGTGGAGGCTGTCCGGCAGCTGCGGGGAACAGCCGTCAACCAGGTGCCGGACGCGAAGACCTGCCTGTGTGCAGGCGGACCGATGACATCGGTCAGTACATCGGTGATCTACGGAAGGAAGGACGTCCTGTGAGCGTTGAGAGGTATTTCGCCGACCCGGTGGTGACCCCGGTTCCGCTGCCCGATGGATCGGACCTCGCGCACCACCAGGCACTTCGCGCGCACCGTCTGGTCCTGCCCTGCTGCTCCAGTTGTGGCACGTGGAGCTGGCCCCCCGACGTCATCTGCCACAACTGCCACACCTTCGGGCTGGAGTGGACCGAGACCGAGCCGGTCGGTCGGATCTACAGCTGGACGCGGGCGTGGCACGCCGTCCGGCCGCAGCTGGCCACCCGGCTTCCCTACCTCCTGGTGCTGGTTGAGCTTCCGGGCGCTGGTGGCGTCCGGCTGATCGGGAACCTGCTCGGACCTGCCGAGCGTGAGGTGTCGTGCGGGACCCCGGTCAGGGGCGTCTTCGAGGACTCCGCGGATGGTGCGTACACGCTGCTGCAGTGGACGACGGACCCGGAGGACTGAGTCCTCCCGGGCTCGCCGTTCCCCTCAACGATCCTGCGTCCCGCTCGCGTCCTGCCAGTCGGTCAGAACCTCTGCGGTGGTCGTGGCCGCGGTCGGCGGAGGCGACGGAACCGACGACGGGGTGCGGTCGAAGCGCGGCGCGGGCGCGGCCTGGCTCACTCCCTCGACGTCGATACGGGTACTGCGAGCGACCAGGTGGTGGTGGCGGGCGGCCTCGTCGAAGTCGAGGACGGGGGTGACACAGGCATCGGTGTCCTCGAAGAGACTTGCCCACTCATCCCTCGGACGCTGCCGGAAGAGCTCGGTGAAGACTGCACGTAGTGCGGGCCATTGAGCAGGGTCGTCACGATCAGGCAGGGTGTGGACCTCGAGTTCCAGACCGGCGAGGAGCTCGCGGTAGAACTGCGGTTCGAGCGCGCCCACCGCGAGGTGCTTGCCGTCGGAGCACTCGTAGGTGTCGTAGAAGGGTGCTCCTCCGTCGAGGGTGTTGGAGCCCCGCGTCGCGGACCACAGACCGCGCTCGTGCAGTGACAGGATCTGCTGCACGAGCACGGCGGTGCCGTCGACCATGGCGACATCGACCACCTGCCCCAGACCCGAGACGGATCGCTCGACCAGGGCGCTCAGCACCCCCTGCACCAGGACCATCGAGCCGCCGCCGTAGTCCCCCACCAGGTTGATCGGGACGACCGGCTTGGAGCCGGAAGGCCCGATGGCGTTGAGCGCACCCGTGAGGGAGATGTAGTTGAGGTCGTGGCCCGCGCGTTGGGCCAACGGTCCGGACTGTCCCCAACCGGTCATCCGCGCGTAGACCAGACGCTGGTTGAGGTCGGTGCAGACGGTCGGTCCGAAGCCGAGCCGTTCGGCGACGCCGGGCCGGAAGCCTTCGATGAGCACGTCCGCCGCACCCGCCAGCGTCGTGAGAGCCGCCAGGCCCTCCTCGGACTTGAGGTCGAGGACGACGATGCGACGGCCTCTCAGCACGGTGTCAGGTCGAGGCTGGTTGAAGTCGTAGCCGGGACGCTCGACACGGACGACATCGGCACCGAGATCGGCCAACATCATGGCGCCGTGCGGGCCAGGCCCGATCCCGCCCAGCTCGACGATCCTCAGCCCGGTGAGCGGTCCTGCTCGATGCGGTGCAGTGGGCATCTGTCCTCCTGGACCTCGGTTGCACGACATGCTGGCGCATTTGCTGACGATCAGCGTATCCTATTGTTTCTCGCCTATCGAAGGGTCGTCATGTCGTCTGTGTTGGAGCTCGAGGTCATCGACCACTGCCTGGTCATGACGCTCAATCGCCCGGAGCGACGCAACGCCGTCAATGCCGAGCTGGGTAATCTGCTGGTGGCGGCTCTGGAGCGGCTGGACGAGGACCGCGGCCTCCGTGCCGGCGTCCTGGTGGCCAACGGGCCCACCTTCTGTGCGGGCATGGATCTCAAGGACTTCATGACGTCGGGCCCCCCTCGGGGCCTCTTCAAGTTCGTCCGGCGAGGCAGTGCGAAGCCCCTCGTGGCCGGCATTGCCGGCCAGGCCTACGCGGGTGGTCTCGAGATCGCACTTGCGTGCGACGTGGTCATCGCGTCGCCGACGGCATCCTTCGGCCTGCCTGAAGTCGGACGCGGACTGATCGCCGGGGCAGGCGGCATCTACCGCCTGCCGCGCAAGGTCGGCGAGGGTCTGGCGAACCTGATGGTGCTCACCGGTCAGCCCATCGATGCCCAGGAGGCGTACCGCTCAGGCCTCGTCAGCGTCCTGGTCGACGACGAGGCCGACCTGTACGGACGGACGCTCGCGGTGGCCAAGCGCATGGCGGAGATGTCTCCGCTGGCGGTGCGATCGTCGAAGCGCCTCCTCGAGCTCGGGCGGGACGTCTCCTTCTCCGACTACTGGGATCTGCAGCGGCCCTTCATGAACGAGATCGGCGCCGCGCCCGACGCCATGGAAGGCGCCCGGGCCTTCGTCGAACGGCGCCCGGCCGTCTGGCAGACGGACTGACTCGGTGCACCAGCTGCCGGTGCTACAGTCGATTACTGTACGCAAAACGTCAGATATATATCCCGCCCCGGCCACACCGTCTGGTCGATCGAACGAAGGAACAAAGTGATGCGGTCCACGCCGAACACCCCGCTGCTGCCGAACGGAGCCGGCCGATGAACATCGAGTCTGCGGCTGCCATCGTGACGGGCGGGGCCTCCGGCCTCGGTCTTGCCGTGGCGAAGACCCTGGGTGCCGCCGGTGCTCGGCCCGTCATCGTCGACCTCAACGCCGAGCTCGGCGAGTCGGTCGCCGAGGAGCACGGCTTCACGTTCGTCCGTGCCGACGTGTCGAGCGAGGCCGACGTGTCAGCCGCGATCGCGGCAGCTCAGGAGGTCGGACCGCTCCGCGTCATCGTGAACTCGGCCGGCGTGAGCCGCTCGACGCGCACGGTGGCGCGCGACCTGACGCCCCTGCCGCTGGAGGAGTTTGAGTGGCACCTCCGCGTCAACCTGATCGGCACCTTCAACGTCTGCCGACTGGGTGCAGCAGCGATGGGTTCGCAGCAGCCCTCCGACGAGGGTGCGCGCGGAGCCATCGTGAACTTCGCCTCCATCGCGGCCTTCGAGGGACAGGTGGGCCAGGTGTCCTACGCGGCATCCAAGGGAGGCGTCGTGGGGATGACCCTTCCGCTCGCCCGTGACCTCGCAGCCCTCGGCGTGCGAGTGAACACCGTGGTGCCCGGTCTGATCGACACGCCCATCTACGGAACGGGCCCGGAGGCGGAGCACTTCAAGGCCAAGCTCGGGCAGGACGTGCTGTTCCCCAAGCGTCTCGGTCGTGCGGACGAACTGGCCTCGATGGTGCGCGAGCTCGTCGTCAACGACTACATGAACGGCGAGGTCGTGCGGGTCGACGGTGGGGTTCGGCTGCCGTGGAAATGACACCTGACAGCAGCGTCGTGACCGAGGTGCTGGACGAGACGGTCCTGCTCATCACGATCAACCGGCCCGAGGCCCGCAACGCCATCGACGGACCTGTGGCGACCGGGCTCCTGCGAGCCGTCGAGCGACTGGATGAGGACCCTGCCCTGCGGGTCGGGGTGATCACCGGAGCCGGTGGCTTCTTCAGTGCTGGCATGGACCTGAAGGCCTTTGCCGAGCACGGAGCGCCGAAGGACATGATGCCGTTCCTGACGCGTGTGGGCGAGAAGCCGACCATCGCTGCGGTCGAGGGCTTCGCGCTCGCCGGTGGCCTCGAGGTCGCACTCACCTGCGACCTGGTGGTGGCGGCGACCCACGCACGCTTCGGCGTACCGGAGGTCGCGGTCGGTCTCTTTGCTGCCGGAGGCGCGTTGTGCCGACTCCCGCGACGGGTGCCGGTCTCGGTCGCTCTGGAGATGGCGCTGACAGCGAAGCCGATCAATGCCGAGCTCGCACACAGCCACGGCCTCGTCAACCGGGTGGTCCCAGTTGGCAACGCCCTCGGCGAGGCACTGGAGCTCGCCCGGACGATCGGTCGCAACGCGCCTTCAGCGCTCCGCGCGAGCCGCGAGCTGATCTATTGCAGCCTGGACGTCGACGAAGCCGAGTTCTGGAAGCTGCAGCAACCGCTGATCGACACCATCTTCCACTCCGAAGACGCCAAGGAGGGCCCCAAGGCCTTCGCCGAGAAGCGCTCCCCGGTCTGGACGGGCCGATGACGAGCATCAGCAGGAGGGAAGTCAGCGACATGTTCGACCTGAGCGGCAGGACCGCAATCGTCACCGGCGGAACGCGTGGCATCGGTCGTGAGATCGCAGCAGGGCTCGCCGTTCGCGGCGCACGGGTCGTCATCACCGGGCGCAAGCGGGACTCGAGCGAGGCCGCAGCCGCCGAGCTCTCGGACTTCGGTGACGTCATCGGTCTCGACTGCCACATGGGTGACCTCGAGAGCATCTCGTCCCTCGTCGACCGAACGGTCGAGCGCCACGGCGGCATCGACATCGTCATCAACAACGCTGCCAACTCCCTGACGCAGCCGTTGGGTTCCTTGACGCCAGAGGCGTTCGACAAGTCGATCGCGGTCAACCTGCGGGGGCCGGTCTTCCTGGTGGAGAAGGCGCTTCCCCACCTCAAGGCAGGCACTGGTTCCGCGGTGCTCAACATCATCTCCCCCTGGGCCTTCATGTACTCACCGCAGGCAGCCCTGTACGCGATGGGCAAGAACGGTCTCGTCGCAGCCACCAGGGCGATGGCCGCGTCGTACGCCGAGCACGGCATCAGGGTCAACGCGCTCGCCCCTGGCGCGACGGACACCGACATGGTGCAGAACAACGACGCCGAAGCGATCAAGGCCATGGAGTCGTCCAGTCTCCTGAAGCGTCTGGCCCGCCCGGAGGAGATGGTGCCGCCGGCGCTCCTCCTCGTCTCGGACGCGGGGAGCTTCATCACGGGACAGGTCCTGATGGTCGACGGAGGGACCTTCCCCTACTAGCGGAAGAGAAAGGTGCTCTTGTGACCAACCATTACGACGACTTTCCCGACGAGCTCTCCGTCGTGGCCGACGGTCCGCTGAGGATCGCCACGCTCAACCGGCCGGACAAGCGCAACGCCATCAACGCGTCGATGCATGCGGCGCTGGCGGAGTTCTGGCTGAGGTTGGAGAACGATGTGGACGCCCGAGCCGTCCTGTTCCAGGCGGAAGGCGACACGTTTACCGCAGGTGGCGACTACGAGTGGTTCAAGTCCCAGCAGAAGGACAGGGCCGAACGCGAGGCGGCCTTTCGCGATGGTCACCGCATCTTCGACCGGATGCTCGCGTGCCGTCTTCCCGTCGTGGTGGCGATCCAGGGTGGGGCAGTCGGGCTCGGCGCCAGCCTGGGAGTGCTGGCGGACGTTGTCGTGATGAGCGAGGACGCGTTCTACCGTGACACCCACGTCATGCTCGGCATGTCCGCGGGGGACGGAGGCGTGGCCTGGCCCCTGTCGGTTGGCATGCAGATCGCGAAGGAGTACGTCCTGCTCGGAGATCGCCTTCCGGCTGCCGAGGCCCATCGTCTCGGCATGGTCAACAAGGTGGTGCCGCGTGCCGACCTCGCGACGACGGCACGGGCCTACGCCGATCGACTGGCGCAGCTGCCTGCGTTGTCCGTCCAGTCGACGAAGCGGGCTTTCAACCTGCAGTACGAGTCGCAGCTCCGCTCGATCGCCGAGTTCACCCTGGCCTGGGAGCGTCTCTCGGTCGTCGACCCCGAGTTCCTGGAGAAGATCGAGAAGCTCTAGCTCGGCCGGGACTCAGGGTGCCAGCGCGGGAGGCGGCGGTCGAAGAAGGCGGTGATGCCTTCGTCCATGTCGGGGCCGGCGCTGATGTCGTCGATCGCCCCCTCGGTGGCAGCCCAGCCCTCCGCCGTCGACACGGCGCGAATGCGTCGCAGGGCTCGGAGCAGAGCGGCCAGTGACATGGGGGAAGAGCGGCAGACGTCCAGCGCGAGCCGCTGGGCGACAGCGACGGCGTCTCCGTGCTCGGCGCGGCGGGTCGCGAGCCCCAGTCGGGCCGCCGATTCACCGTCGATCTCGTCGCCGGCCAGGAGCAGTCCCATGGCCACGCCCTCGGGAAGAGTCTCGAGCACGCGGAAGATCCCGCCGCAGGTCGGGACGACGCCGCGCTGTGCTTCGGGCAGTGCGAGCCGAGCGGAATCGGCGGTCACGATGAGGTCACAGGCCAGCGCGATCTCCAGGCCGCCGCCAAAGGCGACTCCCTCGATGGCCGCGATGAGCGGCTTGTTCCGCGGCCGCCGGACGATGCCGTACTCGCCGCCGCGAGCTGTGGCAGGGCTGCGCTCGAGACGCAGGTCGGTCCCGGCGCAGAAGTGGCCGCCCGCGCCGCTGATGATCGCCACACGGAGCCAGGGGTCGTTCTCGAGCACGTCGAGCGCTTGCTCGATCTGCTGGGCCATCTCGGTGTTGATCGCGTTGCGGCGGTCGGGTCGGTCGAGCGTGACGTGCAGGACGGAGTTGCGCGCCGACCAGGTGACGGGCATGGGCCTAGAGCCGCCCGATCACTGACCGTGCGACGACTTCCTTCATCACCTCGGTCGTTCCGGCATAGATCGTCTCCACCCGCGAGTCGATGAAGCCGCGTGCGATCGGGTACTCGAGCATGTATCCGTAGCCGCCGTGCAGCTGGACACAGCGATCCGCGACCTTCACGCGTAGCTCGGTGCACCACCACTTGGCCATTGCGGCCGTGCTCTCGTCGAGGGTGCCCTCCAGCAACAGCTCCACGCAGCGGTCGACGAAGACCCGGGCGATCTGGATCTCGGTGGCGAGCTCACTCAGCACGAATCTCGTGTTCTGCAGCGCGGCGACGGGCGATCCGAAGACGGTCCGGTTGCGCGTGTACTCGACGGTCCAGGCGAGATACTGCTCGGCGTGGTTGACCGCGCCGGCCGCTGTCGCGACGCGCTCCTTGACCAGGAAACGCCTCAGGTAGTTGAAGCCCATGTGGTGCTCGCCCAACACGTTGCTCTCGGGAACGGCGACGTCGGTGAAGTTGAGCTCGGCCGTGTCCTGGGCGTGCAGGCCGACCTTGTCGAGGTTGCGTCCCCGCTCGAACCCGCCCATGCCGCGCTCGACGGCCAGCAGCGTGAAGGCCCGAGGGTCGTCGCTGTCGGCGTCGCGGGCAGCGACGATGACGACGTCGGCGTGGATGCCGTTGGAGATGAAGGTCTTCGAACCATTCAGCATGAGGTGGTCGTCGACGCGTTTGTACGACGTCTTGATGGCCGCCATGTCACTGCCGGTACCCGGCTCGGTGATGGCGACCGCGAGCACGACCTCGCCCGAACAGACGCCGGGAACCCAGCGGGCCTTCTGCTCGGGAGTGCCGAGCTCGAGGAGGTAGGGCAGCACCACCTCGTTCTGCATGGCGAAGGACACGGCGACCGAGGCGTGACCGCATGCCGCCAGCTCCTCCTGGACGATCATCGGGAACCGGATGTCGTCGATCCCGCCGCCCCCCAGCTCATCGGGTGCGTTCAGGCCGAGAAGACCCGCCTTGCCCGCGGCCAGCCACATCGAGCGGTCGATGATGCCCTCCTCCTCCCACTGCGCGGCATGGGGAGACACCTCGTTCTTGATGAAGGCGCGCACGGTTCCCCGGAAGTCGTCGTGCTCCTGGTCGTAGATTGAACGAGGCAGTGTCGACATCCGGGACTCCTTCTAATTACTTGACGGTTAACGTATAGTTAACCATAGTCAGTGGTCCCAGCAGGAGGAGAAGCAACGGTGAGCGAAGCACTCGAGGACATTCGTCAGGTCTGCGACGACATCATCAAGAGGGTCGATCGTCGCCACGTCGCCGACGCCGGGCGCGCCAACGAGGTCCCGCAGAAGTTGTGGGATGCGTGGGCCGAGACCGGGCTGCTGGGCCTCGGGCTGCCCGAGGAGTACGGCGGCATCGGCGGTGACCTCACAGATCTCGTTCACGCGATCGACTGGCAGGCGTCTGCAGGACTCAACCTTCAGTCGGCGGTCCCCAATTTCATGTCGCGCATCCCGATCGTGAAGTACGGAACCGATGACCAACGCAACACGATCCTCCCGGCGACGGCGACCGGTGAGTCCCGGTTCTCGTTCGCCATCACCGAGGCCGACGCCGGCTCGAATACGTTCAAGATCCGGACGACGGCACTGAAGCAGGACGATGGCACCTACCGGCTGTCGGGCTCCAAGTACTACATCACCGGCTTCCTGGAGGCCGAGTGGTGCCTGGTCGTCGCACGCACCACGCCGTACGACCCCGACAACCGCACCGAGGGGATCAGTCTCTTCCTGGTGCGCCCGGACTCACCCGGGATCTCGGCCTCGCCGATGGACATCGGGATCCATAAGGCCGAGAAGCAGTACTCGATCTCGTTCGAGGACGTGGAGCTGCCGGCCGAGAGTCTCCTCGGGCCCGACGGCGACGGTCTCAAGGTGCTCTTCGACTGCCTGAACCCGGAGCGGATGATCGTCGCTGCGATCAACATCGGATCGGCTGACTACGTCCTCAAGAAGGCCGCCGAGCACGCCTCGACCCGTGCCCCCTTCGACGTGCCCATCGGCACCTACCAGTCGGTCCAGCACCCGCTCGCCGCTGCCAAGGCGCACACGGAGGCTGCGCGGGCTTATCTGTACAAGACCGCTGCTGCGTTCGACCGCGGCGAGAAGGTCGGCATCGAGTCGAGCACCACGAAGTACCTCGCGAGCATGGCCGTGAGCCAGGCGACGAACGCCTCCGCGAATGTGTACGGCGGAGGGTTCGCTGACATGGAGACCGACATCATCGGTTTCTTCCTCCAGGCCAAGCTCTCCGAGCTCGGACCCGTCAACAACAACATCGTCCTGAGCCAGATCGCGACCCAGTCCCTCGGCCTCCCGAAAAGCTACTGATGTCGGCACGCGCCTCGGGCATGGTCTCGCGCGACTGGCACGACGTGTCCGAGGGACAGCAGATCGACGGCTTCACCCTGCCCATCACCATGAAGACCATCGTGCTGGCGGTCGTCGGCACGCGCGACGTCATGCCGTACCACCACAACCGGGACTTCTGTCACGGCCTCGGGATCCGCGACGCGTTCGTGAACACGGCCTACCTGCAGGCTCTGCTCAGCCGGTGTGCCACCGACTGGAGTGGACCGCAGTCAGTCCTCGCCAGCATGACGCTCACGATGAAGGACCAGCTGTGCCTCGGTGACGTCGCCGTGGTGGGCGGCAAGGTGCTGCGCACCTGGATAGAGGGTGAGCGGCACTCTGTCGAGATCGAGGTGCTGATCTCGACGACGGATGGTCACGATGTCGCCGGCGCCGTGATGGTGCTCGACCTGCCGGCCGCCGGTGCCGCGCCGTCACCGCGGCTCCTGACGGCCGCCGCGCCCGCCGTGGAGCTGGCTGACGACATGCCCGAAGAACTACACGGCAGATTGGGCGAACGTTTCGTGCGTCACGCTCCGTACCCGGTCAGCGAGGCGCAGATCGGCTACTGGTGTGACATGGTGCGGGACGCCAACCCGGCGTACCAGAACCTCTCCGGAGGAACGGGCAGGGTGCGGGCGCCAGCGGCGTCCATGTCGATCTGGAACCTCAACCGAGCGGGCCAGGTGGGTGTTTCGGCTTCGGCGCCGGACATCGACGCGATCGATCAATCGGCTTGGCCGGGCGTGGTCGAGTCCGACTGGCCCTTCGAGTGGCGTGCACCGCATGCACGCGAGGTGATCGTCCAACGACGACATGCGGAGTTCGGAGCTGTCGTGCGCCCCGGGGACGTCATCCACTCCACGGCCCAGCTTTTGAACTGCTCGGGCCGACGTCAGACCAAGCTCGGTGAGGGGTACTTCCTCTCTCGGTTCGAGGTCTACCAGAACCAGCGCGACGAAGTGATCGGAACGACGACCATGTCGCTCTTCCAGTACGGGATGTCCGATGAAGAATGATTCCGTGTCGCTGCCCGGCCTCGTGAGGTCGAGGGCAGAGGCCGCAGCGGACCAAGTCGCTCTGACGGTCGTGGAGGCGGAGCGCCGGCTCACGTGGGGTGAGCTGCACGACGAGTCCCGAGCCTGGAGTGCGGTGCTGGCCGGGCTGGGCGTGGGAAAGGGTGACGTGGTCGCCACCATGCTGGTGTCTGGTCGCGATGCAGCTGTGTCATGGATCGGGACCGCCGGTATCGGCGCGCTGGAGGCGCCGCTCAACCACGCCTTCAAGGGAAGCTGGTTGCAGCGGGTCCTCACGACGATTCGCCCGAAGGTGGTCGTCATCGACCCCCGCTTCTGCGCCACGTGGGAGCCCCTGCTGAGTGATCTGGGCATCCCCGTGGTCGTCATGTCGAATGCGCCCGTGCAGAAGTTCCTGATCGCAGGCGAGCTGCTGGCAACTGGAGGGCCGTTGGTGCCCGTGGTGGACGGTGCCCTCGACGACCCCGCCTGCGTGATCCTGACGTCCGGCACCACGGGTCGGTCGAAGGGTGTCCTCGTGCCCTGGGGGCGCTGCGCGGGCACTCTGGTCGTGGCCGAAGCTCTCGACCCGGACGGCGACGGCACGTACTACAACCCCTTCCCCACCTTCCACTGGTCTGCCCGTGGTCCGCTCTATCGCGCGGCAGCGCGGGGGACGTCGCTCGTGACGCGCGAGAGCTTCAAGACGTCGGCCTGGTTGGACGACGTACGCAAGTTCGGATGCACCGACACCTTGTTGATCGGCGCGATGATGACCTTCCTCATGGAATCCGAGCGGGGACCGGACGATGCGTACAACCCCGTGCGTGCCTGTGTGGGAGGACCCGTGCCCCCCTTCGTCGAGCAGTTCGCCGAGCGTTTCGGCATCGACCGGGTCGTGGCCACCTACGGCATGTCGGAGATCGTGAACGTCTTCCTGACGCCTCCAGGGGAGTCGGTCACGGCCCAGACCTACCAGTCCTGCGGGAAGGAAGCGGGCTTTCCTGTCCGGCTGGTCCACGCCGATGGTGCGGAAGCTGCGGTGGGAGAGACCGGCGAGCTTCAGGTGGGCGGCGATCGCTCGACACTGAACCTGGGGTACCTCAACGACCCAGAAGCAACAGTTGATGCCTGGACGGAGGACGGCTGGTTCAGGACGGGGGACCTCTTCCGGCGCGACGACGAGGGCTACTACTACTTCGTGGACCGCCTGAAGGACGCACTCCGGCGTCGCGGGGAGAACATCTCTTCAGGCGAGGTCGAGGAAGCCGCGTTGCAGCATGCCGCCATCGCCGAGTGTGCCGTCGTCGCCGTGCCGTCGGAATGGTCCGAGGACGAGGTCATGATCTATGTCGTCCTGGCCGACGGAGCCTCGCTCTCGGCGAGCGATCTCATCGAATACATGACCAAGAACGTGCCGGCATTCGCCGTCCCGCGGTTCGTCGAGTTCATCGACGAGCTGCCCAAGACTCCGACGATGAAGGTCCAGAAGGCCGTGCTGCGATCGCGCGGGCCCGGCGTGCAGACCTGGGACGGGTCGCAGTCGGCACGGCGTCGCTCGACGGCGGGGGCTGACACGAACTCGCGGAGCAGTGGCCCTTGACATGCTGAACGCAATCCGTCAGTTTATGTAGTAGGCGTGATCCACCTCACGGCCACCCGGGAGCCGGGATGTTCGTGATTCGTCCACGGTCCACTCGGGCCGCCCACCACCAGCGAGCGAAATGCTCGCACTTCACGAAACCGGAGCCGACAATGAGCGAGAGTGCTTACGACCTCTACTGGAAGCTGGTCAAGGCCATTCAGGCAGGCGACAACGAGACGACGCGCGGGCTCTTGTCGCCCGACTTCGTCCTCCACCAGGACGAGGGGATGCCCTACGGCGGCATCTATCGCGGCCCGGACGCCTTCATGGAACACATCGCCCACATCTTCGGAACGGTGTGGGGAGGAACCAACTTCACGCCCCAGTTCCAGGTCGTCGACCCGGACGGCACGCGCATCTGCACCGTGGTGCACCTGGAGGGGAAGATCGGCCCCAACGAGACGCCGATCGAGACGTACGTCAACGAGATCTGGGAGTTCCGCGACGGATTGGCCGTCAGCGAGCGGAACTGGTACTGGAACACAGCAGCCATCACCAAGGCTCTTGCAGGCGAGGCGTGATCTGCTGATCTCTTGACGCAGACCCCCGAGTGTCGCAGGCCGTGGTCTGCGCATCACTCGGGGGTTTCCTCGTAGAAAGGTCACGGTCTTGAAGGACATTGAACGTCTGTCCGCCATTGAGGGGATCCGTCAGACCAAGGCGCACTACGAGCTCGCCGTGCTCGCGAGCGACTGGGAACGGTACGCGGCACTCTTCACGGAGGAGTGCGTCTGGGACGAACGCGGAGCCTTCATCGCGCGCGACCCGGTGACCGGTGAGTGGGATCCGACCGGCTGCGAGGTGTCGTACGAGGTGCTGGAGGAGTTGGAGGACCGGCGCGCGCCCTGGCCGCGGTTCGGGCGGGCATCGATCCTCGAGACGTTGACCGCGAAACCCGCCCCTGCGCTCTATCACGAGATGTTCAATCCGCAGATCGACGTCGTCGACGCCGACCATGCAACGGCTGTCTGGCCGTTCAAGGACATCATCCACTTCTCACAGGGAGCGCCGATCTCCCGGGTGCACGGATGGGGGCACTACCACGAGAAGTACGTCCGCGAGGACGGCCGGTGGTTGATCTCAGAGCTTCGGCTCACCCGTCGGTTCCTCTACGCCTACGCACCGTAGGGACTCCAAGACGGCTCTGGCGTCTGCCGGCCAAGCATTTCCCCTGTCTGGGCGCGGGAGGGGCGACGGCCTACCCATATACCGACGCAAGACGACCAGTAATTATACGTGAGACCGGCGGCGTACGGCGCTTGCGCGGCTATTGGGGGCATTGGGGTGCGCAGAAGAGGTTGACTTTCTGTACTGCTGCCGTCACTATTTAAATGTGTCGCGGGCCACACGATCCCAGTGTGGCCGACACCGAACCATCGATCGCGGAGGAAGAAATGAACCTCGATGTGACCTCGCGCCCGAGTGACCAGTTGAGCCTAGACGAGAACGTCACGGGCTGGCTGACGGCGTTCCAGGACCTGCTCAGCGCACAGGACTTCGCCGGGCTCGCCGATCTCTTCGTCGCCGACTCCCACTGGCGGGACATGGGCGCGTTCACGTGGGACCTCGGCAACGTCAGCGGTATCGACACGATCGAGAAGCTGATGAAGGCGAGCGTCGTCGACGTGCAGCCGACCGAGTTCCGGCTGTCCCCGGAGCGCTCGGCACCGAAGCGCATCGTGCGTTCGGGCCGCGAGGTCGTCGAGGCGTTCATCTCCTTCCGGACCAAGGCCGGCTACGGCACCGGTGTCGTCCGTCTGCTCGAGACCGAGGACGGCTTGAAGGCCTGGATGCTCCTCACCAGGCTGGAAGGCATCGTCGGCGCCGAGAAGCGCCGCCCGCGCGGAGCCGGCTTCGACCGATCGGGCGACCTGAGCTGGCACGACGTGCGCAAGCAGCGCGCCAGCTACGCTGACCGCGACCCCGAGGTCGTCGTCGTCGGCGGCGGCCACCACGGGCTGTTCTCCGCGGTCCATCTGCAGTCCCTCGGCGCCGATGTCCTCGTGGTGGACCGGTTCCCGCGTGCAGGTGACAACTGGCGTACCCGGTACGCCTCGTTGGCGCTGCACAACGAGACGGACATGGTGCATTTTCCAGGCCTGCCGTTTCCCGACACCTATCCGCAGTACCTGCCCAAGGACCTGCTCGCCGACTGGATCGAGCTCTACGTCGAGGCGATGCAGCTGAACTACTGGAGTGCCACCGACTTCGTCAGTGGCGAGTACCACGAAGCGTCCGGGAAGTGGCAGGTGGTGCTCCGGCTCGCCGACGGCACGGAGCGCACGATGCACCCGCGCCATGTGGTGATGGCAACTGGTGGTGTCGGTGGTCGTCCTTATCGCCCCGAGATGCCTGGGCTCGATTCCTTTGCCGGCAACACGCTGCACACCAAGGAATTCAGCCAGGGGGCCGACCACGCCGGTCAGCGTGTCCTCGTCGTGGGTGTGGGCACCAGCGGACACGACACGGCCCGCGAGCTGCACCTCAACGGTGCGCAGGTTGCGATGCTGCAGCGGAGTCCCGTGACGGTGGTCGACCTCGAGACCACCAAGTTGTGCTACCCGCCTGCCTTCTTCGACGGCACGCCGCTCGCCGAGGCGGACTTCATGAGCATGGCCGGCTGGGCCTACCCGGTGCTGAAGAGCGGGCTACGCCAGCTCGGTCAGATGTGCATCGATCAGGACGAGGAGCTCCTCCAGTCGCTGGAGGCGGCCGGCCTGCGGATTCGCAGGCCGGAGAACGGCTTCCTCTGGCAGGTTTACGAGACCTTCGCCGGCTACTACTTCAACGTCGGCGCCTCCGAGCTGATCATCTCGGGGGACATTCAGGTCCACCAGGCCGAGGACGTGGTGTCCTTCGTGCCTGAGGGACTGGCCATGTCGGGCGGCCAGATCCTGCCGTTCGACACCGTCATCCTGGCCACCGGATACATGAACCAGAGGTACGAGACCGAGGCCCTGTTCGGCCGCGACGTCGCCGACAGGGTCGGCGACATCGGCGGGTTCGACGAGGTCGGGGAACTCAGGAACACCTACAAGCCGACGGCTCAGCCCGGATTGTGGTTCACCTCGAGCGGGTTCGCCTCGGGCCGACACCTGGCTCCGAGCATGGCCGCGATGATCAAGGGCCAGCTCGACGGTCACGTCACCGAGAACCGCTACGGCTTCATCGCCCAGAACGGAGGAACCCATGACTGACGAGGTCACCACAGTGCCGAGCCGCCAGGCGCACGAGGTAGCCCAGCTCATCCAGGACTACAAGGCGCGAGTGATCGGCCTGGGGCAGAGCCTCACGATGGACGAGCGCCGCAAGGCAACCGATTCCATCGGAGAGTGGGCCACCACCCGGGACGACGTCGAGCTGAGGTCCACAAGACTGGGCAGCCGAGAAGCCAGCCACTACGTGCCCGACAGCACAGAGCCGGGCATGGTCATGCTGTACCTCCATGGCGGCGGCTACGTCATGGGGTCGCTGGACAGTCACGGCCGCCTGATGGCCCATCTTGCGCACAGCTGCTCGACCGAGGTCTACGGCCTCGACTTCCGCCGTGCACCCGAGAACCCCTATCCCGCCGCGCTTGATGACGCCAAGGCGGCGTACGACGCACTCCTGGAGCTTGGTCACAGCCCGCATGAGATCGTCATCGCCGGAGACAGCGCCGGAGCGGGCTTGGCGCTCGCCGTCATGGCACTGATCCGGGACGCGGGGGACGATCTCCCTGCCGGCGCGATGCTGTTCTCACCCTGGCTGGACCTCGCGCTGACCGGTGAGTCCATGGAGCGGTTGGCGGCCGAGGACCCTTGGACCACGAAGCCGACGCTGGAGGCCTTCGGCAAGTTCTACGCCGGCGACACCGACGTCCGGCATCCGTCGATCTCACCTCTCTACATGGACTTCGCCGGCCTACCGCCGCTCCTGGTGCACGTGAGCAGCTCGGAGATCCTGTTCGATGACGCGACCCGAGCGCGTGACCGTGCCTCTGCTTCGGGCGTCGACGTCGAGTTCCGTGCCTGGAAGGGCGTGCCCCACGTCTTCCAGCTCTTCGCCGGCAACCTGCCCGAGGCTGACCAGTCGCTGACCGACGCAGCGACGTGGTTCGGCAACCGCCGAGCCCCAGCCGCTCTGCACTGAGTCACTGAGCCGACCCAGGCACTACGACGCCGATCCTCGTCACGAACCCAATCGCCTATCGGAGGTTTCCATGAAGTTCTCACTCTCCCTCGCCTACACCGATCCCCACGAAGTCGTCACGCTGGCGCAGACCGCCGAAAACTCGGGCTTCACCGGCATCGCCATGGGCGAGCACCTGATGCACCCGGTCAACATCGAGTCCGACTACCCCTACAAGGCGACGCCGGACGGTCCGCGCTCGATCGACCACAACGCCCCGCTCCTTCACCTGTGGGCGACTGCCGGCGCCATCCTCGGATCGACCACGACGTTGCGGTTCATGACGTCGGTCTACCTCCTGCTCCTGCGTCATCCGCTGGAGTCGGCCAACGGCGCTGCAACGCTGTCGAACCTCTCGGGCAACCGCTTCTCGTTCGGCGTGGGCATCGGCTGGATGAAGGAGGAGTACGACGAGCTGGGCATTCCGTGGGAGGGGCGTGGTGCCCGCTTCGACGAGGCGCTGAACATCATGGACCGCGCCTGGCAAGGCGTGTCCGAGCGGCACGAGGGCAAGAACTACAGCATCTCGGCGATGGGGACCAACCCCACACCGTCCACCCCCATCCCGATGTACTTCGGCGGGCACGCCGCCCCCGCCATGAAGCGAGCGGCGCTCCGCGGCGACGGCTGGATCTGCGCTCCGCGCCCCGACGCAGTCAAGGGACAGATCGAGACGATCAACCAGATGCGCCAGGAAGCCGGCAGGGATGACCGGCCGTTCGAGTACGTCGCGATGATCAAGCAGCCCGACCCCGCGCTCATCCGCGAGCTTCGCGGCTACGGCGTCGACCACATCATCGTCAGCTGCCCCTGGCGTCCCGACGTCGCCCGGGCCGGCGATGCGGCCAAGGTCGATGTGCTCGCCGACCTCGGCGCCACGCTGCAGAAGATCGTCGTAGACCTCTAGCCACGCGCCTCACCGAAGAAGCAGGAGAACGGACTGATGGACCTCAACATCGAGGGCAAGGTCGCACTCGTCACGGGCGCGACGGCCGGTATCGGTCGAAAGACGGCGACGATGCTCGCCGCGGAGGGCGTTCGGCTCGCTGTGCTGGGGCGCCGCGGAGACGAGCTCGACGCCCTGGCTGACGAGATCGCAGGGAGCGGTGCCGATCGTCCGCTCGTTATCGCAGCGGACCTCCTCGAACCAGGGGTCTCGCAGCGGGTTCGGGAGCAAGTGGGGGACGCGTACGGTGGTCTCGACATCTTGGTGAACAATGCCGGTGGCGCCGAGCAGCCTGGCACCGTGCTCACCGAGGACGTCTGGCAGTCGCAGTTCGAGCTGAACTTCCACCAGAAAAGGCGGATGACCGAGGCGTTCGAGGACTTCCTCAAGGCCAGTGACCAAGGTCGGGTCATCACCCTCGCGTGCATCCTCGAGCCGTCGGGTCCTTCAGCGGCGATGTCGGCCTTGGGGGCCTGTCTGGTGTGGTCGAAGGGCTATGCCCGGTACATGGCGTCATCGGGAGTCACTGTCAACGCGGTGGGTCCGGGCCGGGTCGAGAGCGAGCAGCTCTCCAAGATGTTCCCGGACGACGCGTCACGGGACGGCTACATCAAGATGAGCGGCCTCCCCTTCGGCAGGTTCGGCAAGCAGGAGGAGGCAGCGTCACTTATCTTGTTCCTCGCCTCTGCCCAGGCGTCCTACATCACCGGACAGATCATCGCTGTGGACGGCGGGCTCAACCGAGGCATCTGAGCACGCGCCGACGTCAACCCCCTCGGCTCGCGCAGATCGCGCGATGCCGAATGGCGTATGCGCGCCCGCATGCCCAACGAGCCAACGGGTCTCGAATCTGCTGGTTCCTAAATTTCTGACGATCCGTTGACATTAAGTACGGTATCCGTCAGTATTACCCACATCACATTCCTTCCGTATTACTCACCCCTTAGGAGTCCACTGATGAGCGTTGTCGAAGACGTCGCCACCCGCCGTATGCCGCTGAGCCCGCCCGACGTCTACGGCCCGGTCTTCGGTCCGGAGGCGCCGGTCCACCAGCAGATCCTTGCCTGGTCCACGAAGGCATCCGAGGCCGTCATGACCTTCATGGCGTCCATCTACACCAACAACCACCTCGAGCCCCGGCTCGTGGAGCTCATCCGCCTGCGGATCGCCTTCCACAACCAGTGCCGCACGTGCATGGCGACCCGCAACCAGGAGTCGGGCGTCACCGAAGAACTCGTGTGCTCCCTGGAGCGTCCCGAAGAGGCACCTGACCTCACTGATGCCGAGAAGGCCGCGCTGAAGCTCGCAGATCTCATGTCGATCGACCACTTCTCGCTGAAGGACGAGCACTTCGAGCGGCTTCACGAGTTCTACACGCCGGAGCAGATCGTCGAACTGGGCGTCCTGATCGGCGGCACCCTCGGCATGGGTCGGCTGACAGCCAGTTGGGACATCGTGGAGAACCTCCCGGAGCGCTTCCAGAAGGACCGCGACTCAGGCTTCGTCACTCCCTGGGGTGAGGGCGACGTGCTCATCAACAGCGCGGACATGTCAGGCAAGACGATCCACGCCCCGGGCATCCGCGCCTCTTGATCCCTCGTCTGAGCTAGCCGACGTCGTCGCCCAGTTCAGCACCTTCCGCAACTGACAATCCACAAGGACAATGCAATGACGTTTCCGGTTCTCCAGGACAAAGTGATCATCGTGACCGGCGCCGCCCGCGGCATCGGAGAGGCAACGGCCCGTCTCGCAGCGGCAGCTGGTGCGAAGGTGGTCATCGCGGACGTCAACGAGGCAGGTGGTCAGGCCGTCGCTGACTCGATCGTCAGCGAGGGTGGCACCGCTGCCTTCGTCAAGGCGGATGTTTCTGACGGCGCGTCGGTGGAGGCGATGGTCGAGAGCACGGTCCAGCTGTTTGGCCGGCTCGATGGTGCGGTCAACAATGCAGCGATCCAGGCGGACTCGGCACTGCTGTCGGAGTTCGACGAGGACTACTTCGACCGACTGATCGGGGTCGAGCTGAAGGGCGTCGCCCTCTGCCTCAAGTACGAGCTGCGCCAGTTGATCAAGCAGGGGGGCGGAGGTTCGCTCGTCAACATCTCCTCCGCGAACGGCTTCCGCCCCCAGTTCAACCAAGCGATCTACACCTCCACCAAGCACGGCATCATCGGACTCACTCAGACAGCAGCGATCGAGAACGGCCAGCACGGCACCCGGATCAACGCCTTGGCGCCCGGCGCCGTTGAGACTCCCATGCTGCTCGAGGCACTCGAGATGAACGGGCTCGATCCTGCGGCGACTGCGAGCCTTCTGTCCGTGTTTGATCGCTTCGGCCAGCCCTCGGAGATGGCGGAGGGCGCGGTGTGGCTGCTGTCCGACAACGCAAGCTATGTCACCGGCACGACACTGCATGTCGACGGCGGGTACACGGGTCGCTAGCGCCATGCAGCAAGATGCAGAGACCCGCAATGTCATCGTCATCGGGTCCGGCCCCTCGGGCTACACCGCGGCGATCTACGCCGCCCGCGCCCAGCTCGCGCCCCTGGTGTTCGAGGGCTCCGTGACCGCTGGCGGCGCGCTGATGAACACCACCGAGGTCGAGAACTTCCCCGGTTTCCGCGACGGCATCCAGGGCCCGGCCCTGATGGACGAGATGCGCGCCCAGGCCGAGCGGTTCGGCGCCAAGCTGATCGCCGACGACGTCGTCGAGGTCGACCTCACCGGTGACATCAAGGTCGTCAAGACGGCCACCGACACCTACACCGCACGCTCGGTGATCCTGTCCACCGGTTCGGGCTACCGCCACCTCGACCTGCCCAACGAGGAGAAGCTCTCGGGCCGCGGCGTCTCCTACTGCGCCACCTGCGACGGGTTCTTCTTCCGCGAGCAGCACATCGCCGTGGTCGGCGGCGGCGACTCCGCCGTCGAGGAGGCCACCTTCCTGACCCGCTTCGGCTCCAAGGTCTCGCTGATCGTGCGCCGCGACGAGCTGCGCGCCTCCAAGATCATGCAGGAGCGGGCCTTCGCGGACCCGAAGCTCGAGATCATCTGGAACTCCGCCGTCGAGACCATCAACGGCACCGAATCCCTGGAGTCGCTGACCCTCAAGGACACCGTCACCGGCGAGCTCAGCGAGATCCCCGCGACCGGCCTGTTCATCGCGATCGGCCACGAGCCTCGCTCCGAGCTGCTGGTCGGCCAGGTCGACCTCGACGACAACGGCTACGTGCTGGTCAAGCCCGGCTCGACCGCGACCAACATCGACGGCGTGTTCGCCGCCGGCGACCTGGTCGACCACGTCTACCGCCAGGCCATCACCGCCGCCGGCACCGGCTGTGCCGCCGCCCTCGACGCGGAGCGCTACATCGGCTTCCTCGACCACGCCGCCCACTCCGCGCTTGAGGCCCAGGCCCGCGGCGCCGTGGTCGCGGACCTGGGCGCCTGACCGCACCGCTGCGGCCAGGCAAAGAACCAGCCAAGGGGACGTCTGTCCCGAGAACGAAGATGAGGATCCTGATGAGCAACATGCAAGCCGTGACCGACGCGGAGTTCGAGACCGCGGTCCTGCAGTCGGAGCTCCCGGTGCTCGTCGACTTCTGGGCGGAGTGGTGTGGGCCGTGCCGTCAGGTCGGGCCGATCCTTGACGAGATCGCTGCTGAGGTCGGCGAGCAGATGCGATTCTTCAAGCTGAACGTCGACGAGAACCCGGTTACCCCGGCCTCGTACCGCGTCACCGGCATCCCGACGATCCAGATCTACCAGGGCGGCCAGGTCGTGCGATCGATCGTCGGCGCCCGGCCGAAGGCTGGCCTGCTTGAAGAGCTCAAGGACTTCATCACCGCCTGACGAGCGGGCAGGCGCAGGCTCCCGCGCGCGTCTCACCTGACCGTCGGATTCTCCGACGGTCAGCGGTGCGGCGCATCAAGCCTTGTTCCCAGGAAGGACGCCGTCATGGCTGGACGACTGGATGGCCGAGTTGCACTGATCACGGGGACCGGTGGTGGTCAGGGCAGGACTGCCGCGCGCCGCTTTGCAGCGGAGGGGGCGACGATCGTTGGCTGCGACCTGAAGGTCGAGGGTGCAGCCGAGACGGTGGATCTGGTGCGGGCGGCGGGCGGCAACATGACCTCGACCGCGCCGCTGGACCTGGGGGACCCCGTCGCCGTCCGGGCCTGGGTCGAAGAGGCGGCTGCGATGCACGGGAAGATCGACATCGTCTACAACAATGCGTCGGCTCCTCAGTTCGGATCCATCACGGGAATGACCGATGAGCAGTGGCGGTCGAACGTGAGGAACGAGTTGGATCTCGTCTTCTACGTCTGCCGGGCGGCGTGGCCCCACCTGGCAGCTGCGGACAACTCGGTGATCATCAACATCGCGTCGACGCACGGGATCAACGCACTCCGTGCTTCGCCCGGTGGCTTCGCCCATGCAGCCACCAAGCACGCCGTCATCGGGATGACGCGGGAGCTGGCCAACGACGGCGGCCCGAATGGCATCCGCGTCAACTCGATCAGCCCCGGGTTCATCCTCACTGGGGTCACCGAGTTCCTCAAGGAGATTCCGGGCGGCATCGAGGGGCACCTCGACCACCAGATCATCAAGCGCACCGGGCGTGAGGAGGACGTGGTCGCCGCAGCACTCTTCCTCGCATCAGACGATGCGTCGTTCATCACCGGCCAGAACATCGTCGTCGACGGCGGCTACACGATCGTCTGAGCCAGCGGGCGCTTCGTGGGCCGCGAGCCGTTCGATTCCGCCGGGCCGACCTATTGCTAGACGCCAGTCGTCAGCATAAGGTATGACCTACGCCACACGGGCGGTCGCTTCGGCGGCCGCGGGGAGCGCACCAGAGCTTCGACAGTCAACGCCTACTTCACCGATGGGACCTCGCCATGACAACCACCCCGCTGAGCGGAATGCCGGACCTCGCCGATCCCGAGACGTTCCGGGCAGGAGTTCCCTACGAGCTCTACGAGCAGATGCGAGCAACTCCCGGCATCCCCTGGCACCCGGCAGAGTCCGGCACCTTGAAGGACGGCTTCTGGCTGGTCACTCGCTACGACGATGTCGTCGAGGTCCTTCAGGATGCCGGGCGGTTCAGCTCGCGGTTCGGTTCGGTGTTCCCGCTCCCGAATCCGTCCGGGGAGGGGCCGATGGGCAAGAACATCGTCTTCATGGACCCCCCCGAGCACAGCCGGGTTCGACGGGCCGCGGCGAAGTCTTTCGGCCCGCGGGTCGTCGCCAATTTCGAGCCCTGGATCCGCGAGGTTGTCAACGAGGCGCTCGACCACGCTCTCCCCTTGCGAACCTTTGAGTGGGTGGAGCAGGTGGCTCGGGTCATCCCCTCCCAGGTCATCGCCCGGGTGCTCGGCGTCCCCGTCGCCCAGCGCGACTACATCGTCGAGGCCACGTATGCGATCTTCCGCGCCCAGACCGCCGAGGACGCCGGCGCGAGTCTGACGGCGGAGTTCATGAAGGTGGGCGAGTTCATGACTCACCTGGGGGAGGACAAGCTCAAGGACCCGGCTGACGACATGACCACGGTCCTGGCGCAGGCCCGGCAGGCTGGGGACATCGACCTCGCCGAGTACCAGCAGTACTGCGCGTCGATGTTCAGCGCAGGCTTCGAGACCACGCACACCACGATCGCCCACATCGGACACCTCCTCGCCACCGATCCCTCCATCGCAGCCACCGCTGCGCGGGCCCTGGAGGAGGGACAGTCAGCGGCGCTGGTCGACGAGTTCCTTCGCTACGTCACGCCGGCCATGAGGTTCGCGCGCGTGGCGACCTGTGACACCGAGATCGCCGGTCAGGCCGTGAAGGAGGGCGACACCGTCCTCGTCGTACTCGCTGCAGCGAATCGCGACTCCGCTGCCTACTCGCGCCCCGATGAGTTCGACCCGTTCCGGGAGGGCGGCAAGCCACTCCCCGGGACCGGCGCTGCCGGGCTCACCTTCGGTGCGGGTCCGCATCGCTGCATCGGGCACATGCTCGCGAAGCTGGAGCTCCGTGTACTGCTCGAGGAGCTCCAAGCCCGCCAGGTGACCATCACGATGGACGGTCAAGCGGAGCGCGGCGCCAGTGGCGTGGTCAACCAGCTGATGCGGGTGCCGGTCGCGGTGTCGCTCCCATGACGCAGCTGGAGGCCGCCGGCGAGATCCGCGTGGACCACGATCGGGACAGGGCTGGAAATCAAGGACATGAGCTGATGAGCGACCAAACCACCGTGGTGTTCAGCCAGAACGGTCACCAGACGCCGGTGCAGGTGCCGGTCGGTACAACGATGATGCGGGCGGCGATCGACAACCTGATCAGCGGAGTGGTCGGTGAGTGCGGTGGCGACCTGTCCTGCGCGACGTGCCACGTTTTCGTCGAAGAGTCCTGGTCCTCGCGTCTGGAGCCGGCCTGCGAGGACGAGCGGGCGATGCTCGACGCCACTGCGGAGGAGCCCACGGAGCACAGCCGGCTGAGCTGCCAGCTCACGTGCACGGCCGACACGGACGGGATCGTCCTGCACATCCCTGAAAGTCAGTGACGAATGGACGTCGATCGGCCCGGACGGCCGTACGGGAACGTCGTCGTCGTCGGTGCAGGACAGGCCGGCGGCGACCTGGTAGCCCACCTGCGCGAAGCGGAGTTCGAAGGGGCGATCACCCTCATCGGCAGTGAGCACTCCGTCCCGTACTCGAGGCCGCCCCTCTCGAAGGCCTACCTCCTCGGGAAGAAGTCGAGGTCCGACCTGCTGCTTCGGTCGGCGGACACCTACGAGCGGTTCGGCATCGCCGTGCACGACGCGGAGGTCGAGTCCATCGACCGGGCACGGAAGCGCATCTCAATCAGCGGCGGCCAGCACCTCGATTACGACACTCTCGTGCTGGCAACCGGGGGAAGAGCACGGTCGTACCCGGGCGGCGAGCTGGTAAAGGCCTCGAATGTCCACTACCTGAGAACGCTCGAGGACGCCGACAAGCTGCGGCCCCATCTCGTTCAGGGAGCCCGGATGACCGTCATTGGCGGCGGGTACATCGGACTCGAGGTTGCGGCGGTCGCCAGCTCACTAGGGGTGCAGACGACGATCGTCGAGCGGGAGCAGCGTCTCCTTGCTCGCGTCACGTCCGGAGTGACCTCGTCGTTCTTCGCCCGGGTGCACGGTGAGGCGGGGACTCGCGTGCTCACGGGACGGTCCGTCGCGGAATTCGACGTGTCGGACGATCGGGTGGCTTCGCTCACGCTCGACGACGGCACGACGATCGAGACGGATCTCTGTCTCGTCGGTATCGGTCTCGAGCCCGATGTCGGCCTTGCGGAGGCTTGCGGTCTCACTACTGACGACGGAGTCGTCGTCGATCATCTCCTGCGGACAGATGACCCCTCGATCTTCGCGATCGGTGACGTCGCGCGCCATCCGTGCGCTGAGGTCGGCGGCACGCGCAGGCTCGAGTCCATACCGAATTGCAGTGAGCAGGCGCGCGCCCTGGCACAGACGCTCGTAGGAAATCCCACGCCCTACACCGCCGTTCCGTGGTTCTGGTCCGATCAGTTCGATCTCAAACTGCAGGTGGTGGGGCTTTCGCGGCCCGAGGATGAAGTGATCACTCGAGGTGATCCGACTCGGGACAGAAGCATCTCCGTCTTCTACCTGAGGGACGGCCGGGTCCGCGCGGCTGAGGTGGTGTCGAACCCCCGCGACTTCGCGGTCGCGAAGAAGATGGTGACCGAGCGAGTGATGGTGGATCCGCAGCTGCTGGGCAATCCGTCGCTGCCGCTCAAGGAAATCTTCGAGGCGGCACGAGCTCAGGCTGTGTAACCGCCGGAGCCGCTTCGTGCTATCACCATCCGCGAGATGACGCTCGCGGGACTCAACGAGAGCAACATGTCGACGACGCGCACCACGTCAGCGACGGGGATCATCGTCGATGCGGGGATGCGATCGGTCACCCAGGCTGCCATCTCGGTGTCGACGTATCCCGGCGCCAATGCTGTGGCGGTGACGCCGTTTTCGCACTCCTCGAGGTTGAACGTTTCGACGAGAGAGAGCAGTGCCGCCTTGGAGGCTCCGTACGTCGCCAGGTCGCGCTCGGCGTAGGCGCCCGTGATGGACGACAGAGCGATGATCTTGGCGCCTGTCTCAGGTCTTTCGGCCGCGCCCGCCCGAAGCAGCGGCAACGAGTGCTGGATCAGGACCAGACCGGCGATGAAGTTGACGTCGAGGAGCTTCTGCGTCCGTTCGAGTGGGAAGTCCGCGATGCTTCCTGCAGTTCCGACGCCAGCATTGATCACCAGCGCATGCATGCTTCCGAACTCTGCTCTGTGCAAGTCGACGAGGTGGGCCAGGTGTTCGCGATCGGCAACATCTCCGGGGCTCCTGGAGACCGAGGGCGCGCCGGCCGCGAGGAGTTCTTGCTCGAGCTCGGCGAGTGCCTCGTCCCGGCGCGACGTGATGGTGAGTGCGAATCCAGCCTTCGCAAGGCTGAGGGCAATCGACCGGCCGATACCTCGTGAAGCACCGGTCACGAGTGCGGATGGAATCAGGTTCGTCACTGACGTCACGTTCCTCTCTGTGCCCGTCGCAGCGGTTGTGGACGGGACCGAAACATTAGAGTACGGCAGGTGACTAGTAATTACACCGGTCCCATGTCACGCTTGCCCGGATCGAGCGAGCGCTCGGTTGGACATGAGGGGGCCGCTGGATGCGCACCGAGATCACCGACCTGGTCACGGCGACCGAGGAGTTCGTGCGTCGGGAGGTTCTGCCTGTCGAGGACCTGCACGACGGCGACGTCGAGCTCGCCGGGGGCGAGCGTCTTCGCGCTGAACTCCAGACCAAGGCGCGTGCCGAGGGCCTGTTGTCGCCGCACGGCCCGGTCGACTGCGGTGGACTCGGTCTCGGCATGGTGCACCGTGCCCCCGTCTTCGAGGCGGCCGGCTACGGACTCTTCGGCCCGATGGCCCTGAACATCAACGCCCCGGATGAGGGCAACATCCATTTGCTCGACCATGTCGCGACTGCGGCGCAGCGTGAGCGTTTCCTGGCGCCGTTGGTCGGTGGGCAGGTGCGTTCGGCGTTCGCGATGACCGAGCCGGCGCCGGGTGCTGGCTCTGACCCCTCGATGCTGGCCACGCGGGCGACGAAGGTCGACGGGGGCTGGGTCATCAATGGTCACAAGCACTTCATCACCGGTGCCGACGGTGCCGGGTTCTTCATCGTGATGGCCCGGACCAGTGGTGAGGTGGGCGGTCTTGGTGGTGCGACGATGTTCCTCGCGCCTGTCGAAGCGCCCGGCCTTGAGGTGGGGCGCCACATCGGGACGGTCGACCGGTCGATGCTCGGTGGGCACTGCGAGATGCGGTTCACTGACGTCTTCGTCCCTGACGAGGACGTCCTGGGTGGTGTCGACGAGGGGTTCCGCTACGCGCAGGTCCGGCTCGGCCCTGCCCGGATGACCCACGTCATGCGCTGGTCGGGTGCCGCTCGTCGTGCTCACGAGGTCGCGGTACGACATGTCGCCGGCCGTGAGGCGTTCGGTGGACGGCTCGCCGATCTGGGGATGATGCAGCAGATGATCGCGGACAACGAGATCGACCTCGCCGCGACCAACGCCCTGCTCCTGGTGGCTTGCCGCGAGCTGGACGAGGGCGGCCGTGCATCCGAATCCACGTCGATCGCCAAGACCTTCGCAGCCGAAGCCCTGCACCGCGTCGTGGACCGCTCCACCCAGATGTGTGGCGGACTCGGCGTCTCGCGGGACCTGCCGGTCGCGCGCATCGCCCGTGAGATCAGGCCGTTCCGCATCTATGACGGTCCGTCCGAGGTCCACCGCTGGTCGATCGCCAAACGGGCTGTGCGGCGGCTGGCTGGCGACGTCTGATGAGTGACCTGACTGCTCCCGAATTGGAGTCGGTTGGCCGGCAGCTGAGCGAGGTCGGTGTCGACCTCGCCGGAGCCCTCGAGTCGGTGCTCATCGCGGGTGGACGCTCGAACCTCACCTACGCCATCACCGACGACGTGTCGCGATGGGTCCTGCGGACACCGCCGCGCACCGGTCGCACCGCGTCGGCCCATGACGTGGCCCGCGAGCACCGCGTCACGGCCGCTCTCATGGCCACCGAGGTGCCCGTTGCGCCTGCCGTACTCCTCTGCGAGGACGAGTCTGTGCTGGGTGTGCCGTTCACGGTGTCCGGATTCGTCGACGGCGCCGCCGTACGAACCCAGGAGGACCTGGAGACGTACGACGACGAGGCCCTGGCATCGGTGGTGCACAGCCTCCTGGAGTCGCTCGCGATGCTGCATCGCGTCGACCACGTCGCGGCCGGTCTCGGTTCCTTCGGCCGACCCGACGGTTACGCAGCACGTCAGCTGCGGCGATGGTCGGGACAGTGGGACACGGTGGGTGACGAGCGGTTGCGCCCGTTGGCCAGCAGTGTCGTCGAGCAACTGACGGCCACGGTTCCGGAGCAACGGTTCACGTCCGTGGTGCACGGCGACTACCGCATCGACAACACCCTGTTGGCGTCGGACTCCGCCGCCGCGGGCTCTGTTGCGGCCATCATCGACTGGGAACTGTCGACCATCGGCGACCCGATCGCCGACGTGGCGATGATGTGCGCCTACCGCCACGAGACGTTCGACCTCGTCATCGGCGCCCCGAGCGCCTGGACCAGCAACCGACTGCCCGACGCAGAAGTCCTTGCTGCCGGCTATGAGAAGGCAGGCGGGGTCCCGCTCGAGAACTGGGACTTCCACCAAGCGCTGGCCTGCTTCAAGGTCGCAGTGATCTCCGCCGGGATCGAGCACCGACGCCAAGCCGGCAGTGGGTCAGGCGCCGGCTTCGACACCGCAGGACAGGCCGTCGAGCCCTACCTCGAACTGGCCTCCACCTACCTGAACAGACGAGCTGTCTGATCGGGCACCATCGCAAAAGGAGAACCCCATGTCTCAGTTCACCGACAAGACCGTCATCGCGATACTCGGCGGGACCGGGCCGCAAGGTCGCGGCCTGGCGCGGCGCCTGGCGATGGGCGGGGTGAAGGTCGTGCTCGGCAGTCGCGACGCGGCTCGGGCAGAGATGGTGGCCAAGGAGATGCGGGCCGACGGCGTCGGCGTCGTGGGAATCGACAACCGAGCTGCAGCGGTCGCCGCCGACATCGTGATCGTCGCCGTGCCGTGGGACGGCCATGCCCAGCTGCTGACGGAGTTGCGTCGTGTCCTGGCAGGCAAGATCGTCATCGACTGCGTGAACCCGCTGGGCTTCGACAAGCGCGGTCCCTATGCCCTGCCGGTGCTCGAGGGCTCGGCCGCTGAGCAGGCCCGAGCCCTCCTCCCGGAGAGTTCTGTGGTTGCCGCTTTTCACCACCTCAGCGCCGCCCTGCTGGAGGATCCGACCGTCCAGAGCCTGGATGCCGACGTCCTCGTGCTGGGAGATGACAACGACGCGGTGGAGACGGTCATCGCGCTGGCCGGAGTCCTGCCCGGCGTGCGCGGCATCTTCGGCGGCCAACTGCGCAATGCCCATCAGGTGGAAGCGATGACGGCCAACCTGATCGCCATCAACAAGCGGTACAAGGCTCACGCGAGCCTTCGGGTGACCGATGTCTGAGCCGGCTGAGGAGCACTGCCGTGCCCTAGTGGATCTTCGCTCGGTCGTGGCGTTCGGTGTGGTCGTCGTGCTGGAGATTGCGGGATGGGTCCGCGGGGGTGCCCACGTCGAGAGCTCGATCAGATAGCAGATCGGCTGGCTCAACGCCGGCTCAAAAACTCTCGAGACGCTGTCGCTCGCGACTCACGGCGACTGGTGTCGACTCATCTCGCCAGCCGATCGAAAACCGCCCCTGACCTGCTATTTTGTTCTCATCAGGTCGTCGGCTGAAAGCGTGCCGGGTCGGCGCCAGACACCTCGAAAACATTCTGATTCGCACTACGGATCAGAAGGTTTGGGGTTCGAATCCCTACAGGCGCGCAGATCGTTTCAGACACGAAGGCCCACGTCGCATGACGTGGGCCTTCTGCACTTGCTCCCGAGCTGTGCCCCGGTCACAGAGGGGCCACGCCGTGGCGGCGTGGCGTGAAGGTGTCCATCAGCCGATGGCGCGGGAGGACGGGCAGCAGGTCAGCCAGCCATGCCCGGGTCTCGCTCGGGCGGATCACGGCGTCGTACCCGAATCCCTCGGCGCCACGTACGGCACCGAGCTGTCCTCGGTACTGCTCGATCAGCTCGGTACGACGACCAGCGGGATCGTCGGCGGCGGCGAGCTCGCGCTGGAAGACGAGCTCGACGGCGGTCTCGACGGCCATCACCGCGGTCTCGGCCTGTGGCCAGGCGACGACCAGCTCGGGGTGGAAGGTTCGCCCGCCGGACATCATCACGTAGCCGCCGCCGTACCCCTTGCGGACGACGACGGTGAAGGTGGGCACGGTGGCGGACCCGAGCTCGAGGGAGAGCCGGGCGCTGGAGCGGGCCAGGCCGGAATGCTCCGCCTCGGCACCCACGGCCATGCCGGGCAGGTCCATCAGGACCAGGATCGGCAGGCCGAATGCGTCGCACAGCGACACCAGGTGGGCCGCCTTGTCCGCGGCCGCAGCGTCGAGCATGCCGGCCTTCGACAGCGGCTGGTTGGCGACGATGCCGAACGGGCGCCCTTCGATGCGAGCCAGGGCGGTGAGCAGGTTCGGCGCAAAGGCTGACTTCAGCTCCACGACGCTGTCGTCGTCGACGATCCCCGCGATCACCTCGGCCATGTCGTAGCCGACCCGCAGGTTTGCCGGCACGGCGTCGTCGAGTGCTGCTGCAGCGTCGTTCCGCGGGAGTGCCGGCACCTCCCGGGGAAGCTCGGCCTCGGCGTTGGACGGGAGCAGGTCGAGGTACCAGCGCAGGGCCTCGAGCGCTTCCTCCTCGGTGTCCACGGCCGCGTCGATGGTGCCGTACGACGCCTGGGCATCCGGGCCGTTGAGGGCCTCCGCGTCGGTCGCCTCGCCCGTCGCCGCTCGCACCAGTGCGGGCGGTGCCATCCCGAGGGACGCGATGCCGCGGACCGCGACGACGTAGTCGCACAGCGACGCGGCGATGGTGGGCTGGCCGTAGCCCGGCCCGAGGATCGCCGCCACCATCGGCACCCAGCCACTCAGCCGGGTCTGCGCCTGCTGGATGTCGAAGCCGCCGGCGAAGTCGCGGGCGTCCAGGCCTTCGTGGATCCGGTGGCCGCCGCCGTCGAACAGCATCACGAGCGGATGCCCCCGGGTTGCCGCGATCTCCATCGCCCGGCGCTGCTTCTCGTTGCCGATCAGGCCGTTGCTTCCACCGGCCGACATGAAGTCGGTCGCCACCACGACGACCGGTCGTTCGTCGATCCGTGCCGTGCCGATGATGACGCCGTCGGCGAGGATCGGCTGCCCGTCGGGGCCCGGTGCCTCCGGCCGGGCGAGGGCGCCGATCTCCCGAAAGGTGCCGTCGTCGACGAGCAGGGCGATCCGTTCCCGTGCGGTCCGCTTGCCGCGTGCGTGCTGTCGGCGTACGGCGTCCGGGCGGGCAGCGTCGTACAGCGCCGCCGTCGCGGCTTCGTGCGGGAGCATGCTCAGCTCTTGTTGACCCGCTCGTTGTAGGCCGCCCGGCGGGACTGGTCGATGTCCAGGAACGTGTCGTAGGCACCGAGGCGGCGGTTGAGGAAGTCCCGGACGCGCCGGCCGGTCAGGGTCTGGGTGAAGGTGATCTGGCGCAGCGACTTCGGAAGGTAGATGTCCTTGTGCTTCTTCTCGATGGCGTCGGCGATGCCCTTCGCGACGTCCTCGGGCTCGACGTTCTTGAGGAACTTGGTGCCCTTGGTGCCGGCCACCAGGTCGGTGTTCGTGAAGGAGGGCATGACGCAGGTGAAGTCGATGCCCCGGGCGCCGAACTCGAGACGGGCACCCTCGGTGAGGGCGATGATCCCGGCCTTGTGGGAGCAGTAGTAGAGACCGCCCGGGACGGCGGCCTTGCCGGCGACCGAAGCGACGTTGACGATGTGACCGGAGCCGTTCGCGATCATGTCGGGCAGTGCAGCGCGCATGCCGAGGGTCGGGCCGAGCAGGTTGATCTCGGTCGCGCGGCGCACGGTCGCCTCGGGGATGTCGAGGAAGTGGCCGATCGGCATCACACCGGCGTTGTTGATGAGCACGTCGAGGCCGCCCATCGCCTGCTTGGCGTCGGCGAGGAAGCTCGCGAACGACTCGCTGTCGGTGACGTCGATGTGGTGCGCCGTCACGTCGCTGCCGATGGAGGTGGCCGCGTCCTTGGCGGCGTCGGTGTCGATGTCGCCGATCGCCACGAGCGCGCCGCGGCGGTGCAGCTCCGCGGCAGTGGCGCGCCCGATGCCGCGGCCCGCGCCGGTGATCGCGATCCGCTTCCCGCCCAGGGTGCGGATTCCGGTCGATGAGCTCATGTCGCCTCCAGTGGTTTTTAAAAGAGAATCAGAAAAGTCGCGATGTGACAAGGCGAACTCTGGACGCCCAGCATAACTCAGGTTACGGTACTTTGTGACACCTCACACAGGCCGCTGATTCCCGGGTCGGTCGCCGGAGTGGAGGTTGGAACCTGATCTCTATGCGAATTCGGAAGGTGCCCGATGTACCCAGGAGTCCACGCCGCGACCAACCCCGACCACCCGGCTGTCGTGATGGCCGGCTCGGGTCGGACGCTGACCTACGGCCAGCTCGACGACCGCTCGGCGGCTCTCGCCAGCGCCCTCCATGGCCTCGGCCTGCGCAAGGGTGACGTCGTCGCGATGCTCACCGACAACGCGGTCGAGTGCTTCGAGATCTACTGGGCCTGCATGCGCTCCGGGCTCTACATCACGCCGGTCAACCGGAGCCTCTCTGCCGACGAGGTCGCCTACATCGTCCAGGACAGCGGCGCCTCCGCACTGATCGTCTCCGCGGCCGTGCCGGTAGCCGGCCGCGTCCGGGAGCTCGTCCCCGACGTCGCCCACGCGTTCGCCTTCGGCGGAGAGGTCACCGGCTTCGCGTCGTACGACGACCTGATCGCGGGCGCGGGGGAGCGGCTCACCGACCAGCCCCGCGGCTCGGACATGATGTACTCCTCCGGCACCACCGGACGCCCGAAGGGCGTCAAGCAGGCCATGCTGCCGATCCAGGTCGACCAGCCCGGCGACCCGATCGCCGGCCTGCTCGGTGGCCCCTTCAAGGTCGGCCCCGGCGACGTCTACCTCCAGCCGGCCCCGATCTACCACGCAGCCCCGCTCAAGTGGAGCGGCGCCGTGCACTCACTGGGCGGCACGGTGGTGATGATGGAGAAGTTCGACGCCGAGGGAGCCCTGGCCGCGATCGAGAAGTTCGGGGTCACCTGCGCGCAGTTCGTCCCCACGATGTTCGTGCGGATGCTCCAGCTCCCCGAGGAGGCCCGCGCGAAGTACGCCCACGACACCCTGCGGCTCGCGGTGCACGCCGCGGCTCCCTGTCCGCCCGACGTCAAGCAGGCGATGATCGACTGGTGGGGCCCCGTGGTCTTCGAGTACTACGGCTCGACGGAGCAGAACGGCATCACCTTCGTCTCCTCGCCCGAGTGGCTCAACAAGCGCGGGACGGTCGGCAAGGCGATGATCGGCGTCGCTCACATCTGTGACGACGAGGGCAACGAGCTCCCCGCCGGCGAGGTCGGCACGGTCTACTTCGAGCGGGACTTCCGCCCCTTCGAGTACCACAACGACCCCGAGAAGACGGCCGAGGCGACGCACCCACAGCACGACACGTGGACCGCGGTCGGCGACCTGGGCTACCTCGACGAGGACGGCTACCTCTTCCTGACCGACCGCAAGGCATTCACGATCATCTCGGGCGGCGTGAACATCTACCCGGCCGAGGTCGAGGCCGTGCTCACCCTGCATCCCGCGATCTACGACGTCGCGGTGATCGGCGTGCCCGACGACGAGATGGGCCAGCAGGTCAAGGCGGTCGTCCAGCTCAAGGACCCGTCCGCTGCTTCGGATGAGCTGGCCCAGGAACTCATCGACTACACCCGTGAACGGATCGCCCGCTTCAAGGCGCCGCGCACCGTCGACTTCATCGCCGAGATCCCTCGGCTCCCCACCGGCAAGCTCGTCAAGCGCGAGCTCGAGAAGCTCTACGTTCCCTCTGGAGTCTGAACATGACCATCACCGACGGCGGCGCTGCCCGCACCTTCCACCCCGACAGCATTTCCGAGCTGGCCTTCTGGGCCGGCACGGCCGAGGAGCGTGAGCTCACCTTCCAGAAGCTGCGCGCCGAGGCGCCGATCAGCTGGCACCGGCCCATCGAGGGCGCCCTCATCCCCTCGGAGAACGAGGGCGTCTGGGTGGTGACCAGCCACGCGCTGATCCAGGAGGTCAGCAAGAACACCCAGCTCTTCTGTTCTGGTCAGGGATTCCAGATGGAAGAGGTTCCCGAGGACGTCAATGAGGCGGCAGGCAGCTTCCTCGGCATGGACGCTCCGCGGCACCCGGTGCTGCGCCGATTGGTCAGCTCCGCCTTCACGCCCAAGCGGGTCAAGGCGATCGAGGACCAGATCAAGCGCCAGGCCCACGACATCGTGACCAACCTGCTCGAGCACCCCGAGGGTGACTTCGTCGAGATGGTCTCGAAGCGGCTGCCGATGTGGACCATCTACGAGATGGTCGGGCTGACCGACGTCGAGAAGCGGCTCGAGGCTGCCCACCATGCCGACGGCATGGTCTCCTGGGCGGACGAGGAGGTGGCCGCAGGTCGCGAGCCGGGCGAGGTCCTCAACGAGTCCCTCGTCGGACTGCTCATGATGGGGATGGAGCTGGCCGAGGAGCGCCGGAACAACCCGCAGGACGACCTGATGACCGGACTGGTCAACGCCGAGGTCGACGGGCAGAAGCTCACCGATGACGAGATCGGCGCGTTCTTCGTGCTCCTCTCGGTGGCGGGCAACGACACGACCCGCAACTCGATCAGCCTCACCATGCGGGCACTGCAGCAGTTCCCCGAGCAGAAGGCGCTGCTCCTGGAGGACTACGAGGGCCGCATCGGTACGGCGATCGAGGAGTTCGTCCGGTGGGCGTCCCCGGTGATGACCTTCCGTCGTACGGCGACGCAGGACACCGTGCTCGGCGGCCAGCAGATCAAGGCAGGAGACTGGATCGCGATGATCTACTCCTCGGGCAACCGGGACGAGAACGTCTTCGAGAACGCCGACGTCTTCGACATCCTGCGCGACCCCAACCCGCATGTCGGGTTCGGTGGCGGCGGGCCGCACTTCTGCATGGGCAACTTCGTCGCCAAGATCCAGCTGCGCGAGATCTTCGACAACCTCCTGCATCGCGCTCCGAACCTGGTGCTGGGCGAGCCGGAGTACCTCGTCGGCAACTTCGTCCGCGCCGTCAAGCGGATGCCCTACACCCTCAAATGATCCTGCAGTGATCGGAGAATCGCCATGACTGCCACCCCTTCCGTGAAGGGCAACACCGCCGAGCTCGATGCCCTCATGGGCCGGCTCCGCGCGACGTACGCGACCGGACGCACCCGCACCTACGAGTGGCGCAAGGCGCAGCTCGAAGGCCTGCTGCGGTTCTGCGCCGAGCGCGAGACCGACATCGCCGAGGCGCTGGCCGCCGACCTGGGCCGGAGCTCGTTCGAGGCATGGTTCGGCGACATCGCACCGCCCAAGGGTGAGGCTGAGCTGGCCATCAAGCACCTCAAGCGGTGGATGCGCCCGCAGCGTCGCCGGGTTCCGCTGACCCAGATGCCGGCGAGCGCACGCATCCAGTACGAGCCGCTCGGCGTGGCCCTGGTGATCGGCCCGTGGAACTACCCGGTCAACCTGTCGCTCGGCCCGATGGTCGCGGCACTCGCCGCTGGCAACTGCGTGGTCCTCAAGCCGTCAGAGGTTGCGCCAGCGACATCGCGCCTGATGGCTGAGGCGTTGCCCGAGTACCTGGACAAGGACGCCGTCGCGGTCGTCGAGGGCGACGGGGTCGTCACCCAGGCGCTCCTCGCGCTCGGCTTCGACCACGCCTTCTTCACGGGCGGCACCGAGATCGGTCGCAAGATCATGGCCGGAGCAGCGGACACCCTGACGCCGGTCATCCTCGAGCTCGGCGGCAAGAGCCCCGCGATCGTGACCGCCGACGCCGACCTCGATGTCGTCGCCCGCCGGATCGCCTGGGTCAAGCTGATGAACTCCGGCCAGACCTGCATCGCGCCCGACTACGTGCTCGTGCACGAGTCGGTCAAGGAGCAACTGGTCGCGAGGATCCGCGACACGATCGCGACCTTCACCGCCGACGAGGGTCCGAAGCGGATCGTCAACCAGCGCCAGTTCGACCGGTTGGCCGGATACCTGGCGAGCACCAAGGGCACGGTCGTCGCGGGTGGAGGCACGGACGCGAAGGCGCTCACCATCGAGCCGACGATCCTGGTCGATCCAGACCCCGACGAACCGGCCATGACCGAGGAGATCTTCGGTCCGATCCTCCCGGTGCGCAGCTTCGAGTCCATCGACGAGGTCATTGGCTTCGTCAACGCACGGCCCAAGCCGCTTGGCCTGTACGTGTTCAGCAAGGACCGTGCGATCGCTGACCGGATCGTCGAGCAGGTCCCTGCGGGTGGAGCCGTGGTGAACCACTGCGCGATCCACTACCTCATTCCGAGCCTGCCCTTCGGTGGCGTCGGAGCGAGCGGCATGGGTGCGTACCACGGCGAGTGGGGCTTCCAGGCCCTCAGTCACCGCAAGTCGGTGGCCGTGAAGGGCTTCCGGCCGGATCCGTCGCTGGTCTACCCGCCGTACGGCCCGAAGGCACGCGCGCTCATGCGCCGTTTGTTCTGAGCCCGATGTGGTCGGCCCTGGCCGCCGCTCAGGCGTCGGCCTGGGCGGCGGCCAGAACGCTTTGCAGCGACCAGAGCAGGTGCTCGTTGCCGTGCTCGGCGGAGATCATCTCGTAGCCGATCAGGGTGCTCAGGCCCCAGAGCGTGTACCTCTCGGCGCGCTCGGGGCCGACGATCTGCGTCATCGCCTCAAGGACCACCTGGTAGCGGCCTTCGTCGACCTTGCGCTGGACGATCGCCACCCGCTCGTCCGTGCCCGCCCAGACCCGGATGGCCGCCTCGCTCTGGTGCAGGAGCTCAGTGGTGGCGTCGGCGAGCTGCAGCAGACGGTCGACCGGGTCTTCGGTCTTGCTGACGATCTCGACGGTCTGCTGGGTGCGGTCGTGCAGCCAGGCGTCGAGCAGCGCGTCGGTGAAGTCCTGCCAGTTGTCGAACGAGTGGTAGAACGAGCCGGTCGTGACACCGAGCTTCTTGCACAGGGGGGCGAGCTTCAAGGCGCCGTAGCCATCGGTCGCCAGGATCTCGTTGGCGCCCTCGAACCAGGAAGCACGCAGTGCCTCGTTGCGGCGGACCGGACGTTCGGTCATCGGATTCTCCTCGACTGTCGACGGTCATCGTAGGTGGTTCCACAACGCCGCGGACCGGGTGGGGCGCAACGCTTTCACCATAACCTAACTTATGTTACGGTTGTTCCCGTGAAGGAGCGCACGCCGGGTGGCTCCCGAAGGGGAAGGGGCCCAGTGATGGCCTTCAAGGATGCGGACGAGGTTCGCCACTACATCGGCAGCGTGTTCCAGGCTGGGTTCGACGACCCCGAGATCGGGCCGAAGATGGAAGCGACCGGCATCGTCGTGAAGTTCGTCTTCTCCGACCCGGACACCGACCTGGTGATCGACATGGGCAAGCAGGAGATCGGCCCGGGTGAAGGCATGGCCGCCCCGGTGGCGACCATGCGCATGACGGCCGAGCTCGGCAGCGCCTACTGGCAGGGCAAGGTCAACCTGCCCCTCTCGATGGCGCGCGGCAAGATCAAGGTCGACGGCAACGTCGCGAGCCTGCTCAAGCTGGCCCCGCTCGGCAAGAAGCTCTTCCCGAAGTACGTCGCCACCCTGCAGGCGGCCGGTCGCGACGACCTCGTCGTCGTCTGACCCATCCAGCATCCTGCGGCCCGGTGGGGGAAACCCGGGCCGCAGGATTTCCATTTTTCGACCCTGCCCGCGGTGGCGGACGGGCTGCCGTTCCAGTATTCTTAATCTGTATTCAAAAATGAATCGTAACCCGAGGGGTGGACAGTGGCAGGAGTGGAAGGCCGGGTCGTCATCGTGACCGGCGCAGGCGGCGGACTCGGGCGCGAGTACGCGCTCTTCCTGGCGAGCGTGGGGGCGAAGGTCGTGGTCAATGACCTCGGTGGCTCCCGGGACGGCAGTGGCGCCGGTACGACGATGGCCGACGTCGTGGTCGAGGAGATCCGTTCCGCCGGCGGCGAGGCCGTCGCCAACTACGACAGCGTCGCCACCGAGGAGGGTGCTGCGGCCATCGTCGCCACCGCCATCGACGCCTTCGGCGCCGTGCACGGCCTGGTCAACAACGCCGGGATCCTGCGCGACACGTCGTTCTCGAAGATGGACACCGATGCCTGGAAGCTCGTGCAGGCGGTGCACCTCGATGGCGGCTACTTCATGAGCAAGGCCGTGTGGCCGTACTTCCGGGAGCAGGGCTTCGGCCGGATCGTGATGGCGACCTCCACCAGTGGCCTGTTCGGCAACTTCGGCCAGGCCAACTACGGCGCCGCGAAGGCGGGACTGGTCGGTCTGCTCAACACGCTCGCGATCGAGGGCGCCCGCGACGGAATCCACGTCAACGCGATCGCCCCCATGGCCGCCACGCGGATGACCGCGGACATTGCGCCGCAAGAGCTGCTCGACAAGCTCCCGCCGTCGTACGTCTCGCCGGTGGTGGCCTACCTGCTCACCGAGGAGTCCACTGACACCGGCGCGGTCTTCGTGGCCGGAGGCGGGCAGGTCTATCGGGTCGCCCAGTTCCAGAACAAGGGCGCAGTCTTCACCGAGCCGCCCACGCTGCGTGAGGTGTCCGAGCGGTGGAGCGACATCGCCGACCTCGACGACGTGACGGTGGGCAAGAACCCCGTCGGCTGACCCGGCCGGTCAGGCCACGGTGTGGTGCTCGACGCCGGAGTTCGCCTCAAGGGTGACGTGGCCGTCTTGTCGCAGCACCGTCAGGTGGGCGGCGACCTCGAGCACGGCGGTCATCCGGTGGATGAGTTCCAGCTCCTCGAGGCGGCGCTCGCGTCGGGTCCACGTCATCGCGGCGGCGATGTCGTGCGCGGTCGAGTGACCACGGTCGACCAGGTCGCGGATGACGTCGAGTCGCTCGTCGTGGTGGGTGATCAGTTCCTTGGCGCGGAGCGCCGCACTGTCGCCGATGGCGCCGTGCGCGGGGAGCAGGCGGGCCTCGGAGAGGTCGGCGACCAGCCGCAACGAGCCGAGGTACGACGTCAGGGAGTCCGCGGACGGTTCGCGCTCGTAGGCGATCGATGGCGTGATCCGCGGCAGGACGTGGTCGCCGCTCAGCAGCAGGTCCTCGCCGACGATCTCGAAGCAGACGTGGCCGCGCGTGTGCCCCGGGGTGGCCAGGGCGCGGACCGTGAGGCCACCGAGATCGAACCCGTCGCCGTCGTCGATCCAGCCCGCGGGCAGGTCGAAGGCCATGTCCTGCTCGTGCACCTCGGCCGGCATGGCCAGGACCTCTGCGGCCATCGCTGCCGCTCCGGCCTGCCGGAGCAGGTCGACCTGACGGGGGAACGCGCCCTCGAGGGTGTGCCAGGCGTTGATGCTGGGTTCGTCGCCACGGCCGAGGTGGACGGGGATCCCGTGCCTGCGTTGCCAGGTGATCGCCTGCGTGTAGTGGTCCCAGTGGTGGTGGGTCGTCAGGACGCGGCCGATGTCCGCGCGCGCAAGGCCGAGCTCCGCCAAGGCGTCGAGCAGGGCCCGCTCGGACTCAGGAGACGCCCAGCCGGGGTCGACCAGCACCGTCTCCTGATCACCCCGCAGGACGTAGCAGTTGACGCTGGTGAGCCCCTCCAGTGGCAGCGGCAGATCGATCGCAGTGACCCGCTCGGTGATGCGAGTCAGTGTCATGGCAGGCCAGTGACGGCCATGTCCACGTCGGCTCGCGCGGTGCGGAAGGTGTTGGCCGCGTGGTCCGGGTCGGCGTACCCGAGCGAGACCGCGCAGACGACCGACCGGTCCTCCGGGATGCCGAGCTCGGAGCGAACGACGTCGGCGTACATCGCGATGGCCGCCTGGGCGATCGCGTTGATGCCGAGCGACTCGGCCGCCGTGAGCAACGTGGCGACGTAGCCGCCACAGTCCATGACGCCGTACGTGCCGAGCGCCTTCGGACTGGTGATGATGGCGACGTGCGGTGCACCGAAGAACCGGAAGTTCTCCAGCATCTGCATCAGGCGTCCGGTCTGGTCCTCACGTGCGATGCCGAGTGCGTTGTAGAGCTCGAATCCGCAGGCCCGGCGGCGGTCCTGGTAGACCCCCTCGTAGCGCTCGGGCCCCGGAATGTCCGGTGACTCGGCGGAAACGGGGACGTGGGCGAGCAGTCGCTCGGACAGTGCGGTCACGGCGTCGCCGTCGAGGAGCTCGACCTGCCAGGCCTGCGAGTTGCACCACGAAGCCGTGCGCTGGGCCATCGTGAAGAGGCGGCGCAGGTCGGTGGGGTCGACGGTTTGCGGAAGGAATCCGCGGCAGCTGTAGCGGGAGGAGAGGACCACTTCGAGTGTGTCGGCGGTCGTGGTGTCGGCGGTCGTGGTGTCGGTGGTCATCAGGTCCTCAGGGTATCGAGGGTTGTCAGCGACCACCGGCGATGTCGCGGCCGATGATCTCCTTCATGATCTCGGTGGTTCCGCCGTAGATGGTCTGGATCCGGGTGTCGATGTAGGCCTTGCCGACGGCGTACTCACGCATGAATCCGTAGCCACCGTGGAGCTGGAGGCAGCGGTCGATGACGCGCTTCTGCAGCTCGCTGACGTACCACTTGCCCTTGGCGGCCTCGACCGGCGTGAGCGTGCCCGCGTTGAAGGCGAGCACCGACGCGTCGACGTACGCCTGCGCGACGTCGAGCTCGGTGTCCATCTCGGCCAGCTCGAAGCGGGTGTTCTGGAAGTCGATCAGCCGCTTGCCGAAGGCCGTGCGGTCCTTGAGGTAGGCGATCGTCTGGTCGAGCGTCGCCCGCGCCGTGGTGATCGACTGGTTGGCGACGCCGAGGCGCTCGCGGGGCAGGTGGCTCATCAGGTACTTCAGGCCCTGGCCCTCCTCGCCCAGCAGGTTCTCCACCGGCACGCGGGCGTCGGTGAAGAACAACTCGGCCGTGTCCTGCGCGGGCAGCCCGATCTTGTCGAGCTTGCGGCCACGCTCGAACCCGGGCGTCTTGTCCGCCTCCACCATCAGGAGGCTGAAGCCGTTGGAGCCACCTTCGGGGTCGGTCCGGACCGCGAGCACGATCAGGTCGGCCATGATGCCGCTGGAGATGAACGTCTTCTGGCCGTTGACGACGAAGTGGTCGCCGTCGCGGCGAGCCGAGGTGCGGATGCCCTGGAGGTCGCTGCCCGTGCCGGGCTCGGTCATGGCCAGCGCGCCGATCAGGTCGCCGGCGGCGAAGCCGGGGAGCCAGCGCTTCTTCTGCTCGTCGTCGGCGCGGCCCAGCAGGTAGGCGAGGAAGAGATCGTCCTGCAGGCCCAGCGTGACGCTGAACGAGATCGCGTTGGCGCGGGCGACCTCCTCGCCGACGACCAGGCGGTAGCGGTAGTCGCTGACCCCGCTGCCGCCGTACTCCTCGGGGATCTGGAGGCCGTAGAGGCCGGCTTCGGCCGCCGCCTTGAAGACCTCGCGCGGGATCCAGCGTTCGTCGTCCCACTGGTCCTTGTGCGGGATCACCTCGCGGGCGAGGAACTCCCGCACGGTGGCGCGATAGGACTCGTGGTCCTCGTTGAAGAGGGTGCGTTCCATCGTCCTGCCCGCTCTCAGAGACGCTCGATGATGGTGACGTTGGCCTGGCCGCCGCCCTCGCACATGGTCTGCAGGCCGTAACGGCCGCCGGTGCGCTCGAGCTCGTGCAGCATCGAGACCATCAGCCGGGCGCCGGTGGCGCCGATCGGGTGGCCGAGGGCGATCGCGCCACCGTTGGGGTTGACCTTGGCCGGGTCGGCGTTGAGCTCGTGGTTCCACGCGAGGACGACCGGGGCGAATGCCTCGTTGATCTCGACGACGTCGATGTCGTCGATGGTCAGGCCGGCCTTCTTCAGGGCGTACTGCGTCGCCGCGATCGGCGCGGACAGCATCATCACCGGGTCGTCGCCGCGCACCGAGGCGTGGTGGATCCGGGCCCGCGGCGTGAGGCCGTGTTCCTTGACTGCCGCGTCGGAAGCGATGAGGAGGGCAGCCGAGGCGTCGGAGATCTGGGACGCGACACCGGCGGTCAGGACGCCGTCCGGGACCAGGGTCTGGAGGGTCGCCATCTTCTCGCGCGTGGTGTCGCGGCGCGGGCCCTCGTCGGTGGTGACGCCGGCGAACGCGGCGATCTCCTTGTCGAAGTAGCCCGCGTCGATCGCGGCCAGCGCGCGCTGGTGGCTCTGGAAGGCCCACTCCTCACAGTCGTCGCGGGTGAGCTTCCAGTGGGCGGCCATCATCTCGGCGCCGCGGAACTGGGAGATCTCCTCGCCGGGGTAGCGCGCCTGCCAGCCCTGGTTGTCGGTCCACGGGTCGATGGATCCGTAGGGCTCTCCTGCAGCGAAGGCGCAGAGGATCGGGAACTGGCTCATCTTCTGGACGCCGCCGGCGATGACGAGGTCCTGCATCCCGCTCTTGACGCCCATGGCGGCAAAGCTCACCGCCTGCTGCGCGGAACCGCACTGGCGGTCGATCGTCACGCCGGGCACGGTCTCGGGGAAGCCAGCCGCGAGGGCGGAAGTACGGGCGATGTCGCCGGCCTGGGCGCCGATGTTGTCGAGGCAGCCGAGGACGACGTCCTCGACGGCCGCCGGGTCGACTCCGGCGCGCGCGACGAGCTCCTTGAGCGAGTGCGCGGCGAGGTCGGCGGGGTGGACGTCGGCGAATCCGCCCTTGCGTCGCCCAACGGGCGTGCGCACGGCTTCGACGATGTAGGCCTCGGACATGGATTCCTCCTGTGTTGACGTTCTTGAATCCAGACTATAATTTAGTTTGGATTCAAAATCTATGGTTGACCGAGCGAGACAGGACACACAGGTGAAGGTGTACGACGGCGTGACGGGCTTCGCGAACGCAGAGGGCGACGTGCTGGGAACGTCGGACTGGCTGGAGATCGACCAGGCACGGATCGACAGGTTCGCCGACGCCACCGACGACCACCAGTGGATCCACGTCGACGCCGAGCGGGCCGCGGAGGGACCGTTCGGGGCGACCATCGCCCACGGCTTCCTCACGCTCTCCCTGCTCCCGCCCCTGCTCAACCAGCTCTATCGGGTCGACAACGTCCGGATGGCGGTGAACTACGGCCTCGACAAGGTGCGCTTCATGGCTCCGGTCCCCGTCGGGAGCAGGATCCGGTTGAACGCGAAGGTGCTCGCGGTGACGCCGCTCGACGGTGCCGTGCAGGCCACGTTCGAGAGCACCTTCGAGATCGAGGGCACCCAGAAGCCTGCGGCCGTCGTCCACTCGATCGTGCGGTACATCGCATGACCGCCCAGGGAAGCGGCCTGCTCGAGGGTCGGACCGCGATCGTCACGGGTGCCGCCCAGGGGATCGGGCTGGCCATCGCGACCACACTGGCCGGACACGGGGCGCGGGTCACCATCGCGGACCTGGATGGCGCGAAGGCCGAAGCTGCCGCTGCTGGCATCGGGCCTGCTGCGCGCGGCGTGGCCTGTGACGTCACCTCGGAGGAGAGCGTCGCTGAGCTCGTCGCCGGCGCCGTCGCGGCGTACGGCGGCCTCGACGTGATCGTCAACAACGCCGGCATCACCCGCGACGCGTCCCTGAAGAAGATGACGCTCGAGAGCTTCCAGGCCGTCATCACCGTGCACCTGCAGGGCACCTGGCTCGGGATCCGCGCCGCCAGCGAGGTGATGCGCGAGGCGAAGCGCGGCAGCATCATCAACATCTCGTCGATGTCGGGCAAGAGCGGCAACCCGGGCCAGACCAACTACAGCGCGGCGAAGGCCGGGATCGTCGGCATGACCAAGGCGGCAGCCAAGGAGCTGGCCCACCACGGCGTCCGCGTCAACGCGATCCAGCCCGGCCTGATCCGCACGCCGATGACCGAGGCGATGACGCCGGAGGCGTACGCCGCGACCGAGGCGACCATCCCGATGCGTCGTGCCGGCGAACCCGAGGAGATCGCCAACGTGGTCGCCTTCCTTGCCTCCGACCTCTCCAGCTACATGACCGGCGCGGTCCTCGAGGTCTCCGGCGGGAGAGGCATGTGACAGCCGCGACCGGGACGCCGCCCGTGCGGCTCGAGATCGCGGACGGGATCGCGCGGATCACGCTCGATCGACCCGACGCGATGAACGCCGTGACCACGGCACTCGCAGTTGCGCTGCAGCAGGCCATCCGCGTCGCCGGGGAGGACCCGTCGGTCAACGTGGTCGTGATCCGCGGTGCCGGCGCCAACTTCTGTGCCGGCGGCGACTTTGCCGAGGTGCAGCGACTGCGCGACGAAGGACCTGAAGCGCTGCGCAGCCTCTTCGAGGCGTTCCGGGGTGCCTGCGAGGCCGTCTCCGCGATCGCGCAGCCGGTGATCGCTGTCGTGGAGGGCATCGCGATGGCTGGCGGCTTCGAGCTGATGCAGGCCTGCGACGTCGTCCTGGTGCGCGACGACGCCCGGATCAGCGACAACCACGTCAACTTCGGCATGGTGCCTGGAGGCGGCGGATCGCAGCGGCTTCCGCGCATCGTCGGCACCCAGCGTGCGCTCGGCCTGCTGCTGTCCGGCGACCGGCTGACCGGCGTCGACGCCGTCGAGTGGGGCCTCGCCTACCGGTCCTTCCCTGCGGAGGCGTTCGACACCGAGGTGGAGCAGTTCGTGGGTCGCCTCGCAGCGCGCCGGCCGGACGCCGTACGCACCATCAAGGGGCTGGTCCGCGAGGGTCTCGCCACTGATCTGGCGGCAGGGCTCGACCTCGAGCTCGAAGCCGTCGTGTCCCACATCGCCGGCGACGCCGGTGGTGCCAGCGTGTCGGCCTTCGCCGGCCGGAAGGAAGGCCCCTCGTGACCTCGCTCGTCTCCGAAGGCCCGGTGCTCCTCGACATCGCCGACGGCATCGCCCGGATCCGGCTCAACCGGCCGGAGTCGGCCAATGCGGTCGACGCCGATCTCCTGCGCGTCCTGCACGAGGTCGTGCTGCGGTGCCACGCCGAGCCGTCCGTGCGGGTCGTGATCCTCAGCGGTGAGGGCCGCAACTTCTGTGCCGGTGGCGACGTCAAGACCTTCGCCAGCAAGGGCGAGGACCTTCCCGACTACCTCCGGGAGGCGACCGCCTGGCTGCAGCTCGCCACGGCTGCGCTGATCCAGCTCAAGGCGCCGGTCATCGCGCAGGTGCAGGGATTCGCAGCCGGTGGAGCGGGTTTCGGGTTCGTCTGCGCCGCCGACCTGGTCGTCGCTGCCGAGGGCGCGAAGTTCTTCTCCGGTGCGGTCCGTGTCGGGATGGCGCCCGATGGCGGTACGACGGTCACCCTGGCCAGGATCGTCGGCCTCCGCCGGGCCATGGACATCCTGTTGACCAACCCCACGCTGGGCGCGGCCGAGGCGCGTGACATCGGAATCGTCTCGCGGGTGGTGCCTGACGCCGAGCTCGCTGCCGCTGTGGACCAGCTCGCTGCCGAGCTCGCCGCGCAGCCGCCGCTCGGGCTGTCCGCGACCAAGCGCCTGGTGTGGGACGGGCTCGGGTCCACCGTCGCAGAGCGGCTTCCGGAGGAGGCCCGCGTCGTCTCCGAGCTGTCCGGCACCGCCGACAGCCGCGAGGCGCTCGCCGCCGTGATCGAGCGTCGGACCGGCACCTACGAGGGACGATGAGCGTCGTCGAGGACAACCCGGTCCTGGTCGAGGACCGCGGCGCCGTCCGCATCATCACCCTCAACCGGCCGCACCTGAAGAACGCCGTCAACCTGCCGCTGCGCTACGCGCTGGCCGAGGCGATCGAGGCCGCTGACGCTGATGCCGGAGTCCGGGCGATCGTGCTCACCGGCGCTGGCGGCGCGTTCTGCTCCGGAGGCGACGTGTCCACGATGGAGCGGCAGCCACGCCACGAGACGACCCCTCGGGCACAGGCCGCCCAGCGGATCATCCGGGCCCTGTGGCACACGCCCAAGCCCGTCGTCGCTGCCGTGGAGGGCCCTGCGTTCGGGGCCGGCGTCGCCCTGGCACTGGCCTGCGATCGCGTGGTGTCGGCGAGCGACGCCACTTTCGCCACGACCTTCACCGGCGTCGGACTGGCCGGCGACATGGGCGTGTTCGCCTCCCTGCCCGCCCGGGTCGGGGCACCGCGCGCCCGGCAGATGCTGATGATGGGATCGCGGATCAAGGGCGTCGAGGCCGGCGTCATCGGCCTCGTCGATCGGGTCGTGGAGCCGGGCAAGGCACTGGACGCCGCCCTCGAGGACGCAGCGGTGCTCGCCGTCGGCCCGCCCCTGGCGCTCGGGGTGATCAAGCAGATGCTCTCCGGGGAGCCGCGCCACCCGCTCGCCGTGCTCGACCTCGAGGTCCGCAACCAGACCATGCTCTGGGACAGCGACGACTTCGCCGAGGGCGTGGCCGCATTCGCCGAGAAGCGTCGCCCGGTCTTCGGTGCCACGTCCTCCCAGGAGAACTGATGTCGCTCATCACGACGTCCTACCTGCCGGCCGACACGAGCGTCGAGCTCAGCGACCTCACGGTCCCCGCCCTGCTTGCGGACTGTGCGGCGGCGTACCCCGCTCGGCTGGCCCTGGTCGGCTCTCGACACGGCGACGGTCTCGAGGTCCGTCTGACCTACGCCGAGCTCTACGACGACGCGCAGCGGATCGCGACGGCTCTTCGACGGGTCGCACGCCCCGGCGACCACGTCGCACTGTGGGCCCCCAATGTCGTGGAGTGGGTGCTGATCCAGCATGGCGCGGCGTTGGCGGGTGTCGTCCTGGTGGCGTTGAACCCGGTGCTGCGCGTGCCTGAGCTCGCCTACGCCGTCGACCACTCGGGCTGCACCGTGCTCCTGCACGCTGACCGCAGTCGTGACTACGACATGGCGGCCGTGGCGCGCGAGGTGGCCTCCGATCGCCCGCACCTGCGACTGATCAGCCTCGCCGACGGCGACCAGTGGCGCGCCGACGCGATCGACCCGACGGTCGTTGCCGAGGCGCCGTCGGACCCCGATCTTCCGGTGATGCTGCAGTACACCTCGGGTACCACCGGCAACCCCAAGGGCGTACTGCTGCGACACCGTTCCCTGGTCAACGTCGCGAAGCTGACCATGGAGTACGTCGACATGCCGGCCGGTGCGGTGACGATCAACCCGTTGCCGATGTTCCACACCGCGGCCTGTGTCATCGGCACCCTGGGACCGCTGTGGCTCGGTGGCACCGAGGTGCTGGTCGAGCAGTTCGCGCCCGCACCGGTGCTGGAGACCATGCGTCGCGAGAACGTCGACGTGCTCTTCTTCGTGCCGGCGGTCCTTGGCGCGCTGGTCGAGGCGCAGCGTGCTTCGGATCAGCCGGCGCCCCGGCTGAAGGTCGCCCTCGGTGGAGCAGCGAACGTGCCCGCAGTGTTGATCGAGGCGACTGAACAGATCTTCGGCGCGGCCGTGACGAATGTCTTCGGCCAGACCGAGCTGGCGCCTGTGCTCACGGCCACCCGTCCCGGTGACACGCGCGAGGACAAGCTCGTGACAGTGGGCCACCCGTTACCTCGCGTGGACGTGAAGGTCGTCGACCCGGTCACCGGGGCCGTGCAGCCGTTGGGGGAGCCCGGAGAGATCTGCGCCCGTGGCTACCAGCAGCTGATCGAGTACCTCCATGACCCCGCCGCCACTGCGGCGACGGTGGATGCTGACGGGTTCGTGCACACGGGCGACCTGGGCGCGATGGACGAACGCGGTTACATCACGCTCACCGGACGGCTCAAGGAGCTGATCATCCGTGGCGGCGAGAACATCGCGCCTGCTGGTGTCGAGTCCTGCCTGGCCGAGCATCCGGCGGTCCTCGATGCCACCGTCTTCGGGCTGCCCGACGAGCGCATGGGCGAGATCGTCGCTGCGGCGGTCCACCTGCGGGACGCGCGTCTGGAGGAGGACCCGGCAGCGCTGGTGGCCGCGCTCGTCGCGCACTGTCGCGAGCGCTTGTCGCCGTACAAGGTGCCGACGCGGTGGTTCGTGGCCGGCGAGCTGCCGGCGACACCGACCGGGAAGGTCCAGAAGTTCAGGCTTCCCGACCTGATCGGGACCCGGGCGTTGCGCGAGGTCATCTCTTAATCTAATCTAGATTAAAGAACGGAGGACATCATGACTCTCTCGAACACCGGCACCATCAACGAACGTCGTGCAGCCCTGGGTGAGCGGTTCAGCGAGTGGACCCCGCGGACCCTCGACGCGTGGCTCGACGTCTGTGCCGAGGAGTACCCCGAGCGGGACTTCGTGGTCACCGACGAACGTGTCCTCAGCTACGCCGACGTGGCCGCCGAATCGCGCCGACTGGCTGACGGGCTGACCGTTCTCGGTGTCCGCCGGGGTGACCGGGTAGGCCTGTTGATGGCCAACTACGCCGAGTTCGTGACCTGGAAGTTCGCGATCGCGCGGGCCGGAGCCGTCGCGATTCCGTTCAACTTCCTCTACCGCACCGACGAGCTGCGCTACGTCCTGAAGCAGTCGGACTGCAAGGTCCTGGTCACCAATGCCGGGTATCGAACGGGTAGCGGGCACCTCGACCACGCCGGCATGCTCGACGAGATCGTGCCCGGCTGGGACACCCCTGACTTCCCTGATCGCCCGATGGTCGGAGGAAGCGCGCCCGATGGGCTGCGCCACGTGGTTCTCGTGGAGCGCCCCGAGCTCCCCGTCCGTCCCGGAGCGTTCACGGCGACCACGCTGGTCCAGATCGCTCTTGAGAACGAGGGCGCGTCTGCCGGTGCCGGCCACCACCCGGACGACGTCTCCGACCTGCTCTACACCTCGGGCAGCACCGGCTCGCCGAAGGGCGTCCAGGTCACCCACGACGCCGTCCTGCGCACCGGTTACGCGTCTGCGCTGACCCGTGCCTACGAGGACGGCCGGCGGATCCTCTTCTCACTGCCCTGCTACCACATGTTCGGCTACGTCGAGGGCCTGTTGTCGGCGACGTACGTCGGCGGCGCGATCATCATGCTGCCGTCCTTCAGTGCCGAGGCCTACCTCACCGCGATCGAGAAGCACCGCGCCACCGACATGCTCTGTGTGCCGACGATGGCGGTTGCCCTGGTCGAGTCGCCGCTCCGGACCGGTGCCGACCTGTCCAGCCTGACCGCGATCCTCTGCGGCTCCGCGCCGGCGCCGGTCTGGTTGTGGGAACAGGTCGAGCGCGAATTCGGCGTCAGCGAGATCGTCACCGGCTACGGCATGACCGAGTGCGGCGGTGCGATGACACTCACCCTTCCCGAGGACGACCTGGTGCTGACCTCCACCACCGTCGGGCGGCCGAAGCTGGCGGGCTCCGCCGGCGTGGCGAGCCACGGCACGCTGTGCGTCTACCGCACCGTGGATCCGACCTCCGGCGACGTGCTGCCCGAGGGTGCCGTCGGTGAGCTGACGTCCTCGGGACCGACGACGATGCTCGGCTACTTCGCCAAGCCCGAGGAGACCGCCGCAGCGCTGCATTCCTCGGCTGACGGCACCACCTGGCTGCACTCCGGAGACCTCGGCCAGGTGCGGGAGGACGGCTACCTCGTCCTCACCGGCCGGAGCAAGGAGGTCTACAAGTCCGGTGGCGAACTGGTCATGCCCAAGGAGGTCGAGGAGGTCCTCGGCGCGCACCCCGCCATCAGCCAGGTCTACGCCGTCGGAGTGCTGGACGACCGTTGGGGTGAGATCGGCTGCGCCGTCATCGTCCGGGCGCCCGGTGCCGAGGGCGACGCACTCACTGCGGAAGACGTCATCGCCCACGCCCGCGAGCACCTCGCCCGGTTCAAGGTCCCCAAGCGCGTCGAGTTCCTCGACGCCACTCAGCTGCCCACGACTGCGACCGGCAAGGTCCAGAAGTTCCGGCTCGTCGAACTGGTCGCCCAGTCCGTCCCGCCCCAAGGAGAGAAGTCATGACCGCTGTGGTCCCGTCCCCTTCCCCTTCCGATGTCGATGTCGAGGCCGAGGTCCAGGAAGGCGGCAGCCGTTACGACCGGCTGATCCAGCCCGCCCGGGTGCACGGCACGCTCTACACCGACCCGTCGATCTTTGCCGAGGAGCTGCGCAAGATCTGGCACAAGACCTGGGTCTTCGTCGGTCACGAGAGCGAGGTCCCGCAGCCCAACGACTACGTGCGCAAGCAGCTCGCTGACCAGGACGTCGTGATGACCCGCGACAAGGAAGGTGAGGTGCACCTGCTGATCAACCGGTGCGCCCACCGTGGCCTCCAGGTCTGCGACGACAAGTCCGGCAACTCCAGCTCGTTCCGTTGCCCCTACCACGGCTGGACCTACCGGAACACCGGTGAGCTGTTGGGTTACCCCTACAACAAGGGGTACGGCGGCAAGAAGCAGCTGCCGCTGGGCATGGGCAAGGTGGCGCGCGTCGCGTCGTACCAGGGCTTCGTCTTCGGCAGCATGGCCGAGGAGGGCCCCAGCCTCGACGAGCACCTCGGCGCGGCCAAGGGTGAGATCGACCGCCTGGTCGGCCTGGCGCCTGACGGCAAGGTGTCGCTCGACGCCGGATGGCTGCGGCACAAGACCCGGTCGAACTGGAAGTTCCTCGCCGAGAACGAGACCGACGGCTACCACCCGCAGTTCGTCCATGGGTCGATCTTCGGTGTGACGGGCAGCCCGATCGGCGCCCTGTACAGCGACAACTCGACGGCGGTCACCCGCAACCTGGGCAACGGGCACAGCGAGAACGACCTGCGCCCGGAGTTCCGCGGCTTCGCCGAGCCGATGCGCTGGTTCGGCACGACCCCCGAGCGGGTGCCGAACTACGTCGACGCGATGAACGAGACCTACGGCGACGACGCCGAGCGCCGGATGATCGAGGGCGCACCGCACGTCATGATCTTCCCGAACCTGTTCATCGCCGAGATCCAGGTCTTCAACATCCAGCCCGTCGCGGTCGGCGAGTGCGTGCAGTACGCCACCGCCGTGCAGTTCGACGGTGGTCACGAGCTCAACCAGCGGATGGTGTCGCAGTCCATCGGCTCGGTCGGCCCCGCGGGCATGCTGCTGGCCGACGACACCGAGATGTACGAGCGGAACCAGCGCGGGGTCGAGATGGCGGATCCCGAATGGCTCGACGTGCGTCGCGGACTGCTGCGCGAGAGCCTCGACGAGAACGGCTTCACGATCGGGTCCGCGACCGACGAGACCGGCATGCGCGGGTTCTGGAACCACTACAAGTCGCTGATGGAGGCCGAGGACTGATGACGCAGTTGACGACGGAGCAGGGGCTGCCGCCGCGCCCCGACACGGGCACCGAGCTGCTCGAGATCCCGGACGGGTGGGAGGCCCGGGAGGTCGAGCAGTTCCTGTATCGCGAAGCGCGGCTCGCCGACGAGAACGACTACGACGGCTGGGAGGCGCTGTGGACCGATGACGCCATCTACTGGGTGCCGGTGGATGGCGAGGGAGACCACCCCCGGGCGACCGTGTCGATCATCTTCGACAACCGCAACCGCATCTCCACCCGGATGAAGCAGGTCAAGACCGGCAAGCGCTACGCGCAGGCACCGCCGTCCAACCTGCGCCGGATCATCGGCAACGTCGAGCTCATCGGCGGCCGGGCCAACTCCGACGGTGGCGTCGACCTCGAGATCAGCGCGAACGTGCTGGCCTTCGAGTCGCGTCCGCGGGGCAACACCTTGTGGGGCGGTCGTACGACGTACCGCCTGCGTCGCGTGGACGGGCAGATCCGGCTCGTCTACAAGAAGGTCGTCCTGGTCGACAACGAGCAGGCCGTCCCCACTCTCGGCTTCCTGATCTGAGGCGCGTGCCATGACCGAGATCCACCCTGCCGGCGAGATCATCGAGAGCGAGTTCGCCTCGGTGGCCGTCAGGCTCGACAAGGAAGGGAACTCCGTCCGGCTGCGGGTGGAGGACCTGCGCACCGGACGGGTCCGCTTCCTCGACGCGCTGGAGCTGGAGTCCCTGGTCTGGCTGGCCGAGGGGCACCTGGCCCAGCTGCTCGATCCATCGCATGAACGGTGGCGCGGGTGAGCGGACTCGCCTCCACGATCGACCTGACCGGGCTGATCCGGCCCGGTGACACGATCACGTGGGGTCAGACCTGCGCGGAGCCGACGACACTGGTGGAGGAGCTGGTGCGGCAGGCCGACCGGATCGGAGACCTCCGCTGCTTCGTCGGCATCCCGGCGCAGAGTGCGCTGACCTCCGAGACCGTCCCGGACGCGCTGACCGTCCACTCCTACTGCGGTGCCGGGACCAATGCCCGGCTGCACGCCGCGGAGCGGCTCGAGATCTGGCCTGTGCACTACTCAACGCTTCCGAACCTGCTGTCCGGAGGCGACTTCCACTGCGACGTCGTGTTCGTCCAGGTCTCAGCGCCCGACGACAACGGGCGGCACAGCCTGGGGCTCGCGGACGACTACTTCTCGGCCGCGCTCGACACCGCGCGAACGGTGATCGCGGAGATCAACGACCAGGTGCCCTTCACGTACGGCGCCCGCACGCTGAGGGCCGACCAGTGGACCGCGGCGATCCATACGTCCCGGCCGCCGGGAGAGCTGCCGATGCCTGAGGTGGGTGACGACACCCGTGTAGTGGCCCGTCGGGTGGCGCAGCTCGTTCCGGACGGCGCCACCCTCCAGTTCGGCATCGGGGCGCTGCCGGAGGCGGTGCTCGCCGAGCTCCACGGCCACCGCGATCTCGGCATCCACTCCGGGATCATCAATGACACCGCCATGCGGCTGGTCGAGGCGGGCGTGGCCAACGGATCCCGCAAGACCAACGACGCCGGAGTTGCCGTGGGTGGACTCTTCGGCGGCACCCACGAGCTGTTCCGCTGGGCCCACCGCAACCCGGCCGTCCAGCTGCGGCCGACGTCGTACACCCATGACCCCGCCGTCCTGGCCTCCTCCCACCAGCTCGTCGCGATCAACGCGGCCATCGAGGTGGACCTGACGGGCCAGGTCAACGCCGAGCTCGCCGGGGGCCGGTACGTCGGCGCTGTCGGTGGCGCCGTCGACTTCCTCCGTGGGGCTGACCGGTCCGCCGGAGGCATCCCGATCGTGGCACTGCCGTCCCTCGCCCGCGGGCAGAGCCGGATCGTCAGCCGGCTGTCCGGACCGGTCTCCACGCCCCGGTCCGAAGGCATCGTCGTGGTCACCGACCACGGCATCGCGGACCTCCGCGGTGCCACTCTGAGCCAGCGGGTCGAGCGGATGATCGCCGTCGCCGACCCGGCCCACCGAGCAGAGCTCGATGCCCGCGCCGACAGCGTGCTGGCATCGGCCTAGGAGCAGCAACCATGACCAGCTTGAGACGCGTCGCCATCGTCGGTCCCGTGCGGACGGCAGTGGGCACCTTCGGTGGAACGTTGCGGCCGGTCCGCGCCGAGGAGCTCGCCGCTGACGTGATCCGTGCGCTCGTGGAGCGCACCGGCGTCGATCCGACGGTCATCGAGGACGTCGCGTTCGCGCAGTCCTACTCCAACTCCGAAGCGCCGTGCATCGGCCGCTGGGCTGCCCTCGCGGCGGGGCTGCCGATCGAGGTGCCGGGCTTCCAGGTCGATCGCCGCTGTGGCGGTGGGCTGCAGGCTGTCATCACCGCAGCGATGACCGTGCAGACCGGTGCGGCCGACGTCGTCATCGCTGGTGGCGTGGAGTCGATGAGCAACATCGAGCACTACACGACCACGGCACGCTGGGGTTCGCGCTCGGGAAACCAGACCCTCTACGACCGGCTCGACCGGGGCCGCGAACGCTCGCAGCCCGAGGAGCGCTTCGGTCCGATCAGCGGCATGATCGAGACGGCCGAGAACCTTGCCGCCCACTACGGAATCGGCCGCGAAGAGGCGGACGCGTTCTCCGTGCGCAGCCATCGGCTCGCCGCTGCGGCGTGGGAGTCCGGGGTCTTCGCGGACGAAGTGGTTCCCGTCTCGGTCCCGCAGCGCCGTGGGGACGCTGTCGTGTTCGACCGGGACGAGGGCATTCGTCCGGAATCGACCATGGAAACGCTCGGTCGGCTCCGGGCGATCAGCCCCGGCGGCACCGTCACGGCCGGCAACGCGGCCCAGCAGAACGACGCTGCGGCCGCTTGCCTGGTCGTCGCCGAGGACAGGCTCGAGGAGCTCGGCCTCGAGCCGATGGCCTGGTTCGAGGGCTGGGCCGCCGCCGGCGTCGAGCCCTCGATGATGGGCATCGGTCCCGTCGCCGCCGTGCAGCGGCTGTTCGCACGCACCGGCGTCGGCTTCGACGACCTGGACCTGATCGAGGTCAACGAGGCCTTCGCCGTGCAGGTGCTGGCCGTGCTGGCCGGCTGGGGCGTGAAGCTCGACGAGGTCGACTCCCGCCTCAACGTCAACGGATCCGGAATCTCGCTGGGCCACCCGATCGGCGCCACGGGTGTACGGATCCTCACGACGATGCTGCACGAGCTCGACCGGCGCCGGGGCGGCCTCGCGCTGGAGACGATGTGCATCGGTGGCGGCCAGGGCATCGCCGCCCTGTTCCGGGGAGTCCACGGATGAACGCCGCAGTGAGGCCCGCAGTCGGTCTGCTGGGCTACGGCACCTACCTGCCGTCGTACCGCCTCGGGAGCGACAGCGGGGTCCGTGGGACGCGAGTCGTCGCGTCCTTCGACGAGGACGCCACGACGATGGCCGTGGAAGCTGCGCGCGGGCTCACCGACACCGTGCCGGGGTCCTTGTGGTGGGCCAGCACGTCGCCGCCGTACCTCGACAAGACGAACGCCGCTGCGGTCCACGCCGCTCTGCGACTGCCCTCCGCCGTCCCGGCAGCAGACCTCGTCGGATCGGCACGCTCGACCTTCGCGGGTGTCCGCGCCGCGCTGGCCTCGGGTGGCCTGGTGGTCGCTGCCGACGTCCGCGTCGGCAAGCCCGGTTCCGCTGACGAGAAGGCCGGTGGTGACGGCGCCGCAGCCCTGCTGTTCGGTGACGGCGAAGCGATCGCCGACGTGCTCGGCGTCGCCAGCGAGACCCTCGAGGTGCTCGACCGCTGGCGTGACCCGCAGCGGACGACGGGGGAGCAGTGGGAGGAGCGCTTCGGCTTCGAGCAGTACGCCGACCTGGTCCGTGTCGTTGCTGCCCGACTGCTCGATGCCGCTGGTCTCGCGGAGGCCGACCACGTCGTCGTGACGAGCGGGAACTCGGGAATCACCAAGCGGGCCGGGGCTCTGGTCAAGGGCGCCCTGTCCTCGGGCGGGTCGCCGATCGGTTTTTCCGGTGCCGTGGATCCGCTGCTCGGCCTGGCTGCCGTGCTCGATGTCGCCGGTCCGGACGAGACGGTGCTGGTGCTCTCGGCCGTCGACGGTTGTGACGGACTGCTGCTGCGCACGACCGACCTGCTCGCGACCCGTCGGGCCGCGCGGTCCGTGGCGGAGCAGCTGTCGGAGGGACGGGCGATTCCGTACGTCACGTACCTCTCCTGGCGAGGACTGCTCGATCGCGAGCTGCCCCGCCGTCCTGAACCGGACCGGCCCGCCGGGCCGCCGTCGGCGCGCGCGGGGGCCTGGAAGTTCGGCTTCGCCGGCACCCGGTGCACGGCGTGCGGGTTCCTCCACGTGCCGCCGTTGCGGGTGTGCCGGTCCTGCAGTGCCGTCGACGCGATGGAGACGGTGTCGCTGGCGGATCGCACCGGTTCGGTGGCGACGTTCACCATCGACCGGCTGGCGTTCTCGCCGTCTCCGCCGGTGATCGACGTGGTCGTCGACTTCGACGGTGGTGGCCGCACGACCCTCGAGGTCGCCGATGCCGATCCGGAGCGGGTCGACGTCGGCTCCGAGGTCGACCTGGTGTTCCGGCGCCTGTTCACTGCCGGTGCCGTGCACAACTACTTCTGGAAGGCACGGGTCCGCTGATGGCCAGCAAGGGGATCAAGGATGCCGTCGCGATCGTCGGCATGGGCTGCACCCGGTTCGGTGAGCGCTGGGAGTCCTCCACCGACGACCTGCTGCTCGAAGCCGTGGGAGAGGCGCTCGGCTCTGCGGGGGTGCAGCGCGACGACGTCGACGCCTGGTGGCTGGGAACCCTTGGCTCGGGCCAGAGCGGGCTGACGCTCAGCCGGCCCCTGGGGATCGACTACAAGCCGGTGACCCGGGTCGAGAACTACTGCGCCACGGGCTCCGAGTCCTTCCGCAACGCCTGCTACGCCGTGGCCTCCGGCGCCTACGACCGGGTGATGGCCGTCGGTGTCGAGAAGCTCAAGGACTCCGGATTCTCGGGGCTCCTGCGCGCAGACCCGCCCTCGGACGGCACCGCGGCGGAGCTCTCCCTGACCGCGCCTGCCGCGTTCTCGCTGCTCGACCCGGCCTACACCTCCAAGTACGGCGTGGACCCGGTCGCGATGCGGGAGGCGATGACCCACGTCGCGTGGAAGAACCACGTCAACGGCGCCCGCAACCCGAAGGCGCAGTTCCGCAAGGAGGTCTCGCGCGAGACGATCGAAGGAGCGTTGAAGGTCGCCGGTCGTCTCGGCATCTTCGACTGCTCCGGCGTCTCCGACGGCGCGGCCGCGGCGATGATCGTCCGCGCCGAGGATGCCTACGACTACACGGGCCGCCCGATCTTCGTGAAGGCGCTCGCCCTGGCTTCCGGCCCGATGCGCGGCGGGCTCGACCCGGCGTACGACTTCACGACCTTCCCCGAGGTCGTCCACTCCGCCGCCGATGCGTACGCACAGGCGGGCATCACCGACCCGCGCTCGGAGCTGTCGCTCGCGGAGGTGCACGACTGCTTCACCCCGACCGAGATCGTGCTGATGGAGGACCTCGGGTTCGCCGATCGCGGTCAGGCCTGGAAGGACGTGCTCGGCGGGGACTTCGACCTGGACGGCCGGATGCCGGTCAATGTCGACGGTGGCCTCAAGTCGTTCGGTCACCCGGTCGGCGCGAGTGGTCTCCGAATGCTCTATGAGGCCTGGCTGCAGCTGCGCGGCGAAGCGGGGGAGCGGCAGCTCGCCGACCCCCGCCTCGCGCTGACCCACAACCTCGGCGGACGCCCGGGTGGGTGCGTTTCCTTCGTTTCCGTGGTGGGCAACGAGCGCGGCTGACGCCCCACGGTCACAGGGCCGAGGAGAGCGCCTGCTCGACGTCGAGGTCGGTGAGGGTGTTGATCGCGCGCACCGCAGTGACCTCCATCCGGTCATCGGGCTGCATGCCGCCCGCGGCCAGCGTGAAGACGATGGCGATCCAGCCGTCGATGGTCAGCAGCCGGTAGGTGTCCCACGCCTCGGCGAAGGACGGCACGTCGCTTCCGGCGCCGCTGTCGGCGAGGACCTGCAGGTAGCGCTCGAGCAGGTTCTTCTCCTCCGCGCGGCGCAGTTCGGTGGGGATCGAGTGCATGAGGAAGTACGCGAAGTCGCGCAGGCCGTTCATCCTGTGGAAGACCTGCCAGTCGTAGATGCCGGCAGAGCCGTCGGCGTTCGCGTAGGTGTTGCCGAGGTGGGTGTCGCCGTGGCACAGCGTCTGGGGCATCGACTCCCACAGCCGCGTGAGTGCGGGCTGGTTCTGGACGTACGTCTTCGTCAGGCGGCGTACCGGATCGGGGACGACGCGGTCCTGCTTCATGAACCGCTTCTCGCTCCACGTGAAGAAGTGCTTCATGAGGGTCCCTCCGGGACGGCGGGCGTAGGTCTCGAGCCAGGCCAGGTCACCTGCGAAGCGCGGTGAGCGCCAGAACCTGCCGTGCAGGGTGGCGAGCAGGTCGACGACCGCTTCGGCGTGCTGCTTTGGGGCCTCGTCATCGGCGTTGTAGAAGGTGACGCCTCCCTTGCGCAACGCCAGGTCCTCGAAGGCCAGCACGTAGCGGCCACCCGCACCGGAGCGCGTGACGTACGGCGTGATGGTGAGGTCGGCGACGGCGGGGTGGATCTGCTCGAAGAAGCGGGTCTCATAGGTGTGGCAGCCGAACCCGGACACGATCACTCGCGGTGCGAGCTGACTCGACGTGCCCTTCGCGAACGCAGTCGGGGGCAGTCCGGCGTCCCGGCCGGCGGTGTTCCAGTCGAGATGGATCCGGGCACGGTCGGTCGTGCCGCGGGAGTCGATCTCGACCCGGAGCCCCTGGACGCGAGCGTCCGGAGTCGCTGCGCCGAGGGCGGCGGTGAACTCCGCGGGGTGCAACGAGTCGAGGCCGTAGCGCCCGTGTCCGGGCGTCCATGGAGCCGCACCGAGTGCGGCGTCCTTGAGAGCGGTGACTGCTGAGAGCACGGGTCCTCCTGAGCGACGTTCTTGAATGTGTGTTCAAAAACATAGGTCAAGAATTTACGCGCGTCAATTATGACTTGGAGAGTGTCTCTCCGGTAGACAAGGGCCGTGATGACCAAGGGCGACCGGACGCGCCAGCGGATCCTCGAGGTCGTCACCGACCTGCTGGAGGCCGAGTCGTATGACCGGATCTCCATCGCCGAGATCACGCGTCGCGCGGAGATCACCCGGCCAGCGTTCTACTTCCACTTCCCGAACAAGGGGGCCGTCCTCGGGGCCGCGCTCGACGAGCTCCGTGACGAGTTCATCGCGGTCGCCACCGCCTGGTACGACCACGCCGGGGGCGATCCTGCGGCGGGAATCCCGGAGGCGCTCGACGCGACGATCGCGTTGTGGCGCTCGCATGCCCGCCTCCTCGACGCGGTGGTGAGGGCGTCGGCCGCCGATGCCGAGGCGGCCGACCTGATGGCTTCGTGGGTCGAAGAGCTCACTGCTCGCGCAGCCGATCGCCTGCGCCGCGACGTCGGCCCGGAACTCGGACTCGAGGGACTCTCGGTCGAGGCGTTGGCCGAGTTCATGGTGGGAGCAACGGTGGAGGCCATGCGGCGCGATGTCCGTCGCATCGTCGAGTCCGGGGTGCCGACCCCGGGCATCTCGGCGACGTTGACGTTCGTGTGGGCGCGGGTCGTGGCGCCCGCTCCGCGCACCTGACGAGACTGTCGCGAGCTCGCCGGTTCCGCAGCCGATTCGTCAGGTGCGAAGCACCGGCGTCCCTGTGTTGTGCGCCTCGGGGCTTGTCGCGGTCAGCGTATTTAATCTATATTCAATTAGGTGAGCGAGATTTCCGTGGCGCCCCAGGCGGCCCGTGCCCTGGTCGAGCGCTTGTACGACGCCCTGGCGTCCGGAGATCGTGCCGGCATCGAGAAGGCGCTCACCCCGGACTTCGTCGGCCGGCTGACGCCGGGTCTGCCGTTCGGCATCGGCGGCGAACACCACGGTCCCGACGCGATGATTCGTGAGGGCTGGTTCGCCATCGGCACCCACTGGCGGGTGCGGGCGTCAGACCAGGTCTTCACGGAGCTGGCCGATGGTCGGCTCCAGGTGCAGGGCACCTACCGTGGCAAGGGCCGAGCAAGCGGCACGCCCTTCGAGGCGTGGTTCATCCACCTCTGGGAGCTCCGTGACGGCCTGATCTGCGGCCTGACCCAGTTGACCGACTCAGCCCGATTCCTCGCCGCTCTGGGCGAATCGGCCAGCCAGGACGACCTCGAGACGATCGACCTCACCGTCGCCGACGGCATCGCCACGCTCTGCCTGGCCCGGCCTGACGACCGCAACGCCATCGACCAGCGTCTCGCCGACGAGTTCCTCGTGGCTGTCGTCCGGATCGCCGGGGACACCAGCGTCCGCGCCGTACTCATCTGCGGTGAGGGGCCGGACCTCACGGTCGGCGGCGACATCGGGTACTTCACCGAGCAGGCCGGCGACGACCTCGGTGCGACCCTGCGCCAGATGACGACGCCCTTCCACCTGGCCTTCCAGGTGCTGGCCACTCTGGACGCGCCGATCGTCACGGTGGCGCAAGGTGCGGTGGCCGGCGGTGGCATCGGCTTCGCCTATGCAGCCGACATCGTCGTCGCGGCCGAGGACGCACGTTTCGTGACCGCGTTCGCTGCCATCGGGTTGAGCGGCGACGGCGGCGGCACCTGGCACCTGCCGCGCCGGATCGGCCCGGCCCGCGCCGCTCGTGCCTACCTCCTCAATGAGCCGATCACCGCACAACAGGCCTACGACTGGGGCCTGGTTTCAGAGATCGCGCCGACCGCTGACGCCCGCGCTCGGGGTGAGGAGATCGCGCGCCGTCTCGCGGCTGGACCCACGCGCGCCTTTGCGCAGATGCGTGCCCTGCTGCGCGCATCGTGGGACCGCAGCCTCCCTGACCAACTGAACGCCGAGGTCGAAGCTCTCGTCACCTCGGCCCGCACCGAGGACGCCCGCGGCGCCATCGACGCCTTTCTCACCAAGCAGCGCCCGGCATTCCGTGGCCTCTGATCATCCAGGAGAACCCTTGAAGAAGCTCGCTGACTACGCCGCCGTGACCGGCCCGATCGCCGTCCTGGTCACGCTGACCGGGTGGCTGGTCGCCGGAATGCTGCCCCTGCCGATGGGCCCGGGCGAGTCGACCGCCGACATCGTGGCGTTCTTCGTCGACGACGCCAACCGCGTGAAGGCCGGGTTCGTGATCTCCTCCATCGGCGTCGTGCTGATGCTGCCGATGCTGGCGCTCATCTCCCTCCACCTCTACCGGATGGACCGGGCCAATCCCCTGCTGGCGTTCCTCCAGCTCGTCACGGCCGCCGCCACGATGGTCATCAACATGTTCCCGCAGCTGATCTTCGCGATCGCTGCGTTCCGGACCGACCGCGATCCCGGCGACATCGTGCTGCTCAACGACCTCGCGTGGTTGATGCTCTTCACGGGCATCGCGCCGTTCATGGTGCAGAACGTCGCCATCGGGATCGCGATCCTGCGCGACACGACGGCCACCTTCCCGCGCTGGGTCGCGTGGCTGAACTTCTTCGTCGCGTTCTCCTTCATCCCCGACGTGCTCGCCTTCTTCTTCAAGACGGGTCCCTTCGCCTGGAACGGGATCTTCGTGTTCTGGCTGGCTCTGACGACCTACACCGTCTTCCTGTTCGTCATGTCCTGGGCGTGCCGTCGCGCCAACCACACGCTCGTCCTCGAGCCCACCCTGCAAGGAGCCTGACCGTGCCCGGACTCATCCGCGACAGCGACGACCACCGCGCCATCCGCGAGAGCGTCGCCAAGATCTGCGCCCGCTACGGCCAGCAGTACTTCCTCGAGAAGTCCCGCAACAACGAGGACATCACCGAGCTCTGGGCCGAGCTGGGCCAGGCCGGCCTGCTCGGCGTCCACCTCCCCGAGGAGTACGGCGGCGGGGGAGCCGGCATGCAGGAAGCCGTCGTGGTGGTCGAGGAGCTCGCCGCCCACGGCATGCCGATGCTGGTGTGGGTGATCTCGCCCGCCATGATCGGCTCGATCCTCGCGACCCATGCGTCCGATGCACTGAAGCAGGAGTGGCTCCCCGGCATCGCCGACGGCACGAAGAAGGTCGCCTTCGGGCTGACCGAGCCTGACGCCGGCTCCAACAGCCATGAGGTCGCCACCACGGCGACCCGCGACGGGGACGGTTGGCGGATCAGTGGCTCGAAGTACTACATCTCCGCGATCGACCAGTCCGATGCCCTCCTGCTGGTGGCTCGCGACGCCGACCTGTCGACACCGGAGAAGAAGCGTCTCTCGATCTTCGTCATCCCGACCGATGCCCCGGGTCTGAGCTACCAGAGGATCGACACCTCCATCGTCTCGCCCGACAAGCAGTTCAGCGTCTTCCTCGACGACGTGTACGTCGGTCCCGAGTCGCTCGTCGGCGAAGCCGGCCAAGGGCTGCGGCAGGTCTTCGCTGCCCTCAACCCGGAACGGATCCTGGTCGGCGCGATCACCACCGGCGTCGGCCGCTACGCGATCGAGAAGGCCGCCGAGTACGCGAAGACCCGGGCGGTCTGGGCGGGCACGCCCATCGGCCAGCACCAAGGAATCGCCCACCCGCTGGCCGCTGCCCACATCGATGTCGAGGTGGCCCGGCTCGCCACCAAGAACGCCGCAGTCCTCTACGACGAGGGCGATGCCGGGGTCGCGGAAGCGGCCAACATCGCCAAGTTCGTCGGCGCTGAGGCGGCGCTCAAGGCTCTCGACCAGGCGATCCAGACCCACGGCGGCAACGGCCTCTCCCATGAGTACGGCCTCTCCGAGCTCTGGTTCGTCACCCGCCTCATGCGGACCGCCCCGGTCAGCCGGGAGATGGTCCTCAACTTCGTCGCGCAGACCTCGCTCGGCCTGCCGCGGTCCTACTGATCAGGAGTCCTGCAATGAATCAGACCAACCCGGCGTCGTACGACGCCATCATCATCGGGGCCGGCGCTGGTGGCCTGTTCGCCGCCGCTCGCCTGCAGCACCAGGGGTACAGGACGCTGGTCGTCGAGCGTCTCGACAAGGTCGGCGGTCGCGCGTCCACCACGGACGTCGACGGCTTCAAGATCAATGACGGCGCCATCGTCATCGAGTGTGGCGGCATCACCGAGCGCACCTTCGAGGAGCTCGACATCCCGTGGGAGATCCGCGAGCCCAGCCCGCCGATCCTCTACCGGATCAAGGGCAAGGACGTCGACGTCACCGGTGGCGGCTGGGGCTTCCTGCTCCAGAAGCTGACCCGTCAGGGAGCCAAGGTCGTGGGCGGCATCGGCGCGGCCCGCAAGGACGAGGGCCTCCCGGAGGAGCAGATCACGCTCCAGGACTGGCTGTCGAAGTACACGAAGAACGAGGGTGTGCACGGCATCTTCCGCAACATGGCGGCGTCGGTGTTCGCCGTTGGTTCGGAGGACCTCCCGGCCCGGGTGTTCCTGACCTACTTCACCCGCAAGAGCGCCTTCAAGCGCTTCGGCTTCCACCCCGAGGGTTCGATCGGCGTCTGGAAGGCACTGGCCGGCGCGATCGAGCGTGACGGCGGGACGGTGCGGCTCTCGACCGAGGTCGAGCAGATCACCCTCGATGGCGACCGGATCACCGGAGTGGTGCTGGCGGGCGGTGAGACGATCACGGCGCCCGTCGTGGTCAGCAACATCGGCCCGGCCGCGACCCTGGCGCTGCTCGGCGAGGCCAACGTGCCGGCCGACTACCAGGACACGGTCAAGCGCAACGACCGTCCGACGGCCATGATCACCGTCAACTTCGCCAGCCAGGAGCGGCTGATCGAAGCTCCCGGGATGCTCAGCTTCGCCACGTCGCGCCGCCTGGCGTACATCGCGAACTTCACCGACAGCTGCCCGGAGATGGCCCCCGCGGGTTGGCACCTGTATGTCGGCACGGCAGTCCCGAAGCCGTCGGTCGGGGACTTCGACGAGGATGCCGAGTACGGCCTGCTGATGGAGGACCTGCGGGAGACGATCCCCGGCTTCGACGAGCGCGCCCGGATCCTGAGCAAGGTCACCACGCGCGACGGCTGGCCGCCGCAGCGTGCGGTGGCGGGCTTCGACATGTCCCACGACACCCCGTTCGCCGGTCTGTGGAACGTCGGTGACGCGGTCAAGGAGTACGCCAACGGCGGGACGACCGCCTGCGCGGAGACCGCCGAGATCGTGGTCGCCAAGATCGCCGCGGCGTTCGTCCCTGCCACTGCCTGAACTGTTTCTAACGAGCAGAAAAAAAGACGATACGGAAGTCTCGCCACCGAACATAAGTCGAGTTATGATGGTGGCAAGGAAGTCCAGCGAGAAGGTGAGATGACGATGAAGTGTGTGACGGTCGATTTCGACAAGTGCACGGGCCTGGGGATCTGCGAGTCGCTCGCGCCCGACTTCTTCGAGGTCAACGACGACGGTGAGCTGCTCGTCCTCAAGGAGGAGATCAGCGACAGCGAGCTGCAGGAGGTCGAGGAGGCCGTCGCTGGCTGCCCGACCGAGGCGCTGAAGATCGTCTCGCTGTGAGCCTGGCAGTGGGCACGGACCCGCGCCGGTTGGTCGTGGTGGGCGCTTCGCTTGCCGGCCTGCGCGCGGTCGAGGCCGCCCGCAAGACCGGCTTCGACGGCGAGATCGTGCTGATCGGCGCCGAGGAGCACCTGCCGTACGACCGGCCGCCGCTGTCGAAGGCCTTCCTTGGTGCGGCGGACGAGTCCGGTGAGCTGGCCGAGGTGCCGTTCTTCCGCACCGAGGAGACATTGCGTGACGAGCTCGGCGTCGACGTACGGCTCGGGTCACCGGCCACGGCTCTCGATACCGTCGCCCGTCGCGTCACCGTCGGGGGCGACCAGATCGCCTATGACGCCCTGGTGATCGCCACCGGCGCCCACGCCCGCCTGTTGCCGGGGACCGATGGTCTCGACGGTGTGTACCCCCTGCGCACGCTCGACGACTCGCTCGCCGTACGCGACAAGCTCGAGGCCGGCGCTCGTACCGTCGTCATCGGCGCCGGTTTCATCGGCTCCGAGCTGGCCTCCACGGCCCGCAAGCGTGGGCTGGAGGCGACGATCATCGAAGCCCTGCCGACGCCACTGGTGCGTGCGACGGGTCACGAGATGGGCGCCGCGATCGCGGCCCTGCACGAGCTCAACGGCACCAGCCTGCGCTGCGGCGTGGGTGTCGCGTCCATCGAGGGTGACGGGAAGGTCGAGCGGGTGGTCCTCGCCGACGGCACCTCGATCGAGGCTGACCTCGTCGTCGTGGGCATCGGTGTCATCCCGTCCGTCGGCTGGCTCGAGGGCTCGGGCCTGACCATGGACAAGAACATCGGGGGCATCGTCTGCGACGAGAACCTCTGGACCGGCGTGCCGGGCGTCTACGCCGCGGGCGACGTCGCGAGCTGGGTCAACCCGACCCTGGGCGAGCGGCAGCGGATGGAGAACTGGACGGCTGCGGCCGAGCAGGGCGCCGCCGCTGCACGCAACGCGCTGGACCCCGAGAACGCCAAGCCCTATGGGACGGTGCCGTACTTCTGGTCCGACTGGTACGACGTCCGGATCCAGTTCGTGGGTTCGCCCGAGGCCGACGAGGTCGTGCTGGTCGACGGCGATCCCGGTGCGGGGTCGCGCTGGGTCGCGCTCTACCGCCGCGGTGACCGCCTGATCGGTGCCCTGACCGTCAACGGCCAGGCCGAGATCATGAAGTACCGCGTGCAGATCATGAAGGGCGGCTCCTGGGACGACGCCCTCGCCTTCGCCGAGAAGCGCCGGATCGCCCACGAGGAGAAGCTCGCCGCCGTCTGACTCCTGACCCGGCTGGGAACGGCAGGGATCTGATCAAGCAGCAGGTTGATCGGATCCCTGCCGTTCTTCTTTTTTCGATGAGGTCGTAAAAAACTCTTCCGGTCCGGCGCTCTCCCCTGTTACGGTGACACTGCTTTGGACACACCGTCCAAAACGGCTCCGGAGGAGGTGCGATGAGTACGACGACCGCTCTGCACCCGCCCCGTGTCGGGGGTCCGGCCGACCCGCTCACCTCGGTCGCTCTACTCGCCTCGGCCGTGGCCGGCCGCCTCGTCGAGCTCCGCCTCGGGCGCAGGCCGACTCACTCGGACGGTTGGAGCATCACGCTCGGCCCGGACGCTGCCGAGCTGTCGAACCACGAGGTGGAGCTCCTCGTCATGGCACAGGCGAGCCTGGTGGCTGTCGGCAGCCTCGTGCCAGACGTCGTCCAGCTGCTCAGGGGCGCGTCGCCTGACGCCCATCGGCAGTTCCTGGCGCTCGAGCTGGGACGAGCACGGCGCGAGCTCCGCGAGGTGCTCCCGGGCAAGCTCGCGATGCTGATCGACCGCGACCTCGGTGTCACGACGGCGACAGCATCGTCGCGCGAATCGGCTCACCGGGCACTGGCCGTCTGTCAGGCGCCCGACCTGCCTCGCTGGTGCGGACACCTCGACCTCGACTCCGTACGTCGGCGTGCCCGGGCCCACCCGGCGGATCCGCCGTCGCAGGCCGAGCTCGCGGTCTCCCTTCGGGAACAGGCCGAGCCGTCGCAGGACGACGCCGACGAGGAAGGCGAGCGCAGCACGTTGCTGGAGAAGCTCGCCGGCCCGTTCTCCGGGCCCGTCGGTCGCGCGTTCCAGAACATGCTCGGCGCACGCCGCTCGGAAGGCTCGGGGGTGACTGGCTTCGCAACTGGAGGTGGTGTCAGCCGTCGCTCGGGTCGACCGCCGGTCGGTGCCGTGCCCGTCAGTGCCCTGCCTCCCTCGCTGATGGCCACCGCCACCACCTCGGTCGTCGGGCACGTGTACCCGGAGTGGGACGTCGTCCGTGGGGCCCACCGCCCGGCGTGGTGCACGGTCGCGACGCTCGACCCGTCCGGGACCACCGCGACCGCCGCCCCGGCGCCGAGGCGGATGTCCACCGAGGAGAGAGCGGTCGCGCGCAGCCTGATGCGCGTCGCGCCGTCCTGGGCTCGCCGGCCACGATCGCTCGACGGCCCCGACATCGACCTGACGGCGGCTGTCGACCTCCAGGTCGCGCTTGCCGCCGGGTACACCCCCGACCCCAGGGTCCACGTCGGTGAGCAGCGTCGGGCCGGAGAGATCGGAGTCCTGGTCCTGCTGGACGCCACCGAGTCCACCAGCGGCCCGCGCAGCGAGACGACCCTGTTCGACGAGCACCGCCTCCTTGCTGATGTTCTCTCTGGTGCTCTCCACTCGCTCGACGTGCACGCCGCGACGTACGCCTTCCGGACCCGCGGTCGCCACGACGTCCGGTTCCTCCGGTGCAAGGGGTTCTCTGACCGCTGGGACGCCGCGGGACGGCAGCGTCTCTGGGGCCTGTCACCGTCCGGCTTCACCCGGCTCGGTGCGGCGCTGCGGCACGGCACGGCGATGCTCGCCGACCAGCCAGGTCTTCGGCACCGGGTGCTCGTCGTCATCGGCGACGGCATCGCGTACGACGACGGGTACGAGGGCGGGTACGCATCGGCGGACACTGCCCGGGCACTTGCGGAGGCACGCCGCCGCGGAGTCGCGTGCGTCGCTCTGTCGGCCCGGCCGTCGTACGCGCTCCAGGACCTGTGGGGCGCCGACGGCCACCGCATCGCGCGCGACCCGCACCGTCTCGCCGGCGAGATCGCGCCCCTGCTGACCCACGCACTCGGCCAGGTCGCGCTCCGCGCTGGCCAGACGAACGACGAAAGGAGGCCCTGATGGTGACCGACACTGTCCTGACCCCGCCGGCTCTGGCGCTGACCACAGAAGATCCGAGGCCGTACTACCGAGAGGTCGGCACGGAGGTGCTGGTCTTCGAGGCCGCCGCTCGGGCTGGCCTTCCCGTGCTCCTGAAGGGTCCGACCGGCTGCGGCAAGACGCGTCTGGTCGAGCACATGGCGGCTCGGCTCGGCCGCTCGTTGCACACGGTGTCGTGCCACGAGGACATGACGGCGTCCGACCTGCTCGGGCGGTTCGTCCTGACGGGTGGGGAGACCCGATGGGTCGACGGCCCCCTCACGACGGCGGCCCGCGAGGGAGGGATCTGCTACCTCGACGAGATCGTGGAGGCACGAGCTGACGCCATCGTCGCGATCCACTCGCTGACCGATCACCGGCGCCAGCTCAGCCTGGAACGCCTGGGAGGTGTCACCGTCCCGGCGGCTGACGGGTTCCAGCTCGTCGTCTCCTACAACCCCGGCTACCAGAGCGTCCTCAAGGACCTCAAGCCGTCCACCCGGCAGCGGATGGTGGCCATCGACCTCGGATTCCCCTCCCCGGAGGTCGAGAGGGAGGTCGTTCGTCGCGAAACGGGCCTCGAGGGGCAGCCTGTCGAGGACCTGGTGCGCCTGGCCCAGGCGCTCCGTCGCGCCGACGCCATCGGGCTGCGCGAGGTCGCCTCGACCCGCACCCTCGTGTCCGCCGCGACCCTGATCGTCCAGGGGCTCGGGTTCACCGACGCGTGCACCGCTGCCATTGCCTCGCCACTCACCGACGACGAGGGACTCATGGCGTCCCTCGTCGCACTCATCACGACCTACGAGACCGGAGAATCCCGATGACGACCGACCTGTTCCGCTCATCACCAGTCGAGGAGTCGGAGGCCCCGAAGGGCAACCGTGCCATCTCCTGGTGGGCTGGCCTCGGCTTCGCCTTCCTGGCCTTCGCCGCCTACCTGATCGTGGCCTGGGTCGCGGCCGGGGAGCCGGAGAGTGTCGGCACGGGACCGACGCCGGTGCCGACCTGGATGAAGGTGGTGCTCGGCATCCAGCAGTGGGGCTTGTTCGCCGGCATGCTGGCCCTGATCTGGTTCAAGGCGATCCGCCCGCGCCTGCGGACGGGCTCGATCCCGTTCGACGGCCTGATGGTCCTGTCGTTCGCGGTGATGTGGTGGTCGGACCCGCTCTACAACTACTTCACACCCGGGTTCAACTACAACGCGTACTTCATCAACCTCGGGTCCTGGGTGGGTCACGTCCCCGGCTGGATGTCGCCGAACCCGACGGAGATCCCGCAACCGCTCCTCTGGCTGCCCGGCGTCTACACCTGTGCGTTCTTCCTGATGGTGATCATCGTCAACTGGATCTTCCGGAAGACGCGCGAGCGGTGGCCCAGCATCAGCCCGGTCAGCATGTGGCTGATCGCCTTCGTCCCGATGATGGTCGTGGGCACGCTGTGGGAAGCCGCCTTCATGGTGATGGGCTCGCACTCGTATGCCTCCGCGATCCACGAGGTCACGTTGAACGCGGGGCACTACTACGCCTTCCCCGTCTACCAGGGCATCACCGCCAGCCTGCTGTACACGACCTGGGGTGCGATGCGCTACTTCCGCGACGACCAGGGGCGCAGCTTCGCGGAGCGCGGCATCGACCAGTTGCGGGTCTCCAACGGTGCGAAGGGCTGGCTGCGGTTCTTCGCAGTCTCTGGTGCGATCACCGGCATCTTCTTCGTCTTCTACCACGTGCCCAACGCGATGATCGCGCTCCGCGGCGACGCCTGGTCCGACGACGTCCAGGAGCGTTCCTACTTCGTCACCGAGATGTGCGGTCCGTGGAGCGATGTCGCCTGCCCGGACCCGCGAGTCCCGTTCCCTCGCGGTGACCAGTCGATCGTCATCGGGCCCGACGGTGAGCTCGTCGTACCTCCGGGGATCGACGTCCCCAAGGCGCCCTTCCTGGACCAGGACCGGTGACGGCAATGAGCACTGAGTACGACGTCATCGTCATCGGCGCCGGCCACAACGGCCTCGTGGCGGCGAACTACCTCGCCGACGCGGGCCGTCGTGTCCTGGTCCTGGAGGCGGCCGGCACGATCGGCGGCTTCACGGCATCAAGGAAGTCGATCCCGGGAGCCCCGGATCACCTGGCGCATCCCTACTCGTTCGACCCGTTCTTCTGGGACTCCTTCCCTGCCGCGACGGAGCTCCAGTTGGACAAGCATGGACTTGAGCGCGTTCGGGTCGACCCCGGACTGGTCTATCTCGACCCCGAGGACGCGTCGCTCGCCTTCTGGGAGAGCCCCCAGGCCACGGCCGATGACATCGCCCGGTTCTCCCGCAAGGACGCTCGGGCCTATCTCGAGTTCGCCGATCTGCTGAAGGCCTTCAGCGATGTGGCCCTGTCCTACTTCGTGACCAACCCGGGACGCCTCGACCTTCCCGGCCTCGCGCGGACGGCAAGGCACGCGGCTCGTCACCGGAAGCACCTCGGTGACGTCGCGGCCCTAGCCACCGGCTCCGTGGTCGAGGCGATCGCGGAGCGTTTCGAACATCCAGTTGTCCGCAATGCGCTGCATGCGGCGGCGGGCTCGACCACGCCGAACTCTGCCGACGGCAGTGGAGCCGGGTTCCTCTGGCTCGCGAACCAGCACCGGCACGCTCACCAGCACCTTGTCGGTGGCATCCAGTCGCTCCCGAACGCCCTCGCCCGGCGCCTTGAATCGGTCGGCGGCACCGTTCGGGTCTCGTCACCGGTCGAGGAGATCCTGCTCGACGGAGGGCGGGCCGCGGGGGTGCGTCTCCGGGGCGGCGAGGCCTTCCATGCGGCCGAAGCGGTCGTCGCCGCGTGCGATCCGCACACCGCGCTGGGTCGTCTGCTGCCGCGGGGAACGCTGGAGCCGATCCTCGAGAAGCGGGTCGACAACATCCCCGTCCGCAACGGGGGCTACGGCCAGATGAAGGTCGACCTGGCCTTCAGCGGGCGACTCTCGCTCCAACGCTACGAGAAGCGTCGCGGTGACGACCTCGACCTGCGACTGCCGATGCATGTCCTGGCGACCGAGGACGGCATCGAGCGGGCGTTCGCGCGCTCGAAGGCGGGCCTGCTGCCGTACGACGACGACTGGAGCATGTGGAACGTCATTCCCACCGGCAACGACCAGAGCCAGGCTCCCGATGGCCAGGACAACTTCTACTGCTACCTCGCCGTCGCGCCGTACGCGCCGGAGGAGCCGTGGGATGCCGCCGGCCCGGACGGCGTCACCCTGCGCGAGCGGGCGGGCAACTCGGTGGTGGCGAAGCTCGCGAAGTTCTACGACGGCGTGGAGACCCTCGAGATCGGGCGCCAGGTCCTCAACAATGAGGACTTCGCCCGCGAGGTCGGTGCGACAGGTGGCAACATCACGCACGTGGACATGGTGCTGAGCAGGGGCGGCCCGCGGCGGCCGGTGCGCGGCCTGGCCGGCTACGAGATGCCCGTCCCTGGTCTCTATCTCGGCGCGAGCGGTGCTCATCCGAGCGGGGGCATCACCGGCGCGCCCGGCTACATGGTGGCCCGTGAGGTGCTGAGGCGCCCGATCTCTGCGCGACTCAAGAACCGGTGGGGGCGATGACGACCCACGCGCCCGCCACCGAGTCGGACCCGGCCGTGCTGGAACGCAAGCCGGGGGCGCTCGTCTTCTGGTCGGCCTTCGGGGTGCTGGTGACCGCACTCGCGGCGTACGCCTGGATCAGTTGGGTCTTCTCCGGCGACTTCCAGCGCGTCGACCCGGGCGAGGACCACTACCGGTTCCTCTGGTACCTGCGGACCTTCGAGGTCGTGAGCGTGGTGGTCAGCGTCGCGATGATCGGCTGGTTCGTCGTGCGTCCGTGGCGTCGGGAGAGGCGAGTGCCCATCGACGGCAAGATCCTGCTCGGCATGATGATCGCCTACTACGTCGACCCGATCCTCAACGTCTTCAACCCCGCCTTCGCCATGAACGCCCATGCGGTCAATTTCGGTTCGTGGGCGGGATTCATGCCGGGCTATCCGAGCCCTGGGCAGGAACGATTCGCCGAAGGCCTGCTGTGGGCCCAGCCGTTGTACATGTACTTCGGGCTGTTGGCGGCGATGGGCGGTTGCCAGGTCCTCAGGCTCCTCAGGGCCCGGATGCGGAGAGCCAGCGTCGCCACTCTCTACGCGATCCTCTTCGTGACCTTCGCCCTGGCGGACGTCGTCGTCGAGATGGTGTTCATCGTCTACCCCCAGCTGTACATGTTCCCCGGGGTCCCCGAGAAGTTCTCGTTGTTCGCCGGCGAGATCTACCAGTTCCCGCTCTACCAGGCGCTCTTCGCGGCAGTCTTCGCGACGATGGTGACGTGGCTGCGGGACTCGGTCGACGCGACGGGTCGATCGGCCGTCGAGCGGGGCGTCGACGACCTCGGCTTCTCGCCCCTTCGGCGTCACGCCACCTCGTTCATGGCGGTCACCGGTTTCTGCACGGCCGCGGCCCTGGGCTACTTCCTGCCGTACTCCGCGGCGACCATGACGGCAGACACCTACGTCGACCTGCCGTCGTACCTCAGCCCCAGCGCATTCTGCGGTGTCGACGGAAAGCCGGACTGCCCTTCGCAGCACCTTGACCAGCTCCAGCACGGAACGGGAGGAAAGTGACCAGCACATCTGTGCAGGCCATGGCGGGGGCGCGGCGCCGTCGCGCCACCCGGGCCCTGATCATCGCTGCGGCAGAGCAGCTCCTTGTCGACGGCGTGGACTTCCATGCGATGTCGATGGCGGAGATCGCCAAGGCGGCGTCGGTGTCACGCGCGACGCTGTACCTCCACTTCAAGGACAAGCGCGACATCATCGCCGAGCTCGCCGAGCGGATCGTCGCGCAGCGCTTCGAGATCGGGGCGGATCTCGTCTCCGACCCGACGATGAGCCGCGAGCAGATGCGGGTCATCGTCGCCGACATGGCTCGCCGGTGGGCCGAGGACGCCCCACTCTTGCACGCGATCGTCCGGCTGGCAGAGCAGGATCCCGCGATGCGGGAGGTGTGGGTGCACGCCATCGACGAGGTGGGTGACATGGGCGCCGCGCTGATGCGCACGCGGTGGGAGCTCGAAGGGCGACCCGTCGGGGACGTCGAGACCCTGGGACGTGTCCTGTCGTGGATGTTCGAGCGTTGTGCGCGCCAGATGATCGAGGACCCCGACAGTGAGGTCAGGGTCGTCGACGCCGTGACCGAGGTCGTCTGGCGGGTCATCGACTACCGCGAACGCCCCTGACCTGACATCGGCACCGACCCGGTTGGTGGGTTCGCCCATGAGACGCGGGCCGCATCAGGGGTGGAGATGGCTGCGGATCAGCAGGGTGAGGCTGTGGCGGAACTGGTCGCTCCTGCCGGCGGTGGCCATCACGCGCGCCCGCAGGGCGGTCTCGGTCTCGGAGCCCGGGTCGCCGGGATCGGACAGGTCCTCGGCGCCGTAGCCGCCGGGGTAGCGGGAGGCGCGGTGCAGGCCGCTGCCGAGCGTGAGCCAGAAAGCGGCGACCACCATCTGGGCGGCGCGGTCGAGGTCGTGGCAGACCTGCTCTCCCATCCGGCTCAGGGCCAAGCCTGCCGTGCTCGCCTGCGGGCCGACGATCTGGCGACCCGCTGACGCCTGTGCGATCGCCGGGTGTTCGATCAGCAGGTCGTGCAGGCGCACGAACCAGTCGATGATGGCTGCTTCCGGGTCGTCGCTGCGATGGTCGAAGCCGAGCTGGCCGATCGACTCGTCGATCACGAGGTCGAGCAGCTCCTCCTTGCCGCTGACGTGGTGGTACGTCGCCATGGGCGTGACCCCGAGCTCGGCCGAGAGTCGGCGCATCGTGAGCTTGTCGAGGCCGTCGCGGTCGGCGATGGTCAGCGCCGCTTTCACGATCCCTGGGACGTCGAGCCCTGCAATGCGTGCCATGACTTCCTCTCGTGACCCTGGTCTCAGAATCTGCTTGCCAAGGCCAACTGTACAGCGTACATTCGTTTTTAGAGGTTATTAAAAACGAAGGATGCGTCAGATGCTGGAACTCTCCGCCGACGAGGATGTCGCCGTCCTCCACGCGATCGCACAGCCGGGCTCGTCCTGGTCTTCGGTCAACCTCGCTGAGGCCGTGCCGGGCGTGATGACACCGCTGACCGCCAGCGCCTGGGTCCCGGCCAGCGAGACCGGACTGCGCCTGCCGTTCCACGCCATGGGCGTGCTCGAAACGGCGCGCAAGGAGATCCCGGCCGACCCGGCCGACCGGATCACCAACGCCTTCTTCGGGCGGATGGCCGTCCGTGTCGATTTCCTGTGCGAGATCGGCGACCTCGTGCCCGGACAGAGTGGCGAGGCCTTGTCCCGCGACTTCTTCGGCTACGTGCCTCCCGGCTACGAGAGCAACCCGTCGCTGCGCCGGGTCCCCTTCATCCTGGCGCGTTACCCCCGCACCTTCGCCACGATCGCCCGCCGCATCGAGGAGCTGCGCGCGCGGACCGACGCATGGTGGCGGGTCGAGATCGCCCGGGTGAACGGGTTGGATCTCGCGGCGAGCCAGCGCCTCGTCATCGAGGCGGACCGCCGGTTCGCGGAGAACCTCGCGGCCCAGGCCCTGATCAGCGCGGCTGCGATCCAGCCGGTCCAGGAGCAGCTCGACAAGCTCGCCGATGCCGCAGGTGTTGACGCGTCGACCCTGCTGCGGGGCACGCCGCACGAGGAGAACGTCGTCCTGATGGACCTCTGGCGGGTCTCGCGCGGGTCGCTGTCGTTGACTGAATTCCTCCGCCGGCACGGCTACCACGGGCCGGGGGAGGGTGAGGTCGCCACCCGCGTCTGGCGTGAGGACCCAGAGCCCGTACGACGGATCGTTGCCCAGTACGCAGGCAAGCCCGACCACGAGGCGCCCGACGCTCGCGATGCCGACCACCGGGCCGGGCGCGCCCGCGCCGAGGCCGCCGTGATGGCCGCGGCCGGCGGCGCAACGGGTCGGCTCAGGGCACGCCTCGTCCTGCGCCTGGCACGGCGCTTCATCCCGCTGCGGGGAGTCGGCAAGGTGGCCTACCTGCAGAGCCTCGACGTCCTCCGTGCGGCTGCTCGCCAGGTCGGCGCCGACCTGGTTGCTGCTGGCCGGCTCGACGAGGCCGACGACACGACGTACCTCACCGTCCAGGAGCTCGGTGATCCGTTCCTCCGCCACCGACCCGACCTCCGGGCAACCGTCGAGGCGCGCAAGGCGCAGCGGCACGAGTTCCAGCAGCTGACGGTGCCGTCGGCGTGGACCGGGCAGCCGGAGCCCGAGGCGGTCGTTCTGGCGGACGAGTCGTTCGGAGCGCTGACCCTGACCGGCATCGGCGCCTGCCCGGGCATCGTCAAGGGGAAGGTCGTCGTTGCCCACGATCCGTCGGATGTCGAGATCGAGGAGGGCGACATCCTCGTTGCCCACACCACCGACCCCGCCTGGGTGTCACTGATGTTCCTGTCCGGCGCCCTCGTCGTCGACATCGGCGGCCTGATGAGCCACGCGGCCGTCGTCGCCCGCGAGCTCGACATCCCCTGCGTCATGAACACCGGCAACGGCACCCGCGCCCTGCGTGACGGCGACGTCGTCCGCGTGGACGGCCGGGCCGGCACCGTCGAGGTCCTCGAACGGGCCTCGCTGACCACCACCGAAGAAGAAGGAGCACTCGCATGACCGCCACGACCGCCACGACGGCCAGTCCCGCCGCCACCCTCTGGGGACCGCTCGCCGAGCCGATCCACAACGACGAGGCCGGCCCGGGCGATCCGGTGTGGAAGGACAACGGCTATCTGTCCTTCTGGGACGTCGAGCGCCAGGTCTTCGGCACCTTCCACGTGTCCACGTCGCCCAACGGGACCGGCGCCCGCCGCGCACGCTGCTCTGTCCTGCTGGGAGGCGAGGGTGGCCGTGTCGTCGAGGTGATCGAGGATCTCGAGCCGGGCACCTTCACCAGTCAGAGCATTTCGTTCGGCCTGGACGGCACGATCACTGTTGACCACCCTGACCTGGTTGCACGACTGCAGAACTCACCGATCCACCAGCCGGCGGACTACTCGACGACCGACCTGATCCCGGCGCTCGTGCCCGGGAAGCCCCTGCAGCACTTCCAGCAGGCCTGCCGCCTGGTCGGCACCTTCGACGCCGTGGGCGTGCAGTACGACGTCGACGGCTTCGGCATGCGGGACCGCACCTGGGGCTTCCGCGACGAGTCGGCCCAGTGGGCCGAGTACGCCGGCCTGGTCGGCGTCTTCGACGGTGGCGACGACCAGGTGTTCGTGACGGCGATGAAGTTCCTCGGCACCGACGGCGTCATGAAGGCCGACGGGTTCGTGATCGACGCGGACGGGTCGCACTCGATCACGGAGATCGGCTTCCGTCGTACGGCGGCGGCGCAGTTCCTCGCCGGGACGCTGACCCTGGCCGACGGCTCGGTGCGGGTGGTCACGCTGACCGACCGCCTCGCCGGCTTCTTCGTGCCGATGGGCGCCGAGACCGACGGACCGGCCTTCGGCACCTACGACGACTTCATGCAGCTCGAGCTCGACGGAGGGACCGGTGCCGGCTTCTTCGAGCAGGGCATCGTCCACCGCGTGTACTGATCAGGAGACACCCATGAACCACGAAGCACTCCGGCTCTTCCAGGCCGTCCGGCTCAAGGGCCGTGCGAAGCCCGAAGACCTCGCCGCCGCAGCAGGCCTGTCGGCCGACGCGGCCGCGCCGATCCTGGCCGACCTGCAGGACGCCGGGCACGTCGAGGAGGCGCGTGAGCGCCTCAAGCTCACCGCCGGCGGACGGGCAGCCCTCGACGCGCGGCTTGCCGAGGAGCGGGCCGGCGTGGACGCCCCGGCACTCGTGGCTGGCTACCACGAGTTCGACGAGCACAACGACGCGCTCAAGGGGCTGATGACCCGCTGGCAGCTCAAGGACGCGACGACCCCGAACGACCACACCGACCCGGCCTACGACCAGGCCGTCGTGGATGACCTCGTGAGCCTGGACGCGGCGTTCGCTCCGCTACTGGCGCGTTTCGTCGAGCTCGCCCCGCGGCTGGGGCACTACCCCGCCCGTTTCGGTCACGCGCTCGCACAGATCGCTGAAGGTGACCACAGCTGGTTCGCGCGGCCCCTTGCCGACAGCTATCACACCGTGTGGTTCGAGCTCCACGAAGACCTGATCGGTCTGGCCGGGCTTACCCGCGCCGACGAGGCCGCCGCCGGGAGGGCGCTGTGAACGCGCCGACCCTGACCAGCTCTGTCGTCGCGCTCGCCGCTGGCGGCAGTCACACGCGGGAGGAGATCGGCGGCAAGGCATGGAGCATCCAGCAGATGCTCGGCCTGGGCATCCCGGTGCCGCCGGCGTTCGTGGTCACCACCGACGTCTGTCGTGACTACCACCGCGCCGGGCGGAGCCTCGACGAGCAGATCTGGCAGCAGGTCGTGGCCGCGGTCGCCGGCATCGAGACTGCGGTCGGTCGGACCTTCGGCGGCGCGCTGCCGTTGCTCGTCTCCGTGCGCTCCGGGGCATCGAACAGCATGCCCGGCATGATGGACACGGTCCTGAACCTCGGCATGAACGAAGCCATCGAGGAGCGTCTCGCGGCCGAGACCGGCAGCCCGTCGTACGCCGCCGACACCCGGCACCGCTTCGAGGAGCAGTTCGTCAAGGTCGTCGGTACGACGGCGCCGCAGGACCCGTGGGAGCAGCTGCGTCTCGCGGTCTGCGCCGTGCTCGACAGCTGGTTCTCGAAGCGAGCGGTCGCCTACCGCGCCGCGCGCGACATCCCGGACACCGGCGGCACGGCCGTCACGGTGCAGGCGATGGTCTTCGGCAACCTCGATGACGACTCCGGCACCGGGGTGCTGTTCTCGCGTGACCCCCTCACCGGCAGCCCCGAGGTGTACGGCGAATGGTTGGCCCGCGGGCAGGGCGAGGACGTCGTGTCGGGTCGGTCCGACGCGCTGCCGCTCGGCGCGCTGGCCGCGTCCCAGCCTGTCGTGCATGCGCAGCTGATGGAGGCCACCGCAACCCTTGAAGCCGAGGGCCGTGACGTCATGGACATCGAGTTCACCGTCCAGTCCGGGAAGTTGTGGCTGTTGCAGTCACGTCCGGCGAAGCGCTCGCCCGAGGCCGCGGTTCGCTCGGCCGTGCACCTCGCCGAGTCTGGCGTCATCACGCGGGAGGAGGCGCTCGAGCGGATCCGTCCCGAGGACGTCAGCGCCCTTCTCCAGCCGCATCTTGCCGCTGCCGACCTGCTCGCCTCACCGCCGGTTGCGGTCGGCAAGCCGGCCTGCCCCGGCATCGCGACCGGTGTGCTGGTCACCGACGCCGACGAGGCCGAGAACCGCGCCGACAACGGCGAGGACGTGATCCTCGCCCGGCCGACCACCGACCCCGATGACGTCGCCGGCATGGCCGCTTCCGTCGCCGTACTGACCGAGATCGGGGGCTCGACCTCCCACGCCGCCGTGGTCTGTCGTGAGCTCGCGATCCCGTGCGTGGTCGGCACGGGCATCGACAGCCTGATGGGCCTCGCCGGACAGGTGGTCACGGTCGACGCGAACAACGGCGCGGTGCACCTCGGGGTGCTCCGGGTCGAACCTCCCACCGCATCTGATGACCCCGTACTGGCGACACTGCGCGCCTGGCGCGAAGAGGAAGGAACGGCATGACCGCCACCGACGAGATGATCGACCTGCTCGACACCCCCGCTCCGCGGGCGGAGACGACCTGGACCACCGGCAACGTCGCCGAGGCGTTCCCGGGTGTCTTCACTGCGTTCGGTCTCAGCTTCACCTTCGGACCGATGGAGCTGGCGTTCCGGCGGATGTTCCGCGACCTGGGCGTCTACACCGATGCTGACGTCCACGTCCCGACGCAGATCGACGACTGCTTCTGGTCGGTCTTCGCGGGCCGCGGGGCGGGCAACATCGACAAGTTCCGCGAGATCGCCGACGTCATGCCGGGCACCTCTGCGTCGGCCGTGGAGCAGCAGCTGTTCGGCTTCGTGCGGCCGGAGACCGTCGACGCCAACGTGCGCAACCGCTACCCGGCGATCATCGCCCGCGCACCGCGCTGGCTGATCGGGGTGCCGAGGCGCCACGACGTGATGTTCGCCGAGCTGCGGCGCTGGCGGCTGGAGCAGCTCCCGCGGATCGCCACCCTCGACGAGGCTGGTTGCCTGGCCCTCCTGGACGACGCGCGTCAGCGGTTCGAGGACGTCATGTCGATCCACATGGGTGTCGCGATGATCAGCTCCAGCTTCGCCGACAAGGTCGCCGACGCGGCGAAGGCGGCCGGCCACGAGGGGCTCGAGGGCCAGCTGCTCTCGGGTGTCGGGTCCGACGAGAACGAGGTCGCCCACGACCTCTGGGCGCTGGCCCACGGCGAGATCACGATGACGGAGTTCTCCGACCGGCACGGTTACCACGGGCCGGGGGAGGGCCAGCTCGCCGGATCGGTCTGGCGGGAGAACCCGGCGCCCATCCTGGCCCGGCTCGACGACTACCGCGCCATCGCGCCAGGATCGCCCCGGTCGCCGAAGGTGCGGAGTGCAGCGCAGGTGGCGGTGAGGGAGCAGGCGATTGCCACCTTGCTGACGGCGACCCCGCGGCTGAAGCGCAGACCGACAGCGTTCCTGCTGCGGGTCACGTCCCGGTTCCTGGCCCTGCGCGAACAGGGCAAGGCCGGCTACCTGCTCACCTTCGACGTGGCACGTGCGGCGACCCGTCGTCTCGGCGAGATCCTCGTCGAGCGCGACGTGATCGCCGCGCGTGACGACGTCTTCCATCTGCGCCATGACCAGCTGGTCGCGGGGGTCAGCACCGACCAGCGCGACCTCGTCGCCCGCCGTGCCGCTGACTACGACGTCCGCCAGGGACTGCGGCTCCCCCACGCCTGGTCCGGCGTCCCCGACGTGGTCAAGGCCGGCGACGGCGCGGGTGCGGCTGCTGTTCTGGGTGATGTGGTGACCGGCGTGGCCGCCAGTGGCGGTGTCGTGGAGGGCCGGGCTCGCGTCGTACGCGATCCCAACGAGGTGGAGCTCGACGACGGCGACATCCTCGTCTGCGAGACCACCGACCCCAGCTGGGTGTCGCTGTTCCTCGTCGCGGGCGGTGTGGTCACCGACCACGGCGGGCTGCTCAGCCACGGACCGATCGTGGCGCGCGAGCTCGGCATCCCCTGCGTGTGCGGCACGGAGACGGGCAGCCACCGGATCCAGGACGGCCAGCTGCTGCGGCTGGACGGCGACGCGGGAACGGTCGAGGTGATCGGGTGACTGGTCCGGTCAACGTGCGCGACGTCGGTGGGCTGCCGCTGACCGGCGGCGGCGTCACCCGCAGCGGAGTGCTGCTCCGCGGTGATGCCTTGTACGACGGCGACGAGCCACCGGCGCACGTGACCTGGCCGCCGGCCACCGTGATCGACCTGCGGTCCGCGAAGGAGCGAGCCCGGTCGCCGTACACGTGGCCGGAAGGGACCACGCGGGTGGTTCGCGAGCTGTTCGACGCCGCCGAGCTCGGCGCGATGCCGCGCCACGGAGCCCTGCTGGCCGTCTATCGCGACCTGGTCGCGAAGGCCGGACCGGGCATCGCCGGCCTGCTCGACCTGATCGGCGACGGACCGACGTACCTCCATTGCGCCGCCGGCAAGGACCGCACGGGCGCGAGCATCGCGGCGCTGCTGCTGCTCGTCGGCGTCCCCAAGGACGAGGTCGTCGCCGACTACCAGCGCACCGAGCCCGAGATGGCGGGAGTGCTCGCCCGACTGGTGGACCGCGGCGCGATCGACGCCGACCACTGGCAACCCGAGTGGGCGGCGACACCGGCCGATGCGATCGGTCTCGTGATCGCCGACGTCACCGGCCACCCCGAGGGTCCGCGCGGCTGGTTCCTGGCGCATGGGGCCAGCGACGCCGGGATCGACCGGTTCCTCCGCCGCCTCACCTGACGTCAGGCGAAACGCTTCTTCAACCGCGTCAGCGCACCGTCTCGGTTGGCGCGGATCAACGCCTCGGCGGCGTTCTTGCCCGGCAGGCCGGAGATTCCGCCCGTCGGGTGGGTGCCGGCGCCGGTGATCCACAGGCCGGGGACGGGGGTCTCGTAGCCACCGAATCCCTGCGCCGGACGGAGTCCGCCGAACCGCATCCCGACTGGCTCCACGTGATAGACGTTGCCGTCCGGGACGTTGAAGCGCTCCTCGAGCTCGGGCGCTGACATCACCCGTCGGCTGATCTCCATGCTGTCGAGGCCCTCGTAGTAGAGCGAGGACTCCTTGAGGACCTTGTTGCCGATCTGCTCGCGCATCTCCTCCCACGGCACCTTCGGGTTGCGGGGGAAGATGCCGGACCACGCCCAGAAGGTGTCCTGGCCGTCCGGTGCCTGCGTGGGGTCCAGGCGCGACGGGACGATGCCGATGAAGCACTCGTTCTCCGGATAGACCCGCTGTACGGCGCTGTTCCATGCGTCGAGGTGGTCCTCGTAGGTCTGCCAGCTCACGATCGGTTCGGTCAGGTCGAGGCCGTCCTTGCGCCACGCGTTGTGCCGGGGCATGGTCAGCCGACCCGACACCGCGACGTCGATCTTGAGGGTCGTCGTCTCCAGCACGTTGGTCGGAATCGCGAGCGCCCTCCGCTCGAGGTGATCAGGCAGGGTGCCCTCGGGCAGCAGCTGGGCCAGCGTGGCCTTCGGGCTGCAGGACGCGAGGGTCGTCGTCGCGAGCAGCTCTTCCCCGTTGTCCAGTCGTACGCCGGCCACGGTGTCGCCGCGCATGACCAGCTCGGACACCCGGCTGTTCACGCGCACCGAGCCGCCGTGCTCGATCAGGCACTGCGTGAGCGCGTTGGTGAGCGCGCCGGTGCCGCCCTGGAAGCGGGCGGAGTTCGTCCGGTGGCACATCGCGATGTAGATCAGTGCCCACGCCGTACCGTCCTGCGTCATCCAGCAGAACGGCGGCATCGAGGCCAGGGCCGCCCGCAGCAGGGGTGTGTCGAACCGCTCCTCGATGAACTCCTTGTGCGACGTGGTGAGGAAGGTCGTGAGCGGCAGCAGCTCCTTGCGCTTCTTCAGCGCCTTCGGCAGCTCACGGATCAGTTCGGAGCCGGGGCGCAGCGGGTGACCGTTCATGTAGGGAATCGCCAGGTCCATGGCGGCGTCGAGGGAGCGGGCGAAGGCCTCGTAGGCGCGGGCGTCCCTGGGGGAGAAGTGGCGCAGCTCCTCGACCGTCTTCGCCGGGTCGTGCCAGAACGCCAGTGACGGCCCCTCGGGGTCGAGGTGGACGTGGAACGGGTCGGCGATGATCTGCTTGAAGCCGTACTTCTTCAGCTCCAGGTGGTCCTCGATGCCCGAGGAGCGGAAGAGCGAGGCCTGGATGCCGCCTTCGTTGATCAGGTGGCCGGGGGCGTCGGGGAAGATCGGGTTGGTCGAGATCATCCCGCCGATGGTGGGCGAGGCCTCGACGACCTCGACCGTCATGCCGGCCTTCGCGAGGTAGCAGGCGGCGACCAGGCCGTTGTGGCCGGCGCCGATGACGAGGACGTCGGCGGGTGCCTTCGGGTCAGGCATGGGAGAGCTCCAGTTCGGTGGCAGTGGTGGTGGCGGCTTCGTGGCGGATGGCGCGGAGGAGGACCCAGGTCATGACGAGGTACCAGGCACCGAAGGCCGCAGCCGGGATCCAGAACCCGATCAGCCCGGTCCAGGCGAAGACACCGTCTGCGAAGAACGCGATGAGGGTTGCGGGCAGGACCAGGAAGGCCAGCCAGAGACTGAACCAGGCAACCCAGCGGGGGAAGACCGGATCGGGGGAGCGGTCGCCGAGGGTGGCCAGCGCAATGGCAACGAGCTGCCCGACGACGGGCGGCCACGGGATGATCAGCAGGATGTAGGACAGGTCGTTGAAGGCGAGCGTGATGTCGGCTGGCCGCTCCGGCCGGAACGAGCCGACCATGAAGAACACGATCGGCACTGTCAGCACCATCGTGACGATGATCCCGGACGCGAACTGCAGCACGGACATGACCGGGAAGCCTCTCTCCGCGCGTCGCATCTGCATGCTGACCACGAGGGAGAACGGCAGGGTCAGGAACGCGCCGGCCATCGCAATGGTGAGGCCGGTCAGGTGCAGTGACTGGTTGTTTGCGTAGTGCTCGGCCACCTCGGCCGCCGAGTCGGTGGCCGGTACCAGCGGGATGAAGCCCCCGAGCAGGCCCCAACCACCGAAGAGGCACAGGGTGAACAGCGGCCCGCACCAGGCCATGGCGACCTGGACGCGGCGTCGGGTGTCGATCTCGTCCATGGCTCAGCAGACCCGGTGCAGGATGCCCTGCTCGAGGAAGCCGCCGCCGGCGGATCCGTCGAGCTCCAGGAGCATGAAGTCGTCATGGGCGCCGAACGCAGGCCCGTCGGTCTCGGCGCCCATGGGCACGAAGAACCCGGCCACTCGGTCGACCAGGGCCACGACCCGGCTGGAGCCGTCGACGAGGGTCAGCGTCGCGCGCAGGAACTGCGCGGCCGCCGTACGACGCAAGGCGATCGCCGTGATCCGGTGGCTCCCCGTCGCGTCGATGAGGAAGCCGTCGGCCTTCAGGGACCCGTCCGCGGACAGGAACTTCATCGCCGTGATGAACACGCCGTCGAAGACCCCGACGAGGCCGGCGTACTCGATCCACTGCGCCGTCTCGTCACGGAACCCCCAGGTCCGGTCTCGCATGCCGAAGCCATCCACGAGCCACTGCTGGCCGGAGGACTCGAACGAGCCCGAGACTGCGCAGCCCTGCTGGAAGTGCTGGAGCGGCTGCCCGGCCACCAGTGCGGGGATCAGGTCGGTGGCCGAGTAGTCCGCGGCGGTGTGCAGCGGAACATTCACGAACCGCGCCGTCAGGTCGGGATGCGCGACGGTGACGACACCGTCGAGTCCGAAGGAGATGGACCGACTGGCGAAGGTCCCGGGGTCGAGGTCCTCGACGATCTCGACCAACCGGCCGTCGGGGAGCTGCAAGGAGCACCGTGCGCGCCGACCGGCAAGGGCGTTCGGAGATGTCGAGACGTGGAACGAGCCGAAGGTGCGGCGTTCGACGTCCCAGAAGGACAGGTAGGCATTGTCCTTCCAGGTCGGATCGGCCGGGCCGGCCGCGTCGACGTGGACCGGCTGGGACAGCGCGCCCCAGGCCGTGTCCAGGTGGGTGGTCGTCACCGTTGTCTCCTCACCTGTTGCCGATGAAGCTCTGGGCGTCGCCGCCCGGCGCCGGTACGCCGATGAGCTTCGCCAGCAGCTGGCTCGCCGGGTTGCTGTACTTCATCGGCGCATCGGCCGGGAGCAGCCCGATCTCGACCATCAGGTTCCCTGCGCGGTGCATCAGGACCGACAGGCGCACCGCTGCCCAGACCTCGTAGTAGTCGAGATGGTCGATCGAGCGACCGGCTGCCTTCTCGTAGATGTCCACGACCTCGTCGCGGCTGGGGAATCCGCCCGGGTAGGGCATACCGATGCCTTCGGTGTGATGGCGCAGCAGGAAGAGCCACCAGGCGACCTCGGCGTCGGGCTGTCCGAGTCCGACCATCTCCCAGTCGAGGATGGCGTTCACCTGGAGGTCGTCGCCGAAGAGCATGTTGCCGATCCGCGCGTCGCCCCAGAGCAGCACGGGGTCGCGGTCGTCGAGCGGTCGGTTGTCGCGAAGCCAGGCGAATCCGGCGGCGGTGGTCGGATTGGTGTCGCCAGCACGGGCCCACTCATCGATCCGGTCCCACTTCTCCAGCTCGGCGTCGAAGGGATCGGAGCCGTCCGCGGGGGCGAGAAGGTCCAGCCCGTGGTGGCGCCAGTCGACGTTGTGGATGCTGGCCATCGCCTGGAGCGAGTTGACGCACAGGCGACCGCGCTCGTCGTCGGTGAGGTCGAGGACCCAGCCGGTGGCAGTGAAGGGCGGGTCATCGGCCGGCACCCGGCCGAGCGCGCGCTCCATCACCAGGAACGGCGCCCCGAGCACGGCCGGGTCCGTCTCCACCCAGCGCACCACCGGAACCGGCAGCCCGACACCGGCGAGGGCATTCATGACCGTCGCCTCCTTGGGGAGGTCGTACTCCATGAAGACGGCCGGCCCGGACGGGGCGACGCGAGCGACGAAGTCGCCCGTTCCGCCCTCCCACGTGGCGCTGAAGAGCACGGTGAGGTTCGACATCCCGCTGGCAGCGGGGACATCGCAGTCGGTGATCACGGCTCGCGTCAGGTGTCCGGCAAGCCAGGTCTCGAGTGCGCCGCGGATCTCTGCCGGGTCCGTGTTCGCGAGGGCCATCAGTTGTCTCCTTCGATGCGGGTGGTGGGCTCGGTCGTGGGCTCTGCGGCGCGGGCGGCCATCGCCCGTTGGTACTTGTCGAACCAGATCTCCTGGTAGGTGGCGTGGGCGATCCGGCCCTCCTCGTCGGTCCAGCGGAAGACGCTGTCGTGGAAGGAGACGTTGGGCCACGCCGGGATGGTGGCGGTGGCGATCGCCTCGCCGGTGAAGCGCCAGACCCGGCCGTCCTCATCGGTGGCCTCGACCTCCTGGCGCAGCGTGGCGAAGGTGTGCGGCTGGCGCTCCACGACGTTGCGGCGGATCCGGGTGACCTGGCGGGTCTCGCCCTTGTTGATCAACCAGGCGAAGTGGTGGGTCGGTGCGCCGTCCGGGACGTCGTAGACGCCGGCCCAGCCGGGGTCGGTGTCCGGCGCCTCGAAGCTGATCTGGTTGAACACCAGGTCCTCCCCGAAGTACATCGGCGACCAGCCGACCGGCGGGACCGGCACGCCGCCCTGGTCCTCGGTGCGGACCTGGCGCCAGGAGCGATCGCGCGGCGCGAAGCAGTCGACGTCGTGCTCCACGCCGTCGAGGACCAGTGAGCCGACGCAGTGCATGAACTGTTCGCTCCCGCCGGGGACGCGACCGGGGTCGCCGTGGTGGTCGTCCTCGCCGGGCATCACGTGACCGCGGGCGAGCAGTGGCGTGACGGCCGTCTGGGTCACGTCGAACGACGTACGCCCGTCCTTGCTGGTGTAGCTCACCCGCGCGATCCGGCCGGGCTCGAGGAACTCGACGCGCAGCCCGTTGGCGGTGGTGATGACGTTCCCGTCCACGTCCGGCCACGGCATGGTGACCTCGTAGTCGAGGTGCGCGATGTCGAGCACGTTGAGGTTGTCGAGGCCCTGGAAGATCGCCACCCCGCCCTGGCTCAGCGGGAAGGTCGGCTGGTAGCGGATGTAGAGGAAGGCGCCGATCGACGCCTGGGGCACGGAGAACCCGAAGTAATGGGTGTGGATCGTGTGGGGGTCCCACTGCGCGCCGGTCTCCGGCAGGGGCAGGAGCAGGTCCGTCTCGGGCGGGTGGACGGCGTGGTTCATGAGGACTCCTGCGGGTGGCGGCGATCGTGACGGCCACCACACTGGCAGAGAATGAACAACTTTTCAATATTGAAATTAATCTCAGTTTAGAACTAGGGTGCGACGCATGCTTGCCACTGCCGCCCGGGAGATCCCGGCCCACCCGACCACCGAGATGCCGTACGGTCCCGAGATCGCCTTCACGGTCTTTCTCGGGATCCCTGTCGTCATCGGGGTGTTCTTCGCAGTCCGCCACCTGGTGACCGGTCGCGGTCCGTTGCTCGCTGTCTGCCTGGTCGGTGGCGGCATCGCCTGCCTCTTCGAGCCGATCGTCGACACGCTCGGGCTCTGCTACATCCGCGAAGGTGCCCACCTGACGACGTTCACGTCGATGGGGCGCGACTTCCCGCTCTTCATCAACTTCGTCTACATCTGGTACGTCGGCGGGCTGGCCTATCTCGCCTACCGGGTCTTCTCCAACGGCATCACGGTGAGCGGCCTGTTCCAGCTGTACCTGATGGACGTGTTCATCAACATCGGGCTGGAGAGCCCGGGCGTGCTGATGGGCGCCTACGAGTACTACGGACCGCAGCCGATGAACTTCTGGGGTCTGCCGCTGTGGTGGGTCTTCGTGAACCCGATCATGCCGCTCACGGCAGGGGCCCTCATCTACCGCCTCAAGCCGTACCTGCCCGGATGGCGGATCGCCCTGGTGATCCCGTTCATCCCGATGGCCGACGGCATCGGCAACGGTGCCGCGGCGTGGCCGGTGTGGACCGCGCTCAACCTGGATGCGCCGCTCTGGGTGAGCCACGTGGCGTTCCTGGTGACCGTGGGGCTGGCCCTCACCTGCGTCTGGGTGCTGTCGTTCGTCGTCTGCCGTCCCGATGACGAGGTCGCGGTCAGGGGCAAGCTCGCCATCGTCAAGGCAGCGATCTTCGGAGTGCCTGAGGGCTCCGTGCCGCCTCCCGAGATCACCATCGGTTCGGGGCCGAAGATGCCGGCCGTAGTCTGATCTCCATGGCTGGGGCTTCTGCGGGGGAGAGTCGTTACGACCGGCGCCGGGTGCGCACGCGTGGTGTCCTTGTTGCTGCGGGACGCACGCTGATCGGCACCCATGGCGTCGCGGGTCTGAAGATCCAGGACATCACCGAGGAGGCCGACGTCGCGCTCGGGTCGTTCTACAACTACTTCTCCAACAAGGAGGAGCTGGTTGAGGCGGTGGTCGAGGAGTCCCTCGCCGAGATGGCCGCGACGGCAGGTATCAACGACGCGAATCGCGACCAGGACCCGGCCGTCACCACGGCGCTGGCCGTGTTGCGCATCGTCGGCATCGCGTTCACGGACCCCGACCTCGCCCGGTTGCTGGTCCACCTCGACCACTCCGACCTGGTCTACTCCAGGGCGATGGGGCCGCAGGCGATGGAGGTCGTTCGTGCAGGTGTCGACGCCGGGCGCTTCATCGTGCCGGACGCCGACGTCGTCGTTCACAACGTCGTCGCAGGGTCACTCGCCCTGATTCGACGGATCCTCGACGGCGAGCAGCACGACCGGTCGGTGATCGCCGTCCAGGCCGAGCTGACCCTGCGCCTGCTGGGTCTCGGGGTCGACGAGGCTGCTGCCGTGGCCGCCCGCTGCGTGGAGCTCAGCGCGCAGGCCTGAGCCCTGTTCGGGCGGTCGGGGAGAGTGCGTTCTCCACGAAGGACTGGGCGTTCGCGACGACCCGGTCGATGGTGGCCCGGTTCGGCTGCCACCACTCGGCCGTCCAGTTGATGGTGCCCATCACGAGCATCTGGGCAAGGTACGGATCGAGGTCCTCGCGGAGCTCGCCGGATGCGGCGGCGGCCTTGAACAGCTCGCGCCACACGGCGCCGTACTTCTTCTCCTCGGCGTCGTGGCGTTCCCGGATCTGGTCCGGGAGCTGGCCGGCGTTGCGGATCGCCGCAGTGGTGTAGTCGGAGATCTCCAGCTCGTGGCGAAGGTGTGTCTCGACGCCGATCAGGATCCGCTCCATCGCGGTCGCCTCGGCGGGAGCCGCGGCGAGGGCCTGGGTGAGGTACTCCCGCATCTCGGCGAGGCCGACCCACATGACCTCCTCGATGAGGTCATCACGCGAGGGGAAGTAGTAGTAGATCGCCGGCGCCTGGAGCTCGGCGACCTCCGCGACGTCGCTGAGCCGCATGCCGGCGTACCCCTTGGCGCTCAGCACCTGCGCCGCTGCGTCAAGGATCCGCACCCGGGTGCGTGCGGACTTCTTGTCGCCTGCCTTGCCCTCACGGGCGGGTGTCAGCGTCGGGCTCCCGGGATTCTTCGCCATGTCCGGATTCTAATCGTGCTTCACAGATTCACATGCTCGACCCGCGCGGGTCAGCGTCCCAGCCCGCCGCGCTTGACCAGCTGGGCGGCGATCACGTTGCGCTGGATCTCGTTGGTGCCCTCGCCGACGATCATCAGGGGCGCGTCGCGGAAGTAGCGCTCGACGTCGTACTCCGTGGAGTAGCCGTAGCCGCCATGGATGCGGACGGCGTCCAGCGCGATCTCCATGGCGATCTCGGAGGCGTAGAGCTTGGCCATCCCGGCTTCCATGTCGCAGCGCTCTCCGGCGTCGTACTTCTCGGCGGCGAACAGCACCAGCTGGCGTGCTGCGGTGAGCTTGGTGGCCATGTCGGCGAGGTAGTTGCCGATCGACTGGTGCTTCCAGATCGCCTTGCCCATGGATTCGCGGACCTGGGCGTAGGCGAGTGCGTCGTCGAACGCGGCCTGCCCGACGCCGAGGGCACGGGAGGCGACCTGCAGGCGTCCGGTCTCGAGGCCGCGCATCATCTGCGCGAAGCCCTTGCCCTCGACCCCGCCCAGGAGCGTGTCGACGGGCGTGCGGAAGTCGTCGAACGAGAGCTCGCAGGACTCCACGCCCTTGTAGCCGAGCTTGGGAAGGTCGCGCGAAACGGTCAGGCCGGGCCCGTGCTCGACGAGCAGGATCGAGATGCCCTTGTGGCGGGGCTCGGCCTTGGGGTCCGTCTTGCAGAGCAACGCGATCAGGCCCGAGCGTCGGGCGTTGCTGATCCAGGTCTTGGAGCCCTTGACGACGTACTCGTCGCCGTCGAGGCGTGCGACGGTCTTCATCGCCTGCAGGTCCGAACCGCCGCCGGGCTCGGTGAGGGCCATGGTGGCGCGCAGCTCACCGGTCGCCATCCGCGGCAGGTAGCGCTGCTTCTGCTCCTCGGTGCCGAACTGCAGGATCAGCTTAGAGACGACGGTGTGGCCGCCCATCGCGCCGGCGAGGCTCATCCAGCCGCGGGCCAGCTCCGTGGTGACCTCGACGTAGCAAGGCATGGACACGGCCACGTCGCCGTACGGCTCGGGGATGGCGAGCCCGAAGATGCCGAGCTGCTTCATCTGCTCGATCCACTTCTCCGGGTACTCGTTGGCGTGCTCGATCTCGGCCACCTTGCCGCGCACGTCCCGGTCGATCCAGTCGCGCACCAGGGCGACGACTTCCTGCTCTTCCGACGACAGCTTCGCCATGGTGTGCTCGTTCCTCCGGGACTCGATTGCTTGCCGAACACTGTTTAATGTAGATTAAAAGAATGTCCGTGGTCAACGTCGCGCACGTCACCCGCCGCTCCGCCCTCTGTGTTCCGGCCGGTGACGACCGCAAGCTCACCAAGGCGCTGGAGTCCGGCGCCGACGAGGTCGTCATCGACCTCGAGGACGCCGTCGCGTACGACGACAAGGACCGTGCCCGCGCACAATTGGCCACCTTCGTCTGGCCCGCCGGGGGTCCGCAGGTCGCGGTCCGGGTCAACGCGATCGGCACTCCCTGGTGTCACCGCGACCTGGAGGTTGCGGCGTCGATCACTCGGGTGTCGTCGGTCGTGCTGCCGAAGGTGGAGTCGCGGGCGGACCTCGGCTTCGTCGAACGCCTTCTCGCTGGTCTCGAGGCCGAGGTCGGCCGGACCGAAGAGGTCGGCGTTCAGGCCCTGGTCGAGACCGCCGCCGGTGTCGTTGCCCTGGCCGACATCGTGTCCGATGTCCGGCGGCTGACCGCGGTGATCGTCGGCTATGCCGACCTGGCCGCGTCGCTGGGTCGCGCCCGTGACATCGAACCCGCTGCGTGGCGGGCGGTCCAGGACGCGATCGTGCTGCATTCCCGGGCCGCGCAGGTGGCTGCGATCGACGGCCCCTTCCTCGGCGTCGCCGACGACGAGACGTTCCGGGCTGCTGTCGCGGATGCCGCTGCGCTCGGGTTCGATGCCAAGTGGGTGATCCACCCGCGCCAGGTGGCGGGCGTGAACGACGGCTTCACGCCGTCGGAAGCCCAGGTCGACCATGCCCGGCGCGTGCTGGGGACCCTGGAAGACGAGGCCACGGCCGGCCGGGGGGCGGCCGTGGTCGACGGGGCTCTGGTGGACGAGGCGATGGCGCGCGCTGCCCGGCAGATCCTGGCGAAGGTCGGCCAGTGACCGCGCGGCAGGTCGGGGGACCGTACTTCGACGAGCTCGAGGTGGGCCAGGTCTTCGGCACTGCGCCCGGCTGCACGCTGACGCAGGGCCGCGCCGCCCAGCACCAGGCGATCGTCGGCGACCGGTGGCGCCTCGCACTCGACGACCACCTTGCGCGGGAAGTCGCCGGAGCGCCGCTCGTCAGCCCGGCCCTCGTGTGGAACGTCGCGATCGGGCAGTCGACGCTCGCCACCCAGCGGGTGCGGGCCAACCTCTTCTACCGCCGACTGGCGCTGCTGCGGCAGCCCCTCATCGGCGACACCCTCCGCACCACGACCACGGTCGTCGGTCTGCGCGAGAACGCCCGGCGTGAAGGTCGTCCGCCGACCGGTCTTGCGGCGCTGCACATGAAGACCATCGACCAGGACGGTCGCCCGGTGCTCGACTTCTACCGGTGCGCGATGCTTCCGCTGAGTCGCGACGCCGGCCCCACTGGCCGCGCCGATGATCTCGACGCGATCGGCGCCGACCTCCCCCCGGTCGAACCGACCGCACTCATCCCCGCGTGGGACCGCGCGGCTTACGTGGACGGCCGAACTGTCGGCGTACTCCCGGAGGCGGGGGAGGTGCTCGAGGTGGCCACGGGTGACGTCGTCTCCAGCGCCCCAGAGCTCGCCCGACTGACGCTCAATGTTGCCGCGGTCCACCATGACCGGTTCGCCGCCGGCGGCGGCCAGCGCCTGGTCTACGGCGGCCACACGATCGCGATCGCCGCGTCCCAGCTGACGCGTGCCCTGCCAGACCTCGCGACGATCCTGGCGTGGGAGTCCTGCGACCACACAGGCCCGGTCCACGAGGGCGACACCCTGACGACGCGCTTCACGGTGCAGCATGCCGCCCCGGCGGCCGGCGGCTGGCAGGTCCTCGACCTGCGTGCCGAGGTCACCGCCGACGGCGAGCGCCCCGTCCTGGACTGGAAGTTCTCCGTCCTCGCGTGATTCGTTGGTCGAGGAGGTTGCGCAGCAACCGTCTCGAGACCTCACGGCATCGTGTAGCCACCGCTGACGCTGAAGAGCTGGCCGGTCACCTGCCGCGACATCTTCTCTGAGGCGAGGAAGAGCACCGATGCGGCGACGTCCTCGGCGCTGGTCAACCGGCCGAGCGGGGTGTCCTTGAGCAGGTACTCCGCCTGGTCGTCGTTGAAGACGTTGTCCTTTCCGACAGCCCACAGGCTGCTGGCGCCGACGGCGTCGGGGCCGTCGGGGACGACGAGGCCCGGGCAGACGATGTTGGAACGGATGCCGTGCCGGCCGTGCTCGCGCGCGGTCGTCCGGGCCAGGGCGACGACCGCCGCCTTCGTGGCGCCGTACACGCCCTGACGGATCTGGCCGAAGGCCGATTCACTGGCGATGAAGACGATCGAGCCCTGGCCCTGCTCGCGCATGGGAGACAGGACGGCCTGGGTCGCCGCGATGGCGGTGAAGAAGTTGACCTCGACGGTCTTCTGCCAGTTGGCACGGTCGGTGTTCTTCGCGATGAACCCGGGCACGCTCCAGCCCGCGTTGTTGACGAGTACGTCGACCCCGCCCCAGGCCTCCATGCAGCGATCGGCAGCGCGCTGCGCCTCGCCCTCTGTGGTCAGGTCGCCGACGACCACCTCGACGCCCGCGGCGCCGCGGTCGAGCGCCTCGGCCGCGACCTTCCCGGCCTGCTGGCCGTCGATGTCCGAGAGCACGATCCGGCTGCCCTCGGCGGCGAAGGCGTGCACGATGCCGCGGCCGATGTTGGACGCGCCTCCGGTGATCAGTACGCGTTTGTCCTTCAGTCCCAGGTCCATCTGTGCTCCTTCGAGGCGGGCCATGTCGATCTCCGGCGTGACGCTTGACACGCCGCGCCGACCCATCTAGCGTTCCATAAGTAGAGTTACGTTAATCCAGATTCAAATTTACCGGAAGTCCCAGGGGGAGTGCGATGGCGTCAATGGTCGAGGCTGCGGCCAAGCCGACGCGAGAGCTGGGCGGCATCCTGGCGATGACGCTGGACGCACTCGTCATCATGTTCACCAAGCGATTCTCGTGGCGCGAGGCGGTCCAGCAGGCGTGGTTCATCGCCCGCGTATCGCTCGTCCCGACGCTGCTGGTGATGCTGGGCTTCACGCTGCTGGTGATCTTCGAGGTCAACCTGCTGCTCAAGGACCTCGGTGCCCTTGACCTCTCCGGGGGCATCGCTGGCATCGCGTCCGTGCAGCAGATCGGACCGTTCGTCACCGTCGTCGTGGTGGCCGGCGCCGGCGGCACGGCGATGTGCGCGGACCTCGCGGCGCGCACCATCCGTGAGGAGATCGCGGCCATGCAGGTCTTGGGTATCGACCCGATCCAGCGGCTCGTCGTCCCCCGGATCGTCGCCGCCGTCCTGGTGACCCTCGTCCTCAACGTCCTGATCTGTGCGGGCGGACTGGCGGGTGGCTACTTCTTCTCGGTCTACCTCCAGGGCGTGAACCCGGGGGCTTACGTCGCGAGCATCCCGCTGTTCACCGGCATCCCCGAGCTGATGTTCTCCATGGTCAAGGCCTTCGTCTTCGGTCTCATCGCCGCGATCATCGCCTGCTACCGCGGTCTCAACGTGGCCGGTGGTTCCAAGGGCGTCGGTGACGCCGTCAATCAGGCCGTGGTCATCACCGTGGCCGTGCTCGTCCCCGTCAGCCTGACCATCAGCCTGATCCAGTTCGCCATCCTCTGAGGCCCTGATGTCTGTCCTTTCTCCCAAGCTGGAAGCCGTACGTCGCGCGCCGCTCCGGACTCTCGACGCGATCGGTGCGCACGGTCTCTTCTATGCGCGCGTGCTGACCGGGATTCCGCGCGCGCTGCGCCGTCACCCGGGTGAGATCGTCAAGCTGATCGCGGAGCTCGGCACCGGCACCGGTGCCCTCGCGCTCGTGGGTGGCTCGATCGTCATCGTCGCCTCGATCACCTTCTTCGCCGGCGCGGTCGCTGCGGCGCAGGGCTTCGAGTCGTCGTCCAGCCTGGGCGTCGGATCCCTCAGCCCGCTCCTGGCCGCGTTCTTCACGGCCCGACTCTCCACGCCGCTTCTGGCTGGCGTCGCGCTGTCCGTGACGCTCGGAGCCGCGACGACCTCGCAGCTCGGCGCGATGCGGATCAGCGAGGAGATCGACGCCATCGAGGTGATGGCCATCCCGTCGCTGCCCTACCTCGCCACCACGCGTGTTGCCGCGGGGATGATCGTGATCACCCCGCTCTACATCTTCGCCACCCTCGGCGGCTTCCTGGCCGACTACCTGCTGCTGGTCTTCTTCTACGACGTCGGCGCCGGCAACTTCTCCCACTACTTCTTCCTCTACCTGCACCCCATGGACATCGTCTTCTCCTACATCCAGGTGCTCGGCATGGTCATCGTGGTGATGCTCGTGCACACCTTCTACGGCTACAACGCCAAGGGTGGTCCGGCCGGCGTCGGGGAGGCCGTGGGTCGATCCGTGCGCGCTTCGCTGAGTGGCGTGATGGTCGTGAACCTGCTGATCGCGATGGCCATCTACTCGAACTTCAACACCTTCCACCTGGGCGGTTGAGCACGTGAGCAGCAGAGTCACTTCCCCCCGCACGCTCCGGATCGCCGGGGTGGGGCTGGTCCTCGTCGTGGTCGCCGCGGTGGCGCTCACCGGGGCGTTGTACGTGCGCGCGTTCAGCAACCCGGCCGAGATCACCGTGCAGACCTCCCGTGCCGGCCTGGTGATGGATCCCGGCGGCAAGGTCAAGATGCGCGGCGTCGAGATCGGTCGGGTCGGAGCCGTACGTTCGGTGGGTGATGCCGTCGAGATCACCCTGGAGATCGACCGGGACGAGCTGGACGGCATCCCTGCCGATGTCGTCGCCGAGATCCGGGCGACCACCGTCTTCGGTGCCAAGTACGTCGAACTGATCCCGCCGGAACAGTCCGGGGGCGCCTCGCTCCAGGACGGCGCGACCATCCATGCCTCGGGTGTGACGACGGAGATCAACACCGTCTTCGACGGCCTGGACCGGGTGCTGAACGGCATCGACATCGCCGGCCTGAACGGCACGTTGACCGTCCTGGCCACCACCCTGTCGGGTCGTGGTGACGACATCGCCGCGATTGCGCAGAAGGCGGACGCCTACCTCACCAAGCTCGAGCCCCTCCTTCCGCAGCTGCGCAGGGACCTGCACGAGGTGGCGCGCTTCGCACGCCTTGCGGTCGAGGTCTCGCCGGCCCTGTTGGCGATCCTGCGCAACGCGACGGTGACGGCCGGCACGATCGCCGACGAGGAGCAGGCGCTGGATCGCCTGCTCGTGGATCTCTCGCTCCTCGGCGGCCGCGCAGCGGAGTTCCTCGGTGACAACGGTGATGCACTCGCCAGGTTGCTGGACTCCGCCCGTCCCACGGCGGCCACGCTGCGTGCGTACTCGACCGAGCTGCCGTGCTTCCTCAAGGGCCTCGACGAGACCCGCAAGGTGATGGCCGACGTCATCGGCGGTACGGACGCCTCGTTGCGTGCGCTGGTGAGCGTTCGCTCCGAGCTCTCGCACTACACGGTGCCGAAGGACCTTCCGGGGCAACCGGAGGATCGCGGCCCCGACTGCCACGGGTTGCCGCGCCTGAAGAACAGCCAGATTCCGATGCCGGAGAGGGGGACACCCCAGTGAAGATCCACGCAGAAGCCATCCGACTCACGATCTTCGCGATCGTCGGCCTGCTCGTGCTCGGCCTGCTCTATCTCACGCTCGGTGAGACCCGGTTGGGGCCGACCCGGAGCTACCGCGTCGTGATGACCGACGTGAGCGGGCTGCAGGGCGGCGACGTGGTCCGGGTCGCCGGGGTCCGGGTCGGCCAGGTCGACGGCCTGGACGTGGTCGACGACAACCGCGTCGAGGTCGCGTTCCATGTCGACGAGGGCCAGACCCTGACCGACGCGACCGAGGTGCTCGTGCGCTACGAGAACCTCCTCGGAGACCGTTACCTCGAGCTCCAGCAGTCCCCGGACCAGGGCCAGCCACTCGCTGACGGAGCCACGATCCCGGCCGACCGCACCACACCGGCGCTGGACCTCGACGTACTGCTCAATGGCTTCCGTCCGCTCTTTCGCGGACTCGAGCCCGCCGAGGTCAACGAACTGGCCGAGAACCTGATCGCCACCCTCCAGGGGCGCGGCGGCACGGTCGAGTCGCTCCTCGCGAAGACGTCGAGCCTCACCAACGGGCTGGCCGACGACAGCACCGCGATCACCTCGCTCATCGACAACCTCGACGTCCTGCTGGGCAGCCTCGACACCCGGGACGTCCAGCTGCGGCAGACCATCGGACAGTTCCAGGAACTGGTTTCCGGGCTGGCGAAGGACAAGGACCCCATCGCGAAGTCGGTGACCTCGATCAACAAGATGGCGGCCGCGCTGGCCGACCTCTTCAACGATGGGCGCCAGCCGTTCAAGGAGACCCTGATTGCGGTCAAGGACCTGGCGAAGCTGCTCAACACGAACACCGCGACGTTGAACAAGGTCCTGAAGTCCCTGCCCGGCGCCTACCAGGTGCTGGACCGGATCGCCTCCCACGGGAACACCTTCAACTTCTACCTCTGTGCGGTGCAGGTCGTGATCAGTGGACCGGGTGGCAAGCCCATCAAGACACCCATGGTCCGCAGCCAGGTCGAACGCTGCCAGGACGATCCGGAGAGGAGGGGCGAGCGATGAAGATGTTCCGTGAACGAAACCCGTTGCCCCTGGGCCTGGTCGTGGTGGTGGGGCTGGTCATGACGATGCTCCTCGTGCTCAACATCGACGGCGTCGTGGGCGCTTTCGGACGCAAGTACAGCGTGATGCTGCCGGAAGCGGCGGGCATCAAGCAGGGCGACCCGGTCCGGGTCAGCGGTCTCACCGTCGGTCGCGTCGGCGAGGTGAGCCTGGAGGGCGAAGGCGTCCTCGTCGAGTTCGGCCTCACCGAAACCGGGATCGAGCTCGGCACGGAGACGACGGCCCAGGTCAGCGTCGAGACCGTCCTCGGCGACAAGGCGCTCGTCCTCACCTCGCAAGGGGGCGGCACGCTCGCCGAGGGCGCGCGGATACCGATCGAGCGGGCGAGCGTCCCGTACGAAGTGACCGACGCGCTCGCCGATCTCCAGCAGGAGGCCGAGGACATCGACGTCGACAAGGTCGCGGCCGCACTCGAGACGGTGGCAGGGACCCTTGAGGGGGCCACCCCCGAGCTCGGCAACGCCATCACGGGAGTGAGCCGCTTGTCGAAGACGATCAGCAGCCGCGACGACTCGTTGCGCAGCCTGCTCGCCAACGCCGACCAGTTCAGCGACGTGCTCGCCGACCGCAGCGGCGACCTGACCGCCCTGATGAAGGACGGCAACGTGCTCTTCACCGAGCTGTTGAAGAGACGACAGGACATCACGGCGCTGCTCGTGAACCTCTCCGCCATGGCCACCGAGCTGCGGGGCCTCGTCGCGGACAACAAGGACACCATCGGACCCGCTCTCGAGGAGCTCAACGCCGTGATCGGCACCCTGCAGACCAACAAGGCCAACATCAGCAAGACATTGCGCGGACTGTCGGTGTATGCCACCGGTCTCGGCGAGGTCGTGTCGAGCGGCGAGTTCTTCTCGGCGTACCTCCAGAACCTGCTGCCCGGCAACATGCTCCAGCCCCAGCTCTCCGAGCTCGGCCCGCCGGGTCTCTTCGGTGAGGGGATCGGCCGATGAGCACGATCAAGAACATCCTCGCAACGCCGCGGCTGCGCATGCTCGTTGCGCTCGCCGTGGTTGCCGTCGCCGTCCTCACGGTCGGTTTCCGTGACAAGGGCAGCACCGACCTGGTGGCGTGGTTCCCGAGCACGGACGGCATCTACGCCGGCGACGAGGTCCGGGTGCTGGGTGTGCCGGTCGGCAAGATCGACAGCATCGATCCCGAGGGCACCAAGGTCCGGGTGGCCTTCCACGTGAACGCCGACGTCAAGATCCCGAAGGACGCGAAGGCGGTCATCGTCGCGCCCTCATTGGTCAGCAGCCGTTACCTACAGCTGACGCCGCGGTACGACGGCGGGCCGGTCCTCGCCGACGGATCGACCATCGAGCTCGCCGACACCGCTGTCCCGGTCGAGTGGGACGACATCAAGGAGCAGCTCAACGGGCTGGCCGAGGCGCTCGGTCCGCGGGGCGCGAACAAGTCCGGGGCCCTCTCGGACGTGGTGGGTGCGGGGTCGAAGGCACTCGAGGGCCAGGGCGCCACGATCAACCAGACGATCGCCGACCTCTCCAACGCGGTCGGCGTCCTCGACAGCGGCGGGGACGACGCGTTCTCGGTGGTGCGCAACCTGCAGGTGTTCGTCGCAGCGCTCGCCCAGAGTGATGGGCAGATGAAGAAGTTCATCCAGAACCTCGACGCGGTCTCGGCGATGCTCGTCGATGACAAGCGTCTGGTGCGCAGCGCCCTGCGGAACCTCAGCGCTGCGGTCGGCGACGTCGAAGGATTCATCAAGGCGAACCGGGCCGGACTGAACACCGCCGTCACCCGGCTCTCGGACATCGTCCAGGTCGTCAACAAGCAGCAGGGCGACCTCGCGCAGATCCTGCACGTTGCACCGAATGCGCTCGAGAACCTGACCGAGTCGTACCACGAGGGCCAGAACGCCGTCGGGGTCAACCTGAACTCCGCGAACATCTTCTCGCCCGGGTCGCTGATCTGTGGCGCGATCGGGGGCGCGGCCGGTACGAACGAGGCAGGCACCGAGAAGCTCTGCAACGACCTTCTCGGAAACCTGCTCGGCCAGGTCGTGGACAGCCCGCAGTCCCAGGAGCTGCTCGACGCCCTCCTGCTCCTGATTGCCGGGGCCGGGTCATGAGGTCCACCACCGCACGACGCTTCGCACTGGTGTGCGTGCTCGCCCTGGTCGTGCTCCTGTCCGGCTGTCGCTTCGACGGGATCGACTCGATGGTCCTGCCGGGCGGCAAGGGCAAGGGTGACGACGCCATCAAGCTCACGGTCGAGCTCCCGGATGTCGGCACCCTGAACGTCAACGCCGACGTGAAGGTCGACGACGTAGCCGTCGGGACGGTCACCGACGTCCGGGTCGAGAACTGGCACGCCGTCGCCGAGCTGACGCTGGAGCCCGATGTCGCTCTGCCCGCCAACACCCTCGCCAAGGTCGGTGTCAACACGCTGCTCGGTGCCGCCTACCTCGAGCTGGTGGCGCCGGCCACGGCTGATGGTCAGGCTGCGGGCGCCCTGCGCAGCGGCGACCGGATCACCCTTGACCGTGGCCGCGCCTACCCGTCGACCGAACAGGTGCTGTCGGCGGCCTCGCTCGCGCTCAACGGTGGCGGCCTGGAGCAGATCGCGACGATCACCGCCGAGCTCAACAAGGTCCTCGGTGGCAACGACCGGGCAGTGGCCAGCCTCCTGCCGCGGCTCGACTCCTTCGTGGGCACACTCGACAACCAGCGCACGGACATCCTCGCGGCTGTCCGGGACATGGCCCGCCTCTCCGAGCGGTTCGCGAAGAACCGTGGTGTCCTGACCACCGCCCTCGACGAGATCGGCCCCGCGCTCGAGGTCCTCGCGAAGAACCGCCCGGACCTCACCAAGGCGCTCACCGCCCTCACCCGGCTCAGCGACGTCGCCACCCCGCTCGTCGGACGGGTCAAGGAGGACCTGCTGGCCGATCTCCAGGACCTGGTCCCGGTGCTGGAGGCCGTCACGGCGGCGGGCAACTCGGCAGTGTCAGCCCTGGGCTTCGCGGTGACCTTCCCGTTCGCTCCCGAGACCGTCCAGAACGCCTGTCGCGGGTCGTACTGCAACCTCACGGCGATGGTCGACCTGACCAACTCGGCGCTCCTCAACGGCTTCATCCGTCCAGACGGCTCCATCGGCATCCCGGGACTCCCCGGCCTTCCGAACCTCGGCGCCCTCCTCAGCGGCACGCTCGACGGTGTCACCGGACTGCTGAACGGCCTCACGGGCGGCACCCGCGCCGGCGGCTCGACTGACAAGGCCGGCTCGGACGGCAAGGCCCCGACCACGCGCGATCCGGGCAGCAGCCCCGACATCGCCGACACCCTCGAGGAACTCCTCGGCGGCCTGCTGGGAGGCGGACGATGATCCTCAAGGGGGCAGCACCGATCATCCGGAAGCAGCTGATCGCCTTCGCCATCGCGGCAGTCGTGGGCGCCGTGATCCTCGCGGTCTCCTTCCTGCGCGTTCCCGAAGAGCTCGGCATCGGCCGCCACGAGGTGTCGGCGGAGTTCGCCCAGGCGGCCGGGCTCTACCCCGGTGCCGAGGTGACCTACCTGGGCCACCCGGTCGGGAAGGTCGAGGACCTGGAGCTCGCCGGCGACCGGATGGTGGCAAGGTTCAGTCTCGTTGACGACGTCGACATCCCGGCGTCGGTGACCGCGGAGATCCACAGCCGATCCGCGGTGGGGGAGCAGTACGTCGCCCTGGTCCCCGCTCGTGACGAGCCCGCCGCCGAGGGCGCTCCGTTGGCGGGCGGAGATCTGATCCCGCTCGACCGGACGTCGTACCCGGTGGAGATCGGACCAGTGCTCGACAACGTCCAGGCGCTGGTGTCCAGCCTCGACGAGGAGAAGCTGTCCCTCCTCATCGACGAGAGCGGCCAGGCGCTCTCCGGCCGGGCCGGAGACCTGCAGACCCTGCTGGACAGCGGCTCGAACCTGATCGAAACCGCGGACGCGAACTTCGGACCGACCGCCGACCTGCTGCGCGACATCGAACCCGTGCTCGGCACGATCAACGGCGAAGGCGAGGGCATCGCCCGACTCACCCGGAACCTCGACCAGGTCACTGCGGAGCTCCGGGCCGGCGACGCTGACCTACGCAAGCTCCTCGCTGACGGGCCGACCTTCACGACCGAGACCGTCGGACTGGTCGACGACCTCTCGATCTCGCTGCCGCCCCTGGTGCAACGCGCCAACCCCGTCCTCGGCATTCTGCGCACCTACGACAGCCACCTCGCCCAGATCCTCTCGGACTACCCACTCGCGGTGGCGACGGTCCAGTCGGTCACGCTGCCGGCGCTCAGCAGCCACGCCGTCCGCCTGACCCTCGCCAACGCTGACAAGCCCCCGATGTGCGTGAAGGGCTTCCTCCCTGCCGGGAAGTGGGCGTCACCGTTCGACGAATCGACACGGACGACGCCGCTCTCCTACTGCAAGTTGCCGACCAGCGACCCGCGCGGTGTGCGCGGAGCTCGCAACATCCCGTGTCCGGCCGACCCCGGGCGTCGCGAAGGCGATGCCGCGAAGTGCTGAGAAGGATCGAGGAGATCTGATGACATTGACCGAGAGCCCTGGTGCCACGGCCGATCGGGCACGGATCCACGGGGACTACGTGACGCTGCGGGTCGCCCTGTTGCTCGTCGGGAGCTATGTCGTGTTCGGCCTGCTGGGGTTCGCCGTGTGCGCGGGCTTCTGGCCCCCGCCGGGCGAGGACTGGACGGCGAACCAGATCCACGCCTACTTCGTCGAGCACAAGACCGGGCTGACCCTCGGCATGGTGTTGATGGCGTTCGCTGGCCCCTTCTACGTCACCTGGAGCGTGGCGATCTCGAAGGTGATCGGACGGATCGAGGGCCCGATGGGCCCGCTGGCCGGCATCCAGGTGATCGGCGGACTGCTGACCGGTGTGGTCACCTTCGTCCCGGCGACGATCTGGATCACGGCCGCGTTCCGGGTCGAGGAGCGTTCGCCGGAGATGGTGCAGACGCTCTACGACTTCGGCTGGATGTTCTTCGACACCACCTTCGTGTGTTCTGCCCTGCAGAGCGTGGCGATCGGCGCCGCGATCCTGCGCGATCGCAGGGTGACGACGCTCTACCCGCGCTGGTTCGCCTACGTCTCGTTCTTCACCGCGTTCTGCTACCTCCCGCTGACGGTGATGCCGTTCGTGAAGACGGGGCTGTTCGCGTGGCACGGGGGCATCAGCTTCTGGGTCGTCTTCGTGGAGTTCTTCCTCTTCACCGCGCTCGGGACCTGGTTGACATGGCGGGCGCTGGGCCAGCTCGAGCAGGATGACCTGATGGCTGTCACGGCGACGGCGGAGCTGCGCTCCTGACCCGATTCGCGATCAGGCCGGCCACGACGCCGGGGTCGTCGAGCATCGGCAGGTGTCCGACGTCGGGAATGTCCACCTCGTTGACGAGCAGGTGCCGGAAGCCCTCTCGAGCCCACGGGCCAGAGAGCACCCGGTCGTCGCCGGACCAAGCGATCGTGGTGGGGGCGCCGATCCGGAGGATCGCGTTCAGCTCGCGCGCCGGCGGGTGAACGATCGCGGCCCGCAACGCCTGGCAGTCGGCGAGGTCCTGGACGAACCTGACAGCGTCCGCGAGCTCCACGGACATCGGGTCGTGGACGACGGGCGCCAGCACTGCGCGTCGTACCCCGGTGGCGCGCAGCAGGCGCGGTTTGCGATCCAGGCGACGGGCGATGCGGTGGCCGATCACGAAGCGTGACACCACGAGCCGTTCGCCGACCGAACCAGGGCGCCAACCGCCGGCCGGCGCGAGACAGAGCACGCTCAACGCGCGGCCGCGCTCGGCGAGGCGCAGCGCGAGCCAGCCGCCCAGGGAGTTGCCGACGACGTGGATCCGGTCGATGCCGAGGTGGTCGAGCTGGCGTTCCAGGTCGTCGACCATCTGCTCGGGCACGGTGTTCGCAGCGGTGCGGCTCAGCCGGGTCCCGCCGCGATGACCTGCGATGACCACCGGCAGGGCCGTGAGGTGGGTGGGCAGCGCCTGTTCGACGTCGCGCCAGACCCACGGGCCACAGCCCATCCCGTGCAGGAGGAGGACCCGGGCGGGAGCGTCGCGGCGCGGCAGCATTCCGCCAACCGGTTGCCCATTCACAAGAATCTACTTTAGACTAAAAATTAGTGAGCCATAGAAAGTCCGTGGTTCGGACAACGAAGTCTGAGGAGACGCCATGATGTCGCGGCCCGTCCAGATCGCCTGCGCCTGCAGCGGTTTCATGCTCGTGGTGCTGTTGTTCGGTGGCCTGATCGCCGCCGGATGGATGCCCCCGCCCTCGCCGTCTGACACCGCCGACGAGGTGGCTCGGCAGATCGCCGAGGACTACAACGGCATCCGGCTCGGCGCAGTCCTGATGCTCTTCGGTGCCGGCTTCACGGTGCCGATGGGGGCGCTCATCGCCGCTCACATCAAACGGATCGAGGGCGACTTCTCGCCGCTCGCCTACATCCAGATCATCGGCTCCGCCGGCGGGCTCTTCGCCATCTCGCTGCCGGTGCTGATCTTCGGGGCTGCGGCGTTCCGTCCCGACCGCGACCCCGATCTGCTCCGGATGCTGATCGACCTCGCCTGGGTGCCGTTCATCATGAACGGGCCGCCGGCCATCCTGCAGTGCGTCTCGTGGGGCGTCGCGATCCTCTCCGACAAGCGCGCGAACCCGCCGTTCCCGCGCTGGTTCGGTTACTTCAACTTCTGGGCGGCCTTCTGTTTCCTGCCGGCCTTCCTGCTGCTCTTCTTCAAGACGGGTCCCTTCGCGTGGAACGGCCTGCTCTCCTTCTGGTTGGCAGCAGCACTGTTCGGCGGCTGGTTCCTGGTCGGCTCGGTGATGCTGCTGCGCGCAGTGCCGCCGGTGGAGACGCCCGTCGAGCGTGGCGCTGACGCCATGGCCGCGACGTGAGCGTCCAGACGGCACCATCCGTGACGCCGGACAGCAGAGGTGCTGACGGCAAGCGGATCCCCGGGGAGGAGGGCCTGTGGGTCTTCATCCTCGGCGACATGGCTGTGTTCGCCTTGTTCTTCGGGACCATCCTCGTCACTCGCGGGGACGACCCGGGGATGTTCGCCGCAGCGCAGCACGAACTCCACCCCGTTCTCGGCATCATCAACACCGCGCTGTTGCTGACCGGCTCGCTGTTCGTGATCCACGGACTGCGTCGCCTGGGTGACGGGTCGCGGGCCTCGAGCCGGTTCTTCACGCTGACGCTGGCCTGCGCGCTGGGCTTCGCCGCCATCAAGGCCGCTGAGTACACCCTGTTGGTCAACGAGGGCTACACCGGCGGCAGCAACGACTTCTTCATGTACTACTTCGTCTTCACCGGCATCCACCTGGCGCACCTGGTGATCGGCGCGATCATCATGACCTTCATGATCCGCACGGCGCGGCGGGTGCAGCTGGGCGCCGGGCAGCGCAAGTTCGCCGAGTGTGGCGCCATCTACTGGCACATGGTCGACCTGTTGTGGCTGGTCCTGTTCCCCCTGCTGTACCTGATCCGGTGAGGTGACTGCCATGCTCGCGCGACTCTTCAGCAACCGTCAGACCAACGTGTGGATGATCCTGGTCGCCGCCACGGTGCTCACCGCAGTGGTCGGTCTCGAACAGCACGGCGGTACGGCGGCCGTCGGTCTACTGCTGCTGGCCATCGCCTTCGTCAAGATCCGGCTGGTGGCGCTGCACTTCATGGAGATCCGCGAGGCGCCGCTCCCGCTGCGGCTCCTCGTCGAGGGCTATGTCGGGATCACCTTCGTCGCGCTCGTCGTGATCTACCTCGTGGCCTGACCCGGCCGCTTCGCCGATACGTACGTACGTAGGTATTCACCCCGATCCGTCAGTGCCCGGGCAACCGGGAACATCTGAAGTGGTCAGGAGGGTGGAAATTCGTGAGCATCAGTGAAGCCGGCGTCGCGGCGCTCCGCGGCTGTGCGCTGCTGTCCAGTGACAGTGCCCCCGAGCTCGACCACGTCACCCTGGCCGGCCGCTCAATGCTGCTCGCGTCGCTGTTCGCGGGGCACGACCTGCAGCGCGGTGACGTGGTCGCCCTGCTCTCGGAGCACTCGACCGGCGTCTACGAGTTCCTCGTCGGCGTACGACGGGCCGGGCTGGTGCTGATGGTCCTCGACCCGGCGCACACGCTCGAGCAGATGGCTTTCGCCATCAACACCAGCGGCGCGTTCGTCGTCGTCGCCTCGACCGGACAGCAGGCGACCGCCCGGGCGCTGGTGTCGCTGACGCCGTACATCCGCGCCCGCTACGGGCTTGATGCGGACTTCCCGGACCACCGGAGCCTGCCGCTCGCGCGCAGTGCGGCCCCGGTGCGCGTGGTCGACGCGGCTCCGTCGGGGACGCTGCACCACGTGATCGGACCGTCGCACCGCCCCGTGGAGATTCGTCTGCCGGACCCCGTCGACGACGCGCTCGGTCGCGCGCACGCCCGCGAGCTGTTCGGAGACGTCGAGGTCGGCCCGGACACCGTCCTCGTGGGTTCGGCTCCCGTCCTGTCCACCGTGGCGGCGCAGCTTGGTACCGCTGTCCTGGCGAGACGCGGCGGCGTCGCCGTACCGCGTCGACCCACCGGCGTCGAGGTGTTGCGCACGGCATTCGCCGTCGACGCGACGGTGGTGCACCTGACCAGCGATGCCGCCATCGAGATCACCGGCCTGGGCGCAGATCGGGTGCTGCGGTTGTCGCCGCCCCGCCTGGCCCTGGTGGTGGTCGACGGTGCCGGCTGCTCGGCGCCGGTCAGGCGCGCGCTGGGTGACCTCTGGGGGGCGCTGGTCCGGGTGGTCGAACCGGCCTACCTTCAGCTGGAGGAGTCCGAGTGCTCGGTCACCCAGGCGGAGATCTGACCGCGGTTGGTGAACCCGAGCTTCGTCAGGATGTGCTCGACGTGGGTCTCGGCGGTGCGCTTGGAGATGACGAGCGTGCTCGCGATGTCCTTGTTGGTCGCGCCGGTCGCCACCAGCTCGGCGATCTGACGTTCGCGCGGGGTCAACGCTCCCGACGGTCCCGCCCGTCGAGTGCTGCGACGGGGCGCTCCGGCGGCCTTGCGCGGCGCGGTGGGGGTCGATTCCTCCAGCGCCAGGTCGATGGCCGCGTCGGGAGTCAGTGCGCGCCCTCGGGCAAACGCCTCGTCGTAGACGGCCGGATCGAGCAGTGCGCGTGCGGTGGTCTCGCACTGGAGGTGCAGCGCGTGCAGGCCAGGCAGCGCCGCGGTGGAGGTCTCGATGCGTGACCAGATGGCGTCGGCCGCGCCGAGGAGCTCGGCGGCACGCTCCGGCAGGTCCTCGGCGCAGGCGTAGGCGACCGCTTCCACCGAGGTTCCGATCCCGAGGTTGTCGCGGGTCGAGCGCTTCATCTGCAGGCTCTCGCGCTGGGCCGCGTTGCCCTCGTCGGCGCGCCCTGCCACGACCAGGGCCATGCCGATGATCCACAGCGAGTAGGAGCGGTACCAGAGCTCGCCGGCCGGCTCGGTCAGGGCCAGGCAGCGTTCGTGGGCGGCGAGGGCAGCGCCGAGGTCGCCCCGGATCACGTGGTTGAGCGCCGAAAGGGCCAACGTGTGCGCTTCCTGGCCCACGTCGTCGTACTTCTGGAAACCGACGATGGCGTCGTCGAACAGGCGGGCGGCGCCGTCGGCGTCGCCCGTGAACATCGCCACGAAGGCCGTTGCCTGGGTGAGGAGCACGTCGGTGTGTCCACCGAACTCGTGCGCGATGCTGCGGCCCTCCTCGAGCAGGACTCCCGCGCGGTCCAGGTCACCCTGCATGGCGGCGAACCAGGCGGCGGCGCGCAGCGCCCGGGCGCGGATCTCGGTGCGCTCGGGGTCCTGGGCGAAGAGCCGGTCGAACCAGACCCGGCTGTCGCGATAGACGCCGTCGGCCTCGCCGTACTCCAGCAGGCAGGCGCCGATCTCCAGCGCCGGTTGGACTTCGCCCGGGGTCATGGTGGAGAACTCGATGGCCGCGGTGATGTTCGGGCGCTCGCGTCGCAACCGCTCGAGGTGTCCGACCTGTGCGGCGCTCGGCCACTCGGCGGCGACCTTGCGGGCATAGGCGGTGTACCAGTCCCGGTGGCGGCGCCGCCAGTGTGCGAGCTCGTCCTGCGCCTCCAGCTGTGCGATGCCGCGGTGCCGGATGGGCGGCAGCATCCGGAAGGTGGTGTGTTCGGAGCCGGCGAGCGGGATCACGATCGACTTGTCCACCAGGTCGAGGAGCACGTCGTCGAAGGCCTCGTCGATGGGGGCGCACACCTCGCGCGCTGCGTCGATCCCGAACCCGTCGGCGAACACCGAGAGCCGCGCCCAGAGCTCCTTCTCGGTTGCCGTGCAGAGGTCGAAGCTCCACTCGATGCAGGCGGCCATCGTGCGCTGGCGCTGTGGCGCGGTGCGGCTGCCACGGCTCAACAGCTCCCAGTGCTCGGTGAGGTTGCGCTCCATCTCCTGGGGCGTCATCGCCCGCAGGCGTCCGGCTGCCAGCTCGATGGCCAGGGGGATGCCTTCCAGCCGGGACACGATGGTGCCGATGGCGTCGCGGTTCTCCGGCGTCACCTCCATGTCCGGCACGAGTGCACGTGCGCGCTCGAGGAAGAGCTCGACCGCCTCGTAGCCCTGCAGTGGGGATCCGTCACCGCGTCGTGGTGCGCTCAGGGGCTGCACGGCGTGGATCGCCTCGCCCTGGATGCGCAGCGGCTCCCGGCTGGTGGCGAGGATCTTCAGGTCCGGGCAGGTGCGGAGCAGGGTGTCGGCCAGGATCGCCACCGCGTCGACGACGTGCTCGCAGTTGTCCACGACGAGCAGGGTGGCGCGGCCCCTGAGGTACTCGACGGTGACCGCGGCGGCCGCGCGCGTCGAGCGCCCTTCGAGTCCCAGGGCAGCGGCGATCGTGTTGGCGAGCAGGTCCGGCTCGGTGAGCGAGGCGAGCGGGACGAACACGACGCCGTCCTTGAACGCGCGGCGTACCTCCGCGGCGACCTTGAGCGCCAGCCGGGTCTTGCCGATGCCGCCGAAGCCGGTCAGGGTCACCAGTCGGTTGCCGGCCAGCAGCTCACGAAGGTCGGAGCGCTCGGCGCGGCGCCCCACGAAGGAGGTCACCTCGACAGGTAGCTGACTGGTCTCCGGACCGACGTCCGTCGCCGAGGTCATTCGTGCAATCACCCTCGTTCGCCCTGGCCGATGTGTCCCTCGATCTGTCAACGACCCACGTCTCCTGGTGTGACGGGCGTGTGTGACCGGGGTCTCTCACGATATCGCGCGAGACCCGGTTGCTCGGCTGCCTCTCGGTCAACGGTCTGCGGCGACTCACATACGTATCGAAATACGTATGTGACCGGGCCCACTCGACCCCCTTGGCGACGCAGTGTTGCACCGTCGGGCAGCCCTGCTCGCCGGAGAACCGGAGGTCAGCCATGTTGGTCACCTGTACGGACGAGGACGTCCAGTACGTCGGAGACGCGATCCAGGGAGCATTGCGCGCCCCGGCGTACGCCGCGAGCCACCACGGCCACGCGAAACGGCTCCGTCTCGGTCTGATCGATCCGGACTGCGTGCTGCTCGTCGACTGCGGCAGTGGTGAGGTGCGGCCGGGACGTCGCGGCGAGCCGGGGGTGACCGGTTTCGTCGCGATGGCCGCAGGCACCGCCGTCGGAGTGTGCCGCGGCCAGGTCGACCTCGCTGCAGCGCTCGCCGCCGGCGACATCGTGATGGACGGAGAGGGAGCCGCCCTGCTGGAGCTGTTCGCGGGCATCACCGAGCGCGAATTGGTCTCGGCGGGTTGATCTGCCCCGCATTTCTAATGTACCTTCGATTTTAAGACCTATTAAAAACCTGCCCGTCATCACGGCGAGCGCGAAGGAGTAGTCGGTGAGCCAGCACCTCGAGGCTGAGGCACCCGTGTACGACGGGCCGCCGATCGAGCCCGACGGCCCCTACGGGAGCAAGCTCTCGCTGTTCGTGGCCAATGTTCCCGGCCCGATCCGCTCGGTGACGGCGGAAGCCGGCGGCATGACGCTGCTGCTCGGGAAGGTGTTGTGGAGCGCGATCCGCCACCCCCGCGGGTACTGGAACGACGTGCTCGACGAGATGCACTTCACCATCAAGCGCTCCTGGCTCTCGATCTCGATCGCGCTGTTCGGCTTCCTGCTCGCGCTCTCGGTGCCGTCGATGCAGTTCGTCAACCTGGCCGGCGTCGGTGAGCTCTACGGCCCGCTGCTGCTGGTGCAGTCGACGCGCACCTTCACGGTCTGGGTGGCGACGCTGCTGGTTGCCGGGGTGATCGGTGCCGCGCTGACTGCCGAGCTCGGATCGCGCAAGGTGCGCGAAGAGCTCGACGCCATGGAAGTGATGGGGATCGATCCGATCCGCACGCTGGTGCTGCCGCGGATGGTGTCCATCACCCTGATCACCACCCTGCTGGCGATCCCGGCGGAGATCATCACGGTGCTGTCGTCCCAGTTCGGCGCCTGGTTCGTCGGCGGTATCCCGAGGGTGGACTTCTACAGCTTCCTCTGGTCGACGATGAGTACCGTTGAGCTGGTCACCTTGATGTTCAACTGCTTCCTTGCCGGCCTGTTGATCGGCGCGGTGTGTTGCTACAAGGGTCTTGCCGCCCAGGGCGGCGCGATGGGCCTCGGCAAGGCGGTCAACCAGGCCGTCGTCATTGCGTTCCTCGCGCTCTTCATCATGCAACTCGGCTACAACGCCGTGATTCTCGGCTTCTTCCCGGGTCTGGGGGCCTTCAAGTGACCGACACCGCCGACCGCTCTACCGAGATTGCCGAGAGGGAGCAGGGCCCGGCCCGACGCTCGACGCGATCTGAGCGCACTGCCCTGCGTCTAGCCGAGTCGAGCAAGATGCGCGGCCCGTTCGAGGACACCGGCTCGCTCGTCGCCTTCGGGATCCGCGTGGTCAAGGAACTGCCCGTCTGTGTGCGGCTCTACCCCGGCGAGATCCTGCGCCAGTGCGCGACCCTGATCCGTTCGAACGCGCTGGTCATCTTGTTCATGCTGTTCATGCTGGGTGCCTTGATGGGTATCACCGGCAGCTTCCTCTTCGAGGGCATCGGCCTCGAGAGCTATGTCGCGGCCATTCCCGCCGTCCCAATGATGCGCGGAGTCGTGGAGATCGTCTTCGGCTGGGTGCTGGCTGCGAAGTACGGCTGCGGCATCGTTGCCGAGCTCGGCGCGATGCGGATCAGCGAGGAGATCGACGCCATGGACGTGATGGGCGTGCGGTCGTTGCCGTACCTCGTCGGCTGCCGGGTGATCGCGAGCGTCCTGGTTCTGCCGGCGCTGTTCGTCACCTCGCTCGGCATCTTCTTCGTCGCCAGCAAGCTGTTCTTCGTCGACCTGATGAGCTCGGTCTCCGCCGGCGGCTTCAACTACATCCTGTTCCTGTTGCAGAGCCCGCGCGACTTCCTTGCTGCGGTGGTGTGGGGCACGGTGACCGGGTTCGTGATCACCGTCGTCGCCTGCTACTACGGCTACAACGCTTCCGGTGGCCCCGTCGGGGTGGGTCGCGCCACAGCCCAGGGCATGTTGGTCAACCTCGTCCTGATCAGCGTGATCGCCACGATCATGGCGCAGATCTTCTACGGCAACGCACTCACCGAGGCCTTCGGCACCTGACGCCGGGTCTCGCGGCGCCGACCCCTGCTCCCGCTTCCACCGCTTCCACTGCACCTGCAATGTCTCCAGGAGATTCCATGACCGCCGTGCTTCCGCTCGATGACCGGGTCGCCCATGTCGACCAGGCTGCTGAGCACACCATCGAGATCCGTGACGTGTACAAGAGCTTCGGCTCGTCGCACATCCTCAACGGGCTGTCCGTGGACTTCAAGGACGACGCGATCACGACGGTGCTCGGGCCGTCAGGTACGGGCAAGAGCGTGCTGCTCAAGCACATCGTCGGTCTGCTGGAGCCCGATGCTGGGCAGGTCAAGGTGTTCGGCACCGACATCTGGCGAACCTCGGAGGAGGAGCGGTTCGAACTGCGCAAGCGGTTCGGCGTGCTGTTCCAGGACGGCGCGCTCTTCGGGTCGATGAACCTCTACGACAACGTCGCGTTCCCCCTGCGCCGGCACACACAGAAGTCCGAGCGCGAGATCCGCGACATCGTGATGTCGAACCTCGTCGAGGTGGGTCTGGAGAAGGCCATCGACAAGGCTCCGAACGAGATCTCCGGCGGCATGCGCAAGCGTGCCGGATTCGCGCGCGCCCTGGTCCTCAAGCCCGACGTGGTGCTGTTCGACGAGCCGGACTCCGGGCTCGACCCGGTGCGCACCAAGCTGCTGTCGCAGCTGATCGCCAAGGTCCACGCCGAACACGGTGGCACCTACATCGTGATCACCCACGACATCCCGACCGCGCGCGAGGTGAGCGACTACGTCGCGGTGATCTGGAAGGGCAAGATGGTCCACTACGGCGATGCCGACGGAGCCTTCGGCTCCGACAACCCCTTCGTCCGCCAGTTCCTGGCCGGCGCCGCTGACGGCCCCCTGGGGATGGACTGACCCGTGGCTTCTTCTGCTGTGTTCAACAATCTCCGACCCTGGCTGGTCGGCGGCGTCATTGCCGTCGTCGCAGTGGTCGGGCTCAAGTCCGCCTCCGGGGAGGACACCTATCGGCTCGACGTCCTCACCCCCGCCGCTGACGGCGTGAGCACCGGCACCAAGGTCCGGATCGGCGGACAGGACGTCGGCCGGGTTGCCGAGGTCACGGTCGAGGGCAACCAGGCTCGCCTGGCGCTCGACCTCGATCCCGACAGCGCCCCGCTGCACGCGGGAACGACCGTCAATGTGCGGTGGAGCTCCGTGGTCGGCCGACGGTACGTCGACGTGCTGCCCGGTCCGCAGAGCAATCCGGCCCTCCCGGAGGGCAAGCTGCTCAAGGCCGACACCGAACGGGTCGAGCTCGACGACATCGTCAAGGCACTCGACGAGCCCACCCGCGCCAAGGTGAAGAAGCTCGTCGGCCAGCTGGACACCACGCTCAACCGCAGCGACGCCGACCTCAACACCACCCTTGCTGAGGCAGGCCCGTTCGTGGAGGGTCTCGGCGAGATCCTCGAAGGCGTCGGCAAGGACGGCGATGCGATCTCGGCGCTCGTGACCAACTTGCACCAGGTCACGCAGGCGCTGTCGTCGCGGGACGCCGACGTCGCCGGCACGGTGCGCGACCTGCGTGCGCTGGTCGCGGTCGCCGTACGACAGGCCGGGCAGGTGCGGACCGCGCTCGACGAGGTCCCCGCCACCCTGCGTTCGGCGGAGAAGTTCTTCGGGAAGGTGCCCGGCGCGGTCGACGAGACCGTCCCGCTGCTGGAGGACCTCCAGCCGGCCATCGCGAAGCTGCCGTCGGTGGCCAGGCGTCTGGATCCCGTGCTCCGTGACCTCCGGCCGGTGGTCGCCGAGCTGCGCCCCACCCTGAATGCGGCCGACGAGCTGCTCGAGCAGACGCCCGGGCTGTTGTCGATCGCCACGCAGACCGTCCCGGACCTGGAGACCGCGCTCACGCAGCTCCAGCCGGCGGTCAGCTTCCTGCGGCCGTACACGCCCGAGATCGTGGGCTTCCTGACGAACTGGGCGTCGCTGTTCTCGGCGAAGAACGGTGCCGGCCACTTCGGTCGCGCGCTCATCCCGGCGTCGGTCAGCTCGTTCAACAGCAACCCGGGGATCCTGCCCCCCTTCATGTTCCAGGCCAAGGAGCCCGAGCCGGGCTCGCTCATCGAGCAGCCGTGGACCGACGCGAACGGAGATGGTGTCCGATGAGTGCCCCGAACCTGTTCCGCCGCAGTGCCGTCGGAGTGACGGCCGTGGCCGTTGTCGCCGCGGGTCTCGTCCTGTCAGGCGGAGACAACGACGCCAACCAGATCACGACCACCATCGCCGACGCAGGGCAGCTGGAGAAGGGCGCCGAGGTCCGCTCGGCCGGTGTCCGCATCGGTCAGGTCTCCGACATCGTGCTGGTCGGCGACAAGGCCCGGCTCACGATCGAGGTGAACGACGGTGTGCTCCCGCTCCATGATGACGCGACGTTGACCATGCGTCCGGTCAACGTGCTCGGCGAGAACTACATCGACCTCGACGCCGGTTCCGACAAGGCGGCCTTCGCCGACTCCACGGTGATCCCCGAGGAGCGGACGTCGGTGGCCGTGACCTTGCAGGACGTGCTGAACACGTTCGAGGATCCGACCGCCGCAGGACTCGCCTCGCTCGTCACGACCCTCGGCGAGGGCCTCGACGACAACGGTGCCGAGCTGGCCAAGGCGTTGAAGGTGCTCGCGCCGGCCATGCAGGACACCGGCAAGGTCGGCGCCATCCTGTCCGAGCAGAACGAGGTGCTCGCCAGCCTGGTCAAGGCCACCGACCCCGTCACGGCTGCGCTGGCTGCCGACGGCGGGAAGACCCTCGATTCCCTGGTCGAGTCCACTCGGGACACGTTGGCCGCTCTCGGAAATCAGCAGGTGGCGCTCGAGGCAACCCTGCGGGAGCTGCCCGGCACCCTGCTCGCCGCCCAGCGCACGCTCGGCAGGTTCGGCGCGACGGCCCGGGCTGGAACCCCCACCCTCAAGGCCCTGCGGCCGCTGACCGGCGACCTCGAGGACGTGGTCGAGGAGCTGCGCAACTTCGCCGACTCCGCCGACCCGGCACTCGCCTCGCTCAAGCCGGTGCTCGACGAGGCCGACCGGCTGCTCGATGCGGCAGCCCCGGTGATCGCGACGCTGCGTCAGGCAGGTCCGGACCTGGCTTCGACAGCAGCCTCCCTCAAGCCGCTCAGCCGTGCGCTGCTCGACAACCACCTCCAGGACGTCATGGACTTCGTCCGCAAGTGGGCGCTGAGCACCAACGGGCGCGACGGGTTGTCGCACTACTTCCGAGGTGTCGTCTACGTGACGCCCTCGACGCTCAGTCAGCTGGCGCAGTCGCTCGTCCCGGTCGGCGCGTTGCCGAAGGGCTCGGCGCCCGCCGCGAAGGGCAACAAGGCCCCGAACGTGCTGCCCGGCCTTCCGGACCTCGGCAAGACCGTAGACGGGCTTCTGGACGGCCTCGGTGGAAGCCTGCTCGGCCTGCTCGGCAAGCAGCCGCCCAAGGCCTCGGCGAGCTCGGCCACCGACCCGACCAGCGCCCTCGGCCTCACCGCCCTGCAGGAACAGAACCTGCTCGGTCAGCTCCTGGGAGGAAACAAGTGAGCAACCTTCCCGTCCGCCGCCCCGTCCACCGCCCCGTCCACCGAGACGTCGCCCGCAAGGTCGTCGTCGGCGTGGCCATGCTCCTCGCCCTCGTCGTCGTCGGCTGGGTCGGCGGCATCGTCCAGACCGGTGGCGCACTCCCCGGCAAGCGCTACACCGAGGTGAAGGCACAGTTCGAGAACGTCGGCATCCTCAAGACCGCCAAGGACGTCAAGCAGGACGGCCTTCGCGTCGGGACCGTCAGCAAGATCGAGTACGTCGACGGCGTGGCCGAGGTGACGCTACGGCTCGACGGCAAGGTCGACGTCTACCGGGACGCCAGCGCGTTCGTCGGCAACACCTCCGCCCTGGGCAAGAAGTACCTCGGCTTCGACCCGGGCACGCCGGAAGCCGGTGAGCTCGGTGAGCAGGTGATCGCTCTCGAGGCCACCAGGAGCTCCACCTCGCTGGAGGACGTCCTCTCGGCACTCGACCCGAAGACCCGTGCCTCCCTGCAGCACGCCGTGGGCGAGCTTGCCGTGGGCACGACCGGTCACAGCGAGGACCTCAACGCCGTGCTCGCCGCGTCCCCCCACCTGCTCGAGGACCTCGAGACCGTCATGGAGGCTGCGGGCAGCGACCGGATGGACATCGCCGCACTGCTGGTCAGCGCCGACCGTCTCGTCAACCGGTTCAACGGACGCACCGACGAGATCAAGGGTCTGGTCGAGAACGCGGACCGGACCGTGAAGGCGCTCGGCGTCGACAACGGCAAGCCGCTCGCAGAGACCATCGCCAGGCTCCCCGCGGCCCTCACCACGGTGGAGACGGCGCTGGACGACCTCTACGCACCGCTCGGCGACGCCGAGGTTGCCCTGGACGAGCTCGAGCCCGGCGCGCGTGCACTCGGCGGCGCGACCCCCGACCTGCGGGCCTTCCTCCGTGAGTCACCGGACACCCTCGACAAGGTCCCCGGCGTGGCCAAGGCCGCTGATCCGGCCCTGTCCTCGCTGACCGAGACCCTGCAGGACGCCCGGCCGTTGCTGGCTCCCCTCAAGGCGTCGGTCGACAGCCTGGAGCACCTGCTGTACCGCTTCGTGCCGTACACGAACGACGTCGCCCGGTTCTTCTCGCAGAACGACCTCCTGTCGGGAATCCTCGACGGGGACCCGAACCAGCACTACTTCGCCGCGCAGCTGACCGGCGTCGGACTGTTCAGCGTCGCCGGCATCCCGGACCCCCTCTACCGGTCCGAGTTCTACCCGTGCCCCGGCACGTCCTACGACCACGCCACGGTCACCGACTGCAGCGGAGGAGCCAACTGATGTCCAGGCGTCATCCAGCACCCGAGCTCGGAGCGGGCGCGGCTGCCAAGGCCGAGTACGCGAAGGGACGCAACTTCCGGTTGGGCGTGCAGTTCTACGTGCTGCTCGTCCTGGTCCTGGGGCTGCTCGCCGCCAAGGCCGAGATCTCGTCGTACTTCAGCGGGGGCCAGACCATCTCTGCCGAGTTCGCGGACAGCTACAAGCTGCGAGCGAACGATTCATCGGTGAAGATCGCCGGCCTGACGGTGGGCACCGTGACGGACATCGAACGGACCGACGAGGGGACCAGCATCGTGACGATGAAGGTCGAGGAGGCCGCGCTCGCGACGGTGGGCTCCAAGCCGATCGCCAGGATCGAGCCGCGCACGCTGCTCGGTGGTCGCTATGCCATCGAGTTGCACGCGGGTGGCGGCGAGGGCAGGTTCGACGGGGTCATTCCGCTGGCTCGCACGTCTGCGCCGGTCGAGCTCGATCGCATCGCCGAGGCGCTGCCGGCCACCGCTCGTGAGGCGCTGCAGGGCCTGAGCGGTTCTGCGGCCGAGACGCTGGAGCAGAGCGACGACGAGCTCAACGCGCTGCTCAAGACGGCGCCCGGCGTCCTGGACCCTGGCGCAGACGTGGTGAAAGCGGCCCGTGGCAGCCGCCCCGGCACCGACCTGCCCGCCCTGGTGGCGGACCTCGACACCACGGCCGACGTGCTGACGCGCCGCGACGGACAGCTCAAGGACATCGCGCGCAACCTCAACGTCGCGAGTGGTGTCCTCGCCGAGCGGCGGGGGGAGCTCTCCGAGACGCTGGCCGACCTGCCCGCCACCATCCACCAGACCCACGTCGGGCTGGACGGCCTGACGGACACCGTCACCGAGCTCGAGGGCACCGCGGCCGAGCTGCGCCCCTCCGCTCCCGAGATCGCTGACCTGATCGAGGAGCTCGACCCGTTGCTGAAGGATGCTGTCCCGCTGATGGCTGACCTCAAGCCCCTGCTGCGTGATGCTCGTCCAGCGGTCCAGGACCTGGTCCCGACGGCCGCTCGCGCGACCGGAGTCCTGAAGAACCTGCACGGACCGGTGCTGGACCGGGTCAACGGTCCGGTGTCCGACTTCGTGCTCAGCCCGTGGAAGGGCGAGGGCAAGTACGACGGCGGCGGGGGCGGTTACCTCGCCGACCACAAGTTCTACGAGGAGCTGGCCTACATGGCGACCAACATCGACCGGGCGTCGATGTCCCAGGACCAGCGGGGATCCACGCTTGCCTTCCAGGCTGGTGTCGGGCTCAGCTCGCTGTCCGGCCTTCCGTTCGACCTGGACAGCCTGGTCACCCTGGCGCTGGACCAGGCAGGCATCACCGGCGCGCTGCGCTCGTCGGTCTTCGAGAACCTGGGGCTCGTGCCGTGATGAAGTTCGAGACCGCCATCGAGCGGATGAGGAACACGCCGGGCCTGGGCCGCGACGTCGTACTGCTGGTGTCGCTGCTGGTGGCCGGAGTCGTCGTGATGAGCTACATCTTCGGGCAGTACCAGGTCATCAAGCCCTGGGACGACAACTACAGGTTCGCTGCCGAGTTCGACGAGGCACCCGCGATCCAGCTGGCCAGTCGCCAGGAGGTCCGGATCGCCGGCGTCACCGTCGGCCGGGTCACCGACGCTGCACCGACCGATGGTGGCAACGCCCGGCTGACGTTCACCCTGGACGAGGGGCACGAGGTCTACCAGAACGCGAAGCTGGTGCTGCGGTCCAAGACCCCGCTCAACGTGATGTACGTGATGCTCGATCCGGGTGACCCGTCGGCGGGCAAGCTGGCCGAGGGCGGTGTCATCCCGGTGTCGCAGACCCAGCGGGTGCTGCAGCCCTACGAGCTGCTCGATGAGCTCGATGACCGGGCGCGGGCTGCCCTGACGGACCTGGTCACCCAGGCCGATGTCGCGCTCGCCTCCGCGCCGACGGACCTTGCACCCGGCGTCAAGGCCATGGACAAGGCCGCCAACAACTTCACCGGAGTCATCGAGGCCTTGCAGACGCGCCGGGCGAACCTGCGCCACCTGGTCACGTCCGTGTCCCAGATCGCCACGGCAGCGGGTGAGGACGACAAGCGCCTCGACGAGCTGGTCAACGCGCTCCAGGACACCCTGGCAGTCGTCAGCGCCCGCGACGCCGAGCTCAGCACCTCGCTGGCCCGGCTGCCCGGCGTGACCACGACGCTGCGCAAGGCGATGACGGATGCGAAGAAGCTCACCGACGAGCTGAGCCCGGTGCTGCGCAAGCTGCACGATTCGGCAGAGGACCTGCCGGGCACCATCAAGGGTCTGTCGAACACGGTCAGCAACGCGCGCGACCTGGTCGCCAAGGCCGGACCTGTCGTCCGCGAGGCCCGCCCGGTCGTCGCCGACCTGCGGCCGCTGACCCGCAACCTGAGCTCGGCGCTGGCCGACCTCAGCCCGGTCTTCGCCAACCTGCCGCAAGCAACCGAGCGCCTCGTGCCGTGGCTCGACGACCTCGGCGGCTTCGTCTACAACACGTCCTCCTCCTTCAGCCTCGGAGACGTCAACGGCGGCCTCGGTCGCGCCAACGTCGTCGTGAAGGTCACCGATCCCACCGGAGGTGGTCTGTCGTGAGTCCCAGTGCAGCAGTCAGGAACGGCGTCGGAGCGGTCGTGCACGACCCGCGCCTGCGGACCGTCGTCCTGTTCGCCCTCGCCTGTGTCCTCGGGTTCGGCTTCCTGTGGGTCAAGGCCGGTGGGCAGATCCCGATCGTCGCCGACCGCGGCGGCTACGAGATCACCTTCCAGTCACAAGACGTCAAGAACCTCAAGGAGTTCGGTGAGGTCCGGATCGCCGGCGTGCGCGTCGGACGTGTGGAGTCGACCGAGCAGGACGGCGATCACGTCAAGGTCACGATCAGCATCGAGGAGCAGGCCGCGCCACTGCACGAGGGAGCGAACGTCCGGATCGGCGTCAAGTCGCTCGTCGGCTCCTCGTTCGTCGAGGTGGTCGACGGCGAGGGCGGCGAGCTCGAGGACGAGACCGTCCTCGACCGTGCCGCGGTCACGCCGTCGGTCGACGTCGACGAGCTCCTCGACACCCTCGACGAACCCACCCGGGTGCACCTGAGCAGCGCCGTCCAGGCCCTCGACACGGCCACCCGTGGGCGCGGCGCGGACCTCGACGGACTGATGACCGGTCTCGGGCACGTCGGGACCGAGGGCAGCACCGTCCTCGACGCCCTCGCGAAGCAGAGCGACGACCTCCAGGAGCTCAGCGTCGAGGCGCGCCTCCTGCTCGATGCCCTCGACACCGGACAGGGCCAGATCGTGGGTCTGGTCAGCGATGCCCAGGAGCTCACCCAGGCGACCGCCGACAACCAGGACAAGATCGAGGAGACGGTGCGGTTGCTGCCGTCGGTCGTCGCGAACGTCGACACCGCCGCGGGCAAGCTCAGCGAGCTGAGCGTCCCGTTGACCCCGATCGCTGCCGACCTCCGCGCCGCCTCGCCGTACCTGTCCCGGGCGCTGACCAACCTGCGCCCGGTCTCGCGCGACCTGCGCGCGCTGCTGCCCGACCTGGACGGAGTCCTGGCATCGGCACCGGCGACGCTCACCAAGGTCAAGCCGTTCGGCACCACCGTGCAGCACCTGGTGCCCGATGCCCAGCGGACCCTGGCCGATGTCCAGCCGATGCTCAGCTACCTGGCGCCGTACGGCCTCGACCTGGGTGCGTTGTTCGCCAGCTTCGGCGGGTCGTTCGACGTCCGCGCCGAGGACGGCATCATCCCGATCCGGCTCACGGCAACGGCCGAGGGCCCCGGAACGGTGCGCGGCAACCCGCTGAAGATCGTCTCCAGCGAAAAGGGCGGTCTGATGTGGAACAACCCGTACCCGCTGCCCGGCAATGTCGACCAGCCCCGGCCGTTCGGCAAGGGCGACTACCCCCGGGTCGAGAAGCGCTGATCAGGTGATGGGGTCGTGATCGATCGAAGCGGTGACACCGGTTCCCGGCAGCGTCGTCAGTGGACGGCGTTGCTGGGGGCCCTCGCCCTGGGTGCGGTGATCGTGCTCGGCCTGTTGCGGGTCGAGATCGACACGAGCACCGCTTCGTTCCTGCCCGCGGGCGATCCCGTCGAGAAGGCGCTCGCTGCCAAGGCGGACGACTTCGGGGGAGACCCCGTCATCGTCGTCCTCGAGACCAGCGAACCGCGTGCGCTGTTCAACGACCCGGAAGCGCTGGTGCGGCTGGTAGGACTCGAGGGTCAGTTGGCGAACCTGCCCGACGTCGCCGCGGTCTACGGACCTGGCACGGTCCTGAACCAGACCGCCGGTGCGGCCCAGGACATGCTCGCCCAGATCTCCGGCCGGCGCGACGGCTACCGCCAGGAAGTCATGGCCAGGGCCCGCGAGCGCGGGATCCCCGAGAACAAGGTCAAGGAGCTCGGCGAGGCCGCGCTCGCCCGCTTCGACGAGCGGTACGGCGCACTGATGGTGCAGGGCCTGCCGGCCGGGCTGCCCACGCTGAAGAACCCGCGCTTCGTGCAGACCGTCCTCTTCGAGGAGGAGAACCTCGAGGCCCGTCCGCAGTGGCGCTACCTGGTGCCCTCCCCGACCAGCGTGACCGTCCTCGTCCGTCCGCGAGCCGGGCTCGACGCCGAAGGCACCACTCGACTGGTCGACGGAGTGCGATCGGCCGTCAAGGACGTCGACCTCGAGCTCAGCCGCACCACCGTCACCGGCGCACCGGTGGTCGCATCCGGCCTCGCCGACCGCGGCCGTGCCGAGCTCCCGGTCCTCGGCGCCGTCGCTGTCGGTGCCGTCGGCCTCATCTTCCTGTTCGTGGGCTGGACCTCCCGACGTCGTTCGCGCCTGCGGCCCACCGCCGCAGCCCTCGTCGGTACGGCGGCCACCCTCTCCTGCTTCGGATGGGCCGGCCAGCCACTGTCCCTCGGAGTGGTCGCCTTCCTGCCGATCCTGCTCGGCATCGGCAGCGACTTCCCGCTCTACCTCTCCCGCGGCAGGTCCGACCGGGCCGTCCTGGTGACCGCCCTGGCCGCGATGCTGGGCTTCGGGTCACTGGCCCTGTCGCCGCTCCCGTTCGTTCGCGAGCTGGGCATCGCCCTGGCCGTGGGCATCCTGCTCACCGTCGCCACGGCCCTCGCGGTCCGGTGGCACTTCGGTCCCGTCCCGGACCCGGCGCCGGCGAAGCGCACGTCCGCTGACGGTCCGGCGTTCTCCTGGCCCCGGGCCGGCCTGGGACGCGGCATCGTCACGGCCGCCCTCGTCGTCACCGCGGGACTTGGTTGGATCGCCCTGTCCGGACTGGCGGTCGAAGCCCAACCCGACGAGCTGGCCGCCGGACTTCCCGAGCTCGATGACGCCCAGTACGCCGAGGACCTGCTCGGATCCGCGGGCGAGGTGAGCCTGGTGATCAAGGCCGAGGACGTCACGTCTCCGGAGGTCCTGGCCTGGAGCCAGCACGCCCAGACCCGGATCGTCACCGAGCTCGGCGACCGCGTGCACCCGGTCCTCAGCGTCGCTGACCTGCTCCGCTTCCTCGGCGCCGAGCCGACCGCAGACCAGATCAAGGCCGCCGTCGCCGTCATGCCGCGCTACCTCTCCTCGGCAGTGCTCCGGTCCGACCGCGCCGAAGGAGTCGTGGTCCTCGCCGTCGAGTTCGACGACGTCGCCGGACTCAGCGACCTGCTCGACGACCTCGACGAGGCGGTCGGCACCCCGCCCGACGGGGTCGAGGTCGACACCGTCGGCCTCCCCGTCTCCGCGGCCCGTGGCCTGGAGCTCGTCGGCGACGGACGGCTGTGGATCAACCTCGCCGGCATCGGGCTCGCCGGCGCCGCGATCTGGATCGGACTCCGCTCCCGCGACGACGCGATGAGGGCCGTGCTGACCGTGGTCGTGTCGACCGGCTGGGTCGCACTCCTCGCCGCCGCGACCACCGGCTCCCTGAACCCGCTCACCATCGCGCTCGGATCCCTCGTGACCGCGACCGGTTGTGAGTTCTCCGTGATGTTGCGACGAGGGGCCGATCTTCGCGCCGTCGGAACAGCCGCTCTCGCCGGCACCACCGGCTACCTGGTGCTCGCTCTGTCGGAGCTGGCGGTGCTCCGCGACTTCGGCCTGCTGCTCGCCGGTGGCGTGGTGTGCTCCTTCGTGGCCGCGTTGCTCGTCGACCGGGTGGTCCTGCGCGAGAACCCCGAGGACGCGGAACAGGCCGACGTACCCGAAAAAGAACTGGTGGAGGTGTCGTCGTGATCGACAGGCTCAAGCAGGTGCTCGGCACGACTCGTGGCCGACTGGTCACCGGTGTCCTGGCGATTGCCCTGGCTGGGGGCGGGATCGCCTTCGGAGTGGCGCAGGCCGATGACCTGCCGGAGGGCGCCGCGTTCCGGTACGGCGACCGCGTGGTCACCACGACCCAGCTCGACGACCGGCTCGAGGTCCTCGAGGCGTTGTACGGCGTGAAGCGTCCCGACGACGCCTCGAGGACGGACGACTTCAACCGCGACTCCGCGAAGTCGATGGTCGTGAGCCTGGTGCTCGCGGACGCCGCCGCGAAGCGCGACATCGTGATCTCCGACAAGGAAGCGCAGACCGAGCTCGACAAGCTCATCGACCAGCAGCTCACGGGCGGTCGCGACGCGTTCGTCGAGTTCCTCTCGACCAGCGGGATCTCGGAACGCGACGTGCTCGACGAGATCCGCGCACAGCTCGCCACGTCCCGGCTCGTCGACGAGGTGACAGCGGACGTCCCGGAGGCGACCGAGGCCGAGGCGCAGAAGAAGTACGACGACAACGAGGGCGACATGGTCACCCCGGAGGGGCGCCAGCTCGTCAACGTCGTCGTCGAGACCCGCGCCGATGCGGACCGCGTGGCCCGCCTGGCCCGCAAGTCCGGCAAGCTCGGCCCGCTCGCGGCCACGTGGTCGCTCGACGGCAGCACCAAGGACGACGGCGGTCGACTTGGCCTCGTCACCGCCGACCAGCTGGAGGACGGCTACGGGAAGATTGCCTTCTCGGCAGCCGTGGGCGAGATCTTCGGCCCGGTCAGGACCAGCTACGGCTGGAACGTCGGCCAGGTCGCCGAAGTGGTGAAGGCACGACCCGTGAGCTTCGAGGACGTCAAGGGCGAGATCGTCCAGCGCCTCTCGGCCGAGGCCAGCCTGAAGGTGTGGCGCGACTTCCTCGCCGAGGAGCTCAAGCGCGCCGACGTCGAGTACGCCGACGGGTACCTCCCCGACGACCCGGCCTCGCCGCCGGCGAGCTCCACCCCGTCGCCCGCGAACCAGACGCCCTCAGCACCGCAGACCCCCGCAGCGACGGAGTGATCAGCCGCCGAGGCCCTGGCGGAGGAGGAAGCGGGTCTGGGCGATGACCTTCGTGATGGAGGAGCGCCCCGGGGTCCACCAGTCCATCGTGCTGTTCAAGGCACCGATCGTCAGGTGTCGCGCGATGGTCAGGTCGACGCCGGCGTCCAGCAGCCCGGCCTTCTGGGCCTCGCGCAGCTGGGTGGTCCACACCTTGTGATAGCGCTGCATGACCGCAACGTGGCGCAGCGGGATGTCCTCGGGGAACTGGTCTCCGTTGCGGAGCACGGCGCGGGCGTAGTCGGGAGCCGTCATCGTGAACCGGAGATGGGCCTCGGTCATGGCGTCGATGCGGTCCAGCGGACCGGCGTCGGCCGGGAGCTCAGCGATCGCCGCGTTCACCTTCTCCAGCAACGTGGTGGCCCCGGTTGCGGCGACCTCCTCGATGAGGTCCTCACGGCTGGCGAAGTAGTAGTAGATCGCCGGGGCCTGGATGTCGGCCTCGCGCGCGACGTCCGTCAGCTTCGTGCCGGAGTAGCCCTCCCGGGCGAGCACCCGGGCCGCGGCGTCGAGCACCCGCGCGCGGGTGGCCTCGGACTTCGCCGTCGTCGTCCGATCGGCCCGTCCGCCGCCCTTGCCTGCCATGGTCGCAAGTCTAGGGACGCCGGACCGCCGGCTACGGGAGGGTCAGCCCCGCTGGTGCGAGATAGCTGGGCAGGTCGGCGAACGAGTCGCCCGTCAGGCTGATCCAGTTGAACGGCAGGTGGTAGCACATCATCAGGACCACGGCGCAGAACCCGATCGCAGCGAGCATGCGCACGATCAGTCGGTACGACGCCGGTACGGACAGCACGCCGCGCTCGATGACCGACAGGCCGTCGGCGTCCCAGTCCGCCGACCAGCGTGCGTAGGTGAAGCACATCGCAATGCAGGCGACGAGGAAGGTCTCGTAGAGAGGGAACTGGTGCTGCTCCCCGTCCCAGATCGTCAGTGGGCCGTTGGTCTGGACGAAGGAGTACGCCTCGGTGGTGCGGATGATGACGTTCTCGACGACGAAGTCGAAGGCCAGGTCGCCGACGAAGAGGATTGCCAGGATGCCCTGGGTCGACAGCCCTGGCCACCTGGCCCGGAGTCGACGAGCAGCCAACGTGTTCACGAAACCGAGCGCTGAGCAGAAGTAGATGTACATCGGCATCCCCCACAGCAGCGCCTCTGCGTAGTGGCTGGGCACGGAGTCGTCGTGGAAGGGCAGCGAGGAGGACCAGGCGCCGAGGTTCACCGAGTGGGAGTTGAAGGCGAACAGGAAGGACTGCGTGTTCAGCCAGCAGTCCATCACGAACGCGCTGACGCCACCGAGCAGGAGCAGCGCATCGAAGGTGATGTGCCGGGTGCGCCGCCACGGCTTCCAGGCCAGGAAGTAGACGGCGATCGCCAGCACGCCGGTGCTGATCGCCTCGACGATCCGTAGTCCGATGAGCTTGCCGGCGTCCATCTGGTCCGGGCCGCGGACCTCGGGAGGTCCGAAGTCGTCGCCGGTGACCCAGCCGTAGAGGGTCACGACGGCGACGATCGCCCAGACGACGCCGATGCCCGCCCAGACGAACACCGGTTTGCTCGCCGGTCGCGTGGCAGGGGTGATCTGCTCGATGTCGAGCCGGGCCAGCTGAGCCATGTCAGTCTCCTCGAGGTGGTGCGGTGGTCAGGGGTGACGGGAACAGTCCGTTTCCGAGCAGGCCCTGGGCCGCCAGGACCAGCCGGTCGACAGGGACGTCCGGGTGCCACCACTCCGGGACCCAGTTCAGCGCTCCCAGGACGAGCATCCGGGTGATGGTCGGGTCGAGGCCCGGGCGCAGGAGCCCCATCGCGGCGGCGTCCTCGAGCGGCGCGTGCCACAGGGCGTGCAGGCGGTCGCCCTCGACCCGGAGGGCAGCGCGGATGGGCGCCGGTACCTGTCCCGCGTTGCGGGTCACAGCGGTCGCGAAGTCACTGAGCTCGAGCTCCACCCGCAGGTAGGCCTCGGTGAGTGCGGCCACGTGGTGCCGGGGATCCGCGTCTGCCGGGAGCGCCTCGACCGCGTCGCGCATGTGGTGGCCGACAGCGCGCTGGCCGAGCGAGAGCACCTCGGTGATCAGGGCGTCGCGCGACGTGAAGTAGTGGTAGATCGCTGGCGCCTGCACGGTGGCGCGTTCGGCGATCTCCGACAAGTGGCACTTCGAGTAGCCCCGGGCCCGCAGGGTGGCGGCCGTCGCCGCCAGGATCCGGTCGCGAGTCTCGGAGGACACCGGGGCAGTCGGGGGCGCGGCGGGGGCAGCGGATGCCGGAGCGGTGCCGGCAGGGCCGAGCAGGCCGTGCCGCACCAGCAGGCAGGCATGGTCGATGACCGTCTGGAGGTCGTCGCGGTGCGGGCGCCACCACTCCACCGTCCCGTTGAGGGCCCCGATCGTCAGCATCACGCCGAGACGTCGGTCGGCGTCGGGGGCCAGACCACCCTCGTTGGCAGCGGCGTCGACGAGGTCGAGCCACAGCTGGCGGTAGGCGCGGAACTCCTGGCGCTGCCGCTCGCGGATCTCTGGGGTCACCTGGCCGGCGTTGCGGATCGAGGCCTGCGTGTAGTCGGAGATCTCCAGCTCGTAGCGCAGATGCATCTCCACGGCCAGCAGGAGGCGGTCGACCGCGGGGACCTCGTCGCCGGCGGCGAGCAGGGTCTCCTCGACGTGGCGTCGCAGTCGGGCCATGCCGAACCAGAGCACTTCCTCGACCAGTACCTCGCGGGACGCGAAGTAGTAGTAGATGCCAGCGGGCCGGACGTCCGCGGCCTTCGCGACGTCCGAGATCCGCAGGCCGCCGTACCCCTTCTCGGCGAGGAGCCGGGCCGCTGCGTCGAGGATGCGGGTGGCCGTGCCACCGGGGCGGTGCTCGACCACCTGCGCGATCCCTGCACGTTCCTGGGTGGAGGTCACCACGACGCACTCACCGCCCGGGCCGACAAGTCGTACACGGTGTTCGATTCGGTCCCGCGGGTCGGTAGGGTTCCCGCATGGCGCGCGTGAAGGAGTCGGCGAATCCGCTGCAGCCCTCCCGGGAGAAGCGGCGGCTGGTCCTGGCTCGCCACTTCATCGGGGTGGTCGCACCGCTGCTCGAGGCGGGGGAGCAGTACTCCGACCTCAGCGTCGAGCGACTGATCACGGCCGTCGGTGTGTCGCGCTCGACGTTCTACTCCTACTTCTCCGACAAGGCAGCCCTGTTGGCGGCGATGGCCGAGGACGTGACGATCGACCTCGCCGAGGCGGGGGCTCCGTGGTTCGAGCTGGGAGTTCCGGACAGTCCGGATGCCGTGCGCGATGCACTGCGGCCGCTGTTCGTGACCTACCGCGAGCACCGTCAGATCCTGCGTTCGATCACCGACGCGGCGTCGTACGACCCGGGTATCCGTGAGTTGCACTCGGCGCTCGTCGCGCGGGCGACCGACGGACTCACGCTCCATCTGCGGGCCCTGGTCCGAGCGGACCTCGACGCGGACCGCACGGGGCAGTGGCTGGTCTGGATGCTCGAGCGCGGGCTGTACCACCTGGTTGCCGACGCCAGTGGCGACGAGAGCGAACGGCAGCTCGAGGCCGTCGCGAACCTCATGTGGAGCGCCCTCTACGCCGAATGACGAACGGCCCTCGGCCCGCCGCGGGTGCGACGGGCCGAGGGACGGGGCGTGCTGGTCAGACACCGACCTTCTCGGGGGGTGTGCTGCCCGGCGTCGACGTCGTCGTCGGTGAGACGGCACGTTCGACCCATCGGACAGGCGGCCATTCCGAGGAGGGCGGCTCGATGTCGGCGTTCCAGCCGATGCTCTCGATGTAGCGGTGGCGCGCCGAGGGCGTCATGAAGCGCGACTTGAACAGGCCCCAGAAGGTCCAGTTCAGGCTCGACTCAGTGCAGACGAGGTCACCCAGCTTGCTGATCCAGAAGACAGCGAGGAACAGCGATCCGGATCCGATGACCCACTGCAGCCAGACCGGGATGTCGGCGTTGATGGCCAGGAAGACCGGGAAGCCGGTGCCGAACTCTGCAGCCGTGGTGGCGACGATGCCGATCGGGACGACCCAGAGCATCTTGAGGCCCTTGCCCTGGACGCGCGGCCACACGTAGTGGAGCACGACGGCGATCGAGCAGATGGCGGCGCCGTTGATGAAGGACCAGTAGAACGGGAACTTGTAGAACTCGAACGGCTGCTGGCCGTAGTACTCGTAGACGCCCATGATCACGCCCGGGTGCTCCATGATCGCGTCACTGATGCCGACGGCCGCGAACATCAGGAAGAAGGCGCGCTTGTTGATGCCCTTCTGGATGATCGACCAGATCCAGTAGGCCTCCAGGCCCATGAACAGGGCGTAGCAGGGTGGGATCAGCAGGGGCACGGGGATGCCGAAGTTGGTGAAGGCCGGGCCGTGGATGTTCTCCGACCAGCGCAGGTGGCCGACCAGGTCGAGCATGGGCTCGCCGAGCGAGGTGCCGAAGCCGGCGAGCAGCATCAGCCAGGGCAGTGGGTCCTTGTGCTTGAAGAGCCGGACCGTTGCCCACGGGACGGCCAGGCCGACGACGAGCAGACCGGCCCAGAAGAGGAAGAACCAGGCATCGAAGTCGCTGGCGATGATCGGCGATGGGTGCGGGAGCAGGTTCCCGTAGCCGTCGATGGGGGAGTACCCGGGCTCGAAGCCCGGCGGTACGGGGACCGGATCGGTGATGTTGTCGGTGCCGAAGAGCATCGTGTGCGTCCTTCATGATCGTGGCCGACGAAGGCGGATTCGAACAGTGTGTTCGTTGATCGTACAAGTTGTGTGATTTTAAGGCTAGATAAATTTACGCGCAGTTTCCGATGCCGAGACGAAGCCGGCCCGGAGCTGCCGTCGGGCAGCTCCGGGCCGGTTCGTGGTCGAGGGCGGGCCAGCGCGCTCGACACGTCCTCAGCGGCCCGGGAAGGGGTCGTTCTGGCCGGAGGTGTAGTCGTCGCCCTTGCTGCTGCGACGGTCCTGGGTGAGCTTGGACCTGAGCTGGCCGATCCGGCCGCCCTTGTCCTCCAGGCCGAACTGCTTGAGCATCGTTCGGGCGGCGTTCTGGCCGGGCATGCCGCTGATGCCGGCGACGGGGTGGGTGCCCGACCCGGTGAGGAAGAGGCCGTCCACCGGGGTCTTGTAGCCGGCCAGGCCCGCGACGGGCTTGTTCGGGCCGAACCGGCTCAGGGTCGGGTCGACGTGGTAGACCGAGCCGTCAATGGCCCAGAACCGCTCCTCGATGTCGGGCATGACCAGGGGGCGTACGGCGACCTGCATCTCGTCGACACCCTTGTAGTACTCGTCGGCGTCCCTGATGACCGAGTCGGTGATCTGCTTGCGCGCGACGTCCCAACCGTCCTCGGGGATCGAGGGTGCAAGTCCGCTCCAGAACCAGAAGAGGTCCTTGCCCTCGGGCGACATGGAGGGGTCGAAGGCGTTGGTGACCTGGGCGAGGCCGGGGATGGCGTCGGGGACCTGGCCACGCACACACGAGCGCGCGGCGGCCAGCGCCTGCTCGTAGGTGTGGTAGCAGTTGCAGGCGATGCGCAGGTCGATGCCGTCGCCGCGCCACTTCTCGTGCTTGCTCATGTCGATCTTGCCCGAAAGGGCGACGTTGACCTTGAGGTCGGAGATCCCGCGCTTCTTGGTGGGGATGTGATCGGCGGCGTTCTGGACCTTGGGTGCGAGGACGCCGCGGGGCAGGAGCCTGGTGAGGGTCGTCTTGGGGCTGCAGGCCGTGAGGACGGCGCGCTTGGCCTTGATCTCGACGCCTCCAGCGATCCGGACGCCCACCGCCCGGTTGTTGGTCACCAGGATCTCCTCGACCGGCGACGACGTGATCACGTCGCCGCCGTTGTCGCGGATGACCTTGATCAGGGCCTTGGGCAGGGAGCCCGTGCCGCCGTGGAACATCGCGACGCCGTACTTGCTGAGGACGCCGAGGTAGATCAATGACCAGCCGGACAGATCGGCGTCGAACGGCATGAAGGGGAGGGAGGTGAGCAGGGGAGCCCGGATCATGTCGTGTTCGAAGGACTCCTCGATGGCCTCTGCCTGGGAGGAGGTCATCCAGCGGCCCAGGGCTGCCATCTGCTTGCGGTTCTTGACCAGCCCCTTGGCCGACTTCAGCACGTTCATGATCTCGGGCTTGGTCGGGCTGGTCTGCATCATCGGAAGGCCCAGCTCGACGGCGGCGTCGATCACTTCGTAGAGCTCGAGCAGTGCCCGGGCGTCCTTCTTGGAGAAGTACTCGAGCTCGGCGGCGGTCTTGCGGGGGTCGCGCCACAGGCCCAGCGAGGACCCGTCGGCTGCGAGCTGGAAGTGCGCGGGGTCGATGACCGTCTGGCGCAGCCCGTAGCGCGAGGAGAGCTCGAGATCCCGGTCGATGGTGGTGGTGCGGAACAACGAGGCCTGGATGGAGGCCTCGTTCATCATGTATTCCGGGGCCTCGGGGAATGGGTTCGTGGACGTCATGCCGCCGGCGGTCGGCGAGGCCTCGACGACGAGCACGTCAAGTCCGGCCTTGGCCAGGTAGGCGGCGGCCACGAGGCCGTTGTGGCCGGAGCCGACGACGACGACGTCGGCTTCGCGGGGAGTCTGGTCGGTCTGCGGCATGGCGGGCTTCCTCGGTGCGGGGAGGTGGATCGTGTTTTCTATTCCAGATTAGAGAAAGATTGCCGAATCCGCTACCTCGAATTTACGGTGCCATAGAATTGGACCCCGGCGGGCTGTCCGCGTCAAGGCCGGTCGTCGGCGTCCTGCTGGGGTGGCGGGAAGCATGTTGCCACTGACCATAAGTCAAGTTATGCTCAGCCGTGAGCGGGGCGCCAGCCCTCGCCGCCATGGGGCAAGCGGAGGTCACGTCATGAACAACATCGCCATCGGTGATGCGATGTTCCTGCTGGGCGAGGCCGCCGGCCGCCCGGCTCAGGTCATCACGCTGCAGCTGTACCGCCCGCCGGTCGATGCCGACCCGCAGGAGTGGGTCACCAGCTACTTCCAGCAGTTGCTCGCCAGCGACGACCTCAAGACGGTGTTCAAGCGGCGTCCCGCGCGCAGGCTGCTCTCGCCCTCCACGCTGCGCTGGATCGACGACGAGCCGGTGGAGCTCGACCACCACGTGCGGCACTCGGCGCTCCCCGGCCACGGCCGGGTCCGCGAACTCCTTGAAGCGGTGTCCGTGCAGCACGGGGTCCAGCTGGACCGGCGCCGTCCCTTGTGGGAGTTCCACGTCTTCGAAGGCCTCGAAGGCGGTCGCTTCGCCACCGCCTTCAAGACCCATCACGCCATTGCTGACGGGATGTCGCTGGCCAAGCACGTCCTCGGCAGCCTGACCCCGGACCCTGACGACCGGAGCTGCCTGCCGCCCTGGGCTGCGGGCCCGAAGCGACCGCGTCGGGCCTCCGTCGCGGCCAGTGGCCTGAGCCTGGCGCCCGTGCTGCGCGGCGCCACCGCCGTGAAGTCGCTGATCGAGATGGGGCGTGACGACAGCGCGACGGTGCCTTTCGAGGCGCCGCCGTCGCCCTTGAACGTCAAGGTCGGCGGCGCCCGACGCTTCGCCGGTGACCAGTGGCCGCTCGAACGGCTCAAGACCGTCGCCAACGTGGTCGGCGGGACGGTCAACGACGTCGGGCTGGCCATGGCCGGCGGCGCCCTCCGGGCCTACCTCGACGAGCTCGGAAGCCTGCCGGACCGATCGCTGATCGCGATGGTGCCGGTGTCCGTCCGCCGTGAGGGTGACGGCATCCCGGAAGGGGAGGGCAACGCCTTCGGTGCGATGCTCTGCGACCTCGGGACCAACCATGACGACCCGGTGGCGCGCGTCGACTCGATCCGGGGACAGACCCGCGCGGCGAAGGAACGCTTCGCAAAGATGTCCGCGGCCGAGATCCTCGCCGTCAGCAAGCTGATCATGGGCGGCGCGATCGTCTCCTCGCTGACCGGCATCACGGCGTTGCCCCGGCATCCGTTCAACCTGATCATCTCGAACGTGCCCGCACCCAACCAGCCGCTCTACTACAACGGCGCGCAGATGACCGACATCTACCCGGTGTCCATGATCTCCGAGGCCCAGGCCATGAACATCACCCTCACGCGTTACGACAACCAGATGACCTTCGGCATCGTGGGAGACCGCAAGGCGCTGCCGCACCTGCAGCGGATGCTCATCCACCTCGACGGTGCACTCGAGGCGCTGGAGAAGGCCGTCGCGAGGTGAACGATGGCCGCCGCCGATGACCTGCGACCGCTGGTCGATGCCTCCACAGCCCTGCTCCGCGCGACCGCGAACCTGGCCGGTGAAGGGAGCCGCCGGCTCCTGGGCGCCTCGCCGCGCCCCGTCGCGGCGGAGCTGGGGAGCGTCGCGCCGGTTCGTGCGTCGGCCCGCCGGCTCGGCGTACTGCTCGAACGGGCGCTGAGCCAGTCGAGCGCGGAGGCGGAGGACTCCCTGCTGGACGCGTTGGTGCGAGGCCTGGTCCCCGACGAGGCCCGGATCATTGCGGCCCTGGCTGCTCGCGACTGGAGTCCGCTGGTCCATGTCGAAGCTCGCCGTGACGGCGAGGAACACCTGGGCCTGCGGAACGCCTCGCTGATCGGGCGCCAGGCGGGCATCGCCCTGGTCCGACGTACGCCGACCTATGTGACCCGACTGCTCGACACCGGACTGGTGGTGGCGACGCCCGAGCGCGAGGACCGCGGTCAGGAGTACGAAGTGCTCCTCGCCGAGCCCGACGTCCTGGATGCGATCCGCGCAGCCGCTCGCGGTCCGCTGGGGCCCCGCATCCGAAGGGGTGGGATCGAGCTGTCCGACCTCGGCCGGGAGCTGTGGGCTGCCCGGCAGGTCGGGCCGCGGGCCGTGGGGCAGTCCGTGTGAGGGCGCACCTGGTTGCCGCGGTGCAGACCTGGCCCGAGATCCGCGCGGACGTCGCCGAGTACTGGTACATCTACGCGTCGATGCCGTTGATCGCGGCGCTGATCGGGTACGTCACCAAGATCGTTGCGATCGAGATGCTCTACCGGCCGATGAAGTTCGTCGGCATCGGGCCGTTCGGATGGCAGGGACTGGTGCCGCGACGGGCCGGAAAGGTCGCTGCCGTCACCATCCGCCTGCTCACCGAGAACCTGTTGCGGGCCGAGGACCTGCTGGCGCGGTTCGACGGCGCCGATGCGGTGAACGAGCTCCGTGTGCCACTGGCGCGTGCAGTGGACGAGGTGGCACGGGAGGTCGTCGACCAGATCACGCCCGGCGGCTGGGATGCCCTGCCCGACCCCGTCCGTCGTCTGGTGCGCGCCCGGGTCCAGCAACAGGCGCCCGGCATCGTGGATCGACTGATTGCGGAGATCCGCGGCGACGTCGACCAGTTCATCGACCTGCATTACCTCACCGTCACCACGCTGGTGCAGCACAAGCACCGCCTCAACGACATGATGCGCCAGACCGCCGGCAGCTCGATGCTGTTCCTGCGGCGGACGGGACTGGTCTTCGGCTTCGCCATCGGCCTGGTCCAGACCGTGGCCTGGGCCTACTGGCACAACGTCTGGATCATGCCGGTCTTCGGCCTGGTCACCGGCTTCCTCAGTGACTGGATCGCGCTCACCCTGCTGTTCCGGCCGAGTGAACCGCGACGGATCCTCGGCAAGCGGATGCACGGTGTGCTGCACGCCAGCCGTGACCAGATCACCCGCGACTACGCACGCATCATGGCCGCCGACCTGTTCCAGCCAGCCGCCCTGCTGGAGTCGGTGTTGACCGGTCCCGGCGCTGATCGGTTGTTCGTGATGGTCCAGCGGGAGGTCGACGACGTCGTCGCCAGGTCCCTCGGTCCGGCCAGGTCGCTGGTGGCCGTCGGGATCGGCACCGAGCGCTACGACCAGATGAAGGCCACCGTCGTACGACGCGTGCTGACGCTGCTGCCCGAGATGCCCGAGGTCGAGGACTATGCCGCTCGGGTGCTCGACGTCGAGAACGTGCTGGCGGAGAAGATGGCGCAGCTGTCGACCGAGCAGTTCGAGGGCATCATGCGGCCGATCTTCAAGGACGACGAGTGGCTGATGATCAGTGTCGGCGCGTTGCTCGGGTTCCTGGTCGGCGAGCTCCAGGTCGAGCTGGTCACGCACCTCGGCGGCGCGTGACCAGACGGCTCAGCCGGTGATGTCGCGACCGATCAGGCGTCGCGCGACGATCCATTGCTGCAGCTCGTTGGCGCCTTCGAAGATCTCGAGGATCTTGGAGTCGCGGTACATCTCCTCGAGGCGGACCGATTCGCCGGACTCGGAGACCTTGCGGGCGAAGCCGAGGGCGCCGTGGACCTGGATGGCGTCACGCACCATGTCGACCGCCAGTCGGGTGCCGAAGGCCTTGGCCATCGCGGCCTCGGGCTCGGCGGTGGCGTCGCCGGTGTCGAGGAGGTACGCCGCCTTCTGGTAGAGGCTGCGGGCGCACTCGATCTCGGTGGCGCGCTGGGCGAGGGTGAACTGCCAGTGCTGCATGGCGCCCAACGGCGCACCGAAGACCTCGCGGGTCTGCAGTCGGTGCACGGCCAGGTCCATCGCCGCCTGGGCGACGCCGACGCCGGCGGCGCCGATGCCGATGCGACCACGGACGAGCGCCGAGAGCGCCACTCCCATGCCTCGGCCGGGTTCCCCGAGCACGTGGGTGTGGGGGACGAAGACGTCCTCGAGCACGATGTCGGCGGTGATCTGGCCGCGGTGGCCCATCTTGAGGTCGGGCTCTCCGATCCGGACGCCCGGCGCGTTGAGGTCGACGAGCAGCATGGTGGCGCGGTTTCCGTCGTGACCGTCGCGGACCAGGATCGAGGCCCAGCCGGCGACCACGCTGTTGGTGATCCAGCGCTTGCGGCCGTTCACGATCCACCCGCCATCCGCCTGGATGGCCACCGTTCCGAGACGTTCGGCCGTCAGGTCCGAGCTGGTCGCCGGTTCGGTGGTGGCGAAGGAGAATGCGGTCTCGCCGGACACGAGGTCAGGGACCAGCTGGGCCCGGACCTCGGGGGTCGCGAAGGTGAGTGTCTGGGGGACGAGGATGCACTGGCCGTCGTACACGCCGGCCATGGAGGAGGACTCGTAGGCGATCTCCTCGGTGGCGGTGCAGGTCGCCAGCATCGGGAACTCCAGGCCGGCGCCGTACTCGGCCTCGAAGGGGAGGGCGAACACGCCTTCGGAGGCCAGGCCGCGGAAGGCGGGCCACGCGAAGCTGTCCCGCGACTCCTCGCGCTCACCGATCTCGCGGGCCACCGGGGCCAGGTGTCGGGCGACGGCCTCGCGGACCTGGGTGCGGACGCCGCGCGTCTCCTCGGGCAGCCACACGTCGTGGGACATGCGGTCCTGGGTGCGGGCGACGCTCATGGGGAACTCCTCGGAATCGGACGACTGTACGATTCAGTGTAATCGGACGAGCGTCAGATTCGCTAGACTCCGGAAGTGACCACTTCCGGGACTGCTTCCGAGAGCAAGGCCGCGCGCACCCGGCAGCGGATCCTGGCCGCGGCGGCGCACGAGTTCGCGCTGCACGGGTACGGCGGCGCGAGCCTGCGCCGGATCGCCGACGCGGCCGACCTCAAGGTGGGGAGCCTGGCGTTCCACTTCGCGACCAAGGACGACCTGGTGGCGGCTGCGCTACGGGACGGTGTCGACTCGGCACGCGAGGCGCTGGCCGGCGCCGTCGCCGCCGTCCCTGCTGACGCCACGCCCGTCGATCGACTGCGCGCCGCACTGCGCGGACACCTCGATGCCCTCCACGCCAGCGACGACCGCGCCTCCGCGGTGGTCCGGATGGTGGAGACGCTTCCCCCGCACCTGCGCGCCGACCACGTCCAGCACGAGCGCCGGTTCGGGAAGGTCTGGCTCGACGTCCTCTCCCGGGGAAGGGACGAGGGAGTCGTGCGCGACGACGTGGATCTCCGGGTGCTGCGCGACCTCGTCGTGGGGGCTCTCAACAGCACGTCCACGACCAGCCCGGTCGCCCGTCCCGCCCGGAGTGCTGTCGTCGAGACGCTCGTGGCCCTGCTCAGTCCAGCAGGACCGAGCGCGCCAGCTGCTTGAGCCTGGCGATGTGACGGCGGGTCGGCTCCTCCCGCGGGTCGAACGCAGTCGTCAGCGCCATGCCGCGCAGGCTGGTGAAGAGGATCTCGCGCAGGTCCTCGTACGCCGGGTGCGCGCTGAGCTCGGGGCCGAAGAAGGCGTCGAGGCCGGGTCGGATCACCCGGGCGAGGTCGCGCTCTCCGGGCAGCAGGGCTGCGCGGAGCTCGTCGTTGTGGCGCGCTGCGATCCACAGCTCGGTGGCCGCCCAGAAGTAGCCCTGGGTGAACGTCAGCGCCATGGCCTCGATCGCGGCATCGATGCGCTCGCCGGCGTCGGTCGGCCAGGTCTGGTCGGCGGCCATCTCGCCGACGCGGGCGTTCGCCAGGTGGTGGGCTGCCGCGGTCAGCAGGGCGTCGCGGGACGGGAAGTGGTGCAGCAGTCGACCGCGCGTGACGCCGGCCTGCTCCTGGATGCGCAGGGTGGTGGCGCCGCCGTACCCGTCCTCGAGGAGTACGTCGACGGCCGCGTCGAGGATCCGGCGCTGCACGTCGACGGTGCGGCTCTGGAGGGCGCGCTTCGGGGGCGTCCTCTCCTCGGACGGGTGGTCCGTGGACGACGTACCGGGCATCGGGTCCTCGTCCTTCTCGTGGATGGCCTCGTGGGTGACAGGGCGGCGGCGACAGGCTACAGTGCACTAACCAGTCAGGACTGACTGGTTAACTAAAACCTACAACCTGGAGGTGCGCGGTGCCCACTCCCGTCATCGTCGACGTCGTCCGTCTCGCGTCCGGCAAGGGCAAGATGGGTGGCGCCCTGTCCGGCACCCATCCGACGTCGCTGCTGGTCCACGTCCTGAAGTCGATCGTCGAGCGCAACGGCCTGGACCCGGTGCTCGTGGACGACGTGATCACCGGTTGCGTGATGCAGGGCGGCGAGCAGGCGCTCAACATCGGCCGTACCGCCGTCCTCGGCGCCGGCTTCCCCGAGTCCGTCCCCGCGACGACCATCGACCGGGCGTGCGGCTCCAGCCAGCAGGCGGTCCACTTCGCTGCCCAGGGCGTGGCCGCGGGCGCCTACGACATCGTGATCGCCGCCGGTGTCGAGTCGATGAGCCGCGTGCCGATGGGCAGCACCACGCAGGGCAAGGACACCTTCGGCCCCGAGCTGCACGCGCGCTACCCCGAGGGGCTGGTCAATCAGGGTGTGTCCGCCGAGCTCGTGGCCCGTGACTGGAAGTTCGACCGCGCAACCCTCGACGAGTACTCCGCCGAGTCGCACCGGCGTGCCGCCCAGGCCATCGCCTCGGGCTTCTTCGACAAGGAGATCGTCCCGATCACCGTGACCGATGCCGAGGGCAATGCCGTCGTTCACACGGTCGATGAGACGGTTCGGGCGAGCACCACGGCCGAGGGCCTCGGTGGGCTCAACTCGGCTTTCCGGACCGACGAGTACGCCGCCCGCTTCCCCGACGTCGAGTGGTCGATCCACCCCGGCAACTCCTCGCCCTTCACCGACGGTGCCTCGGCGGCGCTGATCATGAGCGAGGAGATGGCGAGCAAGCTCGGCCTCACCCCGCGGGCCCGCTTCGTGTCGTACGCCGTCGTCGGCTCGGACCCGCTGATGATGCTGACCGGTCCGATCCCCGCGACGCAGAAGGCGCTCGCCAAGGCAGGCCTGGGCATCGACGACATCGACGCCTACGAGGTCAACGAGGCCTTCGCGTCCGTCCCGCTCGCCTGGGCGCACGACCTGGGTGCCGACCCCGCGAAGCTCAACCCCCGCGGTGGTGCGATCGCCCTGGGCCACGCCCTCGGCTCCTCGGGCACCCGCCTGCTCGCCACGCTCGTCAACCACCTCGAGGCCACCGGCGGACGCTACGGCATCCAGACCATGTGCGAGGCCCAAGGCATGGCCAACGCCACCATCATCGAACGAGTCTGAGGGTTTCGAGGCTCGCTGCGCTCGCACCTCAACCACCGAAAGAGAGAACAATGCAGATCAACAACACCGTCGCCCTCGTCACCGGCGGCGCCTCCGGCCTGGGCCGCGCCACCGTCGAGGCCCTGCTCGCCAAGGGCGGCAAGGCCGTCATCCTCGACCTCCCGGGTGGTCCGGGCGAGGTCGCTGCGAAGGAGCTCGGCGACGCCGTCCGTTTCGTTCCCGGCGACGTGCGCAGCGAGGACGACGTGTTGGCCGCGATCGCCGCCGCCTCCGAGCTCGGGGAGCTGCGCGTCGTCGTGAACTGCGCCGGCACGGGCGATGCGATCAAGACCGTCGGCAAGGGCAACACCCCCTACCCGTACGACAAGTTCCAGCGGATCATCGAGATCAACCTGATCGGCAGCTTCAACGTCATCCGCCTCGCCGCCGCGCACATCGCCGGCCTCGAGCTGCAGGGTGAGGAGCGCGGGGTCATCATCAACACCGCCTCGGTGGCGGCCTTCGACGGCCAGATCGGCCAGGCGGCGTACGCAGCCTCGAAGGGTGGCGTGGTCGGCATGACCCTCCCGATCGCGCGCGACCTGTCGACCATCGGCATCCGCGTCGTCACCATCGCGCCGGGCCTGTTCGACACCCCGCTGCTCGCCTCGCTGCCCGAGGACGCCCGCAAGAGCCTCGGCCAGCAGGTCCCGCACCCCTCGCGTCTCGGCGACCCCAAGGAGTACGGCGCCCTGGCCGCCCATGTGGTCGAGAACCCGATGCTCAACGGCGAGACCATCCGTCTCGACGGCGCGATCCGGATGGCTCCGCGATGAGCAAGCCGGTCTCGCTCAACGCGCGTGGCGGTTTCTACACCGAGGACCACGAGGCCTACCGGGCCTCCGTCCGTGAGTTCATCCGTCGCGAGGTCGAGCCCTTCCACCTCGAGTGGGAGGAGGAGCGCCTCGTCCCGCGCAACGCGTGGACGGCCGCGGGTGCCAACGGCATCATCGGTCTCGCCGTGCCTGAGGAGTTCGGTGGCGGCGGCGAGCCCGACTTCCGGTACCCGATGGTGGTGGCCGAGGAGCTCGCGGCGATCGGCGCGACGTCGTACTGCCTGGGGCTGCGGCTGCAGGACGACATCGTGCTGCCCTACCTGCTCGACCTGTGCACCGAGGAGCAGAAGCAGCGCTGGCTGCCCGGTGCGGTGTCGGGCGAGAAGGTGCTCGCGATCGCGATGACCGAGCCGGGCGCGGGCAGCGACCTGCAGGGCATTCGTGCCACCGCGGTGCGCGACGGCGACAGCTGGGTGCTCAACGGACAGAAGACGTTCATCACCAACGGCATCAACGCCGACCTGGTCATCGTCTTCGCGAGGACCGACCCCGACGCCGGCTCCCGCGGCTACAGCCTCTTCGTCGTCGAGCGCGACGACCCGGGCTTCTCCCGGGGACGCAAGCTCGACAAGGTCGGCCTCGCCGGTCAGGACACCGCGGAGCTGGTGTTCGAGGACGTGCGCGTCGCTCCGGAGAACGTGCTGGGCGAGATCGGTGAGGGCCTGATCTACCTGATGCAGCGCCTGCCCAAGGAGCGGCTCTCGCTGGCGGCGCAGGCGCTCGCCGGCGCCGAGGCGGCGTTGGCGTGGACCGAGGACTACGTCTTCGAGCGCGAGGCGTTCGGCAAGCGGATCGGTGACCTGCAGGCCACCCGGTTCGAGCTGGCCGAGATCGAGACCGAGGTCGAGATGACCCGTGCCTACATCCAGAACGCCGCGCTGGCGCTGAATGACCACACGCTCACCGCGGCCGAGGCGTCGAAGGCGAAGCTGTGGGCGACCGAGATGCAGGTCCGGGTGACGTCGCGCTGCCTGCAGCTGTTCGGGGGCTACGGATACATGAACGAGTACCCCATCGGCCGAGCCTTCCGTGACTGCCGGGTGCAGACGATCTACGGCGGCACCAGCCAGATCATGAAGGAGATCATCGGCCGCGACATCGCCGGCCGCTACCCGAAGGAGGCCGGCCGATGAAGCTGGGCATGATCATCGACTACGCCGGAGGATTCGACGAGAGCGTCGAACTGATCCAGGCGTACGAGCAGGTCGGCCTCGAGATGGTGGCGATCCCGGAGGCCTACTCCTTCGACGCCGTCAGTCAGCTGGGCTTCGTCGCGGCGAAGACCGAGAAGGTCGAGCTGATGTCAGCCATCCTGCAGGTCTACTCCCGGACCCCCGCCCTGACCGCGATGACCGCGGCCGGCCTCGACTTCGTGTCGGGTGGCCGGTTCACGCTCGGCCTCGGCGCCAGTGGCCCCCAGGTCGTGGAGGGCTTCCACGGCATCAAGTACGACGCCCCGTTGGGTCGCACGCGCGAGGCGGTCGAGATCTGCCGCAAGGTCTGGCGACGCGAACCGCTCGACCACGACGGCAAGTACTACCGGATGCCGCTCACCAAGGAGCACGGTGGTTCGGGCCTGGGCAAGCCGCTCAAGCTCATCAACCACCCGCTGCGGGCCGACATCCCGGTCTCGATTGCCGCACTGGGCTTGAAGAACGTCGAGCTGGTCGCGGAGATCTCCCAGGGCTGGCAGCCGTTGTTCTTCCACCCGCTCAAGGCGCAGCAGGCGTGGGGCGAGTCCCTGGCGGCCGGTTTCGCGAAGCGCGATCCCGCGCTCGGCGAGCTCGACATCCAGCTCCAGGTCAGCTTCCACGTCGGCGAGCCGACGCCCGAGATCACGGCCACGGTGCGCAACCAGCTGGCGCTGTACATCGGTGGCATGGGTGCGCGGGACAAGAACTTCTACAACCAGCTCGCCTGCCGCTACGGCTACGAGGCCGAGGCCAGGGACATCCAGGACCTCTACCTGTCGGGCAGGAAGGCCGAGGCGGCAGCCGTCGTACCCCAGGACCTGGTGGAGGCGGTGACGCTGATGGGTGACGAGGACTCGCTGCGCCGCCAGCTCGCGGAGTTCCGCGAGGCCGGTGTGCGGACCCTGTTGGTCAACCCGATGGCCGCGACGCCGGCCGACCGGGTGGACCACGTCGGCCGGCTCGCCGGCCTGCTCGCCGAGGACCGCACGGAGGGCGTCGAGTCGGCGCCAGACACCTCGAAGTCCTTCTGATTCGCACTACGGATCAGCAGGTCTGGGTTCGAATCGCTACCGGCGCAGATCGACTCACCGCGAAAGCCCACGTCATTCGGCGTGGGCTTTCTGCCTGCATGACCTGATCAGCTGGCGTCGGTGACCAGGGTGACCGAGCCGGGTTGCGTGATCTCGCCGCAGGCCCGGCAAGCCACGGCAGCGTGGAAGGTCTCGCCGCAGGTGTGCGTGAACACCATGGGCGGCCCGCCCGGGGGCGCGACGTACTGGTCCCCCCACTCGCGCAGCGTGGCGATGATCGGACGCAAGGCCTCGCCGGCCCCGGTGAGGTGGTACTCGAACCGCGGCGGTCGGTCCTGGTACTGGGTCCGGTGCACGAGGCCAGCGTCCTCGAGCTTGCGCAGCCGGTTGGTCAGGATGTCGCGCGGCGCTCCGGTGTAGCGGACGAACTCGTCGAAGCGGTGGTTGCCGAGGACCATCTCGCGTACGGCCAGCAGGGTCCACTTCTCGCCCACGAGCTCGAGGGTGCGGGCGATCGAGCAGGGGCGTACGTCGGTGGACATGCCGCCAGTCTAAGTGGGTTGGAAGTCACAACCAAGTTAGTTGGAAAAACCAACTGACTGGCCTACGGTGGGGGCACCAGTCGCCCAACGAAGGGATCCACCATGTCGTCAGCCGTCATCGTCGACGCCGTCCGCACCCCGGTTGCCAAGGGCAAGCCCGGTGGCGCCTACGCCGACATCCACCCCGTCGACCTGCATGCCGTCCCGCTGCGCGCCCTCGTGGAGCGCACCGGCATCGACCCCGTCGTCGTCGACGACGTCATCAGTGGTGCCGTCGGCCAGGTCGGCGAGCAGTCGGGCAACACCGCGCGGTGGGCACTGCTGGCGGCTGGCTACCCCGAGTCGGTGCCCGGCGTGACCGTCGACCGCCAGTGCGGCTCGAGCCAGCAGGCCCTGCACTTCGCCGCCCAGGGCGTCATCGCCGGTGCGTACGACGTCGCCGTCGCCTCCGGTGCGGAGTCCATGTCGCGCGTCCCGATCGGCTCGCAGACCCTCGGGGCGGACTTCGCCGGCCCGGCGGTGGCGGCCCGCTACGCGCCTTCGCTGATCCCGCAGGGCATCGCGGCCGAGCGGATCGCGGCGCGCTGGGGCTTCTCGCGCACCCAGCTCGACGAGTTCGCTGCGCTCTCCCACGACCGGGCCACCCGGGCATGGAAGGACGGCCTGTTCGACGGCGAGATCGCACGCGTCAATGACCTCGCGATCGACGAGACGATCCGCTCGTCCACGACCACCGAGGGCCTGGCGGGCCTTCGCCTCGCGTTCGCCGACGACGTGTGGACCGAGCGCTTCCCCGAGATCGACTGGAAGGTCACGGCCGGCAACAGCTCGCCGGTCAACGACGGCGCGGCCGCCCTCCTGGTCACCTCGGAGGAGGCCGCGGCGCGGCTGGGGCTCACGCCCCGGGCGCGGGTCCACTCGTTCGCCGTGGCCGGCGACGACCCGCTCTTCATGCTGACCGGCATCATCCCCGCCACCCGCAAGGTGCTCGAGCGAGCCGGCCTGACCATCGACGACATCGACGCCTTCGAGGTCAACGAGGCGTTCTCCTCGGTCGTGCTCGCCTGGCAGGCCGAGACCGGCGCCAGCCTCGACAAGGTCAACGTCAACGGCGGCGCAATCGCGATCGGGCACCCGCTCGGCGGCTCCGGCGCACGCCTGACCACCACCCTGCTCAACGTGCTCGAGCAGCGCGAGGGCCGCTTCGGCCTGCAGGTCATGTGCGAGGCCGGCGGTCTCGCCAACGCCACCATCATCGAGAGGATCTGACATGCCGATCACCGACGTCGTCCTGGTCACCGGCGCGAACGGGGGACTGGGCACCGAGTTCGTGCACCAGGCCCTCGCCCGCGGCGCGACGAAGGTCTATGCGAGCGCCCGCAACCCGAAGGACTGGGCGGACGAGCGCGTCGTACCGCTCGCCCTCGACGTCACGGACCCCGCGTCCGTGGCCGCCGCGGTCGATGCCGCGCCGGACGTGACACTCGTCGTCAACAACGCCGGGGCGTCGAACGGAGCCTCCGTGCTCGGGTCGCCGGACGCGCTGCGCGACCTCTTCGAGGTCAACTTCTTCGCTCCCCTGGCGGTCGCGGACGCCTTCGCTCCCACCTTGGCCGCCAACGGCGGCGGAGCGCTGCTCAACGTGCTGTCCGTGCTGTCGTGGATCGGCATCGGCGACGGCTACAGCGCCACCAAGGCGGCGCTCTGGTCGGCGACGAACACGCAGCGCCTCCAGCTGGCCGCGAACGGGACGCTCGTCACGGCCCTGCACCTGGGCTACACCGACACCCCGATGACGGCGGGTCTCGACGTCGAGAAGAACGATCCGGCCGACGTCGTCGCCCAGGCGTACGACGGCCTGCTGGCCGGCGCCCACGAGGTGCTCGCCGACGACGTCTCCCGGCAGGTCAAGCAGGCGCTGGCGGGACCGCTCGAGCAGCTGTACCCCCAGCTCTCCGGTTCATGATCGATCCGGGCGCTGGTCGTAGTCCTCGCGGGCGCGCAGGACCAGCTCGATGTGTTCCTCGGCCCAGCGCCCGAGCGCAGCGAGGGGACCCTGCAGGGTCTGACCGAGGGCGGTGAGCTCGTACTCCACGCGTGGTGGCATCTCGTTGTACATGGTGCGGGTGAGGATCCCGTCGCGCTCGAGGTCGCGCAGGGTCTCGGTGAGGACCTTGCCGCTGATGCCGTCGACGGTCTCGCGGAGCGCGCCGAACCGGAGCGGCCCGTCGTTGAGCGCGATCACGATCATGGCGGTCCACTTGTTCGCGATCTTCGCCAGGGAGGTCCGTGAGGGGCAGGTCGCGACCAGCACGTCCCATGCTGGGTTGGTCATCGAAATACCTTCGGTCGGGAGCCATTGGTTACGTTGAGGTGACAGGTTACCGAATGTAACCATTGGATCTCCACTCGTAAACCTGAGGAGATCAGAGATGTCCGAGCAGACCCCCGCTGTCGTGGCGGCCACCTACTTCGACGCACTGGGCCGCGGTGACGTGCCGACTGCCCTGGCGCAGTTCGACGAGGCAGTGATCTGGCACCAGCCGGGCGCCAACCGGTTCTCCGGCGACCACCTGGGCCTCGAGGCCGTCGGGGCATTGCTGGGCGGGATGATGGAGGTCAGCCAGGGGAGCTTCCAGCTCGCGGTGACGGGCCCGGCCATGGTCAACGGCGAGCTGGTCGCGGTGCCCGTGCGCTTCTCCGGCCGTCGCGAGGGAGCGTCGATGGACATGGCCGGAGTGGACCTGCTGACCGTCCGTGACGGCAGGATCATCGAGGTGCACCTGTTCTCCGAGGACGGCGCCGCCGAGGACGCGTTCTGGGGATGACGCACGTCCGCCCTTCGGCGTAAGCCTGGGCGTCAGCCGAGGCGGGCAGTCCCGTTGGGTGCCTCGAATGCCTGTAGCCACCAGGCCGCAAGTTCGGCTGCTTGCTCGGGGTCGAGACCTTCGTGGTCCTTCTGCTCAACCCCGGTGGTGGCGTAGGTGCGGGCATGTCCGTCCGAGCAGGCATCCAGGTCGGTCTTGGCGACGGTCCTGCGGTGCTTGATCACGGGTGGCCACCGCGCACGACCTGAACGAGGTCGCCTTTCATGACCTTGCCACGCGAGGAGTGCGGCCGGCGAAGAGCCGCCTGCAGGGCCTTTCGACCGAGTGAGGGGGCGAGGTCGCGAACGCGCCTGGCCACCCAGGGCGCTGCCTCGACCGCGAGCGTGCGTAGTTCACCCAGACGCGTGGTGGGATCCCCGTCAAGATCCAGGGCTGGTGGATCGAATGCCAGCCCGTGTTGGCTGAGCAGGGCGGAGAATTCGTGGGCCAGGGCCCGGTGCCCGAGCTCGGAAGGGTGCAGTCGGTCGATCGACCAGAACTCGCGGTCATAGACGCCGGGATGGCTGGCCAGGTCGACCTGCAACCCACCGTGGAGTCGGTGAATCTCGTCGTAGGTGGCGTTGAGTTCGTCGATCCGCTGCCGAAGGGGCCGAGCGAGACGGCCGGGGAGGCCAAAGACCCGGCTGTGATCGTGGAAGCGCACCGTCAGCAGCAGCGTCCCCTGTTCGGCCAGGCGGCTGGCGGCGTGGAGCAGGTCCGCACGGACGGCTGCGCTGTCCCAGGTGGAGCGCATCGTGTCGTTGAGTCCGATGATCAGGGATGCCAGGTGTGGACTGTGGTCGAGTGCCTCGCTGAGCTGCATGGATCGGGCGTCGCCGGCCGTCGCGCCCGGGTGGGCGAGATTGCAGAAGGAGACGTGGTGGTCGCGGGCGATGGCCTCGCACAACAGGCGCGCCCAGCCACGGGACCGTTCCGAAGCACGGTCACCCAGCCCATAGGTCACGGAATCGCCCAGGGCGGCAAAGCGAACGTAGCTGCGTGGAGGTGACATGGTGGCCCGCCGGGATCAGAGCGTGAACCAGGTGACGAGGAGCCCGAGCGTGCATCGGCGACAGCTCGCCACCGTGCCTCCCTGGCTCCTGATCTCACGGATCAGCTGCTCCAGCTTGTCTCGCGCAATCGTCGAGGTGTGCCATGTCATCGTGATCCCCCCTTGGTGGACCGGGGTGCTCGCTCGTCGAGCACATTTCGATGGTGCGCTTCTCGATGGCGCGGGGCGACTCCCCCAGGGATGACGCACGTCCGCCCTTCGGCGTACTCGTGGTGCCCTGACTGTCGGAGTCCACATGTCCCGCCGGGAGCGTCGTGGCCGCCCGGCCCGCAGCGCGCGAGTCTGGCGCCGTGACGCCTGAGCCCACCACGCAGACCCCGAGACTGCGCACCCTCGCCGGTTCCCACAATGTGCGCGACCTCGGCGGTCTTGCGACCGCATCCGGGCTCCGGGTCCGGACAGGGCAGGTCTTCCGAAGTGACTACCCGGCATTCGCGGACGCCGACACCGGGGCGCTCAGGGAGCTCGGGCTGCGCACCGTGATCGACCTCCGTCGGGGGACCGAGGCCGCCGTCGAGCGCGTGGACTGGGAATCGCGCGGGGTGATCTGCGAGCGGTGGCCGCTGACCGCCGGGCGCGGGAGCTCCTGGCACGCGCGCTACCCGGCGTACCTCGTCCACCGCCCGGAAACGGTGGTGGGGGCGGTCCGCGGGGTGATGTCGCCGGAGGGTCATGCGGTGCTGTTCCACTGCGCGGCCGGGAAGGACCGGACGGGCGTGGTGGCGGCGCTCTTGCTAGCTGTGCTGGGCGTCCCGGCCGACGACATCGTCGCCGACTACGTGCTCTCGGCGCCGAGCGTCGGGCCGGTTCTCGACCGTCTGGTCGGGATGGAGCTGTATGCCGCGATGCTGGCCGGCAGTACCGCCGAGGACCAGGAGCCGCGCGCAGAGCACATGCACGCACTGCTCGACTGGCTCGGCGAGCGGGGTGGAGCCGAGGGCTGGTTGCTCGACCACGGTGCTCCGGACGTGGAGATCTCGAACTTTCGCGACGCGATGCTGGAGGGCTGACGGTGCAGCCTCGCTCTTGCTTAAACGGTCAGACCATTCTAATCTCGGAGCATTGGGCCCCAAGCATCGTGCGCCGAGAGGGAGACAATCATGGCCGCTCCGAACCGCCCCGGACGGGATCGTTCGCGGCACGCCCACGCGCACGACGTGAGGCGACAGCCATGACGATCGTGGCCGACGCCGTCGCAGCGATCCCCGCCGACGAGCTCCGCCATCGGCACGAGGAGCTCAGCCGTCGGTACGGCGTCGAGCTGCGCCTCTCCTCCGTGGCCGCTTCCGGTGGCGGCATCTCCGGCCTCGTGCAGGCAGTCGCTGATCTCACCGCGAACCCGGTCTGGCTGATCGACCCCCAGCATCGCGTCGTCTCGCGCTCGGGCCGTGCGCGTGGATCCGACTTCCGGGTTCCGGACGTCGACCACCTGCTCGCCCAGCACGGACCTGCCGACCTCGAGTCCGGGAAGCCGCTCGTGGTGGCCGCCCAACCGGCGCGTCGCGTCGATCGTCGCCACCTCCTGATGCCCGTACGGCGCGACGACTCACTCTTCGCATGGCTCGTCATGGCGGAGGTGTCCGGTCGACTCGGGCGCGACGACCTCGCGCTGTTGAGCCGCGCCGGCTTCCACCTCGCCAGCGAGTACGTCGTCCAGCGGCGGGTCGCGCGGGCCTCGTGGAATGCCCGAGCCACCCTCGCCCGGCAGCTCGTCCGCGGCCACACCCGCGACGACGACATCACGGACGCCGCGGAGTACCTCGGGGTCCAGGCCGACGCGGACCGCGTCCTCGTGTACATCGCCGACGCACCCGGCGCCGAGTCCCGCGACGAGGAAGAGGTCTCCGCCCTGGCGTCGGCCGACCTCGGCGTGGAGGTCCTCGGTACCCGTGGCCGCGAGGGCATGATCCTGCTCATCGAGGCGCCCAGCGACCTGGCCCACGTCTCGTTCGTCCACGAGGTCAAGCAGGCAATGCGCCGGCTGATGACCGGTATCGGCGACCCGAACGCGATTGTCGGGGTCTCCGGCGTGACACGGGCGACCGCGCTCCAGAGGGCCTATCGCGAGACGCGAGAGGTCGTGCTCTGCGTCGACCGCTTCTCCCGGACGGGCGAACGGGTCATCGCCGTCGACGACCTCGGTCCAGCGCGACTGTTCGTGGCCAACGGGGACCTCGCTGCCGTACGCCGCTATGTCCAGGACGTGGTCGGGGCCCTGCTCGACGGCGGCCCGGGCAAGGCGGACCTCCTCCGCACGATGCAGTGCTTCTTCGACACCGGACGCAGCGTCCGCGAGTCGGCAGCACGGCTCGGCATCCACGAGAACACCGTGCGGTTGCGCCTCGCCAAGGTCCACGACCTCACCGGCCTCGATGTTGCCGCCAATGCCAACGACCAGCTCTCGACACAGACGGCCCTGCTCGTGCTGCGCCTGGAGGGCCACCCCGCCATCCCGGCCTTCGGGGAGTCGCTCGTCATCGCGGACAAGGCAGAACGAGGGAAGGACACCGCATGAGGAGGCGCCGAGCACTGGTGACCGGAGCAGGTCGGGAAGGCGGGATCGGGCAGGCGATCGTACGACGGCTGACGGACGACGGCTTCGATGTCGTCACCCTCGACAAGGAGCCGGGTTGCACCTGGCAGGTCGACATCGCCCGCGACGAGCTCCCGGACTTCGGCGAGATCGACGTCTACGTCGGCAACGCCGCCATCACCACCCTCTTCGGGTCGGCGCACAACTTCTCGCTCGACAAGTGGCAGCTCGACCTCGACATCAACCTCACCGGCACCTTCCGGGTGCTCCAGCAGTGCCTGCGCGGGATGCGGGAGCGCGGGTACGGCCGGATCGTCGTCATCTCCAGCACGTCGGGAACGCAGGGCATGCCCGCACAGGTCTCCTACGCCACGTCCAAGGCGGGACTGATCGGGATGGTCAAGACCGTTGCTGCCGAGAACGTCCGCACCGGCGTCACGGCCAACTGCGTGCTGCCCGGCATGACCGCGTCCTCCGGCATTCTCGGCATGCCCGAGGAGGTCAAGGACGCTTGGCTGGCGAGCCTGCCCAACGGCTTCGTCGCACCCGATGACATCGCCAACGGGGTGGCCTTCTTCGCCAGCGAGACCTCCGGCATGGTCACCGGTCAGCTGATGACCGTCGACGGGGGCGACGAGCTGAACACCCGCTCGGTCACCTCCTCGGTCGCTCGCCGCTGATGCGTGGGCTGGTCGTCCGGGAGACCACCGGCCCGGCCGCCGTCGCCGTGTCCGACGACCTGCCGGAGCCGGAGGGCGCACACCTGTGGGCCGCAGGCGAGCGCCTGCTCGTCGAGGTCCGTGCCGCCGCGGTGTCGTTCCCCGATCTGCTGCAGAGCCGGGGCGCCTACCAGCACGGAGTCCCGGCGCCGTACGTCACCGGAGGCGAGTACGCCGGCGTGGTGCTCGAAGCACCCGCGGACTCCCGATTCCGTCCCGGCGATCGGGTGGCGGGCTTCTGCGTGTGGGGAGCCGCGGCCCAGCGGGTGCTGGCGATCCCGCGCTACACCGTGCGCATCCCGGACGAGATGCCCTGGGCATCCGGTGCGGCCTTCTTCCTCAACTACGCGACGGCATCGTTCACCCTGCGCCGCGCGGGCTTCGCCGACGGCGAATCGGTGCTCGTCCACGGCGCCGCCGGCGGCGTGGGTACGGCCATGCTCGACCTGCTCAGGGGTCGGGCCCAGCCGAGCATCGCGGTGGTCTCCTCGGACGCGAAGGCAGAGGTCGCCCGCGTCTGCGGTGCGGACGAGGTGCTGCGGACCGACGAGGACTGGTCGCACCGGGTCCGGGAGATCACCGGGCACGGCGTCGACGTGGTCGTCGACCCCGTGGGCGGTGACCGCTTCACCGACTCGCTGAGGGCGCTGGATGTCGGCGGACGGCTGATGGTCGTCGGTTTCGCCGACGGGGCGATCCCCGAGGTCAAGGTCAACCGGCTGCTGTTGCGCAACCTGAGCGTGATGGGCGTCGCCCTCGACCCGTGGGAGCAGCGCTTCCCCGGCTATGCGCCGGAACTCGTCGCCGGGCTCGAGGCGGCGGCCGCGGAAGGCCGTGTCACCCCGTACGTCGGCCACCGGCTGCCGTTCGAGCAGGCGGTGGACGCTCTGGGCGTCCTCGACCGCCGTGAGGCCCACGGCAAGGTCGTCATCGAGCTCTGAACGCCCGGTTCACAGCAGCAGGACGCCGCCGTCGACCGGGATGCTGGCACCGGTGATGTACGCCGAGGCATCGCTGGCGAGGAACACCGCCGTACTCGCGATCTCGGATGGATCGCCCAGGCGCCCGGCCGGGACCCGGGCGTCGATGATCTTCTGCTGGTAGCGGGGGCTGTAGTGGGCCGTCGCCTCGGTGAGGAACACCCCGGGGAGGATCGCGTTGACCCGGATCCCCTTGCTGCCCCATTGAGCTGCGAGGTCGCGGGTCATTCCGAGGACCCCTGCCTTCGCCGAGCTGTAGCCGGCGGCCGGCATCTTCGCGGTCGTCACGGCCATCACGCTGGACAGGTTCACGACGGAGCTGCCGGGCGGCATCACCCGGCCGGCCGCCTGGGCCATCCAGTAGGAGCCGAAGAGGTTGACGTCGACGACCCTGCGGAAGTGCTCGGGCGGGTCGTCGGTCGCAGCGTTGTAGTCCCCGCCGATGCCGGCGTTGTTGACCAGGACGTCACAGCCACCGAGCTCCTCGACCGCCGCAGCGACGAGGCGGTCGCACTCGTCGACCTGCGTCACGTCGGTCTCCACCGCGATGCAGCGGCGGCCCAGGCCTTCGACCAGCGCCCGGGTCTCGTCGAGCATCGCCAGGCGGCGTGCACCGATGGCAACGTCCGCTCCGGCGGCGGCGAGGCCCTGGGCGATCGCGACGCCGAGCCCGCTCGAGGCACCCGTCACGACTGCGACCTTGCCGTCCAGCCGGAAACGGCTCTGCCAGGCGGGGCCGTCGTACTGACTGGGGGTGTGGTTGTCCATGGACCGGTTCTACTCGCTGCAGCACCACCGAACGATCGTCGCGGGACCGGTTGATGTGGGCCTCTCCACCGCTGACCGGACCATCCGTTGTCGCGTTTCGTCGTGGGTCACAGAGTGGTGGGATGCAGGACAATGAACTCGAGGCCCTCGTCCAGCGTGCTTCCGCGGTGGCGCGAAGCACCTGGCCCGATGCACGTCTGGAGGACGCCCGCCGCCTGGAGGGTGGGGTGTCCAGCCTGACCTTCGCCTCGACGCTGGTCCGTGCCGGAAGCGAGCGGCCCGTCGTGCTGAAGGTCGCGCCGGCGGGCCTCGCGCCGGCGCGCAACCGGGACGTCCTGCGCCAGGCGCGTGTCCTGCGTCGGCTCGACGAACTGCCCGGCTTTCCCGTGCCCGAAGTGCTCTTCGAGGACGGCGGGAGGCCGCCCGAGGTACCGCCACTGTTCGCGATGGAGCTGTGTGGCGGTGACTCCTACGAGCCGCTGCTCGACGTCGGCGCCGCACCTCCCACCGCCGAGGTCGTCGGCGAACGGATGCTGGCCGCCGCGCGTGCCCTGGGCAGGCTCCAGTCCGAGACGCCGACCGCCCTGGGCCTGGGAAAGGAGCCCGTCGCCCCGGTCGACGAGGAGCTCGGGAGATGGCACCGGCTGTTCGCCACCGTCGACGCCGACATCGCTCCTGGCCACCAGGAGCTCCACGCCCGGCTGTCCCGGCGGATTCCCGAGGGGTGCGCTCCCCGCCTCCTGCACGGCGACTACCGCCTGGCGAACATGCTCTTCGACGGTCCCCGCCTGACCGCGGTCATCGACTGGGAGATCTGGTCGGTCGGCGATCCGCGCACAGACCTCGCCTGGCTCCTGATGCACCTGGCCCCGGCACACGTCTTCCACGAGGACCGTCCGGCCGCCGATGTCGCCGCGGGAGAGGGGATGCCCCCGCGGGCCGAGGTGGTCGCCGCGTACGCCGCGGCCCGGGTCGAACACGGTGCCGGCACCGCCGATGTCGCAGCGGTGGAGCAGGACCTTGCGTGGTTCCTGGCCGTCTGCCACTACAAGGTCGCCTCGACGATCGCCGTCATCCACAAGCGGGAGCGCAAGCGCGACGACCCGGACCCGAAGATCGTCGTGGCGGAGCGACACCTCGACGCCGTGCTCGCGGCAGGTCACGCCGCGCTCGACCGCAGCTGATCAGGCCCCGCTCAGCGGACGGTGACGACGACCTTGCCCACGGCGGTCCGGTCGTCGAGCGAGGCCAGCGCCTCCGATGCCCTGTCCAACGGGTAGACCGCACCGATCGCCGGGGTGAGTCGGCCCGCGTCGAGCAACTCCTGCACCCCTCGTCGTACTCGCTCCAGGGTGCCGGGGTGCTCGGTCTCCATGACGTCCATGGTGATGCCGGTCAGGGTGAGGTTGCGCAGCAGCAGCCGGTTCATCCGGAGCTCCGGGATGCTGCCTCCCGCGAAGCCGACGATGACGCCCCGGCCGCCGATCCGCAGCGAGCGGACGGTGTCGAGGAAGCCGTCACCTCCGACCATGTCGACGAAGACCTCCACGCCGCGCCCGCCGGTCAGTTCGCGGACCTGGGTGAGCCAGTCCCCGTCGGAGCGGACGACATGGGTGGCGCCGGCGTCGCGGGCCACCTTCTCCTTCGCGTCGCTGGAGACCAGCGCGATCGTGGAGACGCCGAACGCTTCGCCGAGGTCGAGGACGCAGGTGCCGACGCCGCCGGCGGCTCCGGTGATCAACACGGTCTCGCCGGGCTGCGCGCCGGCCCGGTCCAGGGCGTACCAGGCGGTCGAGTAGTTCATGTAGATGCAGGCGCCCTCGGCGTAGGACATCGAGTCCGGGATCCTGATCAGGAAGTCGTCGATGGCCAGCGCCTGCTCAGCCATCGCGCCCTGCCAGACGATGCCCGCAACGCGGTCGCCGACCTTGACCCATGAGTCCTTCGGTGCCTCCACCACCTGGCCCGAGATCTCCGATCCGCAGACGTACGGCGCCTCCACCCCACCCTGGTACCTGCCCCAGGTCTGGAGCGGGTCGATGAAGGAGAGCCCGACGGCGTGGACGTCGACCAACAGCCGCCGTCCCTCCGCGCGACGATGAGCGCCCTCGGGTGCGGGTACCTCCTGGACGGTGGCGGAACGGGGTCCGTCCAGTGTCTCGACGACGACAGCGCGCACGTTGTTTCTCCTCGGGTCGGGGGGGTCAGTCGAAGTAGGCGAAGAGCGACTCGGCGACGCACGCCGGCCCGTCCTGGCCCTCGATCTCGAAGGTCTGGCGAGTCCGGAAGTTCGAGCCGCCCTCGAGCGGCTCGGCCGCGAGCAGGTCCTGGGTCATCCGCAGGCGTGAGCCGACCTTGACCGGCGTGATCCAGCGGACCTTCTCGTAGCCGTAGTTGAGCGCGAGTGAGTGGCCGTTCATCTCGAAGATCTCGTACTGGAACTTCGGGCCCAGCGAGAGCGTGAACAGGCCGTGGGCGATCGTCACGCCGAAGGGACTCGCGGCGGCTCTCTCGGGGTCGACGTGGATCCGTTCCCAGTCCTCGGTCGCGTCGGCGAACGCCTGGATCCGTTCCTGCGTGATCTCGTGCCAGGAGCTGGTGCCGAGCCGTTCGCCCACGAGCGCTCGGAGCTCGTCCACGCTGTTGAGAATCCTCATGTCCGCATCGTCGTCGGACGGTGGCTGCCGCGCGACGAGTCGGCGGGCAGGTGGTGGAGATCCCCACACCGGTTCGGTCCGCCCCTGACGCCGGTCCCGGGTTTCCGGCCTAGCGTCGGCGGTCCGCGAACCACAGCAGGGAGTACACCCATGGACTGGTCGATCCCCGAGGACGTCACGACGTTCATCGCCGACCTCGATGACTTCATCGACACGAAGATCAAGCCGATCGAGGAGGCCAACCCCGAGCACTTCGACCACACCCGCGAGTTCACGCGCACCGACGTCGAGCGAGGCGGTATCCCGACCCGCCGGTGGCGCGAGATCATGCACGAGGCACGGGTCCTGGCCGACGAGGCCGGCTTCTACCGCTACCCGTTGCCGAAGGAGCTGGGAGGCCAGGACGGTTCGAACGTCGCGATGGCCCTGATCCGGGAGCACCTCGCCCGCCGTGGGCCCGGCCTGCACGCTGAGCTGAGCCACGAGGCGTCGATGGTCGCCAACGTCCCGCTGGCGCTGGTGCTGCACGAGTACGGCACGCCCGAGCAGAAGGAGCGGTACCTCGAGCGCCTGGTGTCGGGCGACATGGAGATGGCCTTCGGTCTCACGGAGCCCGATCACGGGAGCGACGCCACCTGGCTCGAGACCCGCGCCGTGCGCGACGGTGACGACTGGATCATCACCGGCGCCAAGCGCTGGAACAGCGTCGTCGACGTCGCCGAGGTCGACCTCGTCTTCGCGCGCACCGGCGGCGAGGACGGCAAGGCCGAGGGGATCTCGGCCTTCCTGGTGCCGACGAACGCCGAGGGCTTCGAGGTCCCGTTCTACTGGTGGACCTTCAACATGCCGACCGACCATGCGGAGGTCCGGCTCAACGGCGTCCGGGTGCCGGGTTCGGCCATGATCGGCGAGGAGGGCCGGGGCCTGGACTGCGCGCAGCTGTTCGTCCACGAGAACCGGATCCGCCAGGCCGCGAGCTCGCTGGGTGCCGCGCAGTTCTGCATCGACAGGTCCGTCGAGTACACCGAGGAGCGCACGCTCTTCGGCCAGCAGATGCGGGACTACCAGGGCCTTCAGTGGCAGCTCGTCGAGCTGCAGACCGAGGCGGAACTGGTGCGCAACACCATCATGAAGACGGCGTGGGAGATGGACGTCCACGGCAAGACGGCGGTCAGCGACAAGGTCTCCATGGTCAACGTGCGGGGCAACCGGCTGGCCTGTGACGCGGCCGATCGCGCGATGCAGATCCACGGCGGCGTCGGCTACAGCAGGCATCACCCGTTCGAGCACATCTACCGGCACCACCGGCGCTACCGGATCACCGAGGGTTCCGACGAGCTGCAGTACCGCCGCATCGCCGCCGGTATGTGGGACTTCCGCTCGAAGGCCTAGGGCGCGTCCGTCTCCCCGCGGGTCAGCAGGCCGAGGATCCGGTCGGCCACCTGCGGGGTGGACAGCACCCGCTCGGGCCAGGTGGCAACGGAGAACACCATGCCCAGCCAGCCCTGGGTGGCAACAGCAACCGCGACCTCGTCGAGGCCCGGGTGTGCCCGGGCCACCAGGGCCTCCCAGGCCCGGGAGTACTCGGCCCGGCGCCGGGTGAAGTTCTTCGACCACGGTTCGACGAGCGAGCGGACCTCTCGCTGGTAGAGCGTGACCAGGGGCCGGTTCGCCAGCGCGAAGTCGATGTGGTGCCGCAGGGCACGGTGCAGGTCCGCGACGGGCTCGTCCTGGACGGGACGGGTGGCGCCGAGGAGCTCGTCCATCGCCTCGTTCAGCAAGGTCGCAAGGATCTCGTCCTTGCCGGAGAAGTAGCGGTAGAGCGACGGCCCGCTCAGTCCGGCCCGGCGGCCGAGCTCGTCCATGCCGACGCCGTGGAAGCCCTTCTCGTGGAACGCCGTTGCGGCGGTGTCGAGAATCCGGCGGTCACGCGGCACGAAAGGAGACTACCATGATGACGGAACGATCGTTCACGCAGACGGTCGGCGGCCAGCGTCGTCGGCGGACAGGTGGAGTGATGGATTCGGGCAGCGCCGCATCAGCGCGACGACGGGCCGAGCTGGTCGCGCAGGCGGCACGGGCCCACGTGGCCGGAGTCGACCTGCTTCGCGCGCTCGACGTGCTCGACGATCTCGAGGACGCGGACGAGATCGAGCAGACTCCCTCCGACGAGATCCGGATCGTCGACGGACAGCTGGCCATTCTCGGTGGCGTGCTGCGGGAGTGCCTGCTGGACCAGGGCCGGGACCACCGACCCGACCAGGTGGTCGAGGTGAGTCAGGCGCTGCACGAGATCCACACCGTGCGCTTTGCCATCCACGATCACGTCGGACACGAGCGACTGCGACGGCTGGACCGGCTCGACCGCGGCCTGCGCCGCCTGCGGACCGTCACCGACCAGGACGAGCTGCTGGCGATGGTCTGTGAGGTGGCAGCGGACGCTGGCGGCTTCGACCGGGTGATGCTCTCGCGCGTCGACGAAGAAACCTGGCGGCCGTGGCGCAGCCACGCCACGACGATGGGTGAGACCGAGCGCGCTTTCCGTGACTGGATCCGCGACGTCCCTGGCATCCGGTTGTCCCACATGCTGCTCGAGAGTGAGCTGGTGCGTCGCCGGGAACCTGCGATCGTGCTGCGCGCCGACGACGACGCCCGCGTCTACGGTCCGATGGCGCAGGCCTCCGGCCTGACGTCGTACGTCGTCGCGCCGATCCTGTCGGGTGAACGGGTGATCGGCCTGCTGCATGCGGACAACAGGGACGCCGAAGTGGTCGAGCTCGATCGCGACATCCTGTGGTTCTTCGCCATCGGGTTCGCGCAGGTCTTCGAGCGAGCGGTCCTCCTGGCGCGGCTGCGCGAGCAGCGGTCGCAGGTGATGGAGGCGATGCGTTCCGTCGATGCGGTGCTCGACGACCTCGCGACCAGCGCCATCGACCTGACCCGGCGCGATGAGGCGGCCGTGGTGGTCAGCAGGAATGCGCCGCCGGTGGGGATCGAACGCCCGCAGGCTCTCGAGCGGGTCCTGACCAGCCGCGAGTTCGAGGTGCTGACCCTCATGGCGACCGGGGCCACCAACGAGCGGATTGCGCAGCGGCTCGTCATCGCCACCGGCACCGTGAAGTCACACGTGAAGCAGATCCTGCGGAAGCTCCGGGTCGAGAACCGTGCCGAGGCGATCTCGCAGTTCCTCCGCCTGACGATCGGCGCGCGCGAGGACTGACGCGGGGCGTCGACCCCATTGCCTATTCGGTCTGACCATTGTAATCTCGGTACCATGGATCTCGCTGACGCCCCCGACGAGGCAGCCTTCCGCACCCGCGTGCGCGCGTGGCTCGCCGAGGCCCTGCCGCAGCTGGCGTGGCCCGAGCCTCCCGGTCTGGAGGAGAAGCTCCCCTTCTGGCGGCAGTGGCAGCAGATGTTGTGCGACGCCGACCTGGCCGGACTCACCTGGCCCCGGGAGTACGGCGGCCAGGGCCTGGACGAGCGGATGCGCGCCATCTTCGGCGAGGAGTGCGATCTCGCCGGTGCACCCGAGCGACTCAACATCATCGGCGAGGACTTCTGCGGTCCGACGATCGCCCACTTCGGGACCGACGAGCAGAAGGCGCGACTGCTGAAGCCGATCCTGACGGGCGCCGAGATCTGGTGCCAGCTCTTCTCCGAGCCCGGCGCCGGCTCCGACCTGGCCAGCCTGCGGACCAAGGCTGTCAAGGTCGACGGCGGCTGGCGGATCAGCGGTCAGAAGATCTGGACCAGTCGGGCGCAGATCGCGGCCCACGCCATCCTGTTGGCGCGCACGGGCGGAAACGACCCGGGCAAGTTGCGACACAAGGGCATCACGTTCTTCCTGCTGCCGATGGACACCGACGGTGTCACCGTCCGGCCGCTCCAGCACATGCTGGGTGAAGCCGAGTTCAACGAGGTCTTCCTCGACGACGTCTTCGTTCCCGACGAGTACGTCGTCGGCGAGGTCGACGGTGGCTGGAAGGTCACCATGGGCACGCTCGCCTTCGAGCGCGTGGCGATCGCGACCGGTCGGGTCAACACGACCAAGGCCGTGACCGACATCGTTGCCGACATCCGTGGCATGCAGGACGCCTCCGGTCGGCCCCTGGGTGCTGACCCGAAGGTGCGGCAGAAGGTTGCCGACCTGTGGTCGCGGGCGTTGATCCACAAGACGATCAGCCAGCGCGTCGTCACCGGCGCAGCGGCGGGTGCGCCTCCCGGCCCGGTGACCTCGATCGGGAAGCTCTACTTCTGCCCGCTCGTCGAGGACCTCGCCGACTTCCGCCTGTCCCTGGCGCCGCTCGGCGGCCAGTTCGACCTGGCCGAGGACGACGACGAGCTCGCCGCGAGCCGCGCCTGGCTGCGGTTGGCCAACCAGAGCCGTGGCACCGCGATCGCGGGCGGCTCCACCTACATCCAGCGCAACATCGCCGCCGAGCGGATCCTCGGCATGCCCCGAGCAGGAGCCGCATCATGACGAAGATCTTCAACAGCGCCGCCGAGGCGCTGTCCGACCAGGTGCAGGACGGGATGGTCGTCGCGGCCGGTGGGTTCGGCCTCTGCGGTGTTCCGGTCGACCTCGTCATGGCGTTGCGCGACTCGAACGCGCAGCAGCTCACTGTCATCGGCAACAACGTCGGTTGCGACGACCACGGCATGTGGCACGTCCTCGCGAACGGCCAGATCGCGAAGGTGATCCTGTCCTTCGCCGGTGACAACAAGATCCTCGCCGAGGCGTTCATGAGCAACGAGATCGACATCGAGTTCAACCCGCAGGGCACCCTGGCCGAGCGCCTCCGTGCCGGTGGGGCGGGCATTCCTGCGTTCTTCACCCGCACCGGCTACGGCACGATCATTGCGGACGGCAAGGAGACGCGGCAGTTCCCGAACCCGGACGGCACCCTCGACTGGTACGTCATGGAGACCGGCCTGACGGCCGACGTCTCGCTGGTGAAGGCCTGGAAGGCCGACACCGAGGGGAACCTCGTCTATCGCAAGACCGCGCGCAACTTCAATCCGATGATCGCGACGGCCGGGCGACTCACGATCGCCGAGGTCGAGGAGATCGTGCCGGTGGGCTCGATCGATCCCGACTCCGTGCACACGCCCGGCATCTTCGTCGACCGCATCGTCTTGTCCACCGGCCCGGAGAAGCACATCGAGCGCCCGACCACGCGTCCGGCCGTCGTGAAGGAGAACGTGTGATGGCCTGGACCCGCGAAGAGATGGCCGAGCGCGCCGCCAGGGAGTTGCGCGACGGCTACTACGTCAACCTCGGCATCGGCATCCCGACCCTGGTGGGCAACATGGTGCCCGAGGGCATGACCGTGACCCTGCAGTCGGAGAACGGACTGCTCGGCATCGGTCCGTTCCCCTACGAGGGTGAGCTGGATCCTGACCTCATCAACGCCGGCAAGCAGACCATCACCGACCTGCCCGGTTCGAGCTACTTCTCCAGTGCTGACTCGTTCGCGATGATCCGCGGCGGCCACGTCCACCTGTCGATCCTGGGCGGCATGGAGGTGTCCCAGAACGGGGACCTCGCGAACTGGATGGTGCCCGGCAAGATGATCAAGGGCATGGGCGGCGCGATGGACCTGGTCGCCGGCGTCCGTCGCATCGTGGTCGTGATGGACCACTGCGACAAGACCGGCGAGTCGAAGTTCAAGCCCGAGTGCACCCTGCCGCTGACCGGCAAGGGCGTGGTCGACATGCTGATCACCGACCTCGGGGTGTTCGAGATCGATCGACGAGGCGGCACGGGCGCCACCCTGCTGGAGATCGCACCGGGCGTCTCGCTCGACGAGCTCACGTCGAAGACCGAAGCCGAGTTCAAGCTCGGCCCGGGTCTGGGTTGACCCCGCCGTGGTGACCTGTCAGTCCGGGACGTCGATCTCGGTGCGCTCCTCGACCTCGAGGACGGCCGAGGCGTACTCGTGGACGTGGCGGGTCATCCGGCGTCCGGCGGCTGTCGCGTCGCGCTTGCGGATCGCCTCGGTGATGCTGCGATGCGCCTGCAGCGTGGTCTTGCGGACCTCCGCATTGATGAAGCCCTGGTTGTCGGTGGCGGCGTAGATGGCTCGCGACAAGGCGCCCATGAAGCCGGTCAACAGCTCGTTGTGCGAGGCGACCGCCACCGCGACGTGCCAGTCGACGTTGGCCTGGAGGAACTCTCCGAGCGGCCCTTCGAGTGCGATCGCGCCGTTGGCGCGGTCGAGCGCCTCGAGGTCGGCGTCGGTGCGGTACTTCGCGGCGAGCTGTGCGCAGGCGGGCTCGACGGCCTCGCGGGTCTCGAGCAGCGCGGCGAGCCGCACCTGGCGCCCGCGGATGAGCAGGCTGACCGTGCTGGCGATCGACTCCTCGCCCGGCTTCTGCACGAATGCTCCGCCGGACCGGCCGGTGCGAATCTGCACCAGGCCCTGGACCTCCAGGATGCGGAGCGCCTCGCGCACCGTCGTGCGACTCATCCGGGTCTGCGCGACGAGCTCACGCTCGGGTGGAAGCGCGGTGCCTTCGGGGAAGTCGCCGCGAAGGATCCGCTCGCGCAGGTCGTCGGCGAGGACGTCGGACGCCTTCGGGACCTGCATGGGCGAGAGCTGGACCGCGGCCCGCACGCTGGCGGGCGTTGTGGGGGCGCTCGTGGAATCAGTCATTTCCTACCGTTCTTTCGCGGACCCATCCGCTTCATTGGTCATACCCAAACTAACAGTTGGCACGTTCACGGCGGGTAACGCCGGGCTGGCCGGGCTGGACGAGTGCACAGTGGAAAGGCAGCGCCATGCAGTGGAAGTTCTCTGAGGAGCAGGAGGCCTACCGCGAAGCGCTTCGTGGCTGGCTCGGTGACGTCGCCGATTCCGCGCAGGTCCGCGCCTGGTTGGGTGTCGAGGGCGCGGACGACGGTGCGGCCGATCCGTCCGCGTTCGAGGAGCGCTTCGTGGGCGACGGGATGTCGGGTGTCGGCGTCGCGGAGGAGCTCGGTGGCCAGGGGGGCGGGCTGGTCGAGCTCGCCATCACGGCGGAGGAGCTCGCTCGTGTCGCAGCGCCCAGTGCGGCCTGGCTGGCGACGACCCTTGCTGTTCCGGCACTGCAGGGTCGCCCGGACCTGCTGAAGGCAGCCCTCGAGGGCGGACACGCCGCCGTCGTCGTTGCCGCCGAGTGCCTGCCGGACGCCGCGCCGTCGCTCGCGATCGACCACGACGGCCGGATCACCGGCGTTGTTCCCCGTGTGCTCGGTGCCGACCGGGCCGGTGTGCTCGTGGTCCTGGCGGGCGAGGGCGACGCTGCGAGGCTCCACGCCGTCGCCGCAGGGGATGCCGCCGTGACGCTGACACCCCACGTTCTTCTCGACCGGTCGCGGTCGGTGGCCGACGTCCGCCTCGACGGCGCGCCCGGCGAGGTGCTCGACGTCGATCCCGCGGTCGCGCTCGCACGGATCACCGAGATGGCCGGCGTCGTGACGGCCGCCGACGCGCTCGGGGCGATGCAGCGGATGCTCGACCTGGCGGTCGAGTACAGCGGCCAGCGGCAGCAGTTCGGCGTACCCATCGGTTCCTTCCAGGCGGTGAAGCACGCGGCGGCGACGATCCTGGTCGACCTCGAGGCGGGCCGGTCGGGCGTCTACTACGCCGCGGCCTCGGTCGATGGCCAGTTCCCGGACTGCGGTCTGCACGCGGCTGCGGTGAAGGCCCAGGTGACGGCAGCGGCCGGACGAGCCGCTGACGCGGCGCTGACCATGCACGGAGCGATTGGTTACACCTGGGAGCACGACCTCCACCTGTTCTACAAGCGGGCCCGGCTCGATGCGGAGCTCTTCGGCCCCGTCGCGGCCTGGAACGAACGCATTGCCGACGGTCTCCACCTGGTCCTCGGGGAGTCCGAAGTCATCTAGTTATTGGTCATACCTTTTGTTATAGTCAATCCATAAGTCTTCGGCTGGCGTGAAGTCGGCCCCTTCATCTCCGATCAGGACGGGACCCACCGTGGATTTCGATCTCAATGACGATCAGCAGACCATCCGCAAGGCGGTCGCTGACCTTGCTGGCAAGTTCGACGACCAGTACTGGTTCGAGAAGGACTCCCGGCACGAGTTCCCGACCGAGTTCTACAACGCGTTCGCTGAAGGTGGCTGGCTCGGCATCACCACCCCCGAGGAGTACGGCGGCCACGGGTTCGGCATCACGGAGGCCTCGCTCCTCCTCGAGGAGGTGGCGGCCTCGGGCGCCGGCATGAACGGCGCCAGCTCCATGCACCTGTCGATCTTCGGGATGCACCCGGTGATCGTGCACGGCTCGGAGGAGATGAAGAAGGAGAACCTCCCGCGGATCGTCAACGGCGACCTGCACGTCTGCTTCGGCGTCACCGAGCCCGGTGCCGGGCTCGACACCACCCGGATCACCACCTTCGCGAAGCGGGACGGCTCCGACTACGTCGTCAACGGGCGCAAGGTCTGGATCTCGAAGGCCATGGAGTCGGAGAAGATCCTGCTCCTGACCCGCACCGCCAGGTTCGAGGACTCCCCGAAGAAGACCGACGGCCTCACCCTCTTCTTCACCGATCTCGACCGCGCGCACGTCGACATCCGGCCGATCCAGAAGATGGGCCGCAACGCCGTCACGTCCAACGAGCTCTTCATCGACGACCTCCGGATCCCCGAGGAGCACCGGATCGGCGAGGAGGGCCAGGGCTTCAAGTACATCCTCGACGGCCTGAACCCCGAGCGGTGCCTGGTGGCTGCCGAGGCGCTCGGGATCGGCCGCGCCGCGCTGCGGCGCGGGGTTCGCTACGCCAACGAGCGGGAGGTCTTCGGCCGCCCGATCGGCATGAACCAGGGTCTCCAGTTCCCGCTGGCTGACTCGCTGGCTCGGCTCGATGCCGCCGAACTGATCCTGCGCAAGGCGACCTGGCTCTACGACCAGGGCCTGCCCTGCGCCCGCGAGGCGAACATGGCGAAGTACCTGTGTGCCGACGCCGGCTTCGACGCCGCTGACCGCGCGCTGCAGACACATGGCGGTATGGGGTACGCCGAGGAGTACCACGTCGCCCGCTACTTCCGGGAAGCGCGACTGACCCGGATCGCCCCGATCTCGCAGGAAATGATCCTCAACTACCTCGGCGAGCACGTCCTCGGCCTTCCCAGGAGCTACTGATGACTTCCCCCTTCGACCTGACCGGCCGGGCCGCCCTCGTCACGGGTGCCGGCAGTGGCATCGGCGCAGCGGTCGCGAAGGCATTCGCCGGCGCCGGAGCGGCTGTGATGGTGACCGACCTCGACAAGGACTCGGCTGCTGCGGTGGCCGCGGAGATCGTGGCCGCCGGTGGTCGCGCCGAATCGGCCGCCCTCGACGTCCGTGACGCCGAGGGTGCCGCTGCCGCGGCCCAGCAGGCCGCGAACCTCGCTGGCGGGACACTGCACATCGTCGTCAACAACGCAGGCGCCATCGCGCCGGCGATGTTCGCGAAGATGGACAAGGAAGGCTTCGACTTCGTCGTCGGCGTCCATCTCGGCGGGGCGTTCACCGTCAGCCAGGCGGCCCTGCCGTTCCTGGCCACCAACGGAGCCGGCCGCATCATCAACGTCACGTCGGCCGCCGGGCTCGTCGGCACCATCGGCCAGGTCAACTACAGCGCCGCCAAGTCCGGGATCATCGGCGTCACCAAGTCCCTCGCCAAGGAACTGGCCCGCAAGAACATCACGGTCAACGCCGTCGCGCCGCTTGCGGCGACCAAGATGACCGAGAACATCCGCAGCAACGAGAAGCTCGCGGAGATGACGCTCGCGCGGATCCCGCTCGGCCGGTGGGCCGAACCGGACGAGATCGCGTCGACCTTCGTGTTCTTCGCCTCCGACGCGGCGTCGTACATCACCGGCCAGGTGCTGGCCGTCGACGGCGGGACGGTGATCTGACATGCCGCTGACAGGTCGCGACGCCTGGATCGTCGAAGCGCTTCGCACGCCCATGGGGCGCGCGCACCCGGACCGCGGCTGGTTCCGCGACGTGCACCCCAACGTCATGCTCGGCACGGTCTACACCGCCCTGCTCGAGAGCACCGGCCTCGCGCCCGCCGACGTCGAGGACCTCCTGATCGGGTGCACCGCGCCGTTCGGTGAGCAGTCCCGCAACGTCGCCCGCAACGCCTGGCTGCAGGCCGGCTACCCCGCCGAGGTCCCGGCAACGGTCCTGGACCGCCGCTGTGGCTCAGCCCAGACCGCGGTCGAGATGGCCGCTGCACTGATTGCGTCGGGCACCCATGACGTGGTCATCGCCGGTGGCGTCGAGAACATGGGACACGTCCCGATGGACGCGGTCGTCAGGATCGAGGAGCTGTACGGCGCCGCCTGGCCCGCCGAGCTCAAGGCCCTCTACGACTTCCCGGCCATGGGCGAGAGCGCCGAGCGGATCGCCGATCGGTGGGGGATCAGCCGCCTCGAGATGGACGAGTACGCCGTCCGCTCGCACGCACTGGCCGCGGCCGCCATCGAGGCCGGCCGGTTCCAGCGCGAACTCATCCCTATGGAGCTCGACGGCTCGGTCCGCACGAGCGACCAGAGCGTCCGGCCGGGCACCAGCGTGGCGGGCCTCGCCGACCTGAAGACCATCTTCCGGCCCGAGGTCGGTGCGGTCACCGCTGGTTCGTCCTCGCCGCTGACGGATGGGGCTGCCGGCGTACTGCTGGCCTCCGACGACGCGGTGGCGCGGCACGGCTTCACCAAGCGCGCCCGGATCCTCGACCAGACCACCGTCGGCGTGGACCCGTTGATCATGCTGACCGGTCCGATCCCTGCGACCCGCAAGCTCCTCGAGCGCAACAACATGACGATGGACGACATCGACCTGGTCGAGATCAACGAGGCCTTCAGCTCCGTCGTCCTCGCTTGGGAGCGCGAGCTCAAGCCGGACATGGACAAGGTCAACGTCAACGGCGGCGCGATCGCCCTGGGCCACCCGGTGGGTGCCTCCGGTTCGCGTCTCTTCGCCACGCTGCTGGCGGAGATGGAACGCCGCGACGTCGAGGTCGGACTGGTCACGATGTGCTGCGGCGGCGGCCTCGGCACGGCGACTCTCGTTCAGCGCGTCTGAGGCCGACATGTTCGACGTGGCGGATTTCCTGAACCCGGGTGACGGGGTGTGGTGGGGGCAAGGCAGTGCCGAGCCCGAGCCCCTCGTCAACCAGGTGCTCGACGCGGTGGACCGTGTCGGGCCGATCAGGGCCTTCTCGGGGCTAACGTGGAACGAGCGACTCTCGGGCGACCTGCCGGAGAAGCTCACCGTCGTCTCGTACGGCGGCCTGGGACAGCTGCGGAGCCTGAGCCGGCAGGGCCAGCTCGACGTCGTGCCGTGCCACTACTCGGCCATTCCGCGGATGTTCGCGTCCGGCCAGCTCCCCAACGACGTCGGCCTGGTGCAGGTCTCGCCCCCCGACGGCGACGGCATGGTCACCCTCGGCACCGGTGTCGAGTACGTCGCCGACGCACTGCACCACACGCGCACCCTCATCGCCGAGATCAACCAGCAGATGCCCCGGACCACCGGCGGCCCGAGGCTGCCCCTGTCGACCTTCGCGGCCGTCATCGAGACCGACCGGCCGTTGCGAGAGGCGCCGTCGAAGCCCGCCGACGACGTCGAGCGGGCGATCGCGACCAACGTGGCCGGCATCGTCGACGACGGAGCCACCCTCCAGATCGGGGTGGGCTCGCTGCCGTCCGCCGTCCTGGAAGCGCTCTCCGGGCACCGCAAGCTCGGTTTCCACAGCGGCATGATCACCGACGGTGTGCTGACGCTGGTGGAGAAGGGCGTGATCACCGGTGGTGAGAAGGAGATCGATGCCGGCATCGTGGTCACCGGTGCGGCCCTGTGCAGCACCGACGGCTACCACCGGCTCGGCGACTTCCCGGTCGAGTTCCGGCCCGCGAGCTACACGCACTCTCCGTCCGTGCTCTCGCGCCTGGGTTCCCTGATCTCGATCAACTCCGCCATCGAGGTCGACCTGCTGGGCCAGGTCGGCGCCGAGCTCGCGCGCGGTGTCCACATCGGTGCGGTCGGTGGCCAGGTCGACTTCAGTCGGGCCGCAGCGCTGACCGGTTCGCGGTCCATCATCGCGCTGCGCTCGACGGTCGGCTCAGGGGAGCGCGAGCAGTCCACCATCGTGCCGACCCTGGCCAGCGGAGTCGTCACCACAGCGCGCGTCGACGTCGACGCCGTCGTGACCGAGCATGGTGTCGCCATGCTCACCGGCTGCACGGTTGCCGAGCGGGCGCTGCGCCTCATCGAGGTCGCCGCACCCCAACACCGTGACCACCTCGAACGCAGCCTCGCAGAGCAGGAGACCCGATGAATTCCCCCCTGAAGACCGTGACGTTCCCCAACAGTGCCGAGGACGAGCGCCGGACCGTCCACGTCCGGGAGGTCGGCCCCCGGGACGGCTTCCAGAACGAGCCGGAAACGATCGCGACCCAGGACAAGATCCGGCTGATCAACGCGCTTGGTCAGTCGGGTGTCAAGCGGATCGAGGTCGCCAGCTTCGTGCGCCCCGACGTGATCCCCCAGCTGTCCGACGGGGTCGCGGTGCTCCAGGGCATCGACGTCCCCGCTGATGTCCAGCGGATGGTCCTGGTCCCCAACAGCAAGGGTCTGGACAACGCCCTCGGGCACCGTGATCTGTTCGAGGAGATCGCCCTCTTCGTCAGCGCCAGCGAGACGCACAACAAGCGCAACATCAACCGCAGCGTCCAGGAGACCATGGATGACGTCATGCAGATGGGCAAACGGATCCTCGCCGAGGACCTCACCTACTGCGCGGTGATCGCCACGTCCTTCGGTTGTCCCTTCGAGGGTGCCGTGCCGATGGATCGGGTGCTGGACCTCGCCGAGCAGTTCGCCGAGTCCGGTGCGACCGAGATCGGCTTCGGCGACACGACCGGGATGTGCAACCCGGCGTACGCCCACCGGTTCTTCGCCGCTGCGATCGAACGACTGCCCGGAGTCGAGATCACTGCGCACTTCCACAACACCCGCGGCCAGGGCCTCGCCAATGCGTACGCCGCCCTGGAAGCCGGCTGCCGCAGCTTCGAGTCCAGCTTCGGCGAGCTCGGCGGCTGCCCCGTTCCGGCCGGTTCGACGGGCAACATCGCCACCGAGGACCTCGTCTCGATGTTCCACGAGATGGGCGTCGACACGGGGCTCGACCTCGAGCGGATCATCGACGCCGCCCGCGACGCCCAGAGCACCCTCGGGCGCAAGCTCACCAGCCACTCGATCATCGCCGGGCCAGTCATCTGGTCCCCGGCCAGCTGAACCCACCACTCGAAGGAGAACACAATGAGCAACCGCGTCGCACTGGTCACCGGTGGTGCCCAGGGCATCGGCAAGGGCATCGCCACCACGCTGGGTCGGGACGGGTTCCGGGTCGTCGTGGCGGACCTGAACCTTGCCGTCGCCGAGGAGACCGCCAAGGAGATCAGCGCCGCCGGGGGAGAGGCCATCGCCGTCCAGATCGACGTGACGTCGACGGAGTCGGTCAAGGCCGCCGTCGCAACCGTGGAGCAGGAGCTCGGCCCGATCGAGGTCGTGGTCAACAACGCCGGCTGGGACGACTTCATGCCCTTCGTGAAGACGACCGAGGAGTTCTGGGACAAGGTCATCGACATCAACTACAAGGGCGCACTTCGCGTCATCCACGCCGTGGTGCCGGGCATGACCGAGCGCGGCTTCGGACGCGTCATCAACATCGGCTCCGACGCCGGTCGCGTGGGTTCGTCGATGGAGGCGGTCTACTCGGGCGCCAAGGGCGGCATCATCGCCTTCACCAAGACCCTCGCCCGCGAGGTCGCGCGCAAGGGTGTCACCGCCAACACGGTGTGCCCCGGCCCGACGGACACCCCGGCGCTGCGCAAGTTCGCCGACGGTGCTGGCGGCGGCGACGCCGAGAAGGTCATCTCCGGCATGACGAACGCGGTCCCGATGAAGCGCCTCGGCACGCCGGACGACATCGGCCCGGCTGTCTCCTTCTTCGCCTCGGACGGCGCCGGCTTCGTGACGGGCCAGACGCTGTCCGTCAGTGGCGGCCTCACGATGGCCTGACGGACAGCGACATGTCCGTACGGGGATGGATCGGAGCGCTGCTGACCGTCGCGCTCCTGGTCCTGGTGTCGCCGCCGTCGCCTCCTGGCGCAGGAAGTCAGGTGGGGGCCGCTTCCGCTCACGCGCTCGGCGGCGGCGACGCCAGCCCCGTGCTCCGCACGCCCCGTGCCCGTCTGGACGCTGCCGTGCGATGCAGTCGTCTGGCCAACCGCTCCAACCCCAGACCTACGGTGCTTCTTGTCCACGGCACGGCCAGTGAACCCGACGAGGTCTGGGGTTGGGCCTTCGAACGCCAGCTCACTGCCGACGGCTACGGCTGGTGTGACGTGCGCCTGCCGAAGCGGGCGCTGGGTGACTTCACCGTCGCCGCGGAGTACGCCGTGCACGCCGCCCGGGTGGCCCATCGACGCAGTGGTCGCAAGGTGGCGCTGGTCGGGCACAGCCAGGGTGGCGCGATGGTGCTGTGGGTCGCGAAGTTCTGGCCCGACGTCGCGCGGCATGCCTCGGACGTCGTACCGATCGCCGGGCCGTTGCGCGGTACGGCGGTCGCCAACGCACTGTGCGCGACCTGCCGGTGCGCTCCGATCGCCTGGCAGATGTCCCGCGGGGGCCACACCATGCGGGCGCTGGAGCGGGCGCCGATGCCGCAGGGACTGGCCGTCACGTCGATCGCGACGCGGCTCGATGAGCTGATCACGCCGCAACCGTCGGCGAGCAGTGGTCGAGGGATCCGGACGATCCTCGTCCAGGACGTGTGTCCCGGCCACGTGGCCGAGCACGCGTTGCTCTCCAGCGACCCGGTTGCCTATGCCCTGATGATCGACGCGATCAGGCACCGTGGCACGGCCCGCGCCGCGAGGGTCGACACGCGCGTGTGCTCGCGGGTGGTCCTGCCGAAGGCGGACCTGGTCGGGAGCCTGTCGTTTGCGCCGATCACCGTCAGCTTCACGACGGGCTTGCTGAACCCCCTGACCTGGACCGGTCGCGAGCCCGCCCTGCCTTCCTACGCGCGCCGCTACGGCGCCTGATCATCCCGTCCCGAGGAGACCATGACCCACCCCGCTGACACCGTCGACTGGACCGCGAGCGGCCAGTACGACGACATCGTCTACGAGACCAGCCACGACGGGATCGCGAAGATCACGATCAACCGGCCGGAGGTCCACAACGCCTTCCGTCCGCAGACCCTGGTCGAGGTCGACCGGGCGCTGATGGTCGCGCGCGAGGACGAGACCGTCGGCGCGATCATCCTCACCGGCGCCGGGGACAAGGCGTTCTGTTCCGGTGGCGACCAGCGGGTGCGCGGGGACAGCGGCTACAAGCTCGACGACCACGCGACCGGGCGCTTCCACGTCACCGACCTGCATGTCGCCATGCGTCGGTGCCCCAAGCCGATCGTGGCCATGGTGGCGGGTTGGGCCATCGGCGGTGGCCACGTGCTCCACCTGGTCTGCGACCTGACGATTGCCGCCGACAACGCCGTCTTCGGCCAGGTCGGTCCCAAGGTCGGTTCCTTCGACGGCGGCTACGGATCGAGCATCCTCTCCGACCTGGTCGGTCCCAAGAAGGCCAAGGAGATCTGGTTCCTGTGCCGTCAGTACGACGCACGCGAGGCGCTGGAGATGGGCCTGGTCAACACCGTCGTACCGCTGGCCGAACTGGAGGCCGAAACCGTGCGGTGGTGTCGCCAGATGCTGGAGCTCTCGCCACGAGCGCTGCGGATGTCGAAGCTCAGCTTCCATGCGCACGAGGACGGCTACGCCGGCATCCAGCAGCTCGCCCACGACGCGAACCTCCTCTTCTACGGCACCGACGAGGCCCAGGAGGGACGCGAGGCGTTCAAGGCGCGTCGCACCCCCGAGTTCACCCGCTTCCCGCGGCGGCCCTGACCGCTCGCCGTACCTGATCGACGAACCCCGAAAGCAGGAACCCGATGTCCGAGAACCCCGTCGTCACCTGGACCACCGATTCGCCCGGCGTCACGGTCGTGACCATGGACCGGCCGCCCGCCAACGCCCTGGGCATCCCGATCCTGGACGGCATGCATGCCGCGATCGACGCCGCCGAGAAGGCCGGCGACGTGAAGGTCATGGTGCTCACCTCCGCCCGTGACGGCTTCTTCGCTGCCGGCGCGGACATCAAGCACATGTCGACCATCGACGCCGACTCCTTCCTGGCGTACGGCGACAAGATGCGCGCGGTGAACGACCGGCTCGCGGCGTCGCCCTGGCTCTCGATCGCCGCAGTCGACGGACTGGCCCTCGGTGGTGGCCTCGAGCTCGCCATGGCCTGCACGATGCGGGTGGCGGGACCACGTGCGAAGCTCGGCCTCCCCGAGGTCAAGCTCGGCCTGATTCCCGGTGCCGGCGGCACGCAGCGGCTGACGCAGCTGGTGGGTCGTGGTCGTTCGCTCGACATCATGCTCACCGCCCGCCAGGTCGATGCCGAGGAAGCTCTCCGGATCGGACTGGTCGACCGGCTCACCGACGGCGACGCCGTGGCGGCGGCGCTGGAGCTCGCCGGCGACCTGGTGACGTCCTCTCTCCCGGCCCAGCTGGCCGTCGTACGCACGGTGGATGCCGCCTTCGAGATGCCGTTGGCCGAGGGCATCGCCTTCGAACGCTTGCAGGAGCAGGGCCTCTTCGAGGACGGTGAAGCAGCCGAGGGCATCGCTGCGTTCATCGCGAAGCGCGCTCCGAACTTCGCGTGACCCGGCTCCGTGCCTGAGGGGCTGCAGGCGGTCAACCGCAGGACCCTCGTGGTCTGCATGGCTGCCGTATGGCTGTTGTGGGGGAGTGTCTACCTGGCGATCCGGTTGGTCGTCGACGAGGTCGACCCCTTCCAGGCCATGGCCCAGCGCTACCTCGTGGCCGGGCTGGTCCTCGCCGGTATCGCCGTCCTCCGCAAGGGCTGGCGAACGCTGCGACTGAGCCGACCGGAGATGGTCGGCCTGCTCGCGACCGGCATCCTGCTCCTCGGGTTCGGCAACGGCTTCCAGGCGCTCGCGCAGGTCCGCGGGCTCCCGTCGGGTGTGGCCGCCCTGATCGTCGCGACGGTGCCGGCCTGGGCCGTACTGCTCCGACTGGTGACGGGCGATCGTCCGCCGGTGGCGACCTTGTGCGGTGTGGCGGTGGGCTTCGCCGGCCTCGCGGCCCTCATCGGCGTCGGGCAGACCACCGGGGAGGCGCTGCCCCTGCTGGGTGCTGTCTTCTGCCTGGCGGCGAGCGTGAGCTGGACCGTCGGTTCGTTCCTCCAGGGCAGCCTGCGCCTGCCGCAGGACATCGTCGCCGTCGCGGCCTATCAGCAGCTGGTCGCCGCCGGCTGCTCGACCACGCTCGCCCTGGCGACGCGCGAGCAGTTCAGCACCGACTACTCCGCGCAGGGCTGGTTCGCGCTGGCCTATCTGGTGGTGGCCTGTTCGATCGTGGCCTTCCTCGCCTTCGCCTGGTTGCTCGCGAACGTGCCGCTCTCCCTGGTCGCGACCCACGCCTATGTCAATCCGGTCGTCGCGGTCTTCCTCGGCTGGCTCGTCCTTGCCGAACCGATCGGGCCGGGAGTCCTGGTGGGCGGGGGCGCCGTGGTCGGCGCGGTCGTCCTCATCATCAGTTCCGAGCGGCGCGCCGCGGCCAACACGCGGGTCCCCGAGACGATCGCGCCGGGCTGATCCGGCCCGTTTCCAGGCTGGTGGGGGTTCCGCCTACCTCTTAGGGGATAGAAGAACCCCCCCTTATAGGGTCGAACCGATTTAATTATCAGACCATACTTGGTGACGTGAGACACACCGATGGGCGGTCGTGTCGAAACCCGAGGGGATCTTCTGCATGAAGCGACGACTGCTGGCGGCTGCAAGTGCTGTCACGTTGGCAATGACCATGGCCGCCTGCGGGGCGGCCAGCGACAGTTCGGGTGGTGACAGTGAGGACGGCCCCATCAAGGTCGCGCTGATCCCGCCGACCAGTGGAGCCCTGGCTCAGTTCGGCACCGACGCGGTGAAGGGCTGGAAGACCGCGGTCCGCCTCATCAACGAGAAGGGCGGCATTGACGGCCGCAAGATCGAGCTCGTCGTGAAGTCGACCGACGCCGACCCGGCGACCACTCTTCGGGTCGCGAAGGAAGCGGTGACCAAGGACGGTGCCCAGTTCATCGGAGCGGTGATGACCTCGCCGGAGCACGGTGCCCTGAACGCGCAGCTCGAGGGCCTCGGCGCGATGTCGTTCAACGCTCTCGGCAAGGACGACGCCCTCATCGGTGAGCAGTGCTCGCCGTACGCCGTGCACGTCGTGCAGAGCACGAGCATGGACGTCAACGCACTCGCTGCTTCCCTGACAGAGCTGCCCGGCGAGAAGTGGGCCATCCAGGCGGTGGACTACGCCACGGGTCACAGCGCGGCCGACAAGTTCAAGGCCGCCGCGAAGAAGGCCGGCAAGGAGGTCGTGCTCGAGCAGTTCGCTCCGCTCAACACCACCGACTTCGGCTCCTACATCACCAAGCTGAAGGACAGCGGTGCGGACGCTGTGTTCGCCGTCGAGTTCGGTGCTGACGGCGTCGCGTTCGTCCAGCAGGCCGACCAGTTCAACCTCGACGCGCAGCTCAAGACCGTGCTCGGGCTCAACATGGTCTCCGAGCCGCTCTTCAAGACCCTGGGCGACACGATCGTCGGCTACTACAACAATGTCGGCTACGACGCCGCGGGCGACAACGAGCTCAACAAGGAGTTCGTGGAGGCCTACACCGAGGACAACGGGTCCGCGCCGTACTACGTCCCGGCCGACAATTACCTCGCTGCGCAGACCCTCTTCGCCGCGATCGAAGAGGCCGGCAGCTCGGACCCGGCGAAGGTCTCCAAGGCCATCGACGACCTCGAGGTCGACACGATCGTCGGTGAGGTCACCGTCCGTGGCGCTGACCACCAGGTCCTGCGCGACTCCTACGTCGGCCAGGTCGTGAAGGGTGACGGCGGGCTCGCGTTCGAGATCCTCTCCAACACCACGCCCGACCTGACCACCCCGGAGCCGAACTCCGACTGCAAGTTCTGATGCGCACGGACGCCGGTGTGCGGGGAACCGCACACCGGCGTCCCGGTGTCAGGAGAGGACGAAAGTGAACGCAGCACAACTTCTCAACGGGGTGGCCCTGGGGTCGCTCCTGATGGTGCTGAGCTCGGGCCTGGCGATGATCTACGGGCTCCGCGGTGTGGCGAACTTCGCCCACGGGGCGCTCTACATGTCGGGGGCCTACATCGCCTACTCGGTCGCTGACGTGGCCGGTTTCTGGGTTGCGTTGCTCGTGGTGCCGCTCGCGCTGGCTGTTGTCGGCGCGATCCTGGAGCTCGTCTTCTTCCGGCCCCTTCAGCACCGCTCCCACATCGAGCTCGGCCTGATCACGTTCGGCCTGGCGCTGATCGCAGAGCGGGTCGTGGTCCTTGTCTGGGGCGAGCGCACCCTGCGGGTCAACCCGCCCGAGTTCCTGCAGGGGACGACGAACTTCCTCGGTGTCGAGTACCCGAGCTACCGACTCGCGATCATCGTGATCGCCCTCCTCCTGGCCGCGGGGCTGATCGTCTGGCTGCGGAGCAGCTCGATCGGTCTCCACATCCGTGCCGCCAGTCAGGACATCGAGACGGCAGCCATCATGGGCATCAACGTCGACAAGGTCAGCCTGGTCGTGGTCGCCGTCGGCGCCGCGCTCGCCGGCCTGGCCGGTGCACTCGCGGCGCCCTATGTCGCGCTCGACCCGGGCATGGGCAATGCCTTCCTCATCACCGTCCTGATCGTGGTGGTGGTGGGCGGCATCGGGAGCATCGCCGGCGCCATGATCGCCGGAATGGGCCTCGGCATCATCCAGAGCGTCGCGACCGTGTGGTCCCCGAGCTTCGCGGTGGTCGTCCCCTACGTCGCCCTGACGATCGTCCTGCTGTGGCGGCCCACCGGGCTTGCCGGAAAGAGGGTGTCATGACCACGACGACCCCCACCGATGACGTGACCGAGACGATGCTGGACGTGCTCCCGCCGGCCCGTGGACGGCGCAAGGGCACCCTGATCGGACTCGGCCTCGCCCTGGGTGTGCTGCTCGCCGGGCTGGCGGTGCCCCACGTGGTGACCGACACCTACGAGATGAGCCTGGTGCTCGACGGCACGATCCTGAGCCTGCTGGCCATCGGCATCGGGTTCCTGGCCCGGCACCTCGGCATCATCAGCCTCGGCCACGGCGCCTTCTTCGGTGCCGCTGCGTACGGCGTCGGCATCGCCACCACCAACTGGGGCTGGACTCCGACGGCCGCCGTCGGATTCGGAATCCTCGTCGGCACCGGCATGGCTCTGCTGATGGGCCTGCTCGTCGTCCGCGCGTCCGGCTTCGGCTTCCTGATGCTGACCCTGGCACTGTCGCAGGCGCTCTACGCCCTGAGCGTGCAGACATCGGCGCGGCCGCTGACCGGTGCCCACGACGGCAAGCTGCTGGCCTACGACCGGGACATGACCTTCCTCGGCCTCGGCCAGGCCGACGTGATGAACCCGGGCCTGTTCTGGCCGATGGCCTGGATCGCCCTCGTCGTCTGCGCGACCCTGCTCTGGCTGGTCGGCAGATCACGGTTCGGCACCACGCTGGAGGGGATCCGGGAGAACGAGGAGCGGATGCGCTTCTCCGGCTACGACACGTTCCTTCCGCGCCTGCTGGCCTTCGTCCTCTCCGGGGCCGTGGCGTCGATCGGCGGAGCGCTCTTCGCAATCAACGCCGGCTACATCTCGCCCGACATCCTCGGTTTCGCCCGAGCGGGCGACTCGCTGATTGCCGCCCTGATCGGTGGGTTCGGCCTCCTGGCCGGGCCGATCGTCGGAACGTTCCTCTACGTCTATGCGCAGGCGAACTTCAACTTCGGTGGGAATCTCCACCTCTTCACCGGACTGACGCTGATCCTGGTGCTCGTCTTCATGCCCGGTGGCATCACCGGCACGCTCCAGAAGCTCTACCACCGACTGAGGAAGGGACAGCGATGACGATCTTCGAAGGACACGGCCTGACCGTGAAGTACGGCGCCCATGTCGCACTGGACAACGTCGACATCGCGCTGGAGCCCGGTGTGGTCCATGGCGTGATCGGCCCCAACGGCGCAGGGAAGTCGACGTTCATCGATGCCCTGTCAGGACGCAAGCGTCCGTCATCGGGACGGGTGACGTTCGAGGGTTCCGACATCACCCGCCGATCGGTGCGGTGGCGGCGGGGCAAGGGCCTGTCGCGCTCCTTCCAGCGCACCAGCGTCTTCGGATCGATGACGGTCGGCGACCAGCTCGACATGGTCGCCCGCCGCAACGACGAATCGGATCTCGACGGGATCATCGCCACGCTGGGTCTCGACGGGATCCGTGACCGGGTCTGCTCCGAGATCGCTTACGGAACCCAGCGATCGGTGGACCTGGCGATCGCATTGATCGGCCAGCCCAAGGTCGTCCTGCTCGACGAGCCGTGCGCCGGCCTGGTGCACGACGAATCGGTGCGGATGCTCCAGCACGTCCGCGACGTCTGCAAGGAACGCAATGTTGCTGCGCTGCTCGTCGAGCACGACGTCGAGGGTGTGTTCCGCACCTGCGACGTGATCACCGTGCTGGACCTCGGCAAGGTGCTCGCGAGCGGTACGCCCGAGGCGGTCCGCGCCGACAAGAACGTGATCCGTGCCTACCTCGGGAGCGCAGCATGACGACGCCGATCCTGGAGTTCCGTGGCGTGACCGCCGGCTATGCCGGATCGATCATCCTGCAGGACCTGTCCTTCTCCATCAGCGAGGGAGAGACCGTCGGCCTCGTCGGGCGCAACGGTGCCGGCAAGTCCACCACCTTGATGTCGGTGTACGGCGTCCCGACCGTGTCCGGAGAGATCCTCGTCGGCGGCGAGCCGATCGGGCGCAAGGCCCACGTGCCCACCGCCCGGGGTGTCTCCCTCGTGCCACAGGGCAAGCGGATCTTCGGCAACCTCACGGTCGAGGAGAACATCGTCCTTGGCCAGGCCTCGGGCCGCCCGACCACCTGGACCCTTCCCGATCTCTACGAGCTGTTCCCGAACCTGGCACGCGGGAAGAAGCGGCCGGGCACGTCACTGTCCGGCGGCGAGCAGCAGATGCTCGCCATTGCGCGTGCGTTGATGGCAGGGCCGTCGCTGCTGATGCTGGACGAGCCCACCGAAGGGCTGGCTCCGGTCATCATCGACGCGATCGTCGAAGCGTTGAAGGAGATCCGGTCCCGCGGTACCGCCCTGCTGCTGGTGGAGCAGCACATCGGGATGATCCAGAAGGTCGCCGACCGCTACCTCGCACTGCGCAAGGGGCGCTTGGCCGGCGAGGGGCCGGTGTCCCAGCTCAGTGACCGTGCGGTGCAGGAACTGATCGCGCTCTGAGCCTGATCCGGGCTGAGGCGGATGGAATTGTCTCCACTTCGACTCCGGAAAAGTATGGCCTGACCATTAGTTCATGACTTACGCTCGCCGTGGAGGTGATGGGATGTCTGCGACCGTCGCGGAACGATCGTTCACCGGGCCCCTGGTGGGGCTCAGGGTGGTCGAGATCGGGAGCATCGGCCCCGGGCCGTACTGCGCGATGCTGCTCGCCGACCTCGGTGCCGACGTGATCCGGGTCGACCGCACCAGCGGGGCCGCCCTCGTCGGACCCAATGCCGACTTCCGCACCGAAGTGATGCACCGCGGCCGGCGCTCGGTGGCCGTGGACCTCAAGCACCCTCGTGGCCGAGAAGTGGTCCTCGACCTCGTCGCGGGTGCCGACGTACTGATCGAGGGCTTCCGGCCCGGCGTCACCGAGCGGCTCGGCATCGGGCCCGCTGACTGTGCCGCCGTGAACCCCCGGCTCGTCTACGGGCGGATGACCGGCTACGGCCAGGACGGACCGATGGCCCAGGCCGTCGGACACGACATCAACTACATCGCCCAGAGCGGAGTGCTCGCGCTCCTCGGCCGCAACGGCCAGGCGCCCACGCCGCCGCTGAGCCTCGCCGGTGACTTCGGCGGCGGTGGTGCGGTCCTCGCCCTCGGTGTCGTGGCCGCCGTGTGGGAGGCACAGCGCTCGGGTCTCGGGCAGGTGATCGATGCGGCGATGGTGGACGGCTCAGCCCTGCTCGCCGCCGCCTTCCACGGGTTCGTCAGCACCGGCACCTGGGACACCGAGCGAGGGACCAACATCGTGGACTCGGGCGCACCGTTCTACGACGCCTACGAGACGGCCGACGCCAGGTGGCTGGCGGTCGGTGCGCTCGAGGCGCACTTCTACGCCGACCTGCTGGAGATCCTCGGGATCGACCCCACTGCCTTGCCCGACCAGAACGACCGGACGCAGTGGCCACAGTTGAAGAAGGTGTTCGCCGACGCCGTACGGAGGCGGACCCGTGACGAATGGATCGAGCGCGCGGCCGGTCGCGGCTGCATCTCGGCCGTGCTCGAGGTGGAGGAGTCGTGGACCGACCCCCACAACCTTGCGCGCGGGACCTTCGTGGACGTCGCCGGCGTCACCCAGCCCTCGCCCCAGCCCCGGTTCAGCCGGACGCCGGCGTACGTCGACAGCGCCCCGCCGGCGCCGGGCGAGAACACCCGGGAGGCCCTCGATGGATGGGGCATTCCCACCCGGAAGATCGACGAGTGGGAGGCCGCGGGCGCCATCGCGCAGACCACGCCGATCACTCGGGAACCAACCCAGGAAGGCAGTGCTGCCCGATGAAGAGCCTTGACCGCAGCTACGAGACGCTCACGCTCGAGGAGGCGACGCCCGGCGTCGTGGTCCTCACGCTGGACCGTCCCGAGCGCTACAACGCGATGACCAACGAGATGTTCGTCGAGCTCGAGCGGGCCGCGCTCGACCTCGACCAGGAGGATGACCTCCGGGCGCTGGTGCTGACCGGCGCTGGCGCGGCCTTCTGCGGTGGCTATGACCTCGCCGACGCCGACGGCCTCGCCGACCTCGGAGCGATCCAGATGCTCAACCAGCAGGAGCGCGCAGCGCGGTCGCTGGTCTCGGTCCGCAGCATCCGGGTCCCGGTGATCGCCGCAGTGAACGGCCCTGCGGCGGGTGGCGGGCTCGCCCTCGCCCTGCAGGCCGACATCCGGCTCGCGGCGCCGGAGGCGAAGTTCAACGCAGCCTTCGTCAAGATCGGCCTGACCGCTGGCGACCTCGGCACGTCGTGGCTGTTGACCCGCCTGGTCGGCCCCGCGGTCACCAGCGAGATCTGCTTCACCGGCCGGATGGTCTACGCCGAGGAGGCCGCCCGGATCGGGCTGGTCAACAGCATCAGCGAGCCCGGCAAGCTGATCGAGGACGCACTCGAGCTGGCCGGCCAGATGGTCGCCAACAGTCCCGGTGGCGTCCAGCTCTCGAAGCGGGCGCTCCAGGCCAACATGGAGATCGGCTCGTATGCCGCCGCCCTGGAGCTGGAGAACCGCGGACAGGCGCTGCTCACCCGCAGCACCGACATGCCCGAGGCCCTCGCGGCCTTCAAGGAGAAGCGCAAGCCCGTCTTCAAGGGGGAGTGACCAGTCATGACCGTGACAGACGAGAGGCCCGCTGTGCAGATCGACTTCCCTGACCTCCAGGAACTGACCTTCGAGGTGCTGCCCGGCGACATCGGCGTGCTGCGCATCAACCGGCCCGACCGGATGAACAGCCAGACCATCCGCATGTTCAGCGAGTACGGCGAAGCGGCGTTCGCGCTGCGCGACGCGCCGCTGCGGGCGCTGATCGTGACCGGCACCGGCACGCGTGCGTTCTGCGCCGGCTTCGACCTCGAGCAGATCCACCAGATCACCGAGATGGGGGTGCGGGAGTTCCTGAAGTTCCAGGAGACCGCCACCGGCGGCATCCAGGGCCTGCACTTCCTGCCGTTCCCCGTCATCGCGGCGGTCCACGGACCGGCGACGGGTGGCGGGCTCGCGCTTGCGCTCGCTGCCGACATCCGCCTGTGCGACCCGGCGGCCAAGTTCAGCGCCGCCTTCGTGAAGGTCGGCCTGTCCGTGGGCGAGCTCGGGACGTCGTACCACCTGACCCGACTGGTGGGGCCGGCTCGGGCTGCGGACATCGGTTACACCGCGCGGGTCGTGGGTGCCGACGAGGCCGAGCGGATCGGGCTGGTCAACCGGGTCGTGCCGACCGACGAGCTGTTCGACGCCGCCGTCGCGCTGGCGCAGCAGATCGCCGAGAACTCTCCGGCGGGTGTGCGGATGTCGAAGCGGGCGATCCAGCGCAACCTGGAGATCTCGTCCTACGCCGCGGCGCTCGAGCTCGAGAACCGTGGCCAGGCACTGATGACACGCACCGCAGACATGCCCGAGGCGTTGGCGGCCTTCAAGGAGAAGCGGGCCCCTCGCTTCACCGGCCAGTGAGTCCCGATGAGTGACTGGGACTGGTCGCCCGACCAACGCGACGACCTGGCTGTCTTCCTGGAGAAGCGCGGCCTGACCACCGGGACCGTGACGACGAAGCCCATCGGTGACGGGCACTCCAACCTCACCTATCTGGTGTCCGACGAGAGCGGGAGCCAGGTCGTGCTCAGGCGTCCGCCGCCGCCGCCGACTCCGCCGGGCGGACACGACATGCTGCGCGAGGCCCGGATCATCGGTGCCCTGGCGGACACACCGGTGCCCGTGGCTGAGCTCCTTGCCACCTCCGTTGCGGGCGAGCTGCTGGACGTGGACTTCTACGTGATGGGCTTCTCGGCCGGCCCGGTGATCACCACGGACACCCCTGCCCCACTCGACGACCCCGTGGTGCGTCGGCGCCTGGGGGAGTCCCTGGTCGACACCCTCGCCGACCTGCACGCCGTGGACTGGCAGGCCGTCGGTCTCGGCGACCTCGGTCGGCCGGAGGGCTTCAATGCCCGCCACCTGGCCCGGATGGCGCGACTGGTGGCGGACGAGTACGGGAATCCACCGGCCCACTTCGCCGCCGCCGAGGCGTGGTTGCGCGACCGGGTTCCTCCCGAGTCGGGCGCCACGATCGTCCACAACGACTTCCGCATCGGCAACGTGGTGTGCTCAGCCGAGTCGCCCGGGACGATCGCCGCAGTCCTGGACTGGGAGCTGGCCACGCTCGGGGACCCGCTCTTCGACCTGGGCTACTTCCTGGCCTCGGTGCCGGTCGGGGCTCCGGTCAACCCGACCCAGGAGCTCAGCACCGCGTTGCTCGAGGACGGCTACCCGACGCGCGACGAGCTGGCGGCGCGCTACGCCGAGCGCACGGGCGCCGACCTGTCCGCCCTGAACTGGTACACCACACTCGCTCTCTGGAAGCTGGCGGTGCTCTACGAGTACGGCCGCAGGCGTGCCGTCCGCGGGGTCGGTGATCCCTACTACGCCGACCAGGCCCTGGTGCAGGCGTTCCTGGTGGACGCCCATCGCACGGCCGGCCTGCCGCCGCCACCCGAACCCGACCTGGAGGAAACCCGATGAGCACCCGCTTCCACGAGACGTTCCACGACCGGATCATTCGCGCCGAGGAGGCGGCGGGCCTGCCCGATCGGTTCTTCGACCGGTTCGTCTTCAACGTGCACCCGACCGATGCCACGGCACCGTCGGTGCTCTTCGGGCTGGGACTGCACCCCGTCCGCGACACGGTCGACGGGTTCGCGATCCTCTCGACCCCGACCGAGCAGCGCAATGCGCGCTACTCGACCGAGCTCTCGGCGACGGCACCCGGCACCTGCGGTCCGTTCAGCTTCGAGGTCGTGGAGCCGAACAAGACCTGGCGCGCGACCCTCTCCGACAACCCCACCGGGATGACCTTCGACCTGACCTGGGAGGCACGGACTCCCGCGTGGTGGGGCGACATCGACGTGACGAACTCGTCCGGTGAGATGACCTCGTTCTCCCACCTCTTCCAGTCGGGTTGGGCGTCCGGAACCCTGACGATCGACGGCGTGGAGCAGCGGGTGGAGCGCTGGTACAGCCAGCGCGACCGGTCCCGCGGCGTCCGCACGATGGCCGGTGGGCAGGGTCTGCACATCTGGTACCAGGCACAGTTCGAGGACCGCTCCGTCGGCTTCCTCCTGGTGGAGTCGCGCGACGGCGGCCGGATCCTGCTGGAGGGCGCGGTCATGCACACCGACGGCACCCTCGACGAGATCGTCGACGTGCAGCACGACCTGGTCTTCGACGACCAGCTCGACCTCAAGTCCGGGCGCGTCCAGGTCACCACCGCATCCGGTGCCGTCTATCCCATCGACACCGACGCTTCTGCCGGTGGCGGCTACATGGCCGGCGGCGGGTACGGCGGCCACCACGGCAAGCCGCTCGGTCGCGACCACGTGGAGGGCGAGGTGTACCCGCTCGACGGCTCCGTCACCCAGCGGACCCTCGACTCCTCGCTGACCGACCGGCTCTGCTCGTTCGACTGGGCAGGCAGCCCGGGCTCGGGCATCTTCGAGTTCGCACTGACCCGCTCGTCGTCGTACCGCTATCGGGCGACGCTGGTCTGAGTGCCTTGACCGACCGGGTTGACTGAGCCGATGGACCTCGGACTTGCCGGACTCGGCGCCCTCGTCACTGGCGGAAATCGCGGTATCGGCAAGGCCGTGGCAGCGGCACTTGCACGCGAAGGCGCTCAGGTGGTCCTGCTCGGCCGTGACCGCGCGACGCTCACCACGGCCGCTGCCGAGGTGGGGGCCGCGGGCATCGTCGCGGCCGACACCACCGACGACGCTTCGGTCCGCGCGGCCGTGGACGAGGCCGCCGCGCTGCTGGGCCGCCTCGACGTCGTCGTCAACTGTGCGGCCCCACGGGCGCTGCCCGGCCAGGTCCCCGGTCTTGCCGGCCTCGATGACGAAGACCTGCTCCGCAACGTCGACACCAAGGTGCTGGGGTACCTGAGGGTTGCGCGGGCGGCGGTTCCTCACCTGCGCCGCCAGGGCGGTGCGATCGTCAACATCAGCGGCATGAACGCGCGAGCCACCGGATCGATCGCGGGTTCGGTGCGCAACATCGCCGTGGTGGCGTTGACGAAGAACCTCGCCGACGACCTCGGACCGGACGGCATCGCCGTGACCTGCGTGCACCCCGGACTGACGGTGACCGAACGCACCGAGGGTGACGCTGCCTATGCCGACCTGGCGTCGGGCAACTCGCTGCGGCGGCCGGTCTCGGCCGCCGATGTGGCCGATCTCGTCGCCTTCCTGGCCTCGCCCCGCGGCCGGCTGGCCAATGGTGCCGTGATCACCGCCGATGGCGGTCGACCGGGCGGCATCTGGGCCTGAGGTGGCCCCACTGCGAGCACTATGGATGCGTCGGGACACGTTGGCTGAACGGACCCCGGCGGTCGGGTGATCAGCTGCGCTGGGTGAGCCACTCGATCACGTCGGCAGTGATCTCGTCGCGGTTGGTCTCGTTGAAGATCTCGTGGCGGGCCCCGGGGTAGAGGCTCACGGTGAGGTCCGTGACCCCGGCGTCCCGGTAGCGCTGGCCGAGCAGCTGGACCAGCTGGCCGCCGCCGGACAGTGGGTCGGCGTCGCCCGACGTGACGAGGATCGGGAGGTCGTTGCGCACGCCGGCCAGGGCCGTCGGGTCGCCCAGTCGAGCGGCACCCGCGAAGAGCTGGGGAACGGCGGTGTCGGGCAGGTCGAAGCCGCAAAGGGGATCGGCGACGTACTTGTCCACCTCGGCGTCGTCGCGTGACAGCCATTCGTAGCCGGTCCGGTGCTCGAATCCGGCATTGAAGGCCTCCAGGCCGACGGGGCCTTCGGCCTTCGCGAGCTCGGCTCCGAGGACATCGAGTGCGGTCGAGCCCGACAGCACCACTCCGGTGTACTGGTCGGAGTGGTCGAGGATGACCGTCTGCGCGGCGAAGGAACCCATCGAGTGCGCGACGAGGAAGAGCTGAAGGTCGGACTGCTCCTTCAGCGAGGCACCGAAGGCTGCGACGTCGGCGACCAGGGCCGTGAAGTCGAAGTGCCCGAGCTGGTCGGCCGAGGCGACCGAGTTGCCGTGGCCGCGGTGGTCAACGGCGTGCACCCGATAGCCGGCGGCGACGAGCGCCCGGGCCAGCCGGTCGTAGCGCCAGCCGTGCTCGGCAAGCCCGTGAGCGATCTGGACGACCCCTCGGGGATCTTCGAGCTCCTCGCCCCAGGTGTACGTGGCGATGGCGGTGCCGTCGCTCGGTGAGGTGAAGGTGGCGGTCGAAGGCATGGTGGTCTCCTCGGATCGGGGGCCGCCATGGTGTCACTGCGAGTCCTGATCGGGCCGAGGGCGGGGCCGTGGTGGCTGGAAAAGTCGACAGTCGGTGGCGGCCGATTTCATTTGGTTGGACAATTTCGTGCATTGGGGGTTGATAACTGTCAAACGTCAGTCTAGGTTCGTTTCCATTGGTCAGTGGTGTACGTCACTTTGCACCAAGTGAATGGTCGGACCAGACGACGTTGATGGAGGAAGACGATGAGTGCCACGGAGTCCGCAGGCGAGTTCGCCGGCCAGGGCGTTGTCATCGCCGGTGGAACCTCGGGCGTGGGCCTGGCGACGGCGATCGAGTACGTCCGCGCCGGCTGCACGGAACTGGTGGTCATCGGACGCAACGAGGAGCGCGGCAAGCGCGCGGTCGAGGCGGTGCTCGAGCACGCACCCTCGGCCCACGTCGAGTTCATCTCCGCTGACCTCAACGACCCCGCGTCGGCGGTGGAGGCGGCCGACACGGCGCACCGCCTGCTCGGCCGGATCGACGTCCTCGTCTGCTCGACCGTTGCGCCGTACCAACCGACGTTGCTCCACGACATCGCCATCGAGCAGCTGCGCGAGATCCTCGTCGAGCAGGCCCTGGGGCCGCTGCTCATGACCCGGGCCGTGCTGCCCTACCTGCGCAGCCAGCGGTCCGGCGCGATCGTCAACATCGCCAGCGACGCGGCCAAGGTGCCGACGCCCGGCGAGACCGGCATCGGGGCGGCGATGGCCGCGATCGTCACCTTCTCCCAGACCCTCGCCGTGGAGGCGAAGCGCGACGGCATCCGCGTGAACGTCCTGACGCCCTCCCTGATCACCGACACGGCGTCCTTCGACCGGGCCATGTCGCAGGAGTTCAGCAAGAAGATCTTCGACAAGATCTCCCGCCAGGCCGCCCTCGGCATGACCGAGCCCAGCGACCTTGCCCATGCCGCACTGTTCCTCACGTCGCCCCGGTCGCGCCGGATCACGGGACAGGTCGTCAGCGTGAACGGGGGGATCTCCGTTGTCTGAGCCGACCCTGGTCCGCAAGCGGATCCGCAGTGCGCAGGACGTCGCCGAGATCGAGGCGACGTACGACGCGAGCGACCTGCTCCCCGCGCAGACGATCCTCGGTTGCCTGCAGTACGTCGCCGCGGAGCACCCGGACAAGCCGGCGATCATCCAGGTCGAGGCGCCCGACTTCCTCACGCCGAACCGGACGGTCACCTATCGCGAGCTCGTCGCGGACGTCGAGGCGACGGGCGGGTTGTTCCGGCGTATCGCCGGCGAGGCCGACTCGGTGGTCGGGCTGATGCTGCCGATGGTGCCCGAAGGACTGAGCGCGCTGTGGGGAGCGCAGGCGGCCGGCGTCGGCGTACCCCTCAATCCGTTCCTGGACCTTGCGCCCGTCGCGGCGATCCTGCGGGAGACCCGGGCGACCGTGCTGGTCACGACGCGTGACCTGCTCGAGTCCAAGGGAAGCATTGCGGCGCTTCGTGCCGAGGTGCCCTCCCTCCTCGAGGTCTTGTACGTCGACGACGTCGATCCCGCACTGGACCTCAGGTGCCGGGCAGCCGATCACGGCGGCCACCTCGACGCCGAGTTCGACCAGGATCCGCGACGTGACTCCCTGATGCAGCCGACCGGCGGCACGACCGGAACGCCGAAGCTGGTGCGGATGAACCAGGCCGGACAACTGCACGTCGCATGGAACGTCGCCGCACTGATGGGGAACGAGCCCGACGGCGTCACCGCGCACGGGATGCCGAACTTCCACTGCGGCGGCACGATCTCCCTCGGGCTGCGTACCGTCATCTTCGGTGGCACGCTCCTCACCCTCACCCAGGTCGGCTTCCGGTCGCGCGAAGCGGTGGCGTCCTTCTGGGACATCGCCCGCCACTACCGGGTGACCTCGCTCCTCGCCACGCCCACCACGGCCCTCGCGCTCCTGCACGGCGACGGCAACGCGGAGGGCTGCGTGGTCCGTGACTTCCATGTCGGCGGCAGCGCCGCGCCGATGGAGCTGGTGCTCGCCTTCCACGAGCGCTTCGGCATCTGGCTGCGCGAGAACTGGGGAATGACCGAGCTGCACGGTACGACGACCGGCCACTTCAACGACGGCACGCAGCCCCGCGTGGGTTCGGTCGGTCGACCGTTGCCCTTCGTGAGGGTCAAGGCGGTCGAGCTCGACGGCGACGGTCGCTGGGTCCGGGACTGTGCGCCGGGAGAACGCGGTGTGCTGCTGACCGCGACCCCGACCGTGATGTCCGGCTACGCCAATGCCGAGCTGGACCGCGACTACTTCCCGAGCGGTGTGCCCGGTGAGATGCCCGAGGGCTGGCGGTGGGGCAACACCGGTGACCTCGGCAGCGTTGACGAGAGCGGCTACATCTGGGTGTTCGGCCGTGCGAAGGACCTGATCATCCGCGGCGGACACAACATCGACCCGCGGGCGATCGAGGACGTCCTCGCCGAGCATCCGGACGTCCACCTCGTGGCGGCCATCGGCCGACCCGACCTCGCGAAGGGCGAGTTGCCGATCGCCTACGTCGAGGCGCGTTCCGGCGCGACCCTCGATCCCGCGGAACTGCTCGAGTTCTGCCGCACCCACGTGCACGAGCGCGCCGCCGTGCCGGTCGAGGTCGTCGTCATCGACGAGATCCCGTTGACCCCGGTCGGCAAGGTCTCCAAGCCAGCGCTGCGCGCCGACGCGGTGACCCGCGTCGTCGAGGACCTCGCCCGTTCGTTCGATCCCGGCGCCGAGGTCAGTCTCGACCAGTCGGGGTCCCGGCTCGGCGTCGACATCGTCCTGCACGACCCGACCGTCGAGGACGACCTGCGTCGAGCGGCGACGGGCTTCGAGTTCGCCACCCGGATCAGGCTTGCGGAGGTGGCTCGATGACCACGAAGAACGACGGGTAGCCCGGCACCGCCGCCGTTTCCTCCCTCGCCACCGCGGACCCGCCCGGGTCCCCGGATGGTTCACCCTGCCCACCCCACTCAGAACATCTGTGTCCCATCCACTGGAGGCTTCATGTTTGTCCAGGTGCTGAACGGCCTCGCGTTCGGCGTCCTCCTCCTCGTCCTTTCCTCGGGACTGGCGTTGATCTTCGGACTCCGCGGCGTCGTGAACTTCGCTCACGGTGCCATCTACATGCTGGCGGCGTACGTCGCCCTCTCGATCTCTGAACGGACCTCGTTCTGGATCGCCCTCGTCACCGTGCCGATCCTCCTGGCTGTCGCGGGTCTGCTGGTCGACCGCTACGGCCTGCGGTTCCTGGTCGGACGCAGCCCGCTCGACATGGTGCTGCTGACCTTCGGCATCACCTTCGTGGTGGCCGACGTCGTGCAGACGGTGTGGGGCACTGAGGCCCGCACGATCGATCCGCCGGCGGTGCTGGCCGGAACGACCGACCTCGGGTTCGCGACCTACCCGACGTACCGCCTGTTCGTGATCGCGATGGGGCTCCTCGTCTGCGCCGGCCTGATGGCCTGGCTCAAGTTCTCCCGCACCGGTCTCTTCGTGCGTGCTTCGGGCGACGACCGGGTGACCGCGGGAGCGATGGGTGTCAACGTCGACCGGGTCAGTGCCACCGTCGTGGCCCTCGGCTTCGGCCTCGCCGGCCTGGCCGGGGTGCTGGCTGGTCCGTATCTGACGCTGTCGCCCGCCATGGGCACCGAGATCCTGATCACCACCTTCATCGTCGTGGTCGTCGGCGGTCTCGGGAGCATCGGTGGGCCCATGATCGCCGCGCTGCTGATCGGCATGGCCAACGCGCTGGCCACGGTGCAGCTGCCCACGCTCGCCGCGTACGTGCCCTACCTGCTGATGCTCGTGGTGCTGCTCCTGCGACCGCAGGGCATTGCCGGAAGGAGGACGGCGCTGTGATCAGCTCCCTGACCGACATCACCGCTGGCGACGTGGCCGAGCCCATCGCAGTCACTCCGCCGCCGGCTCCCGGCCAGACCGTTGCCGGGACCCTGCGGCACGCCAACCGCTCGGCCCGCTGGCAGGTGCTGGGCTGGCTCGTCCTGGCCGTGGCCGGGCTGGGGGCGCCGTGGTTGATCAGCCTGTACCAGCTGCAGCTGGCACAGCAGGCCATGGTGATGGGCCTGCTCGCCCTCAGCATCGGCTGGTTGCTGCGCCAGACCGGCCAGCTCAGCTTTGGCCACGCTGCCTTCTACGGCATCGCTGGTTACGGCACTGCGTACGTCGCGCAGCATGCCGACCTCCCCATCGGGCTGACCCTGCTCGCCGGAATCGGGGGCGGCACGGTCGCCGCCCTGGTGGTCGGGCTGGTGACGATCCGGGTTCCCGGGATCGCCTTCGCGATGCTCACCCTCGCCATCGGGATGCTCGCCTGGGTGGCCGGTGGACAGCTGCACTCGATCACCCGCGGGGCCGATGGCCTCAACGTCCAGCTCGAAGGCTCACTTCTCGGCAAGGACGTCGTGATGTACGGCAACCCGGTCGAGGCGTGGCCGCTCGTGTGGGGCGTACTGATGATCACCATGGCCGCACTGTGGGTGCTGAGCCGCACCATGTGGGGACGACGGCTCGCCTCGATCCGCGACAACGAGGAGCGGATGCGCTTCTCCGGCTATGCCACCTACTGGCCGAGGGTGGTGGCGTTCACGGTCTCCGGCCTGGTTGCCAGCATCGCCGGCTCCCTCAACCTCGTGACGACCAGCTTCATCTCGCTCACCGCGCTGTTCTGGTCGACCTCCGGACTCGCCCTCATCGTGGCGGTGATCGGTGGCGTGCGCAGCGTGCTCGGCCCGCCCCTCGGTGCCGTGCTCTTCATCCTGCTCCAGAACTACCTCGCGGGCAGTGGCAACCACTACCAGGCAGTGCTGGGCGCCGTCCTGATCGTCGTGGTCCTGGTGGCACCCGGCGGATGCGTCGAGATCCTCGAACGAGGCTTCACGGCCGTCACCTCCCGGTTGCGCGCGCGGCGCGACACACCCGATTCGTCCACCGTCCCGCACTCGACTCGAGGAGGCCGTCGTGCTGAGACTCGATGATCTGACCTTCGCCTACGGCAGCGTCAAGGCCGTCAACCAGGTGTCGCTGGAGGTGGCCGAGGGCTCCATCCACGGACTCATCGGCCCCAACGGTGCCGGCAAGAGCACCTGCATCGACCTGATCTCCGGTCGACTCCGGCCGACCGCCGGAACGGTGCACTTCCAGGGTCGCGACATCACCCGGATGGCGGGGCCGCGTCGCCGCCACATCGGGATCGCCCGTTCCTTCCAGCGGATCAGCGTCTACCCGGAGCTGACCGTTGCCGATCAGCTCGACGTCGCGGCCCACCTGGTGGGGGAGCCTGACGTCGACGCCGTCGTCGCTGCTCTCGCGCTGGGTCCGTGCCTGCCGCACACGCCCGCCGAGATCGGGTACGGCGAGCAGCGTCGCGTCGACATCGCCCTGGCCCTGCTCGGCGCCCCGGCCCTGGTGCTCCTCGACGAACCGGCCGCCGGCCTGTCCCGGGAGGAGAGCATCGCGCTGGCCGATCACCTGGCTGCACTGGTGCGCGAGCGCGGCATGACCGTCGTCCTGGTCGAGCACCACCTCGAGGTGGTCTACCGCGTCTGCGACCGGCTCACCGTGCTGGCCCAGGGTGCCGTGATCGCTGACGGTGACCCGCAACAGGTTCGCCGTGATCCCGAGGTCATGGCGGCATACCTCGGAAGGAGTGCGGCATGAGCGACGTGCTGACCTTCGACGGCGTGCGTGCCTACTACGACGACGCGCTCATCCTCGACGGGCTGTCCTTCGCGGTCGCCGAGGGCGAGTCCTTCGCGCTGCTCGGTCCCAACGGCGTCGGCAAGACCACCAGCCTCAACACGATGTTCGGCATCGCCCACCTCAAGGGCGGGACCATCGCCGTCGGCGGCAAGTCATTGCGCGGCAAGTCCCCTCATGAAGCGGCCTGTCTGGGTGCGGCCCTGGTGCCGCAGGGGCGTTGGATCCTGTCCTCGCTCACCGTCGAGGAGAACCTCCAGATCGGGTCCGCGCCGAACCGGAAGGGACCGTGGGACCTCGCCGCGGTCTACCGGATCTTCCCCGACCTCAAGGAGCGGCGGCGCTCGCTCGGCACGCACCTGAGTGGTGGCCAGCAGCAGATGCTGGCCATCGGACGTGCCCTGATGTCCAACCCGCGTGTGCTGCTCCTGGACGAACCGTCCGAGGGACTCGCGCCGGTGGTCATCGACCTTCTCGGGGACTGCCTCGCTGACCTCAAGGCGGCAGGCACGTCGATGTTGCTCATCGAGCAACGCCTGGACCTCGTCACCCGACTCGCTGACCGGTACGCCGTACTGCTCAAGGGCGAGACGGTCGCCGAGGGCCGCATCGAAGACACCTCGAGCGAGTCGCTTCGCGATCTCGTCGGGGTCTGACCCACGCCACTCCCACTCCTCACCCACCCCTGGCCCGGCCGTCCGGCCGACCTGATTGGAGATCCAGATGAAGAACACACGAGTCTGCCTCGGTGCTGCACTGACCGGGCTGATGATCGTCACCGCGGCCTGTTCGGGAGGGGCGGCGAGCACCAGTGAACAGGATGCCGACGGCCCGATCCGGATCGCGGTCGTCACACCCGAGTCCGGGCCGTACGCCGCCTATGGGGAGGAGCAGCGCGAGGGCATCCAGTTCGCTGCCGACGAGGCCAACGCCAACGGTGGCATCGATGGACACAAGATCGAGCTGGAGTTCGCCGACGACCTCGGGACCGCCGAGGGAGCGCTCGCCGCAACGCAGAAGCTGGTCCAGGAGAAGAACGCACGCTTCGTGATCGGTCTGGTCTCCTCTCCGGAGATGGCTGCGGTCACCCCCAAGCTCGAGGCCTGGGACGCCCTGATGATCGGCACCCAGGGGCAGAGCGACGACCTGACCGGCAAGTCGTGCACGTCGCGATACTTCCGCGTGACTGCCAATGACACCGCGGGGGTCAACACGCTCGCCTATTGGCTCAAGGAGGAGGACGAGTCGCAGTGGGACAGCATCGCGGCCGACTACTCCTTCGGGAAGGACAGCACGGCGGGAGTCGAGAAGACCATCAAGGCGGAGGGGAGCAAGCTGAACGCCAAGCTCTTCTCGCCGCTGGGCACCGCGGACTTCGGCAGCTACCTGAGCCAGCTCAGCGGCAAGGGCGGTCTCGTCGTGTCGCTCGCCGGCGGCGACGCGGTCAACTTCCTCAAGCAGGGCCTCCAGTTCGGCGTCCTCCAGAAGTACGACACCGTGCTGGTCAACACCGGTCTCTCGGTGGCCACCCTCAAGGCTCTCGATGACGAGCGCCTGATCGGTGCGCTCGGCACCAACTCGTGGATGCCCACTGCTGACAACGCCGAGACCAAGGCATTCGTTGCTGCCTACACCGAGAAGAAGGGCCACGCTCCGGCCGAGAATGTGGGCAACGGCTACCTCGGCATGCAGACCCTCTTCGCTGGAGTCGAGGAGGCAGGCAGCATCGCTCCGGGCGACGTCGCGAAGGCCCTCGAAGGCCTGACCTACAACTCGATCCAGGGCGAGGTCACGATGCGCGCCGCGGACCACCAGATCGAGGCGCCGACGTACGTCGGAACCGTCAAGAAGGGTGACGACGGCAAGCTGGCCCTGGTCGCGACCGCCGCGATCCCGGCCTCGGAGAACAACCCGGAGCCCAACCCGGCCTGCCAGCTCGACTGATCCGGGACAGGCTGTGACGAGGGCGGAGGTGACCCGATGAGCATCGATGGTGCGCAGGTGGCACCTCCGCCCGACGCGGTTGACAGCATGGCGCCGCTGCACCCGCTCCGGGTCCCCAAGGCCAGCGACGTGCTGGCGGAGGAACTGGCCGGCCGGATCAGCCGGGGTGAGCTCCGCGAGGGCGACGTCCTCCCACCGGAACGGGAAATGGTCCTGCAGACCGGCCTGAGCCGCACCTCGGTGCGCGAGGCATTGCGGGTGCTCGAGATCCGGGGCTTCGTCGAGATCCGATCAGGCCGCTCGGGCGGTGCCTTCGTGCGCCGCCCGAGCGGCCACGACATCGCCAGCACGGTGCGCCTGGTGGTGCGCGGCACCCAGGTGTCGCTCGCGGCCCTGCTCCAGACCCGGGCCACGATCGAGCCGGCGTGCGCCGGACTCGCCTCGGTACGACACACCGAAGCCGACCTGCTCGCGATGGACGCGACCAACCTCGTGATGGCCGAGGCACAGGACGTCAACCGGTTCCTGCGATCCAACGTCGACTGGCACATGGCCGTGGCCCGGGCCGCTGGCAACGAGCTGCTGTCGGGCCTGATGGAGGCGCTGGCCGAGTTGATCTACGACTCCACCGGCTACGTCGGCAGCGTCGACGGCCACGTTCGGGCGGAGACCTGTCGTGCCCATCAGGCCATCACTGCCGCCATTCGTGCTGGTGACAAGGAGTTGGCCCAGCGACGGATGACAGCCCACGTCGAGGCCTACGTCAATGTGGTCGCCGACGAGATCCCCGTCGGCGAAGGAGTCGTCGGCGGCCTGGACTGGACCGGCCACGCGCACCAGGTGGACCCTCCGACGAACAGGTAGGCCGGGCTGATTCCATGTCCTCTATGTCCGATGCACTTGTATTGCCGAGCCAGCGGGGCGCGGACTCCTTGCTGCCCCCGCCGAGCGCGCGATCGCTGCTGCTGACCCTGGCGGGCGAGATGCTGCCCGACCGTCCGGAGGGCGCGTGGACGACCGCGCTGCTCAAGGTCCTGGGTGGCCTCGGCGTCGAGGACCACGCGGGTCGTCAGGTGTTGGCGCGGTCGGCCGCCTCGGGCTGGCTGGAACGCGAACGGGTCGGACGCGCCGTCCGGTGGCGCCTGGCCGCTCGCGGCCGCGAGCTGGTCGCCGAAGGTGTGCGGCGCTCCGAGACCTACCTCGGGACCGACGACACGTGGGACGGCAGCTGGCTGTTCCTGTGGGTGAGCGTTCCCCAGCAGCAGCGGACCACCCGCAAGCGCCTGTACGGCGGGCTCGACTGGCTCGGCATGGGCAACCCGACCCCCGGCCTGTGGGTCACGCCGCACAACGAACGGGCACCCGAGCTGCGCCGACTGGTCACCGACCTCGGCCTCGAGGACACGGCGGTCGCCATCACTGGCCCCACCGCGGGTGTCGGCCTGACCGACGCCCAGCTGGTGGAGCAGTCCTGGGACCTCAGCGAGCTGGCCGCGCAGTACCGCCGCCTCCTCGATCAGGAGAGCTCCGCGCCGGAGCCGACGGACCCGGACGAGATCCTGCTGACCTATCTCGACCTGCTCAACCTCCAGCAGCGGTTCATGCGGCGAGACCCGCAGCTGCCGGCCACCTTGCTTCCCGAGTGGGTCGGTCACGAAGCGGCCGCGCTCCTGGCTGAGCGGCGGCACGCATGGGAGAAGCAGGCGCACGCCCGCTTCTGGCAGCTCGTCGACGAGTCGGCCTGACTCCGGGGCCTACTGGCTTCAGAGCTTCTGGGCGGACACGGTGCTCACGCAGGCCACCTTGCCGTTGACCCAGCCGGTCACCTCGGTGATCCAGAACGTCCGACCGGCGTGCCTGGTCTCGGCCCGGAAGAGCACCTCCGACCCTGCGGGAATGCCGCGGGTGTGCGCGATGTGGACCGAGCTCGTCGGCAGGTCGACGCCTGCGGCCATGCGGCTCAGGACGGCCGTCACCTCGGACGCGCAGAGCGACACACCGCCGTGCAGCATGTGCCGTGGGTTCTCGAGGTCCGGCGTGATGCTGAGCAGGGTCGTACGCCCGTCGACGGTCTGGAGGCCGATCAGTTCCGCCACGTCCGTTGCGCCCGTGCGTACGTGGTAGCTCGACGGCTCGAGGTCGAAGGGGGTCTCCGGGATCGCACGACCCCGCTGGCGGCACTGCGCGATGCGGACACCGCTGTCGTCAGCCACCCATCCTTCGGTGAACCCCGACACCGTGGTCGCGTGGACGACACGGGCACTCGCCGAGAGTGTGCCGCTGTCGGGAAGCGGGCCGAGCAGGTCCAGCCAGATCTCGGTGCTGACCGACCAAGCGCCGTCGATCAGGCCGTGGATGACCGCATATCCGGTGACGTCGTCGACGAGCACCCCGAGGGCTCCGACCGAGGGACGGCCGTCGGGGCCGAGGTAGGGACGGCCTGTCGGCATCGTGCCGTGCACGCCGTCGGGCCCGAGTGAGACGGCGCCGACGCCGAAGGCAGCCTCGGGGCCGACCGGCAGGACGACGAGCGGTGCCGTGGGTGCGCCGCTCATGCGACCGAGACCCCGCCGTTGACGCTGATCGTCTGGCCGGTGACCCGGGCCGCCGCGGGGCCGCCGAGGAAGACCGCCATCGCGGCGAGATCCTCCGGTTCGGCGACGCCCAGGTGCGCCTGGGTGGCGGCCTTCTCGAACAGTCGCTTGCTGAAGCCGTCGCTGAGGACGTTCGCCGCGGTCGTGGTGCCTGCGATGAGGGAGGGTGTCAGCACGTTCACCCGGACACCGTTGCGCTTGGCCTCGAGGGCGGCCACCTTCGTGAACATCACGATCGCCGCCATCGCCCCGCCGAGAGCAGCCTCGCCGGGCGTCGGTACCTTCGCTGCGTCCGAGGCGATGTTGATGATGCTGCCGCCGCCCTGCTCCTGGAGGTACGGCAGCACGATGCGGGTGAGCAGCATGGGCGGCAGCGCCTGGCCGACGAGGATGGCCTCGAGGTCAGCCGGGTCGGTGCGGTGCAGGAGGTCGGGACGGTAGGCCGCGGTGGTCGAGCTCACCAGCACGTCGAGGCCCCCGAGCAGCTCGTGGGCGCGGCTCACGGTGTCCTCGACCTGTGCCAGCACACCGGCATCGCACGCGAGGAACTCGACCTGGGCATCCGGGCAGTGCTCGGCGACCTGTTGGCGAGCTGCCGCTCCTCGCCCGGAATCCCGCCCGAGGAGCGCGATTCGTCGTACGCCGGCATCGGCGAAGGCGCGGGCGGTGGCCAGGCCGACGCCCGACGTGCCACCCGCGATGAGCACCGCTGAATCGGCGTAGCTTCGGACGAGGGGAGTGGGCATGGCGACCTCCTGTTGATTTCTACAGAAATGGTAACTGAGTTCCCTTGCATGTCTAGTGTTCTGAACCTAACGTAGGCGTGACACAGGTCACTCGACTCGGGCGGGCGACGATCCAGGTGCTGCATTCAGGAGAGACCGATGTTGGAGACTTCCCACTGGCCCGCGGAGCCGGGTGAGGTACGCGCCGTCACGGTGTGCGACCTGCTGCGGCACGCCGCCGAGACGGTGCCCGAGCGCCTTGCGCTCGTGGACTGCGTGGTCGATCCGGCGGAGCGCCGGACCTGGACGTATGCGCAGTTCGTCGGGGACGTGGAGCGCGTCGCGCGCGCCCTGACCCAGCGCTATGAGCCCGGTGAGCGGATCGCGGTCTGGGCGCCGAACAGTGCCGACTGGATCATCCTCCAGCAGGGCGTCGCGATGGCCGGGATGGTCCTCGTCGCCCTCAACCCGGCCTACCGCACCCGGGAGATGGCCTTCGTCCTGAAGCAGTCCGGCGCGCGCGCCGTGTTCTGTGTCGACGACTTCCGTGGCTTCGACATGCGCGCGATGGTCGAGAGCATCCGCGGGGACCTTCCCGAGCTGCACGACGTCCACTCGTTCAGCGACTGGTCGGCATTCCTCGAGAGCGCAGATCCCGCAACCGTGCTGCCGGAGATCGATCCGGAGGACATCATCCAGATCCAGTACACCTCAGGCACCACGGGCTTCCCGAAGGGCGCGATGCTGCACCACATGGGCCTGGTCAACGAGGCCACTTTCGTCGCCGACCGGGCCGCGTTCGACGACGGCGACGTCTACGTCAACGCCATGCCGATGTACCACATCGGCGGCGGCGCGGTGACGTCCTTCGGGGCCTGGGCCCGCCGCGGGACCTTCGTGCTGCTCCCCGGATTCGACCCCGCGCAGCTGCTCGAGGCCTTCGAGTCGTACGGCGGCACGCACACGCTCGTCGTCCCGACGATGTTGATCGCGCTGCTCGACCACCCCGATTCCGCGACCCGCGATCTCACCTCCGTGAAGACCATCCTCAGCGGCGCTGCCTCCGTGCCGGCGGCCCTCGTTCGCCGTACGACGACTCAGCTCGACTGCGGTTTCACGATCCTGTTCGGCCAGACCGAGACGCACGGCGTGATCAGCCAGACCCGCGTCACTGACGCTCCACAGGACCAGGCCGACACCGTCGGCCAGCCGCTTCCCCAGCTCGAGGTGAAGATCGCCGATGCCGAGACGGGGGTGCCGGTCCCCATCGGGGCCGAGGGCGAGATCTGTGTGCGCGGCTACCAGAACATGCGCGGCTACTACGAGATGCCCGCGGAGTCCGCGGACACGATCGATGCCGACGGCTGGCTGCACATGGGCGACGTCGGCTCGATGGACGGACGGGGCTTCCTGAAGGTGACCGGCCGGGTGCGCGACATGATCCTCCGCGGCGGGTTGAACCTCTACCCGGCCGAGATCGAGGCCGTGCTGATCGAGCACCCTGCGATCGAGACCGCTGCCGTGATCGGTGTCCCGGATGCACGGTGGGGCGAGCAGGTGGGCGCCGTGCTGCGCCTGCGCGCCGGCCACGAGCGGCCGACCGTGGCGGAGCTGACGGCGTTCGTCCGCGAGCAGATCGCGCCGCACAAGACGCCGACGTACTGGTCGTTCGTCGACGAGCTGCCGATGACGCCGACCGGCAAGATCCAGAAGTTCCTGCTGCGCGACCAGGCCGCGGCCGGCGCCCTCCAGTTCGACGAGGTGCGCCAGCCTGCGTCCTGAGCCGCGAACGACGACAGCGCGCCCCGTCCGGACCGGACGGGGCGCGTTGTCGTTTGGGGTCAGCCGCCGAGGCGGATGGGCAGTCCCAGGTCCACGCTGGTGGGAGTGCTGGCGCTGGTCAGGGTTCCGTCGCACGAGCCGCACGAGTGCGGCTGGCTGGGACGCGGGAAGAGCTCGTCCGCACCGGCGACGTCGTCCACCACGACACGTCCGCGCTTGTCGGCGTCCCGGGCGAGAAGTGCGGCGCCGTACGCACCGGTGATCTGCGGGTGCGGGGGAACGAGCACCTCGGTGTTGAGCGCGCGGGCCAGGAAGGCCACTGCTGCGGGGTTCTGGGCGACTCCGCCGGTGAGCACCACGGGAGTGTGGCGCCCCACCTGGGCCACCAGTGCGAGGGTTCGCGCCGCGATGGCGCGGTGGACGGACGAAGCGATGTCCGCGATCGGGGCGTCCTGTGCGAGCAGCGACACGATCTCGGTCTCCGCGAAGGTGGCGCACATCGTCGACACTTCGAGGTCGTTGCTCCCGGTCAGGGCCAGTGCGCCGACCTCCTCGAGCGGCACGTCAATGGACTGGGCCAGCACCTCGTAGAACCGGCCGGTTCCGCTTGCGCACCTGTCGTTCATGGCGAACTCCTGCACCAGGCCGTCATCGTCAACGGTGATTGCCTTGGAGTCCTGTCCGCCGATGTCGATCACCAGGCGCACCCCCGGGACCATCGCGGACGTGCCGCGGGCGTGGCAGGTGATCTCGGTGAAGGTCCGCTGCGCGCCCGGCACCAGTCGCCGGCCGTAGCCGGTCGAGATGGTGCCGGACAGGTCGGCGGTGGTGATCCCGGCGGAGGCGAGCGCTTCGTCGACGGCCCTCTGCATGCCGGCCCGCGACACGGCGCCCATGGCGATGGTGCTCGACGACACGATCTCGCCGTCGCCATCGATCACGACGGCCTTGGCCGTCGTCGATCCGAGGTCGACGCCGAGATAGAACGGGCCTGTCGTCATGAGTTCTGCGTCCTCTTGACGTCGATCCCCTCCAGCATCGCGGCGAGCCGGCTCTCGAGGATCTCCTCCTTGTAGAAGGAGGCATCGGCGACGTCGCCCTCGAAGAAGATCGAGGGAATCCCGAGGTTGTTCTGGGCTGATCGGGCCAGCAGGCGCTGCGGTCCGGTGAACGCCCGGCAGGTCCGGGTCGAGTGGAAGACGATGCCGTCGACGCCGTACTCCTCGCAGTCGCGCAGGGTGAGGTAGTCGAGGGTCTTGGTGCCGTGGTTGGTGGGGCACAGCAGGTAGTGCTGGGCCATGCCGAGCAGCGGGTCCTCGGTGTCGATCAGCTGCGGCTCCTGCCAGAAGGCGTTGGTGATGTAGCGGCCGGCGATGACCGCGACGCCGTGCTCGGCGAACTTGCGCGACAGGAACCCGAGCTTGTTCCAGTTCATGATGCCGTCGAAGTACACCCGGTACTTCTCGTTCTCGACGCCGGAGATGCCCTTGTCGACGCGGTCCTGGATCTCGTCGCGAACCGACTGGAAGTAGTCGACGAGCTCCTGGTTGCCGGGCAGGAAGTTGATCGGGGCGATGGCGGAGATCCAGTCCCAGAAGGTCGCCGGCGCCGGCTTGGCCTTGCAGAGCTCGAGGCCTTCGCGGCGCAGCTCGGCGGCCTTCTTGATGTAGGTCATCGACTCGCGCAGCATGTCCCAGTCGAACGGGTTGCCGGTCTTCTCCTCGAGCCACTTGATCAGGTCGAGCAGCTGGTCCCGCACGTAGTGGGACGCGGACTCCCACTCCTCGCCCTTGAGGTAGCCCGAGTCGGGCTTGTTTCCCCACAGGAACGGGTGGGAGATGTTGAAGATCGGCACCTCCTTGTCGAAGACCCGGTACGAGATCTCGTCCCACTGCTGACCGGTGCTGCAACCTGCGTAGTTGTTGACGAAGAAGTCCGGGGCAGGCAGTCGCGCGGCGAGCTCGGCCTGGTCGTGCGCGCCGACCACGCCGGTGTTGATGCCCTCGTCGCCCTGGACGGTCAGGACCGCGCAGCCCAGGTGGGTGCGCGAGTAGGAGCAGAGCTCCGCGTTGTAGCCGTGTTCCGCTCCGGCGAGCTGTGCCGGACCCTCGAGCCCCTGGGCCGCCAGCCGGGCGGCGAACGCCTCGCCGTGGCACCAGGCCAGGCCCGCAGCCTGGAAGATCGGGTTCAAGGCACCGCCGTTGTACCAGACGATCTGCTTGCCTCGCTCGCGTGCGGTGAAGAGGTCGTCCCAGTACTCCGCGACCATGCGGCCGCCCTGGCGGGTGGAGGTGAGGCGGTTCGTGCGGTCGGTCGTGGGGGCGTCGGGGGTGTTCAGGGTGGCGGTCATCAGGACTCCTCGATCGGGTCAGGCGTAGGCAGGACGGTTGCGATGGGTGCGCTCGATCAGCGCCTCGAGCCGGGTGCGGAAGGACTCGAGGGGGATGCCCTCGTGCTCGGTCTCGATGAGGAGCTGGGGAACGCCGGCCTCGTCGAGGGCGCGGCGCAGCTCCGGGTAATAGAGCATGTGCGGCTCGCAGAACTTCGGCATCAGGTGGACGACGGCTTCGGCTCCGCTGCGCTGGACGGCATCGAGGAGCCAGCGGTCCCAGTCGACGTCGTGCTGGACACGGGTCGGGCAGGGCAGTGCCGTGTTGCGGCCGCCGTACCACTGGGCGAGGGCGTCCATCGGGGGAAGCGATTCGTCCATGCCGGTCTGGAGATACCGGCGGCCGGTCCACAGGTCGTCGTCGACGATCACGGCGCCGACCTCCTCGATGACCTCGAGCAGCTCGCGGCGCGGCGCGTGGCACAGGTGGCCGGACAGGTGCACCCGGATCCGGCCGTCGCGGGTCCGGGGCGTGCGGTCGGCGACCACCTGGGCGAGCAGGTCGTGGTGCTCGTCGGGGTCCATGACCTGCGCCGAGGCGACGATGTCCTGCAGCTCGACCGGGCTGAACGAGGTGTCCCCGGCGGTGCGTGCGTCGAAGATCTGGCGCATCAGGTCGCGGTCGCGGTTGAAGGAGCGGATGCTCGCTTGCAGTGCGCTGTCGTCGATGGCCGCTCCAGCGAAGGTCTCCACCTCCTGGCGGAGGTTGCCCATCATCTCCGCCGTCTTCCGGCCGGCCCACGGGTCACTCATGGAGCTGATGAGCTGGCCCAGGAAGACCGGCCGGGTCGGTTCCAGCGCGCGTACGACGTCGGCCGAGCCGAGCAGCTGGATGCAGTGGTCGGCGACGAACAGGGCGTCGTACAGGTCGAAGCGGCCGGTGGCGGCCTGGTCGGCGAGGTTGCGGGTGTAGCCGCAGTAGAACTCCGGCAGGAACGCCCGGCCCTCGGTCACCGGCTCCTGGTCGTCGGGAACGATCACCGCGAGTACGCCGGCGGCGTGGGCGAGCTCGCGCGGGAAGTTCATCGGCAGGACCCCGAGCACCTTGCGGTCCGGGTGCGCAGCTCGCCAGGACTGGATGTGGCTTCGTGGGTCGCGGGCGACGGCCCGCAATGCCTCCAGTGCTGTGGTTCCGGCGCTCATCTGGGTGTCACTCCTGAGATTCATGTTTGACGGATCTGGATATTCAGTCACCATGAGTGTAGAACATGAGGACAAGGTTCGTGAACCCCTGAGGAGCAATGAATGAGCATCAACGCAGGCCCCATCAGCAACCGCTGGACCCGTCTCGTCGGCGTCCAGCACCCGATCGTGCAGGAGGGTCTCGGGCCGTTCCGGACCCCGCGACTCGCAGCTGCGGTGTCCAACGCCGGTGGTCTCGGCACGGTCTCCATGCCCGGCATGCCCGAGGACATCGAGAGCGGGGCGCGGACGTTCCGCGAGCACATCGAGGAGTGCGCGTCGCTGACGGACCGACCGTTCGCCGTCAACATCCCCGTCGGCGTCGATGCGGCTGGCAAGGTCCTCCCCTTCACCGACAGCTACATCCGGATGGTGCTCGAGGCGCGACGCAACGACAGTGAGATCGCTCGTCGGCTCACCGTGATGACGACCTCAGCGGGTTTCCCCGGCGACTACATCGCGATGATCAAGGACGCCGGGATGATCCATCAGCACAAGGTGGGTGCGACCCGGCAGGCCGTGAAGGCAGCAGAGGCCGGTGTCGACGTCGTCATCGCAGCGGGATTCGAGATGGGTGGCCACGCGCCGGCGGCCAAGGTCCACACCTACGTGCTCGTGCCGAGCATCACCGAGGCTGTCGACGTACCGGTCCTGCTCACCGGGGGTGCCCGCGACGGGCGTGGACTGGCGGCTGCGCTCGCCATGGGTGCGGACGGCGTCGCGATGGGGACCCGCTTCATCACCAGCACGGCGAATTCGGACTGGCACCCGGACTACATCCAGGCCCTGCTCGACGCGAAGGAAGGTGACGACGTCGCCTTCGACGGTGTCTACGGACCGTGCCGCGGCCTGCGCAACGCGGCGTCCGAGGAGTTGCTCGCCCACGGAGACAGCGACGCTCCCGCCGATCCGGTCGCCATGGTCCGGTGGAAGATCGAGTCGATGCAGCGCGCGCAGACGACCGGCGACACCGTCAACAGCCTGGTCATGACCGGACAGGTGGCCTCGGCGATCAACGAGCTCGTCGACGTCGCCGAGTTCGTCCCGCGGATGGCGCAGGAGGCGGCCGACGTCCTTCAGGGCCTTGTCGCCTCGCTGCAGGTGCCCGTGGCGGTCGGGGTCTGAACAGCACGGAGCGCCTCCCCGGAGACGGGGAGGCGCTCTGCGTTCGAACTCAGAAGATCGCCTTGGCGATGATCTCCCGCTGGATCTCGTTGGTGCCGCCGAAGATCGGCGGGGCCAGGGCACGACGGACCTGGAACTCCATGCCGTACTCGCGCGTGTAGCCGGCGCCCCCCATCAGCTGCATGCCCTCGAGGGCAGCCGCCTTCGCGACCTCCGTGGCGCGCATCTTGGCCATGGCGGAGGCCGAGGCGAGCTCGTCCTCCTGGCCGTCGTCGATCGCCTGGGCGATGTCGTAGATGAACGCGCGTGTGGTGGCGATGTCGGTGGCGAGGTCCGCCACCCGGTGCCGGAGCGCCTGGAAGGAGGCGATCGACTGGCCGAACGCCTCACGCTCGCGCATGTACGCGACCGCATCGTCCAGCGAGCGTCGTGCAGCACCGATGCTGAACGCCGCGATGATCATTCGTTCCACGCTCAGGCCACGCATCAGGTGCTTCCACCCCTGTCCGGCCTCGCCGACGACCGCCGACACCGGAACCCGGACGTCGGTGAAGAAGACGTCGTTGCAGGTGCGTGCCTCCATGGTCCGCACCTCGCGCATCTCGATGCCCGGGGTGTCGCACGGAACCATCAGCAGGGTCAGCCCGGTGTGCTTGGGGCCGGAGGAGTCCTCGCGGACGAGCACGAGCATGTGCTCGGCCACATGGGCCACGGAGATCCACGTCTTCTGGCCGTTGATGACGTACTCGTCCCCGTCGCGAGTGGCCTTGCAGGTGACGGCGCCGAGGTCCGAGCCGGTGCCCGGCTCGGAGAGTGCGATCGCCTCGACCTTGCCCGAGGCGAGGTTGGTGACGATCGTCTTCTTCTGCTCCTCGTTGCCCCACTTGAGGTACGTCTGAGCGGCCGTCAGCCCTGTCGTGTAGGCGAGGAGGCCAGGGATGAGGCCACGGTGCGCCTCCTCGATGAACACACACTCGTCGACGAAACCGGCACCACCGCCGCCGTACTCCTCAGGCAGCGAGACGCCGAGCCAACCGAGCTTCGCCATCTTGGCGAGCAGTTCGAAACTGGTCGCGTTGGTCTCGTTGTCGGTGAGGGCATCACGCTGCGCGAGGGTGCCGCACTCACGTTCGCTGAAGTTGTGGACGTGCTCGGCGAACTCGAGGCGGTCGCTGTCCAACCTCATCGCGGGCGCTCAGTTTCCGCGGTACTGCGAGAAGTCAGGCTTGCGCTTCTCGTTGAACGCGGTGATGCCCTCCTTGGCCTCGGGGGTCTCGCCGAAGAGCTTGAGGGTGGTGACCGCGGACTGGCCGAGGGCGACGAAGTGCTCGGTGTCCTGGTTGAACGACTGCTTGAGCACCTTGAGTGCAGTGGGGGAGAAGGAGTTCATGTTGTCGGCCCACGCGCGGACCTCGTCCTTGAGGTCGGCGGCCGGGACGACCTTGTTGACCAGGCCCCAGTCCAGCGCCTCTTCGGCGCTGAGGCGACGGAGCATGAACCAGATCTCGCGGGCGCGCTTCTCGCCGACGACGCGCGCGAGGTAACCCGAGCCGAGGCCGGCGTCGAAGCTTCCGACGCGGGGACCGTTCTGGCCGAAGCTGGCGGTGTCCGCGGCGATGGTGAGGTCCGCGAGGACGTGCAGGACGTGGCCGCCGCCGATGGCGAGGCCGTTGACGGCTGCGATCACCGGCTTGGGGACGTCACGCATCACGCGGTGGAGGGCCTCGACCTCGAACAGGCCGCTCACCGACGGGCCGTAGTCACCGGTCTCCATCCGCTGCTTCTGGTCGCCGCCGGCGCAGAACGCCTTGTCGCCCGCGCCGGTCAGGCAGATGGTGCCGACCTCGTTGCTCGCCCAGGCCCGCTTGAAGGCGAGGACGAGCTCGTCGACGGTCTGCGCGCGGAACGCGTTGAACCGGTCGGGGCGGTTGATGGTGATCCAGGCGAGGCCGTTCTCGACCTCGTAGGTGATGTCGGTGAAGTTGTCCATGGTGGCGGTCCTTCTCGTCGATTGCCGTCGGCGGCAGTTTCGGGGGTCGGCTTTGGCCTGACCATTTGTAACAATAGGCCTGTAAACGATCGTTCACAAGCCCCGACGCGTTGGAATTCCGCGGTCTTACGTCCGGGCCGTGCGCCGGATTCCCATCGCGCCCGACAACGGGAGTGGCCAGGAGAGTCCGGCGCCCTGCCTGATCAAGGCGTCCATCCGGGCGGCGACGTCCTCCGGGAACTCCGCCGGCCGGCGGGTGTCCATGCCCACACCGACCAGGAGGATCTCGACCGTGCACGACAAGGCCTCGGCTTCTCGGTCGAGGATGAGTGACAGCAGGTGTGCGGCCCGTGCCGAGCGGTCGACGAGCGTCGTGTGCACGGTGAACCTCCCGCCCTCGTGCATCTCGGTGAAGTAGCGGATGTGGTGCTCGGCGGTGAACACACCGAGGCGCCGCTCTGCGCGGTAGGCGTCGTCGATCCCGATCTGGCGGCACAGGTGGTCGGCGCTCAGGGCGCCGGCGTCGAGGTAGTGCCGGATGTTCATGTGGCCGTTGAGATCGATGAAGTCGGGCGTGACCTCGCCTTCCAGCAGCGCAGGCAGTTCGCGGACTTCGTCGTACGACGGCAAGGCGGTGGTGCTCATCCCTGCAACCTAGAACGTGGCTGTGCCCGTTGGCGCGCCGAGCGGGCCGCATCACTGTGGACCGCGACAGCCGCCGGGTGACTCCTTCTTTGACCCCGGCGCCGCGTTGGCCCACGGTGGGGCCATGACGCTGGAGATCACTGTTGCCGAACTCGCCGAAGCCAAGGACCTGGACCTGGGTTCCTCTCCGTGGCAGCGGCTCGAGCAGGAACGCATCGACACCTTCGCCACCGCGACCGATGACCACCAGTGGATCCACGTCGACGCCGAGCGTGCCGCCGAGGGGCCGTTCGGCAAGACCATCGCGCACGGCTATCTCACGCTCTCGCTGGTGCCGTCGATGCTGAAGAAGCTGATGGTCATCACCGACCACGGCCGCGGCACGAACTACGGCCTCGACAAGGTGCGGTTCACCGCAGCGGTGCCCGTCGATGCGGAGATCCGGCTGACCGCGTCGATCCCCGAAGGCGTACGTCGAGAGGACGGCGGTGTCCAGTACCGCGTCGCGCTGAAGGTGGAGGTCAACGGCCAGGATCGCCCTGCGATGGTCGGGGAGTCGATCTACCTGACCTATCCGAGAGACTGATCGCTCGCAGCCAGCGTGAGGGAAGCCTCGCCGTGCTGCTGCCCCTGGCGGTCGAGGAAGCGCTCGCGCGTGACCAGGTAGACCGGGAACGCCATCGAGACGCCGATGTAGGACAGCACGACGAAGAACCAGCCCCACTTCTGTCCCAGGCCGATGCGCACGCTGTCGGTGACGACCCAGACCATGAAGACCGCCCACGCGATCAGCATGTCGATGCTGAGGAAGGCTGCGGTCCCTCCGGCGTCGATGGCATCGCCGAAGAAGTCGAGCGGGTTCAGGATGTTGCCGCCGTCGTCCATCCAGTCGAAGGCGTGCGGCCAGGTCAGCACGAGGGCGACGATTCCGGCAATGAGATACGCCGCGTGGCGGAGGTTCGTGGTCATGTCGGCCACGCTACGAAGAGCGCCGAGGTGTCGAATCAGCCCGCGGGGGTGGAGCGCTCCGCCTTTCGGTCCATCCTCAGCGGCGGAAGGCCTCGATGATGGCGAAGGTGTTCTCGCGAACCCGCTCCGCGGCCATGGTGAAGCTGGGCGAGTAGAGCGCTGCGTGGTCGTAGCGCTTCTCCAGCAGTGCGACGCGGTCGCGCACCTCGTCGAGGGTGCCGGCGGCCGCCATCTCGTCGAGCATCCGGTCGGAAACCGCAGCGATCATCGCCTCGTGGTCCTTGGCACGGAACGCCGCCTGGATCGCCACCGCCTCGTCGCCGAAGCCGGACGCCTCCATCACCGGGCCGTAGGCCTTCGGTGCAATGTAGAACGCGAGCTGCGCTGCGGCTTCGCGCCGGGCAACGGCTGGGTCGTCGTGGATCGAGGTGATGATGACGCCCTTGAGGTGGACGTCGGCCGCGTTGCGGCCCGTCACCTGCGCCCCCTTCTCGATGGCCGGGCGCGCGATCTCGTCGAGGTACTGGTCGGTGAGCGTCGGGTGGCAGATCAACCCGTCGGACACGCGGCCCGCGACCTCGATCATCCGTGCGTTGACCCCGGCCGTGTAGATCGGGATCTCGGGCCGCAGGGGCGCTTCGATGTCGGCGGTCGGGGTGATGTCGCAGGTGTAGAAGCGGCCCTCGTGCTTGACCGGACCCTCGTGCAGCTTCCACAGCCGGCGCAGCAGGGGAATGAGCTCCTCCATGCGGCTGGCAGGTCCGTCGGGGTCGGTGACGCCGTGCCACCCGACCATCATGCCGCGGGTCCCGGTGCCGAGGCCGAGGGTGAGCCGGCCGCCGCTCATCTCGTCGAGGAAGCGCGCGTCATTGGCGAGCACCAGCGGCGAGCGGCCGACGGCGTACGCAATCGCGGTGCCGACGCCGATCTTCTCCGTCGCAGCCGCCATCGCGGCCACCGACACCACGGCAGAGCGGTTGAGGAACTCGCCGGACCATGCGCCGTCGAATCCGGCCTGGTCGGCTGCCTTGGTGATTTCCACCGTCTCCGCCAGCCCTCCGGCCAGCACGGTGATGCCTCGTGTCGTCACGTCCTCACTGTCGTGCAGGTGTCGATCCGTGGCAACGCCGACGGCTGCCCGGCGATGGAGATCTCGCCACCCGGAGCCCCCGAACGAGACACCTCGGCCACTTCTCGCGGGCCCAACGGCACATGGCGATCTGCCTGAAGGGGGATGCCCGGCCAATGTGACGGAGGAAACACTTCGAAGAGTTCCTGGAGCGGCGGTGGGCCGCCCGGCATCCGCACACTCTCGAGCACCTCACGAAGGGATCAGCCATGCAGATCAAGGCAGCCGTCATTCACGAGATCGGTGGCGACTTCGTCATCGAGGACGTCGAGATCGGCGACCCGCAGTCCGGCGAGGTCCTCGTCGAGATCGCCTCCGTCGGCCTGTGCCACACCGACGTTGCCGCGCAGCACGGGCACCTGCCCTTCCCGATGCCCGGCGTCGTGGGCCACGAAGGTGCCGGCGTCGTGAAGGCGATCGGTGACGGTGTCACGAAGGTCGCCGTCGGCGACAAGGTCGCCATGTCGTTCAACAACTGTGGCGAGTGTGCGTCCTGCAAGAAGGGCGAGCCCGGCTACTGCGCCAGCTTCATGGCCCTCAACTTCGGCGGCGTCCGCCCCGACGGCACCTCTGCGTTGTCCCAGGGCGGCGCGCCGCTCGGTAGCAACTTCTTCGGCCAGTCGTCCTTCGCCACGGCCGCGATCGCCAACCAGCGCAACGTCGTGAAGCTGGCCGACGACGCGGACCTCAGCATCGTCGGACCGCTCGGCTGCGGCGTGCAGACAGGTGCCGGTGCGGTGATGAACAGCTTCGACGCCCAGGCGGGCGAGGCACTCCTCGTCATGGGCGGCGGTTCGGTCGGCCTCTCGGGCGCCCTGGCCGCCGTCGCCCGCAACCTGAGCACCATCATCGTCGTGGAGCCGGTGGCTGCCCGCCGCGAGCTGGCTCTCGAGCTCGGCGCCACGCACGCCATCGACCCCGCCGCCGGTCCGGTCTCCGAGCAGGTCCGCGCGATCATCCCCGCGGGCGTCGACTACGTCCTCGACACCACGGCCAACGTCGCCGTACTCGGTGAGGCCTTCGCGTCGCTGGGCTACCGCGGCACGATCGGCCTGATCGGTGTTCCGGCCGACCCCGAAGCCGTCATGTTCGTTCCGATGATGGGCGCGCAGGTGCTCGGCGCCAAGGTGATCGGCATCGTCGAGGGCGACTCCAACCCGGACGAGTTCATCCCCGAGCTCCTCGCTCTGCACTCCGCAGGCAAGTTCCCGTTCGACCGCCTGATCACCAAGCGGCCGTTCAGCGAGCTCAACGAGGCCATCGCGGCCCAGCACGCAGGTGAGGGCATCAAGATCGTCCTCACCCACGGCTGACCCCCCATCCCCACGACTTCACGAGGTGACCAGATGAGCACGATGGAATACGACAAGCTCTACGTGGCCGGAGACTGGCGCACGCCGGCCGGATCGGCCCGGATCGACGTCCGCTCGGCAACGACGGAGGCGACGATCGGCTCCGTTCCCGAGGGTGTCGAGGCCGACATCGACGCGGCAGTCGACGCCGCCCGCCGGGCGTTCGACGGACCTGACTCCTGGGGCAACTGGGAGCCGGCTCGTCGCCAGGAAGTGCTGCTGCGCTTCGCCGACGAGCTCGAGAAGCGCGGACCCGAAACGGCTTCGCGCGTCAGCCAGCAGAACGGCATGCCGATCGTCGTCGCCGAGGCCTTCGAGATCCCCTTCCCACCCCTCCTGCTGCGCTACTACAGCCAGCTGGTCGTCGACCAGGCCGACGAGCGTCGTCCCGGAATGCTCGGTGGCACCGCGGTCATTCGCCGCCAGCCGATCGGGGTCGTCGCTGCGATCGTTCCGTGGAACGTGCCGCAAGGGATCACGTTCCTCAAGATCGCGCCTGCGCTGGCCGCAGGTTGCACCGTCGTGCTCAAGCCCGCCCCCGAGACCGTGCTCGACGCGTTCCTGATGGCGGAGGCTGCTGTTGCTGCCGGACTGCCCGAGGGTGTCCTCAACATCGTCCCCGGCGGTCGCGAGCTCGGCGCCTACCTGGTCGAGCACCCCGGTGTCGACAAGGTCAGCTTCACGGGTTCGACCGCCGCTGGTCGGGCGATCGCCGAGACCTGCGGCCGCCTTCTCCGCCCTGTCACGCTCGAGCTCGGCGGCAAGTCCGCTGCGATCGTGCTCGACGACGCGGACCTGCTCGGCAACATCGAGAGCTTCTTCGCCTCGACCCTGCTCAACAACGGCCAGATCTGCTGGCTCGGCACGCGGATCCTCGCGCCGCAGAGCCGCTACAGCGAGGTCGTGGACACCATCGCCGGTCTGGCGTCGAACCTGGTGATCGGCGACCCGCTCGACCGCACCACGCAGATCGGCCCGCTCGTCTCGGCTCGCCAGCGAGAGCGTGTCGAGTCCTACATCGTCAAGGGAAGCTCCGACGGCGGCAAGCTCGTCGCGGGTGGTGGTCGGCCTGCCGACCGCGACAGGGGCTGGTTCGTGCAGCCGACGGTCTTCGCTGACGTCGACCCGAACCACACGATCGCCCAGGAGGAGATCTTCGGTCCCGTCCTTGCGGTGATCCCCTACGGCGACGAAGCGCAGGCCGTGCAGATCGCCAACGGCACCGACTACGGCCTCGGTGGGTCCGTGTGGACCGCCGACATGGAGCGTGGCGAGGCGTTCGCGCGCAAGGTGCGGACCGGAACGATCGGCGTCAACCACTACGTCAACGACCCGACCGCACCGTTCGGTGGCATCAAGTCCAGCGGAATGGGTCGCGAGCTGGGCCCCGAGGGCCTCGTCGCGTTCCAGACCCTCCAGACCATCTACCTCCCGCCCGTCGTGGCGAACTGAACCGAGGAGCAACCAGATGACTGTCATCGATGAGACGACGACGCACATCGTCCCGGACGACATCGCGGCACAGATCGTGCTGCCGGAGGGTCACTCCGACCACGACAAGCTGTTCGCGGCCTACCAGTGGCTGCGCGAGAACATGCCGGTCGGCAAGGCCAGCGTCGAGGGCTTCGACGACCTGTGGCTGGTGAGCACCCACGCCGACATCATGGAGGTCGAGCGCAACACGGAGCTCTTCACCGCGGGTGGCCACGAGGAGCCGGGCGACCACAACCCGATCCTGACCAACCAGGCCGGTGACGCTTTCACCAAGAGCCTGACCGGCGGCAGCCTCCGGATCATGGACGCGCTTCCCTACCTCGACCCGCCGGAGCACACCGCGGTCAAGGACATCGCCGGTGCCTGGTTCCGTCCGACCAACCTCAAGCAGTGGGAGGACCAGATCCGGACCCTCGCCACGGAGGCGATCGAGAAGTACCTGAAGAAGGGTACGAACGAGATCGACTTCATCGAGGACTTCGCGCTGTACTTCCCGCTCCACGTCATCATGACCCTCTTCGGTGTTCCCGAGGAGGAAGAGCCGCGGATGATGAAGCTCACCCAGGAGTTCTTCGGAGTCGCTGACCCCGACCTGCAGCGTGACGACGTCGTCCAGAGTCCCGAGGCAATGGCCCAGCAGTTCGCGCAGGCCTTCCAGGACTTCTGCGGGTACTTCGAGGGCATGGTTGCCGATCGTCGCGCCAACCCGCGCGACGACCTGTCGTCGCTCATCGCCAACGCCAAGATGGAGAACGGGGAGTTCTACCCCAACACGTTCGCCTACGGCTGGTTCATGGCGATTGCCACGGCCGGGCACGACACCACGTCGGCCACCATCACCGGCGCGATCGAGGCACTCGGCCAGAACCCGGACCAGCTCGCCAAGGTGAAGGCCAACCCGGCACTCATCCCGGACCTGGTCAACGAGGCGCTGCGCTGGGCGTCCCCGGTCAAGCACTTCATGCGTCGTGCCCGTGTCGACACCGTGCTCAGCGGCGTCGAGATCAAGGCCGGCGACCGGATCATGCCGCTCTACCAGTCGGCCAACCGGGACGTCGACGTCTTCGAGGACCCGGACTCGTTCGACCTCGAGCGCCGTCCCAACAAGCACATCGCCTTCGGCTACGGCCCGCACATGTGCATCGGCCAGCACCTGGCCAAGCAGGAGCTCCGGATCATGTTCGAAGAGCTCCTGCCCCGTATCGAGTCGATCGAGCTGCTCGAGGGTCGCAAGCTGACCCAGACCAACTTCGTCGGGGGCATCAAGCGGCTCCCGGTTCGCCTCGAGCTGAACTGATCGTCTCGCAGGAGAAGGAGGAACGACGATGAAGGTCGTGCACACGCAGGGCACCTGCGGTGGGGTCGAGACGTGTGTCGAGCTCGCCCCGGACTACTTCGTCATCGGTGAGGACGGCCAGACCCAGGTCGCGATCGCCGAGATCGCCGAGGGAGACCTCGAGCGGGTCACGAACGCCGTCAACGAGTGCCCGACCGGCGCTCTCCGGCTGGCGAAGGACGAGGAGGCCAGTCATGCCTGAGGTGACCTACGTGCTCGCCGACGGTCGCGAGCTGACGATCGACGTCCCGTCCGGCCAGAGCGTCATGGACGGCTCGGTCCGGAACAACCTTCCGGGCATCGTCGCCGAGTGCGGCGGGAGTTGCTCCTGCGCCACGTGCCACGTGTACGTCGACGCTGCCTGGGAGGGTCACTTCGACGAGGTGACCGACGAGGAGCGCGACCTGCTCGAGTTCGCCGACGGTTCGCAGCCGAACTCACGGCTGGCCTGCCAGCTGATCATGGGCGAAGGCAACGGCGGCGCCCGGGTCGTCGTACCGACGAGCTGACGAACACGGTCCGACAAAGGCCCCGAATCCCTGCCGGGTTCGGGGCCTTTCGTCGTGCCGCGAGACGCAGCCAGGAGCTGCAGCACGGAACACGACCCCGAAGCCTCCGGCTCCGGGGTCGTGTGGTCGATCTGCTCAGACAGTCACGCCGGGGCGCTGGAGCCAGCGGCACACCGCCTCGGCACGGTTGGCGGCATTGAGCTTGCGCAGGATGTGCCGGACGTGGGACTTGACGGTGCCTTCGGTGATCACCAGACGGCTGGCGATGCGTCCGTTGGTCTCGCCGAGTGCCATCAGCTTGAGCACCTCGCGCTCGCGTTCGGAGAGCAGGCGGTCGATCTCGGGGGCGCCGGTGAGCCGCTGGCCCGTCATGGGCGCCAGTCCGGACGTGTGGGCGGCGACGCCCGTCACCTGCTTCTCGCTGACCAGGTCCATCGGACCGTCCAGACATCCGTCGACCATCCCCCCCAGGGACGAGCGGAGGTTGTCCACCGTCGTGCGCAGCCGGTCGAAACGTTCGCGCAGGCTGGCCGCCGCGATCAGGTTCCCGAACTCCTGCGCGAACAGGGCGATGATCTCGCGGTCGAAGTCGGTGACGGGCGCGGCGCAGAGGCGGTCGGCGTGGAAGAAGCCGACCACTTCCCCATCAGGTGCGATGGGGGCGGCGACGTACGAGCTCGAGCCCGTCATCGCGGCCAGTCGGGGGTTCACGCGGGACTCGCGGCTGACGTCGACCACGAGCAGCGGCACCCGGCGCCGGACCATCTCCAGCTCGATGACATTCGGCCCGAGCCGCTGGTTCTCGGTGCGTGCCGCAGCGGTGATCTCCGCTGCCTGGACGGGGTCGACCTCGCTGTGGAAGCGCTCGACCACCCAGTCCGAGTCGACCACGCGGGAGATCATCGCCCGGTCGAAGCCGACCCGGCACAGGGCAACCGGTGCCCGCTGCACGAGTTGGTCGACGGTCGTCAGGGCCTTGAGGTCGTCCAGCGCCCGGGTGACCCGTCGGAGCGCGGCTGCCGGGGAGTGATCACGTCGGTCGACCCGGTCGAGAAGTAGGGGTGTGGACACGGGGAGCGCGGTCACGATTCCTCCTGAAGTAAACGGTTGGACCAAATGTTGTGACGACCGTCACGATGCTCCCCTTCAATGACCCAGGCCACGTGGAGTCACCCCGGACAGGTACCTGAGTAGGATTTCCAGGTATCCCGGCGTAGGGCCTTGTTTGGTCCGACCATTTGTAGGAAACTGGGCGCTGAGAGTGGTACGCGAAGTGAGGTCGTCATGGCGGAGCACAAATGGGGTTCTGTGAGCGCGCCCGACACCCTTCGCGCAGGGCCCGCCGTCCGGTTGCCCTCAGACCTGACCAGCTTCGAAGGTCGCCGTTCCGACCTCAGCAACGTCAAGCAGCTGCTCGGCGACACCCGGTTGCTCACTCTCACCGGCTTCGGGGGAGTCGGTAAGACCCGGATCGCTCTCCGCGCCGCACGAGAGCTCACCCGCAGCCACCCGGACGGCGTCGCGTGGGTGGAGCTCGCTGATCTCCGGGATCCGCGGATGCTCCGGCAGAGTGTGGTCGAGGCGCTCGGCCTGCCGGAGCTGCCGGGCCGCGACACCTGGGCTGTCGCGCTCCAGCACATCGCCGGGACCCGCATGCTGTTGGTGCTGGACAACTGCGAGCACGTGCTCCTCGACGTCGCCGAGATGGTCGACGAATTGCTGAGGCACAGTTCGGGTCTGCGGGTGCTGGCCACGAGCCGCCAGACCCTGGGCGTACCGGGGGAGACGGTGCTGTGCGTCGCGCCGCTCCCGGTGCCGCCGAAAGAGCGGGCGGACGAGGCCGGCGTGGCCTCGTTGTTCCCGTCGCTCGCGCTGTTCCGCGAGCGAGCCGCCGCCGTCGTACCCGGGTTCGAGCTCACCGCCGACAATCAGGCGGCTGCCGTCGAGCTGTGTCGCAAGCTCGAAGGAATCCCCCTGGCGATCGAGCTCGCGGCCGTCAAGCTCCGCGTGCTGGGACTGGAGGACCTCGTCGAGCGGCTGGACGCCCGGCTCGAGGTGCTGCGCTACTCGTCGCGGACAGGCCCGTCACGACACCGCACCATCGAGGCGACCATCGACTGGTCCTATGACCTCTGTACCGACGACGAGCGCACCTTGTGGGCCCGCGCATCGGTCTTCACCGGTGGCTTCGGCGTCGACGCGGCCGAGATCGTGTGTGCCGGAGAGTCCTTGCCGCGACACGCCGTGCTCGACGTGCTCCAGGGGTTGTTGGAGAAGTCGATCATCAGTCGCACCGAGACCCAGGGTCACGTGCGCTTCCGGATGCTCGAACCACTGAGGGAGCACGGCCACCAACGCCTGCAGGCGTGGGGTGAGTACGACGAGGTGGTCCACCGACACCTGTCGTGGATCGAGGCGCTCCTGGGTGAGGCCTGTCTGCAGTGGTTCGGGCCGCTGCAGGAACTGTGGTGCACCATCCTGCGCCTCGAGCAGGCCAACATTCGCGCCGCCGCCGAGCACTGCCTGGCGCACGAGGACTGCCGTGAACGCTCGCTGACGCTGGTGGGAGCTCCGTGGTTCCTCTGGATCGCCATGTTCCTCGACGAGGGGAGGCAATGGCTGGAGCGTGCGGTGGCCGCCTGCCCCGAGCCGACGATCAATCGTGCCGTCGCGCTGGGCACGCTCAGCTACATCGCCAGCCTCCAGGGCGACCAGAGTCGGGCGGACGACGCCGCCGAACAGGCCCGTTTGATCGCCGTTGATCAGGCCGACGTCCGGGTCGAGGCGTACGCCACCCATGTCGCCGGACTGTCCGAGCTCTTCCGCGATTCGCCCAGGTCCAAGGCGTTGTTGTCGAAGGCGCTGGCGCTGTACGCGGGGCACGACGTGCTCGACGACCAGGTCGTGGGCCTCCGGATCCAGCTCGCCCTGGCCCATCTCTACTGCGGTGAGCTCGACGAGGCGCGGGCGCACTTCGACTGGTGCCGCGACCTGTGCACCCTCACCGGTGAGCGATGGTTGCTGTCCTACGCGCTCTACGGGCTCGGCTTCGTCGAGAAGCTGGAAGGCAAAACGGAAGTCGCGATCACGCTGGCTCGTGAGGCGTTGGACATCAAGTGGTTCTTCCGTGACCTGTGTGGACTCTCGACCACCATGGACCTGCTGGCCTGGGCTCAGGCCGATGCCGGCAGGTTCCAGGATGCTGCCTGCCTGCTCGGCGCCGCCGACAGCCTCTGGACGAGTTTCGGCCTCCGGCTGTTCGGGTCCGAGGACTGGCTGGAGGGCATGCACGAGGCCGAGGCGCTGTGCCGTGCAGACCTCGGCGATCGCGTCTTCGACGCCGCCTTCCGGGCCGGCGTCGAGATGGAACGCGCAGATGCGATTGCGCTGGCACTGGGACGCAAGGAAGTGCCGACACCCACCTCGCTCGCCGACTCCGGCGCCGTCAAGCTGACCCGGCGTGAGCAGCAGATCGCCGAACTGGTCGCCGACGGCCTGTCGAACCGTGCCATCTCGGAGAAGCTGGTCATCTCCCAGCGAACGGCCGAGGGGCACGTCGAGAACATCCTTTCCAAGCTGGGATTCCACTCCCGGTCACAGGTCGCTGCCTGGGTCGGCGAACGACGCACACCGACCTCGGTCTGACCTCCGCCTGACGTCGATCGACGTACGGATATCCGCCCCACGGGCGATTCGGGGACGGCACCTGCGCGCCTAGGTTGCGGACGTGCCCGTCCCTCCGGACGGCACTCCCGACGGGAACCCGCCGGGGGACGCCGATGAACCGGAGCGTCACATGCCCTTCTTCGCCAGCGCTGCCGAAGTCGACTGCTACGTGGGCGGGGTGCTCAGGCTGGCTGCGATCGACCCTTGCCTGGGTCCGCAGCTCGCCTCTGCATCGCTCACGCTCCGCCTGACCTGCACCGATGTGCCCGCGCACATCACCCTGGATCTCCACGACCCCGTCACGGTCTCGTGGAACGAGACCGACCGGTCGGCGGACGTCGAGCTCAGCTGTGCGTCCGAGTTCCTGGACGGGTTCATGCGTGGGGACCGCGACCTCGTGGAGGCCCTTGCCCGCGGGGAGGTCCATGCCAAGGGCCAGGTGAGCAAGGCGCTCAAGGTGCTGCCCGTCCTCGAACAGGCCTTTCCGTTCTACCGCCAGCTTGTAGCGATCAGGGATCGCGCAGCGCGCACCCTCCCAGGAGTTCCGTCATGAACAGCACTCAGCCCACTCACCCTGGCCGCATCGTCATCATCGGTGCCGGTCACGGCGGCACGAACGTTGCTGCGCTCCTGCGACAGCACGGCTACGAGGGCGAGGTCATCCTCGTCGGCGACGAGGACACCTGGCCCTACCAGCGTCCACCGCTGTCGAAGGACTACCTCAAGGGTGTGATGAGCGAGGACGAACTCCTCATCAAGCCCAAGGACTTCTACGCCGACCAGCGCATCGATGCGCGCTTCGGCAACGCAGTTGAGGCCCTGGACGCCAAGGCTCGCACGGTGACTCTCGGGGGTGGCGAGACGCTCACCTACGACGCCCTCGTGTTCGCGACAGGAGCGGCTCCGCGAGTCCTGACGATCGACGGTGCCGCTCTGGACGGAGTCCACTACCTGCGCAACCACGACGACGCGCTGAGGATCGCTGCGGAGACCGTGGCCGGTGCCCGGATCGCGATCGTCGGCGGGGGCTACGTGGGTCTCGAGGTCGCTGCCTCTGCGCACCACCTCGGAGCATCGGTCGTCGTTCTCGAACGTGAGGACCGTGCCCTGGCCCGGGTTGCGGGAGCGGATCTGGCCGGCTTCCTCGCCGGCTACCACGCCGCCCGGGGCACCGAGATCTGCACCGGCGCCGACGTCGTACGTCTGGAGGGGGACGCCTCCGGCAAGGTGGCCGCTGTCGTCCTCGGTGACGGGACACGTCACGAGTGCGACGCGGTCCTCGTCGGGGTGGGTGCGATCCCGCGGACCGGACTGGCTGAACTGGCCGGTGTCGCCTGTGACGGCGGAGTCCTGGTGGATGACTGCGGCCGCACTTCCGTCGAGGGTGTCTACGCGGTCGGTGACGTCACCCGGCGGCCTCTCGACCACTTCCCCGGTCGGCACCGGCTGGAGAGCATCCCGAGTGCGGTCGAGCAGGCCAAGCAGGTCGTGGCCCACGTGCTCGGCGAGCCGGTCCGGGCCCATGAAGTGCCGTGGTTCTGGTCCGATCAGTACGACCTGAAGATCAAGATCGCCGGACTGGTCGGCTTTGCCGACCGCGCGGTGGTCCGCGGCGACGTGGCCGCCGGCAAGTTCGCGGTGTTCCACCTGGCGGGTGACGCGGTGGTGGCCGTCGAGACGGTCAACAGCGCGCCGGACTTCATGGTGGGCAAGAAGCTCATCGCTTCGTCAGGCCACGTCGACGCTGTGCAGCTCGGTGACCCCTCGGTCCCGCTGCGCGATCTCGTTTCCTGACTGGCGGGGAACGCGACAGCCGAACCGCACGGGGGAGCACCCTCTGCCCGAGGGGGGATGCCCCGAATGGTCCACAGGAACGAGATTGGTGACGGCGGACACACCCGCCTGATCGGCCGAAGGAGAACCATGACCGCGACGATGCCCCCACCGGTGACCGCCGGCTCCGAGCCGGCCGGTCCCACCGCGAAGCGTGGCGGCGGATCGAAGTTGTTCGACACCGTTCTCGTGCCTGCCGGCGAGATGGGCGTCCTGCTGGGCGTCGTCGTCTGGAGCGCAGTGCGCCACCCCCGGGGCTACTGGGGCGAGGTTCGCGACCTGATGTTCAGCATGCTCAAGCTCTGCTGGATCCCGATGGTGATCTCGACGGTCACGTTCGGTTTCGGCGCCCCGGGTCTCCAGGGGGGCAACATCTACAACCTGTTCGGCATCCCGGAGCGACTCGGCTCGTTCTTCATCATGGCGAGCGTCCGTGAGTTCGCCCCCTGGATCAACGCCATGGTCGTCGCGGGCGTCGTGGGCGCTGCGATGACGGCCGACCTCGGTGCCCGAAAGATCCGTGAAGAGATCGATGCGATGGAGGTCCTCGGCGTCGATCCGATCCGCGACCTCATCGTTCCCCGGGTCATTGCCGTGACGATCATGACGGGTCTGCTGGACCTGGTCGCGCTGATCTTCGGTTGCATCGGCGGCTACATCGCAGCGGTTCCCATTCTCGGAGCCTCCTCGGGAGCCTTTCTCTCCAGCTTCTTCGCGAACGCCACGGTCACCGACCTGTGGGGGAGCGTGCTGAAGACCACGATCTTCGGCCTCGTGATCGCAGTGGTCTGTTGCTACAAGGGCCTCACCGTCAAGGGCGGGCCGATCGGCGTGGGCCGCGCTGTCAACCAGGCCGTGGTGATCTCCTTCGCCGCGATCTTCATCATCAACTCCCTGTTCACCGCCATCCTGCTCGGGCTCAACCCCGACATGCAGGTCTACAAGTGAGGCCGGCTCAGTGACCATCGAGCTCAATCGCCCCGTCGACGACGACGCGCCCCTCTCGCCTCCGAAGAAGGAGGACATCGAGGTCAGCGCCTCCTCGATGATGGCCAGCATCAGGGCCGGGTTCGGCACCGCGGGCGAGATCGCCCAGTTCGCTGCCCAGACGTTCCGCGAGCTGCCGCGGGTCCGGATGTACACCGCTGAGGTGTTCCGTCAGTGCGGCATCCTGATCCTCGCCAGCGCGCTGATCATCTGGATGATGGAGTTCGTCATCGGCACCGTCTGTGGCACCGAGGCGAACTACACCCTTCGCGCGATCGGCGCGCCCCTCTACTCCGGGGTGTTCACGGCGTACTGCAGCCTCCGCGAGATGGCGCCCTACATGTGGGGCTACATCCTGGCTGCGAAGGTCGGCTGCGGCCTGGTCGCAGAGATCGGTTCGATGCGCATCGCCGAGGAGATCGACGCGATGGAGGTCATGGGGATCAAGTCGCGCAGCTATCTCATCGGCACCCGCCTGGTCGCCGCATGGATCGCGATGCCGTTCCTGTACGTCGTCGGCCTGGGCTTCATGTACCTCTCGCAGTGGATGATCGTCGTCTTCCAGTACGGCAGCGTCTCGCCCGGCGGCTACTCGCTGATCTTCTGGCTCTTCCAGAATCCGTACGACTTCCTCTTCTCGCTCATCAAGGTGATGTTGATGGGGACGGTGATCGTCATCGTCGGCTGCTACTACGGCTACACGGCCAAGGGCGGACCGGCCGGCGTCGGCATCAACACGGCGAAATCGATGATGGTGAACATGGTCCTGATCCATGTCATCGGGTTGCTGACCACCCAACTCTTCTGGGGCTTGTCGCCCAACGCTCCGATTGCGAATTAGCCGCCGGGACCCCGGCCGCCCCGCGCTTGACCCTCGCTCCCTCCGACCTCTGGAGTTTCCATGAACACCACACTTCTCGACACCACTGCAGCGGCGACCGCAGGTCTCCATGCTGCGATGGCGGGACGCACCGCGACCATGCAGGTGCACAACCTGCACAAGACGTTCGGCGACTTCAAGGTGCTCCAGGGCCTCGACATCGCGTTCGTGGACGACGCCATCACCACGGTGATGGGGCCGTCCGGCACGGGCAAGAGCGTGCTGCTCAAGCACCTCGTCGGACTGCTCGAGCCCGACCAGGGCGAGGTGGTCGTCTTCGGGCAGGACATCTGGAAGGCCAGTGAGGACGAGCGCTACGAGCTCCGCAAGCGTTTCGGAGTCCTGTTCCAGGACGGTGCCCTCTTCGGGTCGATGAACATCTTCGACAACGTCGCGTTCCCGCTGCGCAAGCACACCGACATGTCCGAGTCCGACATCGGTGACCTGGTGATGAGCCGCCTGCAGGAGGTGGGGCTCGAGCGGTCTGCCCACAAGCTGCCCACGGAGGTGTCCGGCGGGATGCGCAAGCGCGCCGGATTCGCGCGCGGGCTCATCATGAACCCCGACATCGTGCTCTTCGACGAGCCCGACTCCGGCCTTGACCCGGTCCGCACCAGCCTTCTCTGTGACCTGATCCAGCAGATGCACGAAGAGCACGGCGGGACCTACCTGCTGGTGACCCACAACATCGCTGCCGCGCGTGCTGTCAGTGACTACGTCGGCATGATCTGGGGCGGCAAGCTCGTGCACTACGGCGACTGTGACGAGGCGTTCAACAGCGACGACCCGTTCGTCCGGCAGTTCCTGGCCGGCGAGTCCGCCGGCCCGCTCGGGATGGACTGAGATGCCTCGACCACTCATTGCAGCACTCAGCGCCGGCGCGATCCTCGCGGTGTCGGCCGTCGTCATCACCGGCACCGGTGACGACTACACGGTTGACGTCGTCCTGCCTGCCGCGACGAACCTCGTGCCCGGTTCGGAGGTCGAGATCGACGGTGCTACCGCCGGCCGTGTCAAGGAGCTCGAGACCCGTGACGGGAAGGCGGTCATCACGGTGGCCCTCGATGAGGACTACGCCCCTCTTCACGACGGTACGACGGCGCGCGTGTCCTACAAGGCGCTGCTCGGCGAGCGCATCCTCGAGCTCTTCCCCGGCAAGGACGCTGCTCCTGCCCTGGCCGACGGCGCGCTCGTCGAGGGTTCGGTCGACCGGGTCGAGCTGGACCAGGTGCTGGCCGCCCTGGACAAGCCCACCCGGCAGAAGCTGCAGAGCCTGCTCGACCGTCTTTCCGGCACCTTGAAGGGCAAGGAGGGCGACGTCCAGTCCACCCTGCAGACTCTCGGTCCGGCGGTCGAGGCCCTCGGCCAGGTGCTGGACGCGGTCGGCAACGACGGCCCGACCATTCGCAAGCTGATCACCCGGCTGTCCAACCTGATGGCGACGCTGGAGAAGCACGACACCGACCTCGAGTCGACGATCACGGACCTGACCACGGCAACGGGGACCATCGCGGCCAACCGCGCCCAGCTGTCCAAGGCGCTCGCGGAGCTGCCCGAGACCCTGAAGACGGCCGAGGCCACTCTCAAGCAGGTTCCGGGCACGGTGGATGCCGCCAGCCCGCTGCTCAGGGCGCTCGCTCCCGGCCTCGAGCAGCTGCCCGGTGTGGCGAAGCAGCTGGAGCCGGTGCTGCGCGACCTGCGACCCACCATCGCCGAGCTCCGCCCGACCCTCGCGTCGGCCCGCACGCTGCTCGACCACACGCCGGCACTGCTCGACGGTGCGGAGGGCGTGCTGCCGCAGGCGAACCAGGTCCTCGGTGACCTGGGCCCTGCGCTGACCTACCTGCGGCCGTACACGCCTGAATTGATGGGCTGGTTGTCCAACTGGGGTTCGGCCGCTGCCAACTACGACGCCAACGGTCACTACCTGCGCGCGTTCATCGAAGAAGGCCCGACGAGCCTGGTCAACAACCCCGGCATCCTGCCGCCCGGAGTCACCCAGCACCTGACCCGGTACCCGGGCGAGTCCGAGGGACAGCGCTGGACCGATGCCCACGGAAATGAGATGCAGTGATGAGCGCGACCCGGACCAGATTCGCGGCGGTGGCCATCGCGGCCGTCCTCGGCCTGGCCATCACCGGCCGGACCACGATCGACATGATGTCGACCGACGATCCCGACATGTACGTCTACTTCGCTGACGCCAGTCCGCTCATCAAGGGCAACGACGTCAAGGCTTCCGGCGTCAAGGTCGGCTCCATCGGTTCCATCGAGGTCGAGAACGGCGTCGCCAAGGTGGGCCTGATCCTCAATGACGAGGTCCTCCCGATCCACCAGGACGCCACCGCACGGGTTCGCCCCGTCGGCCTGCTCGGTGAGCGTTTCGTCGAGCTCGACCGCGGCACGCCCGATGCTGAGGTGTTGGCTGACGGCGCCTCGCTGCCGCTCGACCAGACCACGCGTGCGACCGACCTCGACGAGGTCCTCAACATGGTGGACGCGCCCACGGGCACGGCCCTCTCCATGCTGATCACCACGCTCGGTCAGGGAATGCTGGGGCACGGCGAGGATGCCGACCGCGCCATCAAGGCTCTGGCTCCCGCACTGCAGGACACGGATCGGCTGGGCCAGATCCTGGCCGATCAGAACACCGTGCTCCAGGAGCTCGTCGACTCGGTCACCCCTGTCGCCGAGCAGCTCGCGACCGACAACGGCCAGGCACTGGACCAGTTGGTCGACGCCACCGACAAGACCCTCGGCGCGACGGCGCGCAGCGATCGCGACCTCGCCGACACTCTCGAGCGGCTCCCGGCCGCACTGCGCGAAGCGCGGTCGACCCTGTCCGCGCTGTCCGGTGCTGCCGGTTCGACAGCGCCCGTGCTCGCCGCCCTCCGGCCGGCCACCGAGAACCTGGTGAAGATCAGCCGGGAGCTCAAGGCCTTCGCGAAGAGTGCCGAGCCCGCGCTCGACGGCCTCGACCCCGTCCTCGACAAGGCCGAGGTGCTCCTCGAGCGGGCCCGTCCGGTCGCGCAGTCGTTGGCGAGCCTGTCGCCCGACATGAAGTCCACGGCCCATAACGGTCGCCGGATCGCCACCGGAGCGCTCGACAACCTGACCACGATCCTCGACTTCGTGAAGTACTGGGCGCTCACGACCAACGGTCAGGACGGCCTGTCCCACTACTTCCGTGCCCACGTGGTCGTGACCACCGAGGTGCTGACCGGTCTGGTTCCCAAGGGCGCAGTCCCGGCCGCTCCCACCAAGACCAAGGACGGCAAGCTGGTCCCGCCGTTGGGCGGCCTGCTCAACGGTGTCGGCGGTCTGCTGGACCCGCTCGACGGAGTGCTTGGCGGTCTGCTCGGCGGCAAGTCGCCCAGCAAGGCCGCTTCGGGCGGTAGCGCCACCGGCCTCACCTCGTCCCAGGAGCAGAACCTCCTCTCGTACCTGATCGGAGGGCGCTGAGCCATGCGCCTCGCACGAACGAACACCCTCCGACTCGTCGGCTTCGCAGTGGTTCTGGGACTGTCCCTTGCGCTCTACCTCTCCCTCACGGCGAGCACCGGCCTTCCCGGTCAGTCCTTCCGGACCACCACTGCCTCCTTCGACGACATCGGCGGGCTGCGTGAAGGCGACGACGTCCGCACGGCCAGTGTCCGGATCGGACAGGTCCGCACGATCACCTACGAGGACGGCAAGGCGCGGGTCGACATGCAGCTCGACTCCGGCCAGGACGTGTATCGCGACGCCACGGCCGTGATCGTCGCCCGATCCGCACTGGGCCAGAACTTCGTGATGATCGATCCCGGCAAGGCCGACGCGGGGCAGATGCCGCAGGACGGCAAGCTGGACGACGCGGGCGTCACCTCGCCCGTCAACCTCGACCAGGTCCTGTCGGCGCTCGACGAGCCGACCCGCAAGTCCACCGCCTCGTTGCTCTACGAGACCGGCACCGGCGCGGCCGGACATGCCCCGGACCTCGCGGACTTCCTCGCCCGGGCGCCCGAGCTGCTGGCCGACCTGCGGGTCGTGGCGAAGACCCTCGCCGCTCCGGACACCGAGCTCGATGCCTTCCTCCAGTCCTCGGAGACCCTGTCGGGTCGCTTCGACGGGCGGACCGACGAGGTCGGCCGCCTGATGGAGGACCTGGCGACCACCATGGACGCGCTGGCTGTCGACGGAGGTGCGCCGCTCGAGCAGACCATCGAAGAGGCCGCTCCCGCACTCGACAGCACCACGAAGGCCATGAGGGACCTGCGCGAGCCGCTGCAGCAGCTGGACAGCGGAATGCGCGCCCTGCGTCCCGGCGCGAAGTCGTTGGGCCAGGCCACTCCGACGTTGCGTGCGGTGCTGCGCGAGAGCAAGCCGGTCCTGGACAAGGTGCCCGGCGTCGCGAAGAAGGCGGTCCCTGCTGTCGACTCGCTCGCAGGCGCCATGGACGATGCGCGGCCGCTCGTGTCCCGTCTCAAGAAGACGTTGGACAGCACGGCCGAGCCGACCGCGGTCCTCGCTCCCTACACCCCTGAACTGATCCGGTTCTTCGAGCGCTGGAACAGCGCCAACCAGTACGGCGACAAGTCCGGCCACTCCCTGCGCATCGCATTGGTGGTGCGACCCGAGTCGATCACCGGCGTGGTTCCCGTGCGGGACCCGTTCGTCCACCGCAACCCGTACCCGGCGCCCGGTCAGGCAGACAACGACCGCGCCACGAGCCTCCTCGGGAGCCGATGATGTTGATCAGGGCACTGCACCGCTTCGAGCGGTTCTCCTCACCCCGCGTGGGGGTGGTCGTGATCACCCTGCTGATGGTGTTCGGCGTCACGCTGTTCCAGAAGACGCAGATCCAGACGTTCCTCAGCCCGGGTGACGACATCAAGGTCGCCTTCGCGCGGGACTACCAGCTCCGGAGCCACGTCACGCGGGTCAAGGTCGCTGGTGTTCCTGTCGGCATCGTGACCGAGGTCGAGCACAAGGAGGATGGCACCGCAGTTGCCACCCTGCACCTGGAGAAGGGCATCACGAAGAAGCTCCGCAAGGACCCGTCCGCCGCCATCCGGCCGACGACGCTCCTGGGCGGCAACTACTACGTGGAGCTCGCGCCCGGCGGCGACCCCGGCGAGGTCGACGCGATCGGTGTCGACCGCACGACGACGCCCGTCGAGCTCGACCGGGTCCTGGAGACCTTGAAGCCCGAGGCTCGCCAGAGCACCCAGCGCACCATCCGTCATCTCGATGCGACGCTGGACAAGGACGGCCAGGCGGCCGTGCACGGCCTCATCGACGACGCCCCCGACACGCTGCGTCCGCTCGGTGTGACCCTCTCCGCTGCCCGCGGGGAGAAGCCCGCCGACCTGCGCAAGCTGGTGGCGTCCCTCGATGACACCGCGCGGACCCTGAACCAGGAGCAGGGAAGCCTGGACTCCGCCCTTGCGGGCCTGGCCGAGGTCAGCGGAACCCTGGCTGCCTCATCCCCGGATGTCGCCGAAGCGGTCGAGGACCTGCCCCAGACCCTGCGTACGACGCGGGCAGGTCTCGGCGCGCTGGACCACACCCTCACCGAGCTGCGCGACGTCTCCGACGACGCGCTACCGACTGCCCGTCGGCTCAGCTCCACGCTCCGGGCGCTCAACCCGGCGCTGCGCGAGCTGAAGCCGGTCCTCGCGGACCTGCGCCCCGCACTGGCGGACCTGCGTCCGCTCATGGACGACCTGGTTCCGTCCGCCATCGACGCCACCACGATCCTGGACGACATCGACGGCAAGCCCATCGACCGCATCAAGGGGCCGATCGTCGACAGGATCAACAGCGGCTTCACCGGCAAGGGCATGTACAAGGACGGTGGCAACGACACGGTCTTCTACAAGGAGTTCGGCGACCTCATCGCCGGCATGAACAACGCCGGCAAGATGACGGACCGCAACGGCTCGACCATCCACTTCCAGCCCGGATTCGGGGTCGGCTCCGTGTCGAACCTGCCCATCAGCTTCGAGCAGCTGCTGATGCAGCTCGCCTATCCCCAGGGGGCACCGTGACCAGGAACCGCTTCATCCGTGGATGGGAACGTGCGCGCACGGTCCCGGGTCTTGGCCGCGACGTCACCGCCATCGTGGCGCTGATCCTTGCGGGCCTGCTCGTCGCCGGCGTGATCCTCGCCAAGCAGCGGGTGCAATGGCCCTGGCAGGACGAGGTCATCCTCAAGGCTGACTTCCGTAGCGTCCCCGCCATCAGCCCCGGCAACGGCCAGGAGGTCCGGATCGCGGGCGTCACGGTCGGCCGGATCACCGAGGCCAAGGTGAGCGACGACGGTCGGGCGCGACTGACCCTCTCGCTCGATCCCGGTCACCCGGTCTACAAGGACACGCACCTCGTCCTTCGGCCCAAGACGCCACTCAACGACATGTATGTCGAGATGAGCCAGGGCACCGAGCAGGCGGGCGAGCTCAAGGACGGGTCCGTCATCCCGGTTGACCAGACCTCCAACCCGGTCCAGATCGACGAGGTGCTCAGCCACCTCGACGAGAGCACCCGGGCCGCCCTCACCTCGTTGTTGGGGGAGTCCGACATGGCGTTGGCGAACGCGGCGACCAACCTGCCGAAGGGTCTGGATGCTGCTGACGAGACGCTCGGCACCTTCCGCCCGGTCGTCAAGGCGATGGCACAGCGTCGCGAGTCGATCGCCTCCCTGGTCACTGCCCTCCAGCAGATCGCGTCGGCCGTCGGCAAGGACGACGAGCGGTTGCAGCACCTGGTGACCTCGCTCGCGACCACCATCGCGACCCTGGCAGAGCACGACGACGACATCCGCGCCTCGCTCAAGGCGTTGCCCGGAGCGACCGACGAGCTGCGCGAAGCGACGTCCGCCGTCACCGGCCTGAGCGCCGAGCTGGACCCCGCCCTGGCGAATCTCAAGAAGGCGTCCGGGGAGTTGCCGTCTGCACTCGAGTCGTTGGGCGACGTGGCCCAGGAAGTCGAGGACACGGCAGTCCGTGCCCGACCCGTCGTCGAGCAGCTGCGTCCGGTGGTCGCAGACCTGCGGCCGTTCGTCAACGCGTTGCAGCCGACGCTCAACGACGTCGTACCGATTGCGTCGCGGCTGGATCGCGGCACCCAGGTGCTGTTGTCGCGGTTCGTCGACCTCCAGGCGTTCGTCTACAACACCGCGTCGTTCGTCAGTCTCCAGGACGCCAACGGCGGCATCCTGCGCGGCCAGACCTCGATCAACACCTCGACGCTGGGAATCCCGATCGAAAAGGACCACTGATGCGCATCCCGTACGCCGCCATCCCGCGCCTTCGCGCGGTGACCGTGATCGCCTTCATCTCGGCGTGCACGCTCCTGTTCGGCTACCTGTGGCTCAACATGGGTGGCCGGCTGCCACTGGTGTCCAGCGATGGCTACCAGGTGTCGTTCGAGGCCAGGGACGTCGACAACCTCGTCTACGACTCCGATGTCATGGTTGCCGGGGTTCGCGTCGGCAAGGTCCGCAAGCTCGATGCCGAGGGTGGGACCGCGACGGTCCTCCTCCAGATCGACGAGGACGCAGCGATGCCCCTCCACGAGGGCGCTCGCCTGCACCTGCGCTCGAAGTCCCTCATCGAGGAGACGTACGTCGAGATCGTCGACGGATCCGGCGCCGAGCTGCCCGACGGCGTCGCCCTGCCGGCCGACGCCCTGGTCCCGAGCGTGCAGCTCGACGACCTGCTGGCGACGCTCGACAAGGACACCCGCGCCGACCTGATCGCTTCGCTCCAGTCCCTCGGTGCCTCCACCGAACAGACCGGCGCGCAGCTCCAGCAGACGCTGACCGGCCTCGGCAACCTCGGCCGCGAGGGGTACGACGTCCTCGACGCCCTCGAGGCACAGTCCCAGGACCTTCAGCGACTGGTGTCGACCTCGAGTCGCGTGATGACCGCGTTGGACTCCGGTCAGGGCCGCATCGTCGACCTGGTCGAACACGCCGGTCTGCTCACCTCGAGCACCGCGTCGCAGAAGAGCGACATCGAGGCCACGGTCCGGGCCCTGCCCGGTGTGCTGTCCACAGCCCGTGAGGCCACCACCCAGCTGTCCGTGCTGGCTGCGGATCTGCGACCGGTGACCAAGGGCATCAACGGAGCGGCGCCCGCACTGACCAGGGCCCTCGCGTACCTGCCGGGAACGACGCGGGACCTCCGCGGATTGCTGCCGTCGCTGGATGCCACGCTGGACAAGGCACCGGCCACGCTCAAGCGGGTCCCGGACGTGGCTACGGAGCTCGTGCGGATCATTCCGACGACGCGTGCGGCGCTCGCAGACGTGAACCCGATGCTGGCGTTCATGAAGCCCTACGGCCCCGACCTCGCGGCGTTCATCGCCAACTGGTCAGCCATGCTGGGCAACTCGGACGTCAACGGTCACTACCTCCGGATCTTCCCGGTCCTCAACGAGGGCTCGTTCAAGGGCAACCCGTTGCCGCTCAACACGGGGATCCTGGACAAGTCGAACGGGTACCCGAAGCCGGGTGAGTCCGTCACCCCCGGTCCGTTCACCGGCACGTACCCGCATGTGGAGCGGGACGAGGAGTGAGCACCCGCCTGCGTCTCCTCATCGCCGTGGCCCTCGTGGTCACGGCGGGAGTGTGGGCTGCCGTCGGCCTGAGCCGGCTCGAGGTCGACAGTGACCTGGAGTCGCTGCTCCCGGCCAACGATCCGGCAGTCGAGGCGTTGGCGGGGATGGCGCAGCAGTTCGGCGGGGACCCGGTCGTGGTGCTCGTCGAGGGCGGCGGAGACCCGCTCGACAAGGAGCGGCTGCCGCGACTTCTGCAGCTGGAAGGTGAGCTCTCGGCGCTGGACGACGTCGTCGCGACGTTCGGACCGGCGACGACGCTGAACCAGATCGCGCTGCGGGTCAAGCAGTTGCTGGCTGACCTGAGCGGCCAACGCGACGCCCTCAAGCAGGCGGGCCGGACCGAGGAGCTCAAGCAGTTCGAACGTCGCTATGGGGCGTTGATGGTCCAGGCACTTCCTGCAGGCCTGCCGACCCTGAGCAACGCCGACTTCGTCCAGTCCGTCGTGAAGGACCCGAAGACCGGACGGGTGCGCGCCCAGTGGCGCCAGTACCTGCCTGCGGACGAAACGGTGGCGATCTACCTCCGGCCGCGCGAGAGCCTCGACGAGAACGCGGCCGCCGCGTTGGCTGCTGACGTCCGCGAGGTGCTGCGTGAGGACGGTGCTGTTCCGGACGGTGCCGAGTTGACGGTCACCGGTGCTCCGGTGGTCAGCGTCGGTCTCGCTGACCGCTTGCGCAGCGAGGTCCCGCGCCTGGCAGTCACGGCCTTCGCGGTCGTCGCGCTTGCGTTGTTGCTGGTGCCGTGGACCCGCCGTCGTTGGCGGCTCGCTCCCCTCCTGGTGATGATCGGAGCGACCGCGGGCACGCTGGGCTCGTTCGGTTGGCGGGACGAACCCCTCTCGCTGGGAGCTGCGACCTTCCTCCCGATCATCCTCGGCCTCGGCAGCTACTACCCCGTCTATCTCTCGCGCACCGGCCACCGCCGAGTGGTCCTGGCTGTCGCTGTCTCCTCCGTTCTCGCGTTCGCCGGGCTCCTGCTGTCGCCGCTGCCCTTCGTGGCCGAGCTGGGCTACGCCGTGCCGCTCGGTCTTGCCCTGGTGGTCGCGTTCAGCCTGCTGGCGGCCTGGGTGCGCCCGGGTCTGCTCGACACCGCCCCGGAACCTGCTGCAGGGCAGACCCCGAAGGGGTCCTGGTCCATGCCCCGTGGGTTCGCGATCGGCGTGGCCATCATCGGTGTGCTCGGCGCGGCCATCGGCTGGGGTGCGCTGGCCGTCACCGACCTGAAGACGGACCCGCAGCAGCTGCTGGCCGGGCTGCCCGCCCTCGAGGAAGCAGTCCACGTCGAGGAGGTGATCGGCTTCAGCGCGGAGGTCGACGTCCGCCTCGTCGGCGCCAACGTGCTCACGCCCGAAGCGCTCGCCTGGTCCCGGACGGCCGAGCAGGAGATCGTCACCCAGTTCGGTGACCGGGTCCAGCCGGTCGTCACGGTCAGCGGGCTCCTCTCCTTCCTGGGGGAGGCGCCGAGTGCCGAACAGGTCGAGGCCGGGATCGATGCCCTGCCGTCGTACGTCACCTCGGCAGTGGTCTCGCTCGATCGTCGCCAGGCCCTGGCGAGCTATGGCGTGGCCTGGACGGACCTGGCCGATGACCGCAACCTCATGCAGTCGGTCAAGGACGCGTTGCCGCCCCCGCCGGCGGGCTACAGCGTGGAGGTCTCCGGACTTCCGGCTGCCGCCGAGCGCGGTTACGACCTGGTCGACGGTGAGCGCTACGAGGCCAGCGTGGTCGCACTCCTTGCAGCGGCCCTCGCGCTGGTCGTGCTCCTACCCGATCGACGTGACGCCCTGCTGGCGTTGTTCGCGGCCGCGATCGCGACCGGACTGTCGATCGCCCTGCTGGTGACCGTGATCGGCGCGCTGAACCCGCTGACCCTGGCTCTCGGTGCGCTCACGGCGGCCGTCGGTTCGGAGTTCACGGTCCTGCTCCTCGCAGCCCGCCGCGCTGAGGACCCGGCGATGCAACGCTCGGTCATGCTGGCCGTCCTTCTCTCCCTGGGTGGCTACGGCGTCCTGTTGACGTCCTCCTTGCCCGTCCTTCGCGAGCTCGGGCTCGCCCTGTCCGGCTCGGTGGCAATCTCGGTCCTCATCGCCCTGGCGTTGGCGACCCTCCGGGCGGGGCAACTGACGCCGCCCTCCACCGTCCCCCTCTCCTCGAACGCACCGGAGGCGCACCATGAGCCCGTCCACCACTGACACACCCCCGACGGACGAGGCCACCGTGTCCGTCGTGAAGGTCGAGACGACCACGAGCTGGGCCGACCGCCTTCGCGGGACGGACCGCCGCACGCTCGCCGTCCTGGTCGCTCTCGTCCTGGTCGTTGCCGGTGCGGCGTCGTGGTGGTTCGTCCAGCGCGACGACCTGCCGGACGGCGCGGCGTTCCGACTCGGTGACCAGGTGGTCACCGCTGACGAGGTCGACCGCAGGATCGATGCGCTGGAGGCGCTCTACGGCGTGCAGGCTCCGGAGACGGAGTCGGAGAAGTCGGACTTCCTCCGCGATGCGGCGAAGTCGATGGCCGTCCAGCTGATGCTCCAGGACGAAGCGAAGGAGCGGGGCATCGTGATCGCGGCCAAGGAGATCGACGAGACGCTCCAGGGCCTGATCGATCAGCGCTACCCGGACGGCGGACGCACTGCCTTCGTCGCGGCGCTCGGGGAGCTCGGCGCCACCGAGGACCAGGTCCGCGGCGAGATCGGGGACCAGCTCCTGGTCTCCAAGCTGTTCGACGACGTCGCCGGTGATGTGTCGGCCGAGGAGGCCGAGCTCAAGGAAACGTTCGAGGACCGCAAGGAGGAGCTGGCCACACCGGTGCGTCGGAAGCTGAGCAACATCGTGGTGGCCGACCGCGGTGCCGCCGAGCAGGTGCTGCGCCAGCTCCGGTCCGGCGAGCCGTTCGCGGCGGTCGCGAAGGCCACCAGTCTCGACTCCGCGACGCGCGACAGCGGCGGCGACCTGGGTGTCCTTCCTGCCGACAACCTGGAGGATGCCTACGCGAAGGCGGCATTCAAGGCGCCCGTCGGCGGGCTGTTCGGACCCGTGCAGACCGAGTCGGGATGGAACGTGGGCAAGGTCCAGAGGGAGCTCCCTGCGGCCCCGGCGAAGTACGCCGAGCTGCGCGACGCCTTGCGCCAGACCGTTCTCGCCGAGAAGTCCCTGAAGGTGTGGCGTTCATGGCTCGCGGACGTCATTGCCGACCACGAGGTGACCTACGCCGATGCCTACCTGCCGGACGACCCGGGCGCGGTTCCGGACATCGACCAGGCCGATGTGACCCCTGGGGACTGAGCCATGGGTGAGCAACTGCTGCACGCCGCGGTGCTCGCGCTGGTGGGCGCTGGGGTCTGGGCGCTCGGCTACTGGGGGCGGGCCAATGCCCTGGTCCTGGTGCCGGAGCACTACGGCGTCTACGAGCGTGAGCGCAAGATCCGGTCGCTGCGCAGGGGTGCCTTCGCGTGCTACCTGGCGGGGCTGGTGCTCCTCGGAGCGGCCGTCCTCGCCGTCGTCTGATCCATTCGGGTGACGGGCATCCGCCCCAGGGGCGATGCCCCGGCGAGCGTGATTATCTAGGTTTCCGAGCATGAGCACTCGCGCCCTCGGATACGCCGCAGTGATCCGTGGTGCCTTCCGCGGGTTCGGCATCCTGCTGGTCGGCGGGCTCGTGCATCCGGCCGTGGCCCAGTTCGTCGAGCCGCTCGGCTACGTGTGGCTTCCGCTCGTCGCAGTGGTCGCCTTCGTGGTCGCTGCTGTCGCGGCCACACCGCGCGGAACGCCGGTCCTCGCCTGGCGGCAGGCGCCGGTCGCGGCCGTCGGCAGCTACTTCATGATCATTCCCCTGGTGCGGGCGGGAGCAGGCGAACTGCCGTTGCTGCAGCTGTTCCTGACCACGGTCGTGGCGGTCCTCGCCGGCGTGGCCGTCGGGCTCGCGCGGACCGGCTTCGACGCCTCCCGCACGGCGAGCGCGACGTCCTAGTACGTGGGGTGCCGGGCGTCGCACAGCCCATTGCATTAAAGGACTGACCATTATATTCTGCGACGTACATCGTGTGATGTGCATCTCGCACTTGGGAAGAGGGCTACGGAATGGCTGAGCAGCTGAAGACGGTTCGCGATCGGTACTCCGAGGAGGACATCGCGTCGTTCTATGACCAGGGGTACTGGCAGGAATCGAGCTTCTACGGCCTTGTGACGGCACAGGCGGCCGCGACCCCCGACGCCCCCTTCCTCGTTGACGTCTCCACGACGCTGACCTTCGGTGAGTACGCCGACCGCGTGCTGCGCATGGCCGTCGGCCTCAAGCGGGCCGGCCTCCAGCGCGGTGAGCGGATCGCGGTCCAGCTGCCCAACTGGGTCGAGTTCCCGATCATCGCCGCAGCGGCTTCCCGCATCGGCGCGATCCTGGTGCCGATCATGACCATCTACCGCGGCGACGAGGTCGGCTACGTCCTCCAGCACTCCGGGGCCTCCATCGCCGTCACGTCCGGCGAGTTCAAGGGCTTCGATCACTCCGCGATGTTCGCCGAGCTGCGTGCTGGTGCGCCTGGCGTGCGCGAGCTGTTCGTGGCGCGTTCGGACGACTCGACGAACGGCAGTCCCCTGTCCGGCCTCTTCGTCGAGGGTGACGTCGCCGACCTGGAGGCCGAGCTCGGCACCGACTCGTCGCCGGACGACGGCTTCCTCATCGTCTACACGTCGGGCACCACGTCGCGCCCCAAGGGCTGCTTCCACTCGTTCAACACTGTCCGGTCCAGCGCGGCCGCGATTGCGAAGAGCCTGGAGTACACCCAGGACGACGTGCAGTTCGGTCCCTCCCCGATCACGCACAGCACCGGTCTGGTGACCAGCGTGCTGCTGCCCCTGCTGGCAGGCGCGAAGTCGTACCTCATGGAGTCGTGGGACCCCGTGCTGGCGCACGACCTGATCAAGGAGCACGGCTGTACCGCCGCCGTGACCGCGACCCCGTTCCTGCAGATGCTGATGGGTGCCTACGACCCTGCGAAGCACGACGCGTCGAGCCTGCGCCTGTGGGTCTGCGCGGGATCGCCCATCCCCGGTTCGGTCGTCGAGGCCTCCAGCAAGCTGTTCGCCGGTTGCCAGACGCTCTCGCTCTACGGTCGCTCGGAGAACTTCCTGACGACCATGTGCACGGTCAAGGACGACGCCTCCCGGTCGGCCAGCTCGGACGGGTCCGCGCTCGACGGTGCCGCGATCCAGGTCGTCGACTCTGACGGGCACGAGGTGCCACGGGGCGAGGAGGGCGACATCTCCTACCGCGGCCCGAGCCACATGATCGAGTACTTCCGCAACGACGAGGAGACCGAGGCGCTGTTCACGCCGGACGGCTTCTCGCGCTCCGGTGACCTCGGTCGGATGGATGCTGACGGCTTCGTCCGGGTGACCGGGCGCCTCAAGGACATCGTGATCCGCGGCGGCATGAACATCAGCGCCCGGGAGCTCGAGGAGCACCTGCTCGCCCACGACGCGATCGCCAACGTCGCCATCGTCGGCATGCCCGACGAGCGCCTGGGCGAGAAGGTCTGCGCGTATGTCGTCCCGGCCGCCGCGGGCAACGAGATCACGCTGGAGCAGCTGACGACCTACCTGCGCGAGCACAACGTCGCGACCCCGAAGCTCCCGGAGCGCATCGAGATCGTGGACACGCTGCCGATGACGGCGACGGGCAAGGTGCAGAAGCACCTGCTGCGCGCCGACATCGCGTCGAAGCTTGCTCCCGTCGACGCCTGATCGTTCGACACCCGCCATGCCCGTCCTGCCGCTGCCGGAGACAGGCCTGCCACAGCCCTTCGTCCCGGAGGTCGATGACCGTCAGGTCGCCGACCTCCGGGAACGGCTGGCGCGCACTCGGTGGCCCGAAGAGGCGACCGAGCCCGGCGGGGCGCAGGGGCCCGCCCTGAGTGATCTCCAGGACCTGGTCGTCCACTGGCGTGACGGGTATGACTGGGACCGACTGGCGAAGCGGCTGGCCTCCGTGCCGCAGGTCCGGGTCGAGATCGACGGTCTGGGGATCCACGCGATCCACGCTCGTTCGAGCCGGCCGGACGCCGTACCCCTGCTGTTGACCCACGGCTGGCCGAGCACCTGCTTCGAGTTCCTCGACCTGATTTCGCTCCTCACCGACCCGGTCGAGGGGCAGGCCTTCCATGTCGTCGCGCCGTCCTTGCCCGGCTACGGCTGGAGCGAGCGGCCGAGCAGTGCCGGCTGGGGGATCGAGCGGACGGCCGACGCGTGGGCCGCACTGATGGACACCCTCTGGTATCCGACCTTCGTCGCCCATGGCGGCGACTGGGGTGCGGTGGTCAGCACCGCCCTCGCCCGCCGGCACCCCGATCGCGTGCGCGGAATTCACCTCACCCTTCCGGTGTCGATGGCGACCGAGGAGGACCGCGCTCGAGCGTCCGAGAGCGAGAGGCGCGGCCTCGAGCGCGAGGACCGCTACCGCAAGGACGGCTATGCCTATGCGCAGCTGCAGCGATCGCGCCCACAGACCATCGGCTACGCCCTCGTCGACTCGCCCGTGGCCCTGTGTGCCTGGATCGTCGAGAAGCTGTGGGCCTGGTCGGACACCGGGCCGGACGGCACCTCGCTGTTGTCGCGCGACGACGTCCTCGACACGGTCTCGATCTACTGGCTGACGGCGACGGGCGCCTCGGCTGCCCGTTTCTACCGCGAGGTCAACTGGCGCAGCCAGTTGGCGCCGGTCGAGGTCCCCGCCGGCTGCTCGATCTTCCCGGGCGAGATCATCCGGCCCCCGCGATCCGCGGTCGAACGTCAGTACCGGGACCTGCGGTACTGGCGCGAGCTGGACCGCGGCGGACACTTCGCCGCGGCCGAGGTGCCGGGCCTCCTTGCAAGGGAGGTCCAGGCGTTCGCCGGGGTCCTTGCCGGGTTGGAGAGTTCTCCAGTTTTTGGTCAGACCAATAGTTGTGAAGGTGGACGACAATGAGCGAGCATCGCCAGATGAACTCCGAGATCGAGGTCGGCATCGCCCTCAATGACGACTTCCTGGTGTCCGACCCGGCACGTCGCCGCGCGTTGCTCGCCAGGATGGAAGAGGTCGGCCTGGACCACCTCACCGTCGGCGACCACATCAGCTTCCACGGCGGGGTCGGCTTCGACGGCTTCGTCGCGGCGACAGCGGCGCTGGTTGCCAGCGAGCGCCTCAATGTCCTGATGGGCGTCTACCTCGCGGGCCTGCGGCACCCGATGGGCACCGCGCGCCAGATCGCAACGTTGAGCCAGCTCGCGCCGGGCCGTCTGACCCTGGGCGTCGGAGTTGCCGGCGAGGACCGCCGCGAGGTCACCAACATGGGCGTGGACCCGGCGTCTCGAGGCCGTCGGATGGACGAGACGCTCGGACTGCTGCGTCGCCTCGCCTCGGGCGACGTGATCGACCACGCCGGCGAGTTCTTCCAGCTCGAGGGCGCGAGCATCCTTCCGGCGCCCGAGACGCGTGTCCCGATCGTCATCGGTGGTGGCGGCGACGTCGCTGTCCGACGGACCGTGGAGTACGGCGACGGCTGGCTCGGCATGTGGTGTTCGGCCCGCCGCTACGCGTCCACCCACCAGCAGATCGTTGACGGATTCGAGCAGAGCGACCGCACCGGCCCCACCTTTGCCGGCCTCAACATCTGGGTGGGCCTGGGTGAGGACGCCGATCGGGCACGCGAGGCACTGGGCGGGGCAATGTCCTCCCTCTACAACCTTCCTCCCGAGAAGTTCCAGCACATCAGCGCTGCCGGAACGCCGGACGACGTGGCCGAGTTCATCGCCCCGTACATCGAGGGCGGTGCGCGGACGATCACGCTGATCCCGATCTCCGACTCCGCAGACGAAGCGATCGAGCTCTCGGGCCAGGTCCGCGATCGGCTGGGCTCACTGGTGTCGGTCTCGTGAAGGCGATCATCCAGGAGGCCTACGGCGCCCCGGATGTCCTGCGCCTCGCCGATCGCCCCGACCCGCAGGCCCGGGACGGATGGACCGTGGTGGAGCTGCGCGCTGCGGCACTCAACTGGCACGACGTCCTGGTCCGGGAGGGCAAGTACTCCTCCCCGCTGCCGCACACACCCGGTGCCGACGGAGCCGGCATCGACCTGAGCACCGGCGAGGAGGTCGTGATCCTGCCCTCGCTGTGGTGGGGAGGCGACGAGTCCGCGCCCGGCAGCAAGTGGGAGATCCTCGGCGACCACCGTCCCGGCACCTACGCGGAGCGTGTCGCCGTACCGACCGAGTGCATAGCGCCCAAGCCCACCGGCCTCAGCTGGGCCGAGGCGGCCGCACTGCCGCTGGTCGGCCTGACGGTCTACCGCGCCCTGTTCTCCCGTGCCCGGCTCCAGAAGGGCGAGAGTCTCCTTGTCCTCGGCGCCGGGGGTGGCGTGGCCACCACGGCGGTCATGCTCGCTGCTGCCGTGGGTGCTCGCGTCGTCGTGACCTCCTCGGCCGACGAGAAGATCGACCAGACGCGGAACATCGGCGCCGCCGGAGGGGTCCGGTACGACGGCAGCGGGGCCGACTCCTGGCCGGAGGACGCGCGGGAACTCAACGGTGGGGCGGGTTTCGACGTGGTGCTCGACTCCGTGGGCACCTGGACGCAGTCGATTCGCGCCCTGCGTCCCGGTGGCCGGCTGGTCGTGCTCGGCGCGAGCCGCGCCGAACAGGCGCCGATCGACATCCGCCCGTTCTACTTCGGCCAGTACGACCTGCTCGGCACCACGATGGGCAGCCCGCACGACTTCGCCGGGCTGCTCGGCCTGATGGCCGAGCACGACGTACCCCCGCCCGTGATCGACCGCGCGTTCCCGTTGGACCGCGCCGCCGATGCCCACACCTACCTCGCGTCCGGCGCCGGTTTCGGCAAAGTCGTCCTCGAGATCTGAGCCAGGAGCGCAGATGAGCCAGGTCCGCTACGAGGTCGACGACCACGGGGTCGCCTACGTCACCCTGGATGCACCCGAGACCCGCAACGCGCTGAGCGACGCGCTGCTCGACGAGTTGCTGGGCGCGCTGACGGGGGCCCGCGACGACGCCGGCGTACGTGTCGTGGTCCTCGGATCGTCCCACGAGCGGATCTTCTCCGCGGGTGGCGACCTGAAGGCCTTCGCGAGCGATGCGCCGACGATCGAGAAGTACGCCGGACTCGACCGCTTCCCCCGGCTCTACGGGTTGATCGGCGGGCTGGGCAAGCCCGTCATCTGTGCGGCGGGTGGCGATGTCCTGGCTGGTTCCTTCGGCCTCGCGCTGGCCTGTGACCTGGTGATCGCCAAGGAGGGCGTTCGGTTCGGCTGTCCCGAGATCAACGTCGGCGTCTTCCCCTTCATGATCTCCGCGCTGATCTATCGCAACGTCCCGCGGATGCGTGCCAACCAGTTGATGATGCTGGGTGAACCGATCGACGCGGCCGAGGCAGAGCGCCTCGACATCGTGAACGTCGTGGTGCCCGCTGACGAGTTCGACGCCACGGTGCGGGACTGGGCTCATCGCCTGGCAGCCAAGTCGCCGCTGCTGATGCGCCTGGGCAAGGACGCGATCAATGCGACCAGGGACATGAGTCTCGACGCTGCGCTCACGGCGCTGCAGTCGCAGCTCGCGCTGGCCTTCACGACCGAAGACATCAGGGAAGGCGTCGCGGCCTTCCGCGAGAAGCGCGCACCCCTGTGGAAGATGAGGTGATCCCCATGGCGGTGACCGCAGGAGTTGAAGCGCCGACGAGATGGCGCCTGCGAGGTGGGCCCTGGTACGTGACGGCGGCGTTCGTCCAGCACCGTAACGAGGGCGGCACGCTGGTGACGCTTCCGGTCTCCCTGGCGCACGCCAAGGAGATGGGCACGCTGACCACCGCCTGTGGTGTGTGGGCCTACTCGTGGCGACGGATCCTCGACCTCCCGTTCCCGCTGCCCGCAGGGTCGGCTCCGGGCGTCGAGATGTGCCGGGACTGCAAGAACAAGGTGATCGAGGAGTGGTGATGAACGACCGGATTCTTCTGGTGGACGGCGCACGGACGCCGGTGGGCAGCTTTGGCGGCGTGTTCAAGGACACCCCGGGCTTCGAGCTCGGTGCCACAGCGGCGCGGGCCGCTCTCGAGCGGTCCGCCGTCGCCGCCGAGGACGTGCAAGAGGTGGTGATGGGCTGCATCGGGCAGGTCGGTCCCGACGCCTACAACGCCCGTCGCGTTGCGATCGCTGCCGGGTTGCCGAAGAGCGTTCCGGCCTACACCGTCAACCGGCTGTGCGGATCGGGCCTGCAGGCGATCTGGTCGGCCGCGATGGAGATGCGCTGGAACGACCTCGACATCACCCTTGCCGGTGGCGACGAGTCGATGACCCGGATGCCGTTCTACGACTTCGGTGCGCGGGCGGGCTACAAGCTCGGCGACCGGTCCCTGGTCGACGGCACCGTGATGATGCTGACCGACCCCTTCCACGGTGTCCACATGGGCATCACGGCCGAGAACGTTGCGGCGAAGTACGGCGTCTCGCGCGTCGAGCAGGACGAGTTCGCCCTCGAGTCGCAGCGACGCGCGGCGACCGCGGAGGCGAAGGCGGTCTTCGCCGAGGAGATCGTTCCTGTCGAGGTGGGCGGCCGGAAGCCGTACACGGTGACCGAGGACGAGCACCCCAAGCCCGACACCACGATCGAGACGCTGGCCGGGCTGCGCCCGGCCTTCCAGAAGGACGGCACGGTCACGGCCGGCAACGCCTCGGGCATCAACGACGGAGCGGCAGCGGTGGTGCTGGCGCGGGAGTCGGCAGTCGCCGAGCGCGGGCTGCGGCCGCTCGTGGCGCTGGAGGCGGTCGCCACGGCAGCCATGGAGCCCGAGCTGATGGGCTACGCCCCCGTTCTGGCGCTGCAGTCGCTGTTCGAGAAGACCGGCACCAAGCCCTCCGACATCGGCATCATCGAGCTGAACGAGGCGTTCGCCTCCCAGGCGGTGGCGGTGGCCCGTGACGCCGGGCTCTCGTCGGAGCAGGTGAACCCGTACGGAGGCGCCATCGCTCTCGGTCACGCGGTCGGCGCGACCGGCGCGATCCTCTCCCTGCGGGTCGCCAAGGACCTCGCGCGCCGTGACCTCGAGCTCGGCATCGTCACGATGTGCATCGGCGGTGGGCAGGCGCTGGCGGCCCTGTTCCGGCGGGTCTGACGCCGACCAGTCCGGTCGGTTCCGGACCCCGGAACGCCTGGTTCACCGGCGTCGGCCGACGCGGCAACCTGAGGGTGCCGCCGGCCGCGCCGGGACGGCCAGACCCGAGGAGACCGACGTGACCACGACTTCCTTCCGCGCCGTGTACGACGCAGCGCTCTCGGCCGAGGCCGAACACTTCCTGTACGAGGAGGCCGACCTCCTCGACGACTGGCGGCTGCCGGAGTGGCTGGAGCTGTTCCTGCCGGAGGGGCAGTACCTCGTGCCGTCCACGGATCTGCCCGATGGCGACCCCGGCCGGGACCTCTTCATGGTCCAGGACGACAGGTTCCTGCTGGAGCAGCGGATCGGCTCGCTGATGAAGCGCTCGGCCCACGCGGAGTACCCGCACTCGCGCACCCGCCGGATGATCAGCAACGTCGTTGCCGGGGCGGACGACGAGGGCCGGGTCCACATCCGGGCCAACTTCGCCGTCTTCCGGATGCGCAACGGGGCGTTCGACACGTACGTCGGCTGCTACCGCCACGTCCTGGAGCGCGACGAGACCGGGGCCCTGCGCTACCTCGTCCGCCGCTCGGTGCTCGATCTGTCCGCCCTGCGTCCGCACGGCAAGGTCAGCATCATCCTGTGAACCGGTTGCAGGGGAAGGTCGCGATCGTCACCGGCGCGAGCCCCAACATCGGAGGCACCCTCGCTGCCGGTCTCGCAGCGGAGGGCGCCGTGGTGCTGTGCACCGACCTGTCCGAGGAGGTGGCCGCCGCTTCAGCCCGTCGCATCATCGACGCCGGAGGCGACGCGATCCACCTCTCCGGTGACGTCACCGACCCCGCGCACGCAGAGGCAGCCGTGGCCCTGGCCGTCGGGCGCTGGGGTGGCATCGACATCCTCGTCAACAACGCGGTGTTCTTCCAGCAGCAGGGCGTCCTCGACATGGAGTACGACGCCTTCCGGCGCCAGCTCGACGTGATCCTGGGTGGATCCTTCCTCTTCACCCGGGCCGTCGGCCGCTCGATGATCGAGCAGCAGCGCGAGGGCAGCATCATCAATGTGCTGTCGACCGCGGCCTGGCAGGGCCAGCCCGGCAACGTCGGCTACTCCACCGGGAAGAGCGGGCTGATCAACTTCACCCGGTCGACCGCGATGGAGTTGGCGCAGTACGGGATCCGCGTCAACGGCTTCACCCCCACGGCGACCGCGCCGACCGACCCGGAAGCACGGCAGGCCATGGAGGCATTGCTGGCCCGCCCTTCGGCGTACCGCAACGACTTCGTGGCGCAGCTGCCGCTCGGGCGCCTGCCCACTCCCGACGACTACGTCGGTGCCGTCGTCTACCTCGCGTCCGACGAGTCGGCGATGGTCACCGGAACCAACATCACCGTGGATGCGGGCGCGACGGCCAAGTACTGGCCGTGGATCCCGCACCCGACCGACTGAACGACGAGCTGATTGACCAACTGAGCCCCCGGAGGCAGACATGTCCGACGTGATCCTGATCGAACCGAGTCGAACCGAGCTGGCCGACGGCGTGCCCGCACTCGAGATCCGGCTCGGGGGCACGCAGCGGGGGTTGATCGTGCTGCTGACCGACGATGCCACCCCGGAGGTCGAGGTCATCGAGGCGATGAACACCTTCGCCATGGAGGGCTTCGAGTCGCTCGCCCTGCGGGTCTCGCCCGGTGTCGAGACGCTCGCCGAAGCGCGGGCGAAGATGTGCGGGTGGTCTGCCGAGCAGATCGGGATCGTCGGTATCGGTGCAGGCGGAACGCTCGCACTCGACCTGGCCCGGACCCGGCAGTTCGGTGCCGCGGTCAGCCTGTCGCCCGTTCCCGACGTCGCATCGGTCGCTGCCGAACCGGTCCTGAGTACGCCGTGGCTCGGCCTGTTCGGGGCCGGCGCCGGCGATGTGACGGCGACAGAGCTCGTCCGGCTCCAGAAGGTCCTCGACGAGGGCTCAGACATCTTCAGTCGGGTGGTCGTCTATCCCGGGGTCGGGGCCGACTTCCACCGGCGCACCGAGGACGGCATCAGCTTCTCTGCGTCGTACGACGGATGGCAGCGCACGGTCGAGTGGCTGCTCGCCCGCGTGGCGGCCCGGCTCACCCCCTTCGCCGTGTCGTGGCGGGAGCGGCAGTCGCGCGCCGCCTGAACGGCAGCACGGAACAACGAAGGCCGCCCCGCAGATCTGCGGGGCGGCCTTCGTGCGTTGCTGTCAGGACGCGGGTGACGTCACCGGGGCGCGCTCCTGTCGCGGTGCCGTGAAGGTCGCGTCCAGCGGGGCCTTCGGCTCGGCGGGGAGCTGCTCGCCCGTCACCAGCTCGTTCCAGCGGCGCCACCAGGTGCGCATCTGCAGCTCGTCGGTCGTGTTGCAGACCGGCTTGTTCATGCCGCGCGAGATGTCGGACCAGACCAGCTCCCTGGCCGAACCAAAGCCCACCTGGCAGGTCTCCAGCGCCTCGACGTCGTCGGGCGAGGCCAGGCCGCCGGGACCCCAGAAGGTGAGGAAGTTGTCGAGGCGCTGCTTGCGGAGCTCGTCGCCCTCCTCGGGCGGCGCGAGCTCCCAGGCGGTGACCTCCATGTAGTCGGGGGTGATCGGGTCGATCTTGCGAACGACCACACCCATGACGAGGTCCACGATCACCAGGTTCGGGAAGATCACCAGGTTCCGGTTGCCCTTCATGCGGTCGACCCAACCGGGTCCGTAGGTCTCGGCGAACTGTTCGAAGCGGGCCTCGCGCTCGGCGGCACCCGCGTCGGACAGCGGTCGGCCGAAGAGCCCCTCGGTGGCGGGTGCGCCCGCGACCACGGCGTGGCCGTTGCCGAGGTCGATGCCCCGGGAGTCGCCGAGCGCCTTCGGGTCGAGCTTGCCGCGCGCGGCGAGCACCATCTCGAAGTACCGCTGGTGCGTCGACACCGCGTGGTAGCCGTCGATGCTGTTCTCGACGAGCAGCTTCCAGTTGGCCTTGATGGAGTACTCGTGGGTGCCGTCGAGGACCTCCATGCCGACCGCGGACTGGTCGCAGACGAGGTCGAGGTACTCCTTCGCGCCGGCGAGGTAGGTGGAGAGGTCCACGATGTCGGGGTCGAAGCTGATGAAGACGAATCCGCGATAGGAGTCCACCTTCGCCGGTGACGCCAGCCCGGGACGTTCGAAGTTCTCGCCGTAGGACTCGTCACTCGGCATCGAGACCATCTCGCCCGCCGTGCTGAAGCTCCACCCGTGGTAGAAGCAGGTGAGGAAGCGGGCGTTGCCCTTGTCCTCACGGCACAACATCGCGCCGCGGTGGGGGCACGAGTTGATCCAGACCTTGACCTCCCCCTTCGCGTCGCGGGCGAAGATGAGCGGCCGGCCCGCGACCGAGCGGGTCTTGTAGTCGTTCTTCTTCTTCAGCTCGGTCTCGTGGCCGATGTAGAGCCAGGTGTGGTTGAAGATCTTGTCGCGCTCCAGCGCGAAGACCTCGGGGTCGACCATGGTCGCGCGGTTCACCTGGAAGCGCGGCGTCTCACGGTCGTCGTTCACGTAGGTGGACACCGGACGACTCCTTTGTCTCTGAGAGTGGATTGCGATCACCGTGCAGCAACCGCAGCGGTAGGGCATCGCGTGGTTCCGGACGCCGGAACGGGCCGTGGTGACCGGCCCGCACGCTGACGACAGTGGGACTCCGGAGATGGAAGGAAGTCCGATGGAGAGTGTGCAGACGGTCGAGCGGCGCTTTGCCTGCAACGACGGGGAGCTGGCGCCGGGCGAGTCGATGACGGTGCCGCGGAGTGGGCCCGGAACGGTGGCCGTGGCGGTCTACCGCAACGACGACGGCGCCTACTACGCGACCGCCGACACGTGCACCCACGAGGACTGGTCCCTGGGCGAGGACAGCGACCTCGAGGGCAACGAGGTCGTCTGCCCGCTCCACATGGCACGTTTCGACATCCGCAGCGGCGAGGCCCTGTGCTTCCCCGCCACGGTCGCCCTGGCCACCTTCGAGGTCGTCGTCGACGACGGCAAGGTCTACGTGCTCTGATGCGCACCGTTGTCGTGGTCGGTGGCTCGACCGGTGGAGTCCGCTCGGTCCAGGCCCTGCGCCGGGCCGGGTACGACGGCCGGCTGGTCCTCGTCTCGGACGAGTCCCACCTGCCCTATGACCGGCCGCCACTGTCCAAGGAGATGCTCTTCGCGAACGCGACCGACGAACCGGTCCCGCTGCTGACGCGCGCCGAGGTGGCGTCCCTCGACGTCAACCTCCGCCTGGGCCAACGGGCGGTGGCTCTCGATCCGGCCGCCCGGGTCCTCACGATCGAGGTCGACGGAACCAGCGAGCAGATCGAGTACGACGCGTTGGTGATCGCGACCGGCGTCGAGGCCCGCCGCCTCCCGGCAGCCGAAGGCGTCGCCGGCGTCCACGTGATCCGTCGTCTCGAGGACGCACTCGCGCTGCAGGCCGTGATGGGTGCCGGCCGCAGCGCAGTGGTCGTCGGTGCCGGTTTCATCGGCGCGGAGTTCGCCTCGGCGGCCCGCGCCCGGCACATGGACGTCGCGGTGGTCGAGGCTCAGGCTGCTCCGCTCGAACACGTCCTCGGTGCCGAGGTCGGCGCCGAGGTGGCCTCGGTCCACGGGGCCCACGGCGTCGACCTGCGCGCGGGCCGCACCGTCGCCGAAGTGCTGACCGAGAACGGCCGAGCGGTCGGAGTCCGGCTCGACGACGGTGCGGAACTGGCCGCCGACATGGTCGTGGTCGGCATCGGTGCCACGCCCGCGACACAGTGGCTGACAAGTTCGGGACTGCCCGTCCAGGACGGCATCGACTGCGACGAGGACCTCCAGGTCCTCGGCTTCCCCGGCGTGTACGCCGTGGGTGACATCGCCCGTTGGCCGCACCCGTCGTACGACCGGCCGATCCGCATGGAGCACTGGACCAACGCCGGCGACCACGCGCAGATCATGGCCGCCCACCTGACCGGCCGACCGCGGCCGGCGGCACCGCTGCCCTACGTGTGGTCGGACCAGTACGGTCACCGCATCCAGATCGTGGGCCGCCCGTCCGAGGGCAAGGCCACGGTCTTCCACGGCGGCATGGCGAGCGGCGACCTGGTCGCGCTGTACGCCGCCCCGGACGGTCGAATCGTCGGGGCGCTGGTCGTCGACGACCCCCGTCTGCTGATGAAGGTGCGCAAGGCGATCGGCGCCGGCGCACCCGTCACCGAGGTCGAGCAGTCGCTGCTCACCACCTCGGCCTGAACAACACCATCGAAGGAGACATCGACGTGGCCGACGTACTTGGTGTGGGGCTGACCCACTACCCCCCGCTCGCCGGAGCCGACGAGCACATGGCGAACCTGCTCAAGAGCGCACTCAAGGATCCTGACATCCCCGAGGAGTTCAAGGACCGCGCGGCCTGGAGCGACCTGGCCCGCGAGGAATGGGGCGACGACGGCGGCACCGCCGCTGCTGCCGCGCACCGGGCGCGCCTGCTGGAGGACATGCGGATCTGCCGCGAGGCGATCGACGAGTTCGAGCCGGACGTGCTCCTCGTGTGGGGCGACGACCAGTACGAGAACTTCCGCGAGGAGGTCATTCCGTCCTTCTGCATGCTCGCCTACGACGACACGGTCGTGGAGCCCTTCGGCGTGCTCACCCAGAAGCTCAAGGTGCCCAACGTGTGGGGGCTGCCGGCCGACACGACCTTCACCATGAAGGGCGACCCCCAGTTCGCCAAGCAGGTCACCATCGACGTGCTCAACGACGGCATCGACGTCGCCTACTCCTACGAGCCGCGCCAGGGCATCTACTTCCCCCATGCCTTCGGCAACACCCAGCTGTTCCTGGACTACGACAACGTCGGCGCGAAGTTCCCGTACCCGGTCGTGCCGATGGCCGTGAACTGCTACGGCGAGCACGTCATCGCCCGCAAGGGCGGCATCGCCAGGTTCGCCGAGATCAACGCCGGCGAGCAGCTCGACCCGCCGGGCCCCAGCCCGAAGCGTTGCTTCGAGTTCGGCCGTGCCGTCGGCCGGTCGGTCGCCGCCAGCGGCAAGCGGGTCGCACTGGTGGCCTCGTCCAGCTGGTCGCATGCCTTCCTGTACGACGCCGGGTGGCACCTCCGTCCCGACACGGCCTCGGACCAGGCGCTCTACGACGCGATGCTCGCTGGCGACTACGACACGTGGAACGCCCGTACGAGCCGTCAGGTCGTCGACTCCGGCCAGCACGAGATGCTCAACTGGTTCTGCCTGCTCGGGGCGATGTCCGAGCTCGGCCTGGAGCTGTCCTGGTCGGACTGGGTCGTGACCGAGATCTTCAACTCCAACAAGGCCTTCGCCCTGTTCCGGTAGGGCCCTTCGTTGGTCGAGGAGGTTGCGCAGCAACCGTCTCGAGACCCGGTAGGTCAGATCTCGCGGGGGAACCAGTGCTCGCGGCCCTCGGCCAGTCCGTTGTCGACGTCCTCGGCGATGCGGCGAACGGTCAGGGTGAGGGCCCGCTCGGCCTGCGGGGGCAGCTCGGTCCCGGTCGCGAAACCGAGGGAGACGGCGCCGATGGCGAAGCCGTTGAGCAGGACGGGTGCGGCGATGCAGCTCAGTCCCGGCTGGGCCTCGCCCTCCTCGCGGGCGATGCCCGCGTCGCGGACCTTGCGGAGCTCGGCGATGAGGGTGTCGACGGCGGTGATCGACCGGGTGGTCATGCCCGGAAGCGGGTTGGGCAGGAAGTCGGCGAGGTCGTCGAAGTTCTCGTGGGCCAGCAGGGCCTTGCCGATCGCGGTGCAGTTGGCCGGCAACCGGCCGCCGATGCTGGTGATGGAGGCAGGGGACTCACGCGTGGCGAGCTTCTCCAGGTAGACGACGTCGAACTGCCTCAGCACGGCGAAGTGCACCGTCGCCGAGCTCCAGCGGTGCAGCTGGCCGAGGTGCGGCATGCCGAGGTCGCGCATGTAGCCGGCCGGCGTGCCAGCACCGAGCTGGAGCAGGCCGAGACCGATCTTGTAGCCGGACCGGTGGTGTTCGACGGCACCGAGCTCGACGAGTCGTGCGAGCAGGCGGTGGACCGTGGACTTGGGCAGCGCCGCGGCGCGAGCCAGCTCGCTCAGCGTCATCACCCGCTCGTGCGGGTTGAACGCACGCAGCAGGTCGAAGGCCTTGGTCAGGATGCTCGGCGGCTCGGTGGCCGGAGCGGCCGGAGCGGCTCCTGCGTCCTGTTCGGGTTCCGACATCACCTGTTGGGTCACGGGCCCACCCCCTTGGTCCAACCATTTGCCGTGATGCTCGTCACTGTACCTCTGCGCGGTCGCGCGCGGCAGCCCTGCGTTCCGGTCCCCGGAAATCCCTCCTGCCGGATCGGCTCCCAGCGGGCACCGTGTCGGGATGGACGCGGGCGAGCTCACCGGTGGTGTGGACCTGCACGCCCACTGGATGGGCACCGACGTGTTCACTGCCGCCGAGGAGCCCGGCGACTGGCCGCGACTGGTGGTCGACTCCGGTGAACGAGGCCGGATCCTGATCGGCGACCGTCCGTTCCGCGACGTCCGTCCCTCGCTGTGGGACGTCGACGCGCGGCTGCGGGACCTCGATGCCGCGGGCGTCGAGCTCCAGGTGATCTCGCCGGTCCCGGTCACCTTCCCCTACGTCGACGATGCCGGTGCAGCGACGGCATACGCCGAAGCCACCAATGCGTCCATCGCCCGCGCCGTCGCCGGGAGCGGCGGTCGTCTCGCCGGGCTGGGCACGGTGCCGCTGCTCCACGCTGGCCGCGCGGTCGCCGTACTGGCGGACGTGATGGGCGGAGCGCAGCCGCTTGCTGGAGTCGAGATCGGCGCACGCGTCGCGGGCCTCGAGCTCGACGACCCCCGGCTGCTGCCGTTCTTCGAGGCAGCCGAGGCGCTCGGGGCGCTCGTCTTCGTGCATCCGTCGGACGGCGGGTCCGGGACCATTCGACGCTCGGGCCAGCCCTACGACTTCGGACTCGGCATGCACACCGACACTGCCCTTGCCGCGGGGGCGCTGGTGTTCGGCGGTGTCCTGGAGCGCTTCCCCGGACTTCGCGTCGTGCTCGCGCACGGGTGTGGCGGGTTCGCGTGGTCCTATCCCCGGCTGCGGTTGGGTGCCGAGCTGCTCCAGGGCCGTTCGCCGGGAGCGATCGACGAACGTGTCCGGTCGTTGTACGTCGACAGCCTGGTCCTGGACCCCGAGCACCTGCGGATCCTCGTGCACCGGTTCGGTGCCGATCGCATCGTGCTCGGCACCGACCACCCCTTCTTCCCCGAGCTCACGGCGGAAGCGCGGGGCATGCTCGCCGGCGCGGAACTCGACGGCGCTCTCGGAACCGGTGGTGCCCAACGGGTGTTCCGTACGAACGGACTGGACCTGCTCCGCCGATCCGCGGTGCCGGCGTGACGTCGCGGACGACGGACGTCGCGGTCGTCGGGGCAAGCACCGCCGGCCTCGCGACGGCACTCGGGCTCGCCCGATCCGGGGTGGACGTCACGGTGCTCGACACGGTCCCTGCGCCGCGTTTGCCCTGGACTGCCGTTCACCACTGGTCGGTGCTCCCCGTGCTCGAAGGGCTCGGCGTCCTCGACGACGCCCTCCTCGCCGGTGAGGCGACCGCGCACTGGGGACTCCACGTCCTGGCCACCGGTGAGCGTCATGTGTACGACGTCCGCGAGCTCGGTCCCGAGGTGCGACTCCCGTTCAACCTCCGCCTGGAACCCGCCGCGTTGCGTGGGATCCTGCGCGCGGCGCTGTTCGCCCTGCCGAACGTCGAGGTCATCGACGACGTGCACCTCGAGACCCTGCGTCAGCACGAGGAGACCGTCGACCTCCTCCTGGACGGGGGCGCGTCCGGTCCGCAGTCATTGCGTGCGCGCTGGGTCGTGGGAGCCGACGGTCCGGCCAGCGCCGTACGACGCCACGCCGGCCTCGCGTTCGAGGGCACGACGTGGACCGAGCGTTGCGTCGTCGCGCTGGTGCGCCACGACTTCGGTGCCATGGGGTACTCCGACACCACGTTCCAGATCGACGGCCACCGGGGTGCGGTCGTCGAGCGGGCCGGCCACCACACATGGCGGTATCTCTTCCAGGAGTCCCTGTCGCACGAGGAGTCTGCCGTCGAGCAGCGGGTCGTCGAGGTGTTGGAGGAAGTGACCGGAACCCGGCCCGAGGTCCTCGAGTGGTCCGCAGCCCGGATGCACCAGCGGAGCGCCACGTCGTACCGCTCGGGTCGGGTGGTGCTGGTCGGCGACGCGGCCCACGTCACCCATCCGATGACCGGACACACCTCGCTGTCGGGCTGGTGCGATGCCGCCACCCTGGCCCCGGTTCTCACGAGCGCGCTGGCTGGTGACCCCGACGATGCGGTCGCCCGGTGGGCGGAGCAACGTCGCCGGCACTTCCTCGACGACGCCGCCCCGGCGAGCCTCGGTCGGCGCAACCTGGTGGCCCAGATCCGCGATCCCCGGCGTCTGGAGATCGAGCTGGATGCATTCCGGCGGGCATCCGCCGGGCTCGCCGCTCCGCCTTTCTAGTCGCTGGAACCGCTCGTTGTGACCGCCTTCGCCCGTGCCTAGCGTCGGTCGCGTGACCACGACATCCAGCTCGACCTCTGCAGCCCCGGCACCCGACGCGGCGCGCGGCGCCTTCATCGACGTCCGCGGGACGTCCACGCACCACCACGACCTCGGGCAGGGCACGCCGGTCCTGTTCCTGCACGGCTCCGGTCCGGGCGTGTCCGCCTGGGCCAACTGGCAGCACGCACTGCCCGTGGTCGCGGAGAACGCCCGCGCCCTGGCGCTCGACATCGTCGGCTTCGGCCACACCGAGCGTCCTGCCGACGTGCGGTACTCCCTGCGGACCTGGACCGACCACGTGTGGGGCTACCTCGATGCGCTCGGGATCGACAAGGTCTCCGTCGTCGGCAACTCGCTGGGCGGCCGGATCGCCCTCCAGATGGCCGAGGACGACCAGGACCGTCTGGACAAGCTGGTCCTGATGGGTTCGCCCGGTGTCGGCATGACGCTCACCGACGGCCTCAAGGCACTGCGTGCCTACGAGCCGTCGCCCGACAACATGCGCGACCTGCTCCGCGGTCACTTCGCCGTGGACCCGTCGCTGATCAGCAACGAACTGGTGCAGATCCGGTACGAGGCCAGCGCAGCTCCGGGCGCGCACGAGGCCTACCGGCTGATGTTCTTCCACCCCGACCACGCCGGTGCCGAGCTCGCCATCTCCGAGGAGCAGGTCCGCGCTGTCACCCGGCCGACGCTGCTCGTGCACGGCCGCGAGGACAACATCGTCCCGGTCGACATCGCCCTGAACATGTTGCGGCTGCTGCCCGACGCCGATCTCCACGTCTTCGCGCGCTGCGGCCACTGGACGCAGATCGAGCGCGCCGCTGACTTCAACGACGTCATCGGTCAGTTCCTCGGCCTGGGGGAGTGAGCGCCCGATGACATCGAACGCTGCGTCCAGCACGGGGGCCAGTGCCCGCTTCCGCGAGGCGCGCGACCAGCTGCTGGACCTTCGGGGCGACCACGAGGCGGCCGTCGCCGGCTTCGCCTTCCCGGACGTCGGGCCGCAGTGGAACTGGGCCCACGACTGGTTCGACGTCATCGCACGTGGTCAGGACCGCGACGCCCTGGTGGTGCTCTCCGAGGACGGCTCGCGCACGGCGGTGTCCTTCGACGACATGGTCACCCGGTCCGACCGGGTCGCCCACTGGCTCGCCTCGCGCGGCGTGCGCAAGGGCGACCCCGTCCTGGTGATGCTGGGCAACCAGGTCGAGCTGTGGGAGGTCATGCTCGGCGTCATCAAGCTCGGCGCCGTGCTGGTGCCGACCGCGATGGCTGCCGGCCCGGCCGACCTGCGCGACCGGATGGAACGGACCGGGGCGCGTGTGGTCGTCTGCAACCCGGGGGACGCGGCGAAGTTCGACGAGGTCCCGGGCGAATACCTCCGGATCGTGGTCGGCGAGCGCGTTGGCTGGCAGTCCCTTTCCGACGCCGCCGACGGGACAGCTGCCGAGGTGGAGCACCCGGTCACGACGCCCGAGGACCCCCTGTTGCTCTACTTCACGAGCGGTACGACGTCACGGCCCAAGCTCGTGCAACACACCCAGGCGTCGTACCCGGTCGGGCACCTGTCGACGATGTACTGGATCGGCCTGCGCCCCGGCGACGTCCATCTCAACATCTCCTCGCCCGGCTGGGCGAAGCATGCGTGGTCCTGCTTCTTCGCACCGTGGAACGCGGAGGCGACGATCGTGGTCTACGACTACCAGCGCTTCGAGGCCGGCTCGCTGCTCGGGCGACTCGACAGCGAGCGGGTGACGTCCTTCTGTGCCCCGCCGACGGTGTGGCGGATGCTCATCAACGCAGATCTCGGCACCAAGCCGGCTGCGCTGCGCGAACTGGTCGGCGCGGGGGAGCCGCTCAACCCCGAGGTCATCGCGCAGGTCGACCGGCACTGGGGACTCACCATCCGCGACGGCTTCGGCCAGACCGAGACCACCTGCCAGATCGGCAACACCCCGGGTGCGCTCGTCAAGCCCGGTTCCATGGGCCGCCCGCTGCCCGGGATCCCCAGCGTGCTGGTCGACCCGGTCAGTGGCGAGCTCGTCGACGGCGTCGGCGAGGGCGAGATCTGCCTGGACCTCGCGGCCTCACCACTCGCGCTGATGACCGGGTACCAGGGCGACGAGGAGCGCAACGCCGAGGCGATGGCCGGCGGTTTCTATCACACGGGAGACGTCGCGGCCCGCGACGAGGACGGCTACATCACCTACATCGGGCGGACCGACGACGTCTTCAAGGCGTCGGACTACAAGATCTCCCCGTTCGAGCTCGAGAGCGTGCTGATCGAGCATCCCGCGGTCGCCGAAGCGGCCGTCGTGCCGGCCCCGGATCCGGTCCGGCTCGCGGTTCCGAAGGCCTACGTCGCGCTCGCGCCGGGCCACGAGCCGACCCGGGAGACAGCGCTGGAGATCCTGCGCCACGCGCGCGAGAACCTGGCGCCGTACCTCCGGGTCCGCCGGGTGGAGTTCTACGAGCTGCCCAAGACCATCTCGGGCAAGATCCGCCGCGTCGAGCTCCGCGCGCGGGAGAACGACCATGCGGACGACCGACTCACGAAGGAGTGGCGCGACGAGGACTTCCCCGAGCTCAGGAGCGCGGCGCAGGGCGGCCAGTGACGGTCGTCACTGAATGGTCAGACCATTCTGTCGTAAACTGGGGCCCATGAATCCTGAAACCGTTCTCGCTGTCCTCGGAGGTACCGGACCGCAGGGCCGGGGCCTCGCCCGGCGTCTGGCGCTCGGCGGGGCGAAGGTCGTGATCGGGAGCCGCGATGCCGCCAGGGCGGAGGTCGTGGCGAAGGAGATGCGCGAGGACGGCGTCGGCGTGGTCGGCATCGACAACCGCGCTGCCGCTGCGGCCGCTGACATCGTGATCGTGGCGGTGCCCTGGGACGGCCATGCCCAGCTGCTCACCGAGCTGCGTCCGGAGCTGGCGGGCAAGATCGTCATCGACTGCGTCAACCCGCTGGGCTTCGACAAGCAGGGTCCCTACGCGTTGCAGGTGCTCGAGGGATCGGCCGCGGAGCAGGCCAAGGCGTTGCTGCCCGACAGTCGGGTGGTCGGTGCCTTCCACCACCTCAGCGCCGCGCTGCTCGAGGACACGACCGTGGCGAGCCTGGACACCGACGTTCTCGTCCTGGGCGACGACGCCGAGGCAGTCGACGTCGTCATCGAGCTGTCGGCGCTGTTGCCCGGCGTTCGTGGGGTCTTCGGCGGTCGACTGCGCAACGCCCATCAGGTCGAGGCGCTGACCGCGAACCTGATCGCGATGAACAAGCGCTACAAGGCGCACGCCGGGGTCCGCATCACCGACGTCTGAGGCGGCCGCACCTACCGTAAGAGAGAGGGATCTCCTCTCAGGGCCGGATGTGTGCGACTGCTGCGCCGCCTAGCGTCGGGTCATGAGTTTCCGAGCAGCCCGCCACCGCCGGCCAGCCAATGGCCGTGTACGCCGCGCCGCCATGCTCCTTCCCCTGGGCGTGGTGTCGGTGTCCTGGACGGTCGCGATCGCAGGCGCCGGCGTGGTGCCCGTCGCCGGCCTCGGTACCTCGGCCGCCGAGCTGCCCCAGGTGTCGATGCCGGACGAGGCGGTCGAGTCGCCGGCCAGCGTCAGTGTCGGATCCGCCGAGGTCGCGCGGCCCGTTCGCCTGGTCGCCGTTTCGAACCTGACCTCGGAGCTGATCCCCTCGCCCGCCCTCTCGGCCTACCAGCGCGCGTCGACGGTCATGCGCGAAGCAGACGAGAAGTGCGGCCTGGCGTGGCCGCTCCTCGCCGCGATCGGCAAGGTGGAGTCCAATCACGGCAACGCCAACGGCAATCAGCTGCGTGACGACGGCGTCGCCGTTCCCGGCATCATCGGTGTCGCGCTCAACGGCTCGCGAGCCACGGCCAGGGTCTCGGACACTGACGGCGGTCGGCTCGACGGCGACAAGGCCTGGGACCGTGCGGTCGGCCCGATGCAGTTCGTCCCGAGCACCTGGGCGGTCGTGGGGGTCGACGGCGACAGCGACAGTGAGCGCAACCCGCAGGACGTCGACGACGCGGCGCTCGCCGCTGCCGTCTATCTCTGCTCCGGGGACGAGGACCTGTCGACGACGGCAGGCCAGCGGGCTGCGGTGCTCCGCTACAACCATTCGCTGAAGTACGCCGACCTGGTGCTCGAGACCGCTGACTCCTATGCCGTGGGCGGCCTCGTGCCGACCGCCGCAGGACGGGTGGTCTCCCCGACGGGCTCGGCCGTGCGCGCTGCTCCGGCCCGCCACGGGGACGCCCGGAAGTCCGGCGCGAGGAAGTCCGGAGTGAAGGCGGAGCTGCCCGCACCGGCACCGGCGAAGCCCGCCGGCCCGAGTGGCGGATCGACTGCCGGCGAAGCGCCCGATGCTCCCGCGCCCATTCCGGGCTCGCCGACCGCCCCGCTCGAGAGCCTGCTGACCTCGACCAGGGGGATCCTGGCGTGCACGCTCGACGGTCTTGGACAACTGCTCAAGCCGGGCAGCCCCAGCACCTCCGGCGACTGCGGCGCCGCCCGCACGCCCTGACCCACCTCGTGGCTGGTCCGAGTGCCGCTGGCTGGAACACGGCCTGCCTCCACCGGGGGTCCACTGCGGACAGTGTTCCCATGACGGAGCTGACCCACGAAACGACGACGATCCGGAGTGCTGCCCGCCGACTGCTCGAGGCATCCGCCACCGGAACCCCGAGCGACCCCGTGCGCGACCTCATCGGCGCCACCGACATCCGCGCTGCGTACGCCGTGCAGCAGGAGGTCAACGCGGCCCGGATGGCGACGGGAGCAAGAGTCGTGGGTCGCAAGATCGGGCTCACCTCGAAGGCCGTCCAGGAGCAGCTGGGCGTGGACCAGCCGGATCTCGGGGTCCTCTTCGCCGACATGGAGTACGACGCCGCCGTACCCGTCCCGCTCGACCGGCTCCTGCAGCCCAGGGTCGAGGCGGAGATCGCCTTCGTGCTGGGGGCGGACCTCGACGAGGGCGACCTCGATCTCGACCAGGTGACGGACGCTGTCCATCACGCGGTCGCGGCGATCGAGATCTGCGACAGCAGGATCGCCGACTGGGACATCCGGTTCTCCGACACCGTTGCCGACAATGCGTCGGCCGGTGGGTTCGTGCTCGGTCGCGAGCGCGTGCCGCTCGAACGGTTCGTCCCCCGCGACACCGTGATGACCATGACCGTGACCGGCCAGGCGGCCTCCGCCGGCACCGGTGCGGACTGCCTCGGTGACCCGCTGCTCGCGTTGCAGTGGCTGGCCCGGACCGCCCGTGACCTCGGGGAGCCGTTGCGCGCCGGGCAGGTGGTGCTCTCGGGTGCGCTCGGGCCGATGCGCCCCGCGGCGCCGGGCGCTCAGGTCGATGTCACCATCACTGGCCTCGGCTCACTGTCGATCACGTTCGCCGAGGTGTCGCGATGAGCGGCATCGGCAGGACCAAGGTGGCGATCATCGGCTCGGGCAACATCGGCACCGACCTGATGATCAAGATCCAGAGCACGGCGAAGCACCTCGAGATGGGGGCGATGGTCGGCATCGACCCGGCATCCGAGGGTCTGGCGCGGGCCCGCGACCTCGGCGTCCCCACGACCCACGAGGGCGTGCACGGTCTCATCGCGATGCCGGAGTTCGCCGACATCGAGATCGTCTTCGACGCGACGTCGGCCAAGGCCCACGTGGCGAATGCCGCGCTGCTGCAGCCCCTCGGGAAGCGACTGATCGACCTCACACCTGCTGCCATCGGCCCCTACGTCATCCCGGCCGTGAACATCGAGGAGCACCTCGGGGCCCCCAACGTGAACATGGTGACCTGCGGTGGCCAGGCCACGATCCCCGTGGTGGCTGCGATCTCCCGGGTTGTGCCCGTCGCCTACGCCGAGATCGTCGCCTGCATCGCCTCGAAGTCCGCTGGTCCGGGGACCCGCGCCAACATCGACGAGTTCACCGAGACGACGTCGGCGGCGATCACGCAGGTCGGCGGGGCCGATCGGGGCAAGGCGATCATCATCCTCAACCCGGCCGAGCCGCCCCTGATGATGCGCGACACCGTTCTCGCGCTCGTGAATGCACCGGACCCGGCGCAGCACGAGCAGATCCGCGCGAGCGTGGAGAAGATGGTGGCGGACGTCGCGGCGTACGTCCCGGGCTACCGCCTCGTCCAGGAGGTCCAGGTCGTCGAGATCCCCGCCGACCAGCCGGTCGAGACGTTGGTGGCCGAGGGCGCGGACCGACCCACACACCAGGTGTCGGTGTTCCTCGAGGTGGAGGGCGCCGGACACTTCCTGCCGTCGTACGCCGGAAATCTCGACATCATGACCTCGGCCGGCATGCAGGTCGCCGACCGGATCGCGGGAGCCCGCATCAACGAGAAGGCGGCCCAGGCATGAGCACTCCGATCTTCGTCCAGGACGTCACGCTGCGTGACGGCATGCACGCCGTCCGTCACCGCATCGCTCCCGAGGACGTGCAGCGCATCGTGATCGCCCTCGACGAGGCCGGCGTGGATGCGATCGAGGTCGCGCACGGCGACGGCCTCGCTGGCGGCTCGCTGAACTACGGTCCCGGCAGCAACACCGACTGGGAGTGGATCGAGGCCGCGGCGTCGGTGCTCAAGCGGGCCAGGCTCACCACCCTGTTGCTGCCCGGCGTGGGCACGGTCCACGAGCTGAAGCGTGCCCACGACCTCGGCGTGCGTTCGGTGCGGGTCGCCACTCACTGCACCGAGGCGGACGTCTCCGCCCAGCACATCGAGGCCGCCCGTGAGCTCGGCATGGACGTGTCCGGCTTCCTGATGCTCTCCCACAGGGCCGAGCCCGCGGAGCTCGCGAAGCAGGCGAAGCTGATGGAGTCGTACGGCGCCCACTGCGTCTACGTCACCGACTCCGGTGGTCGGCTCACCATGGACGACGTCGCCGCCCGGGTCCGGGCCTATCGCGATGTCCTCGACGACGCCACCGAGATCGGCATCCACGCCCACGAGAACCTCTCGCTCTCCGTCGCCAACTCGGTCGTCGCCGTGCAGAACGGTGCCGTCCGGGTCGACGCCTCGCTGGCCGGGCACGGTGCCGGTGCCGGCAACTGCCCGATCGAGGCCTTCGTCGCGGTGGCCGATCTGTCCGGGTTCGAGCACGGCTGCGACCTCTTCGCCCTCCAGGACGCCGCGGACGACATCGTCCGCCCGCTCCAGGATCGCCCGGTCCGTGTGGACCGCGAGACGCTGACCCTCGGGTACGCCGGCGTCTACTCGTCGTTCCTGCGGCACGCGGAGCGTGCGGCCGAGCAGTACGACGTCGACGTACGCCAGATCCTGATGGAGTGCGGCCGGCGTGGCCTGGTCGGCGGCCAGGAGGACATGATCGTCGACATCGCGCTGAGCAAGCTCGGCTGAGGATCACGGCGGACAACCAGCATCAGCGAGGGCGACTGGTGCCGATTCACGCTTCCATCTGTGCGGAGCCGACGAGCCCCCGAGCAGCCAGCGCGGGCTACCGTGGCCGCCATGACCTTCAGCCCTGCCGACCTGCCCGACCTGACCGGGCGCACTGCCGTCGTCACGGGAGCCAACGTCGGCATCGGCGAGGTGACCGCTCGTGAGCTCGCCGCCCATGGCGCCACGGTCGTGCTGGCGTGCCGCAACGCCGACAAGGCACAGCAGGCCGCTGCCGGCATGCAGGGCGACGTACGCGTCGAACAGCTGGACCTGTCGTCGCAGGCGTCCGTGCGGGCGTTCGCCGAGAGGTGGGACGGCCCGCTCGACCTGCTCATCAACAACGCCGGCGTGATGAACCCGCCGACGTACCGGGCCACCGAGGACGGGCACGAGCTGATGTTCGGCACCAACCACCTCGGCCACTTCGCGCTGACCGGACGGCTCCTGCCGGCGCTCCTCGCCGCCCCGACACCGCGCGTGGTCACGGTCGCCTCGATCGCCCACCACGGCGGCAACGGGAAGGTGCTGGAGGCCAACCCCGAGGCGGGGTACAAGCCCGAGGCGTACTACGGCAACAGCAAGCTCGCCAACGTCCTGTTCATGCGCGAGCTGCACCACCGTGCGACGGCAGCCGGCGCGAAGCTCACCTCCACCGGCGCGCACCCCGGCGTCTCGGCCACCAACCTCGTGGCGTCACCGGACGGCATGGGAGCCAACAAGCTCGTGGCCCGCCTGGCGCCGTACGTCCTGCCGATCGTGCTGCAGTCGGCCGCCAAGGGCGCCAACCCGTCCTTGTACGCCGCCACGCTGGCCGAGCCCGGTTCCTACAGCGGTTCGCGCCGGTTCCGCGAGACCCGCGGCCCGGTCGGACCCGCGAGGCTCAGCACGTACGCCAGCGATGCCGAGCTCGGCCGCAAGCTGTGGACGCTCAGCGAGGAGCTGACGGGCGTGGGCTTCGCGCTCTGACCCGGAACCACCCGGTCCGTTCGAAATCCGGCTCGGGGGTACCGCAGCGACGTGCCCCTACTGCGACAGCTCACCCAGCGCCTTTCCGGACCGAGGTCGTGGTGAGTCCCATGGGCTCCCCGGGCAGTACCCCCGGCCGGCTCCGGACAGTCGGGGTGGAGGAGGAGCTCCTCCTCGTCGATGCGGAGACCGGCTGTCCGCGTTCGGTCGCCAGCCAGGTCCTTCGCGTCGCACGCGGCCGGGGCGACACCGATCGCCACGGTGCCGTGGGAGGTTCGCTGGGCCCCGAGCTCCAGCAGCAGATGATCGAGACGGACACCCCACCCGAGGACGACCTGGCGGCCCTGGAGACCGACCTGATCACGTGGCGGGAGAAGGCGCGCTCGGCAGCCCTCGACGCCGGAGCCCTCGTCGTGGCCAGCGGAACCTCGCCCCTGCCGGTGCGGCCGCTGACGTCCACGAAGCCGCGGTACGCGGAGATTGCCCGGAAGTTCGGGCTGACGGCGCGCGAGCAGCTGACCTGCGGGTGCCACGTCCACGTCTCGGTCGAGTCGGACGACGAGGCGGTGGGGGCCATGGACCGGATCCGGGTGTGGTTGCCGACCTTGATGGCGATGAGCGCGAATTCGCCCTTCTGGCAGGGCATCGACTCGGACTACGAGAGCTATCGCAACCAGGTGTGGAGCCGGTGGCCGACGGCAGGCCCACCGGAGGTCCACGGCACCGCCAGCGCCTACCGGGCGCACGTGCAGCGGTTGCTCGACACCGGAGTCCCCGTGGACGAGGGGATGGCCTACTTCGACGCGCGGCCGTCGCGGCACTACCCGACCCTGGAGATCCGGGTGGCCGACGTGTGCCTGGACCCGAAGGTCGCCGTCCTCGTCGCCGGCCTGTGCCGGGCGCTGGTCGAGACCGCCGCGGACGAGTGGCGCGCGGGCCGGCCTCCGGCGGATGCGCCGGTGGCCGTGCTGCGGCTGGCGATGTGGCAGGCCGGCAGGTGGGGACTCTCCGGGGACCTCCTGGACCCGCTCACGCACCGACCTCGAGCGGCTCGGGCAGTCGTCGACGCGCTCGTCGACCACGTTGCCGGCGCACTCGGGGCCAGCGGCGACCTGGGGCGGGTGGAGGACGCCGTCGACGAGCTGTTCGCCGTGGGGACCGGCGCCGCGCGGCAGCGAGCCGTCTGGGTCGAGGAGGGTGACCTGGCGAGAGTGGTGGTGCGGCTGGCCGGGCTCAGCTGAGGGTGCAGCGACTAGATTTCCTCCATGGCCGCGACCCTTCGGCGCCCCCGGCCGGAGCGCCTGATCCTGGGTCTCCTCGTGGCGAAGCTGGTGCTCTTCCGGCTCCTGGTCTTCGGGGTTCCGGGTCCCACGATGTTGCTCGCCGACGTGGCTGCGGCAGCCGTCCTGGTCGGGGTGATCGCCCTGATCGCGCCAGGACCTGCGACGTCTCCGGCGTTGTGGGCCCTCAACGCGGCCGTCAGCGTCTTCCTCACTGCCGCTGTCCTCTACTTCGGCTACTACCAGACCCTGCCCACCTTCACGGTGCTCGACGAGGCCGACCAGGCCGACGACGTCCGGGCCAGCATCGCCAGCCTGCTGGACTGGCGCCTGGTGTTCTTCTACGTCGACCTCGCCTTCGCGCCTGCAGTCGGGCTCCTGCTCCACGGGGACCGCTGGCTGCCACCGCACGCTCCGGCAGGGGCCCGCCGACTGCGCCGCCTGGGTGCCGTCGTGGTCACGGGGATCCTGGTCACCGCGGTCGTCCTTCGCAGTGGCGTCGACGTGCGCAACGAGCAGTACCGCGCCGAGCAGTTCGGGGTGCTCGGCTACGAGGCGGACGCCCTGATCCGGGCGCTCCGGACGAAGCAGACGCTGGACCTCGCCACGGCGTACGACGACGTGGCCGAGCTCAAGGCGCGCAACCACACCACGGTCACCGACCCGGCCCGCGCCCGCGGGTTCGGCGCCGCCGCAGGCAAGAACCTCGTCGTGGTGCAGCTGGAGTCGATGCAGGAGTTCGTCATCGGGCTGGAGGTCGACGGGCAGGAGGTGACGCCGCACCTCAACGACCTCGTCGGCGAGAGCGCCTACTTCCCGCACCACTTCCAGCAGATCGGCAAGGGCAACACGGTCGACGCGGAGTTCATCTCCAACACGTCGATCTATCCGGTCGGGGACGTCGCCATGTCCACCGGGTACGGCGACCGCGACCTGCCGAGCCTGCCCAAGCTGTTGCGCCCGCGCGGCTACGTGTCCGAGACCTTCAACGTGAACTGGGCGAAGTTCTGGGACCACGACGACCTGTTCCGCGCGCTCGGCTTCGACCGATGGCACGAGAAGGACGAGTACCCCGGCCCGAAGTTCAACTTCTGGGGAGTCTCCGACGAGGAGTTCTACGGGCGCTCGCTGGTGCGCCTCCTGGAGCTCGACGCCACCGACCGGCCGTTCTACACGCAGCTCGTCACCGCCTCCGGGCACGGCCCGTTCAAGGTGCCCGCCGACAAGGTGCGGTTGCGGCTGCCCAGCGAGCTCGAGGGCACCGAGGTCGGCGCCTACCTCCAGGCGCAGAACTACGCCGACCATGCGCTCGGCCTGTTCATCCGCGGCCTCCGGCAGACCGGCCTCTGGGACAAGTCCCTCTTCGTCGCGTACGGCGACCATGCCGGGCTCAACGACAAGGACACGGTCGCGGGAGTCCGCGCACTCGATCCGGACTACCGCTTCGAGCGCCGTTTCAACACCCCGCTGGTGATCCACGTCCCCGGCGGCGAGGCGTCCCGCAGCGAGCACGTCGCCTCGCAGGTCGACATCCTGCCGACGATCGCGAACCTGCTCGGCATCTCTCTGGCCCAGGAGCGCTTCGTCGCGTTCGGGGTCGACCTGCTCAACACCGGCGGGCACGCGTTCGGTGAGCGCTTCCACGCCCCGACCGGGACGTTCGTCAACGACCAGGCGATCTTCGCCCCGGGGCGCGGCTTCGACGACGGTTCGGCGACGTCACTGGCCGACGGGTCGTCGTACCCGATCAAGGGGATGCGGGACGACTACGACTACGTGCTCGACCTGATGGACCTGTCCGACGCCTACGTCCGGTCCCTGCCGAGGCGGTAGGTGATCAGACCAGCTGGTCCAGCGCGATCTCCAGGGCCGTGGCCGCGAGCAGCGTCGGGTGCGGCGAGCGCTCGTGGCACTTCTCCAGCGCGGTGCGGATGGTCCGCGAGACGTCGCCGAGGATGGCCTCGTCGGAGACCTCCGCGATGCCCTCCATCAGCATCGTGAAGGTGCGCGCCATGCCGCAGTTCGCGATGAAGTCGGGGATCACCGCGACGTGCTGGTCGGCGAACTCGTAGGTCGATCCGTAGAAGATCTCCGGGTCGGCGAACGGGACGTTCGCGCCGGCCGAGATGACCTCCAGGCCCGCGGACACGAGGCGCTTCACGTGCTCGACGGTGACCAGGCGCGACGCCGCACAGGGCAGGAAGATCTCGGCTCCCATGTCCCAGATCGCGTCGTCCAGCTGGTCGAACGGGATCAGGTCGTCGGCGGCCAGTGCGTTGCCCTGCTTGTTGACGAAGAGGTTGTGCACCTCCTCGCGGGTGAAGCCGTCGGGGTTCATCAGGCCGCCGTTGCGGTCGATGATGCCGACGATGCGGGCACCCGCCTCGGACAGGTAGTACGCCGCGGCCGAGCCGACGTTGCCCCAGCCCTGGACGATGACCCGCTTGCCCTCGAGGGACTGGCCCTGCGCGACGCCGTACGTCGCGTAGTAGTGGACGACCGACTCGGCGACGCCCCAGCCGGTGACCAGGTCGGCGATCGTGTACTTCGCCTTCTGGTCCGGCGTGTACCGCGGGTCCTCGACGACCTTCGAGACGCCGAGGCGCAGCATGCCGACGCGCTGCACGAGCTCGCGCTCGTCGGCGGCGAAGTGGCCGTTGACGATGCCCTGCTGCGGGTGCCACAGGCCGTAGCGCTCGGTCAGCGGGATCACGTCGTGCATCTCGTCGACGTTCATGTCGCCGCCGGTGCCGTAGTAGGTCTTCAGCAGCGGGGCCAGCGCCTTGAACCAGCGCGCGAGCACGCCCTCGCGGCGCGGGTCGTTCGGGTCGAAGTCGATGCCGGACTTCGCGCCACCGATCGCCGGACCGGAGACCGTGAACTTGACCTCCATGGTCTTGGCCAGCGACTCGACCTCGCGGCGGTCCAGGCCGACCCGCATCCGCGTACCGCCGCCGGCCGCGCCGCCGCGCAGCGAGTTGATGACCGCCCAGCCCTTCGCGTCGGTCTCGGCGTCGTGCCACTCGAAGACGATCTCGGGGGCCTTGGCCTCGAAGCGGTCGAGCAGTTCCTTCATTTCTGGTCCTTTTCGTTGGTCGAGGAGGTCGCGCTGCGACCGTCTCGAGACCTGATCCGGCCGCGGGCCTCGCCGAAGCCGATGCGGGTGCCGTTGGCGCCGGGGGCGCTGGCGCGGAGGACGACCTCGTCGCCGTCCTCGAGGAAGCCCTTGCCGAGCTCGATCAGCGAGCCGACCTGGTCGGGTGAGGGGCCGGAGATGGTGCCCGAGGCGTACAGGTCGCCGGTGCGGGTGGGTGCTCCGTTGACGGTCAGGTGCGCCAGCATCTGGGCGGGCGACCAGTACATCGACGAGTACGGCGGCCGGCTGACCACGTCGCCGTTCCACTCGACCTCCAGGTCGATGTCGAGGCCCCACGCCTCGTCCATCGCCAGGTAGGGCAGGGGCGAGGGGTCCTGCGTCGGGGTGCTGACGCGGGCGGCGTCGAGCGCGGCCAGCGGCACGATCCACGGGGCGATCGTCGACGCGAACGACTTGCCCAGGTGCGGGCCGAGCGGGACGTACTCCCACGCCTGGATGTCGCGTGCCGACCAGTCGTTGAACAGGGCGACGCCGAAGATGTGGTCGGCGGCGTCCTCGACCGGGATGGCCGTGCCCATCGGGTTGCCGGTGCCGACGACGAAGCCGAGCTCGGCCTCGATGTCGAGCCGCACGGACGGTCCGAAGACGGGCGCCTCGGCGCCGGCCGGCAGGCGCTGGCCGCACGGGCGCACGATGTCGGTGCCCGAGACGACGACGGATCCGGCCCGGCCGGTGTAGCTGACGGGCAGGTGCTTCCAGTTCGGCAGCAGCGGGTTGGGGTTGTCCGGGCGGAACAGCCGCCCGAGGTTCGACGCGTGGTGCTCGGACGCGTAGAAGTCGACGTAGTCGGCCACCGCGAACGGCAGGTGCATCGTCACGTCGTCGACGGAGTGGGCACAGCCCTCGGGCAGCGGACCGCGCACGCGATCGGTCAGCAGGGTGCGCACCTCCTCCCAGCGCTGCCTGCCCTGCGCCATGAACGCGTTGAGGCCCGGCTCCGCGAAGACGTCGTCCTCCAGGAGCAGCGCGAGGTCGAGCACCTGGTCGCCGTACCGGGTCGCACAGCGCGGCGCCGAGCCCGCGACGGAGTAGACCCCGTAGGGGAGGTTGGTGATGCCGTACAGGTCGTTCGGGGGGTTCATCGGGCCAGCTCCAGGAGACCGAGCGCGGTCAGCTCGTCGATCGGTTCGGTGATGCTGCAGGTCCCGATGGACCGGAGCAGCGAGGTGGACGGGACGTCCGGAGCAGCGGCGCGTTCGGCGAGCACGGCGGCCATGGCCTCGGCGTCGCGGGCGTCGGTTGCCGCCAACAGGTTGAGGAAGCCGTGCTGCTCGAAGCCCGTGTCCGGGTCCGTGTTGCGCAGCGCGTGGTGCAGCCCCGCGGTGGCCTTGAACGGCACGCCCGCAGCGACGAGGGCCTGCACGGTCGCGGCGAGCTCGGCCTCGTCGGGGTACAGGTCGGCGCGGACGCCACCGGTGCGCAGCTTCGCGAGGTACGACGTCCCGGCCAGGTCCGCGATGACCGCGTCCCGTCGGTCGTCGCGCGGGATCTCGACGTGGACGGTGACGCCGGCGGGCTCGCCGATCGCGGCACGCAGCCCGGCGACGCTGGCGTCGGTGACCTCGAGGCCCACGATGCGGATGCCGTCGGGTGCGGCATCCAGCGCGGCAGCCGCCCCCTCCGCATCGGGTACGACGACAGCGACGTCGAGCGGGCCTGAACCGGCCAGGGCGGCCAGTGCGGCAGCGGGCACCACCAACGGACCGACCAGGTCGGCGTACCAGCTCTCCCGGTGGCGTCGGTGGGCGACGACCGCCTCGGCGAGCGGCAGGTTGCCGGGCGGGAAGACGGCGGCGTCATCAAGGACGAGGGGAATCATTCGGTCGCCCCCCGCACCCAGGAGGTGACGTAGAGGCCGTCGTCCGACGCGGTCCCGGCCTCGCCGAGCTCGAGCGGGCGGAACGTGTCGACCATGACGGCGAGCTCGTCGAAGAACTCCACGCCGATGGACTTCTCGTAGGCGCCGGGCTGCGGACCGTGCGGGTGACCGCCCGGGTGCAGGCTGATCGAGCCGGGCCCGATGCCCGATCCCTTGCGGGCTTCGTAGTCGCCGGCGACGTAGAACATCACCTCGTCGGAGTCGACGTTCGAGTGGTAGTACGGCACCGGGATCGACAGGGGGTGGTAGTCGACCTTGCGCGGCACGAAGTTGCAGATCACGAAGTTGTGGCCCTCGAAGACCTGGTGGACCGGCGGCGGCTGGTGCACGCGGCCGGTGATCGGCTCGAAGTCCGCGACGTTGAAGACGTAGGGGTAGAGGCAGCCGTCCCAGCCGACGACGTCGAACGGGTGGTGCGGCAGCACGTGCACGGTGCCGGCGATCCCGCCGGGGCCGGAGCCGCGGTGCTTGATGAAGACCTCGACGTCCGTGGCGTCCGAGTCGTCGAGGAACACCTCGCCGGGCACCCGCAGGTCGCGTTCGCAGTAGGGCGCGTGCTCGAGCAGCTGCCCGAACTTCGACAGGTACCGCTTCGGCGGACCGATGTGGCTGTTCGCCTCGATGACGTAGAGCCGCAGGGGGTCGCGGCCGGTCGGCACCCAGCGATGCGTCGTGGCGCGGGGCAGGATGACGTAGTCGCCCTCGCCGGCCTCCAGCGTGCCGAACACGGTCTCCACCACGGCGGTGCCGGACTCGACGTAGACGCACTCGTCGCCGATCCCGTTGCGGTAGAGCGGCGAGGCCGCACCGCAGACGACGTAGCTGATCCGGACGTCACCGTTGCCGAGCACGAGCCGGCGTCCGTTGACGGCGTCCGTCGTCTTCCACCCGTCGCCCGTGAAGAGGCCGTGCAGGGCGAGGTGGCGGGGGATGAGCGGGTGGTTCGGCGTCGTGGCCTGGTCGGGCAGGTCCCACGTCCGCGCCTCGACGACGGCCGACGGGATGTGCCGGTGGTAGAGCAGCGAGGAGTCCGACGAGAACCCCTCCTCACCCATCAGCTCCTCGAAGTAGAGGGTGCCGTCGGGCGCACGGTGCTGGGTGTGCCGCTTCGGCGGCACATTCCCGATCCGCTGGTAGTGGGCCATCAGAAGTTCCCGCGACGTTCCTGCTCGCGCTCGATCGCCTCGAAGAGCGCCTTGAAGTTGCCCTTGCCGAAGCCGAGCGAGCCGTGCCGCTCGATGAACTCGAAGAACACGGTCGGCCGGTCACCGAGCGGCTTGGTGAAGATCTGCAGCAGGTAGCCGTCCTCGTCGCGGTCGACGAGGATGCCGCGCTTCTGCAGCTCCTCGACCGGCACCCGCACCTCGCCGATCCGGCTGCGGAGCTCGGGGTCCTCGTAGTACGAGTCCGGGGTGGCGAGGAACTCGATGCCCTCGGCGCGCAGCCGGTCGACGGTGTCGAGGATGTCGTTGGTGGCCAGTGCCAGGTGCTGGGCACCGGGGCCGTCGTAGAACTCGAGGTACTCGTCGATCTGCGACTTCTTCTTGGCGATCGCCGGCTCGTTGAGCGGGAACTTCACGCGGTGGTTGCCGTTCGCCACGACCTTCGACATCAGCGCCGAGTAGTCGGTCGCGATGTCGTCGCCGATGAACTCGGCCATGTTCGTGAAGCCCATGACCTTGTTGTAGAACTCGACCCAGTCGTCCATCCTGCCGAGCTCGACGTTGCCGACGATGTGGTCGAGGGCCTGGAACAGCCGCTTCGGCGCACCTTCGCGCCTGGTGAAGGTGGAGGTGCGGGCGACGTAGCCGGGGAGGTACGGACCGTCGTACTGCCGGCCGTCCACGGTGCGCTGGACGAGGCTGTGCCGGGTGTCGCCGTACGTCGCGATCGCGGCCATCCGGACCGTGCCGTGCTCGTCGGTCAGGTCGTGGGGCTCCTCGATGACCGTCGCGCCGGCCTTGCGTGCCTGCGCGATGCAGCGGTCGACGTCGGGCACCTCGAGGGCGATGTCGATGATGCCGTCGCCGTGCTTGCGGTGGTGGTCGAGCAGCGTGCTGCTCGGGTCGACGCCGCCCTTGAACACGAAGCGGACGGCTCCGCTCTTGAGCACGAACGCGACGTGGTCGCGGTTGCCCGTCTCGGGGCCCGAGTAGGCGACCAGCTCCATGCCGAACGCGGAGATGAAGAAGTGGGCGGTCTGGGTGGCGTTGCCGACCGACCACACGGCCGCGTCCCAGCCGGTGACGGGGAACGGGTCCTGGTGGTCGTCGTACTCGACGAGGCCGACGAGCTGCTTCAGGGTGTCGAGGTCGAGCTCGGCGAGGCGCTCTTGGCTGGTGAGGGTCTCCTGGAGGGACATGTGAGCAGCACAACAGACTGGCCAGAGCCTCACAACCTGCCTATTGGCGGGTAGGCAATCCGGCCAGTTCTGCCGGTTCGGACGTGCTCGAACTGTGCAGAAAGGCTACTTTGGAGCCATGGCTGCCGGACCGCACCCGCTCGACGAGATCGACCTTGCGCTGCTGACCGCGCTGACCGAGCACCCGCGCGCCGGCGACCTCGAGCTGTCCCGGATCACCCAGGTGGCCCGGGCGACCGTGCAGAGCCGGTTGCGGCGGCTGGGCGAGGCGGGGGTGATCGCCGACTGGGACCCCACGATCGACGTCGCTGCGGCCGGGTTCGAGGTGCAGGCCTACGTCACCCTCGAGATCTCCCAGGGCGCGCTCGACGAGGTGTCGGCCGACCTCGCGGCGATCCCGCAGGTGCTGGAGGCCTACGTGACGACCGGGTCCTTCGACGTGCTGTGTCGGGTCGCGACCCGTTCCCACCCCGAGCTCCAGGCAACGCTGGTGCGGATCGACCAGTCCTCGTCGGTCGTGCGCTCGACCAGTGTCATGGTGCTGTCCGTGCTGGTCCCGCCGCGGGTGCTGCCCCTGCTGGCCGCCGCCGAGACCGCACCCAGCCGGCGCGCGCCGGCGTACCGCAAGGGCTGAGCCGGTGAAAAATGAGAGCCGCCGCAGGAGTCTCGGGTCTCCTACGGCGGCGATAGAAGGTTGCCAGATCCGGGCCCGGATTGTCTCGGGATCGCAGGTAAAATCCTCGCCTGCGGAACCCTCACAATTCAGAACTGGCTGAACTGCAGGGCGAGCTTGTAGTCGGTGGTCATGTAGTTGACCAGGGACTGCAGGTTCTTGTCGTCGACCTTGGTGTTGGTGGTGCCGACCGTGACGCCCACGACGTTGCTGACCACGCCGCTGTTCCACTTGCCCTGCACGAAGTTCGGGAACTGTGCCTCGGCGCGCAGGTCGAAGTCCTTGTCGGTGAGGGCCGCGTCGGCGGCCTTGGCGTGGGCCTCGGTGTCGAACACCAGGGCGATGTAGGTCACCCGCGCCTTGCCGTTGAGGGCGGCGTAGGTCCACTGCACGGCGTACTCGCAACGCTGCTGGGTCAGGGCCGAACCCTCCTCGACCGGTCCGCAGGTGTCGTACTTCCACGACTCCAGGTACTTCGCGTCGTGCTCGACGTCGCCGAACTTGAAGTTCCAGTTGTCCGCGAACTCCGCGGCCTCGACGTCGATGCGGGCCGCCGGTGGGTCGCTCCCGTCCTCGGTGGGGGAGTACGGCGTCGCGGGGGTCGTCGCGCTCGACGGATCGGTGGGCGTCGGGGTCGCGTCGGTCGTCGAGGTGCTCGACGCGGTCGTGCGGTCGGTGCCCGCCTCCTTGTCGTCGTCGTCCCCGCCGCGGATGACGAGGACGGCCGCCACGATGACGCCGACGACGAGGAGCATCGCGAGAGCGACCAGCCCGAGGATCAGCCCGGTTCTGCTCTTCTTCGGCGGACCGCCGAAGCCGCCGCCGTACGGGGCGAAGCCGGGAGGTCCCTGGGGCGGGAAGCCCGGAGGTCCCTGGGGCGGGAAGCCCGGAGGAGGCCCCTGGGGCGGGTACCCGGGAGGTCCCGACGGCGGGCCGCTGGGCGGGCCGGAGGGGGGCTGCGGCGGGTAACTCATGGGGGCTCCTGTCGTCGTGACATCCACGTGCGGCGGCTTCCTACCCAGCGGCACGTGGTGCGAACCGGACGATCCCGGGATTCGAACGATCAAAAGATCCGCACCGTGGCGAACGCCTCATCGGGGTGACCGGCGCCGATGTGCGTCAGCGCGCGAGCGGTGTCATGGTGGCTCCCACGCGGACGACGGTGTCCACGGATCAAACGATTCGAACCCCGGGAATTACCGGGTGGGCTGTGGGGTAGCGTGCCCACACCTTTAACAGGACCGAAAGGCTGGCGAGAAGCATGGTGGATGTGGAGCGGACGCTCGATGAGGCGGGCCTCACGAACCCCCACGTTCGGGAATACGTCGCACACTGGGCCGGGATCACCGGCGCCGACCGGATCGAGGTCGTTTCGGCGGCTGACGACGCCCGGCTGGTGCAGGAGTCCCTCGAGGCAGGCGAGCTCCTTCCCGCCGGCGAAGGCCTCTACTACTCCCGGTCCTACTTCAAGGACACCGCCCGCGCCGAGGAGCGCACGATCGTCGCCACCAGCGACGAGGCGGACAAGGGCATCTACAACAACTGGCGCCCGTCCTCGGAGATGAAGCCGAAGCTCGTCGAGCTGATGACCGGTGCGTCGGTCGGCAAGACGATGTACGTCATCCCCTACCTGATGGCGCCGAAGGGCTCCCCGCTGCAGAACTTCGCAGCCGGTGTCGAGCTCACGGACAACCGCAACGTCGTGCTCCAGATGATCCGCATGGCGCGGGTCGGCGTGGAGTACATCAACGACCTGGGCGACTCGTTCGTCAAGGCCGTGCACGTCACCGGTGACCTGGAGAACCTCGGCCAGGGCACGCCCGACGACAAGCGCTACTTCGTGACCGTCGCCGACGAGCGCACGATCCTGCACTTCGGTTCGTCGTACGGCGGCAACGCGCTCCTCGGCAAGATCGCCCACGGTCTGCGCCAGGGTTCCTACGACGGCTGGAAGAACGGCTTCCTCGTGGAGCAGTTCATGCTGCTCGGGATCACCGACAAGGAGACCGGCAAGAAGTACAACATCTGCGGTGGTTTCCCGTCGGCCTCGGGCAAGACGAACCTCGCGATGACGCTGGCCCCCGACGCCCTCGGTGACCGGTACTACGTCGAGTTCTACGGCGACGACATCGCCTGGCTGTGGGTCGGCGACGACGGCAAGCTCTACGGCATGAACCCGGAGAACGGTGTCTTCGGTGTCGCCAAGGACACCAACGAGAAGACCAACCCGACCGCGATCGACTCGATCGTCCCGGGCACCGGCGCGATCTTCACGAACGTCGCCTACAACTCCAAGACGCAGGAAGTCTGGTGGGAAGGCAAGAGCGACAAGCCGACCGACCTCGACGGCTGGGAGGACTGGAAGGGCGACATCATCGCCGACCGGTCGCCCGAGGACGCCGACGCTCCGTGGGCGCACCCGAACAGCCGGTTCACGACCACGCTGGCCAACGTCCCGAACGTTGCCAAGGACTTCGAGGACCCGCAGGGCGTCGAGATCCACGGCATCATCTTCGGTGGCCGCACGCGTGACCGCGAGCCGCTGATCCGTGCGATCAAGGACGTTGCCGAGGGTGTCTACGACGGCCTGACGCTGGGTGCCGAGGCGACCGCTGCCGCAGACGGCCTCGAGGGCGTGCTCCGCTACGACCCGATGTCGATGCGTCCGTTCATGTCGTACTCCGAGGCCGACTACGCCGCGCACTGGCTCGAGGTCATCGGCCGCGCGACGACCAAGCCGATCTTCGCGCACGTCAACTGGTTCCAGCGGGGCGAGGACGGCCGCTTCCTGTGGCCCGGCTACCGCGAGAACCTGCGTCCGCTGAACTGGCTGATGGAGTTCCTCAACGGTGAGGTCGAGGGCGTGCAGACCCCGGTCGGCGTCCTGCCGAAGCGCGAGGAGCTCAACCTCGAGGGCATGGACGAGCAGGCGCTCGCCGACCTCGACACGCTCCTCACCATCGACGTGCCGCGCTGGCAGCAGGAGATGGGCTTCCGCGAGAAGCACCTCGCGCAGTTCGAGGGCCTGTCGGACGAGATCTGGGCCGCGCACCGTCGCGTCGCCGAGGCGCTCGACAACGCGTAGTCATCTGGACTGAATCAGCGCCCCGGCTCTCGCCAGTCGGGGCGCTGGTTCTTTTTTCGTCGATCCCCGTTCAGGAGCGGGCGATCGCCCGGCCTGCCGCGCGACCGGAGAAGATGCAGCCGCCGAGGAAGGTGCCCTCGAGCGCGTTGTAGCCGTGCACCCCACCGCCACCGAACCCGGCGACCTCACCGGCGGCGTACAGGCCGGGGATGACCGCACCGGTGCGGTCGACGACGCGTGACTCCAGGTTCGTGGCGATCCCGCCGAGCGTCTTGCGCGTCAGGATGTTGAGCCGTACGGCGATGAGCGGGCCCTTCTCCGGGTCCAGGATCTTGTGCGGCTTCGCCACCCGGATCAGCTTGTCCGTCCGGGACTGCCGGGCGTTGTTGATGGCCATCAGCTGGAAGTCCTTGCTGAACGCGTTGTCGAGCTCGGCGTCGCGGGCCTCGATCTGGCGGCGCAGCACGTCGGCCGCCACGTGCGGGCCACGCGCGGGCGAGTCGCCGTCGACGATGCCGTTCATGCCGTCGACGAGCTCCTCGAGGGTGTCGGCCACGACGAAGTCGACCCCGTGCTGCTTGAACGCCTCGACGGGACCGGGGGCACCCTTGGCGACCCGCGACTTCAGCATGAACTTCAGGTCCTTGCTGGTGATGTCGGGGTTCTGCTCGGAGCCGGAGAGGGCGAACTCCTTCTCGATGATCGCCTGGGTGAGGACGAACCACGTGTAGTCGTACCCGGTCCTGCCGATGGCCCCGAGGGTGCCGAGGCTGTCGAAGCCCGGGAAGTTCGGGGCGGGCAGGCGCTGTCCGGTGGCGTCGAACCAGAGCGACGACGGGCCCGGGATGACGCGGATCGCGTGGTCGGGCCACACGGGGTCCCAGTTGTGGATGCCCTCGGTGTAGTGCCACATCCGGTCGGAGTTCACCAGCCGCGCACCGGCCTCCTCGGCGATCGTGAGGCCCCGCCCGTCGACGTACGCGGGGACGCCGGAGATCAGGTGGGTCGGCACCGGGCCGAGCCGCTCGACGGGCCAGTTGGCGCGGATCATCTCGTGGTTGTGGCCGATGCCGCCGGTGGTGACGACGACGGCGGGAGCCCGGTGCTCGAACTCGCCGACCTCGACGCGGGACGAGGCGAACCCGCGCTCGGTGTCGGACTCCTCCAGCGTGGCGCCACGGATGCCGACGACCGCGCCGTCCTCGGTGACGAGGGAGTCGACGCGGTGCCGGAAGGCGAACCGCACCAGGCCCTGTTCCTCGGCGGCGAGGACGGGTTCGACGAAGATCCGGACCACCTCGGGGCCGGTACCCCAGGTCAGGTGGAAGCGCGGGACCGAGTTGCCGTGGCCGGCGGCGTCACCGCTGCCGCGCTCGGCCCAGCCCACGAACGGCAGCGACTTGAGGCCCAGTGCGCGCAGGTAGTCGCGCTTCTCGGTGGCGGCGAAGTCGACGTACGCCTTCGCCCACTGGTGCGCCCAGTGGTCCTCGCCGGGGGTGCCGTCCTCCTGCGGTTCGATCCGGTCGAAGCCGGCCGAGCCCTGCCAGTCCTGCCACGCCAGCGCACGCGAGTCCTTGATGCCCATCCGGCGCTGCTCGGGGGAGTCGATGAAGAGGAGGCCGCCGAGCGACCACCAGGCCTGGCCGCCGAGGTTGGCGCGGTTCTCCTGGTCGATGACCAGCACCCGCTTGCCTGCCTGTGTCGCCTCGTAGGTGGCGACGAGTCCGGCGAGGCCGGCTCCCACCACGATCGCGTCCGGTACGAACTCCTGCAGCGCTGCGTCCTTGGTCACGACGGGAGCCTGCCACACGGGACCCCGGAACCGGTGCGAGTGGGTCGCACCACATCTGCTTGCTGGCAACGGTAACGAGTTCTAGTTTCAGTAGGTGGGGACTGAAAATGACGCGGTGACGCGCTACGCCCGTCTTGTCGTACGACGGGCCGGCTGGGTCGTGCTGGCGTGGCTCGCGCTGACCGTCGTGATGAACGTGGCGGTGCCGCAGCTCGAGGAGATCGCCGGCCAGGACTCCTCGCCGATGGTGCCGCACGACGCGCCCTCGATCCGCGCCGTCGCGTCGATGAACAGCGCGTTCAGCAGTGGCGACGCCCAGAGCTTCATCGTGGTGGCGATGGAGCGGACCTCCGGCCTGACCGCGGCGGACCAGCGCTATGCCGAGTCCCTGGTCACCGACCTGACGACCGACGAGAAGGACGTCACGTTCGTCCAGGACGTCCGCCAGCCGGAGCTGCGCAAGGCGCTGACGAGCAAGGACAAGCAGGCGCGCTACCTGCTCGTGGGCATCACGGGAGCGACCGGTGCGCCGGCGTCACTGACGCAGGTGGCCGCCGTACGCGAGATCGTCGACGAGAAGGCGCCCGACGGGCTGACCGTCGAGGTCACCGGTCCGACGGCGACGGTCGTCGACCTGGCGACGGAGACCGAGCACAGCGTCGGACGGATCACGATCGTGACCATCGTGATGATCGCGCTGATCCTGTTCCTCATCTACCGCTCGTTCGCGATCCCGATCCTGATCCTCACGGTCGTGGGCATCGGGCTCGGCCTCGGGCGGGCAGCGGTGTCGTTCTGCGGGTTGCACGACCTCTTCGCGGTCTCGACCTTCAGCGGGTCGTTCCTCACCGCGATCATCCTCGGCGCCGGCACGGACTACGCGGTGTTCCTGGTCGCCCGCTATCACGAGGAGCGCCGCCTCGGCACCGAGCCGACCGCAGCCGCCGCCATCGCCGCGTCGCGGATCGGCGGAGTCATCGCGGGTTCTGCGGTGACTGTCGTGCTGGCCGCGCTGTGCATGGCGATCGCCGACCTCGGCTTCTTCAACACGACGGGCCCGGCGATCGCGGTGAGCATCGCGGTCAACCTGTTCGTCAGCCTCACCCTGACGCCGGCGCTGCTCGCGCTGGCCGGCCAGCGCGGCTGGGCCGAGCCGCGCGAGTCGGGCGGTGCCGCCGTGTGGCAGCGCATCGCCGGTCTCGTCGCCGCGCACCCGGTCCGGATGCTGACCGTTTCGCTGGTCCCGCTGCTGCTGCTCGCCGCGGTCTTCCCCCTGGCCAACCTGTCCTACGACGTCCGTGAACCGCTGGCCGACGACGCGGAGAGCAATCGTGGTTACGCCCTGCTCGACCGGCACTTCCCGGTCAACGAGGTGCTGCCCGACTACGTCCTGGTCCAGGCCGACCACGACCTGCGCAACACCAAGGACCTCGCCCTCATCGAGCAGGCGTCGTCCTCGCTCGCCCGCCACGAAGGCGTGGCCCTGGTCCGCAGCATCACGCGACCGGGCGGCGAGCCGATCACGCAGGCGTCCGTCGCCTACCAGTCCGGCCTGATCGGGGACCGGCTCGGCAAGGCCCGTGGCGACATCGCCGAGGGTGCCGACGGGGCAGAGCAGCTCGCCGAGGGCGCCGGCCAGCTCGACGACGGTGCGGGCCAGCTCGCGGACGGTGCCGAGCAGGCCGTGGAGGGTGCCGACTCGATCGCCACCGCCACCACCCGGCTGTCGCGCGGCATGACGCAGCTGCTCGACGGTGCCGACGCCGCCGTGGCCGGGACACGCGACCTCAAGGTCGGCGCCGCTGCCCTCGCCGACGGACTCACCACCGCCGCCGACCAGGTCCAGCTCGCGGTCGACGGCCTGGGCCTCGCGTACGACGCCCTGGCCACCAAGAGCCTGACCTGTGGCCTCGACCCGGCGTGCTCCCGGGCCCGGGCCGGGATCAAGCAGATCTGGGAGGCCGAGCGCGACCAGCTGTTGCCCGGGCTCCGCGAGGCGGCGCGCGGCGCCCGCGCCATCGCCACCGGTACGGGCGACCTGCGCACCGGGCTGCGCCAGCTGCGCGGCGGGATCGCGAAGGCCCGCACCGGCACCCAGCAGCTCGCCGAGGGCCAGCAGGTCTTCGCCGACAAGCTCGGTGACCTCTCCTCCGGCGCCGACCAGCTCGCGGCGGGCGCCGACCGGATCCGCGGCGGCACCGAGGAGGTGGCTGCCTCCCTGCCCGAGCTGGAGAAGGGACTGGCAGCTGCGGCGCAGCACCTCCAGGCGACCCGCGACGAGGTCGACGACCCCGCCAGTGGCGGTTTCTACCTGCCGCCGACGGCGCTGACCAACCCGGACTTCGAGGCAGCCAGCCGGTTGTTCGTCTCCGCCGACGGGCGCACGGCCCGCATCGTCGTACTCGGGAAGACGGACGCGTTCGGCCGCGAGGCGTCCAGTCGTTCGGCCGAGGTGCGCGACATCGTCGACCACTCCTTCGGCGGCACCCGGCTCGCCAACGCCGACGTGATGGTCACCGGCATGGCGAGCACCAACGACGACCTGCGCAGGTACTCCCAGTCGGACCTGGAGCTGATCGCGATCACCGCGCTGATCGCGGTGTTCCTCGTCCTGCTCCTGCTGTTGCGCAGCCTCGTGGCGGCGACCGCGCTGATGGCGACGGTGGTGTTGTCCTACGTCGCGGCGATGGGTCTGTCCGGGCTCGTGTGGCAGTACGGGCTGGGCATTCCCCTCGACTGGACGGTCGCGGCGGTCGCGTTCGTGATCCTCGTTGCGGTTGGTGCGGACTACAACCTGCTGCTGACCAAGCGGATGCACGAGGAGGCTCCCGACGGATCGGCGCGCGGCATCGCCCGCGCAACAGCCGCCACCGGTGGCGTGATCACCTCGGCGGGGGTGATCTTCGCGGCCTCGATGATGGCCCTGATGGCCGGCCGGGTGACCACGATCGGGCAGGTCGGCTTCACCATCGCGGTCGGCCTGTTGCTGGACACGTTCGTGGTCCGCTCGCTGCTGGTGCCGGCGCTGGCCACCCTGCTGGGCAAGTGGCTGTGGTGGCCGCAGAAGGCGCCGACGGAGGCCTGAGGCCGCTCAGGCCCCGCCGCCGGGCACCCCGGGTCCGCGTCAGTCGCGCAGGAGCCGGCTGGCGATGGCGTACTGGTGGACCTCGGTCGGGCCGTCGTACAACCGGAACGCCCGGACGTCGCGGAAGAAGCCGGCGACGGGCGTCTCGTCGCTGATGCCCATGCCGCCCAGGACCTGGACGCAGCGGTCGGCGACCTTGAACAGCTCCTCGGACACCATCGCCTTGGTCATCGAGCTCTCGTGCCGGCCCTGGTGGCCCTGGTCGAGGATCCAGCACGCCCACCAGACCATCATCCGGCACTGCTGGATGGCGATCTCGTTGTCGGCGAGCTTGAATCCGACGCCCTGGTGCTGGCCGATCGGCTTGCCGAAGGCGGTCCGGGTCTTCGCGTGGTCGATCGCGATCGACTGCGCACGGACGGCGCCGCCCAGCCAGCGCATGCAGTGGGTGAGTCGCGCCGGGGCGAGACGAAGCTGCGCGTAGCGGAAGGCCTCGCCCTCCTTGCCGAGGAGCGCGGTCGACGGCAGGCGCAGGTCGTCGAAGCGGACCACGCAGTGGCCCTCGACGTAGTTGCGGTCCATCGTGTCCATGGTCCGCTCGATGACGATCCCGGGCGCGTCACCATGACAGAGGAACAACGTCGCGCCGGCGCCCTCGAGGTCGGCCATGATGATCCACGTCTGGGCGCCGTTCGCGCCGGTGATGAGCCACTTGCGGCCGTTGATCACGTAGCCGTCGCCATCGCGTACGGCGGTGGTGGCGAGCTGCCGCGGATCGGACCCGGCGCCGTCGGGCTCGGTCATGGCGAACACCGAGCGCTGCCTGCCCTCGACCACCGGACGCAGGAACTGCATGGCCTGCTCCGCGTTGGCGATCTTGTCGAGCAGGAACATGTTGCCCTCGTCCGGAGCCGCACAGTTGAGCGCGACCGGGCCGAGGAACGACCATCCGGCGGCCTCGAACAGGATCGCCTGCTCGATGTGCGTCGGAGCAGCGCGGCCGTCGCGGGGAGCCTGGAAGGTGAGCAGGCCGGCCTCCCGGGCGAGGGCGACGAGCTCGTTGCGCAGGCTCTCGGTCGGGCCGTGCGGAGTCACCCGCGGGTCCTTCTCGAACGGCACCACCTTCTCGGTGACGAACGCGAGCACCTCGTCGCGTCGTGCGGCAAGGTCGGCGGGGATCTCGAAGTCGATCATGGTTGCTCTTTCACGTAGGCACGGTTCAGGTCTGCTGGATCAGTTCGTGGGCGCGCTCGTACAGGCGCAAGGTGGTCTGGTGCAGCCGGTCGCCGATGTCCCGGGGCGCGAGTCCTGCCAACGCCCGGGCGTGGCTGCCCTCGAGGATGATCCCGAGCTTGAAGCACGCGAGGACGACGTACCAGTCGATCGACGACAGGTCGCGGGTGCTGCGTTCGGCGTAGCGCTCCATCAGCTCGCGGCCGGAGGGGAGTCCGCCGGCGCGGGTGAGGGGCCCGGCGAACTCGTCGGGCGCGCCGGGCAGCTGCCAGGTGGCGAGCAGCCAGCCCAGGTCGAGGAGCGGGTCGCCGATGGTGCACATCTCCCAGTCGACGACCGCAACGACGTCGGGGCCGGTCCGGGAGAACATCACGTTGGCGGCGTGGAAGTCGCCGTGCAGGATGCCCGGCCGCCAGCTGGTGGGGCGGTGCGCGTCGAGCCACTGCGCGATCTCGTCGACGGGTCCGATGTCGGGCCCCGGGTACTCCGGGAAGGCGTCGTACGACGCGAGCTCGGCCAACCACCGCGGCACCTGCCGTTCGAGGAACCCGTCGGGCTTGCCGAAGTCGCCGAGCCCGACCGCGACGTGGTCGACCTCGCCCAGCGTGGCGAGGGCGTCGACCAGCCGAAGCCCCATCTCGTGGCGGATCGCGGCGTCCCCCTGGTGCAGGGCCGGGAGCGCGACGCTCGCGTTGAAGCCGTCGATCGGCTCCATCAGGTAGAAGACGGCGCCGTCGAGCACTGACTCGTCGTCACACGCGGCGATCAGCGCGGGATGTTGCACGGCGGTGTCGCGCAGGCTGCCCAGCACCCGGCACTCGCGCCGGATCACGTCGTTGCTGCGCGGGCGCAGGTGCTCGGGCCCACGCCGCAGGACGTACGGACGACCGGCGCGCTCGAACCGCAACATCACGTTCTGCGTGCCGCCCGAGATCGGTGCGACGGACTCGAGCGGGCCGCTCCCGAGCCCCTGCCCGTCCATCCAGCGCGCAACGGGGGCGAGGTCGAAGGCCATCAGACCATCGGTCGCCCGAGTCGGCGACGGATCTCCAGATCCCATTTCATCGCGTTCATCGGGAAGGCCCGCAGGACAGGGGGCAACGGCCGCGACACGACGCCCATCGTGCGCAGCAGCCGGTCGTGGCGCCGCTGGTCCGTCGCGCTCCACGAGTAGCCCAGCTGGTCGCGGACCGGATCGGGGAGGAACCCGATGTTCATCCATTCGAGCGCCGGTCCGAGCACGCGGTCCAGCGGGCTCGGAAGGATGTCGGCCCTGAGCAGCGAACGCAGGTAGGCGCCGACCCGGTCGTCGATGTGGACGCGCTCCAGGCCCTGCTCCCAGTAGGCCAGGAACTCCTCGCGGGTCTGGTGCCAGGCGTCGGCCGGTACCTGCAACGTCGTTCCGAGCCGGGCGCTGGCGCGCAGCAGCACCCGCTCCTCCTGGTCGGAGAGCGGGCCGTGCATCCGGACGAAGATGTCGCGGGTGCCGTAGTAGATGGAGCTGGCCACCCACAGCTGCAGGTCGCGGTTGAAGGCGTTGTACTTCACCGGGCTCTCGGGCGTGGACCGTACCTGCCGGTGCTGCGCGTTGATCGCCTGTCGGTAGTCCAGCCGCTGTCGGTGGTTGCCGAGCAGGGCGATGCCGAGGTACCCGATCGTGGTGCGGAACCGCTTGAACGGATGCAGGGTCACCTTGCCGCTGTCGACCCGGCTCTCCACGACGCCGTACCCGACCTCGGGCCAGGCCAGCTGGATCGCGACGTTCGAGGTGCCGGCGATGAAGACGGAGATGCCGTCCATCTTCCGGCGCAGCAACGCGAGCTCCTCGGCCCGCAACGCCTTCTGGTCGGCACGGATGAAGGCGGCTGCCTCCTCGCCCGACTCGGGGTCGATGACGGGCGCGTCGGATCGGATCGGTTCGGCTCCCATCAGCTGTAGAGGGCGTCGATCTCGGTCGCGTACTTCTTCGCGATCGGCGTGCGCTTGAGCTTCATCGTCGGGGTGAGCTCGTCGCCGCCCGGCTCCCAGGGCTGGGCGAGCAGGGCGAACTTCTTGATCTGCTCGACCCGGGAGAGCTTCTCGTTCGCCTGGTCGATGCCGGACTGGATGAGTGCCCGGACGGTGTCGTCCTGTGCGAGGACGGCGGGGGAGGCATCGGCCAGCCCGGCCTTGGCGCCGTACGCCGCGCAGGCGTCCGGGTCCAGGGTGAGCAGCGCGGTGACGTAGGGCCGGTCGTCTCCGATCGCGACGACGCTCATCACCAGCGGGCAGGCGACCTTGACCGCGCCCTCGATGTTCTGCGGCGACATGTTCTTGCCGGCCGCGTTGATGATGAGCTCCTTCTTGCGGTCCACGATCCGGACGTAGCCCTCGTCGTCGATCGTCGCGATGTCGCCGGTGTGCATCCAGCCGTCGCTGTCGATGGCCTCGGCCGTCTTGACCGGGTCGTTGCGGTAGCCCTTCATCAGCAGCGGTCCACGGACGAGCAGCTCGCCGTCGGCCGCGAGCGTGATCTCCGACCCTCCGGGAACGACCTTGCCGACGGTCCCGATCCGGATGCCGTCCGGCGGGTTCATCGTCACGACCGCCGAGGTCTCCGACATGCCCCACACCTCGAGCACCGGGACGCCGAGGGCGAGCATGAAGGCCAGCGCGTCCGGAGCGATGGCGGAGGCGCCGGTCGCGGCGACCCGGACCCGGTCCAGGCCCATCCGCTCACGCAGCTTGCTGAGCACCAGCCGGTCCGCCAGGGCGTGCTGGACCCGGAGCGCGATCGGGACGGACTTGTTGTCCGACTTCAGCCAGGCCACCTTGGTGCCGGTGGCGATCGCCCACTGGGCGATCTTGCGCTTCTTCTCGTCGGGCTCGGCGGCCAGCGCTGCCTCGATGCCGGCCTTGACCTTGTACCAGACCGCGGGCACGGCGCCGAAGAACGTCGGGCGGACGCTCGGCAGGGTCGCGATGAGCTGCTTCGGGTCGGCGACCGTGGTGACCTGGATGCCGTAGCGCAGGTTGTTGTAGTGCGCTCCCCACCGGTTCGCGATGTGCGCGTCGGGGAGGTAGGACACCAGCTTGTCGTCGTGCGTGAGCGGGAAGTACCCGTCCAGTGCGTCCATCTCGGCCATCAGGTTGGCGTGGGTGAGCTCCACGCCCTTGGAGGGCCCGGTCGTGCCGGAGGTGTAGATGAGGGTCAGCACGTCGCCGGGTTCGACGGCCTTCCAGCCGGCGTCGAAGTCGTACGACGGGTCGCAGGCGGCTTCGAGCTCGGCCAGCGTGATGGCGCCCTCGGCGGGTCCGTCGACGCAGACGAAGTGCGCGACCTGGCCGTCGGTGTCGGCCGCCTTCAGCTTCTCGAGGAACTGCAGCTCGGTGATGACGACCTTGGTGCCGGCGTTGCCGAGGACGTGGGTGATCTGGTCGCTCGCCAGGGTGTTGTAGATCGAGAACGGGGTGGCGCCCACGTGCAGGGCGCCGGTGTCGACCACGTGGAACTCCGGCCGGTTGGTCAGCATGAGGGCGACGGTGTCGCCCCGGGTCACGCCGAGGACGGCGAGACCGGACGCGACGTTGCGCACGCGGGCGGCGTACTCGGCCCAGGTGAGGGCGACGCTGTCGTCGGGAGTGCGGAGGGCGACGGCGTCGGGGCGAGCCGAGGCCGTCTGCTGGAAGGCAGCGCAGAGCGTGCGGTTGTCAGTGGCCACACCCGGCAAACTACGCTCTTCCGGCAATTCTGACAACGGTTGTTGTCCGAAGTGTGGGAAGGGCGATGCGGTACCTCCGGAATCGGAGCAGGGTGGGCCCATGACACAGCCCCGCCCGTTCGACATCCGTGACCACATCGCCGGCCCGGCCGGCTTCCTCGGGTCCGCGGCCAACGTGATCATGCAGCTCGGCTGGCGCGAGGTGGGGTACGGCGTCGTGGAGAGCAAGGTCGACAGCGGCAACGTGATGCTGCACCCGTGGAAGCGGCTGCGGACCACCATCACCTACCTCGTCGTCGCCCTGTTCGGCACCGACGCCGACCGGGCGGCGTACCGCGAGGCCGTCAACCGCTCGCACGTGCCCGTACGGTCCGGACCCGACAGCCCGGTGAAGTACAACGCCTTCGACCCGGCGCTGCAGCTGTGGGTCGCGGCCTGCCTCTACATCGGCTTCCGCGACATGAGGCTGGCGTTCCTGGGGCCCATGACCGAGGCCGACGCGGAAGCGCTCTACGTCTACTGCAGCCGCCTCGGCACCTCGCTCCAGGTGCCCCTCGACATGTGGCCGGCCGATCGGGAGGCGTTCGAGGTGTACTGGGCCGAGGGCCTCGAGCGGGTGCGGTACGACGAGCCGGTGCGCCGGCACCTGCTGGCGATCGTGGACCTGCAGATGATTCCCCGCTGGATGCGGGTGGGCAACCGGGCGCTGAACCGGTTCGCCACGGTGGGCTTCCTCCCGCCGGAGTTCCGTGACGCGATGGGGCTGACCTGGACCGCGACCGACCAGCGCCGCTTCGACCGGTTCGTGAAGGTCGTGCGCTTCGGGTCGCGGCTGCTGCCGCGCTGGGTGCGCATGCTGCCGATCCAGCTCCAGCTCGCCGAGGTCCGACTGCGGATGCGCCGGGGCTGGGCCCTGACCTGACCTGACTTGGCCCGGCCGGGCGGGTCAGTCGGGCCGCTGCTCGAGCAGCTGCTGCACCGACGAGGCCAGGAGCTGCCCGACGGCGTCACACAGCTCGCTGTGGGTCAGGTCGACCTCGCCGCTCAGCACGCCCTGCGTCACCTCGAGCGCGCCACCGACGGCGTACAGCAGGGTGACCCGGCCGCGGGGCGAGTCGACGGTGAGGCCGAGCGTCGGGCCGAGGAAGGACCGCATCGCCTCGGTGTAGGAGGTCACGATCGTGCGCCGGACCTCCATCAGGCCCTGGGTGTTCGCGGAGACGATCGTCGCTGCCCGCGCCTTGCGCGGATCCTGCTGGAAGACGGAGAAGGCGCCCTCGAAGGCGGTACGACAGGCGTCGAACAGGTCGGTCGGTGCGCTGTTGCGGACCGCTGCTGCTCCCTGCCGGGCGACCTCGCCGGCGATCTCGGTGAACAGCGCCAGCTCGAGCTCGTCCAGGCTCGCGAAGCTCTCGTAGAAGTAGCGCTGCGTGAGCTTCGCGTGCGCGCACACCGCCCGTACGCCGATGTCGCCGTCGTCGCTCCCGAGCAGGTCGAGCGCGGCCTCGAGGAGGGCCGCCCGGCGACGGCTTCGCCGCTCGTCGGCCGTGACTCCGCGATACGACCGACTCACCGACACGCGGGCGAGCCTAGATCATCCCGCGCGCCGGACCTCAGTAGGACTTGGGCAGGCCCAGCATCGACGTACCGATGTGGGCGAGGACCAGCTGCTCGGCAACGGGGATGTTCTTCCCGATCCGGGCGTCGCGCAGCCAGCGCTCGACGGGGAACTCCTTGGAGTACGCCATGCCGCCCAACGTCTGGAACGCCTGGTCCGCGGCCTCCCAGGCGACCTGTGCGCCGGTCAGCTTCGCCACGTTGGCCTCGTTGCCGCACGGCAGGCCCTGGTCGAAGAGCCACGCCGCCTTGTAGGCCATCAGTCGACCGAGCTCGGTCTTGGCCTTGATCTGCGCCAGCGGGAACTGGATGCCCTGGTTGGCGCCGATCGGGCGGCCGAAGACCACCCGCTCGGTGGCGTACTTCGCGGCGTAGGCCAGTGCGGCGTCAGCCGCACCGACCCCGCCGGCCGCCGCCAGGATCCGTTCCGGGTTGAGCACGTCCCACAACACGGCGAACCCGGCGTCGACCTCACCGATCACGTTGCGGGCAGGGACCCGTACGTCGTCGAAGTACACCTGGCTGGAGAACAGGATGTTGCTGCCCATCTTGGGAATCGGGTTGTAGGTCAGCGTGCCGGCGGCGAGCGCCTCCTTCACGTCGATCAGGAAGAGCGTGAACCCGTTGGTGCGCGGCTTCGCGTCCGCGGCCGGAATGGTCCGGGTGACGGCCACCATCCAGTCGGCGTTCTCGACGTTGGAGATCCAGACCTTCTGGCCCTTGATCAAGAAGTCGTCGCCGTCGCGGCGGGCCGAGGTCTTGATCTCGAGGGCGTTGCTGCCGGCGTCGGGCTCGGTCAGCGCGAAGCAGAACTGCACGTCGCCCGCGGCGATCCCGGGCAGGATCGCCTGCTTCTGCTCGTCGGTGCCGTGGCGCACGAGCGTGGTCGCACCGAAGCCCGGGGTCGTCACGTAGAAGAACGTGCCGGCGCCGCCGCCGGACGCGCACAGGGCCTCGTTGGCGATGGCCACCTCGAGCAGGCCCTGCCCGCCGCCGCCGTACTGCTCGGGGATGTTGAGGCCGAACCAGCCGCCCTTGCCGAGGTCGTTGAAGACCTCGATCGGGAACCGGTGTGCCTCCTCACACTCGGACCAGTAGGCGTGGTCGTAGCGAGCAGCCACGGCGCGAACACCGTCCTGTACGGCGAGCGCGGTCTCGGGCAGGTTGAAGTCCATGGTTCTTCCTCAGGTGGGTCCGGCGGGGAGGGGGTCAGAGGCCGAGCGAGCGGCCGATGATCTCCTTCTGGATCTCGGTCGTGCCGCCGTAGATCGTGGAGATCCGGCTGTCGAGGTAGGCGCGGGCGATCGGGTACTCCAGCATGTAGCCGTAGCCGCCGTGGAGCTGGACACCCTGGTTGACCAGCTTGTTCTGGAGCTCGGTCGCCCAGTACTTCGCCTGCGACGCCTCGACGGCGTCGAGGGTGCCGGCGACGTGCTTCTTGACGCACTCGTCGATGAAGACGCGGGTGATCTTCGCTTCCGTCGCCATCTCCGCGATGAGGAACCGGTTGTGCTGGAACTTGCCGATCGGCTTGCCGAAGGCCTCGCGGGTCTTGGCGTAGTCGAGGCACATCTCGACGATGCCCTCGCACGCAGCGGCAGCCTGGGCGGCGATGATCAGCCGCTCCTGCGGCAGGTTCATCATCAACGAGATGAAGCCGCTGCCCTCGGCGCCGAGGACGTTCTCCTTGGGGACCCGGACGTCGGTGAAGCTCAGCTCGGCGGTGTCCTGGGCGTGCATGCCGATCTTGTCGAGGTTGCGGCCGCGCTCGAAGCCCGCCATGCCGCGCTCGACGACGAGCAGGCTGATGCCCTGGTGCCCGGCCTCCGGGTTGGTGCGGGCCACGACGATCACGAGGTCGGCGTTGATGCCGTTGCTGATGAAGGTCTTGGACCCGTTGAGCAGGTAGTGGTCGCCCTGGTCGACCGCAGTCGTGCGGATCCCCTGGAGGTCAGACCCCGCGCCCGGCTCGGTCATGGCGATGGCTGTGATCGTCTCGCCCGTCACGCAGCCCGGGAGCCAGCGCTGCTTCTGCTCCTCGGTCCCGAGAGAGGTGATGTACGGAACGATGATGTCGGTGTGGACGGAGAAGCCCGGACCGTTCGCGCCGGCGCGGGTCTGCTCCTCGGACAGCACGACGTTGAACCGGAAGTCGTCGATCCCCGGGCCGCCGTACTCCTCGGGGACGTCGAAGCAGAGCATGCCGGCGGCGCCGGCCTTCAGCCACAGCTCGCGCGGCACGATGCCGTCGCGCTCCCACTGCTCGTTGTGGGGCACGACCTCCTTGGCGAAGAACGTCCGCACGGAGTCGCGGAAGTCCTCGTGCTCGGAGAGGAAGAGTTCGCGCATGGGAAGGGCTCCTGACGTAGGGCTCGGCGCTGATGTTGACAGTGCCACGATCAATCTACTGTTACAGTATCACTGTCACGATAACGGGTGACGAGACAAGGGGAGCATCGTGGCGAACGACATCTCGTCCGACCAGGTCGCTCGGCTGACCGTCGACGAACTGGCCGCGGCAGCCGGCATGACGGTGCGCACGGTGCGCTACTACGCCGGCCTCGGCCTGATCCCGCCTCCGGAGCGCCGGGGGCGACAGGCCTTCTACGCCGACCTCCACGTCGCCCGGCTCAAGCTGGTCCGTGCGCTCCAGGACCACGACCTGAGCCTCACCGCGATCGAGGACTATCTCGCGCGGATCCCTGCCGACGGGAATGCCGACGAGGTCGCCGTACGGGCGCTGGCCCTGACCACCTGGTCGCCCCAACCCCCCGAGGTCGTGAGTCGGGCCGAGCTCGAGCGCCGGGCCGGCCGGGCGCTCGACGAACGGACGCTCGACCTGCTGGCGGCCGTCGGTGTCATCGAGCACGCTGAGGGCCGGTTCGAGCTGCAGCCGGGTTTCGACGCGACGGTCAGGCTGCTCTCGCTCGACGTCGGTGCCGACGGCATCCGCGCGGCCGGGCTTGCGGTCAAGCGCCACAGCGAGGCGCTCGCCGAGGAGCTGACCGAGATCTTCGCGCAGCAGGTCGTCGGTCCCTACCGCGCAAGAAGTCACCACACGCCGGAGGAGGCAGCGACCTTCCAGTCCACGATCGTCCAGCTGCGACAGCTCACGCTCGAGGCCGTCGTCAGTGGCTTCCAGCGCGCTGCCAACCAGGTGATCAACCGCTCCGTCCGGGGTGGCGCAGGATGACCCGCCCGCCGCTGGGCCCGATCCTGGACCCGTTCGGTCTCTGGGGACCCACGACGCGGGCGGTCGTCGTGACCGGCCGGCAGGTGGTGGGCTGGACCGAACGCCAGCTGCTGGGTGCCCTGCGCTCGCGACTGGACGTCGCCGCGCCGTCGCGACCCACGCGCGAGCTCTCGTCCGGCGTCGAGAGCCCTGGGTCCGAGCCGCTGCAGAGCAAGATGCACGGCCTGCTGGACCGGGCGCTGGAGCAGAACAGCCGGACCGGTCGGCAGGAGCTGTTCCACAAGATCATCGACCAGCTGGTGCCCGACGAGGCGCGGATAGTCGGCGCCCTGTCCGACGGGTCCGCGTCGCCGATGGTGCACGTGTACGCCCGCACCATCAGCGGGATCGGTGGCGAACCGATCCTGGAGAACGCCTCGCTCGTCGGCAAGATGGCCAACGTCTCGCTCCCGCACATGACGCCGGTCTACGTGAGCCACCTGCTGTCCCTCGGCGTCGTCGAGACCGGACCGGAGGACCCCCGGCTCAAGAACGACTACCAGATCCTCGGCGCCGATGCCGCCGTCCTGCGGGCGCTCAAGGCGGGCAAGCGTGGTCCGATGGAGGCGAGGGTCGAGAAGTACACGATCAGGCTCTCTGCGTTCGGCCGCGACCTCTGGGCCGCGGCGACCTCGGGTGAGAGTGGATGACCGTCCTGGTCCAGACCTGGCCGGAGATCCAGGCGGACTTCTCCGCGAACTGGATCATCTATGCGTCGATGCCGATCGTGGCAGCGTTCATCGGCTACATCACGAAGCTGCTGGCGCTGCAGATGATGTACGCGCCACTGGAGTTCCGTGGCATCGGGCCGCTCGGCTGGCAGGGGCTGGTGCCTCGTCGTGCCGGCAAGGTCGCCGCCACCACGATCGAGCTGCTCACCGAGAACCTGCTCAAGCCCGAGGAGCTGCTGGACAAGGTCGACGCCGAGGAGGCGGTCGAGGAGCTCCGCGGTCCGCTGACCGAGGCCATCGACATCGTCGTGCGCGACCTGGCTGAACAGCTCCGTCCGGGCCTGTGGGACTCCCTGCCGGAGGCGGGTCGGCGAGCGATCACGGCCCGGGTGCACCAGCAGGCACCGAAGATCGTGGACAACCTGCTCGCCGAGATGCGCGCGGACCTGAGCCAGTTCCTGGACCTGCAGTTCCTCGCCGTGACGATCCTGGTGAAGAACAAGGACCAGCTCAACGACCTGATCAAGTCCGTCGCGTCCGACGCGATGACGTTCGTACGCCGCAGCGGGATCGTGTTCGGCTTCGCCATCGGCTTCGTCCAGCTGGCGTGCTGGGCCTACTTCCACAACCCGTGGATCATGCCGGCGTTCGGCTTCCTGGTCGGGTTCGTCAGTGACTACGTCGCCCTCAACATGCTGTTCCGGCCGATGGAGCCGAAGAAGGCGCTCGGCATCTTCCCGGTCCAGGGGGTCCTGCACGCGAAGCGGGACAAGATCACCCGTGGCTACGCCCACATCCTCGCGACGGACATCTTCGCCCCCGAGGTGATCTTCGAGGCGATCCTGCACGGGCCGACCTCCGACCGGCTCTTCTCGGCGATCGAGCGGGAGATCTCACGGAGCATCGATGCCCAGTCCGGCATTGCGCAGCCGTTGGTGCGGCTCGCGGTCGGCACCCAGCGCTACCGCGCTGCCAAGGACGCCGTCGTGGAGCGGGTCATCGCGTTGATCCCCGACACCATGGCGCAGGCCACCGGCTATGCGGAGCGCACCTTCGACGTCGAGAACCTCATCGTGGACAAGATGAGCCAGCTCACGCCCGAGCAGTACGAGTCGATCATGCGCCCGGTGTTCAAGGACGACGAGTGGCTGATGATCTCGGTCGGAGCGGTCCTGGGCGGGGTCGTCGGCGAGATCCAGGTCCTCGTCATCGAGCACTTCGCTCGCTGAGTCAGCCCAGCCGGCGCAGCGTGACCGGGAAGTCGTCGGTCGGCATGACGAGCGAGGTGTTGTCCCACTCGATCTCGTAGTCCGCGGGGATCTCGAACTGGTAGGTCGACAGCATGGCGTGGAGCAGGGCCTTGACCTCGTTGGTGCCGAACGCCATCCCGATGCACTTGTGGGCGCCGCCGCCGAAGGGCACGTAGCCGAAGCGGTGGGCCTTGTGCTCGTTGCGCGGCTCTGCGTGGCGCAGCGGGTCGAAGTCGTCGACGTTGACCCAGTGGTCCCCGAGGGAGTGGGTCGCGCCGGGTGCGACGACGACCATGGTTCCCTTCGGGACGAAGTGCCCGTTCAGGTCGGTGTCCTCGGTGGTCCGGCGGACCAGGCCCGGGACGGGAGCGACCAGGCGCATGGCCTCCTTGAACACCAGTTCCAGGGTGACCAGCGTGTCGAGCTCGTCGATCGTGGGCGCAGGCGTCGCCAGTGCGAGCGACTCGGCGCGCGCCTTGTCCTGCCACTCGGGATGCTTCGCGAGGTAGTAGGTCATCGCGGTCGCGGTGATCGTCGTGGTGTCGTGCGCCGCCATCATCAGGAAGATCATGTGGTTGACGATGTCGTCGTCGGTGAACTTGAGGCCGTCGTCGGTCTCGACGTGGCAGAGCGCGGCGAACAGGTCGTCGTGGTCCGAGACCCGCTTCGCCGGGATCTGCGCCCGGAAGTAGGCGTCGAGGGTCTTGCGTCCCCGCAGGCCCTTGCCCCACCGGGTCGGGAGGAGCGGCACGTCGGCGCGGATCAGCCCGGTGCCCGCGCGGACCGCGTCGATGAAGGCCTGGGTGAGTCCGTGGGTCTCGTCGTTCGGCTCGGTGCCCATGAAGATCTCGGTGGCCACGTCCAGGGAGAGCGACTTGACCGCGGGGTACATCGGCATCGGCTCGTCGGTCGGCCAGGTCGGGACGGTCCGGTCGATGATGCGCTGGACCCGGTCCTGGTAGGCCTCCAGGCGGGGCCTCGTGAACGCCTCCTGCATGATCCGGCGATGGAGCAGGTGCTCCTGGCCGTCGAGCAGCATCAGGCCCCGCGTGAAGAACGGGCCGATGAAGTACTCCCACCCCGACTGCGAGTAGACCTTGCCCTTGTTCTGGAGCACTTCCTGGACGGCGTCGGGCCCGATCGCCCACACGACGTCGGTCGCGAACGCACGGCTCCAGTAGACGTTGCCGTACTTCTCCTGCATGTCGGCCGCCGCGTGGAACCCTTCGCGGATCAGCGTCAGTGTCTTTCCCACGAACGGGAGCCCGCGCTCACCGATGACCGGCTTCAGCTGGGTGCCGGCCGGGGGTTCGGCGAGGGTGACCGGGCTGGTGCCGATGCGCTCACCGGCCACCATCAGCAGCGCGTCGCCCGGGAAGTGCAGGAGGGTCGGCCTCTTCACTGTTCGTCCTTCCCCGTCGCCCGCGCTTCGTACGACGACCGCTCGGGGCGGTCGAGCGCGTCCATGAACACGTGGTCGGCGCCCATCTTCTTGCCGATCCACTGGCCGACGGAGAAGGGGAGCAGCCGGGTCACGTTGAGGAGCGGTCGCGCCGAGGACGGCACGTAGACCTCGAAGCGTGGCTTGACCACCGTGGCCACGATCGCGTCCGCGACGGATTCGGGCGTGATCGCCCGGAACGCAGGCATGTCCTCGACCCCGGCGGTCAGCTCGGTCCGGGTGATCCCGGGCATCACGACCGAGAAGTCGAGGCCGCGGGGGTGCAGCTCGGCGTACGCGCCCTCGGTGTACTGGATGACGGCGGCCTTCGAGGCGCTGTACGTCGCGCTGCCCGCGATCCCCGCCTTGCCGGCGGTGGAGGCGACATTGACGATGTGGCCACGCCCGCGCGGGAGCATCCGTCGTGCGGCTTCGCGGGTCCCGTGGATCATCGCCCGGGTGTTGATGGCGAAGATCCGGTCGATGGTGGCGTCGTCCTCGTCGAGGAGGGCCGACAGCGGCATCACGCCGGCGTTGTTGATGTAGACGTCGATCGGGCCCAGGCTCGACTCGACCGTGTCGAGGAAGCTCGTCACGCTCTCGGCGGACGTGACGTCGAGGGGCAGGGCCAGGGTGTCGCCCCCGATCCGCTCTGCCGTCGCCTTCGCGATGTCGAGGTCGATGTCGCCGATGGCGACGCGTGCGCCCTCGGCGACGAGGGCCTGCGCGGTCGCGGCGCCGATGCCCCGTCCGGCGCCGGTGATGGCCACGACGCGGCCGGTGAGTCGCTTGCTCATGGTGCTCTCCCTTGCCGTGGAATCAGTAGACGAAGCGGGCGAGCCGCTGCTTGGTCTCGGTGTACGGCGCCTTGGCGAGGGCCGGCTCGACGAAGAACCCCGGGCGCCGGTAGATCGCGCGCCGGTGGCTGAACGTCTCGAACCCCCACTTGCCGTGGTACGCGCCGTACCCGCTCTCGCCGACGCCACCGAACGGGAGCGAGGGCGGGAAGACCTGCATCATCGTGTCGTTCACGCAGGCGCCGCCGGACGTCGTCGCTGCCAGCACCCGGTCGCTGTTGCGGCGCGAGAAGACGTACAGGGCCAGCGGATGGTCGCCCTTGTTGATGTGCTCGATCGGCTCGCTGATGTCGCCGAAGCCGAGCACCGGCAGGACCGGTCCGAAGATCTCCTCGCCCATCACGGCGGCATCGGGCTTGACCCCGGTGAGCACGGTCGGCGCGACGTACCTGCTCTCGAGATCGATGTCGCCCCCGAACGCGACGTCGTCGTAGCCGCCACCGTCGATCAGGCCGGCGATCCGTGCGGTGTGTCGCTCGTTGACGATGCGGCCGAAGTCGGGACTCTGCTTCGGGTCGTCGCCGTAGCGCTCGCGGACCTCGGTGGCCAGGCGCTCGACGAGCTCGTCGTGCACGTCGTGGTGGACCCACACGTGGTCGACGGCGATGCAGGTCTGCCCGGCGTTGGACCACTTGGCGAAGGCGATCCGGCTGGCGGCCTGCTTCAGGTTGGCATCGCGGTCCACGATCGCCGGGCTCTTGCCGCCAAGCTCCAGGGTGGTGGGCGTGAGGTGGCGCGCCGCGGCCGAGGCGACGATGCGCCCGACCGTCCCGTTTCCGGTGTAGAGGATGTGGTCGAACTTCTGCTCCAGCAGGGCGGTCGTCTCGTCGACGCCGCCCTCGACGAAGGCGATGGCGCTCGGGTCGAGGTATTCGCCGGCCAGCCTGGTGATCAGCGCCGACGTCGCAGGGGCCAGCTCGGACGGCTTGCAGACGACGGCGTTGCCCGCTGCCAGCGCCGCGGCGAGAGGAGTCGCGAGGAGGTAGACGGGGTAGTTCCACGGGGCGATGACGAGCACGACGCCGCGCGGTTCGTGCCGGATGCTCCCCCTGCCCGGCAGGAACGGCAGGGGGAGTCGGGCCGAGGAGTCCCTGGCCCAGCTGCGGACGTGCTTGCGCAGGTGGTCGGCCTCCGATGCCGAGGACGCGACGTCCCCGGCCCATGCCTCGAACCGCGGCTTGCCGAGGTCCTCGGCCAGGGCGCCGACGAGAGCGTCCTTGTTCTCCGTCAGCATCTGCGACAGGGCGAGGAGCTGGGCGCGGCGCCAGTCCAGGTCGCGCGTCCGTCCGCTGTCCAACGTCCTTCGGAGCCGGGCGACGAGTTGTTCGGTGGGCTCGTTCGACATGGGACCTCCACGTTGAGGGTGATAGAAACTGCCTTCGAATCTATCACCGGCGGCGATGCGCGGCTAGGGTCTCCACCATGAAGCTCGCCGATCCCGTCGACACGTCCACGGCGCGGATCCTCGACGCCGGGCTGGCGCTGTTCTCCGAGCACGGCGTGCGTCGTACGACGATGAACGAGGTGGCCGACGCGGCCGGACTCGGTGTGGCGACGGTCTATCGCCGCTTCCCGCGCAAGCTGGAGCTCGTCCGTGCGGTGCTCCTGCGGGAGGCGTCCATCGTCATCGAGGTCGTGGATGCGGCGCTCTCGCGACCGGACACGGTCGAGGAGCAGGCGGCGGCAGGATTCACGGCGTTCGCGCACGCGATCACGGCACGTCCGCTCCTGGTTCGGCTGCTTCGCGGCGACAACGAGCGCGACGGCGAGGCGGTGGCGCCCGGAGACCTGCTCGACCAGATCATGGCGGGTGCGCGCGACTACATCGCCGACTGGATCCGCGCGTTGCAGTCACAGGGTCGTTACCTCGACGTCGACGCGGACATCGTCGGCGAGATCCAGGCCAGGCTCGCCCTGAGCCTCGTGCTGGCGCCCGAGGGCAGGATCCCCATGCACGACGACGCGGCGACCCGCGCCTTCGCGGCTGCGTACCTGGTGCCCCTGCTGGGCACTGAGCACTGACTAGGAGCGGGGGACGGCGAGCCGGGTCGTCCCCGACCGTCCCCGCAGGATCGCCTCGCCGTGCTCGACCCAGTGCTCCGCTTCGGGTGATCCCGCGGCCCGGGCGGTCTCGACGGACTCCCACGCTGCGAGGACGCCGCCGGGGACGTCCTTGGACAGGTCGGTGAGCCGGGCGGCGGAGTTCACGGCGTCGCCGATGACGGTGTACTCGAAGCGCTGCTCGTGGCCGACGTTGCCCGCCACCACCTGCCCGGTCGCCACGCCGATCCCGGCGCCGACCTCGGGCACCTCGACCGCCAGCCGGGCCGCCATCGCGCGGGCCGCGGACAGGGCCGCGCCGGCATGCTCCTCGAGCTCGACGGGCGCTCCGAAGATGGCGAGCACCGCGTCGCCGATGAACTTGTTGACCAGTCCGTAGTGGCGGTCCACCTCGTCCACGACGACCCCGAAGAACCGGTTGAGGACCTCGACCACCTCGGTCGGACCGTGTTGGGTCGCGTACGTCGTCGAGCCGACCAGGTCGACGAACAGCACCGAGCACACGCGGGCCTCGCCGCCGAGCTCGATCTGCCCGGCACCGAGGGCAGCGGCCGCGGCTGCCACTTCCTGGCCGACATGGCGACCGAACAGGTCACGGATCTGCTCGCGCTCGCGCAGGCCGGCGACCATGTCGTTGAAGCCGCTCTGCAGCTGCCCGACCTCGGTGCCGTCGTACACGACGACGTCGGTGTCGAGATCCCCGGACTGGACCGCCTCCATGGCATCGCGCAGCGTCAGCAACGGCCCCACGACCGAGCGTGCGTTGAGGGCGGTCAGCAGGAAGCCGAACACGAGGACCACGCCGCAGACGACGATCGACACGATCGCGAGCTGGTGGAGCGTCGCATCGGACTTCGGTAGCAGCGCCAGGATCGCGGCGATCATCAGCCCGACCACGGGTGCGCCCGTGCCCAGCACCCAGAAGATGGTCATCCGTGGCCCGACCCCGACACCGCGCAGCTTCTGGGTCACGCGCGTGTCGGCCAGGGCGCGCGCGGCGATCGGGCGCAGGGAGAACTCGGTGAACAGGTAGGAGATGCCGGCAACGACGACACCGCCGATCCCCACGGTCAGGCCGGTCCCCAACGCCCGGGAGGGCTGGATGATCACGGTCAGGAGAGTGAACAGCACCGTTGCGGCCAGCCACAGCAGGAACTGCATCGTGGTGAGCACCAGCGGCACCCGAAGTGCCTGGGTGCGCTGGACGTGGTCGGGGTCGACGTCGTCGGGTTGGGTCGCCCAGCGCAACGCCTTCAGGGACGTCGTCGTGCCCCAGATCGCGCCGATGACGACGGCAGTGGCGACGTACGTCGGGATCGCGATCGCGAGCGCGACCACCATCTCGGTCGTCGGCCCCGGGGACGGAATCGCCCAGGTGTTGATGACGAAGACGACCACCGCGCCGACGACGTTCGTCGACACGAGCATGATCGTGAGCAGCAGCTGCACGCGGATCCGTAGCCGGCGGGGAGGCTGGTCGCGCGGACCCAGCAGGCGCGAACCGAACGGGCTGCGTCGATGGGCGGATCCGCGGGGCATGGGCGCAGCCTAGTGATCGGTCAGGGCCGACCTGTTTGAATCGACCCATGAGCGGTTCACCCACGGCCACCGGCTTCTCGGCCGCCGAGATCACCGATGCCTACGCGACCTTCCACGGCAAGGTCGCCGGCTTCGTCGCCAGTGGGGACTGGAGCGGCTACGCCGACCTGTTCACCCCCGACGCCGTCTACGTCGAACATGCGATGGGGACGTTCACCGGACGCGACGAGATCCGGGCCTGGTCGGTGAAGACGATGACGTCGTACCCCGGCCGGGTGATGACCGGCTTCCCGCTCTCGTGGCAGGTGGTCGACGCGGAGCAGAACCGCCTGGTCTGCGAGGTGCTCAACCCGATGCCCGACCCTGGCGACGGAACGATGCTCGTCGAGCCCAACATCACGATCATGACGTACGCCGGCGACGGCCTCTTCTCGCGCGAGGAGGACGTCTACAACCCGCTGCGCTTCCACGCCATGGCGGTGACCTGGGCGCGGATCGCGGCGGCGCACGACAATGCTGACGACGACGTGCTCGCGTGGCTGGATCGCTTCGGGGGCGGACGATGACCGGTACGGCGAAGCGGCTCCTGCTGGAGGTCCTCGGCTGGATCCTGCTGCTCGCCGGCATCGCGGCCATGGTGCTGCCCGGCCCCGGGCTGCTGCTGATGGCGGCCGGCCTGGCCGTGCTGTCGCAGCAGTACACCTGGGCCGAGCGGCTCCTCGATCCCGTCATGCTGCGGGCGCTGCGCGGTGCGGCGGAGGGTGTCGAGACCTGGCCGCGGGTGGTGTTGTCGACCCTTGCGGGGCTCGGGCTCGGCGCGTTCGGCGTCCTCTGGATCATCGGTCCGGATGTCCCGTCCTGGTGGCCGATCGGTGACAAGTGGTGGCTGTTCGGCGGCGTCTGGACCGGCGTCACGCTGCTGTTCTCCTGCGTCCTCGCGCTGGCCCTGCTCGTCTACGCGTTCCGGCGCTTCCACGGGAAGCCCGAAGCCGTCGCGGCCCTGGAGGGCAAGATCGGCGAGGCCGACGTCGAGGCGCACGAGGAGCGCGAGCGGTTGCGCCAGAAGGTCGAGGAACGTCGCCACCACGACAAGGGCGAGCGATGACGCTTGACCCGAGGGATCCCGACGACCTGCGCAGCATGCACCAGCGGATGGTCGACGGCGACCTCTACCTGGCCGACGACCCGGAGATCATGGGGGCTTACCACCGCGCGAGTGACCTGACGACGGAGTTCAACACCACGACGGCACGCGAGGTCGACCGGCGCCGGGCGCTGCTCGCCGAGCTGCTCGGAGCGATCGGCGAGGACACCGAGATCCGCCCGCCGCTCCAGGTCGACTACGGCACCCAGATCGAGATCGGGGCACGGTCGTTCGTGAACTTCGGCCTGATCGCGCTCGACGTCGTCGCGATCACCATCGGCGACGACGTCCAGATCGGCCCGAACTGCCAGCTGCTCACGCCCATCCATCCGCTCGGTGCCGACCTGCGCCGCGCGAAGTGGGAGTCCGCGAAGCCGATCACCATCGGCGACAACGTGTGGCTCGGCGGCGGGGTCATCGTGTGCCCTGGTGTGACGATCGGCGCGAACACCGTGGTTGGTGCGGGTGCTGTGGTGACCAGGGACCTGCCGGAGGGTGTGCTGGCTGTGGGCAATCCGGCGCGGGTGATTCGCAAGCTTTGAGTGCTGACGGCTGGCCGCGTTCTCGCCCGTGATGAACTTCGGGACGTGGACGTCGCAGCGGTGCTGGAGGAACTCGTTCGCCGCGCCGTCGCCAATCAGCCCGACTGGCACGTCGCGCCCACGGACATGGCGGGGTGGGTAGCGGGCACAGGCCTGAGCCAGGACGCCCTTCTCGACGGTGTGGCGCTGGAGCTTGCGCGCGAGTACGACGACAGTGCCCTGACGTTCGAGATTGCCGACGATGTGGCCAACGCTCTCCACTCCTACGTGACGCTGCAGGACGTCAAGCGCCCGGTCCTGTTCAACAGCGTCTTCGAGGCGTTCGACGAGGGCGAGTACTTCCACGACGCCGATCGGTCAGTGGATCCTGAGCTGGCCTACACGAAGCCGATGATCAAGGACATCCTGATGAGTCAGCGGCGCGCTGATGTTGCGGTGGACGATGCGCCACAAGTCGAGCCTGCGAGTGCGGTCCCGGTCGACGGATTCCTCACGATCGTCCGGTTCGATGAGTGGTCGCCGGTCGTGTGGTGGGGCACCGGACCTCACGACGACGAGATCCTCGCAACGGAGGGTTGCCGCGTCGCAGCGTGGAGCAGTCCGGAGGAGTGTCTGCGGACCGTCCGCGAGCGTGGCTGGCGCCTGGCGGGTGACGATGGCGTCGAGAACACCAACGTCACGCGGCTCGACTTCGAACCGGCCCAGGCGTGGCTGCGTGGTGCATCCACGTCGCTGGATCCCCGGGCGGGACTCGACCTGTGGAACTTCGCGATCGACGTGGCCCACTCTCTGGGTACGCCCTTCCGTCACCGTGGACGCCTGGCCGACCGGTGCCACGACAAGCTGACGGCGGCGAACGTGCCCTCGGCCTTTGGGGTCGAGTCCTACGCGCCGCGATGGACGGCGGCCGAGATACGCGTGCTCCGTCGCGTGCTCGGCGAGGCAGTGCACGTCGTCCGGTCGGGTCTCGGAGAACGCACGACGGCACAGCCGACGTGACCGGAGACCTTCTCCACAGGGTCCTGCTGGCGCGTTGCCTGTCGAACGGATGTTCGGTATCATCTATGTATGAGTTCGGGTCCCTCGGAAACGTCCCCGGAGCAGTTGCTCCAGGCGGCTGAGGAGTGCCTGCTCGAGGGGCGTCGGGTCGAGGTCCGCAAGCTGGACGTCCTGCTGGCATGGGCTGATTCGTTCTCCGGCGACCCGCAGGACGAACCTGACGCGGTCCCGATCCGGTACGGCGGCCCGCGGCTGATCGCCCTCGGTGGTGAGGGCACCCCGAAGGTCTCGGACCTCGCGCTGGTCGAGATCGCGATCGCACGCCGCGAGTCGGTGTTCACCACCCGCCGGCGGTTGGCCGATGCGTTCGACCTGCGACACCGGTTGCCGTTGGTGTGGGCCGGGTTGCAGGACCTGCGCTGCGAGACCTGGGTGGGGAACAAGGTCGCTTCGATGTCGCGCAAGCTCACCCTGGAACAGATCTTCCTGGTCGATGTCGCCGTGTCCGAGGCGCTCGACGAGGCACCGGCGCGGATCCTGCAGATCGCCGAAGCCAAGATCATCGAGGCCGACCCCGTCGCCCACCAGGAACGCATCGACGCGAACCGCACCCGCAAGGGCGCGTGGTGTTCACGGTCGAAGCCCGGTGCGTCCGTCGAGGGCGAGAGCGCCGGCGTGGGGAGCGTGTTCGCCCGCATCGATGAGGCCGATGTCGAGGCCCACCGCGAGATCATCGAAGACCTCGCCAACGCCCTCGCCGCCCACGCCGGGCCCGTCGCCGAGGGTGACGAGCCTTTGCCGATGGACCACTGGCGGGCCGAGGCGTTCGCGATGCTCGCCGACCCCGCCGCGGTGTTGGCGTTCCTGCGCGGCGAACACCCCACCGACACCCCGGAGACCGACGAGGCACCCGCGGCACCGACACCGAGCCCGGCTCCGGTGGCGTCGGTCGTCGTGCACGTGTCCGCCGATGCCGAGACCGGCCTTCTCAACCCGGTCGCCCGGGTCGAGGGCATGGGTCCGATGCTGCTGTCCCAGGTCCGCGACCTGCTGCGCCGTTACGCCAAGGTGACGGTGACCCCGGTGATCGACCTGCACGCCGGGCGTTCGGTCAACGGCTACGAACACCCCACCGACGTGAAGACCCGTACCGAGCTCCGCACCATCGGCGACGTCTTCCCCCACGCCACCGGCACGTTCACCCGGACGGGCCGGGCACCGGACCACGACCACACGGTTGCTTACGACAAGCACGGGCCACCCGGCCAGACCGGCGACCACAACGACACCCCGCTACGACGACATCACCACCGCGCCAAGACCCACGCCGGTTACCGCGTGCACCAGCTCGGACCCGACCGGTGGATCTGGCGCACCCCTCACGGCCTGCACCGCCTGGTCACCACCGGCGGCACCACGACGATCACCGCAGGCGAGTTCCACGCGCTCAAGGCTCTCGCCATGGAACTGGCCGGCGACTACGCAGCCTGATCGCGCGCTGCGCCTACCGTCGACGACACCGGCGATGAGTCAGAGGCGCCGTACGGCTGGGACGGATTGGTGCCCTGGTAGCGACGAGCACCCACGGGCCTAGTGATCCGCGATTCGACGGTGTCGCGTCCATGGCGCGCCAAGGTGACTCCGAGTGGCTCGCTCCTCCGGCACCAGGTCGATCGCATCGAGCAACGTGGGGTCGCCGTCGATGTGGTGATGCAGGTGCTCCACCTTCCCCGTGGCTGGGTCTGCGTCCGTCGTGCCGATCAGTTGCCACATGCCGTCGTCGTCATGTGCGATCAGGAGGACTGGCTCCTTTCTGGCAGCGACTTCCCCGGTGACGATTGCGATGGTTCCCCGCAGCCAGTGGCCCATCCAGGTGGCGCGACGGTCGCGCTCCATGACCGTGTCGACCACGGCCCAGACGAAGGGCAGGTCCACGTGTCCGCGAGCATCGGACGCGATCAGGTGGGGCCCGCCCTGCGGCACGGTCTCGAACGGCTCGTCGACGAGGGCGAACGCGCGCTCGCCGTCGTGAAGGAACACCGAGGCATGGAAGGTTCCACCGCCCGGATTCCCATGACCGATGCCAACGGAGAGCCGTGCTTCTCGGGGATCTGCATTGGACACCCAGCCGAACGCGTAGGAGGCCAGCTCGCCACGCGGACCGACGAACTCGCCGAACGCTCGACGATCCACGCCTTGGGCGTCCCTCGTGGGGGACTCGGAAAGGCGCCCTTCCTGGACCTCGACCTGGAACCGCTGCTTGCGTCGACCGAACATCGCGCGAGTGTCTCATCCCCAATTCGTTGCGACGTCGTGTCGCTAACCTGAAGATCCGTGTTCCCACCGGCCGGAGGAATCGACATGACGAGCGAGGCACCGCCCACGTCGGTCCTCGACGTACTCCGCAGCCGTCGTACGACGGCCAGCCGGCCGGGCGCGAGAACCGACTCCTTCCGCGTGGCGCTGGCCATCGAGGGCGGCGGCAACCGGGCGGCGTACTCCGCGGGCATGGCGCTCGCGCTCGACGAGGCCGGACTGACGGACTCCTTCGACGACGTCTACGGAACGTCGGGCGGTGCGCTCAACGGGGCGTGGTTGTTGACGGGTGAGGCGCAGCGCTGGATGCGCAGCTGGGCGTGGCCGGAGGTCGCGGCCGCGGGCATCACGGACCCGCGCCGGGTATTGCGGGGCGGGCCGCTCATCGACCTCGGGCGCCTGGTCCACCACGTCTACGAGGCGATCACGCCGATGGACTTCGAGGGGATCCTCGCCAACCCGATCGGCTTCCATCCGATGGCGACCGATGCGCGTACCGGCGAGGGGGCCGACCTGGCGCCGTACGTCACCGACCGGCGCAGCCTGCAGACCGCCCTGCGGGCGACGTCCTGCCTGCCGCTGCTCGCCGGGCGCCCGGTTCCCCTGGGTGGGCGCACCTGGGTCGACGGCGGTCTCTCCGAGGGCGTGCCCTACCGCAGTGCGCTGGCGCACGGCGCGACGCACGTGCTCGTCCTGCGCACCCGGCGCTCCGACCAGAACGCCGTCCCGCCGTCGCGGTTCGAGCGAGCCCTGCTCGCGCCGTACTTCCTCCGGCACGGCTGGAAGGCCGGCCGCGCGCACGTCGACCGGCACCAGACCTACGCCGCGGACGACCTGCACCTGGCTGAGGCGACGGCCGCCCCGGTCGCGACCCTGGTCGAGGTACGCCCACCGCTCGGCTCGCCCGACGTGGGCCGGCTGAGCAGCGACCTGGCGTCCATCGAGGCGGCCATCGAGGTCGGGCGTACGACGATGGCGGCGGTGCTCGGCGACGTGCCGCCACCACAGGTCGGACCCGCGCACTAACCTCGGGCCACGATGGCCCTCCACCTGCACCGCGCCGCGCGCACCGACCTGCTCGCCGACGAGCTCGGCGCGTTGTTGGCGACGCCGCTGGCGGATCCGTTCGCGAGCGAGGTCGTGGTCGTGCCCGCGAAGGGGGTGGAGCGCTGGCTCACCCAACGGCTGTCCCACCACCTCGGCGTAGGGCCGCGCGGCGGCGACGGAGTGTGCGCGGGCGTGGAGTTCCTGCAGCCGGCCTCGCTCGTCGGACTGCTCCTCGGCCGCGACCGAGACGACGTGTGGCACCCGGACCGCCTGGTGTGGCCGCTGCTCGCGACGATCGACGAGCACCTCGGCGAGCCGTGGTGCGCGACCCTGGCCACCCACCTCGGCCACGGCCTCGACGGTGAGGAGGGCGAGCTGCGGCGCAGTCGCCGCTGGTCGGTCGCCCGTCGGCTTGCGGAGCGGTTCTCGTCGTACGCCGTCCAGCGGCCTGCGCTCGTCACGGACTGGCGCGAGGGCCGCGACACCGACGGCATCGGTGGCGACGGTGCCGGGGAGCTGGTGGCCGACCTGAGCTGGGAGGCCGAGCTGTGGCGGCGGTTGCTGGCGCGGATGGCCGGGGCCGGGCACGTGGAACCACCCGACGTGCGGCACGCCCGCGTCTGCGCTGCACTGCGCGCCGGTGAGGTGGCCGGGCTCGACCTGCCCGACCGGCTGTCGCTGTTCGGGCACACGCGCCTTCCCGAGACCGAGATCGACCTGCTCGCTGCGCTCGGCGAACACCGTGACGTGCACCTGTGGCTGGCCCAGCCGTCGGCCGCGCTGTGGGACGCCGTGACCGCGGCCGGCGCCGAGGTGACGCCGCGCGACGTGTCCCGTTCCGCCGACCTCGTCGACCACCCACTGCTCGCCTCGCTGGGCCGCGACGCCCGCGAGCTCGCCACCGTGCTCGGTGCCCGGGTGCGCGCCGGGCAGGCCGTCGACGCCGGTGCTGCTGCCGATCCCGCTGCTCCCGACCACCTGCTCGGCTGGCTCCAGTCCGACCTCCGCGCCAACCACGCGCCCGACGTCGCCGAGCGTGCCGCCCGCGTCCTCGACCCCAAGGACCGGACCGTGCAGGTGCACGCCTGCCACGGCGCCGCCCGCCAGATCGACGTGCTGCGGGAAGTGCTCGTCGGCCTGCTCGAGGACGACCCGAGCCTCGAGCCCCGCGACATCGTCGTGATGTGCCCCGACATCGAGACCTTCGCGCCACTGATCTCGGCCGGCTTCGGGCTCGGTGAACTCATCACCGACGAGTCCGCCAAGGGCGTCGGCGACGCGCTGCACCCCGCCCACCGGTTGCGGGTCCGCCTCGCCGACCGGGCGGTCAGCAGCACCAACCCGTTGCTCGGCGTCGCCGTCGCACTCGTCGAGCTGGCGGGTGGTCGGGCGACCGCGTCGCAGGTGATCGACCTGCTCTCGCGGGAGGTGTGCCGCCGCCGGTTCGGGTTCAGCGACGACGACCTCGCCCGGATCACCCGGTGGGTCGCGGAAGCTGGCATCCGGTGGGGGATCGACGGCACCCAGCGGGCGTCGTACGCGATGGAAGGGTTCGAGCACAACACCTGGCGTGCCGGTCTCGACCGCCTGCTCCTCGGCGTCGCGATGAGCGACGACGAGCACCAGCACCTCGGCCGCGGGCTGCCCGTCGACGACATCGCGAGCGGCGAGATCGAGCTCGTCGGCCGGCTCAGCGAGGCGGTCGCCCGACTGGGTGCCTGCCTGGAGGCGCTGGGCAAGGCCGCCGCCGCCGATGAGTGGTTCGGCGCGATCACCGAGGGCGTGCGCGACCTGTGCGAGGTCGACCCCGACGCCGCGTGGCAGTCGCCGCAGTTCGAGCGCGAGCTGGCCCGGGCACGGGCCAGCGCCGACGAGTCCGGCCCGGATGTCCCGTTGCGCCTGGCCGACGTACGGGCGCTGCTGCAGGCCCGCCTCGCCGGCCGCCCCACCCGCGCGAACTTCCGCACCGGCACGCTCACGGTCTGCACGATGGTCCCGATGCGCTCCGTCCCGCACCGCGTGGTCTGTCTCGTCGGACTGGACGATGGCGTCTTCCCACGCGCCACCGGCATCGACGGCGACGACGTGCTCGCCCGCCGCCCCGTCGTCGGCGAGCGCGACCTGCGCGCCGAGGACCGGCAGCTGCTGCTCGACGCGGTGCTCGCGGCCGGCGAACGCCTCGTGATCACCTACACCGGCGCGGCCGAACACACCGGCCAGGAACGGCCTCCCGCGGTCCCGCTCGGTGAGCTGCTCGATGCCCTCGACCGCACGGCTGCTGCGCCGGTGCGGGCCGAGGTCGTCGTACGCCACCCCCTCCAGCCGTACGACGTCCGCAACCATGTGCCGGGATCGCTGGCCACGGACGGCCCTTTCAGCTTCGACCGTTCGTCGCTGGCGGGTGCGCGGGCATCGGTGGCCGAGCGCGGGGTGGTGCCGGCGTTCCTCCCCGAAGCGCTCCCGGCCCGGGCTGCGGCAGACGTCTCGCTCGCCGACCTGCGAGCGTTCGTGCACCACCCGGCGCGGTACTTCCTGCGCCGGCGGCTCGAGGTGGCGACGCCGTTCGAGCCGGACCAGGTGGCCGATGCGATCCCGGTGACGCTCAACGGCCTGGAGCTGTGGCAGATCGGCGACCGGCTGCTGCGCGAGGTCCTGGCGGCCGAGGACCCGGGCGCCACGGCGACCGCGGTGATGGTGGCCGAGCAGCTGCGCGGCACGCTGCCGCCGTTCGAGCTCGGGCGCGGCGAGCTGACCAAGGTGGTCCAGGAGTGCCAGGACCTGTTCACCCGCAGCGCGCCGGTGCGCACCGGAACCGCCCGGAGCCTCGACATCGACGTCGACCTCGGGGGAGGGCGGCGGCTGACCGGCACGGTGCCGCAGGTCCACGGCAACCAGGTCGTGTCGCTCTCCTACTCGCGGCTGAAGCCGAAGCAACGCCTGTCGTCCTGGCTCGACGTGTTGGCGCTGAGCGCCAGCTACCCCGACGAGAACTGGACCGCCCACGCGATCGCCCGTTCCAAGGCGGGCCCGCAGCGCGCGCTGGTCGGGCCGCTCGACCACCGCGCCCTCGAATGGCTGATCGGCATCGTGGACCTGCACGACCAGGGCCTGACCCGTCCGCTGCCGATGCCGCTCGAGACGTCGAACGCCTGGGCCGAGGCGCAGGCGAAGTCGTTGCGCGGCATGGACATCGAGCCGATCGAGGTCGCGGCTCGCTCATGGGTGACCGATCCCTACAACGACTGGGGGATCAAGGGCGAGGACGACGACCCGTCGCACCGCCGGATCTACGGTCCCGACGCACCGATCGACGTGCTCGTCGACGCGGGCCTGACCACCTGGGCGTGGCAGCTGTGGGAGCCGTTGCTCGCCGGCGCCGAGAAGGTCGGTGTCCTCTGATGGACCCGATGAAGCCGTTCGACATCCGCGGCGAGCTGCCCACCGGCACGACCCTGCTCGAGGCCAGCGCCGGCACCGGCAAGACGTGGACCATCGGCGCGCTGGTCACCCGTTACGTCGCCGAGGAGGGCATCCCGCTCGAGCAGCTGCTCGTGGTGACCTTCGGCCGCGCCGCCAGCCAGGAGCTGCGCGAGCAGGTGCGCCGCCAGCTGGTCGAGGCCGAGCAGGCGCTGGCCGGTGACCTCCCCGCTGGGGTCGAGCAGACCGAGCTGATCGCCCAGATCCTCGACTGTGATGAAGAGCAGAAGACGACCCGGCACACGCGGGTGGTGCAGGCGCTGGCCGACTTCGACGCCGCCACGATCGCCACCATCCACCAGTTCTGCTCGCTCGTCCTCGACTCGCTCGGCGTCGCCGGCGACACCGATGCCCGCGCCCGCCTGGTCGAGAACCTCGACGACCGCCTCGTCGAAGTGGTCGACGACCTCTACCTGCGGGCGTTCGCGCAGGCCTCCGACGGCGCTGGCAGTGGAGGGCCTGCCTTCACCCACGCCGAGGCGCTGGCCATCGCGCGTGCCGTGGTGGCCGACCCCCAGTCGCAGCTCGAGCCCGCCGGGTTGCCCCGTGAGCAACCGGCCGGTCGGCGCGTGGCCTTCGCGGCCGCCGTACGAGCCGAGCTGGAGCGGCGCAAGCGCCGCCTCGGCGTCCTGTCGTACGACGACCTCCTCAGCCAGCTCGCCGAGGCGCTCGCGCACCCCGACTCCCCGGCCCGGGCGCGGATGCGGGCGCGCTGGAAGATCGTGCTGGTCGACGAGTTCCAGGACACCGACCCGGTGCAGTGGCAGGTGTTCGACCGGGCGTTCACCGGCCACGCCACGATGGTGCTGATCGGCGACCCGAAGCAGGCGATCTACGCCTTCCGCGGGGGCGACGTGACGACCTACCTCACCGCTGCGGGCACGGCCACGACGCAGCAGACCCTCGGCATCAACCGGCGCAGCGATGCCGGCCTGCTCGACGGGTTCCAGCAGCTGTTGCGCGGCGCCGAGCTCGGCGACCCGCGGATCGTCGTGCACGACGTGACCGCCCACCACCAGGAGTCGCGGCTCGTCGGCGCTCCGCACCCCGCGCCGTTCCGGCTGCGGGTCGTGCGACGCGAGTCGTTCCGGCGCGGGCCGGCGACGATGCTCCCGATCGCGAAGGTGCGCCCGCACATCGCCGAGGACCTCGCCCGCGACATCCGGGCGCTGATCACCAGTGACGCGACCTTCGAGGGCCGGCCGCTGCGGCCCAGTGACGTCGCGGTGATCTGTTATCGCCACGCCGACCTCTCCGCGGCCCGTGCAGCGCTCCAGGCGGTCGGCGTCCCGGCCGTCATCGCCGGCGGCGGCAGTGTGTTCGCGACGCCCGCCGCGACCGAGTGGCTCTCGCTGCTGGAGGCGCTCGAGCAGCCGCACCGCACGCCACGCGTGCGGGCGGCAGCGCTCACCTGCTTCCTCGGGTACGACGCCGCCGGCCTGGCTGCCGGCGGCGACGACCTCGCCGACGACCTCGGCGACCGGCTCCGCTCGTGGTCGGAGGCGCTGGCCCGTCGCGGCGTGGCCGCCGTGCTCGAGGCCGCGACGTCCGGCGGGATGCCCGCGCGGATGCTCGCCCGGATCGGCGGCGAACGAACCCTCACCGACGTCCGCCACATCGGCGAGGTGCTCCACGAAGTCGCGCAGCGCGAGCAGATGGGCGCCGTTGCACTGCTGGCCTGGCTGCGCCAGCAGGTGCTCGAGGCGCGCGACGGTCGGGGTGCCGAGCGCACCCGCCGGCTCGACTCCGATGCCGCTGCCGTGCAGCTCGTGACGATCCACGCGAGCAAGGGCCTGCAGTACCCGATCGTCTACCTCCCCGCGCTCGGCGACCGGTTCGTCGGCAAGCCCAAGCGCCCGCTCTTCCACGACGCGGACGGTCGCCGCTGCCTCGACATCGGCGGCTCCGGTCCCGACTGGAACGACCACTGCCGGCGCTGGGCCGAGGAGGAGGCCGGCGAGTGGCTGCGCCTGCTGTACGTCGCCGTCACCCGCGCCCAGAGCCAGGTCGTCGCCTGGTGGGCGCCGACCAAGAACGCCGAGGCCTCGCCGCTGCACCGACTCCTGATGCGGCAGTCCGCCGCCGACGGGTCGCTGCGCGCCGACGTGCCCGTCGCGCCGTCGGTGCCGGACGAGGACACGGTCACCGCGCTCTTCGCCGCCTGGCGCGACCGCGGCGGCCCGAGCCCCGAGGTGTCCCACCCGGCCGCGACCACGGCCCCGCTCGTGGCCGAGTCGCCGGGGGAGCTCTCGGCGCGCGCGTTCACACGGTCTGTCGACACCGGCTGGCGACGGACGTCGTACTCCTCCCTCAGCAACGTGGACCTCGCCGCCGAGATCGGGCAGCCGGGCGTCGACAGCGAGCCCGAGGTCGAGGCCAAGGACGACGAGCCGGAGGAGGTGGAGGTGCGAGGAGCGCAAGCGACGAGCCTCGAAACCCCCGGCCTCCCGGTGGTTGAGGTGCGAGCGCCAGCGAGCCTCGAAACCCCCTCCCCGATGGCCGACCTCCCCGTCGGCGCCACGTTCGGCTCCCTCGTCCACGCCGTCCTCGAGCACACCGACCCCACCGCCGCCGACCTGCGTGGCGAGCTGCTGGCCCAGATCGACGAGCAGCTGACGTGGTGGCCGGTCCCGGTCGAGCCCGGCGAGCTGGCCGACGCGCTGGTCGCCGTCCTCGACACGCCCCTCGGTCCGTTGATGGACGGTACGACGCTGCGCCGGATCGGCGTCCGTGACCGGCTCTGCGAGCTCGACTTCGAGCTGCCGCTCGCCGGGGGTGATGCTGCCGAAGCACCAGGGGAGGCGACCGTCCTGCTCGGCGACATCGCCGGCCTGCTGCGCCGCCACCTGCCCGAGGGCGACCCCGTCCGTGCCTACGCGGAGTCGCTCGACAACCCGCTGCTCGGCGACCAGACGCTGCGCGGCTACCTCACCGGTTCGGTCGACGTCGTGCTCAGGCTCGGGGAGCCCGAGTCCCCCCGCTACGTGATCGTCGACTACAAGACCAACTGGCTCGGTCCGCGCGAGGAGCCCCTGACGGCGGCGTCGTACCGACCCTCGGAGCTGGTCGACGCGATGGGCCACTCGGACTACCCGCTCCAGGCCCTCCTGTACGCCGTCGTGCTGCACCGGTTCCTGCGCTGGCGCCAGCCCGGGTACGACCCGGAGCTGCACTTTGGCGGCGTCGCCTACCTCTACCTGCGCGGCATGTGCGGACCCGAGAACCCGTCCGTCGACGGCGAGCCGTGTGGCATCTTCACCTGGCAGCCGCCGGCCGCGCTGGTCACCGACCTGTCCGACCTGCTGGACGGGTCGCTGGAAGGGGTGCACCGATGACCGGACTCTTCGAGGCGACCTCGCCCCACGACCCGCGGGTCGCGCGCCGGGTGGCCGGGTCGCTCGGCGCCTTCAACGCTGCCGGTGTGATCGATGCGGCCGACGTCCGCGTCGCCGAACGGGTCGCCGCCCTGGGCGGCGAGAGCGACGAGCGGGTCAAGCTGGCCGTCGCGCTGGCGGTCCGGTCCGTACGCGCCGGCTCCGTCGGGCTCGACCTCGAAGGCCTGCCAGACCTGGTCGAGCTCGGTGTCGATGGCGAGTGGCCCGAGCTCACCGAGTGGGCCGCGGCCATCGACGCGTCCCCCCTCGTGACGGGTGGCGTCATCCACCACGAGCTCGGACTCGTCTACCTCGATCGCTACCACCGGCTCGAGCGCCAGGTCGCCGACGACCTGGCCGAGCGGATCGCGCTCGGCCGCCCTCCGATCGACGAGGCCGCCCTCACCGCAACGCTGCAGCGGGTCAGCGGCGACCACCTGAGCCAGGAGCAGGCCCGGGCCGTCGAGCACGCCGCCCGCCACCGCACCACCGTGCTCACCGGCGGTCCCGGGACGGGCAAGACCACCACCGTGGCCCGGCTGGTGCTGGCGCTGGCCGATCAGTTCCGCGTCGACCACGCCCGCCGGATGTCGGTTGCCCTCGCGGCGCCGACCGGCAAGGCGGCGACCCGGTTGCAGGAGGCGGTCGGCGCCGAGCTCGGCGCCCTGGGCGCACTCGGCGACGGACCCGACCAGGTCCCGGCACCCGAGGCGATGACGCTGCACCGGCTCCTCGGCTGGCGCCCGGACAACACGACCCGGTTCCGGCACGACCGCGGCAACCGGCTGAAGTACGACCTGGTCGTGGTCGACGAGGCCTCGATGGTCGACCTCACGATGATGGCCCGCCTCCTCGACGCGGTACGTCCGGAGACGCGGCTCGTGCTGGTCGGCGACCCGCGCCAGCTCACCTCGGTCGGCGCCGGCGCCGTCCTCTCGGACCTCGTCGGCGGCTTTGCCGGCCACGACGACTCACCGGTCGTGGCGCTCACCGAGAACCACCGTTCCACCGAGGAGATCAAGGGCCTCGCAGCCGCCCTGCGCGACGACGGCCCCGACGCCGCCGACCGGGTGCTGGAGGTGCTGCGCGCCGGCACCGGCGAGGTCGAGTACGTCGAGACCGACGACCCGGTGACGGCCCTGCGCGCCGAGTGCACGGCCTCCGCCCTGGCCGTCCGGCGAGCGGCGGAGGACGAAGGCCCCGCGGCCGCCATCGCGGCGCTCGACGGGTTCCGGCTGCTCTGCGCCCATCGCGAGGGCCCGCACGGTGTCCGGGTCTGGAACCACCACGTCGAGCAGTGGCTGGCCGCAGAGCTCGGCGCTCCGCTGGGCTCCGCCTGGTACGCCGGCCGCCCGCTCCTGGTGACCAGCAACGACTACGCCCTCGACATCTACAACGGCGAGACCGGCGTCGTGGTCGCCGACGCCCAGGGTCGTCCCCGCGCGTGGATCGCCGGCGCGGACGCACCGCGATCCTTCGCGCCCGCCCGCCTGGACGCGATCGACACGATGCACGCGATGACGATCCACAAGAGCCAGGGCAGCCAGGCGCGACGGATCGCGGTGCTGCTGCCCGAGGCCGACTCGCGGCTGCTGACCCGCGAGCTCTTCTACACCGCGGTCACCCGCGCCCAGGAGAGCGTCGTCGTGGTCGGCTCCGAGGCCGCCGTACGCGCTGCCGTGGACACCACGGCGCAGCGGGCGACCGGCCTGCGCCAGCGGCTGTGACGACCAACGCGTGGCCCCGCAACCACGCCGAAACGCGCGCGGGTTAGTGTCCAATCATGCCGTTCCTGTTGCGCGTACTGCTGCCCGACGTCCCCGGTTCGCTGGGTCGCGTCGCGACGGCGATCGGTATGGCCGGGGGCGACATCGAGGCGATCGAGATCGTCGAGAAGCGCGATGACGGCACCGCAGTCGACGATGTCCTGCTCGAGCTGAACCAGGGCATGATGCCTGATTCGGTGGTCTCGGCGTGCACCTCGCTCGACGGTGTCGAGGTGCTCTGGATCAGTCGCTACCCCGCCGGCGGCAGCCTGGTGATGGACCTCGAGGCGGTCGAGGAGCTCACCGCCTCGCCCGACACGGCGTTCGACAAGCTGATCGACCTGCTGCCCGCGACCTTCCGCGTCGACTGGGGCGCCCGCGTGCACCGCGCCAAGGGTGTCGTCTACGGCACCGGTGCCGCTCCGGACGAGTTCGAGTTCATCGAGATCGAGACCCCGCAGCGCCTCGAGTCACCCGAGGACGAGGTCACCCTCTTCGCCGCTGCCCGTCTCGACGGCAACGAGATCGTCGTGGTCGGCCGTCGTGGCGGCCCGGAGTTCGCGGACTCCGAGATCGCCCGGCTCGGCCACCTGTGTGGCCTCGCCGTGACGATCGCGAACGCCTGATCGCTCAGTCGATCGGTTCGAGGACGAAGACGGGGATCTCCCGGTCGGTCTTCTCCTGGTACGACGCGTACGTCGACCAGGTCGCCACCGCGTGGTCCCACCACTGCGTGCGCTCCTCGCCCTCGACGAGCCGGGCGCGATAGGACTTCGCCTCCGGGCCGTCCTGGAGGTCGACCTCCGGGTGGGCGACGAAGTTGTCGTACCAGGCCGGGTTGTCCGGCGCCCCGCCCTTGGAGGCGATCGCGACGTACACGCCGTCCTTCTCGACCCGCATGACCGGGTTCTTGCGCAGGTTGCCGGACTTCGCGCCGACGGAGGTGATCACGACGATCGGGTCCTTGGAGCCCTGCAGCGTGTTGGCCTTGGTGCCGCCTGATGCTTCGTACTCCGCGACCTGGTCGCGGACCCACTGCGTACTGCTCGGAACGTACGTGCCCTGAAGTGTCATACCTCCACAAGACCACGTGGCCGACCGGTATTCCAGACCCGTTAGCGTTCGACCCATGAGTGCCATCGACGGTGTCAGCGAGATCTTCGACGCGAGCCAATGGGACGTCGTGCCCGGGTTCGAGGACCTGACCGACCTCACCTACCACCGCGCCAAGGAGCACGGCACGGTCCGGATCGCATTCGACCGGCCCGACGTGCTCAACGCGTTCCGCCCCAACACCGTCGACGAGCTGCTGCGCACGCTGGACCACGCGCGGATGAGCGCGGACGTCGGCTGCGTGATCCTCACGGGCAACGGCCCGAGTGCCAAGAACGGCAAGTGGGCTTTCTGCACCGGCGGCGACCAGCGCATCCGCGGCAAGGCGGGCTACCAGTACGAGGACAAGGCGATCGGCGCTTCCGACACGGGGGCCGAGGAGCCCAGCGTCATCGACAAGGCCAAGCTCGCGCGGCTGCACATCCTCGAGTGCCAGCGGCTGATCCGGTTCATGCCGAAGGTCGTCATCTGCGTGGTGCCCGGCTGGGCGGCCGGCGGTGGCCACTCGCTGCACGTCGTGTGCGACCTGACCCTCGCCTCGAAGGAGCACGCCCGGTTCAAGCAGACCGACGCAGACGTGGGCTCCTTCGACGGCGGCTACGGCTCGGCGTACCTCGCCAAGATGGTCGGGCAGAAGTTCGCCCGCGAGATCTTCTTCCTCGCCGAGGAGTACACCGCCGACGAGATGCACACGATGGGCGCCGTCAACCGGGTCGTCGAGCACGCGCAGCTCGAGACCGTCGCCCTCGACTGGGGCCGCAAGATCAACGGCAAGTCGCCCACCGCCCAGCGGATGCTCAAGTACTCGTTCAACCTGCTCGACGACGGCCTCGTCGGCCAGCAATTGTTCGCCGGTGAGACCACCCGCCTCGCGTACATGACCGACGAGGCCCAGGAGGGACGCGACCAGTTCCTCGAGAAGCGTGAGCCGGACTGGTCGCCGTACCCCTGGTACTACTGAATCGGCCTGTTTCCGCAGGTCAGGGCGTTGCGGACCGTCTCTAGTCCGCAAAAAGTCCGCAAAATCCGAGAGAGGTCCCGCCTCGGGGCCCTCCGCGGAGCCTGCCGAAGGCCGGGCCAAGGCCTGTTTCATGAGCTCGGAGGCCGCCGCCCGCGTGCGATCCTCGGCCGTTGGCCACAAGTGGCTGTAGGTGTTGAGGGTCGTGCTCGCCGACGAGTGGCCGAGGGCGCGCTGCACCGTCACCACGTCGCACCCAGCAGCGATCAGGCCTGAGGCGTAGAAGTGCCGCAGGTCGTGCAGCCGGATCCGGGTGAGTCCGGCCGCCGACCGGGTCGCGCGCCAGCGCCAGTGAATGGCGTTGTCGTAGAGCGGCTCGTCTCCGACCGTGAACAACCAGTTGCCGGTGGAGCTCTCGGTGACGTGCTCGACGACGTGGTGCGACAGGATGCTGACGAGCTCCTCGGGCAGGTAGACGGTTCTCTCCGAGCCGTACTTCGGTGCTCGGAGGACGTACGTGGAGCCTTCGCGCTGCAGCTGCCGGGTGACCGACAGCTGGCCGCGGTTCAGGTCGAGGTCGCCCAGCTGGACGGCGGCCGCCTCGGCCTTTCGCAGGCCGGCGAAGGCGCACAGTGCCACGTAGGCGCGGAAGCCCTTGCGGGTGGAGACCCGGGGGCTGTCGGCATGCTCGATCAACCTCCCGACCTCTTCAACCGTCGGGATCCGCATCGCCGCGTCTGCGCGGCGGCGTCGGGGCAGGACGACGCCGGCGCACGGGTCCGCGGTGATGACGCGATCGGTGACGGCGGCCCGGAACACCGAGCGGACGATGATGAATCTGGTCTTGATCGTCGTCGGCGCCAACCGAGTGCTGAGGTCCTTCACCCACTCCTCGACGTGGGACCGCCGTACCGATCGCAGGGGAAGGTCGCCGAAGGGCACCGAGCTGGTTGCGAGGTCCGCGTTGATCCGCGTTGATGCCACCCACAGCTGTCGTGCCGACCACTGCTCGTAGAACTGCTGGAAGGTGACCTTGCCGGCGTCCGGGTCGACGTAGCTGCCGGTGAGCATGGCAGCGGCGGTCTCGTCGAGCCAGCGCTGGGCGTCGATCTTCCGGTCGAAGTGGCGGGACCGCTCGCGGCCCTGCTCGTCGCGGTAGCGGGCCCGCCAGCTGCCGTCGGGACGCTTGGCGATGTTCCCGGCCATGACTGCTCCTCTCGTCGATCCCAGTGTCAGCGTTCGCTGGCCCGACCGCGGCTGCGCATCGAACCCTGTGGAGAACTCGGGGCGCGGCCCTGTTCTGCGCGCCACAGGACGAGGTCGGAGCGCCAGTAGCGGACATGCCTCTGGACCTTGAAGCTGAAGGGTCCGGTGCCGCAGTAGCGCCAGTACCGCATGGTCGCGACGGGGACGCGGAGGAACTGGGCGGCCTCCTCGATGGTGAGCATCTCGTCGTCTTCGTGGATGTCGATGCCCTGGCGTGCTGTCGTCATGATGGGCGCTCCTAGCGGGTGGCGTTGACGGGGGAGAGGAAGCTGCGCACTTCGGCGACGGTGGTGTAGAGCCGGCCGGTGCCGTTGAAGCGCCAGAACCGTGGTCCGACTCCTCGTCGGCGCCAGTCGCGGACGGTGCGTGGCGGGATCCGGACGAGTGCGCAGAACTCCTCGAACGTGAGCAGGGCGCTGTCGTTCCAGTCGGTGGGGATGTCGATGGGGATCATCGGGTCGCTCCTTCGGGTGGTGTGGTCACCTATGTCCGAAGTGGCCCTCGGTGCGATCAGTTGGTGACGAGCGATCTCAGGGCGAGCCGTTGCGGACGGAGCGATGCTGACGGGCGGACGTCCCCGACTTCGTACCCCCTGGCTGGGGGTATCGGAGGGGGTACGTCGTGTTTGCGCAGGTCAGGCGCATTCCTCAAGTCGTGGCGGCGGCGGGAGGTGCCACTGTGCCGGGGAGGAGGTCATTCAGCGGTCGTGGCGGTGAGGCTGATCCCGATGTGGGTCGCCTCGATGACCAGGATCACGCCGTTGACGTCGGGGGTTCGGTCGAGCGAGGGGCGCGGCGCCAGCGCTCCGGTGACCAGGATCCGCTGCCCGGCGTGGAGCTGTTCCAGTGCCTGGACGGCGAGGGCACCGCGGCAGATGACCTCGCCGATGACCTCGCCGATGTCGTCTCCGATGGCGGCTCCGACCTCGAAGCGGGTCTGGTCGTGATCGGCGCTGAATGGGAAGACGGCCGTGGCCGGTGACCGGTCTTCGTCGAGCGGTGCCGGGTCGGCGCTCACGGTCGCGGCGGCCGTCAGGGTGAAGGACATCGGCTCTACCTTTCCTCGTTTTAAACGAGGAAACATGCTAAGCGTGGGACGGACCAAAGACAATGGGCTCGTGCCTCGGATCGCTCGACCTGACCTCCCTGATGTCGTCGAACGGGCGGTCGAGGTGTTCGGGGCCCGGGTTCGGGTGGCTCTGCTGCGCGCGCTCAACGAGCACGGGCCGTGCACGAAGGCCGAGCTGCACCGGCTGTTGGGTGGCTCCGAGGCGAACATCCACACGCACCTGATGGCGCTGGAGCAGGCCGGGGTGGTGCTCGCTGACCCGCCCCGCAGCGACGAGTCCGGTCCGGTCATCCGCCGCTACACCGTCGACCACGGCCAGGTCGACGCCCTGCTCGAGGCACTCGGCCGAGCGGTCAGGCCACCGGAGCCGCGGTAGCCCGACCTCTGACCTGCGGCCGACGGTTCCGTTCAGATCCCGATCCCGGGCCGCTGTGAGTGGCGTGCCGGCGGTCGACTCGATGCCGGCGTGCGCTGCTCGTCGCGTCGGCGAGCTGGTCTGGTTGGGGTGGGTCCGTAGCGGTCGATGTCGTCGAGGGCGCGTTCGCGGGCGTGGGCGGGGCCGAGGTCGGCGCGGTCGCGGTTGAACGTCGCGATCCATTGCTCGCGGGCCTCGTCGATCGATTCGGCGACGAGGTGAGCGGTGTTGGTGAGCCGGCCGCGAGTCATGGCGACGTACGTAGCGGCGGCGCCAGTGGTGTCGGTGAGGGCGAAGTGGGCATGGTCGACGGTGTCGCCCTGGGCGCCGTGAACGGTGGTGGCGTATGCGAGCTCGACATGGCGGGCGACGTACTCGGCCGGGAGCGTGCGGTCGCCTTGCCGGCCCGTCACCCGCAGGCCGCCGTTGCCGGTGATGCCGGTGACGGTCCAGGTGTCGCGGTTGGCGACGCCGAGGTCGCGGTCGTTGCGTCGGGTCGCGATCCGGTCGCCGATGTTGAGTGCTTCACCGCGGCTCGTGATGGCTGCGTCGCCAGTTCGGTCACCGGTCTGGTTGTTTCGTCGCTGGCGGATGGCGGCGTTGAGGTCGGCGACTTGGTCGCGGGTGTCGGCGATGACGGTGTGCCCGGTCGCGCCGTGCTCGGCGAGGGCGGCGGTGCGTTCGACGTCGGTGGGGTGGAGGACGATGCGTCCGGTGGCGTGGAGCTGGTCGAAGACGTGGACGGCGCGGTCGCCGGTGCGCATCAGCAGCGACAGTTCGGCGTAGGCGGGGTCGGTGAACCGGTGGACGGTGTCGAGCGCGACCTGGGCTTCGGGTGGTGTCCATCGGGTGGCGTGGTCGAGGATGCCGCCGCGGCCGACGGCGGGGAGTTGGTGCCGGTCGCCGACGAGCGCGAGGCGGGCGCCGGTCTCGTCGGCGATCGTGAACAGCGCGGTGGCGGTGTCCTGATCGAGCATCCCGGCCTCGTCGACCACGAGCAGGTCACCGGGCAGGAGCCGTGCCCGGACGTCGAGGGTATGGCGGTCGCGGCGCGGGTCGAGGGGTTCGCGTGTCCAGCGCCCGTCTGCATCCCAGCGGTACCCGTACTGGTGTGCGAGCCACGCTGCCGAGGATGCGGGGGAGCCGACCTCGGCCTCGGCGACCCGAGCCGCCTTCAATGTCGGTGTCACCACCACCAGCCGACGCTCCTGGGCTGCGAGCAGGGTCGCTGCCGCCGAGAGGGCGGTGGTTTTTCCGGCCCCAGCGGCACCTTGCACGACTGCCAGTGAACTGGTGCCGGTGAGCGCGGCGACCACCTGCTGTTGTCCAGGGTCGAGCCTGCGCCCATTCACGGATGGTGGTGCAGCCGCAGGCTGTCCGGGACGTTCAGCGCGGGCGATGATCCGGTCGATGAGGTTGGCCTCGACGGCGAGCACCTTGACTGAGGTGAGTGAGCGGATGTGTTCGGGGATGTCGGGGCGGTCGACCAGCTGAGGGCACTGGTCGATGGTGCGGGCGGTGAGGTCTTCGACCAGCTCCCTCCGTACGGCGGGTTCGGCGATGACGCCGGCGGCGGCGATGATGCGCTCGATCTCGCCGCGGATGTCGGCGCCGTTCCACGCCGACCGCCGCGCACCGAGCCGGGACAGGACGAGCTCGGTGACCGCGCCACGGTCGATGTGACCGACAGGTACGGCGTCGATTGCCGCCCCTTGATTCGGTGGTTGGAAGCCGAGGTCGTGGAGCTCGTCGCGCCACCGGTGGACGAGGTCGGCGCCGTCGGTCGGGATGACCTTGTCCGGTCGGGCTTCGGCCCACGCCCGACGGTCCCACGACCGTCGGAGTGCGGGCCCGGGTTCCTGGCCGGGATGGTCGGTTCGCCATTCGGCTTCGTAGCGGTCCCCGTGCCGGCCGATCTGCGCGGCGCGGTGGGAGAACTCCCCGGCGAACGGTGCGAGCTCGACGATGTCACCGGACTCCGCGTCGAGGGTGTACCCGTGCGCGGCGAGGACGCGGCGGAAGTCGGGGTCGCACATGACGGCGGCGTGGCCGATGCCGTTGATGGCCTCGATCGAGTCCACCACGGCGACAGAGTGCAGCCCCCGCCACCTGCCTTGGGCGAACACGCGGGCGTTGACCTGGAGGTGCAGGTGCCGGTGTGGATCCCCGGCGCGGGAGGTGTAGTGCCGCACCACTGCGGCCTCGAGCCGCTCGACCGGAACCTGGACCTGCAGCCCGCGCGGCCCGACTCGGGTGGTGGAGTGCTCGGCGAGCCAGCCGATGATCTCGGCCGCCGCACGATCCTGGGCAGCGTCGTACGCGTCGGCGATCTCGGGGTGGAGGGACGCAGCGAGGGACCAGGTCTTGGGTCCGTTGACGACTACCTCGACGAACCGCAGCCCCTTCTCGTCGGTGCGTAGGCGGCCTTTCGGGACGCCGTTGGTGTCGTAACCCGCCACCCATCGTTCGTAGCCGTCGCCGTCCAGTTCACCCGCTGCGGCCACATCCGTTGCCTCGTCGGGGGAGTGGGTCGCGACGAAGCGTTGGGCGATCCCGGATCCCTCAGCGAGGTAGTAGTCATCCGCCCGTGAGCGGTCGGCCTCGACGTAGTTGCGGGCGGCCTTGGCGCCGCCGCGGTAGAACTTCACACCACCATGCACGGTCTCGTTCACCGCCCGTCACTACTCGTCAATCACCCCGAAAACGGCGCACGGCCCGTCCCGGGGGACGGACCGAACTACGAACCTTCGTAGCATGCGTGCCGCTCGTGAGAAGACGGAGTTGGCGAGGTTCGCGACAGCGGTATCGGAAGTCGGCAAAGTTCGGCGTCGAATGACCGACTACGGAGGGCGGGCGGGGCTGCAAGGGCCGTTGGATCGCCGGAGGAGGCGGCCCCGGTGCGTGCGCGACGTCGCGGTGCGGCCGTCGGGTCACCGACCTCGGGCGGGGTGCTGCGCCTGACGAACCCTGATCACCTCTGGATGGCGTCGACCCTACGTCGCCGTGGCAGGCCTGCGAGGCCGCCGGTCCGCGCGGCGCGGCCGCCGACTGTCGCTCGTGATCGCCGAACTTTCAACGATACCTCTCCAAGAGAGATTGAGATCACATTGCGGTGGCAGAATCGATCCTGCTTAGGTTAGGCGCTCCTAAGTCTGAGAGATTCCTGTGAAAGAGGTCTTGTCGTGCATCGTCGCTTCGCGTCCACCACCGCCATCGCAGTTCTTGCCGCCGTCGTGCTCGCCGGCTGCTCCAAGGAGGACGACACCACTGCTGAGGGCGACCACGACGCCTCGGCCGTTCCGGCGGGCGTGACGAAGCAGTACGACGTCCTCGCCGATGAGCTTGCCGAGAAGGGCCAGACGGTCGAGTCGGGCGAGTGGACGGTCAACCTGATCACGGAGGCGGCCGAGCCCTGGCACACCGTGCACAGCGGCGGCCACACCGCCTACCGCGACCCCGCCAAGGGTGAGACCAACCACATCGAGATCATCCCGGTCGAGACGGCGACCGGACGGATCGTGCCAGACGTGCCGATCACCCTCGCCGTGCTCGATGGTGCGGGCAAGGTCGTCCAGGAACTCGAACTGAACTTCTACTACTCGACGTTCTTCCACTACGCCAACAACTTCTCCATCCCCGAGGCCGGCAGCTACACGCTGCGGGTCAAGGTCGAGGCGCCCACCTTCAACCGCCACGGCGACGCGGACGAGACGCCGCCGCTGGCCGAGGGCGTCGAGGTCGAGTTCACCGACGTCGAGCTCGGTCCGCAGTGAGCAGTACGCTCGACCTGCCGCAACCCACGCCGCTCGGACCGGCCGCAGGGCCGGAGGCGCCCTTGGCGCCGACACCACCCGTCCGAGTGGGGCGGGTGGTGTGGGCCGGTTTCGGGACAGCGGCGGTCGTGGTCGGCGCGCTCGCAGGCGGCTGCGTGTGGACCGCCGCGCACCTCAGCTCGTCTCCGACGGTGCACGCCGTCGCACTCTTCGCCCACCTGGCCGCCCTGATCGCCGGCTTCGGTGCCGTCCTCGCCGTCGACTGGATGGCCTTGCTGTGGCTCACCGGTCGCCGCAGCATTGAGGCCGTGCTGGAGGCCGCAACCTCGGTCGCGATCCCGATCTGGCTTGGGTACGCCGGCCTGGTCGGCACCGGGATGCTGCTCGAGCCGGACCTCGCCAGCACCTGGACCAAGATCAAACTGGCGCTAGTGGTGATCATCGGCGTGAACGGGGTCGCGGCGGCAGCTGTCCACCACGCCATGGTCCGGCACCCGTCACGGGCTGCGATGATGCTCGGCGCCGTCTGCGCGACCTTGTCGCAAGCCTGCTGGTGGACTGCGACCGCGGTCGGCTTCGTCAACGCGCACTGACGGACTGAGCCCACCGCCCGCACCTCCTCAGCAGGGCGAAGCGCCGTCGTCGAGATCCCCCGAGGAGTGACATCGAGGGCCTCCGGCCTCACGCCGGGCGCGAGGAGTTCGGCCGTCCACCTGCAAAACTGGATCGCCGATGAATCTGCCCGATGGCCGGACGCCCGGACGTCCAGACGATCGGGCGGGCGGGCGACACGTCCCGTCGTGCGACCGGGCGGGCCCGACGGTTGGTTGGGCCCGCGCCAAGAGCGATGGGGCGCCTTCGGGCGCGGACCTCTTGGTGCTGCCGATGTGGGGACGTCAGCACCCGTGGTCATGGTCGCACGCCAGCGTGTTGAGCGTGGGCCGCGGCGCACTCGAGGGTGATCGTGTCCCCGGATTGGTCGGAGCCCAGCTGTCTCGTCCCGGCCCAACCCTCGGCGGTAGAGCACGGCGGGACACTGATCGCAGGGCGAACTCGCTCGGCACGGTCCTGCCGGCTTCGTGGTCAACGCACACGGGTTGCCACGAGTGCTCGTGCGACGGCGGCAGGATCATGGCGACAGGGGCGTTCACGGTGCCTCCGCGCCATGCCCTCCCATCACTGCTGAGCGTCAGTACGTGCGGCGATCGACGTGGTGGACGTCGTCGCGTCGGCGCCACGGCGGGGCGTACAGCAGCGATACCACGATGGCGATGACACCGGCGATGATCAGAATGGTGCCGAGGGCGCCGTCGTCGATGAACTGCAGGTCGACGGTGATCACGTCGAGGACGAGGATCAGCCCCAGGACCAGGAGGACGATGCCGAGTCCGATGTACATGTCATTTCCCTTCGTCGTGTCAGGTCAGGGCGAGGACCAGCGGTGCGGCGATGGCAACGATCGTCAAGACCAAGACGAGTCCTGACGTCTCGTGGGCTTCCGCCGGGCCGCGGTCGTGCTGCTGGACGGTCATCGTTGTTCCCCCTTTGTGCGGGCGGCTCGCCCGATGTCGTGGAGGTACCCCGCAGGTCTGGGGTCATCCGCTGGTCGGGATCCCGGCCTCGGCGTCAGGAGCGGGCAGTGGGGCGAGGGATCAGGTCCTTGTGCGGGTGTGCTGAGTTGTGCCCAGCAGAATCGCCGCAGCGGCGACCTGGACGATTGCGACGATCGCGGCCAGGGCAGCGGCGTGGTTCTCCGCAAGGGCTCCGGCCAATGCCCCGCCGGCGATCGCGCCCATGCCTTGGACGGCCGCGAACACCCCGTAGGCCGTCGCCCGCCGGCCGTCGGGCACGAGGTCGGCCACGAACGCCTTGACTGTCGAGTCGAGGACACCTGTCGCCACCGCCCACGCTGCGATGCCGGCGACCACGATCGCCAGCCGGTCATCGAAGGCCAGCGCCGGGACGACCGCCACGAGGGCGGGTACCACGAGCAGCACACGACCGCCGATGCGGTCGAACGCGAAGCCCGTCGCCAGCGCCGCGACGGCCTGCACTGCCATGGCGGCGGCGTACACCAAGGGGACTGCGGCGACCGCGATGACGCCGTCCTGCACCAGGTGGAAGGAGATGATCCCGAAGGTCATCAGCCCCGCGGTCATCAGGGCCGCAGCAACCGAGAACAGGTGGAACGCTGCGGGCAGTCCGGCTCCGAACGCGCTGGCACCCCACCGTGCAGGACGAGGGCTGCTGCCGTCTCCCGCGGCGTCGTCATCGGGTGGATCGGCGACCGCAATCGGCGCGCGGCGACGGAGTCGGGCCAGCAGCAGCAGTGACAGGGCACCGGGAATCGCCAGGACCGCAAACCCCGGCCACAGCAGCCCGGTAGCCGCTGCGATGCCCGAAAGGAGCAGCGGGCCGGAGAACGCGCCGATCTGGTCGAGAGCCTTGTGGACGCCGAACCCCCGGCCCCGGCCGGTGTCGGTGGCTAGCCGTGCGAGGAGTGCCGACTTCGCGGGGCTCCGGATGGCCTTGCCGGTGCGCTCGAGGAGAATCAGCGCTGCGGCGGTTGCCAACCCGGCCGCGCCGAGGAACGGGGTGACGGCAAGCAACGGCACGCACACGGCTGTCAGCGCGTAGCCGATGACGGTCAGTCGCCAGTGCAGGCGGCGCTGGTCAGCCCATGCCCCGGTGAACAGTCGCAGGATGAGGGCGACCGCCTCGCCTGCGCCGGTGACGACACCGACGACCAGCCCCGAGGCGCCGAGTGCACCGAGCAGCGGTCCCGACATCGACCGCATGCCCTCGTAGACCATGTCCGCGGCCAGGCTGACCAGGCCGAAGGCGAACACAGATCGCCACGGCGACCAGGTCGTGCGATCACGACGACCAAGGCGGGCCGGCGGATTCAGCTCGTCTTTCACGTTAGGTGAGCCTAACCACTGCCGCCGTTACCGCAGGCAGGGGCCGTCGTCGCGTAACACTTCGGCGGGCTGGGGGCATGAAGCCTGTGTACGGCGGCAAATGGTCGCCGCGAGGGAGGTAATCATGCGCAAGCTCACCCCGTTCCGCACTGCGGCAGCCGCGTTCGCGGTCGTGCTCGCCACCGTCGGCGGTGCGTACGCCGTCGGCGCCGCTACTGGCGACGACCACGACCAGGCCGGTGTCGAGGACACCACCACCGACCTGCCCGAGACCGACGAGACCGACGAGGTCGAGACGGACGAGGTCGAGACGGACGACGTCGAGACGGACGACGTCGAGACGGACGACGTCGAGACGGACGACCCGGAGACCGACGACGTCGAGACGGACGACGCCGGCGCTGCCGATGATCTGGGAGAGGACAGCGACGACCAGGGCGAGGACGGCGACGACCAGGGCGGCCACGCCGACGACCACGGTGACGATCGCGGTGACGAGGACGGGGACGACGCCTCCGAGGTCGACGATCACGGCGACGAGGGTGACGGTCACGAAGACGAGACCGACGACTCCGGCCACGGCACCGACGACGAGGCGCCCGGGGGCGCGGACGACTGATTCTCCGGCGAACGAACGGTGACGGCCCCGGGGAAGGCACAATGCGTTCCGGGGGCCATCACCTGCCTCCACCAGGAGAACGACGAGCATGGACCGCCTACCTGAGCTGAGCCCGCCCATCCCGGAGACGCCGGCCGATCCGGCCTTCGTGGCACAGTTGGCGCTGGCCGCCCGCGCCTCCCTGCCCGGCACGGGCCCGACATTGCCGGTGCCCCGCCACGGATGGGCAGCCGCGCTCGCGGCAGCCGCTGCTGTCGCGGTCGTCACAGGCGGTGCGGTTGCGCTGTCGGCTCTCGACCGCGATGACGAGCCGTCGCCGCTCCCGATGACGACGACCACCCCGACCGGCGAGACGTCCGTCCCGGCACCGGCCACCGATTCCGGTGGCGCGGTGGACGGCGACATGTCGGCGCCGACCGGCCGTCACACCGACGACTCGGGCGCCGGTGACACGGCACCGGACTCGGGCGGCGCAGATCAGTCCGCGGATGACGACCGGACTCGGGATCCCGATGGTGGGGATGATGACGAAAGCTCGGGTGATGACGCAGGCGAGGAGCAAAAAGCCGGGGACGGGAGAGACGACGCCCGCGGTTCGGAGGAGGCGGGAGAACCCGACGACGACGTCAGCCGCGGCGAGGACGGCGGTGACGACACCACGGGTAGTAGCGACGCGGGTCCCGGTGCCGGTGCCACCGCGGAGGACTGAAGCGACGAAGCGTGGCAGAGGACGAGTTGATCGCTCGGGCTCGGGACGGGGACCCGGACGCGTGGCGTGAGCTGTACGAGAGCCTTACCGGCCGGCTGCTGGTGTGGCTGAAGGCGCGCCCCTCGGGGGACGTGGCCGCGGCGCCGGAGGACCTCGTCTCCCAGTCCTGGTTGGTCGCTGCGCATTCGATCGCGGACTTTCGTGGTGACCGGGATGCGTTTGCAGGCTGGCTGTTCGGCATCGCCCGCAACCATGCGGCGTCGGCTCGCCGTCGTACCCTTCGGCGGGCGACAGCGCCGACCGAGCCGATCGGTATCAGTGAGCTGCTCACTGGCGACGGGGCGCCGGACCTCGCAGACAAGGTGGCGGGAGCTGAGTGGACCAGGGCAGTGCTGGCCACCCTGCCGGAGCGGGAGCGCGAGGTGCTGAGCTGCACGGAGGTCGCTGGGCTCAGCAGCCAACAGACCGCCGTGGCGCTGGGCATGACCGCCACCGCCGTGCGCGTCGCCCGGCACCGCGGCCTCAGCCGCCTGCGCCGCACCGTCCCCGAGGTGTCGCCCACGCCCGGATGACAGCGACGGGGGGCGACTCCTGTTCAGGCGTTCGACGGCCGACGTTCAGTCGCCACTCCTCGCCGGACGTCGGCAGCGATGGAAGAGTCGGAACGCCTCTCGGGAAGGCTCCCCGGAGGCCTCCGCCCCTCCCGAAAGGTCCTCGATGAAGGTCAGTCTTCGCGCGCTCACGGCTGCGCTCGCCGCGTCCATCGCGTTCGCTCCCCTCGCACTCACGGCGCCGGCGCACGCAGCCGTCGTACCCTCCCAGGGCTCGGCCACCCAGCTCGACGTCGGCAACTGGAACGTCGAGTGGTTCGGCGACACCGGATTCGGCCCGACCAACGAGTCACTCCAGCAGCAGAATGTCCGCGACGTCATGGCCGGCGCCGACATGGACGTGTGGGGTCTCTCCGAGGTCGTCAGCACCTCCGCGTTCACCAACCTCGTCGCCGGCATGCCCGGCTACACCGGCGTCCTGGCGAACGACCCGATCGTGACGAACGGCCCGCAGTACTACTCCGACTTCAGCAACGCCGAGCAGAAGGTCGCCCTCGTGTGGCGCACCAACGTTGCCAGCCTGGTGAGCGCCAAGGTCATCCTGACCAACCAGAACAGCAACTTCGCCGGTCGCCCGCCCGTGGAGTACACGCTCCGGGGCACCTTCGACGGAGTGACCAAGGACCTCGTGTTCATCGTGCTGCACGCGAAGGCGGGCTCCACCTCGGACGCCTGGAACCTCCGCAAGCCCGCGTCCGATGCCTTGAAGTCCTACCTGGACACGACGTACCCGACGCAGAACGTGTTCGTCATCGGTGACTGGAACGACGACGTGGACACGTCCATCACGTCCGGGATGGCGACGCCGTACGCCAATTTCGTCAACGACTCGGCGCGCTACAGCTTCCCGACGCGCGCGCAGTCACTCGCCGGTGTCGCGTCGACCACGGACTACCCGGACTTCATCGACCACCAGCTCAACACCAACGAGGTCAACGCGAAGTACGTCCCGGGCTCGGCGGTCGCGTTCCACCCCGAGGGCTGGGTCGCCAACTACGCGACCACGACAAGCGACCACTACCCGGTGCTCGCGCGGTACGACTTCACCATCGGCGGCGGGGGCGGCGGCAACCAGCCGCCCACCGCGTCGTTCACGCACTCCTGCACGAACCTCGCCTGCACCTTCACCGACGCGAGCACCGACGCCGACGGCACGATCGCCTCGCGCAGCTGGGACTTCGGCAACGGCCAGACCTCGACCGCGACCAACCCGTCCGTGACCTACGCCGCGGCAGGCACCTACGCGGTTTCCCTGACCGTCACCGACAACGGCGGGGCGAGCCACACGACCACCCAGAACGTCACGGTGACCGCGGCCGGAGGCGGGCCGGCCAACGTCATCCTCAACGAGGTGCTGGCCAACGAGCCGGGCAGCGCCACCGCGGGCGAGGCCATCGAGATCGTGAACAACGGCGGCACCGCCATCTCGATCGCCGGCTGGACGCTCCGGGATGGCACGGCCCTTCGCCACACCTTCGCGGCAGGTACGACGCTGCAGCCCGGCAAGGCCATCACCGTGTTCGGAGGCGCCTCGAGCATCCCCGGCGGCATCGTGGCGGTGCCGGCCAGCACCGGCGGGCTCAACCTCGCGAACGGCGGCGACTCGGTGAGCCTGCGCGACTCGGGCGGCGCCACCATCCAGTCGATGACCTACACCCCGAGCCAGGCCAGCTCCGACGGGGTCTCGATCAACCGCAGTCCCGACGGATCGACCAGCGGCACCTGGGTCCAGCACAACACCATCAGCACGCTGACCCGCTCGCCCGGACAGCGCGCCAACGGAACGACGTACTGACACCAGCTCGGTAAACGCGGCCTGCTCGGTTGATCCCGAGCGGGCCGCGTTGCGTTTGTGAGCGAAACCCATTCCATTGCAACGACTCCATGCCGGCGGTCGTTGCTAACGTGGGAACACACGTTCGATTCGTTCGTCGAGGAGGACAGGATTCCCACCCTCAGCATCACCGAGATCGCGGCCCGCTACGGCGTCAGCCCGACCTTTCTTCTGGAAGCGTTCCGTCACCTACAGCTAGCGAGTCCCCGCGACAGCGAGGATTCCTACGTCGACGGCTATTACCTCGACTTCTTTGCCCGACGCTGGGCCGACCGACTGCGACGAATGACCCCTGAAGAGCGCGCGAACCTCGGACCAGCTGACGCCCGCCTCGATTCGGCCTACGGCGAGGTGTGTGACGAGCTCGGGATCGACCTTCGAACTGCAGACCTCTACAGGCTCGAGCTTCGGTGAGCGACCACGGGGAGCGGCGTCCCGGGTGTCTGCGGCCAACGAGGCGCGGTTGAAGGAGATTGCAGCCCGCTTCGCACGGCCGCCCGCCACGCGGCTCCCGCTGCCCCCGCGACGCCGAAGGCGCTTGCCAGAGCAGCAGTTGGTCGAGCGACCGCGAACCACGTCCTGGACCCAGAGCGGAGTCGATCAAGCCGCCGAAGCGATCTGGCGCCGGGCGGGCCTGGGCGACGACGATGCTCCCATGGCGCAGAGGCTGCTCGACAAGGGAATCCTTCCGGAGGATCTCAACCTGATTATCCGCGGTCGGCGCGCCTCGGCCCGCCTGCGGGGAGGAGAGGATTCCTTTGCCAACCTCGTGGCGGAGATCAGGGAGGCTCGGTCCGCCCCCGATCGGAAGATCGTTCGCCCGGACACCAAGAGCGTTACCCGCAGGCCGAGCCGGGCGACTCCGGACGATCGTGGCGCCGAAGCAGGCTGACCGCTGCATGCGCTCCAGTGCGGCAGCCTTCATCGGAGGTCACCTTGACGCCACCGTCGTCGACCTCACGTAGATGATCGCGACACGTGTCGTGGGTGGTCGGTCCGCAAAAAGTCCGCAAACGGCCACGAAGCGGCACTTTGAAGCCAACAACGACAAACGTCACTCTTGCTGCGTTTGCGCAGGTCACAGGCGCTTCTCCGGCATCGTTCGGCAGTTGTCGACAGTGCCTGGAATCCCGTCGAATCGTCCCCCTGGTACTACTGAGGCGCGGATGCTGGTGTGATCGAGGCGCGGCCTGACGAGTCGGTGTGCGTGCCCCGTGTCCCCGGCACCAGTCTCTCCGCCTGCCGTCACCGAGCCCGCCTCTTCCTCTCGGAGTAGATCCATGCCCCACCACCGTCTCGTCCTGCTCGCCCTCGTCGTGCCGCTGGCCCTCAGCGCCTGCGGAGGTGGTGCCGACAACGAGAGGTCCGCTGACCCCGCTGGCGTGCTCTCGGCGGAGGCTCTCGATGACGCCCTCCTCCAGAGCGGCTCGACCGTCGGCGACGCCGAGGTGGGTCCGGAGGATCTGCCCGGGCTCGCTGACGACCGGGTGGCCGACCCGGAAGCGTGCCAACCCCTCTCCGCGATCGTCGACCTGGATCCGGAGCCCGTCCGGTCCGAGCGGGTGCAGGCGAAGACGCCGCGGCTCGGTCCGTGGGTGAACGTGCAGCTGCTGACCTACGCCGACGACGACGCCGAGCAGGTGTTCGCGCTGGTCGAGGACGCCCTCGAGGCCTGCGCCGGCGGTTTCGCCGAGGATCGGGTGCGCGACGTCGCGATCAAGATCGTCGTGCCGGAGTCCGTGTCGGACCGCGGTGACGAGGCGACGGCGTACGCCACGGTCTCGACCGAGGTCGACGAGGCCGATCCGGTCGAGACCATCGAGCACATGGTGCTGGTGCGCGACGGCCAGCAGTTGCTGTCGTTCCGTGCAGCGAGCGCCGGCGACGACGGGGGCGCCCGGGCGTTGCTCGCGGCGGTCGTGGACGCTCAATGGAAGCGGTACGCCGACCGCGAGGCTCCCGGCCACTGATCTGGGTCGGGAACCTCGCAGCCTGCGCGTCAGAACGGGGCCGGGAACACCACGGAGCACCGCATCGCCGGAGCGTTCTCGGGATCCAGCGCGCGCCTGATCAACAGGTTGACGTTGGGGTCGACCGCCATGGCGAGGTGGCCCGAGAAGTCGAACCCGCACTTGTCCTGCAGGACGATGTTGTTCACGCCCGGCTCGTCGATCCGGCCGTTGGAGTACGGCGTCACGACGGTGTCGTACTTCGACATGATCGAGGTGTAGGTGACACCAGGAACCGTGAAGCCACCCGCCGCCAGGTCGGTGAGGAACTGGTTGGGCGCGAGGAACTCCAGGCAGGACGCGCACTGTTCCCGGACGAACTGGGTGACGGCGGGCAGGAGCGGCATGGCTGCGTTGATCAGCGTGGTCAGGCCGTTCAGCGTGCTGCCCTTGACGTTGGTGCCGAACCCGGCGAAGTGCTTGACCTTCGCGGCCCCACCTTCGAACTTCAGGTAGTAGGTGGCGACCGTCGTCCCCTCGGAGTGGCCGACCAGGTCGACCTCCGCGGCACCGGTCGCCGCGAGGACCTCGTCCACGAACTCGCCCACCTCGACGGCACTGGTGCGCATCGAGCCGAGTCCTCCGACGAGCTCGCCGAACAGGCCCTCGCCGTAGGTCGTCGAGTACACGCAGTAGCCCGCGGCTGCGAGCTTCGGCGCGTGGTAGAACCAGTTGGTGACCGCCTGACCGCCGAGTCCGTGCAGCAGGACGACGGGCTCCGGGTGGGCCGCGCTCGGCTGGCAGGACCAGTCGTTCCATCCGCTGCTGGGCGCAGCCGCGCTGGTGGCCTGGGCCGAGGTGACGCCTGCTCCCGACAGGATCGTCACCATCGCGGCCGCTGACACCAGCGCCATCTTCTTGAACATCTTCATTTCCGCTCCCTCTTTGGTACTTCGCTCAGAAGGCGAAGCAGTTCATCTGGACGGGCCCGCCCTTGAGCGCGTCCACCACGCCGTCGACCACGACGGCGTCGTACGTGATCGAGAAGTGGTCGGCCCAACGCCAGGCGGCGCACTGCGACTGCACGGTGACGTTGGTGATGTTGCCGTCGCCTGCGTTCAGGAAGGCGTTCTCGTACGGCGTCGTGACGCTGTCGTACTCCGTGGCGATCGCCGTGTAGCGCACCGCTCCGATGGTGTCGTCGCCCGCGTTGAGGGCGGTGAGGTACGAGCTGCCGATCGCCTGCTGGGCGCAGCCGACGATGGCGAAGCAGCTGCCGCCGCCCCACTGGGTCGCGAGCGAGGCGACCTGGGTGCCGTAGTTGGGCGTGCCGTACATGACGAGCGAATCGACCTTCGCGTCTCCGCCGAGCGTCTTGACGTAGTCGCGCGCCATCACGCCGCCCTGGGAGTGCGCCACCAGGTCCACCTTGGCGGCCCCGGTCTCGGCCAGCACGTCGTCGATGAAGTCGCCCAGGCGTGCGGCGTTCGCGTGGATGTCGCCGGTCCCGTAGTCGGGGGCGGCGAACACCTCGACGTCGAAGCCAGCGGACACGAGTCGCGCCTGGAGGTAGGCGTAACCGACCTGGGCGGCGCCGGGCCCGTTGCCGAAGAGTCCCGGGACGATGACGACCGGATCGGCGGTGGCGGCCTCGGCGGGGGCCGTGACGGCGAGGACGGGGGTGGCGGTCAACATCCCGGCCGCCAACAGGCCGGCCAGCGTCTTGCGGAGCGTCATGGGTCTTCTCTCTTTTGCCGTGACAGGTACATGACGCCGAGTCTCCCTGTGCCCTTGCTCCACCGACATCGGCAGTTTGCCCACCTTTTCGGTTACCGTGCTGTGAGGTCATCACAACAAAGGAGTGTGGATGGAACTCGACGGGGACAGGCTCGAGGAGTTGATGCGGCGCCACCGTCGCCAGTTCGTCGACGCCGGCACCCGCGCCCTCGCCGCCGAGATCGAGCCGTACGCCGCCGTGCCGGGCGAGCTCCTGCACGGGGACGTCGCCAGGACCATCCGCAACAACATCGAGCTGTTCATCACGACCATCGCCACGGGCGAGTTGCCGGCGCCGCACGATCTCGAGGAGATCCGGGTCTCCGCCGCCCGGCGGGCCGAGGAGGGCCTCTCGCTCGAGATGATCATGGCGGCGTACCACCTGGTCGCACGGGTGGTCGTGCAGCGCCTGGCTGTCCTCGCCGGGCAGGAGCACGTCTCGCTGAGCACGGACCTGGTGGGGCGGATCACCGACTTCCTGGGCGTCGTCAGCGCGACCGCCGCCGGGGGATTCCTCGAGGAGCTCCAGCAGATCGAGACGGGCTCGCGCACGGTCGCCGACGGCATGCTCGAGTCCCTGCTGACCGGTGCCCCGCGCCCGGCGCTGGAGACGTACGCCCTGGCCGACGAGTACTCCGTCCTCGCCCTGTCGATCGCCCGCCATGCTGACGAGCTCCAGCCGGGGGTCGACGCCAGCATGGCCGCCCGGCGCAAGCTGCGCAGGGTCCGTTCCCTGCTGCGCGAGGTCTGCGACGGGCAACAACCGATGGCCTCGCTGACTCCTGCCGGCGGGCTCGCCCTCATCCCCCTCACGCCCGGCATCGCCGACGGGAAGGCACTCACCGAACGGCTCGAGGACGTCGCCCAGGCGCCGGTGACGGCCGCGGTGACCACGGCGGCACCCGATGACATCGCTGCTGCAGCACGGTTGACGAGGGAGGTCCTCGACGTCGTCCTCCTCCTGGAGCGACCGCCGGGCACCTACCGGCTGGAGGACGTCTCCTTCGAGTACCAGGTCACCCGTCCGGGCGCCGCGAGAACGGCCCTCGCCCGGATGCTCGCCCCCATCGGGGACGACCCCCTGCTCGCCACCTTGCGCGCCTTCCTGGCGACGGGCGGCAACCGGCACCGGACCGCGCGCCTCGTGTCAGCGCATCCGAACACCGTGGACAACCGCATGAGGAAGCTCGCCGGCCTGACCGGCTACGACCCCACCCGGCCCGACGACGCGACCCGCCTGCGGATGGCACTGCTCGCCAGGGACGCGGAAGCGCGCAGCTGAACGAGGACAGCAGGCGAACGCGCACCCCAGAAAAGAAAAGTGGAAGTTCTTGCAAGGTCAGGCAGAGCCGGCGCTCTTACCCACACGAGCCCGGCAGACGTCCGGAGCGACCATCTCACCTCCAAGGACACGCCATGACCACCAGCACCGCCTTCCGCTTCGCCGCCAAGTTCGCCCTCGTCGGCGCCACCGCCGTCGTCGGCCTCACCGCCACCGGCACCGCCGCCCAGGCCGCCCCCTGCACTGACGGCAACATCATCGTCGCGAAGGCCGGCGTCACCACGTACGGCACCGCCTGCGCCGACAAGATCTACGGCACCTCCGGCAACGACACGATCTTCGCCTCCGGCGGCGATGACGAGGTCCTCTCCGGCACCGGCGCGGACACCGTGTACGGCGGCAGCGGCGCCGACGAGATCTACACCGGCAGCGGCATGGACCGGGTCGAGGGCGAAGCCGGCAACGACTTCATCATGGGCGGCACCGAGAACGACTCCATCAACGGGGGCGCCGGTGACGACATCATCCGCGGCGAAGAGGGCAACGACACCCTCTACAGCTGGGCCGGCGTCAACGTGAACGACGGCTCCGACGACCTGTACGGCGGCGACGGCAACGACTACCTCAACGGGTACGAGGGCGTCGACTGGGTCGAGGGCCAGTACGGCGACGACACCATCGAGTCGCACGAGGTCACCCCGGCCTACGACCACCTGGTCGGTGGTCAGGGCAAGGACAAGTTCGCCGTGAAGGACGCGATCGAGCACAGCGCGGCCAACCGCGACAACGTCGACGTCGACAACTTCGACCCCGCGGTCACCAACAAGAACGCCGAGGACACCTTCCACTGATCCAGCGGATGCCCCTTCCGGACGCTCACCTGCGCTCGGCACGCACCAGATGCGTGCTGAGCGCAGGGGAGAGCCGTTTTCGGGCCGGCGGCGTGGACAGCGAGCTGCCGTCCTCTTAATCGCTGTTAGTCTCCTGAGTTAGTTCACTTAACGACGCGCTGGAGATGACCGTGGAGAAGACACGCACCCGCCGAGCCGACCTCCCGGTTCAAGCGCGTGGTCGTCGCGCGACGGACATCACCGCCGACGTACTGCGGGTCGTCCTCGACCACGGCCCCGTCGCCCGGAGCACGGCGGCCAGGGTGGCCGGTTACTCGGCGGCGTCGATGACCGGCGTGGCGAACCTGCTGATCGACAAGGGCCTGCTGCGCGAGGCGCCCGAGGCCGCCGGCCCGCCGGGAGTCGGACGCCCGCACGTCCCGCTGGCGATCGACACCGAGTCGACCGCGGTCATCGGCGTCCACCTCGCCGTTCCGCGCTTCACGATCGCCCTGCTCGATCTGCGTGGCCGCGTGCTCCGCGAGCACAAGCACGAGTACGACGACCTCGACCCCGACGCCGTCCTCGCCCAGGTCGCGGGGTCGGTCCGCGGTGTGCTCGCCGACGCCGAGGATCGTCGGATCCTGGGGATCGGCGTCGCCACCGGCGGCTGGGTGGATGCCGCGCGCGGGCTGGTGGTCGAGCACCCGCTGCTCGGCTGGTCGGACCTGCCGGTGCGGGACCGCCTCGCTGCCGAGACCGGGCTGCCGGTGGCGATCGACGGCCACTCGCGGGCACTGGTCCGCGCCGAGCAGCTCTTCGGTGCGCACGTGGACCGGGCGCGCTCGAGCATCGTCCAGCTCTTCGTCGGCAATGTCGTCGACGTCGCCTTCGCGACGGCGGGCAGTGTCCAGCAGGGACCGCGGTCGGCGGCGGGTGCGGTGGCGCACCTCAAGATCGACGACAGTGCCGAGCCGTGCGCCTGCGGGAAGGTCGGCTGCTTCGAGGCGGCCGTCTCCGAGCGCACGCTGGTTCGCCGCGCGCTCGCCAACGGCTCCATCGACCGTCCGGTGTTCCGCGACCTGCTGGAGGCCGCGGTCGACGGCGACCAGCGGGCAATCGCGCTCCTCGAGGAGCGGGCCCGCCTGGTCGGTCGTGCGGCCGCGATCCTGCTGGACCTGTTCGATCCGGACCTGCTGACCGTGGTGGAGGCGGGGGAGCGGTTGTTGCCGCAGTGCCGCGCGTTGTTGCGGGCCGAGCTGGCCGCCGGGTCCACGGCGGGCGCGGGTTCCGGGCAGGTCGTCGCCGGCACGAGCTTCCCCGACCACGTCCTCGCGACGGCGGGTGGTGCCGTGATCCTGGACCGCATCTACGCGTCGCCGACGGCTGTTCCCGGCCGTTTCTCGCGAGCGTCCTGAGGGTCTGTGACGGGCGTCTCGTGAGTTTCCTTATTTCACTTCCGTGCATTGTTGCGCGAAAAGTCTAGTGATCTAGTCTAGTTACATGACCACGACAACTCGGGCACTGAGCAGTGAGGCCGTGACCGCGGCTCCCGCACTCATCGGCGCCCCGTCGTGCTGTCGTCCCTGTCGCGGGGTCGACCGTCGCTGTCGCTGTTGCTGACCGACGCTCGACCCTCCTGACGCCGAATCGGCGTCGTACGACCTCGTGGCGCTGTCCCGCCGCGGCCGGCGCAGTCCTCGTGCGCCCCGGCGTCCTGCCGCCCTGCCCCTCTCGCGCAACCACCCAGGGAGTGACGACATGTCCATCCTCTCCACCGACCCGATCGGCTCCGGCCTGATCGACGTCCCCACGTTCCGGCGCACCTTCCGCCACCATCCCGCCGGCGTCGTGGTCATCACCCTCGACGCCGGCAACGGACCCGCCGGCTTCACGGCGACGTCCCTGACCTCGCTCTCCGCGGACCCGCCGCTGGTGAGCTTCGGCATCAACACCCGCTCGTCGAGCTGGCCCCACGTCCGTGACGGCAGTACGGCGGTCGTGCACTTCCTGGGTGCCGGGCATGAGGCCGTCGCGCGGACCTTCGCGACCAGCGGCATCGACCGCTTCGCCGCCGCCGACTGGGACCGGCTGCCGACGGGCGAGCCGGTCCTGGCGGAGAACGCCGGCTGGCTCCGCGTCCGGTTCCAGCGCCAGCTCCCGACCGGCGACTCCCGCCTCGTCGTGGCGCTCGTGGAGGAGGCACGGATCCCGGACGGCGACACGACTGCCGACGGATCCCGCCTGCTCTACCGCGACGGCGCCTACCACTCCCTCTGACCCCTCTGATCACCCGAAAGAAGCCATCGATCCCCATGACCACGCAGTCCCCGCTCAACCAGCTCGACCAGCTCACCCGACCCGCCCGTCCGGGCCTCCAGCGCCGCGGCTTCCTCAGCCTCGCCGGCGGCGCCCTCCTCGGCATGACCGCACTGAGCGCCTGCGCCACCGCGGACGGCGCCGACGTCGCGAAGGCCCTGAAGGAGCCGCTCGCCACCGGTGCCCCCAAGGCCGGCACCAGCCTGAAGATCGCCGGGCGCACCACGCAGCTCCAGCTGGAGGCGGCCGGGTCGGCGATCGATCCGCTCAGCTTCAAGGTGGAGGAGTGGATCAACGCCACCGGTGGCCCGGAGGTCATCCAGGCGTTCCGCGCGAAGGCGGCCGATGTCGCCAGCAATGCGCTGATCCCGCCGATCCAGGCCCACGACATCAAGCTGGACACGAAGGTCGTGGCGGTCCTCGAGAAGCCCAAGCCGACGTACGTCTTCGCGACCGCACCGGGCACCGACATCAAGACCTTCGCCGACTTCAAGGGCAAGAAGCTCGCGTTCTCCCAGGGCCAGGCCCAGGGCGTCGTCCTGCTCCGCACCCTCGACACGGCCGGGATCTCGTACGACGACGTCGAGCTCGTCGCGCTGCCGAGCAGTGACTTCCTCACGGCCCTGCAGGGCAAGCAGGTCGACGTGGCCGTCCTCGGCGGCCTCGACTCGGCCAAGTACATCGACGACTACGGCCGCGACGGTGCCCGGGCGATCAAGGCGGAGGAGGTCGACCTCCTCACGATCCTGTGGGCGCCGACGGCGGTGCTGGCCGACGACAACAACGAACGCGCCATCCAGGACTACATCCGGGCCTGGGCGCAGGGCCAGGTCTGGGCGTGGGAGAACGCCGAGGAGTGGAAGAAGTTCTACTACGTCGACACCGAGGGCCTCTCGCCCGAGGACGCCGACAGGATCTGGGAGTCCACCAACCAGCCGTTGTTCCCGAAGAAGTGGGACGACGCCGCGGCGTGGGGCCAGCAGACGATCGACCTGATCGCCAAGGGCGGGTTCGTGAAGAAGTTCGACGCGGAGGAGCTCTTCGACCGTCGCTTCGAGGGCCTCGCTGCCACCTTCGTCGACGCCAAGTACACGAAGTGAGGTGACCCATGACTGACACGATTCTTGCCCGTCACCCGCGGTCGGCCGGGGTCGTCACCCCGGCAGGGCAGTCCCGCACGCACCGCGCGGCCGGCACCGAGCACGACCTCGTCCAGGTCAAGGACCGGGCCCGCAAGGCCCGCCTGGGTCGCAAGCGGTCCATCCCCGGCGCCCGGCTGCTCGGCCCGCTCCTGATCATCGCGGTCTGGCAGGCCGCCGCCTCTGGTGGGCTCCTCGACCCGCGCCTGCTCACCGGTCCCGACGTCGCCCTGAAGACCGGGTGGGCCCTGATCGAGAACGGTCGCCTCCAGGAGAACGTCCTCGCGTCCCTGCACCGGGCCATGCTCGGTCTGGCGCTCGGTGTCAGCGCGGGCGTCGTCCTCGCCATCGTGGGCGGCCTGACCCGCATCGGTGAGGCCTTCGTCGACGGCACGCTGCAGGTCAAGCGCGCGATCCCGAACCTGGCGCTCATCCCGCTGCTCATCCTGTGGCTCGGGATCGGCGAGGAGTTCAAGGTCGCGGTCGTCGCGCTCGGCGTGCTGATCCCGATCTACATCAACACCTACGGCGCCCTGGTCAGCATCGACAACAGGTACGTCGAGCTCGCCGAGACACTGCGGCTGAGCAAGCTGCAGTACATCCGCAAGGTGCTGATCCCCGGCGCGCTGCCCGGATTCTTCCTCGGGTTCCGGCTCGCCGTGGTCGGCTCGTGGATGGCGCTGATCGTCGTGGAGACCATCAACGCGACCTCCGGCGTCGGCTACATGATGGCCCAGGCGCAGCTCTACGCGCAGTCCGACATCATCCTGGTCGGCCTCGTGGTCTACGGCATCTTCGGCTTCACGTCCGACTCCCTCGTCCGCCTGCTCGAGAGGAGGGTGCTGTCGTGGCGACGTACCCTGGCCAGCTGACCCTTCCCGCGCTCCGGACGGGCACCGACGTGGCCGTCCGGGCCACCGACCTGGTCCGCTCCTTCGGCGAGCGCACCATCCTCGACAGCATCGACCTCACCATCAACCGGGGCGAGTTCGTCGCCCTGATCGGCCGCAGCGGCTCGGGCAAGTCCACGCTGCTGCGGGCGGTCGCCGGCCTCGACTACGACGTCGCCGGCTCCGGTGAGCTCTGGGCTCCGCAGCGGGTCTCCCTGGTCTTCCAGGACTCCAGACTCCTGCCCTGGCTGCGAATTCTCGACAACGTGGTCCTCGGTCAGCGGGGGGCAGCCCGCCAACGCGGCCGGGAGGTGCTGGCCGAGGTCGGCCTCGCCGGCCGCGAGAAGGCCTGGCCCCACGAGCTGTCCGGCGGCGAGCAGCAGCGCGCCGCGCTGGCCCGCTCGCTGGTCAGCGAGCCGCAGCTCCTGCTGGCCGACGAGCCGTTCGGCGCGCTCGACGCGCTGACCCGGATCAAGATGCACGGCCTGCTGCGCGACCTGTTGAGCCGGCACGATCCCGCAGTCCTGCTCGTCACCCACGACGTCGACGAGGCCATCCACCTGGCCGATCGCGTCCTGGTCATCGACGAGGGCCGCTTCACGCTCGACCTCCGGATCGACCTCCCCGAGGGACATCCGCCGAGCCATCCGGGCTTCCAGGCCTACCGCTCCCAGTTGCTGGCCGCCCTCGGCGTCATCGAGGACCTGCCCGCCCCATCCCGCCAGGAGAACCACGCATGACTCGCAAGCACCTCCACCTCAACGCCTTCATCATGGACGTCGGCCACCACGAGGCAGCCTGGCGGCTGCCCGAGTCCGACCCGTACGCGATCTGGGACGTCGAGTACTACAAGTCGGTCGCCCGGATCGCCGAGCGCGGCAAGCTCGACTCGATCTTCTTCGCCGACAGCCCGGTGCAGGGCAACGACCCGGCCCGCCGGCCTCCCGGCAAGCTCGAGCCGACGGTCCTGCTGACCGCCATCGCCGGTGCCACCGAGCACATCGGCCTGATCGCGACGGCCTCGACGTCGTACAACGAGCCGTTCAACCTGGCCCGCCGGTTCGCCTCGGTCGACATCGCGTCCGGGGGCCGCGTCGGGTGGAACATCGTCACCACCGCTGGTGCCGAGGCCGCCCGCAACTTCGGTCTCGACGACGTACCGCTCCACAAGGACCGCTACGACCGCGCGGACGAGTTCGTCGACGTGGTCACCAAGCTGTGGGACAGCTGGGACGACGACGCGACCATCGCCGACAAGGACGGCGCCGTCCACACGCGCAAGGACAAGGTCCGCGCCATCAACCACCGCGGCCGGTTCTTCCGGGTCGACGGTCCGCTCAACTCGCCGCGCCCGCCGCAGGGCTGGCCGCTGCTGGTGCAGGCCGGGTCGAGCGAGGACGGCAAGGAGCTCGCCGCCACCTGGGCCGAGGCGGTGTTCACGGCGCAGCAGACCCTGGAGGACTCGCAGGCCTTCTACGCCGACCTCAAGCAGCGCACCGCCGGGCACGGCCGTAGCCCCGACAGCATCAAGATCCTGCCCGGCATCGTCCCGGTCATCGGGGACACCGAGGCCGAGGCCCGCGAGCTCGAGGACCAGCTGGAGCGGCTGATCAACCCCGAGCACCAGAAGCGCAACCTGGCCAAGCGCTTCAACATCGACCCGGAGCTCCTCGAGCTCGACGAGCCGCTGCCGCTCGACCTGCTCCCGAAGGAGGACGAGATCGAGACCGCGAAGAGCCGCTACACGCTCATCGTGGACCTCGCCCGGCGCGAGAACCTCACGCTGCGCCAGCTGATCGCCCGGCTCGGCGGCGGCCGGGGCCACCGCACCTTCACCGGTACCCCGGTGCAGGTGGCCGACACGATCCAGCACTACTTCGAGAACGGCGCGGCCGACGGGTTCAACATCATGCCCGCCGTGCTGCCCTCGGGCCTCGAGGCGTTCGTCGACAAGGTGGTGCCGATCCTGCAGGAGCGGGACCTGTTCCGCACCGAGTACGAAGGCAGCACGCTGCGTGACCGGTACGGCCTCGCCCGTCCGGCCAACCGGGTCCACCAGGTGTCCGAGGAGAGCGCCTGATGGGCACCGACGCAACCTACGGGTCGCAGCGGCAGCTGCACTTCAACCTGTTCATCCACGACACCGGCCACCACGAGGCGTCCTGGCGCCTCCCGGAGTCCGACCCGCACGCGAACCTCGACCTCGCGTACTTCCAGCGGCTCGCGCGGATCGCGGAGGACGCGAAGTTCGACTCCCTGTTCCTCGCCGACGGCCCGGTGCTGTTCGGTGACCCCGGCCGGCGCCCGTCCGGCCGGCTCGAGCCGACCGTGCTGCTGACGGCACTCGGCGTCAGCACCAGCCGGATCGGCCTGATCGCGACCGCGTCGACGTCGTACAACGAGCCCTACAACCTGGCGCGGCGGTTCGCCTCGGTCGACCACCTCTCCGGTGGCCGGGCGGGATGGAACATCGTGACCACCGCCGGCGACGCGGCCGCCCGGAACTTCGGGCTCGAGGGGCAACCGCTGCACAAGGACCGCTACGCGCGGGCCGCGGAGTTCCTGGAGGTGTCCACCAAGCTCTGGGACTCGTGGGCCGACGACGCGATCGTCGCCGACAAGGAGCGCGGCGTGCACGCCGAGGCCGACAAGGTCCGGGCGATCGGCCACCGTGGCCGGTACTTCGAGGTCGAGGGTGCGCTGAACGTCCCGCGCAGCCCGCAGGGCTACCCGTTGCTCGTGCAGGCGGGATCGAGCGAGGACGGCAAGGACTTCGCCGCCCGCTGGGCCGAGGCGGTCTTCACCGCGCAGCCGACGATCGAGGAGGGCCAGGCCTTCTACGCCGACGTGAAGAAGCGCGCAGTGGACTTCGGTCGCGATCCGGACCACGTCAAGATCCTGCCCGGCATCGTCCCCGTCATCGGGGCGACCGATCGCGAGGCCCGCGAGCTCGAGGAGGAGCTGGACCGGCTGATCGCGCCGGAGTACGCCCGCAAGCAGCTCGCCACGCTGCTCCGGGTCGAGCCCGAGCAGCTGGCGTTCGACCAGCAGCTCCCCGCGGACCTCCCGCCGGAGGAGCAGATCGAGGGCTCGAAGAGCCGCTACACGTTGATCGTCGAGCTCGCCCGCCGCGAGCAGCTGACGGTGCGCGAGCTGATCGGCCGGCTGGGTGGTGGCCGCGGCCACCGCACCTTCACGGGGACGCCGGCGCGCGTGGCCGACACGATCGAGCACTGGTTCAGGAGCGGCGCGGCCGACGGCTTCAACATCATGCCGGCGGTGCTGCCCTCGGGCCTGGAGGTGTTCGTCTCCGACGTCGTGCCGATCCTGCAGGAGCGCGGGCTGTTCCGTACCGACTACACCGGTGCGACCTTGCGGGAGCACTACGGCCTGCCGCGACCGTCGAACCAGTTCCTGTCCTCCGGCACCGCGGAGGCCGCCTCGTGACAGCGGTCCCGCCCGCGCAGGACCCGCCCGCGCAGGACCCGAACGCCTGGCTCCGTCGGCTGGTGGGCTACTGCCTGCGGCAGCGCCGTGCCGTCGTGATGGCGTACGGCGCTGCGCTGGTCGCCGCCGTTGCCGCCGCGGCCCTGCCGCTGGTGCTGCGCCACGTCGTCGACCGGGTGGCGCTGCCCGAATCGCTGGTCCTCGCCCCCTGGATCGCCCTGCTGGCCGGCGTCGGAGCGGTCCGCTTCGGTGCCAGCTACCTGCGGCGGATCAGCTCGGGCAAGGTCTCGCTCGGCGTCCAGTACGACCTGCGCAACGACGTCCTGTCCTCGCTGCTCCGCCTGGGCGGACGGAGCCAGGACGACCTGCACACCGGCGAGGTGGTCTCGCGCTCGATCTCCGACGTGACCCTGCTCCAGCAGCTGTTGCAGTTCCTGCCGAACATGGTCGGGAACCTGCTGCTGTTCATCGTCTCGCTGGTCGTGATGGCGTTCCTCAGCCCGTTGCTGACCGTGGTCGCGCTGCTCGTCGGCCCGGCCCTGTGGATCATCGCGCTGGCCAGCCGGCGCGACCTGTTCCCGGCGAACTGGCACGCGCAGCAGGAGGCGGCCGCGGTCGCCTCCGGCGTCGAGGCGGCCGTGACGGGCGTGCGCGTCGTGAAGGGGTTCGGCCAGGAGCAGCGTGAGCTCGAGGACCTCGAGGACCGCGCCCGGCGGCTGTTCTCCTCACGGGTGCGGGTCGCCAGGCTGACCAGTCGCTACAACCCTGCCCTGCAGGCAGTGCCTGCGCTCGGCCAGGTCGGCGTCCTCGCGCTGGGTGGCTGGCTCGCCCTGCGCGGCGACATCACGCTCGGCACCTTCGTCGCGTTCACTGCCTATCTCGGCTCGTTCGTCACGCCGGTGCGCCAGGTCGCGACCCTGCTCACCGTCTGGCAGCAGGCCCGGGCCGGTGTGGTGCGGGTCTTCGAGCTGATCGACGCCGACCCGGGCATCGTCGATGCCGCGGATGCCCGGCCCGTTGCGCAGGGACCGCTCGCGCTCGAGTGGCGGGGAGTCACGTTCGGCCACGGCGACAAGGTCCTCCTCGACGACTTCTCGCTGCGCGTGGAGCCGGGGGAGACGGTCGCCATCGTCGGGTCCGCCGGATCGGGCAAGTCGACCGCCGCATCGCTGCTGCCGCGGTTCTACGACCCGGCCGCCGGAACCGTCCTCGTCGGGGACACCGACATCCGGCACCTCCAGCTGGCCTCGCTGCGCTCGGCGATCGGCTTCGTCTTCGAGGAGAGCCACCTGCTCTCCGACACCGTGCGCGCCAACATCGCGTACGGCGACCCGGACGCCTCGTTCGAACGGGTGCAGGCGGCCGCGCGGATCGCCCAGGCCGACGAGTTCATCGGCCGGCTCCCCAGGGGCTACGACTCCGTCATCGGCGAACAGGGGCTGACCCTCTCGGGCGGTCAGCGCCAGCGGATCGCCCTCGCCCGGGCGATCCTGCGGGACCCGGCCGTGCTCGTCCTCGACGACGCCACCTCGGCGATCGACGCCCAGGTCGAGGCGGCCATCCACGAGGGGCTGCACGCCACCCTCGGGGGCGCCACGGCACGGACCACGCTGATCATCGCGCACCGGGCCTCCACGCTGGAGCTGGCCGACCGCATCGTCGTACTCGAGCACGGGCGGATCGTCGACAGCGGCACTGCTGTCGAGCTCGAACAGCGCAACGCGCACTTCCGGTCCCTGCTGTCGAGCGAGGAACAGCCGGATGAGGTGGGCCTGGACGCCAAGGTCGCGGCCGAACCACATCGGCCGCGCGGGGTCACCGACCACCTGTGGCAACCGCGCCCGGACACGCATCCGAACGCCGAGGTCGGGGCGCGGGTCGCTGCTGCCTACGCAACGGCGGCGGCGACCTCCGGGCCGGGCCGCGCGCAGGCGCCGGGTGGCGGGATCCTGGGCTCGGCGCCGCCGACCGCCGAGATGATCGCCCAGCTCGAGGCGCTGCCGCTGGTCGACGCCGACCCGGACATCCCCGACGAACAGGCCCGCGCGGCTGATCGGGACTTCGGGCTCCGGTCCCTGATCGGTCCCTTGCGGCGCCCGTTGGTCCTGGGACTGCTGCTCGTCGCCGTCGATGCCCTCGCCCAGATCGCCGTACCGGTGCTCGTGCGCCACGGCGTCGATGACGGTGTGGCGACCGGATCGCTGGGTGCGCTCCTCGTCATCGCCGCGCTCGCGGGCGCGGTCGTCGTGGGCAACTGGGGCGTCAACGTCGCGCAGGTCCGGGTCACCGGACGCACCGGCGAGCGGCTGCTCTACACGTTGCGGGTCAAGACCTACGCGCAGCTGCAGCGGCTGGGGCTCGACTACTACGAACGCGAGCTCGGCGGCCGGATCATGACCCGGATGACCACGGACGTGGACGCGCTCTCGAGCTTCCTGCAGACCGGCCTGGTCACCTTCGTGGTGAGCATCCTGACCATCCTCGGCGTGCTCGTCGCCCTGCTGGTGATCGACGCCGGGCTGGCCGTCGTACTGCTCGCGGTGCTCCCGATCCTCGTCCTGTCGACCGCCCTGTTCCGGGCGCGGTCGGTGCCGGCGTACCTTGACGCCCGCGAGCGGGTGTCGGCCGTCAACGCCTACCTGCAGGAGAACGTCGGCCTGATCCGGGTCACCCAGGCGTTCGGGCGCGAGGCGCACAACGAGGAGCAGTTCGCCCGACTGGCCTGGGCATTCCGGGACTCCCGGCTCCACGCCCAGCGGTTGATGGCGATCTTCTTCCCGTTCGTGGAGTTCCTCGGCACCCTCTCCACCGCGGCGGTCCTGGTGATCGGCGCGCGGCAGGTCCAGGCGGGCGAGCTCAGCGCCGGGACACTGATCGCGTTCCTGCTGTACGTCGAGCTCTTCTTCGCTCCCGTCCAGCAGCTCTCGCAGGTCTTCGACGGCTACCAGCAGGCCGTCGTCGGCATGGCCCGGCTGCGCACGCTGATGCGCACGGACACCGGCACGCCCCAGGCAGCCGACGCCCTGCCGGTCGGGGAGCTGCGGGGCGAGATCGAACTCCACGACGTCGGATTCGCCTACAGCGCGGGCGATCGGGACGTCCTGGACGGGATCTCGCTGCGGATCCCGGCCGGGGAGACCGTCGCGCTCGTGGGCACCACGGGCGCCGGGAAGTCGACGGTCCTCAAGCTGCTCGCCCGGTTCTACGACCCCACGCGGGGCTCGGTGCGCATCGACGGCCACGACCTGCGTTCGCTCGACCTCGCTGCCTTCCGCGCGCGTCTCGGCGTCGTCCCGCAGGAGGCCTACCTGTTCAGCGGGACGGTGCGCGACGCCATCGCCTACGGGCGCCCCGATGCCACCGACGCCGAGGTCGAGGCGGCCTCCCGGGCGGTCGGTGCGCACGAGATGGTGGCGGGCCTGGCACACGGGTACTGCACCGAGGTCGGGGAACGCGGGCGCTCGTTGTCCGCCGGCCAGCGGCAGCTGCTCGCACTCGCGCGGGCCGAGCTCGTGGATCCCGACATCCTGCTGCTCGACGAGGCGACCGCCTCGCTGGACCTGGCCACCGAGCGACGCGTCACGGCCGCCACCGAAGCACTCACCCGGCGTCGTACGACGTTGGTGGTGGCGCACCGGCTCACGACCGCCGCCCGGGCGGACCGGGTGGTCGTGATGAGCAACGGCGGGGTCGCGGAGGTCGGCACCCACGACGAGCTGCTCGGCGTCGACGGGACCTATCGCCGCCTGTGGGACGCGTTCACGTCGACCGGCAACGCGGCCAGCATCGACGACCTCGCTGACAGCACCACCCGTTCCTGAGAAACGAAGAGAGAAGGAAGTCCTGTGACCATCCCCTACCGCGCCTTCGGGCGCACCGGCGTCAAGGTCAGCTCGCTGGCACTCGGCACGATGATGTTCGGCGAGCGCGGCAACCGCGACCACGACGACAGCATCCGGGTCATCCACCGCGCGCTCGATGCCGGCATCAACCTCGTCGACACCGCCGACGTCTACAGCCAGGGCGAGTCGGAGGAGATCGTCGGCAAGGCCCTCGTGGGCCGTCGTGACGACGTGGTCCTCGCCACCAAGTTCCACGGCCAGATCGGCACCGAGGTCAACCAGTTCGGCAACTCGCGGCGCTGGATCATCCGTGAGGTCGAGAACAGCCTGCGCCGGCTGCAGACCGACCACATCGACCTGTACCAGGTGCACCGCCCCGAGGACGACACCGACTTCGACGAGACCCTCGGCGCGCTGTCCGACCTCGTGCACCAGGGCAAGATCCGCTACATCGGGACCTCGACCTTCCAGCCGTCGCAGATCGTCGAGGGCCAGTGGATCGCGGAGAAGCGCGGTCGCGAGCGTCCGGTGAGCGAACAGCCGCCGTACTCGCTGCTGGCACGGGGCGTCGAGCGTGAGGTCCTGCCGGTGGCCGGGAAGTACGACCTCGCGGTGATCCCGTGGAGTCCGCTGGCCGGTGGCTGGCTGACCGGCAAGTACCGCCTCGACGGCGCGCAGCCGGAGTCGAGCCGGGCGGGCCGTCAGCCGGGTCGCTTCGAGATCGACAACCCCGACAACCGCGCCAAGCTGGAAGCCGTCGAGGCACTGACGGTGCTGGCCGACCAGGCCGGGATCCCGTTGATCCACCTGGCCCTGGCCTTCGTCCTGGAGCACCCGGCGATCACGTCGGCGATCATCGGGCCGCGCACGCTCGAGCAGCTCGAGGGACAGCTCGGCGCCGCCGAGGTCCGGCTGGGCCGCGACATCCTCGACGAGATCGACAAGATCGTGCCGCCCGGCACGAACCTCTCGAGCCGCGACGCGGGGTACTCCTCGCCGGCGCTCGACGACTCCTCCCTGCGCCGCCGCAACCCGGCGGGCTGACAGGCCGGCAGGCTGGAGGGCGGTCGTGGACCCGGAGGACAGGCCGGGTCCACGACCAGTTGGTGTGACCAGCTGGTGTGACCGAGCAAACCGCCGCCTCGGTGCTGGATCCGGGCTCCCCGGTACGTAGGCTGATCCCTGTCATGAATGCCCCCCTTGCGACGACCGACGCCGTGGCCAGGGAGCGCAACCTGCTCCTCGACGCCCTGCGGGGGATCGCCGTCAGCGGGGTCGTCGGCTATCACATCTGGCCGGGCGCCCTGCCGGGCGGCTTCCTCGGCGTCGACGTCTTCTTCGTGATCTCGGGCTACCTGATCACCGTGGGGTTGTCGGCCGACCTCGGGGCCTCACGTGCCGGGACCTTCCGGCGGTTCTGGGCCCGCCGGGCCCGCCGGATCCTGCCGGCGCTGCTGGTGATGGTGACGGTCTCCTGCGCCGTCGCGGGCGTCCTCGGAGGGCCGAGCGCGGTGCGCCTGCGGGAGCAGGTGGCCAGCGGCCTGACCTTCACGACCAACTGGCACCAGATCGGTACCGGGGAGTCCTACTTCGTCAGCCTGAACCCGCCGATCTTCCAGCACCTGTGGTCCCTCGCCATCGAGGAGCAGTTCTACCTGCTCTGGCCGCTGCTCCTGCTGCTGTTGGTGCGGTTCGTCCGTCGCGACCGCCTGCGCTGGATGGTGGTGGCGGGCCTTGCAGTGGCGAGCGTCGTCGCGATGGCGGTCGGATACTCGGGCTCGGTCGATCCGAGCCGCTTGTACTTCGGGACCGACACCCACGGCTTCTCCCTGGTCCTCGGCGCACTGGCCGCCCTCGCGGGTGGCCCCTTCGTACGGTTCGTGTCGACCCGGCTCGAGGGCCGTCGCGCAGCGGCCGCGAGGGTCTCGGTCCCGCTGGGACTCGCGCTGCTGCTGGTCGCGTTCGCTTCGATGAGCGACACCGGCGCCTTCGCCTACCGCGGCGGGATCGCGGCGATCGCCGCGATGACCGGCGTGCTGATCGTCGTGCTGGACTCGGTGGACCACCAACGGGTCGCGAAGGCACTTCCGCTGGCACCCCTCGTGTGGCTCGGCGAACGCAGCTACGGGCTCTACCTGTGGCACTGGCCCGTCGTCGTGTTCTTCTCCGAGCGATGGGTGACGTCCTCCGGCCCGGCCCTGGCGATGCGCGGCCTGATGGTCCTGGCGACGTCGGTGCTGTTCGCCAGCCTGAGCTGGAAGTACGTCGAGAAGCCGGTCCTGCGCGGCATCCGGATCGCCTGGCCGGAACGTCCCGACCGGTGGTTGGTGCCGGCGATGATGGTCACGGTCGTGGTGGCGATCGGTCTCCACGCGGTGGTGGACTCGCCCAGGAAGACCGTCGCCGAGGACAGCATCGCGGCCGGTGCCGACGCCATTCTCCGCAGCCAGCAGACGGACCTCGCCAGCGAGGATCCCTCCGTCACCAGGCCTGCCGAACCCGCGCCCGGTGTCCAGGTCCCGGCGCCGGTCAAGGACGTCCCCCTGGGCCAGCAGATCACTCTCTTCGGGGACTCGGTCGCGGTGGCCAGCGCGCCCGCCCTGCTCAAGGACCTCGCCGGGATCTCGATCCGCGCCAAGGTGGGTGCCCAGGTCTGGGACGTCGTGGACCAGGTGAAGCGCTTGCGTGAGGCGGGCCGGCTGCGGAAGTACGTCGTGATCGCGCTCGGCGCCAATGGCGCCGCGCCGCGGGGCACCTTCCCCCAGATCGTTGACGCCGCCGGCCCGGGCCATCGCTTCGTCTTCGTCACCGCCCACGCGCCGCGGCCGTGGGTACGGCCCTACAACCAGAGCGTGCGCGCCTTCGTGGCCGCGCACCCCGGGTGTGCCCTGGCCGACTGGCGTTCCGCGTCCCGCCGGGTCTCCGACTTCGCCGACGGCATCCACCCGGGACCGCGGGGTGGGGGAATCTACGCCGACGTGATCCGGCGGGCCGTGCGGAACCTCGCTGCCCAACCCTGATCGGCAGGACCGGATCAGTCGTCCCGGCCGGAACCCAGGGCGCGGGCGGCTGCCTCGGCGTGCAGCTGCCGTACGGCGTCGCGCTGGTCGCGTGCCTGTTGGGCCAGCCGCTCGAGCTCGTCGCGGCTCCACTGCGGCTGGTCGTCGACGATCGTCAGCATCGACTCCCAACCGTTCAGCTTCCCGGCCAGGGCGATGCTCATGGTCTCGAGCTCGACGAGGTCGGTCATGGCAGTACGGTGCAGGAGGCTGCCGTTGGGCTTGAGCCGGCCGAGTCGCTCGCCTGCGCCGGCCACGAGGTTGAGCACAGGGTTCTCGTGGACGCCGACCGCGGACATCATCGTGCGCAGCGCGACCCGTTCCTCGACCAGCTCGCCATGGATGCGCCTGATGACGGAGGCGGCGGGCTCCGCGTGCTCACCGGCCGCGCGGTCGAAGAGGTGGACGCCCGCGGTCGATCCGGCGAGGTGGGTCCGCAGGTAGCGGGCGAGGTGGCTCATGTCCGGCCAGTACCCGGCCGTGTCCGGGGCATCCGCGGACGGGTGACGACGGTCACCTCGACGGCAGGTAGCCTCCCGTGCGTGCCCCAGATCGTCGTCCTCACCGGTGCCGGCATCTCCGCGGAGAGCGGCGTGCCGACGTTCCGTGACGCCGACGGCCTCTGGGAGGGCCACCGCGTCGAGGACGTCGCGACACCGGAGGGCTTCGAGGCCGACCGTGCCACCGTCCAGCGTTTCTACGACGACCGGCGGGCCTCGCTCAAGACGGTCGAGCCCAACCCGGCACACGTCGCGCTGGCCGAGCTCGAGGCATCCCTCGGCGATGCGCTCCTCGTCGTCACGCAGAACATCGACGACCTCCACGAGCGGGCCGGCTCGCGCAACGTGATCCACATGCACGGCGAGCTGCTCAAGGCGCTGTGCCGCTCGTGCCAGGTCGTCTCGCCCTGGGAGGGCACGCTGCTCGACGAGCCGGCGTGCCCGGGCTGCGGTGCGCACGACCTGCGACCGGACGTCGTCTGGTTCGGCGAGATGCCCTACGAGATGGACCGGATCACCGATGCACTCGCCGAGGCGACGCACTTCGTGTCGATCGGCACCTCCGGTGCGGTCTATCCCGCTGCCGGCTTCGTCCAGCACGCCCGGCGCCACGGGGCCCACACGCTCGAGCTCAACCTCGACCCGAGCGAGGGCAGCCACTTCTTCCACGAGTCCCGCCAGGGCCGCGCCGGAGAACTGGTCCCGGTGTGGGTGCGCGAGATGCTCTGGTCCTAGGGCGTGTCGCCCCGGCGGGCCGTGGCGAGCTCCTCGTCGAGGATCTTCGTCAGCCGGTCGCGTTCGGCCGCGAGCCCGAGCGGCCCGAGCCAGTCGAGCACCGTGGCGCGGAAGAGCTGGCCGGACGCGATGACGCGGGGGTCGCAGTGACCGGTCGACTCGAGGGTGACGACGCCGTACAGCGCTGACCACGCGCGCATGTAGACCCACATGAGGCCACGGTCCTCGAGCGGGATGTGCTCGGACTTCGCCGGGATCAGCGGATCGAGCACCGCTTCGCGAACGACCGGGTCGAGGTCGTCCAGCGCCGGGAACGGGAACTGGTAGAGCTCCCAGACCTGCCAGATCAGGTCGGTGAAGAAGTGGCCGGACGTGGAGACCGTGAGCAGCTCACGGCGGTCGGTGTCGCCGGCGGCGATCGGGTTCGCGAAGATGAGCGCGAACTGGCGCGGCTTGCCCAGCGCCCAGTTCCGGAAGCACACGGCGGCGACCACGAGTCGCGCAGCCGGGTCGTCGGCCGGGTGGCGCTCGGTCGCTTCGACCCACTGGGCGGTTGCGGCCTTGTCGAGCTCGAACGCCACCAGGTCGACGAGCTCCTGGTAGCTCGCGACGTAGCGGTAGAGGGCCGGTGCGGTCAGTCCCATCTTCGCTGCCACGGCGCGCAGGGAGAGGTCGGCGCCCTCGTCGAGGAGCTCTTCTGCGGCGGCCACGATCTCGTCGTACGTCGCCTCGCGTTGGCGTTCACGGCGCGTGACGGGGACGCGGATCTGCGGCACGGGGCTCCTCGAGATGGGGGTGTCGAACACTTGACGGGATCAGTTTACACCGTTTACCGTGAACGGTGTTAACGAAACTGACTGGTCGTCACAGAAGGTTTCCCGGACGTGGTGCGAAGGAGTCGGAATGATCGAGCGATGGGGCGCCCTGGTCGTACGGCGCGCGGTGGTGATCCTGCTCGTCGGGCTCGGCATCACGGCCGCTGCCGCGATCGCCGGCGTCGGCCTGGAGGACAAGCTGGCCTCCGGTGGCTTCGACGACCCGGCATCACAGTCGTCACGTGAGCTCGCGCTCGAGCGCGAGACCTTCGGCAACCAGTCGATCGACGCGATCGTGATCTTCTCCAGTGAGGACGAGCTGGCCACCGACCCCGCCTTCCAGGCCGAGGTCGAGCGGACGCTCGCGACGGTCCCGGAGGACGTCGCCGTCTCCGACATCACCTACTACGACGTCCAGGACCCCGCGATGCTGAGCGAGGACGGCCACGCGACCGCGGTCTACGTCTCGTTGGCCGGCGACACCCAGAACGACTTCCTGGACGCGTCCAAGGCGTTGAAGCCGATCATCAAGGAGAGCTCGCTCGAGACCGGGATCGCCGGCCCGTACGCCGTCTACAACGACGTCAACGAGGAGACGAAGAACGACCTGCTCCGGGCCGAGATCGTCTCCCTGCCGATCGTGCTGATCCTGTCGCTCATCATCTTCCGCAGCGTCATCGCGGCCCTGATGCCCGTGCTGGTCGGCGTCATCGCGGTGGTCGGTGCCCGTGCCACGATCGCCGGGCTCAACGAGCTCGTCGAGGTCTCGATCTTCGCGCCCAACATCATCACCCTGCTCGGTATGGGCCTGGCCATCGACTACGCCCTCTTCGTGGTCTCCCGGTTCCGGGAGGAGATCGCGAAGACCCCCGACGACACACGGCGCGCCCTGCTCCGCACGATGGCGACCGCGGGCCGCACCGTCGCCTTCTCCGCCCTCACCGTCGCAGCGGCCATGAGCTCGCTGCTCGTGTTCCCGCAGACCTTCCTCAAGTCGATCGGGTACGGCGGCATCGCGGCCGTGCTGATCGCGATGGTCGCCGCGCTGACCGTCCTGCCGGCCGCACTGGCGGTGCTCGGCACCCGGATCGACTCCGTGCGGATCCCGTTCCTGCAGCGCTCCACGCCGAACGAATCCGACACCGGTGCCTGGGCCCGCCTGGCGCGCGCCGTGATGCGTCGCCCGATCATCGTCGCGACCGCCGTCACCGTCGTGCTGCTGGCCGTCGCCTCACCGTTCCTCGGAGTGAAGTGGGGCAGCGTCGACTACCGCGTGCTCCCCGCGGACACCCCGTCCCACGAGGCGGCGGAGCGGCTCAACACCGAGTTCGGCGAGGAGCGGTCGACCGCCAACGTGCTGCTGCGCGGTACCGACGAGGCCGGCGTGGCGTCGTACGAGAGCGCGATCGAGCGGGACGTCGCGGGCGTGACCGATGTCCGGCCGGTGGTCTCCGAGGGCGACACGACCCTGCTGCGCGTCACCTGGCAGGGCAACAGCCAGACCGAGGAGTCGCAGCAGGTCATCCGCGACCTCCGGGAGGTCGACAGCCCCGACGGCTCGGAGGCACTCGTGGGCGGGCTGACCGCCGACACGGTCGACCTGGCCGAGTCCGTCGGCAACCACCTGCCACTCATGGGCGGGATCGTCATCGGGGTCATGCTGCTGCTCCTGTTCCTCGCGTTCGGCTCGCTGGTGCTGCCGCTCAAGGCCGTGCTGATGAACGCGTTCTCGATCACTGCCTCGTTCGGTGTGGTGACGTGGATCTTCAGCGACGGACACCTGTCCGGCCTGCTCGGCTTCACGCCGCAGGGCTTCCTCGACCTGACCAACCCGATCGTGATGCTCGCGGTGCTGTTCGGCCTGTCGATGGACTACGAGGTGTTCCTGCTCTCGCGGGTCCGCGAGCAGTGGGACGCGACCGGTGACAACGACCTCGCCGTCCAGACCGGCGTGCAGAAGACCGGCCGGATCATCACCAGCGCCGCCCTGCTGCTCGCCGTCGTCATCGGCGCCTTCAGCCTCAGCGGCGTGGTGTTCATGAAGATGATGGGCATCGGGATGCTGGTCGCGATCCTGGTCGACGCCACCGTCGTACGGGCCCTGCTGGTGCCGGCGACGATGAAGCTGCTCGGTCGCTGGAACTGGTGGGCGCCCGCTCCGATGGCCCGCTGGTGGCAGCGCTACGGCTTCCGTGAGGAGTACGACGACCTCCCGCACCCCGACGGCGGCACCGCCGCCTCGGACAAGGAACCTGTCGGGGTCTGACGTTTTGCCCCGGAGCGCCGGGGGTGCTGGCCATACTGGCTGGGTGTCCGCAGTGATCCGCGTCGGAGCGATCGACAACCATCCTGTGGTGCTCGCTGGTGTGGGTGCCGCACTGGCGAAGCATGCTCCGGACATGGCGCTGGTCTCGATCGCCGGCTCGGTGGACGAGCTCCTCGCGGACACCCCCGAGGGGCTCGACGTCGTCCTCCTGGACCTGCACATCCCGGGCCAGCCGGTCGCCGAGGAGTCGGTCGCCGCGCTCGTCGCGCGGGACATCGTGGTCCTGCTGTTCACCGCGGAGGAGCGGCCGATGCCGGTCCGCCGGGCCATCCAGGCCGGCGCCGCCGGGCTGGTGCTCAAGGTGGACCCGATCCAGACGATCGCCCAGGCCATCCGCGACGCCGTGGCCGGCGAGCTCGCGTGCTCCGGTCAGCTCGCCGCGATGCTGCTGACCGACGACAGCCTCGGTGCGCACCTGTCGCACCGCCAGATCGAGATCCTCCGGGCCGTGAGCACCGGCCTGCCGTACCGGCTGGTGGCCCGCGACCTCGGGATCAGCGAGGTCACCGTGCGGGAGCACCTGTTCCGCGCGGCCCGGGCCTACCGCTCGGGCGGCGTCGACCCGGGCAACGTGCACGGGCTGATCAGTCGCGCACGAGCCGACGGCCACCTCGACGAATGACCGAGGCGAGGTCCGGTGGTCCCGTCAGCACCAGGGCCTCCGGTTCTGCTCGCGCCTGCCACGAGATGGGCAGCGTGCGGGTGACCCGGGCGGCGGCGTCGACCCCGAGGCCGGGCACCACGACGACCGACGACTCGTCGACGGTGCCGGAGATCGTCACCTGGACGGCGCTGGTGCCGACGAGGGCCCGGAGCGCCGACGCCAGCGTGCGCGTGGCCGCGGGGTACTCGGTCATCCGGCTCTCCACCTGGGCGCCGGTGGCGCGCAGCGCGGTGAGCTCGGCGCGCAGGTCCGCGTGCTCGGTGCCGGGCAGGTAGAGGCAGTCCCGCGCTGCGTGGGCCAGCAGGGCAGCCCGTGACGACTCGGCGCTGGTCAGCTGGCCGAGCGCCCCTCGGAGCAGGATCTCCTGCACGGGCTTGAGGAAGTTGCCGAGCAGGCCCTCGAGTGCGACCCGGCGGTCGGAGGCCTGGGGCACGTCCCGGTGGGTGACCATGCTTCCGGCCCGGCGGCACACCGAGACGACGATCCCGACGAACAGCGCGTTGAGCGGCTGCACGACCAGCAGGTGCGGGAGGTCGCTGGCGGGAAGGTGCATCCGGAGCGCGACCACGGTGATCACGACCGCATTCGGCACCAGGAGCAGCAGGGTCATCCGCCGCGACAGGACCCAGGCCACCGCGAGCGCCGGCAACGCACTGAACTCGATCAGCCACGACTGGGCGCCGCCGAGACCCGCCGCGGGCACCGAGGGCAGGGCCGTGGCCAGGACCAGCGGCGGGACCACGGCCGCCAGCACGAGATGGGCCGGTGTCAGTGGCCCCCGGGTCATCGCTGCGGTGAGGAGGACCACCAGCGCGGCGATGGCGGTGGCGCCCAGGTACGACTCCGGCTGGATCGGGTTGTCGAGCGTCAGCAGTGCGGCCGTCGCGATGTATCCGGCGGCGAGGACGGCCGTGGCCCGGAGTGCCACCCGGCCCGGGTCCTGGACCACGGCCCGGATCACCGGGTCGTGGTCGGGCGACATCCCGACCAGCCGCGCGAGACGGCGATAGCGCCACAGCAGGGTCACGGTGGTCCCTGAACCGGGAACGCTGTCGACGTGGGTCGTGCCGCCCACCGCGGACACGCGACCAGCCACGGCGACGCGCAGGCCCACGCCGTGCTCGGCCACGAAGCCCTCGCCGGGGTCGGCGATCACGACGCGGATCGAGCCCAGTCGTCGTACGACGGTCACGTGCACGCGGCGCTGCCCACTGTGGCGGGCGACGTTGCGCAGCGCCTCGGTCGCCGCGCCCACCAGGGCGTCCTGGACGACGTCGGGCAGGCGCCGGCGCCGCCCGCGCACCACGAACCGCGCCTCGAGGTGCTCCCGGACGGCCACCGTGCGGATGTCGGTGACCAGGTCGCCGAGTCCCTGGTCGGCGGCCGGGACCTCGATCTCCTCCAGGGCGATGGCCGCTGCCGACCACGTGTCCGGGTCACCGGGCAGACCGGCGACCGCCAGCAGGGTCGGGATCAGCTCGTCGTGCAGGAACGAGGTCGCCTCCACCTCGGCCGACGACATGCGCTCGGCCTCGACGACCCGTCGGGTCGCGAGGGTCCGTTCGGCACGCACCGAGGCGCGCCGCATCTGGGTGACGAGGAAGAGCGCGCCGAACGCCGTGCCGCCGACCAGGGCTGCCTCCTGGAGGCCGTAGCGGAGCCCGTCCTCGGCGCCGGTCACCCAGCGGAGGCCCACGAACAGTGCGGCGATGAGCACGATCACCACCGCCGGGCCGCGTCGCCGGGCCGCGATCACCATCAGCATCGGCTCTGCCAGGTGCAGGATCGGGGAGTCCGCAGCCCCCGACAACGGCACCGTGTCGCGCGGCATCAACGATCCCGCGACCATCGCGATCGTGCACAGCACGACGTCCACGGAGGACACGCGGCCACGGAGGCAGTCGATCCCGGCGAGACCGACCGAGCAGACCACGACGAGCGCGAACGTCAGCTCCTCGCCGTCGTACGACGGCCGGAGGGCGAACTGGCCGGCCCAGACGAGGGTCTTGGCCAGGATCACCAGGCCGATCGCCAGGAGGAGGCCACGTTCGACGGACGCGGCGAAGGAACGTCCTTCGGACCGCCCGCGCCTCATGGCCGGATGCTAGGCCCATTGGTGACCCCCCGACTCCCGATTGCGGACCTGTCCTCGGAATCGCGGGTGTCGGCGGCCTCGCGGAGGCGAGACAATTCGCACGGGTCGCGCCGTGGGGGAGCGGCCCAGCAACACGGAAGTGCCGCGCTCCATGACCACACCGTCGGTGGTTCTGGGGACAACCCTGGGGGGATTTCCAGAGCAGTCGGAGCGCGGCACTGACCGCCGCGTCACCACCGCGTCACGTCCCGGGCACGTCCGTCGGGTAGAACAGACGATGTGTCCTCCCCCTCCGGCTCCGGTCCTGGCTCCGGCGACCCGGTCGCGGGGTCGCGCATCGGTCGCTTCCGGATCCTCGAGCAGCTGGGGCAGGGCGGGATGGGCGTCGTCTACCGCGCCATGGAGGAGAACCTCGGTCGCGAGGTCGCCCTGAAGGTGATCGCGCCACTGTTCGCGCACGACCCGGAGTTCCGCGAACGGTTCACGCGAGAGGCCCGCTCGCAGGCGTCCCTCGAGTCCGCCCACGTCGTGGCGGTCTACGCCCACGGCGAGGAGGACGGCTACCTCTACATCGCGAGCCAGCTCATCCCGGGCGGCGACCTGGGGCACCTGATCCGCACCCACGGGACGCCCAGCCTGGTCGAGGCGCTCGAGATCATCGAGCAGGTCACCAGCGGCCTCGCCGACGCCCACGAGGCCGGCTTGGTCCACCGTGACATCAAGCCCGGCAACGTGCTGGTACGGCGTCGGCCCGGCTCGGTCCGGGCCTACCTCGCCGACTTCGGCATCGCCCGCAAGATGAACGCCGACGCCACCCGGTTCAGCGCGTCGGCCGTCGGCACCCCGTCCTACATGGCCCCCGAGCTCCATGGCGGCGCCAAGGCCAGCGCGTCCACCGACATCTACGCCCTCGGCTGCCTGCTCTGGGTCGCGCTGACCGGCTCCCCGCCCTTCCAGGGCACGTCCGAGTACCAGCTCGTCGCCGCCCACGTGAGCCACCCGGTCCCGCAGCTGTCGGGCAGCAGCCCGATGGTCAACGCCACCAACCGGATCCTGCGCACCGCGATGGCCAAGGACGCCGCCGACCGCTACCAGTCGGCCAGCGAGATGAGCGCCGACCTGCACGCCGCGCTCCGGCTCCCGATCACCCCGGGTGCGGCCGTGCCCGAGGCCAAGGGGAGTACGGCGATGCGGCCGATCCGGCCGACACCCACACCCACGCCCACACCCACGCCCACACCGACGCCCGCACCCGCGACCCCGCCGCGGGCGGAGCGGCCCGTGCCGGTGACGGCGTTCGTGCCGGCCGCTGCGAATCCGCCGCCGCCGGCGTTCCTTGCCGCGACGCCCACCGGACGTCGTACCTCCTCGAAGAAGTGGTGGGTCCTGGGTGGGGTGGCTGCCGTGGTCGCGCTCGGCACGGGCATCGGTGCCGCCCTGCTCACCGGCGGCGACGACGGGGACGACCCGACGGAAGGGGCGTCCTTCCTCGCACTCGACCCCAAGGAGATCCTGCAGGCCTCCGAGAAGGACATGGTGGTCCTCGAGACGGCGCGGATCCGCGGCCAGTTCGACGACGACGGCTCGCCCGTCGAGGTGGACGTCACGGCGACCAGCCGCGGTGACTGCAAGGGCACGATGAAGGAGTCGTCCGGCGGCGTGGCCGAGATCCTGCGGGTGGACGACAACATCTACCTCCGCGCCGATGCGAAGTTCTGGAACTCCGCGAGCGGCGACGGCACGGCGGCGCTGGTGCTTCCCGTCATCGGGGACCGGTGGGTGCTCGAGAACAGCCTGCTCGAGACGACCGACGCCTTCTGCGACCTCGACGAGTTCCTGGAGCGCGACGGCCGCGAGGGCGCCACCGCGACCAGCCTGGGCCGGGAGGAGGTCGGCGGCGACGACGCCGTCAAGATCGAGCAGACCGAGGGTTCGCAGCGCGAGGTGCTCTACGTCCGGCTGGGCGAACCGCACTACCTGCTGCGCATCGAGGAGAGCGACGTCGACTTCTTCGAGTTCTCCGACTTCGACAAGGAGGCCGAGATCAAGGTGCCGCCAGCCGCCGACGTCTTCGACCTCCAGGCCTTCCTCGACAAGGCCGAGGAGAGCCTGAACTAGCCGGGAATGCCGTACGACGACCGCGGGTTGCCCAAGGACGTGACCACCTCTGCGCCCGCGACCGCGTCCAGGGCCAGCGTGGGACTGCGCAGTGACCGGGGTCCGATCCTCGGCGCGGTGATGCTGAGCACCGCGCTGGTCGCCATCGACACCACGATCCTGGCCACGGCGGTGCCGTCGATCGTCGACGACCTGGGTGGCTTCACGCAGTTCCCGTGGCTGTTCTCGACGTACCTCCTCGCGCAGGCGGTGACCACGCCGATCTACGGCAAGCTCGCCGACGTCTTCGGCCGCAAGCCGCTGATGCTCTTCGGGATCGGGCTGTTCGTCCTCGGGTCGGTGCTGTGCGCGCTCTCCTGGAGCATGACCGCGTTGATCGTGTTCCGCGGCGTGCAGGGCCTGGGTGCGGGCGCCATCCAGCCGGCCGGCATGACGATCATGGGTGACATCTACTCCGTCGCCGAGCGCGCCGTCGCGCAGAGCTATGTCGCCGGCGTGTGGGCGACGTCCGCGGTCGTCGGACCGACGCTCGGCGGACTGCTGTCCGAACAGGCGTCGTGGCGCTGGATCTTCTGGGTCAACGTCCCGCTCGGTGCCGTGGCCGCGGTCGTCCTGCTCCGCAGCTTCCACGAGACCGCGGCGCACGACGCCCGCGCGGAACGGCGATCGATCGACGTCGGTGGTGCCGCCCTGTTGGCGGGCGCCGCGCTGTTGCTGCTGCTCGGCCTGCTCGAGGGCGGCATCCGGTGGGCCTGGTGGTCCCCGCTCGGCGTCGGCATCTTCGCGGCGGCCGCCGTACTCCTGGTGGCGTTCGTCGCCGTCGAGCGTCGCGTCCCGGACCCCGTGCTGCCGCTGTGGATCTTCAACAACCGGGTCCTCAATGCCGCGACCGTCGGCGCGTTCGTGGTCGGCATGGTGATGCTCGGCGTGACGTCGTACGTCCCCGTCTACGCGCAACGGGTGCTGGGTGCCGGTGCCGTGGTGGCCGGCCTCGCCGTGGCGGCCCTGGCCATCGGCTGGCCCATCGCCGCGAGCACCGCCGGCCGCTTCTACCTGCGCTGGGGCTACCGGCCCTGCCTGCTCGCGGGCGCCGGGTTCGGCCTCATCGGCACCGGAATCATCGCCAGCGTCGGTCCCGACAGCCCGGTGTGGGTGCTGGCCATCGGCTGCCTGGTCCTCGGCCTCGGCCTCGGGTACGTCGCCAGTCCCAGCATCGTCGCCGCCCAGTCCGCCGTGGGGTGGCGCGACCGTGGCGTCGCCACCGGCACCAACGTGTTCGCCCGGTCGCTCGGAAGCGCGGTGGGGGTGGCCGTGTTCGGGGCCATCGCGAACGGTGTCGTCGCATCGCGACTCGGTGGTGGGCACCATGCCGGCGACGTCAACCTGGATGCCCTGCCGGTCGGCATCCTGGACCCTGCGCTGCACACGGTCTTCGTCGTGGTGGCGTGCACGTCGCTCGCCCTGGTCGTGGCCGGACTGGTGATGCCGTCGCGCGTCTCGGTGGCGGACGAGTAGCCCAACCCGGTGGCCCGAATGTTGTGCATCGGGACAACGACGGCGATGTGACCCACCAGTAGGGTTGGGGGCATGAAGCGCGAGATCTATGAAGAGGACCACGAGGCCTTCCGGTCGTCCGTGAAGGAGTTCATCGACAGGTCGGTCCTGCCGCACACCGAGGAGCACATCGCCGCGAAGGCGCTGCCCCGCGAGTTCTGGCTGGAAGCCGGCAAGCAGGGCCTGCTGGGCCTCGAGGTCCCCGAGCAGTACGGCGGCGCCGAGGCCGGCGACTTCCGGTTCAACGCCGTCCTCCAGGAGGAGCTCGCCAAGGTCGGCGCGGCGTACCCCACCTGCCACGGCATCCACGCCGACATCACGGCGCCGTACATCGTCGAGCTGGGCACCGAGGAGCAGAAGGAACGCTGGCTCCCGGGTGTCGTGTCCGGCGAGATCCTGCTCGGCATCGGCATGACCGAGCCGTCGGGTGGCTCGGACCTCGCGAACCTGAAGTCCACCGCGGTCCGCGACGGCGACGAGTGGATCATCAACGGCTCGAAGACGTTCATCACCAACGGCTACTCCGGCGACCTGTTCGTCACCGCCGTGCGCACCGACCCCGAGCGTGGCCCGAAGGGCATCACCCTGTTCGGCATCGAGGCCACGAAGGAAGGCTTCTCGCGCGGCCGCAAGCTCGACAAGGTCGGCATGGAGGAGTCCGACACCGCCGAGCTGTTCTTCGAGAACGTCCGCGTCACCGACGCCGAGATCATCGGTGAGCTCAACATGGGCTTCATCCACATGATGCAGAAGCTCCCGCAGGAGCGCCTCGGCTGCGCGGTCGCGAACGTCGCGCAGGCCAAGCAGATCCTCATCGAGACCCTGCAGTACACGAAGGACCGCCAGGCCTTCGGCCAGTCGATCGGCAAGTTCCAGAGCAACAAGTTCCTGCTCGCCGAGCTCTTCACCCAGATCGAGGTTGCCGAGGCCTACATCGACAAGTGCGTCCTCGCGCACAGCAAGGGCGAGCTCACCGCCATCGACGCCTCCAAGGCGAAGTGGTGGTCCAGCCAGGCCCAGAGCGAGGTCCTCGACGCCTGCGTCCAGCTGCACGGTGGCTACGGCTTCATGAACGAGTACCGCGTGGCCCGGGCCTGGCGTGACGCCCGCGTCACGAAGATCTGGGCGGGCTCGAACGAGATCATGAAGGAGCTCATCGGGCGCGACCTCGGGCTCTGAGTGCGGTGCAGGAATCCCCGCTGAGGCGGGGATTCCTGCGCTTTCTGGCCGTTGCAACGGCCAAGGAGTGCAGGACAAGGTCAGGGAGTACGACGAGCGCCACCCAATCCCGGTCGCGCCCGGCCCCTGACTCGGGGATCATGGGTGCGTGACGGAATCGAGTGGGACACCGGTCCCGGCGGCGGATGACATCGGCCCCCACGAGGACGAGCCCCATCAGCAAGGCTTCAACGACCGCCTCAACTGGCTGCGGGCAAGCGTGCTCGGCGCCAACGACGGCATTGTGTCGGTCGCCGGCATCGTCCTCGGGGTCGCGGGCGCCACGACGGACCGCACCGCGATCCTGATCGCGGGCATCGCCGGACTGGTGGCCGGCGCGATGAGCATGGCGGCTGGTGAGTACGTCTCCGTCAGCACCCAGCGGGACTCCGAGGACGCGCTGCTCGCCAAGGAGCGGCGCGAGCTGCGTGAGGACCCCGAGGACGAGCTCGCCGAGCTCGCCGGCCTGTACGTCGACAAGGGCCTCGAACCCGGACTCGCGCTCGAGGTCGCCAAGCAGCTGACCGAGAAGGACGCCCTGGCGGCCCATGCCGAGGTCGAGCTCGGCATCGACCCCGACGACCTCACCAGCCCGTGGAACGCCGCGATCGCGTCGATGCTGTCGTTCACCCTCGGCGCGCTGCTGCCCCTGCTCACGATCCTGCTCGTCCCCGGTGACCTGCGCGTTGCCGTCACCGTCGTCGCCGTGACGATCGCCCTTGCGCTGACCGGCTGGCTCAGCGCCCGCTTCGGCTACGGCTCGGCCCGGATGGCCGTGGCACGCAACATACTCGGCGGTCTCATCGCGATGGCAGTCACCCACGGCATCGGCCAGCTCGTCGGTACCCAGGTCTGATGCGCCTCTTCACCGCCGTCGTCCCCTCGCAGGAGGCGATCGAGCACCTCGACGCGTTCCTGGACCCACGCCGCGACGCAGCCGGGTTCCGCTGGACCCGCCCCGAGCAGTTCCACATCACCCTGGCCTTCATGGCCGCCGCCGCACACCGTCTGGAGGAGTACGTCGACCGGCTGGCCACCTCGCTCGAAGGGCTCCCCGCAACGGAGCTCCGGCTGGCCGGCGCCGTGGCGTTCCCGAACGTCGCCGAGGCGCGGGTCCTCGCGACCGGGGTCGCGGCGAACGACTCCCTCGAGACGGCCGCGGTCCGCGCCCGGAACGCCGCGGTGGTCAGTGGCATCGAGGTCGACGGGCAGCGCTTCCGGCCCCACGTCACGGTGGCCCGCACCGGTGGCAGGTTCGTCGAGATGACCAACTGGGTGCGGCTCCTCGACACCTACGAAGGGCCGGCCTGGAGCTTCGACTCGGTCGCGGTGATCGCCTCCCACCTCGGTGAAGGTCCGCGCCGCTCGCCGCGCTACGAGACGGTCGCCGAGATCGAGTTCTGAGCCGGGGTCAGGCCAGCCGCTGGGCCAGGGCTTCGTCGATCCGTGCCGCGATCTCGGCGACGGTGCCGGTCCCGTCGATCTCCCGGACCAGCCCGCGCGCGCCGTACAACTCGACGAGCGGAGCGGTCTGCTCGGCGTAGACCTCCAGGCGGCGACGGACGACCGCTTCGGTGTCGTCGGCGCGACCCTCCAGTTCGGCCCGCCGTCGCAGCCGCCCGACGAGTTCCTCGGGATCGACCGTCAGCACCACCACGGCGTCGAGCGTGGCTTCGGCCACGGCCAGCATCGCGTCGAGCTCGACGGCCTGCTCAACGGTGCGCGGGTAGCCGTCCAGCAGGAAGCCGTGCGTGCAGTCGGGCTTGGCGAGGCGTACCGCGACCATCGCGTTGGTCACCTCGTCGGGCACGTACTCGCCGCGATCCATGTAGCCCTGGGCCGTCAGGCCGAGCGGCGTACGTTCCTTGACCTGCGCGCGGAAGATGTCGCCGGTCGCGATCGCCGGGATGTGATGGTGAGCAGCGAGTGCCGCGGACTGGGTGCCCTTGCCGGCTCCGGGCGGGCCCATCAGGAGGAGGCGCATGTGGTGGTTCCTTCACGTTCGGTTCGGATGTCTGGACCGTAGGGGGACCGACGCTGCAGGGACGTTGCTCGCGTCCGGGTGCCCGGTGGACGACGAAGGGCCGGTTCCGCACGGAACCGGCCCTTCGTCGTACTGCTTGCTCAGCTGAGGTGGCTCACGATGTCCTCGACCCGGTCCTTCGCGTCACCGAACAGCATCTGGCTGTTCTCGCGGAAGAAGAGCGGGTTCTGGACACCGGCGTAGCCGGCGGCCATGGAGCGCTTGAACACGATGACGTCCTTGGCGTTCCAGACCTCGAGCACCGGCATGCCGGCGATCGGTGAGGTCGGGTCCTCCGCGGCGGACGGGTTCACGGTGTCGTTGGCGCCGATCACGAGCACGACGTCCGTCTCCGGGAAGTCCTCGTTGATCTCGTCCATCTCGAGCACGATGTCGTAGGGCACCTTGGCCTCGGCCAGCAGCACGTTCATGTGGCCGGGCAGGCGACCCGCGACGGGGTGGATGCCGAAGCGGACGTTGACGCCCTTGGCCCGCAGCTTCGCGGTGAGGTCGGCGACCGGGTACTGCGCCTGCGCCACGGCCATGCCGTAGCCCGGCGTGATGACCACGGACGAGGCGTTGGACAGCAGCTCGGCGGCGGCCTCGGCCTGGATCTCGCGGTGCTCGCCGTAGTCCTTGTCGTCGCCCGCGGGGGCGGCGATGCCGAAGCCACCGGCGATGACGGAGATGAACGAGCGGTTCATCGCCTTGCACATGATGTAGGACAGGTAGGCACCGGAGGATCCGACCAGGGCACCGGTCACGATCAGCAGGTCGTTGCCGAGCAGGAAGCCCGAGGCGGCCGCGGCCCATCCGGAGTACGAGTTGAGCATCGAGACCACGACCGGCATGTCGCCGCCGCCGATGGAGGCGACGAGGTGCCAGCCGAGCGCGAGCGCCAGCAGGGTCAGGACGCCCAGGAGGATGTCCGCCGACGTGTTGTCGTGCGTCTCCAGCGAGACGTAGATCGCGGTCAGGATCGCGAACAGCACGAGCGAGCCGACGTTGATCAGGTTCTTGCCGGGCAGCATCAGCGGGGCCGACGAGATCTTCGCCGACAGCTTCAGGTTGGCGACGATCGAGCCGGTGAAGGTGACCGCACCGATGAAGATGCCGATGGCGACCTCGGCCTCGTGGATGTTGACCAGGCTGTCCATGGAGTCGTGCGAGCCGAGGATGTGACCGTTCCAGCCGATCAGCACCGCGGCGAGACCGACGAACGAGTGCAGGGCCGCGATGAGCTCGGGCATGCCGGTCATCTCGACGATCCGGGCACGCCACAGGCCGATAGCGGCGCCGATGGCGATCGCGGCGAGCATGAGGATGATGACGAGCGCCCGGTTGTCGAGGAACTCGCTGACGTCGACGACCGCGGCCACCGTGGCGACGAGCGCGACGGCCATGCCGACGATGCCGTAGGTCAGGCCGTTCTTGGCGGACTGGTGCGTCGAGAGGCCTGCCAGCGACAGGATGAACAGCAGGGCGGCGACGATGTACGCCGCACCGGTGATGGAGGTGATGTCCATGGATCAGGCTCCCTTGCTGAACATCGCGAGCATGCGGCGCGTGACCGCGAACCCACCGAAGACATTGATCGACGCGAGCAGGATGGCGACGGCGGACATGCCGAGCACCAGCTTGTCGTCGGTGGCGACCTGCACCAGCGCGCCGACCACGACCACGCCGGAGATGGCGTTGGTGACCGACATCAGCGGTGTGTGCAGGGCGTGCGCGACCTTGCCGATCACGTAGTAGCCGATCACGATCGACAGCATCAACACCGTGAAGTGGCGACGCAGCTCTTCGGTCGGGGCGAGGGCGTTGACCAGCCAGAACAGGCCGATCGCGCCGAGCACCAGGCCGACCTTGGCGCCTGCGGACAGGGGCTTCTTCGGCTCGGCGGCGGCCACGGGCGCGGCGGCAGCGGCAGCCGGGGCGGCCGAGACCTGCACGGCCGGAGGCGGCCACGTCGACTCGCCTTCCTTGACGACCGTGATGCCGCGCTGGACGACGTCGTCGAAGTCGAGCGCCAGGGCGCCGTCCTTCTCCGGGGTCAGCAGCTTGAGCAGGTTCACGATGTTCGTGCCGTACAGCTGCGAGGTCTGGGCAGCCAGGCGACCCGCGAGGTCGGTGTAGCCGAGGATCGTGACGCCGTTGTCGGTCACGATCCGCTCGTCGGTGACGGTGCCGGTGGCGTTGCCGCCGTTGGCGGCCGCCATGTCGACGATGACCGAACCGTTCTTCATCCCGGCGACCGTCTCGGCGGACAGCAGCTTGGGAGCGGGGCGTCCGGGGATCAGCGCCGTGGTGATGACGATGTCGGCCGCGCGGGCCTCCTCGTCGTACATCGTGGCGGTGGCCGCTTCCTGCTCGGCCGTCATCTCCTTGGCGTAGCCGTCGGAGGACACCTCGGACTCGAAGTCGACCTCGACGAACTGGGCGCCCATCGACTCGACCTGCTCGGCGACCTCGGGGCGTACGTCGAAGGCGCGCACGATGGCGCCCATGGCGGACGCGGCACCGATGGCGGCGAGGCCGGCGACACCGGCACCGACGACGAAGACGCGGGCCGGCGGGATCTTGCCGGCGGCGGTCACCTGGCCGGTGAACATCCGGCCGAACTCGTGGGCCGACTCGACGACCGCGCGGTAGCCCGCGACGTTCGCCATCGAGGACAGCACGTCCATCGACTGGGCGCGCGAGATCCGCGGCACCGCGTCCATGGCCAGCGCCGTGACACCGGCGGCCTGGAGCTGCTCGAGCAGCTCGGGGCTGCGCGCGGGAGCCATCATCGAGATGATCGTGGCGCCGCGACGGAGCCGGCCGATCTCCTCGGCCGAGGGCGCGTTGACCTTGACGACGACGTCAGCGGCCCACACCTCGTCCGAGGTCCCGACGCGCACTCCGGCGTCGACGAACGCGGAGTCGGGCTGGTCGGCAGCGTTGCCGGCTCCCGACTCGACGACGACGTCGTAGCCGAGGTTGGTCAATTGAGTTACGGTCTTCGCGGTCGCCGCAACCAGGGTTTCACCCGGTTTCGACTCGCGGGGGATGCCGATGAGCATCGAGCCTCCAGCCATTCGTGGATACAGCGCCGCTCAACCTACACAGCCGTTGGCCTGTGAGGTCCCCGTCTTACGTGTGACGTCCGTCTACAAGGCAGTCAGGCGCTCTCGACGCGGTCGGTCCCCGAGACGTCCGACACACCGGGCATGCTCACGCCGCCACGACGGATCACGTCCTGCTCGCCCCTGGCGACGATCTTGTAGAACTCCTTGCTGCGCCCACGCAGGATCGGTGAGCGGGCCAAGAGGGGGATCCGGCTGTGGCCGAGCCGGCTGGAGCGGCACACGGCCTGGTAGGCGATCTCGTCGCGGCGTGACCATTCCATCTCGAACAGGGTCCGAACGCTGGGCGGAAGGCTGCCCACCGTGAGCAGGTGGATGGTCGAGAACAGCGGCCGGGCCGGGAGCGGCGGCTGGTTGGGCACGTCGTAGCCGGCGATGTACCTGCCCAGCTGCTTCATCTCGGCGGTCAGGTACGGGCGGTCCGAGGCGAGGTAGGCGTCGTACTGCTGCCGGAAGTCGGCGTGGTCGCGTGGGGCGGCCGAGCGCGGCATCCCGAACAGCTCCCCCCAACGCACGAAGTCCTCGAAGAGCTCCTGGCGTTCGCGGTCCGCCAGGCGGCGGACGAGGTGGTCGTACTGGTGCTCCACGGAGTCGAGCGTGAACGCCACCGTCCACCACATCGCATCAGGGTCGTAGGCGTCGTACCGCTCGCCGGCGGGGTGCGCGGGGCCGCCGTACTCGTCGATGGTGCCCTGGACGGTGGCGTGCCGCTTCGCGGTGAAGGCCAGCGCACGGTCGGCCTCCTCGGTCGTGCCCAGGAAGACCGCCTCGAACAGTCGTGCCGTCAGCGCAAGGCGGGTGTACGGCGTCTCGCGGTTGCTCGTGCTTTGCGCGGTGCCCTGGGCCAGCAGCGAGTGGGTGGCGCCGATGGCCAGCGCGCGCTGGCCGTAGGTGAGGGCCACGACGCGCTGGCTGAGGGCGCGGTACGCCATGGAACGGGGAGAGAAGTAGCCGGCCATCGTCGTACCGTCCTCGGCTCAGCCTCCGGCGATGCCGTAGAGCCGGTCGCCCGCGTCCCCGAGCCCGGGCACGATGTACCCCTTCTCGTTCAGCCGCTCGTCGAGCGCCGCGGTGACCACGGTCACCGGGATGGCCAGGTCGGCGAGCTCCTCCTCGAGCCGGGCGACGCCCTCGGGAGCGACGAGGAGGCAGACCGCGGTGATGTGATCGGCCCCCCGGTCGACCAGGAAGCGGATGGCCGCGGCGAGGGTTCCGCCGGTCGCGAGCATCGGGTCGAGCACGTAGCACTGCCGTCCGGACAGGTCGTCGGGCAGCCGTTCGGCGTACGTCGCGGCCTCGAGGGTCTCCTCGTTGCGGACCATGCCGAGGAAGCCGACCTCGGCCGTCGGCAGCAGCCGCATCATCCCGTCGAGCATGCCGAGCCCCGCCCGCAGGATGGGTACGACGAGGGGCCGGGGCGTCGCGAGCCGCGTCCCCGTCGCCGGGGACACCGGCGTGACGATCTCGCACGGCTCGACCCGGACGTCGCGGGTGGCCTCGTAGGCGAGCAGCGTGACCAGCTCGTCGGTGAGGGACCGGAAGGTCGGTGAGTCCGTCTCCTGGTCCCGCAGCACGGTCAGCTTGTGGGCGACGAGTGGGTGGTCCACCACCTGGGTGCGCATGAGCGGCAGCCTAGTCCCCGCCCGGTGGCCGATGCGGTTGCGAGGAATCCCCTAGCCCTGTGGGGGTTCGCGTGTCACCCTGATGCCATGCCCGCAAGCGACGCGATCGACTTCGCGCTGGCCGCCTACCGTGAGGAAGGCGTCTGGCAGGTTGCCGAGCTGACCCCCGACCACGCGGTCGATGTCGAGACCCTGGCCTCGGCCCTGCGCCGGTTCCCGGGCGACGGGGGAGCGGTCGGGCTGGTCGCGGTCGACGAGGACTTCTTCGTCGTGGTCCGTGTCGCGGGCCCCCGCACCCGGGTGATGCTGTCCGACGTCAGCGCCGCGACCGAGTGGGAGCTGGCGGCCACCGTCGTCGAGCACCTCGGCCTGCCGCTGGTCGACGACGAGGACGACGCCGAGCCCGCGGGCGATCTCGAGCTGCTCAGCGACCTTGGTGTCGACGCGATGGACCTCGCCGAGATCCTCGACGACGACGAGCTCTACCCCGACGAGATGCTGTCCGAGGTGGCCCGTGCCCTCGGCTTCGGTGACCTGTTCGACGACGTCGTCGGACTCACCTCGGCGTGACGTCCGTTCCACCGGCCGGGCAGTCCTGGCTGGAGCCGATGCGCGCCGCCCTCGCGCTCGCAGAGGAGGCCGTCGCATCGGGTGACGTGCCGATCGGCGCCGTCGTGGTCGATCCGGACGGCGTGGTCATCGGCACCGGCCGCAACGTGCGCGAGCAGGATGCCGACCCCACCGGCCATGCCGAGGTGGTCGCCCTGCGGGCTGCGGCCCGGGTGCGCGGCGAGTGGCGGCTGACCGGCTGCACGCTGGTGGTCACCCTCGAACCGTGCACCATGTGCGCCGGCGCCGTCGTGCTGTCGCGCGTCGACCGCCTGGTCTTCGGTGCGTACGACGACAAGGCCGGTGCCGTGGGTTCGCTGTGGGACGTCGTACGCGATCGACGGCTGAACCACCGTCCCGAGGTCGTCGCCGGCGTGCTGGCGGACGAGTCGGCTGCGCTGCTCGACAGCTTCTTCGCCGAGCAGCGCCGATGAATCCGGTCGCCGGGGACGGTCTGTCCCGGGCATGACCACTCTCGATCTCGGGCCCGCGACCACCACTCTCCGGGGCCTGGTGGCGTCGGTGACCGACGACCAGCTCACCCTCACGACGCCGTGCACGGAGTACGCCGTCGGTGACCTCGTCGAACACATCGGCGGCCTCGCCGTCGCCTTCACCGGTGCGGCCCGCAAGCAGCAGGCGCCCGGGTCCGGCCAGGGTGGCAGTGGCGACGCCTCCCGGCTGGAGCCCGGCTGGCGTGATCGCATCGACGCCGACCTCGCGGAGCTCGCCGAAGCCTGGCGGGACCCGGCGGCGTACGACGGCATGACGGCGGCCGGGGGCATCGACATGCCGGGCGAGATCGCGGCATCCGTCGCGCTCAACGAGGTCGTCGTGCACGGCTGGGACCTCGCCACCGCGCTCGGTCAGCCGTTCGTGGCGACCGACTCCGACGTCGCCGGGTGCATGGCGTTCGCCGAGCCGTTCTCGACCCCGGAGGCGGCCGACCAGCGGGGCACCGCGTTCGGGCCCGTCGTCCCGGTGGCCGACGACGTCCCGCCGCTGACGCGACTGCTGGCCATGATGGGGCGCCGGGCCTGACGGGTCGGCCGGTCAGCCGCTCGCGTCAGCCGAGCGAGGCCGCTTCCGCGGCGAGCTTGCTGATCCGCTCCCAGTCACCGGCCGCGACCGCATCGGCGGGCGTGATCCAGCTGCCTCCGACACACCCGACGTTCGACAACCCGAGGTAGGTCGGCGCCGAGTCGACGGTGATGCCGCCCGTCGGGCAGAAACGGGCCTGGGGCAGCGGGCCCGCGACGGACTTGAGGTACGGCGCGCCGCCGGCCGCCTCGGCCGGGAAGAACTTCATCTCGGTGAGCCCGGCGTCGAGGACCCGCATCACTTCGGAGACGGTCGACGTACCGGGCAGGAACGGCACGCCGGTCTGCACCATCGCGGCCAGCAGGTCGGGGGTGAGGCCGGGGGAGACGAGGAACCGGGCGCCGGCCGCGACCGCTGCCGCTGCCTGGGCCGGCGTCGTGATGGTGCCGGCGCCGAGCATGATCTCGGGCACCTCGTCGGCGATCGCGCGCAGGGCCTCGAGCGCGACGGGGGTGCGCAGGGTCAGCTCGATCGCCGGCAGGCCGCCGGCCACGAGCGCCCGGGCCAGCGGGACGGCCGCGGCGAGGTCATCGATCACGACGACCGGCATCACGGGGACGACGTCGAGGACGCTCTCAGGAGTGGACAAGGCGGACCTCCAGGTCGGCGGCGGGTGCGGGGAAGACCGAGGCGCCCTCGTCGGCCGGTCCGACGGTGGTGCGGAAGGCCGCGAAGAGCTCGCGACCGGTGCCGGCCCACTCGTCACCGGTGGGCGCCTGCCCGGTCGGTGCCCGATGGGCCAGGTCGGCGTCGATGGTGAGGGTGCCTGCGTCGGAGTCGAGCGTGATCAGGTCGCCGTCCTGCACCCGCGAGAGCGGTCCGCCGAGGGCGGCCTCCGGTGTGACGTGGATGGCAGCGGGCACCTTGCCCGACGCGCCGGACATCCGGCCGTCGGTGACGATCGCGACCCGCTGTCCCCGGTCCTGCAGCACCCCGAGGGCGGGCGTCAGCTTGTGCAGTTCGGGCATCCCGTTGGCCGCAGGCCCCTGGTAGCGAATGACCGCGACGAGGTCCTGCCCGTCGAGCTTGCCGTCGGCGAAGGCGAGCAGGAAGTCGTGCTGGTCGTCGAAGACCCGCGCCGGCGCACTGACGAAACGGTGCTCGAGGGCCACTGCCGACGTCTTGACGACGCCCGTGCCGAGCGGGCCCTTGACGACCTTCACGCCGCCGTCGGCGGCGAACGGGTCGGAGGCCGGGCGCAGGACGTCGAGGTCGAGGCTCTCGGCCGGACCGGGACGCCACGTGACGTTGCCGTCGACGAGCACCGGTTCCTCGGTGTAGCGCCGCAGGCCGGGGCCGACGATCGTCTCCACGTCCTCGTGCAGCAGGCCCGCGTCGAGGAGGGTGCGGACGAGGAACCCGATGCCGCCGGCCGCGTGGAAGTGGTTCACGTCGGCGGCGCCGTTGGGGTAGATCCGGGCCAGCGACGGCACCACGGCCGACAGCTCCGCCAGGTCGTCCCAGGTCAACAGGATGCCCGCGGCACGGGCGATCGCGACGAGGTGCAGCGTGTGGTTGGTGGAGCCGCCGCTCGCGAGCAGGGCCACGCACGCGTTGAGGATCGCCTTCTCGTCGACCATCTCGCCGAGCGGGGGAGCGGCGTCGTACTGGGCCGTGCGGGTGACCGCCCGTGCCGCGGCGGCGCGGGTGAGGGCCTCGCGCAGGGGCGTGCCCAGGTTGACGAAGGACGAGCCCGGCAGGTGCAGCCCGAGCACCTCCATCAGGAGCTGGTTGGAGTTGGCGGTGCCGTAGAAGGTGCACGTCCCGCGCGAGTGGTACGACGCCGCCTCGGCCTCGAGCAGCTCCTCACGCCCGACCTTGCCCTCGGCGAAGAGCTGCCGCACGGCGGCCTTCTCCTTGTTCGGGAGTCCCGACTCCATCGGGCCGGCAGGCACCCACACGGCGGGCAGGTGGCCGAAGGACAGCGCACCGATCAGCAGGCCGGGCACGATCTTGTCGCAGACGCCGAGCAGCAGGGCGCCGTCGAACATGTCGTGCGAGAGCGCGATCGCGGCGGACATGGCGATCAGGTCGCGGCTGTAGAGCGAGAGCTGCATGCCGTCGCGGCCCTGCGTGACGCCGTCGCACATCGCGGGCACGCCGCCGGCGACCTGGGCGAGTCCGCCGGCACGGATGACGGCGTCCTTCAGGACGGGCGGGTAGTCGCCGTACGGCTGGTGGGCCGAGAGCATGTCGTTGTAGCTGGTGATGATCGCGAGGTTCGGCTTCTGGCCTCGGGCCAGCTCGGTCTTCTCGGCTCCCTCGGCGGCGGCGAAGCCGTGCGCGAGGTTGGCGCACGCGAGGCGGCCACGGGCCGGACCGCGGACCGCCGCGGCGCGGATTCGCCGGAGGTAGGCCGCACGGGTGGGTGCGCTGCGCTCGGTCAGCCGACGGGTGACGTCGTCCAGGACCGGATGGAGGGGTGGGTTCATGTGCTGGTTCACGTGCTGGGCTCCTGCCAGGTGTGGCCGTCGCGCGCCAGCAGCCGTGCCGCGGCGGCGGGGCCGTTGGTGCCGGGGTGGTAGCGGACCGGCTCGACGCCGTCGCGCTGCCACTGGTCGAGGATCGGTTCCACCCAGGACCACGCGGCCTCGACCTCGTCGCGGCGCATGAAGAGGGTGGGGATGCCGCGCATGACGTCCATGAGCAGGCGCTCGTACGGGTCGGGGCACCGCTCGTCGAAGGTGTCGGCGTAGCTGAGGTCCAGCGACGCGGGGTGCAGCCGGATGCCACCGGGGCCGGGGTGCTTGGCGGTCAGGTGGAGCTGCATGCCCTCGTCGGGCTGCATCCGCACGGTGAGCCGGTTGGGAGTCGTGGTGCCCTCGCTGTGGGGGAACATCGCGTGCGGCGGCTCCTTGAAGACGACCTCGATGGTCGACTCCTGGCGGGCCATCCTCTTGCCGGTGCGCAGGTAGAAGGGGACGCCTGCCCAGCGCCAGTTCTGCACCTCGGCGCGCAGCGCGACGAAGGTCTCGCTGGTGCTGGGGTGCCCGAGCTCCTCCCCGTACGTCGTGTACTGCCCGCGCACCGTGTTGCGGTCCACGTCGGCGCCGGTGAGCGGCACCAGGGCACGCAGCACCTTGAGCTTCTCGTCGCGCACGGGGTCGCCGCCGACGTACGTCGGCGGCTCCATGGCGACCAGGCAGAGCAGCTGGAGCAGGTGGTTCTGGACCATGTCGCGCATCGCGCCGGCCCGGTCGTAGTACTCGCCGCGACCGGCGACGCCCAGGGTCTCGGACACGGTGATCTGCACGTGGTCGACCCACCGGGAGTTCCACACGGGCTCGAGGAAGGTGTTCGCGAAGCGGGTGACGAGGAGGTTCTGCACGCTCTCCTTGCCGAGGTAGTGGTCGATGCGGAAGATCTGCCGCTCCTCGAAGACCCGACCGACGGCGTCGTTGACGACGCGGGAGGAGGCGAGGTCGGCTCCGATCGGCTTCTCGAGCACGACGCGGCATTCGGGGGTCACCAGTCCGAGGTCGTCGAGACGACCGCAGATCGGGCCGAAGAGGTCGGAGGCGACGGCGAGGTAGTAGACGCGGATCGGGCTCTCGTCGGGTCCCGCGGTCCGCGCCGGGTTGTCCTTGAGTAGTCCGTGCAGGCGGTCCCACCCCTCGGGGGAGGTGGCGTCGAGCGCGAGGTGGTGGAGCCGGCTGACCAGCCGGTGGACGGCGCCGGCCTCGAGGTGGTCCTCGGGAACGTGCTCGAACAGGGCCTGGGTCACCAGGTCGCGGTAGGCGTCGTCGTCCAGGTCATGGCGGGAGACGCCGACGATCCGGGTGTCGGGGTGCAGGTGTCGCTGGCGCTCGCGCTCGTACAGGCCGGGAAGCAGCTTGCGGAGGGCGAGGTCGCCGGTGCCGCCGAAGACGGTGAAGTCGCAAGCCGGGAGGTCGAGATCGGGGGGAGTCGCGGTCACCTCACCCACCGTAGTGCGTAAGTAGGTCCAATAGAAGCCCTACTTAGGATCTTTTCAGACCAAAGTGAGCAGTCATCGGTTCGGGAATGGCCTAGGATCCGATCCCATGAGCGACGTGCAGACCCCACCGGCAGCGCGGGAGTCCGCGACAGCCGGTGATCTGCTCGCCCTGCTGCGCAGTGGTCGCGCCTCCACCCGGGCCGACCTCCGTGCCGTCACCGGGCTGTCCCGCACGGCTGTCGTGGCCCGGGTCAGCGCGCTCGCCGACTCCGGCCTGCTGCGCATCGGCGCCGAGCTGGCCTCCACCGGTGGGCGGCCCGCCGGCAGCCTGATCTTCAACACCGAGGCGGGCACCGTCCTGGCGGCCGCCATCGGTCGCTCCCGGTCCCAGGTCGCCGTCTTCGACCTGGGCGGCACCGAGCTCGCCTCCTCCGCCGTCGACCACGAGGTCGGCGCCGGCCCGGAGGACGTGATGCCCGGAGTCGCCGACCAGCTGGCGCAGCTGCTCACGCCCGACCTGCCCCCGGTGCTCGGCATCGGTTGCTCGCTCCCCGGCGTCGTCGACTGGGAGCGTGGCGTCAGCGTCGACACGCCCGTCATGGCCGGCTGGGACGGCGTCCCCCTGGCGCCGTACCTCTCGCGGGTGGCGGACGCCCCGCTCTTCCTCGCCAACGACGCCGACACGCTCGCCCGGTCGGAGTTCCTCGGGCATGCCCGCGAGATCAAGGACCTGCTGGTCCTCAAGGCGTCGACCGGTCTCGGCCTCGGCGTGCTCGCCGACGGCCGCATCGTCAGTGGCGCACGCGGGGGCGCCGGCGACCTCGGGCACACCAAGGTGAGCGAAGCCGCCGGTCGTCCGTGTCGCTGCGGCGACGTCGGCTGTCTCGAGACGATCGCCTCCGGATGGGCGCTGGTCGCGCGACTCCAGGAGGAAGGTCGCGACGTCGGGCACGTGCGCGACCTCGTCGCCCATGCCCTGGCCGGCGACGCAGAGGCCAAGCAGCTGCTGCGCGAGAGCGGGCGACAGGTGGGCGAGCTGCTGGCCGTCGCCATCAACCTGCTCAACCCCCAGGCGGTGGTCCTGGGCGGCGACATGGCCGCGGCGTACGACGTCTACGCCGCCGGTGTGCGCGAGTCCGTCTACGCCCGGTCCTCCGCGCTCGCCACCCGTGAGCTCCAGTTCCTTCCGTCGACGTACGGCGACCGCGCCGGCCTCGTGGGATGTGCGGCCCTGGCGCTGGACGCCGTGCTCAGCCCGGCCGCGATCGACGCGCGCCTTGCCCTGGCCCGGGCGCTACCACCGCGGGTGGATCTGGTCCCGTAGCCGTGCGTCGTAGATGCCGCGGACTCCGTTGAGGAACGCGGCAGGGAGCGGGCCGAGCGCGCCGGCGGCGGCGTTGCCCCGCGCCTGTTCGACGCTGCGGGCGCCGGGGATCACGGTGCTGACGCCGGGCTGCTGCGCGCACCAGGCGAGCGCGGCCTGGGCAGGCGTGACCCCGTCGCCGAGCGTGTCGCGGACCAGGTCGCTGAACTCCCGCGCTGCCGCCACGCCGGTCCGGTAGTCCACGCCGGAGAAGGTCTCGCCCACGTCGAAGGCGCTGCCGTCGCGGTTGTAGGTGCGGTGGTCGTCCGCCGGGAAGGCGGTCGTGTCGTCGTACCGACCCGAGAGCAGGCCGGAGGCCAGCGGGACCCGGGCGATGATGCCGACCCCCGCAGCGGCCGCTGCGGGCAGCACCTCGTCGAGCGGCTTGAGCCGGAACGCGTTGAGGATGATCTGGACCGAGGCGACCCCGGGTCGCGCGATGGCGGAGAGCGCCTGGGCGCAGGTCTCGACGCTGACGCCGTAGGCCGCGATCACCCCGTCGGCGACCAGCGCCTCGAGCGCGTCGTACGTCGCGTCGTCATCGATGACCGCAGACGGCGGGCAGTGCAGCTGTACCAGGTCGATCCGGTCGACGCCCAGGTTGGTGCGCGACCGCTCGAGCCAGGCCCGGTAGTTCGTCGGCGTGTAGTTGCCCGGGACCTGCTCCATCCGGCGCCCCATCTTCGTGGCAACGGTGAAGCCGTCGTCGCGGTGAGCGGCGAGGAAGCGGCCGACGATCTGCTCGCTGCGTCCGTCGCCGTACACGTCGGCCGTGTCGTAGAAGGTGACGCCGCCCGCGGCCGCCTCCTCGAGCACGGTCCGCGCGTCGGCTTCGGTCACCTCGCCCCAGTCGGCGCCGAGCTGCCAGGTGCCGAGGCCGATGGCGGAGACGTCCACCTTGGCCCGGTCGAAGGTGCGCTGTTCCATTTGTCGACTCCTACCTCTTGGCCTTGACCCGCACCGCGGCCGTGTCGTCGCTGCCCACGGTGGCGGACCCGGCGTAACCCGCCTTGATCGTGTGTACACCCCTGCGGAGGGTGATCACGACCCGGGCGACGCCGTTGCGCAGCACCGGTCGGGCGACCACGCGGCCGTCGACCTTGACCACGACCCGGCCGGTGGCCAGCACGGTCGAGGGCGATGTCGCGACGGTGACCTTCACGGTGATCCGCTGGCGGGGGCGCGGCGTGGTGTCGGACAGCTTCAGCAGCGTCGTGGCGCCGGCTCGCTTCACCGCCGCCGTCTGCAGCGAGGTGGCCGTGCCGCTCAGGCCCGTGGGAGCAGTGGCCGTCACGCGCACCGTGAGCCGGCGTCCGACGTCGGCCGCGCGCGGCGTGTACGTCGGTGCTGCCGCACCGCTGATCGCGACGCCGTTGCGCATCCACCGGTAGCTGTAGGTCAGGCCCGGGGTGTCCCAGATGCCCGGTCCCGCGGTCAGCTTCCGCCCCACCTGGGGTGTCCCCGAGATCGTCGGCGCGGCTTCGTTCACCGGCGCGACCGGGGGCGTCTCCAGCGGGTCGATGCTGCTGAGGGTCGGCGTCACCTTCTGGATCAGCCCGTCCTCGCCGAAGGTGAGCCGGTCGATGGTGGTCTCCCGGTGGTTCCCGTCGCCTCCCGGCGACGAGAAGGTGGGCATCGCGAAGCGGTGGTAGGCGATGTACCAGTCGTCGGTGCCGGGCACCTGGATGATCGAGCTGTGGCCGGGGCCGAGGATGCCCTGGGAGACGTCCTTCTCGAGGATCACGCCGCGGTAGGTCCACGGGCCGTTGATGCTGGTCGAGGTGGCGTAGCCGACCCGGTAGTTCGGCGAACCGGTGTCGTCGATCGCGTACGTCAGGTGGTAGATCCCGTTGCGATAGTTGAGGAACGTCCCCTCGCGGAAGCCGGTCAGCCCGCTGATCCCGCTGATCGTCTCCTGCTTGATCGACAGCATGTCGTCGGACAGCTCGGCGTACACCGGGGAACCGTTGCCCCAGAACAGGAAGTACTTGCCCGTCACCGGGTCCTGGAAGGCGGCCGGGTCGATGGCCTGGCCCGACGTCACGGCCTCGTTGTTGAGGATCATCGCCTGCGGCTGCGCGGTGAACGGCCCCTCGGGGCTGTCCGCCACGGCGACACCGATGGTCTTGCGGTTGTACGTCGGGTTGTGGCCCGAGAAGTAGAAGTAGTACTTCCCGCCCCGCTCGATGATCGTCGGAGCCCACGCGTTGCCGCTCGCCCACGGGACGTTGCCGTTGGCGCCGTCGAGGGTGAGGAAGGGCTCCTCGGACCGGGTCCAGTCGACGAGGTCGGTCGACTTCCAGACGTAGAACTCCTTGCCGCCCCAGCCGGCGTAGCCGTCGCTGGTGGCGTAGAGGTAGTAGACGCCGTCGAACTCGGCGATGTTCGGGTCGGCGTAAAGCCCGGGCAGCACCGGCGACTTCATCTCGACGGCGCGCACGGTCCATTCCCGGGTCGCGCCCGAGGGGGCGGTCACCGTCACGGTCCGCGGAGCCGAGTAGTCCGCCGGTCCGTCCACGTCGAGCGTCGAGCCCGCCTTGACGTCGTACGACGGGTCGAGGCCGGTGAGGCCGGTGCCCGGAGTGACGGGCAGGGTCACCGTCGAGGTGGCGCTGTCGACGATGGCCGGAACCTTGAGGCTGGGCAGGTCGACACCGAGGATCGCGGTCGGGTCGGCTGCGAGGTCGCGGACCTCGGCGGTCGTGAGTGCCCGGTTGTAGATCCGGAAGTCACGGACCGCGCCCTTGAGGTACTTGTCGCCGCTGTAGACCGAGCGGCCGATGTAGTTGGCTGCCGTGTCGCCGTCACCGATGTCGCCCGGCTTGATGGTCACACCGGTCTTCTCGCCGACCTTCACGCCGTCGAGGTAGAGCGTCGCGGTGCCGTCCTGGAGCGTGTACGTCAGGGTCTTCCACACGTCCCGGGCCAGGGCGTTGCCACTGGTCGCGGTCTGCTCGGTGGTCCAGTTGGCGCTCGCGATCGAGGTTCGGTAGGCACTGTTGCCCGTGGTGAACAGGTAGCCGTTGCCGGTCCCGCCTCCGTCGGTGTTGCCCAGGCCCCAGATGAAGTACGGCGTCGGCTGGGTCGGGTCGACCTTGACCTCGGTCGACACGGTGATCGCGTCGAGCCCGGCCATCATGTCGTCGGGGAGCTTCACGTGGCCGTTGGTGCCGCCCAGGTTCAGCTGCCCGTCGCCCCAGGTCGCGTCGCCGGACACCGTGCCGTCGTACCCGTGGCCCGAGCTGTCCGCTGCGGTCGTGCCCGTGGTGGCGTCGAGCTCGTAGTGCGCCACGAGGCCGTCCTCGTTCGCCTCGACCGGGGTGGGCGGCTCGGGGATCACGATGCCCTCGCGCAGGCTGTCGAGCTCGGCCTTGGTCACCGGGATCACGGTGCCGTGGCGCGGGCTGCCCGGGAGGTCGTAGACGGCAGGGACCTGCCAGTTCGGCTGGGTGAGGTCGTCGGTGCCGAGCGGGATGTAGCCGCGGCCGCCGTACTCGTCGACGAAGAGGTAGAAGTCGTTGCCCGAGGTGTCACCCGGGTTCGCCTTGAAGACGGTCGGTCCCTCGACGGCACCGGTGCCGGCGTCGCGCCCGATGCAGGAGTCCTGCATGGCCCACGCGGGGTTGCCGGGCAGGTCGACGGCGGTCAGCTGGTCGGCCGTCTCCTGGATGATGTCGGAGCAGCCGGTGCCACCGCCGCCCTCGTCTTTGGTGAAGCGGTAGTAGTGGCCGTCCTCGCGGACGACGGTCGAGTCGATGCGGGACTCGCCCCGGTCCTGCCAGATCTGCGGCTCGCTGAAGGTCACGAAGTCCCGGGTGGTGGCGTAGAGCATCCGGTTGTAGGTGCTGCCGGTGTGGTTCGGGTCGTTCTCGGCGTACAGCTTCGAGGCCCAGAACACGACGTACTGCTGCAGGTCCTCGTCCCAGTAGGCCTCCGGGGCCCAGGTGTTGCCCGCGGTCGGCGGCGAGATCAGCACGTGGCGCTGCGCGGACCAGGTCTTGAGGTCGGTGGACTCCCAGACCTCGAGGTAGCGGCTGCCCGTGCGCTGGGAGCGGTCCCAGTCGCCGTTGCGTCCGATCGAGAGGTCGGTCGCGATCAGGAAGAACCGGTCACCCTCGGGGGAACGGATCAGGAACGGGTCGCGCAGGCCCATCTCGCCCATGGTCGACTCGAGTACCGGCTGGCCGTTGTTGAGCTCGTCCCACTTGAGGGCGTTGTTGCCGCGGCTGGCAGCGAAGTAGATCTTCTCGCCGGGGATGCTGCTGGCGGTGAAGTAGCTGAAGGCGTAACCCTCGTACGGCGCTGCCGCGGGCAGCTCCCGCACGGTGAGGGTGATGTCGCGGGTGGCGGAGGCAGCCCCGACCGTGACGGTCGCGGTCAGGACCACCGTGTCGTTGCCTGCGCCGTGTGCCGGACGGTGCACGATGCCGGCGTCGTCCACGACCGCGGGGTCGTCGCTCGCCCAGGTGATGGTGGCGCTGCCGGTCCCCGTCGTCGGCAGGGTCAGGTTCCCGCGTACGTCGTCCGGGTGCACCAGCGCGATCGCGGCGGCCGCCGCCTCGGCCTTGGCGAGGTCGCTGTCGTCGGGCACCACGGTCGCGGTGAAGGTGCGGGTGTCGCTCGCGGTGCCCCGGGCCAGGGTGGCGGTCAGCGTGACGTCGGTGGGGTCCGAGCCGGCGCCGGGCTGGGTCACGGCGCCGTTGTTCGCGACGACGGCGGTGTCGGAGGAGGACCAGGTGATGGTGGAGCCGAACGCACCCGTCGCGGGCAGGGCGAGGTCGTCGGCCACGGCCGAGATGTCGCCGAGGTCGAGGGCCGCCTTGTCGGCAGCGACGCGGTTGGCGTCGGTCAACGAGATGTCCGCGACCTCGGCCGCGGTGATGGCGCGGTCGTAGATGCGGAAGTTGCGGAGCTTGCCCTTGAGGCTGTTGTCGGCGGCGTAGTTGGACTCGCCGAGCAGGTTGTTGACCGTGACGCCGGCGCCGATGGAGCCGGGGGTGACGGTGACAGCGGTGTTCTGGCCGACCTGGACGCCGTCCTCGAAGAGGGTGCCGGTCGTTCCGGTCTGCGTGTAGGTCACCGACTTCCACACGCCGCGGGCGAGGTTGCCGCCGCTGGTGCGGGCGGTGACCTTCTCGCCGGACCAGTTGGTCGGGGTGATGCCGGCGCGGAAGGCGTTGCCGGCAGCGAAGAGATAGCCCGTGCCCGAGCCGGACGTGGCCGAATTGCCCAGCCCCCAGAGGAAGAACGGGGCGGCCTGGGTCGGCTCGACGAACACGTCCACGTGCACGGTGATGGCGTCGAGGCCGGCCAGCACGTTGTTGGGCAGCTTCACGTGGTCATCGACCCCGTCGAGGGTGAGCACTCCGCCACCCCAGGTGCCGCCGACGAGGGTGCCGTCACGGTCATGGCCGGAGGTGTCCTCGACGGTGGAACCCGAGGTCTGGTCGAGGTCGTAGCGCACCACGAGCCCGTCAGTGACGTCCGCGGCCGCTGGTCGCACCGACGGCAGCAGGAGCAGCAGGCCCCCGACCAGGGCGAGGGCGAGCAAGGCGGACAGTCGGCGTAGGGCTGGGGCGAGTCGCGACATCATTCCTCCGTTTGTGAGCGCTAACAACGGAGTGTGACTGCCGTCACCCCTCCCGTCAACCCCTACGAACAAGGCGCGAATCGTTCCCGACGGATTCACTGGAAAGCCTTGACGGAACAGGAATGTTAGCGCTAACAATCATCCTGTGTCGTCCGTCACATTGCCCCCGTCCCGCTCCGGCCGCCGCCTGTTGGCCGCCTCCGGTGCTTCGCTCGCCCTCTTCGCCGGGCTGCTCGCCAGCGCCGCCGGACTGGGCCTCACCGCCGCCCCGGCCGCTGCCGCGGCAGGCACGGTGACGTGGTCCGATGCCTTCGACGGGGGTGCCCTCGCCGGGCGTTGGGGGGTGGTCAACCCCGACCCGTCCGCCCTCGACGTCAGCGGCGGAGCCCTGCACCTCACCGGGCAGGCCGGCGACACCTGGCAGACGACGAACACCGCGAAGAACCTGGTGATGCTCGACGTGCCCGCCGGGGACTTCACGGCCACCGCGACCCTCACGGCGCCGGTCTCGAAGGTCTATCAAGGTGCCGGGCTGATCGCCTGGCAGGACATGGACAACTACGTCCGCGCCGGTCTGACGTACGTCGGAGCCCTGTCCCCGTCCGGCATCGCGATCGAGACGGACCGGGAGACGGGGGCAGCCTTCGGTGCGGTGGGCTTCGCCGACCGCCCGGGGTCGACCGGGGAGACGCTGCGGCTGCAGCGCACCGGCAACACGATCACGACCAGCTATCACGACGAGGGCACGGGGTCGTGGGTGACGGCGGCGACCACGACGGTCGCGTTCGACACCACCCAGGTCGGTCTCTACGCGCTCGCCGCCCAGGACGGCACGACCACCGCTGCGGCCTTCGGCTCCTTCGAGATCACCCATGCCCGCGGAGCGGACGTCGTGCCCGACGGCACCTTCACGCTCCAGGCCGACTCCGACGCCGCCCACCTCGTCGTCGACGACGACGGACTCGCCCTGACGGCGGACCAGCCCACGTCCAGCGTTCGATTCCTGGCGACCGACCTGGGCGACGGGGCGCTGGCCGTCACCGCTGCAGGTCGCCCCGTCGTCATCGACGGTAGCGCCCTGCGCGTCGGGCAACCCGGCACCGATCCCACGCCGCTGCGGTTCACCGACTCCGGCGGCGGCAAGGTCGTCGTACGGATCGACGGTGCAGCGGACGGGTCCGACCACGTGGTGGCCGGCGCTGATGGCCGGCTCGCGGTCGGCGCCGAGGCCGATGCCGTGCGCTTCGTGCTGACCGAGGTCGACGACAGCACGGCCACGCTCGACATCGACGCCGACGGCGAAGGTGCCGAGCTCAACCCCGACATGTTCGGGATCTTCTTCGAGGACATCAACTACGCAGCCGACGGCGGCATCTATGCCGAACTGGTGCGCAACCGGTCCTTCGAGTTCAACAGCACCGACAACGGCTCCTTCAACGCGATGACCGCCTGGAGCCTGGCGAACCGCAGCGGAGGCGCGACGAGTGCAACCGTCCTCAACGACGCCGGTCGCCTCAACGACATGAACCGCAACTACCTGCGGCTGATCGCCGCGGCGGCCGGCGACGGCGTCCGCAACACGGGCTTCGACAACGTCGCCATCAAGGCCGGCGACGTCTACGACGCCTCCGTCTGGGTCCGTACGACGACAGCCCAGTCCCTCACCCTGCGATTCGAGGACACCGCGGGCACCACCGTCCTGGGCAGCGGGACCGTGCAGGTCGAGGGCAACGACACCTGGCAGCGGGTCCAGGTCGCGATCACCGCGACCGCCTCCAGCAACGTGGCCCGGATCGCGGTCCTGGCCGGGGCACCGTCGACGCTCTCCGTCGACATGGTCTCCGTCATGCCGCGGGACACGTGGGTCGGTCCGGTCAACGGCCGCTCGGTGCTGCGCAAGGACCTCGCCGAGCGGGTGGCCGCGATGGACCCCGGTTTCGTCCGCTTCCCCGGTGGCTGTGTCACCAACGCCGGCACCTTCAAGTCCTATGGGGAGAGCGGCTTCGTCGACCGGCAGCGCACCTACCAGTGGAAGGAGACGATCGGCGCGATCGAGGAGCGCCCGACCAACAAGAACTTCTGGGGCTACAACCAGACCTACGGCATCGGCTACCTCGAGTACTTCGAGCTGGCCGAGGACCTCGGCGCCGAGCCCCTTCCCGTGCTGTCGGTCGGCGCGAACGGCTGCGGCAGCACGATCCCGGAGATGAAGGACCAGGCGTCGATCGACCGCTGGGTGCAGGACACCCTCGACCTGATCGAGTTCGCCAACGGCGGGACGGAGACCGAATGGGGTGCCGTCCGCGCGGAGCTGGGTCACCCGGAGCCGTTCGACATGAAGATGATCGGCCTCGGCAACGAGGAGAACACCACCACCTTCGAGGCGAACTTCCCGCAGTTCAAGCAGGCCGTCGAAGCGGCGTACCCGGACATCGCGATCATCTCCAACTCCGGTCCCGACGACGCGGGCACCCGCTTCGACACCCTGTGGGACTTCAACCGGGCCCAGGGCGTCGACATGGTCGACGAGCACTACTACAACGACCCGGACTGGTTCCTCGACAACGCCCGTCGGTACGACGACTACGACCGCGAAGGCCCCAAGGTCTTCCTCGGCGAGTACGCCAGCCGCGGCAACACCTTCTGGAACGCACTCGTCGAGGCGGCCTACATGACGGGCCTCCAGCGCAACGGCGACGTCGTACGACTGGCGTCGTACGCCCCGCTCCTGGCGCACGAGTCGCACGTCCAGTGGACCCCCGACGCGATCTGGTTCGACAACGACGAGTCGTGGGAGTCCGCCGACTGGCAGGTCCAGAAGATGTTCGGCAACAACGTGGGCGACCAGGTGGTGCCGAGCACCTTCGACGGATCCGTCAACGCCCCGCAGGACGTGCGCGGTGGTGCCTTCCTCTCGACGTGGAACACCAGCGCTGCCTACGACAACGTCGTCGTCACGGACAACGAGACCGGCGCGACGCTCTTCAGTGATGACTTCGCCGATTCGTCGAAGTGGGCCTCCCAGCAGGGATCGTGGGCCGTGAGCGGTGGTCGCTACGTGCAGTCGTCGACCAGCACCACCGACGCCCGGTCGATCATGACCGGCGCCTACGAGAAGGGCTGGACGAACTACACCCTCGAGCTCGACGCGACCAAGCTCTCCGGCGCGGAAGGCTTCCTGGTCGGCTTCGGTGCGACCGGCGCCAACAACTTCTACTGGTGGAACCTCGGCGGCTGGAACAACACCCGCTCCGTGCTGCAGCGCGCCGACGGCGGCAGCGCCAGCGAGGTCGTCGCACTGGAGGGCGAGAGCGTCGCCACCGGGACGACGTACCACCTCAAGATCGAGGTGGACGGCACCACCGTCCGGCTCTACCAGGACGGCGTCCTCAAGCTGACCCACGACCAGGTCGACTCCAGCGAGCAGCTCTTCCAGGTGGTCACCCGCGACGAAGCCAGCGGCGACCTGGTCGCCAAGGTCGTCAACACCGCCACCGGTCCCGTGCGGACGCAAGTGCACGTGTCCGACGCCGGCATCGAGCCGACGGGCACCGTCACGACGCTCACCGCGCCGTCACGGACCGCGACCAACACCAAGGCCGACCCGACCGTGATCCGGCCCCGCGAACGCACCGTCTCCGGACTGTCCACGGACTTCGAGTACGAGTTCCCGGGCTCGTCGGTCACCTTCCTGCGGATGCACACCGTCGACGGCGTCGCGCCGACGATCGACGAGCTCGCGGTCCAGGGCCAGGGAGTCAACGGGTGGTACCGCGATCCGGCGACCGTGCACGTCGCTGCCGCGGACAACCGTGATGTCGCCCGCGTGGAGTGGTCCCTGGGCGGTGCCGCCTGGCAGCACGCGGCCGGCGCCGAGGCCGACATCGTGGTCGCCGGCGACGGCACCCACGAGCTCTCGGTCCGTGCGGTCGATGCCGCAGGCAACGTGGGCCAGGCCCGGCCCCTGACCGTGGGGATCGACGCATCGGCACCGGTCACCAAGGCGTCCTTCGACGCTGACGCCCGCTCGATCACCCTGACGGCCGCCGATTCCGGCGCCGGCATCGCCGACGGCGGCACGGAGTACCGGGTCGGCGAAGGAGCCTGGACGTCGTACGACGACGCGATCGCCGTGGGCGCGGGGTCCGCGGTCGTCGAGTTCAGGTCGACCGACGTCTTCGGCAACGCCGAGGAGCCCGGACGCCTCGAGGTCCCGGCCGTCGACGCGGTGACGACTCCTTCGACGACCGCGGCCGTCGCGGTCGCGACCCGCGTCGCGCTCGGGAAGGAGGTCGCGATCCGCGTGACCGTCGCCGGCGCCTCCAGCGTCCCGACCGGCGCCGTCACGCTCCGCGAGGGCGCCACGGTGCTGGCTTCCGGGGACCTCGTCAACGGGAGGGTGACGCTTCGCGTGGCCGCGCTGCGGCTCCGGCTGGGATCCCACTTGCTCACGGCGGAGTACACCGGTGGTGCGACCTACTCCGGTTCGAGCGACGCCGTACGGGTCACGGTGGTCAAGTCGCCGGCCAGCACGGCGCTGAGCATCACCAGGGTCGCCACCCGCAAGCCGCAGGTCGCGGTCCGGGTCAGTGCGGCGATGCCGGTGTCCGGCGCGGTCCGGATCGTCGTCCAGCGCAACGGGCGCACCGTCGCCACCCGCACCGTCGTCCTGTCGGGTGGGCGCGGCGTCGTCCGGCTGCCACGCCTGGCCCGCGGCCGCCACGTGGTCATTGCCAGCTACCTCGGCTCGGCCACCGTCGACACGTCCTCGACCCGCACCGCCGTGCGGATCCGATGAAGACCAGGAGAATGACAGTGACCTCTCGAACCACGCCCCGGCGCCACTGGCGCGGTGCCCTCGTGGCCCTCGTCGCAGCGGTGGCGGCCTCCTCCACCCTGGCCGGCCCGTTGCCCGCCCGGGCCGGAGAGCCCGTCGACACGGACACCGGACTCATCGGGCGCTGGAAGCTGGACGAGACCAGCGGCACCGTCGCTGCCGACTCCTCGGGCAATGGACGGAACGGCACCGTCACCGGGACGGCGAGCTGGAACTCCGGTGACGGATTCACCTTCACCGGCGGCTCGAACAGCTCGGGCAACGCGATCAAGCTGCCCGACAACCTGCTGGCCGGCGCCGACGACCTCACCGTCGACTTCGACGTCTGGGTCGACCCGACCCTGTCCGGCAACTGGTTCATGTACAACCTCGGGAACAGCGCGACCTACCCGAACGGCACCGGTTACCTGTTCACCACGAACGACTCGAGCGGCCGCTACCGCTCCACCATCGCCGAGGCCGGCTTCGCGTCGGAACAGAGCACGTCGAGGTCCACGAAGCTGCAGGCAGGCGCGTGGAAGCACGTCACGTACACGATCGACGGCGGCGCCGTCGGCGCGCCCGGGACTGCCCGTCTCTACGAGGACGGCGTCCTGGTGGCCACCAACGCCAACGTCACGACCAGCCCCGGCCTGCTCGGTACCCCGGACGGGACGACGACGCTGAACCAGCTCGGACGGTCGGCGTACTCCGGCGACCTGTCCTTCAAGGGGAAGCTGCGCGACTTCCGCCTCTACTCAAGGGTCCTGACGGCGGACGAGTCGGCCGAGCTGGCCGCCGACGCCGTGGCCCCCGCCCTCGACGCCGACGCCGCTGCGCTCACGCTCGGTGACACGAGTGCCGTCGTCACCAACCTGGCGCTGCCGGCGACCGGTGCCTCGAGCACCACGTCGATCGCCTGGAGCAGCAGCGACCCGGCGACGGTGGGCAACACCGGAGTGGTGGTGCGACCGGCGCACGGATCCGCCCCGGCGACGGCGACGCTGACCGCCACCCTCACCCGTGGGACCGGGACCCGGGTCCGGACCTTCGACGTGACCGTGTCGCCGGAGGAGCTCGACGACGAGGGCAAGGCCCAGGCGGCCGTTGCTGCCGTGCAGCTCGTGCACCCCGACGACGTGCGCGGCAATCTCGCCCTGCCGTCGTCCGGCCCGGACGACACCGCCCTCACCTGGTCGTCGAGCACGCCTGAGGTCGTCTCCGCGACGGGTGAGGTCACCCGGCCGGCCCACGGCGCTGCCGCCGTCGACGTCACCCTGACCGTCACCGGCACCAAGGGGACGGCGACGGCGTCCCGCGACATCGTCGTGCGCGTGCAACCCGCGCCCGCGGCGCCGGACTACGAGGGCTACGCGTTCGCCTACTTCGCCGGCGAGAGCACCGATGACGGCGAGAAGATCCACCTCGGCGCCAGCCAGGGCAACGACCCGCTGGCCTACGACGCACTCAACGACGGTGCCCCCGTCCTGTCGTCGGCGTTCGGCGAGCAGGGCCTGCGCGACCCGTTCATCATCCGCAGCCACGAGGGCGACCGGTTCTTCCTGCTCGCCACCGACCTCAAGGCCTATCCGGCCGTCGACTTCGGCCAGGCGCAGGAGAGCGGCAGCAAGTACATCGAGGTCTGGGAGTCCACCGACCTCGTGCACTGGTCCGACCAGCGGCACATCAAGGTGTCCTCCGACTTCGCCGGCAACACCTGGGCGCCGGAGTCGTTCTACGACGAGGAGGCGGGGGAGTACGTCGTCTACTGGGCGTCCGCGCTCTACCCCACCACCGACGTGGCCGGCCGCGACATCAACACCCAGTACCAGCAGATGTTGTACGCCACCACGCGCGACTTCGTCACCTTCTCCGACCCGCAGCCGTGGATCGACGTCAAGCGCGGCACCGGCCGCGGCATGATCGACGCGACCGTGGTCAAGGACGGCGACACGTTCTACCGCGTGGTGAAGGACGAGGCGTCGATGACGCCGCGCCAGGAGCGGTCGACCGATCTGCGGGCCACGGTCAGCGGATCCCTCCCGACCACGACCTCCGCCCCCGGCTGGCAGCTGGTGAAGGAACGCGTCGGCGTCGGACAGCCGAACCCGTGGGGAGGCACGTTCACCAACGGCGAGGGCCCGACGGTCTTCCGCGACAACGAGGACCCCGACCGGTGGTACCTCTTCATCGACCAGCCGAGCTACCACGGCGGCCAGGGCTACCTCGCCTTCACCACCGAGGACATCGCCTCGGGCAGCTGGACGTCGGTGCCGACGGCCGACCTGCCGAGCAGCCCGCGCCACGGCACGGTGATCCCGGTGACCCAGGCCGAGCTCGACGCCCTCCGCGGCGGCTTCCAGCCCGAGCTCCTGATCGAGGACGTCTCCGACGTCGCAGTGACCACCCGCGCCGGAACGGCGCCGAACCTGCCGGGCACGGTCGCCGCGAGCCTCGGTGACGGGTCGAGCGGGCAGGTCGCCGTCACCTGGGACGACATCGACCCGACGTCGTACGACGGGGCAGGGACGTTCACCGTCACGGGCACGGTCAGCCGCGGCTCGTCCGACCGGCCGGTGGCCACCGTCACGGTGACCGACGCCGAGGATCCCGTCGTCACCATCGCCTCCGCTGCCGACGGCGCGCAGGACTGGTGGGTGACGTCACCGGCGAGCGCCACGGTCTCGGCCACCGACGACACCGGGGTGGAACGGGTCGAGACGTCCGTCGACGGCGGCGCCTGGGTGCCGGCCGCCGGCGACACCGCCACGCTCGTCGTCGAGGGTGAAGGCGCGCACGAGGTGCGGGCCCGGGCCCACGACGTCACCGGGAACGTGTCGACGGTGGTGACCGGGCGGGTGCGGATCGACACCGAGGCCCCGGTCAGCCGGGCCACGGTGGGCGCGGACCGCACGGTGGGCGTCAGGGCGGCCGACGCCGGCTCCGGTGTGGAGCGGGTGGAGTACCGCCTGGACGGCGCCGACTGGACGTCGTACGACGGACCGGTGGGGGTGGGCGACGCCGCAGTCGACGTGGAGTACCGCGCGGTCGACCGGGCCGGCACGGTCGAGGACACGAACACCCTCGTCGTGCCTGCGGTGGGCGATGCCCTGGTCCCGACGGCGGTCACCGCCGTTGCGGGTGACACGACGGTCCGACGCGGGACCCATGTCCCGATCTCGGTCCGGGTCACCGCACCGGACGGCGTGCCGACGGGATCGGTCCGTGCCATCGCCGGCGGCAAGGTGCTGGCATCGGCCAACCTGGCCAACGGCCGGGCGCGGATCGTCATCGACACCGAACGGATCGCGGGGGTCGGGCTGAAGGACGTCGTCATCCGGTACGACGGCGACGCGACCCATCGTGCTGCCGAGGACGTCGTGACGCTCCGGTTGTCAGCAGCCCGGTCGGCCACGTCCCTGCGGGTGATCGCACCTGATCGCGCCGGTCGACACGCCGTGGCCCGGGTTCGGGTCGTCACCGACCCGGCCGGAGTCGACGTCCCGGGGATCCGGTTGGTGCTGCGCCGCGACGGCAGGGTCGTCCGGCGGGTCACGCTGGCCCTGGACAGCTCGGGGCGTGGCGCCTGGCGGTTGCCGCGACTGCGCCCGGGGCGCTGGACGGTGCAGGCGACCGTGGTCGGCACCGCCCTGCTCGGCGGATCGACGGCCGTGCAGGGGCTGCGCGTGCGTTGATCGCGGAGCGCGCGGATTGTGAGCGCTCGCCAACATGCCCTGCGGCGGCCGCCGATTGTTCTAGGGTGGCCGCCATGGTGGCGGAGAGCAGTCAACGCGAGGCCGGTCGCCGGCGCTCGCCGAGCATGGCGGACGTGGCCGCGCTCGCCGGTGTCTCGCACCAGACCGTGTCGAGGGTCCTCAACGACTCGCCGCTGGTCCGCGAGGACACCCGCGAGCGCGTGCATGCCGCGATCGTGGAGCTGGGGTACCGCCGCAACGCGGCCGCCCGTCTCCTTGCGACCAACCAGTCCGGCCGGATCGGGATGGTGTCGGCGCACCTGGCGCTCTACGGCCCCAGCATGATCGCCGCGGCGGTGCAGGAAGCCGGACGCGAAGCGGGCTACGACGTGGCGGTGGTCGGTGTCCTCGAGCTGTCCGAGGACGCGCTGCGCGACGCCGTCGACCGACTCCTGGACCAGGCCGTCGAGGCGATCGTCGTCGCCGTCGCCCATCGCGACGCCCTGAACCTGGTGCGGAGCCTGTCGCTGCCGATCCCGATCGTCCTGGTGCAGGGCGTCTGCCGCGGCGACGTCATGGCTGCCGGCATCGACCAGGTCGCCGGCGCCCGGCTCGCCACCGAGCACCTGCTGGACCTCGGCCACCGCAGCGTGGCCCACGTGAGCGGGCCGACGGACTGGACCGAGGCGGCCCAGCGACGGGAGGGCTGGCGGCAGGCCCACGAGGCCCGGGGCCTCCTGCCCGGGCCCGAGCTCGCGGGCGACTGGACCGCAGGAAGCGGGTACGACGCCGGGCTGCGGATCGCGCGGAGCCCCGACGTCTCGGCGATCTTCGTGGGGAACGACGCCATGGCGCTCGGCGTGCTCAAGGCGCTGCACGAGGCAGGCAGGTCCGTGCCCGACGACGTGAGCGTGGTCGGCTTCGACGACGTCCCTGAATCGGCCTTCTACTGGCCCGCGCTCACGACCGTGGTGCAGGCCTTTCCCGAGCTGGGTCGCCGGGCGGTCGAGCTGACCGTGCGGGCGCTCGGCGGCGAGGACCGCCCGATGGTCGATCTCGCGGCACCGGAGCTCGTCGTCCGCGCCTCGTCGGGACCTGCCCGGGCCCGTTGACGATGCGGCGGATGTTAGCGTTCACATCGTGACCGCCGTGCCCCGTCCCCCCGTCGTCATCGGCCGCGCACCCGGCCCCGAGCTCCATCTCCTGGATGTCGGCGCCACGGTCCAGCGGCTCGTCGTGACCGGTGGCGACGGTGTGCGCCGCGACGTCGCGCTCGGCCTCGCCGACGGCGCCGCCGTCCGTTCCTCACCGGACTACGTCGGCAGCATCGTGGGGCGCTACGCCAACCGGATCGCCGGCGGCCGCTGGATCCTCGACGGGACCGGCTTCAGCGTCCCGACCAACGACCGCGGCCACCACTTGCACGGCGGGCCCGACGGGTTCCACACGCGCACCTGGCGCGTGGTCGAGCAGTCGGAGGACGCCGTCGTGCTCGAGCTGGTCAGCCCGGACGGCGACGCGGGCTACCCCGGCGAGCTCACGGCCAGGGCGCGCTACTCGGTGTCCGGTGACGCCGTCGAGCTCGAGCTCACGGCAACGACGACCGCGAGCACCATCGTCAACCTGACCAGCCACGCCTACCTCAACCTGCACGGCGCCGGCACCATCGACGAGCACCGACTCACGGTCCCCGCTCGCGCGTACACGCCGGTCGACGACACCTCGATCCCCATCGGTGCGCACGAGCCGGTGGACGGCACGCCGTTCGACCTGCGCCGTCCCACGGCGCTCGGCGCCGTCGTACGGTCCGACCACCCGCAGGTGCGCTCGGCGCGCGGGATCGACCACAACTTCGTGGTCGACGGAGGGGGCTGGCGTCCGGTGGCGGTGCTCGAAGGACCGGCGACCCGGACCCGGATGGAGCTGTGGTCCGACCAGCCCGGGCTGCAGGTCTACACCGGCAACTTCCTCGACGGTTCGGCGCTGGACCGGGAGGGCCGGATGCTTCGTCAGGGCGACGGGATCGCGCTCGAGCCGCAACGGCATCCGGACAGCCCGAACCGACAGGCAGGCCCGGACTGGCCATCAGCCGTCCTGCGGCCCGGTGAGACCTATCGGTCCCGGATGGCGTGGGTCTTCTCCGCCTGCTGACGCGACTGTTCGCGGGGTCAGCGGGTGACGGCGAGCGCCCCGGCCGGCAGGCCGAAGGCGTGCTCGAGGCGGGCGAGCAGCCGGGCGCTGGGTGAGGTGCGGCCGGTCTCCCACGTGCGCACCGCTGCCGAGCTGCAGCCGCAGCGTGCGGCGAGCTGGCCCTGGGTGAGGCCCGTCCACTGCCGCAGGGTGCGCAGGATGGCCGGCAGGTCCCCCGGCTGCCACTGGCGCCGGTCGAGCAGGTGGGGCGGCTGCACGCCGGCTGCCCGGGCGACGGTGTCCACCGGGACGCCGTACACGCGACCGAGGAGGCGCAGCGCTGCCAGTGGTGGCGTGCTCTCGCCGCGTTCCCAGGCGCCCAGTGCATGCCGGTCGATTCCCGCTGCTGCGGCGGTGCGGGACTGGCTGAGGCGACAACGGTGACGCAGGCGGCGCAGCGGACTCACGGGGGCGCCGAGCGTGGGCACGGGTCTCGCGGGCGCCGCCAGGCGAGCAGCCAGGCCGGTGGGGGTGAGGTCGAGCGCGGCAGCGAGCGGGGGGAGGTGGCGCTCCGGGATCCGGACCCGTCCGGCCTCCCAGTTGTAGACCGTCGACGCGGGGATGCCGACGGCACCGGCGATGGTGGTGACGGACACGCCCGCCCGCAGGCGCAGGGCGCGCAGCCCGGCGCCACGGTGGGAGGGCGGGACGTGCGCAGCTGGCTCGGCCGCCCGGTGGTCGTCGAAGAAGCCGGCGATCCGGGCCGGTTCGATCTCGAGGACCCGTGCCAGCGCATGGATGTGCACCGGCCCGGGAAGGCGTTCCCGCCGCTCCCAACGCAGGATCGACATCGGATGGACCCCGATCTCGCGGGCCAGGTCGGCGGCCCGCAGGCCTCGGCGATCGCGCTCGGTGCGCAGCAGCGTGGTCACGGCTGGTGCCTTTCGTGCCGGGCCCACCGCTGGCGGCGGCCGGGTTTTCGGCGGCCGCAGGGTGAGCGTTCACATTTCTTGGGATTGGTGGTCCCGAACCCCTTGACGAAGCAGAATGTTAGCGCTCACACTCAATGCCAGTGACACCGGTCACAGGGCGATACGGCCCCGGGATGTTGGAGGAAACCAGTGCTGAAGAAGACCGTGACCGCCGCGAGCGCGGTCCTCATTTGTGCCACCGCGTTGTCCGCCTGTGGCAGCGACTCCGGCTCGGGCAGCGACAGCGACGACACGATCGTCATGGGCTTCGCCCAGGTCGGTGCCGAGAGCGGCTGGCGTTCGGCGAACACCGACTCGATCAAGGCATCGGCCAAGGCCGCCGGCATCGAGCTCAAGTTCTCCGACGCCCAGCAGAAGCAGGAGAACCAGATCAAGGCGATCCGGTCCTACATCCAGCAGAAGGTCGACGTGATCGCCTTCAGCCCCGTGGTGGAGACCGGCTGGGACACCGTCCTGCAGGAGGCCAAGCGGGCCAACATCCCCGTCATCCTCACCGACCGGGCGGTCGACACCGAGGACACCTCGCTCTACAAGACCTTCCTCGGCTCCGACTTCGTGCTCGAGGGCGAGAAGGCCGGCGAGTGGCTGGTCGAGAACGCCGCGGACGCCGATGTCGACGGTGACGGCGACATCAACGTCGTCCAGCTCGAGGGAACGACCGGCGCCGCGCCGGCGATCGACCGCGCGGAGGGCTTCGCCACGGCCATCAAGACCGACTCGAAGATCGAGGTGACCAAGTCGCAGACCGGCGACTTCACCCGCGACGGCGGCAAGCAGGTCATGGAGTCCTTCCTCAACTCCGAGAAGGGCATCGACGTCGTCTTCGCCCACAACGACGACATGGGCCTCGGCGCGATCGAGGCGATCGAGGCAGCCGGCCTGATCCCGGGCAAGGACATCAAGATCATCACGGTCGACGCCGTCAAGGACGGGATGACCGCCCTGTCCGAGGGCAAGATCAACTTCATCGTGGAGTGCAACCCGCTCCTCGGTGACCAGCTCATGGATCTCGCCGAGAAGGTTCTCGCCGGCGAGGAGGTGCCCGAGCGCGTCGTGACGGAGGAAGGCACCTTCACCCAGGAGCAGGCCACCGCAGTACTCGCGGACCGTAAGTACTGAGGTAGCCCATCTGCCCGGCGGGTCGCGCCAATCCCCCCAGTGGCGCGACCCGCCGGTCCCAACTCGGAGAGCAACGATGAAGACGATGTACGAGGAGCCCCCGGTGAGCACGACGCCTCCCGCAGCGGGTGAGCCGGGCGCCGCGCCGGTGATCGAGATGCGCGACATCTCGATCACGTTCGGCAACGTGTGTGCCCTCGACGACGTCTCGCTACGGCTCCTGCCCGGCGAGATCCACGCCCTCATGGGCGAGAACGGCGCCGGCAAGTCCACCCTCATCAAGGCATTGACCGGTGTCTACTCGATCGACTCCGGCACGATCCTGGTCGGCGGCGAGGAGCACTCCTTCGCCACGCCCGCCGCTGCGCAGGCCGCCGGCATCAGCACCGTCTACCAGGAAGTGAACCTGGTCCCGAACCTCACGGTCGCGGAGAACATGCTGCTGGGACGCGAGCCGCGGCGCCTCGGTGGCATCAACGTCCGGGCGATGAACCGTCGCGCCGAGGAGACCCTGCAGCGCCTGGGCCTCGACATCGACCCGCGCTCGACGCTCGGCGATCATCCGATTGCGGTCCAGCAGCTGGTCGCCATCGCGCGAGCCGTGGACGTCGACGCGCGGGTGGTCATCCTGGACGAGCCGACCTCGAGCCTCGACACCGACGAGGTGGCGAAGCTGTTCGAGGTGATGCGGCGCCTGCGCGACAACGGCGTGGCCGTCGTGTTCGTCTCGCACTTCCTCGACCAGATCTACGAGATCAGCGACCGGATGACGATCCTGCGCAACGGTCGCCTCGTCGAGGAGCGGATGGTCGCCGACACCACCCAGCTCGAGCTGGTGAAGCTGATGATCGGCCGCGACCTCGAGGTGCTGGACCGGCTCGACAGCGCACGCACCCGCACCCACGCCGATGCGACCCCGGTCCTGCAGGCGATCGGCCTCAGCCGCAAGGGTTCCCTCGAGGCCACCGACCTGAGCCTGTACGACGGCGAGGTGGTCGGCGTCGCCGGCCTGCTCGGGTCCGGACGGACCGAGCTCGCCCGGCTGCTGTTCGGTGCCGACACCGCCGACCACGGCTCGCTGGAGATCCGGTCGAACCGGCGCCGCCTGCGCAGCCCGCGCCACGCCATCGACCGCAAGATCGCCTTCTCCAGCGAGGACCGGAAGGCCGAAGGCGTCATCGGCGACCTGAGCGTCGCCGACAACATGCTGCTCGCGCTCCAGGCCTCGCGCGGCTGGCTGCGCCCCATCCCCCAGGCCACCCGCACCCGCCTCGTGGACGAGTACATCGAGGCCCTGGACATCCGACCCGCCGATCCGCAGGCCCTGATGCGCAACCTGTCCGGCGGCAACCAGCAGAAGGTGCTGCTTGCCCGCTGGCTGATCACCGAGCCGGACGTCCTGATCCTCGACGAGCCGACGCGCGGCATCGACATCGGCGCGAAGGCGCAGATCCAGGCGAAGGTCGCCGAGCTCGCCGAGCGGGGCATGTCCGTCGTGTTCATCTCCGCCGAGCTGGAAGAGGTGCTCCGGCTCAGTGACCGCGTCGTGGTGATGCGCGACCGCCGCAAGATCGCCGAGCGCCGCAACGACGACGTCAGCATCAGTGACGTCCTCGAGATCATCGCCGGCGGGCACCGTGCCGAGGAGGGCTCCGATGACTGACACGCTGACTCCGCCGGAGGCGGGCCGACCGGCCGCCGTACCGTCGTCGCGACCGGGGCTCGTTGCCCGCGCGCTCGCGAACCCGTTGCTCTGGCCGGTCCTGGCGCTCGTCGCGCTTCTCGTCGTGAACGTCGCCGCGACGCCGTCGTTCCTCGACGTGCGGATCCAGGACGGCCACCTCTACGGCAACGTCATCGACATCGCCCGCAACAGCGCGCCGGTCCTCCTGGTCGCGCTGGGCATGACGCTGGTCATCGCCACCCGCGGCATCGACCTCTCCGTCGGTGCCATCGCCGCCATCGCCGGTGCCGTCGCGTGCACCCGGATCGTCGGAGCAGGTGACGAGGGTGCCGCCACCACGGCGATCATGGCGTGCACGATCGCCCTCGCGATGTGCGTCCTGCTCGGCCTCTGGAACGGCTTCCTGGTCTCGGTCATCGGCATCCAGCCGATCATCGCGACGCTCGTGCTGATGGTGGCCGGCCGCGGCCTCGCGATGCTGGTGACCGACGGCCAGATCACCACCGTCCACAACGAGACCTTCAGCGACCTGGCCTCCGGCTACGTCCTCGGGCTCCCGGTGGCGTTCCTCATCGCGCTGGCCATGGTCGGACTGACGGCCGTGCTCACGCGGCGCACCGCGCTGGGCATGCTGATCGAAGCGGTCGGGATCAACCCGGAGGCGAGCCGCCTCGCCGGGGTCCGGTCCCGCACGATCATCTGGACGGTCTACGTCTTCGGTGCCGTGTGCGCTGGTCTCGCGGGACTGATCATCGCCGCGAACACCAACTCGGTGAACGCCAACAGCCTGGGCCTGTGGATCGAGCTCGACGCGATCCTCGCGGTCGTGATCGGCGGCACCGCACTCACCGGCGGACGCTTCTCGCTCCTGGGCACCGTGGTCGGCGCGCTGTTCATCACCACCCTGGCCCGCACCATCCCCAACATCGGGATCCCGTCCGAGGCCAACTACCTGTTCAAGGCGGTCGTGGTCGTGGCGGTGTGCCTGATCCAGTCGCCGCGGGCCCGTTCCGCCTTCCGGGTACGACGCCCGGCGCGTGCCGTCTCGAAGGGAGCGCATTCATGAGCGCCGTCACCGTCCCCGCCCAGGCCTCGCTCTGGGACCGGGTGCGCGGCTACTCGCCGCCCTCCCGCTTCCTCCCGGTGATCGTCACCTTCGCCCTGTTCGTCGGGATGTTCGGCGCCGGAGGCATCCGCTACGACGGGTTCGCCGACCCGCAGGTGTTCCTGAGCCTGCTGCTCGACAACTCGTTCCTCATCGTGCTCGCGGTCGGGATGACGTTCGTGATCCTGGCCGGCGGAATCGACCTGTCCGTCGGCTCGGTCGTCGCGCTCTCCACGATGATCGCGGCCAAGACCCTCCAGATGGGCTGGTCGCCGTACCTCTCGATCTTCGCGGTGCTGGCGGTCGCGACGTTGCTCGGAACCCTGATGGGGTTGCTGATCCACTACTTCGAGATCCAGCCGTTCATCGCGACGCTCGCGGGGCTGTTCCTGGCGCGCGGGCTGACGTACCTGATCAGCGTCGAGTCGATCCCGATCACCGACCCGACGTTCAGCGACCTGGCGTTCAAGACGATCGAGCTGCCGGGCGGCTACTACACGACCTGGGCGGTCGTGATCGCTCTCGCGGTCGTCGTGGTGGCGGCGTACGTCCTGGCCCGCACCCGCTTCGGTCGCACCGTCTACGCGGTGGGCGGCAACGAGGCCTCGGCGCTCCTGATGGGACTCCGCGTTGCCGGCGTCAAGGTCGGGGTCTACGCCATCAGCGGCTTCTGCGCCGGCCTCGGCGGACTGCTCTTCGCGCTCTACACGCTGTCGGGCTACAGCCTCCACGCGGTCGGCATGGAGCTCGACGCGATCGCGGCCGTCGTCATCGGCGGCACCCTGCTCACCGGTGGGCGTGGCTACGTGGTCGGTTCCTTGATCGGGGTCCTCGTGCTCGGCACGATCCAGACCTTCATCTCCTTCGACGGAACCCTCAGCTCCTGGTGGACCCGGATCGCGATCGGCGTGCTGCTCCTGGTGTTCGTCGTCGTCCAGCGCCTCATGACGCGGCGTCAGAAATGAGCGAGGTCCGTCGTACACCGGTGATGGCGGACGTCGCGCGTCTCGCCGGCGTCTCCCACCAGACCGTGTCCCGTGTGGTGAACGGGCAGACCAACCTCCGCCCGGAGACGCGCGACCGGGTGCAGCGCGCCATCGAACAGCTCGGGTACCGGCCGAACACGGCCGCGCGGAGCCTGGTCACCCGTCGTTCCGGGACCATCGGCGTGATCGGTTCCCGCAGCGGGTTCTGGGGACCGAGCACCGTGCACCGAGCCATCCAGGCCGCCGGCCGCGAGGCGGGCTACTTCGTCAGCTCGGTCAACGTTCAGGTGCTGAGCCGCGAGGAGTTCACCGACGCGATGGACCACCTGCGCGACCAGGACGTCGAGGGCATCGTGCTGATCGCCGCCAACGACGACGCGATCGACGCGGTGCGTGCCCACGCGGGCCGGGGCGTGCCGGTCGTCGTGGTCGAGGGCGACGAGTCCAAGGCGCACCTGACGGTCGGAGTCGACCAGGTCGCCGGAGCGGTGCTCGGCACCCGGCACCTCATCGACCTCGGTCACGAGAAGATCCTTCACCTGGCCGGGCCGTCCTCCTGGACCGAGGCCCGCGGCCGCCTCGCGGGCTACCGCACGGCGATGTACGACGCCGGGTTGCCGCCGCAGCTGCAGGTGGAGGGCGACTGGTCGGCCCGCAGTGGTTACGAAGCGGGCCAGCGGATCGCGGCGCGCGACGACGTGACGGCGGTCTTCTGCGCCAACGACCAGATGGCGCTCGGCCTGCTCCGGTCGCTGTCCGAGGCGGGACGTTCGGTGCCGGGCGACATCAGTGTCGTCGGCTTCGACGACATCCCGGAGGCCGCCTACCTGATCCCGCCGCTGACGACCGTGCGCCAGGACTTCGACGAGGTCGGGCGCCGGGCGATCCGGATCCTGCGATCGGCCATCGGGGACGAACCGGTGCCGGAGCGGCTGATCGGCCCCGAGCTCGTGGTCCGGGCCAGCACCGCTGCTCCCCGCACGAAACGAACATCAGCACCACGAGAAGGGATGGCACTCTCATGAGGCCGGGCCAGCTGGACGAGCAGTACGCCATCGGCGTGGACTACGGGACCCTCTCGGGTCGTGCGGTCGTCGTACGGGTGTCGGACGGGACGGAGGTGGGCTCCGCCGTCCACGCCTACCCGCACGCCGTCGTCGAGCGACGCCTGCCGGGATCGGAGCTGGAGCTGCCGCCGGAGTGGGCGCTGCAGGTGCCCGAGGACTATCGCGAGGTGCTGCGAACGGCCGTCCCCGCAGCGATCTCGGCTGCGGGCATCGACCCCGCCGCCGTGATCGGGATCGCCACCGACTTCACCGCCTGCACCATGGTCCCGACCCTGGCCGACGGCACGCCGCTGTCCGAGCTCGACGACCTGCGCGATCGTCCGCACGCCTACGTGAAGCTGTGGAAGCACCACGCCGCGCAGCCGCAGGCCGACCGGATCAACCAGCTCGCTGCCGACCGCGGCGAGGCCTGGTTGCCACGCTACGGCGGCCTGATCTCCTCCGAGTGGGAGTTCGCCAAGGGCCTCCAGCTGTTCGAGGAGGACCGCGAGGTCTACGACCGGATGGAGCGCTGGGTCGAGGCCGCCGACTGGATCGTCTGGCAGCTGTGCGGCACCTACGTCCGCAACGCCTGCTCGGCGGGCTACAAGGGGATCCTCCAGGACGGCGCCTACCCGGGCACCGACTTCCTGGAGGCCCTTTCGCCCGGATTCGGCGGCTTCGTCGACGACAAGCTGGCCCACCCGATCGGCGAGCTGGGCTCGGCTGCGGGCCGGCTCACGGCCGAGGCAGCTGCCTGGACCGGGCTTCCCGAAGGCATCGCGGTCGCCGTCGGCAACGTCGACGCCCACGTCACCGCGCCCGCCGCGCAGGCGGTCGATCCCGGCCAGATGGTCGCCATCATGGGCACCTCCACCTGTCACGTGATGAGTGCCGACGTGCTCCGCGAGGTGCCGGGCATGTGCGGTGTGGTCGAGGGCGGGATCGTCGCCGGGCGCTGGGGATACGAAGCCGGCCAGAGCGGGGTCGGTGACATCTTCGGCTGGTTCGTCGACAACGCCGTCCCGGCGTCGTACGCACAGGCGGCGCAGGCCGCGGGGGAGTCGGTCCACGAGCACCTCACCCGCCTCGCTGCCGCCCAGGAGATCGGCGAACACGGCCTGGTCGCCCTGGACTGGCACAGCGGCAACCGCTCGGTGCTGGTCGACCACGAGCTGTCCGGCCTGGTCGTCGGGCTCACGCTCGCGACCCGGCCCGAGGACGTCTACCGCGCGCTGCTCGAGGCCACCGCCTTCGGCACGCGCGTGATCGTCGAGACCTTCCGTGACAGCGGCGTTCCCGTCGAGGAGTTCGTCGTCGCGGGTGGCCTGCAGAAGAACGCCCTGCTCATGCAGATCTACTCAGACGTGACCCGGCTGCCGCTGTCGATCATCGACTCGGAGCAGGGCCCGGCGCTCGGCTCGGCGATCCATGCCGCCGTCGCGGCAGGGGCGTACGCCGACGTGCCGACCGCTGCGAAGGCGATGGGCCGGGTCCGCAAGGCGGTCTTCGTCCCCGACGAGTCGCGGGCCCAGGCGTACGACCGGCTGTTCGCGGAGTACCGCGAGCTGCACGACCACTTCGGCCGGGGTGTCGCTGCCATGCGGCGGCTCAAGGCCATCCGTCGCGAGGCCGTTGCCGGTCGTCGTACTCACCAGGAGGTGGGCCGATGAGCGTCGTCACCGATGTCGCCCAGTCGATCGTCGCCCTGCGCCGCGAGGTCGCGACGTTGCACGCCGAGCTCCCGCGCTACGGACTCGTGGTGTGGACGGCGGGCAACGTCTCGGCCCGCGTGCCCGGCCACGACCTGATGGTGATCAAGCCGAGCGGGGTGTCCTACGACGACCTCACGCCCGAGAACATGGTCGTCTGTGACCTGCACGGGCGGGTCGTCGAGGGTGAGCACGCGCCGTCATCCGACACCGAGGCGCAGGCCTACGTGTACCGACACCTGCCCGACGTGGGCGGGGTCGTGCACACCCATTCGCCGTACGCCGTCGCCTGGGCCGCGCGCGGCGAGGCCATCCCCTGCGTCACCACGATGTGTGCCGACGAGTTCGGAGGAGAGATCCCGGTCGGTCCGTTCGCGATCATCGGCGACGACTCCATCGGCCGCGGGATCGTCGAGACCTTGCAGGAGAGCCGTTCCCCTGCCGTCCTGATGCAGAACCACGGCGTCTTCACGGTCGGCCCCAACGCGAGGTCCGCGGTGAAGGCCGCCGTGATGTGCGAGGACGTCGCCCGTTCCGTCCATCTCTCCCGGCAGCTCGGCCAGCCGATCCCGATCGAGCAGCCCAGCGTCGACGCCCTCTACCACCGCTACCAGAACGTCTACGGCCAGCGCTGACGCGCGGCCACCGCCACCACCACGACGCCCTCGGGGCGCCTGAACTGCAAGGAGCACCACGTGAGCACCGACCCCGCCAGCAATGCAGCCGCCGTGCAGGAGGTGTGGTTCCTGACCGGGAGCCAGTCGCTGTACGGGCCGGAGACCCTGGACCAGGTCGCCGCCCAGTCGCGCGCGATCGCCGACCGGCTCGCGGAGCTCTCCCCGCTGCCGGTGCGGATCGTGTGGAAGCCGGTGCTGCTCGACGCCGCCGCGATCCACCGTCAGATGCTGGCGGCCAACAGCGATCCGGCCTGCGTCGGGCTGATCACCTGGATGCACACGTTCTCCCCGGCCAAGATGTGGATCGCCGGCCTCGATGCGCTCCAGAAGCCGCTGCTCCACCTGCACACGCAGGCCGGCGTCGCGCTGCCGTGGTCGACCATCGACATGGACTTCATGAACCTCAACCAGGCCGCCCACGGCGACCGGGAGTTCGGGTACATCCAGTCCCGCATCGGTGTGTCGCGCAAGACGGTCGCCGGTCACGTCGAGAACCCGGTGGTCCGGCGCCGGATCGAGGACTGGGTGCGTGCCGCGCTCGGCCGTGCCGAGCTGCGGGAGCTCAAGCTGGCCCGGTTCGGTGACAACATGCGCGATGTCGCGGTGACCGAGGGCGACAAGGTCGAGGCCCAGCTGCGGTTCGGGGTCTCGGTCAACACCTACGGCGTCAACGACCTCGTCGCGGTCGTCGATGCAGTGGCCGATGCCGACATCGACAAGCTGATCGTCGAGTACGCCGACCTGTACTCCATCGCACCCGAGCTGCTCCCGGGCGGCGACCGCCACGAGTCGCTGCGGTACGGCGCCCGGATCGAGGCTGGTCTGCGCACCTTCCTCGAGGGCGGCGGCTTCGGGGCCTTCACCACGAACTTCGAGGACCTCGGGGGACTCCGGCAGCTGCCGGGCCTGGCCGTGCAGCGACTGATGGCCGACGGCTACGGCTTCGGTGGCGAGGGCGACTGGAAGACGTCGGTCCTGCTGCGGGCGACCAAGGTGATGGCCGCCGGCCTCCCGGGCGGCACGTCGTTCATGGAGGACTACACGTACCACCTGGTCCCCGGCGAGGAGAAGATCCTCGGCGCGCACATGCTCGAGGTCTGCCCGACCATCACTGCGGACCGGGCATCCCTGGAGATCCACCCGCTCTCGATCGGTGGCCGCGAGGACCCGGTCCGGCTCCGGTTCACCGCCGACCCCGGTCCGGCGGTCGTCGCGGGCCTCTCCGACCTCGGCGACCGGTTCCGTCTCACCGTGAACGAGGTCGACGTGGTCGATCCCGACGAGGACCTGCCGCACCTCCCGGTGGCCTGCGCGGTCTGGAAGCCCCGCCCGTCGCTGGCCACCTCGGCCGAGGCATGGCTGACGGCGGGGGCGCCGCACCACACGGTCCTGTCGAAGGCGATCGGGGTCGACGTGCTCGCCGACTTCGCGGAGATGACGGGCGTCGAGATCGCCGTCATCGATGCCGACACGACGCCGCGGAGCTTCCAGCGCGAGCTGCGCTGGAGTGCGGCCTACCACCGCCTCGCGTCGGGGATCTGAGGACGACGTTGGAGCGATCCCGCCGCGCGAAGGTCGTCTGCACGCTCGGGCCGGCGACGGCGTCCGGGCAGCAGGTCCGGGCGCTGGTCGACGCGGGCATGGATGTCGCCCGGCTCAACATGAGCCACGGGACCCAGGCGGACCATGCCGAGGTCCACGGTCGGGTCCGCGCTGCCGCGCAGGCCAGTGGCCGCGCGGTGGCGGTGCTGGCGGACCTGCAGGGCCCGAAGATCCGGCTGCGCCGGTTCGGCGACGGACCGGTCGTGCTGCGCCGCGGCCAGCGGTGGACCATCACCACCCGCGACGTGCTCGGGGACAGCGAGGCCTGCGCGACGTCGTACGACGGCCTGCCGGGTGACGTTCGCGCCGGTGATCCCGTCCTCATCGATGACGGCAAGATCCGCCTTCGCGTGGTCGAGGTGACGGGCAAGGACGTCGTGACCGAGGTCCTCGTCGGAGGGCAGGTCAGCGACCACAAGGGCATCAACCTCCCGGGTGTCGCGGTCTCCGTCCCGGCGCTGTCGGCCAAGGACGCCGACGACCTGCGCTTCGCGTTGCGCCTCGGCGTCGACCTCGTCGCGCTGAGCTTCGTGCGCGATGCCGCCGACGCGGACGACGTACGGGCGATCATGACCGAGGAGGACGTGCACGTCCCGGTGATCGCGAAGATCGAGAAGCCGCAGGCGATCGCCAACCTCGACGCCATCGTCGCCGCCTTCGACGGCGTGATGGTCGCGCGCGGCGACCTCGGCGTGGAGTGTCCGCTCGAGGAGGTCCCGTTCCTCCAGAAGCAGGTCATCGTGGCGGCCCGCCGCAACGCCAAGCCGGTCATCGTGGCGACACAGATGCTCGAGTCGATGGTCTCCAGCCCGGCGCCGACCCGTGCCGAGACCAGCGACGTCGCCAACGCGGTGCTCGACGGTGCCGACGCGGTGATGCTCTCCGGCGAGACCAGTGTGGGCGCCCACCCGATCACGACGGTCGAGACGATGGCCCGCATCATCGCGTCGACCGAGCGCCACGCGCTCGAGAGCCAGCAGTTCGGCAGGTTCGACCGGATCGACTTCGACCCGCACACCCGCGGGGGAGTGATCACCAAGGCGGCCGAGGAGGTCGCCGAGCGGGTCGGGGCGTCGTACGTCGTGGCCTTCACCCAGTCCGGGGACTCGGCCCGTCGGGTCGCCCGGCTGCGCAGCCGCATCCCCGTGCTGGCGTTCACCCCGGACCCGCAGGTGCGTGCGCAGCTCGCCCTCAGCTGGGGTGTCGAGGCCTACACGACCGCGCCGCCGGTCGACACCGACGACATGGTCCGGCAGGTCGACCACGAGCTGCTGCGCAGCGGCCGCGTCGTGGAGGGCGACCTGGTCGTGATCGTTGCCGGCAGCCCGCCCGGCGTCCCCGGCTCCACCAACGCGCTCTGGATCCACCGGATCGGCCAGCGCTGACGCTCACGCTCCCCGGTGGACAGCGTGTTACCGCACCATCGAGTCGCGGCTCGGGTGCCGGACCACCCACAGCGCGAGGTCGCGCACGAGCAGGACCACCTCGCGGGCGATCACGAGTCCCGCCGATCGCTCGTGGCTCGGTGCATTGCGTGAGCGTTCACATTCAGCCCCCATCTGTGTGGAGCCCGATTTCTCGGACTGATCCGATTCTGGCCTTGACGATCATGTTAGCGCTAACAGTACTGTGATGGCCATCACTTCCTGGACCGTGGAGCAACCATGCCGTCGAACATGTCCCACAGGGTCGCCACTGTCGCGGCCATCCTGCTGACCCTGGTCGGGGTCTTCGCGCTGCCGCCCGCACCGGCCGCCGCTGCGTCGGTCCTCGACCACCCGGCCCTCCTGCTCTCCTTCGAGGACGACCTCGTCGATGCCAGTGGCGCGGCCGTTCCGGTCGAGGCGCGCAAGGTGGGTGGCGGCGCACCGTCGTACTCCTTCGTCGAGGGCGTCACGAGCGGCTCCAGGGCCCTCCAGCTGACCAGTGGCACCTACCTGGACCTCGGCACCAGTGTCGCGCTCCAGCCGGCCGCGCTGACGGTGTCCTTCTGGCTCAAGCCAGCCACCGCGATGGCCGGCGAGCAGGTGATCACGTGGAGCAAGCAGGCCTACAACTCCGACGGCTGGTACCTCTCGTCGGAGGGCAACAGCTCGCCCCTGGCGCTCTCGGTCGGTCCCGGCGGTGCGCAGCCGTACAAGCTGCGGGTCACCTCGAGCGACCGGGCGACGTTCTTCCCCGCCGGCCAGTGGACGCACGTCGCGGTGTCCTACGACAGTGCCACCAAGCAGGCGAGCTTCTACCGCAACGGCATCAGGGTTCCCTCCCAGGTCGCCCAGCCCGTCGCAGGAGCCTCGACCGGTGTCATCACCGGCACGGCTGCCCTGCCGAAGACGATCGGCTTCAACGGCCCGCAGTACAACGGCGCGTTCCTGGCCAGCGCCCTCGACCAGTACGGTCTCTACACCGGTGTCGCGAGCACCGCCGATGTCGCCACCCTCTACGAGCAGGGCGGCGGGAGCCTCGACAAGGAGGCCCTCGCGCAGGCCGCTGCCGACGACATCAACGTTCCGGACACGGCGACGGTCGGACTCGCCCTGCCCTCCGAGGCCGCCAACGGCGCGGAGATCACCTGGGCCTCCAGCGACCCGGACGTGATCGGCACCGACGGCTCGGTGCACCCGCCCGGCGACGGCGAGGCCGACGCCGAGGTCACGCTGACCGCCACGGTCCGGTACGCCGACGGCGATCCCGTGACGCGCACCTTCGTGGTCGTGGTCCCGGCGCCTCGCGAGGTCCTCGAGGACAGCGGCCTCGGCGTCCGGGTCGACGACGACTACCTCAACAACGCGGCGGCGAAGGAGCAGGAGTACCTCACCAGCCTGGACTCCGGGAAGTTCCTCTTCTGGTTCCACAAGACCGCTGGGCTCACCCCGCCCACCGCGTCCGGCTACAGCGGCTGGGAGGACGGCAGCACGGGCGGCAACTTCCGCGGCCACGCCTTCGGGCACTACATGTCGGCGCTGGCCCTGTCCTGGGCAGGCACCCCCGACACCGACGTCCGCACGGCGCTCCGTGCAGAGATCGACCAGGCGGTCGCCGGCCTCGCCGAGGTCCAGGCGACCTACGCAGGAACCGTTCGCGAGGGCTACGTCGGCCCGTTCCGCGACACCGCCCTGGACGCCGTCGAGGGGCGTGGGGCGTCGAACGATCCGGTCATCGTGCCGTACTACAACCTGCACAAGGTGCTGGCCGGCCTGCTCGACATCGACAAGTACGTCGGGGGAGCGACCGGCGATCAGGCACTCTCCATCGCGGAGGGCTTCGGCGAGTACCTCCACGGCCGGGTGTCGACGCTGAGCGACACCAGCGTCATGCTCCGCACGGAGTACGGCGGCATGAACGACGCGCTCTACGAGCTGTACGTCCGCAGTGGCGGCAACCCCCACTTCAAGGAGGCAGCCGAGGCCTTCGACGAGGTCAGCCTCTTCCGGCAGCTCGCGAACGGGCAGGACGTGCTCTCGGGCAAGCACGCCAACACCACGATCCCCAAGCTGATCGGTGCGCTGAAGCGCTACACCGTCTTCACCCAGGACCCGGAGCTGTACGCCACGCTGAGCGAGCAGGAGAAGGCAGATCTGCCGATGTACCTCCAGGCTGCCCAGAACTTCTGGCAGATCGTCATCGACGACCACACCTACGCGACCGGGTCCAACAGCCAGGCCGAGCACTTCCACGACCCGGAGTCGCTTCACGAGTTCGCTGCGCAGAAGGGGGCGACCGGCAACGCGGAGACCAGCGAGACGTGCAACGAGTACAACATGCTGAAGCTGTCGCGCGAGCTGTTCAAGCTCACCCAGGACGTGAAGTACGCCGACTACTACGAGAACACGTTCCTCAACCACATCGTGTCGTCGCAGAACCCCGAGACCGGCATGACGACGTACTTCCAGGCCATGGCGCCGGGCTACTACAAGCTCTACTCACTGCCCTACACGCTGTTCTGGTGCTGCACGGGGACCGGCATGGAGAACTTCTCCAAGCTCGGTGACTCGATGTACTTCACCGGCACCCGCAGCGTCTGGGTCAACCTGTTCTTCAGCTCCCGCTTCGAGGACGCGGAGACCAACCTCGCCGTCACCCAGGAGGCGGACCTGCCCACGAGCGACACGGTCACCTTCCGGATCGGGGCGGCCGCCGGCGGCCAGGTCGCCGCCGACGCCCAGCTGCGGCTGCGGGTCCCGGACTGGGTGGTCGGTGGACCGGCCCTGGCCGTCAACGGATCCGAGGTCGCTCCGACGATCGACGACGGGTACGTCGTCCTGACCGGTCTCGTCGCTGGCGACGTGGTCACCTACCGCCTGCCGATGAAGGTCGAGGTCATTGCGACGCCCGACAACGCGGACTTCTTCGCGTTCAGGTACGGGCCGGCGGTGCTCAGCGCCGGACTCGGCACCAGGGATCTGGACAAGTACAACCCGGTGGGGATCCTGGTTCGCGTGCCGGCGCTGGATCCGGAGGCACAGCAGACGATCGTCCTCGATGCGGAGTCCGTGCAGGCGTGGAAGGACGACATCGCCGACAACCTGGTCAGGGTCGCCGACTCCGCCGACGGCCAGGTCCAGTTCGAGCTGCGCAACACCGTCGACGGGGAGGGTCTCGTCTTCACGCCGCACTACCGGCGCCACGACGAGCGCTACGGCCTCTACTTCAGCTACGAGGTCAAGGACTCCGCGGCCGCCCAGCAACGGATCCTCGACGCGAAGGAGCGGCTGCGCGAGGACGAGATCGTCATCGACTCCCTCGACAGCTTCGACAACAACAACTTCGAGAACGCCAAGAACCTCAAGGCGTCGTCGACCTCGTCGGTCGGCACCTTCAACGGCCGCCAGTTCCGGCACGCTCCGGGACCGGACGGCTGGTTCAGCTACGACCTGGAGGTCGACCCTGCCCAGGCGCAGAACTTCCTGCGCACCCGGTACTACTCCGGGGACCAGGGCCGCTCCTTCGACGTCTACCTCAACGACGTGAAGCTGAAGACCCAGACGATCACGACTGCCGCGGGGACGAACGTCTTCCACTTCGTGACCGACGAGATCCCGCGGACCCATCTGGACAACCCGCGGTGGAAGGTCGATGCCAACGGTGATCCGGTGCTCGACGGCGACGGACAGAAGATCCCGGTCGTCACCGTGCGCTTCCAGTCGACGGGCGGCTGGGCCGGCGGCGTGTTCGGCGTGGCCACCACCGGTCCGCAGGAGTACGACGACGACGCCCGCCTGGTCGCGCTGGCGGCCGAGCCGGGCGACCTCGCGCCGGCGTTCTCGCCCGACGTGGCGGCGTACACGCTGACGGTGCCGGCAGGCACCGACGAGGTCGACCTCGACCTGGACCCGCGGACCCCGAGCGGGCTGGTGAAGGTCGACGGAGTGCTGGTCGACGACACCCGGCCGCGGACGGTGGAGCTCCAGCTCGATGGTCCGACCACCGTGCAGGTCCAGGCCTTCGCACAGGACCACGTGACGTCCACGACGTACACGGTCACGGTGGTCCAGGGCGACGGACCTGCCCCGGTCGCGACGGTGAGGCCCTCGATCGCGGGGACGGCCCAGGTGGGGCACAAGCTGAAGGCGACCATCGGCACCTGGGACGTCCCGGGTGTGTCCGGGACGATCCAGTGGCTCGCGAACGGGTCGCCCGTCGTGGGAGCCACCGGTTCGTCGTACCAGGTCCGCAGGGGCGACGTCGGCAAGAGGCTGTCCGTCCGGGTGACGGCCACCGTCGACGGACGTGCACCGGGGACTGCGGACAGCGCCGCAACCGCCGTCGTGCGACGCGGCGCCTCCCGGATGGCGGTCACGACCTCACGGTCGGTCGTTCCGCGAGGTCGGGCTGTCATCGTGACGACGCGGATCGCCGCGACCGGACTGGTGGCGACGGGCCGGGTGAGCGTGTACGACAACGGACGGCTGGTGGCCCGGCCGGCGCTGGTCAACGGCGTCGCCCGGGTCGCTCTGCGGCCCCGGCGGTCCGGGCGGCACCTGATCGTGGTCAGGTACGCGGGAGCGTCATGGATCGCGCCGAGTCGGGACTGGACGACGATCCGGGTGCGGAGAGCAACCAGCGGGTGAGGTCGCGCACCAGGAGCGCGACCTCCCGGACCATCACGAGACCGCCTCCGCGGACTCCTCATCGGTGAACAGCCGCGAGCGGATCAGGAACCGGACGCCGTACGGCGCCTCGAGGGAGAAGCCCGCACCCCGGCCGGGGACGACGTCGATGGTCAGGTGCGTGTGCGACCAGTACTCGAACTGCGCCTTCGACATCCACACCGGCACCTGACGGTCCAGGTCGATGTCGAGGTCGCCGAGGTGGACGTCGGCGTCGCCCAGCAGGAAGTCGCCGTCGGGGAAGCACATCGGCGACGACCCGTCGCAGCAGCCACCGGACTGGTGGAACATCACCGGCCCGTTGGCCTCGGTGAGGCGGCGGAGCAACTCCGCCGCCTCACCGGTCACAGCCACGCGATCCATCAGAAGAAGCCGAGCGCGTCCGGGCTGTAGGACACGAGCAGGTTCTTGGTCTGCTGGTAGTGGTCGAGCATCATCTTGTGGTTCTCGCGGCCGATGCCGGACTGCTTGTAGCCGCCGAAGGCCGCGTGGGCCGGGTAGGCGTGGTAGTTGTTCGTCCACACCCGGCCGGCCTGGATCTCCTTGCCGGCACGGAAGGCCTGGGACCCGTCGCGCGACCAGACACCGGCGCCGAGGCCGTAGAGCGTGTCGTTGGCGATCTTCAGGGCATCGGCCTCGTCGTCGAAGCTGGTGAGCGAGACGACCGGACCGAAGATCTCCTCCTGGAAGATCCGCATCGAGTTGTCGCCCTCGAACACGGTCGGCTGCACGTAGTAGCCCTCCGCGAGGTCGCCCTCGAGGATCGCGCGCTCGCCACCGATGAGGACCTTCGCGCCCTCCTGCTTGCCGATGTCGATGTACGACAGGATCTTCTCGAGCTGGTCGTTGGAGGCCTGGGCGCCCATCATCGTGGTGTCGTCGAGCGGGTTGCCCTGCTTGATCGCGCGGACCCGTTCGATCGCGTCCGGCACGAACGTGTCGTACATGCTGCGCTGCACGAGCGCGCGCGACGGGCAGGTGCAGACCTCGCCCTGGTTGAGGGCGAACATCGTGAAGCCCTCCAGCGCCTTGTCGTAGAAGGCGTCCTTCTCGGTGTTGACCGAGTCGAAGAACACGTTCGGGCTCTTGCCGCCGAGCTCGAGGGTGACCGGGATGATGTTCTGGCTGGCGTACTGCATGATCAGCCGCCCCGTGGTGGTCTCGCCGGTGAAGGCGATCTTCGCGATGCGCGGGCTGGACGCCAGCGGCTTCCCGGCCTCGACGCCGAAGCCGTTGACGACGTTGAGGACGCCGGCCGGCAGCAGGTCGCCGATGATCTCCATCAGCTTGAGGATCGACCACGGGGTCTGCTCGGCAGGCTTGAGCACGACGGCGTTGCCGGCGGCCAGAGCGGGTGCGAGCTTCCACACGGCCATCAGGATCGGGAAGTTCCACGGGATGATCTGGCCGACCACGCCCAGCGGCTCGTGGAAGTGGTACGCGTAGGTGTTCGCGTCGATCTCGGAGATCCCGCCCTCCTGCGCCCGGATGCAACCGGCGAAGTAGCGGAAGTGGTCGACGGCCAGCGGCAGGTCGGCGTTGATGGTCTCGCGGACCGCCTTGCCGTTGTCCCACGTCTCCGCGACGGCGAGCTGGAGGAGGTTCTCCTCGATCCGGTCGGCGATCTTGTTGAGGACGTTGGCCCGCTCGGCCGGGGAGGTGGCACCCCAGGCCGGGGCCGCGGCGTGCGCGGCGTCGAGCGCGGCGTCGATGTCCTCGGCCGTGCCGCGGGCGATCTCGGTGAACGGCTTGCCGTTGACCGGCGAGATGTTCTCGAAGTAGTCACCCTTGATCGGGTCCACCCACTCGCCACCGATGTAGTGGCCGTAGCGGGACTCGACGGTGACGAGCGAGTCGGGTTGTCCGGGTGCTGCATAGACGGTCATGGCGTCCTCCAGGTGTCGTCGGTGGGCCGTTGTGTGACGGTGATCACGACGTTACGAAGGGCAACGTTGCGGACTGGTTGCGTCTGACGGCGGTCAGCCGCTTGGCCAGTTCAATCAGGCGAGGTCGCGGTCGAGGCGGGCGAGCTGCCCCTCGACCAGGGCGCGCATCGGCGACGTCGGCGCCACGACGGCACGCTGCGCGAGCCACATGTCGTAGTCGTCGCGGCCCCAGCCCGAGCGGGTCCAGGCCGACATCAGCTCCGGCGCCTGCGAGCGGAGCAGCCCCTGGCGGAGCGACGCGGCGAGGCCGTCGCGTAGTCGTACGACGCCCGGTGCCGTCGAGCGCGGCAGGACCGGGCCGCCGTACCCGCGCATCGCGGAGCGGAGGTCGCCGGCCGCGAGCTGCGCCTCGACCGCCAGCCAGTCGCCGGACACGGGGGCCGTCAGCCGGTAGGGGCGGGAGGCGAGGAGGTCCTCGCCCAGCAGGCCACGGAGCCGGTTGAGCTCGGCGCGCAGCGTCGACGTACCGCCGTCCTCCTCGTAGAGCATGACGGCGAGCTCGTCGCCGGTGAGACCGCCCGGGTACGCCGCGAGCAACGCGACGATCTCGCTGTGCCGGCGCGACAGCCGGAGCCGGCTGAGCTTGCCCTGGCCGTTGTCGATGGTGATCAGCGCTTCGTTGTGGCCGAGCAGCTCGAGCACCAGGCGCAGGCCGGTGGCGCGCTCCGGGGTGGGAGGCGGCGGCAGGAGGCGGGCGAGCTCGGCCTCGGCCAGGCGGGCGGCGGCCCGCACCATCGCCATGGTCTGCGGTACGACGATCGCGTCGCCCCCGGTCACGTCGAGGACGCCCAGCACCTGGCTGGTGGCGGGGTCGTGGATCGGCGTCGCCGCACAGCTCCACGAGCGCACCGAGGAGCGGAAGTGCTCGTCGCGGGTGATGAACGCGTCGCGGCCGGTGGCCAGCGCGAGCCCGGGCGCGTTGGTGCCGGCCAGCCGCTCGTCCCAGTTGCTGCCCTCCACGAACCCGATCCGTTCGGCCTGGCGGAGCCGCTCCGGCGTACCGCACACCCAGAGCAGGGTGCCCTCGTGGTCGGCGAGCGCCATCACGGCGCCACAGTCGCGGACCTCGTTGCCGAGGACGTCATCGAGGAGGGGGAAGACGCGGGCGAGGGGATGGGCCTCGCGCAGGCCGCGCAGGTCAGGGGTCTCCAGTGCGATCGGCGCCTCGAGCTGGGTGACGTCGACGCCCGCCGCGGCCGAGCGCTCCCAGGACGCCGCCACCTCTGCGCGCATCCGGGTGGGTTCGGCGTCCGTCATTGCTCCAGTAGACATCGTCGCCCTCCGTGTGACCAGCGTCTCGTGCTCCTGACGATGCCCGGGCAACGTTGCAACCACGTTGCGAGGGGCTGTGGCGAACCTCCCGAAGGGATGGACGCATTGCGCCGTTCCCGGGATTTCCAACCGTTCGTACAGACCTGTCCCAATCCCCTGACAGGCATGTCACGCCCGACTACGGTGCGGGGTTCATGTCACCAACTGTAGGAGTTCCGTTGACCACCCCGACACGCCGCCGATTCTTCGGCGGAATCACCCCTTTGAGCCTCGCCCTTCTCGTCGTCGTACTCCTGATGGGCAGCACCGGGGGCGCCGTTGCCGGTGCCCTGATCACGGGCAAGCAGATCAAGGACGGCACGGTGTCCACCATCGACGTCACGAACGAGAGCCTGACGGGCACCGACGTCAGGAACGAGACCCTCACTGGCGCCGACATCAGGAACGACAGCGTGAGCGCCAGCGACATCGTTGACGACCCCCGCCTGTGGGGTGCCGTGATGAACGAGGCCTACGGCTTCTCGGCGTTCGACATCCCGGTCGCGACGACCTTCTCCTCCAGGAAGGGCTTCGTGCAGATCACGGCCACGATCGACGCCGCTGACGACAAGAACGTCGCTGGTTTCGACACGCTGCTCTTCACGCTGTTCATCGACGGCAAGCAGATCGACGTCGTGCACGGCCTGACCTTCGCGTCCGAAGGTGACTCCGGCAACGGCGTCATCACCGTCATCGTCCCCGTTGCGGCCGGCTCGCACACAGTCGAGCTACTCACGGCGCAGGAGTCCGACCCGGAGGTCGTCGGAGAGATCGCCTTCGACATGTCCGCCGCCGAGCTGTCCGTCGCGTACACGGCTATCGGCACTACGAGCGCCAGCGTCCTCGCGCCGCGTCCGGTGCACGGGCGCATCGCCCGCTGACACTCGCCGCGAGTGGGGTGCCGGATTTCAGCACCCCCACCCTGCTCCGGTAGCCTCTCCGGCGGTGGCGTGTCCGAGCGGCCGAAGGTGCAACACTCGAAATGTTGTGTGGGGTCAAACCCACCGTGGGTTCAAATCCCACCGCCACCGCCATTGTGATCTCGCAAGAGACAGGAAAGATCCGAACCCTCATTGGGGGTTCGGATCTTTCTGGTTTCTGGGTGGGCGGTCGCGGTTGAGTGGTCGCGGTTGACGTCGATGGTGAACTCGCGACGGATCCCGCCGGTGTCGGCGCCCGTTCCGGCTGTAACACGCTGTCCGCCCCGCAAGGCGCCCCGTGTCAGCACCAGGCACCCCGTACAGCACTGCATTTGCGATGCTTTCGGTCGGCCAGTGGGGTGGACAGCGTGTTACAGCACCGCCGTAGTCCGCCGCCGTGAGATCTGCCCGAACGGGTAGCCCGCGCTTCGTTGAAGTCCCCGGCGAGGGGTGCGACAGTCGGATCCATGGCGCTCGCCGGGCACCAACACGGTGCCGACCCTGAACGACAGGACGCCGCCGTCCGCGAGACGACCGCGGGCCGGACGCCGCAAGGTGTGCTGGCCCTGCAACGCGCGGCGGGCAACGGCGCCGTGGCCGGACTCCTGGGCGTACAGCGGTACGCCGTCGGCGCGAAGGCGGACTCCGACGCCACCACCGTCCTGGCCTGGCTCGCGGCCAACAGCCCGTACGCACCTGAGGCCGCCCACACCCAGGCTGCCTTCTCGATGACGCGGACCTTCGACGCCAAGGAGAAGGACGGCACCTGGACGGTCAAGGTGAAGGCGTCGACCGTCGATGTGAAGAAGTCGGTCGACATGCCGACCTGGGCGCCGACCAAGATCAAGAAGGAGTGGACCGCTGCCCACACGGCGTTGCGCGCCCACGAGGCCCTGCACGAGGGTGTCGCCGACACGTGGAAGGCCACCCTCAAGGCGCGCCTGTCGGCGTACACGTTCACGACCAGCACGGCCACGTCCTGGGATGACGCGACGGCGGAGGCGGGCGTGGACCTGGACGCGAAGTGGGTGACCTGGATCGAGGAACACCAGAAGGACCAGGACAAGCTCGATCCGTACGCCGTCGTGATCGCCGGCGCGGCGGCCCCGGCCCCGCCGGCCCCGGCGCCGACCCCGGACGCAGAAGCAGCGCCGGAGTCCGGCGAAACGACGTCGCCCGTCGAGGAGTGACCCTGCGCGGCCTCGTCCGCCCGAAGGGCTCAGGGGCAGCGGGCTCGCTTGGCTCGATACAGCGCTTCGTCGGCGCGGCGGAGGAGTTCGTCGGGATCCTGGCTCGCGCCGCGGGAACGGGCCATGCCGATCGAGGTGTGCAGGTCGAAGGGTTGGCCAGCCACCTCGAACGGGCGCGCGAATGCCGCGAGGATGCGTGCCTCGACCGCCTCGACACCACTGCCCCGGGGCAAGAACACGGCGAACTCGTCGCCCCCGAGTCGCGCAGCGAAGTCGTCCTCTCGCACGGCGTCCTGCAGCCGGAGCGCGACCTGCTGGAGGAGGGCGTCGCCCGCGTGGTGTCCCCAGGTGTCGTTCACGGGCTTGAACTTGTCGAGATCGAGGAACAGCAGGGCGGCCTGCGTGTCCGCGCGCGCCAGCTCGGCTTCCATGGTGCCGAGCAACGCGGCGCGATTCGGCAGTCCGGTGAGGGGGTCCGTGAGCGCCCGCGTCCTGTGGGCGGCCGATTCGCGACGGAGCCTGCGTTGTTCGCGACGGTCGAGCCGGAACACCCACACCAGGACGCCGAACGCGAGGGCGAACACGCTCGACAACAGCACGCTGAGGCGGCGGGTCAGGTCCGACTGTTGCTCGGTTGCCTCGGTGACGGCATCGCGATGCCGACTGATCGTGGCCTCCAACAGGGCACGCATCGCGTCCAGCGCCGGGCCCGCGACGCGGTCGTCGCCGTCGGTGGCCGGGGTGTCGCGCGTGGCGCGGAGCTGGCGGACGTAGCGGGCGTTGAGGACGCTGAGCTGGGAGAGCGCGAGCCCGTTGCTGCTGGGAACCTCCTCGCGCACCTGCTGGATCAGCAGTGGCATGGCCGCTACCGCCTCCTCCACGCGTTGCCATGCTTCGTCACTGGCGGAGCGGCGGTAGCCGGCCTCGGCGAAGGACTCCTCGGACAGCGCCTCGCGCAGCAAGGCGAACTGCGACACCAGTTCGCGGGTGGAGACCACGCGATCATTGGCCCGAGAAATGGCGGTCAGGGCCGCAGCCGTCGTGCCGGCGAGTCCGAGGAGCGCGGCCGCCACCAGCATCGACGTCACCAGCGATGTGACCCTGTGCATCCTCGCGCCCTTCCCTGCAGATTCCTCTTGTTGATCGGCCGAACGGGTCCTCAGATGAGCCGGATCCCGGCCGAAGCCTGTCTTCATGAAACCCGTGCGGGCGTTGCTCCTCGCCGGCCTGCTCTCCCTGCTGGTGGCCGTCGGCTGCGCAGCCGACCCCGGACCCGACCGCGTCACCATCGAGGTGTGGGCCCACGACGGCACGGATGCTGAACGCGCGGTCCTCGAGCAGCAGGTGACGACGTTCAACGACCGCCACGACGACCTCGAGGTCAAGCTCCGGTTGATCGCCGAGGGCGACTACAACGACGCCCTCCAGACGGCGGTGGCGAGCGGTCACCTACCCGACGTCGCCGAGGTCGACGGACCGCTGCTTGCCGGCTATGTCCACCAGGGCGCCCTCGTGCCTCTCGACGGTCTCCTCCCCGACGCGGTGCTGGCCAGGCAGCTGCCGTCCCTCAAGGCCCAGGGCTCGCACGGTGGCCGCACCTATGCGGTCGGCACCTTCGATTCAGGTCTCGGTCTGTACGCCGACCGTCGGGCGCTGGAGGCAGCCGGGGTGGAGTGGCCGACGTCCGTCGATGACGCCTGGAGCGCCGAGGAGTTCGGTGCCGCCCTGGCAGCGCTCGCGAAGGAGGACGCCGACGGGAAGGTCCTGGACGTGAAGCTCAACTACGGCGTGGGGGAGTGGCTGACCTACGGATTCGCACCACTCGTCGCCTCCGCCGGTGGTGGCCTCATCGACCAGGAATCACTGTCGCCGACCGGCCGGCTGGACGGTGCCGCCTCCCGGCGTGCGCTGGCCACGCTCCAGGGCTGGGCGCCGTACGTCGACCCGAACGAGGAGGACGACGCGTTCGTCTCCCGGCGCGCGCCCTTGTCCTGGGTGGGGCACTGGACCTACCGCGACTACGCAGCGGCGCTCGGCGACGACCTGCTCGTGCTGCCGCTGCCGGACCTCGGCAAGGGCAGCAAGACCGGCCAGGGCTCGTGGGCCTGGACCGTGACGGCCAGCGGTGACGCCCAGCAGCAGGCAGCAGCGACGTTCCTGGCCCACCTCCTGGAGGACGAGGAGGTGCTCCGGATGGCGGACGCGAACGGTGCGGTCCCCGGCAACTCGTCAGCGCTGGAGGCCTCGAGCCTCTACGCGGAGGACGGTCCGCTGGCGCTCTTTGCGGACCAGCTGGTCAGGAGCTGCGGCAACGCCGAGCCCACGGCGGACTGCGTGGCGGTGCCCCGACCTGTCACCCCGGGCTACGCAGTCCTGAGCAGCCAGTTCGCGCAGGCCGTCTCGGTCGCGCTCTCCGGAAGGACAGCCGGCCCGGCGCTGGAGGAAGCGGCCGTCTTCGTCCAGGGCGACCTCGAGGACAACGACGGCTTCCGCTGACGTCGGCGTCCGTGTCGGACAACCCGTCACGCGGGTCGCGCGTCATCATCAGCACCATGGGCCACGCGCAGCGATCACGAATGAGCCGACGGGCGCTCCTGCTCGGCGGGACCGGCATCGCGGTCGGCGGTGGCGCGGCGCTCGTCGGCATCGAGATCGAGGTGCTCCCCGGACGGGCCTGGCTCTACCACCACCTCGGGCGTGACGGAGCCGAAGGCGTCGTACCGGATGTCGAGGCGGGCGCCTTCGAGAAGGGCACCTTCCCGTCCCGGGCGCGTGGCAAGGACGTCGGCTGGGCGATCTCCCGCCCGCCCGGGGTGACCGGCGCGCTGCCGGTCGTCATCGCCCTGCACGGGCGCCGGCAGGACCACACGTCGGCGTTCCGCCCCGACCGGCTCGGCCTCGACCGGTTCCTCGCGGCCGCCGTCGCGGACGGTGTGGCGCCCTTCGCGATCGCGAGCGTCGACGGCGGGGAGTCGTACTGGCACGACCGCGCCGACGGTGATCACGCCGGCACGATGCTGACCGACGAGTTCCTGCCGTTGCTCGAGGAGCACGACCTCGACACGAGCCGGATCGGCCTGATCGGTTGGTCGATGGGCGGCTTCGGAGTCCTGCGGCTCGCCGCGCTCCTCGGCGCCGATCGGGTGCCTGCGGTTGCCGCGATGTCGCCCGCGCTGTGGCGCGACTTCGACGACACCGCACCCGGCGCGTACGACGACCGGGCGGACTTCGAGGCGACGACGGTGATGGGGCGCCAGCAGGACCTCGACGGCATTGCGGTCCGCATCGACTGCGGGGAGGGGGACCCGTTCTACGCAGCGTCGAAGGAGTACGTCGAAGGGTTCGCCCGTCGCCCGGCCGGCGCCTTCGAGCTCGGCGACCACGACAGTGGCTACTGGCGACGGATCGCCCCGTCGGTGCTGGCGTTCCTGGGCGGGGCCCTGGCCTAGCCGGTGGCGGTGGTCGCCGGGGCGCCCAGGCACACGGCCACGAGCTCGCCGGCGACGTCGCCGCTGAACACGGCCCAGCCGTGGTCGAAGGAGACCAGCTCGGTCTCGCCCTCGGGGGTGCGCACGATCGCCTTGCTCGGGATCACGTCGCGGTCGAAGCCGGTGAACGAGCACCGGTTGCGCTGCATCATGTCGTCGAGCGGACCGGACTGCATGCCGATCTGTTCGGCGGGTGCGCTCGGCTGGGGCGTGGTGATCACGTTGACCGCGCCGAAGCCCACCAGGAGGGTCATCGCGCCCGCAGTGCTGGCGGCACGAATCGCCTGGACGGCGACCTTGAACCGCTGGGCGGGCAGCACGAGATCGGTCATCCGGAGCCCCCCTGCGCGTTCTGTTTGATCGACGGTCTGTTGTCGATCTCAACGAGTCGGAGGGGTCGGGGTCACGACTCGTCACGCGTGATCCACCAGACAACAACGGGGGTGTGGATGTCCGGACCAGCCACCAGACGGGCAGGATGGGCCGCATGACCTGGTTCGAATCACCGGCCGACGCGGCCGCCCGGCTCGGTGCCGCCGGCTACCTCGCCGACGCTGCGACTGCCACCACGACCTACCTCGCGGGCGCGCTCGAGAAGCCTCTCCTGCTCGAAGGACCGGCCGGTGTCGGCAAGACCGAGCTCGCCAAGGCGGTGTCCCGCGCCACGGGTGCGGAACTGGTGAGGCTGCAGTGCTACGAGGGACTCGATGAGGCGCGTGCGCTGTACGAGTGGAACTACAAGAAGCAGCTGCTGCGGATCCAGGCCGCCAACGCGTCGGGCTCGGCGAACGGCGGCGACTGGAACGCCACGCACGACGACATCTTCACCGAGGAGTTCCTGCTGACGCGGCCGCTGCTCACCGCGATCCGACGCGACGAGCCGACGGTGCTGCTGATCGACGAGGTCGACAAGACCGACATCGAGGTGGAGGGCCTGCTCCTCGAGGTGCTCAGCGACTTCCAGGTGACCATCCCCGAGCTCGGGACCGTTGCCGCCACGCGCCGGCCCTTCGTCGTACTCACCTCGAACGCGAGCCGGGAGCTGTCCGAGGCGGTCAAGCGTCGCTGCCTGTACCTCCACCTCGACTACCCCGACGCCGCGCGGGAGCGGGAGATCCTCCAGCAGCAGGTACCCGGGCTGGACGACCGGATCGCCGAGCAGCTCGTCGCCACTGTCGCCCGGATGCGCGAGCTCGAGCTCAAGAAGGCGCCGTCCATCGCCGAGTCCGTCGACTGGGCGCGCACGTTGATCGCCCTCGAGATCCGCGACCTCGACGACAAGGCCATCGCCGAGACCCTCGGTGCCGTGCTCAAGCACCAGTCCGACCACCAGCGGGCGATCAAGGAACTCAAGCTCAACCGGGCCTGACGCCATGACCTCCGACCGCCCTGATCGCGCCGACCACTCCGGCCTCCTCGACCGGCACCTCGCTTTCGTCGAGGCGCTGCGGGGTGCCGGGCTGTCCGTGTCGCTGGCCGAGGACCTCGACGCCGTGGCGGCGTTGTCGGCGCTGCACTGGACGAGTCGGGACACGGTGCGCGACGCCTTCGCCGCCACGATGGTCAAGAAGCAGTCGCAACGTACGACGTTCGACGCGCTCTTCGACGTCTACTTCCCCGGGATGGTCGGCAACGGGGCCGCCGCGCTGGCCGCTGCCGGCGCCGGCGAGGGTGAGGGCGAGCAGGGCGAGGCCAGCCCGGTCCGCGACAACGCCGAGGCCCTGCTGAGCTTCCGCGACCGGCTGGCCGAGATGCTGGAGTCCGGCGCCATGGATCCGGCCGAGCTGCAGCGGATGGCGGCCGAGATGGTCGGCACGTTCGGCTCGATGCCCGGGCGCGGTCCCGGACTCTCCTCGTGGTCGGCGTACACCGCGCTGCAGCGGGTCGCTCCCCAGGAGCTCGTCGACCGGCTGGTCCAGGGCCTGATGGCCGACGGTGCCGACGAGGAGGACGCCCGCCGGATCGCCAACCGGCGGATCGGTCAGTTCACGGCTCTGGTCGAGAGCGATGCCCGCCGACGGATCGCCGAGGAGAAGGGGCCCGACCACGTCGCCGAGGTGGCGGTGCGCCCCAGCATCGACAACCTCGCGTTCATGGCGGCGCGCCGCACGGACCTCGACGAGATGCGCAAGGAGATCTTCCCGCTCGCCCGGCGCCTCGCCACCCGGCTCGCGAAGGAACAGCACTCCCGGCACTCCCGCTCGGCGCCGCTGGACTTCCGGCGGACCGTGCGTGCGTCGATGGCCACCGGCGGCGTACCCATGACCACCCACCACCGGCCCAAGCGACCGCACCGCACCGACCTCGTCGTCCTCTGCGACGTGAGCGGCTCGACCGCCAACTTCGCGCAGTTCACGCTGCTGTTCGTGTTCGCCCTGCGCGAGGTGTTCCAGAGCATGCGGGCCTTCACGTTCATCGACCACGTGCACGAGGTGACCGGGCACTTCCGCCCCGGCGCCGACCCCGTCGACGTCCTCGCCGACCTCGCGGCCAGTGCCAGCCACGCAGCGCTGTGGGGCCGCACCAACTACGGTCGCGTCTTCACGAAGTTCGCCGAGCAGCACGCCGACGCGCTCGGCCCGAAGACCACCCTGCTGATCCTCGGCGACGCCCGCTCCAACTACAGCGACCTCCACGAGGACACCCTCAAGCAGCTCGCCGGCTCGGTGAAGCGGTCGTTCTGGCTCAACCCCGAGCACGAGCGCAACTGGGGGACGGGTGACTCGGCCGCGCCGACGTACGGCGAGATCGTGCGGATGATCGAGTGCCGCAACCTCAACCAGCTCAGCGAGTTCGTGCACGAGCTCGCCTGGTGATCAGTCCCGCCGGGAGACCAGGGCCTGGTCCGGCGTCAGCGGCACGCCGAGGTGCTCGGCGTGGGACGACAGGACGCTCCACACCGAACCGGTGAGGAACGCGACGAGCTCCTCGGGGGTGCTCCGTGACTCCGGGTGCGCCACCCAACGGTTGACCGCACCGTCGACGAGCCCGACGATTCCGAACGCGAGGTTCTCGGCGGCGCCGGTCGGCGGCGGATCGGTGGACAGGTGCGAGAGCTCGGCCTCCAGGAGCTGGGCCAGGCCGCGTGCGATGGCGGTCCGGGTGCCGGTCACGACCCGTGATCCGGTACGACGGCGCGTGGCCGAGCCGGTGCCGAGGAACTGTTGCAGCCGCGGGTGCCCGGCCACCCAGCCCACGTAGGTCGCGCTCGCACCCTCGATCGCGTCCCGGATGGAGCCGGTCGCGTCGAGCGCCGGGGCGAGATCGGTCATCAGGTTGTCGACGATCCGGCTCCGGATCTGTTCGTCGAGGTCGTCGCGGTTCTCGAACAGGCGGTAGACGACCGAGCGGGGGACCGAGGCCCGGTCGGCGATGGCCGCCACCCCGATCGCTCCGCCCTCGGCGTCGATCGCCTCGATGGCTGCGGTGAGGATCCGCTCGTGCCGCTCGGCACGGTGGTCGTCCCACCGGGTGTTGCGGCCGTCCGGAGCTGTCTCGGGGTCGACCGTCGTTCGCGCCACGCGGGCACACTACCGCCGCGGGCTCTTGACTGGACAGGTTGTCCAACGTACTTTTGCCCGGACATCTTGTCCAAGGAACCGTAGGGAGCGCCTCATGGCGAACAAGGTCTATGTCGTCGGCGTCGGGATGACGAAGTTCGAGAAGCCCGGATCACGGGACTGGGACTACCCCGACATGGCCCGCGAGTCGGGCACCAAGGCACTCGAGGACGCGGGGATCGACTACCGCGAGGTGCAGCAGGCGTATGTCGGCTACGTCTACGGCGAGTCGACCGCAGGGCAGCGCGCCGTCTACGAGCTCGGCATGACCGGGCTGCCGGTCGTCAACGTCAACAACAACTGCTCGACCGGGTCGACGGCGCTCTACCTCGCGACCCAGGCGGTCCGCGGCGGTCTCGCCGACTGCACGCTCGCGCTCGGCTTCGAGAAGATGCAGCCGGGTTCGCTCGGTTCGATGTACGACGACCGCGAGCAGCCGCTGATGAAGCACCTGCTGGCGCTGGCCGAGCTGCAGGAGTTCGCGATGCCGCCCGCGCCGTACATGTTCGGGGCTGCCGGCAACGAGCACATGGAGCGCTACGGCACCACCGCCGAGCAGTTCGCGAAGGTCGGGGTGAAGAACCACCGGCACTCGGCGAACAACCCCTACGCCCAGTTCCAGGATGTCTACACGCTCGAGGAGATCCTCGCGTCGCGCCAGGTCTACGGCCCGCTGACCAAGCTGCAGTGCTCCCCGACCTCGGACGGTTCGGGCGCGGTGATCCTCGCGAGCGAGGCATTCGTCGACAAGCACGGCCTCGGCGACCAGGCCGTGGAGATCATCGGCCAGTCGATGGTCACCGACATGGAGGGCACCTTCACCGACAAGTCGGCCCAGTCGCTGGTCGGCAAGGAGATGTCGCGACGGGCGGCAGACGAGGTCTACGAGCAGGCCGGGATCAGCGCCGAGGACGTCGACGTCATCGAGCTGCACGACTGCTTCTCGGCCAACGAGCTGCTCACCTACGAGTCGCTCGGACTGTGTGCCGACGGCGACGCCGGCAAGCTCATCGACAACGACGACACGACGTACGGCGGCCGCTGGGTCGTCAACCCGTCCGGCGGCCTGATCTCCAAGGGTCACCCCCTCGGCGCGACCGGTCTCGCCCAGTGCAGCGAGCTCACCTGGCAGCTGCGCGGCACCGCCGACGCCCGGCAGGTCGAGTCCGCCGCCGGCAAGGACGGCGTCGCCCTCCAGCACAACATCGGCCTGGGCGGTGCCGTCGTCGTGACGGCGTACCGCAAGGCGCAGTGACCCCTCGAACGTCCACCTTCACCACCACCAACAGGAGAACAACCATGGCCAGCGTTTCCGTCACCCAGAACCTCCCCGTCGACCCCCAGACCGCGTGGGACAACCTGTCCAACCTCGCCGAGTGGGAGAAGTGGCTCTCCATCCACCAGAACTGGAAGAGCGAGCTGCCCGCCCAGATCACCGTCGGCACCCAGGTGACCGAGGTCGTCTCGGTGATGGGCATGGCGAACAAGATCGAGTGGACGATCACCGAGCTCGAGGCGCCGAACACCGTGACCATCGAGGGTCTCGGCATGGCCGGCGTGAAGATCAAGTTCGTCCTGTCCGTCGCCCCGGCCGACGGCGGCTCGACGGCGACCATCGACGCCGACTTCAACGGCGCGATGATCGTCGGCCCGATCGGCAAGGCAGTGGCCAAGAACGCCCAGGGCGACCTCGAGAAGTCGCTGGCGACGTTCGCCGACCTCGTCGCGGCCTGAACGGACGACGAAGCGATGACGACGGCAGTGACCTTCGAGGACTCCGGGCTGGGCGAGTGGACCGAGGACCAGGTCTTCGAGGTCACTGCCGAACGGATCGCCGAGTACGCAGCGGCCACCAACGACCCGATCGAGGCGCATCTCCGCGGTGAGCTGGCCCCGCCGGTGTTCGCGGTGGTGCCGACGTTCTTCTCGCTGGCGCCGGCGGCTCTCGGCGTGGCGCCCGTGGAGCTGCTGATGAAGCTGGTCCACGGAGAGCAGGACTTCCACTTCCACCGGCCGATCCGGCCGGGCGACGTCCTCACGTGTCGCGCCCGGGCCACGGGCTACGCCGCGCTCAGCACCGGCTCCACCGTCACGGTGTACGCCGAGACCCGCGACGCCGACGGCAGCCTCGTCAACGAGCAGTGGTTGTCGGCGTTCTTCCGCGGCGTCGATGCGGGCGACACCGTCGGGGAGCAGGCGCCCGGCCACGGCCTGGCCGACTCGGTCACCACGGCCGACCCGGACGTGGTCGTCACCCAGCACGTCGATGACGACCAGACCTTCCGCTACTCGCCCGCGTCCGGCGACCCGATGCCGATCCACCTCGACGAGGAGATCGCGCAGATGTCCGGCCTGCCCGGGATCATCAACCACGGCCTCTGCACCATGGCGTTCACGTCCTGGGCCGCGCTGACCGAGCTCGCCGACGGCGACGTACGACGCCTGCGGCGGCTCGCCGTCCGGTTCGCCAGGCCGGTGCTGCCCGGCCAGGACATCACCACCAGCTTCTGGCGTCTCGACGACCCGACGGTCGACGCCGGCACCACGGCGTACGGCTTCCAGACCACGGTCGACAGCGACCTGGTCATCCGGGACGGCCTCGCCGTCCTCACCGACCACTGACCCCACCGGGTTTCGAGGCTCGCTGCGCTCGCACCTCAACCACCGACAAAGGACTGCACTCATGGGAACTCTTGACGGACGCGTCGCCATCGTCACCGGCGCCGGCCGCGGCATCGGCCGCGAACACGCCCTCCTCCTCGCGCGCGAAGGCGCGGCCGTCGTGGTCAACGACCTCGGCGGCTCCAACGAGGGGACCGGCGCCGACGCCGGACCTGCCCAGGAGGTCGCCGACGAGATCCGGGCGGCCGGTGGTCGCGCGGTCGCCAACACCGACAACGTCGCGTCCTGGTCCGGCGCGGAAGCCCTGGTGCAGCAGGCGATCGACGAGTTCGGTGGCCTGGACATCCTGATCAACAACGCCGGCATCCTGCGCGACGCCTTCCTCCCGTCGATGACCGAGGAGCAGTGGGACTCCGTCATCACCGTGCACCTCAAGGGCCACGCCGCTCCGCTGCACCACGCGGCGGCGTACTGGAAGGCACGGAGCAAGGCCGGCGTCGACGTCAACGCCGCGGTCGTCAACACCGCGTCGGCGTCGGGCACCTTCATGCCGAACGCCGGACAGGGCAACTACGGCGCAGCCAAGGCCGGCATCGCCGCGCTGACCCTGGTGGCGGCCGACGAGCTGGAGCGGTACGGCGTCCGGGTCAACGCGATCGCACCGATCGCCCGCACCCGGCTGACCCTCGCCACGCCCGGCATGGGCGCCTTGTTCGCGGCCGAGGTGCCCGAGGGAGAGTTCGACGCCTTCGCGCCCTCGAACATCTCGCCGCTGGTCGCCTGGCTCTCGGCGCCCGACTGCAAGCTCACCGGCAAGGTGTACGCCGTCCAGGGCGGCGGCATCTCCGAGCTCGCGGGCTGGCACGACGTCCACACCATCGAGAGTGACGGTCCCTGGACCATCGCCGACCTCGCCGATCGACTCTGAGGGAGACGGCCATGTCACGCCAGTCCTACGAGCTCGGCCTCGGTCTCATCGACGAGCACGTCGCCCTCGCCAACGCGGTCGCCGACCTCGCCGCGTCGGTCATCCCGGCCGCGGCGGTCCGCAAGGACATCGACGCCGGGAGCGAGGAGAAGTTCCCCGCCTTCTGGCCGTCGCTGGTCGACTACGACCTGCTCGGCCTCCACGTCGCCGAGGAGTCCGGCGGTGCCGGCGGCGGCTTGCTGACCCTCGCCGTCGCCCTCGAGGCCCTGGGCCGGCACGCTGCCCCCGGGCCGTTCGTGCCGACGGTGCTCGCCTCGGCATTCATCCAGGCCGACGGCGGCAAGCAGGCCGTCGAGCTCCTGCCCGCCCTGATCGACGGTACGACGACCGCTGCCGTGGCACTCGACGCCTCCGGTGTCCCGGCGGCCGTGGGCGTCGACGGCGCCTGGACGGTGTCGGGGACGTGGGAGGGCGTGCTCGGCGGCGAGCATGCCGACCACCTGGTGCTGCCGGTGGCGCATGACGGCTCCACCACGTGGATCGTGGTCGACGCCGCCGCGGTCGAGGTCGCTCGCCAGGACAGCATCGACGTGGTCCGTGGTTCCGCACGGGTCACCGCGGACGGCCTGGCGGTCGACGCCGAGCACGTCCTCTCCGCCCTGGCCGCCGAGCGGGCCCGCTCGATCGCGGCCGTCGTCCTCGGCGCGGAGGCCACGGGCGTGATGGCCTGGGCCGTGGCCACAGCTGCGGAGTACGCGAAGATCCGGGTCCAGTTCGGCCGCCCGATCGGCCAGTTCCAGGGGGTCAAGCACCTGTGCGCCCGGATGGGCATCGCGCTGGAGCAGGCACGCGCTGCCGTCTGGGACGCCGCGGTCGCCATCGACAAGGGCGACGACAACGCCGACTACGCCGGGACGGTCGCGGCGGTCGTCGTACCGGACCTCGCGGTGCGGGTGACCCAGGACTGCATCCAGGTGCACGGCGGCATCGGCTTCACGTGGGAGCACGACGCGCACCTCTACTACCGCCGCGCCCTCGCCCTCCGCGGCGTGCTCGGCAGCCGTGAGAAGCACGCACTGCGCCTCGCCGACCTGGCGCTCGCCGGAGTGGGCCGGGCGCTGGAGATCGAGCTGCCGGAGGAGGCGGAGACGATCCGTCCTACCATCCGCACCGAGCTGGCGACGATCGCTGCCATCACCGACGAGGACGAGCAGCTGGTCGCGCTCGGTGACGGTGGCTGGGTCCAGCCGCACCTGCGCAAGCCCTACGGTCGAGCCGCTGGTCCGCTCGAGCAGATCGTGATCATGCAGGAGATCAAGCACGCCGGCATCAACCTGCCGCAGCTGCTGATGGGCACCTGGGCGGTCGGCGCGATCGTGCCGCACGGCACCGAGCAGCAGCGCCAGGACCTGGTGGTCCCGACGCTGCGTGGCGAGGTCGTGTGGTGCCAGCTGTTCAGCGAGCCCGGAGCCGGCTCCGACCTCGCCTCGATCGCGACGAAGGCGGTCAAGGTCGACCGCGGCTGGAAGGTGACCGGCCAGAAGATCTGGACGACGGTCGCGCAGTTCTCCGACTGGGCGATGCTGATCGCCCGCACCAACCCGGATGCGCCGAAGCACCAGGGCATCACGTACTTCGTGCTCGACATGGCCAGCGAGGGCGTCGACGTACGCCCGTTGCGGGAGATGACCGGTTCGGCCCTGTTCAACGAGGTGTTCCTCGACGACGTCTTCATCCCCGACGAGAACGTCGTCGGCGAGGTCGACCACGGCTGGGAGGTCGCGCGCACGACACTCGCCGGCGAGCGGGTGGCGCTGAGCCAGAAGATGGAGGCCTACGCCAACGACAGCGACCTGCTCCGGTATGCCCGGGGACGGGTCGCCCGTGGCAGCGAGCTCGGCACCATCGCCCGCTACCACCTCGGCGAGCTGCTCGCCGAGAGCCAGGCCATCGACGTCATCAGCGCCCGCGTCGTCCTCAAGCAGCTCGCCGGAGCCGACGTCAGCACGACGTCCAGCGCCGGGAAGCTGCTGGCGATGGGCATCAGCCAGAAGATCGCCGAGTTCATCGTCGCCGAGCTCGGTGTCGCCGGCACGGTCTCGGTCCCGGGACAGCCGAGCGACCACGCCATCGAGCAGCTCATCGCCGGCCGCGCCACCACCATCTACGGCGGCACGACCGAGGTGCAGCTCAACGTCATCGGAGAGCGGATGCTGGGCCTGCCGAGGGACGCGCAGTGAGCGGCCCCCTCGACGGGCTCAAGGTCATCGAGCTCACCAGCCTCGCGCCGGCACCGTTCGCCTGCATGGTGCTGGCCGATCTCGGTGCCGACGTGATCCGGGTCGACCGCGCCGGCGGCGGCGACGCGCTCGCCGTACCGTCCGGCTACTTCGACCGCGGCCAGAGGTCGATCGCCGTCGACCTCAAGGACCCCCGTGGTGTCGACATCGTGCGCGGCCTCGTCGACGACGCGGACATCCTGGTCGAGGGCTTCCGCCCCGGAGTTGCCGAGCGCCTGGGCGTCGGGCCCGAGGCCTGCCAGGGCTGGAACCCCCGGCTGGTCTACGGCCGCCTCACCGGCTACGGCCAGCACGGTCCGATGGCCCAGGCCGCCGGGCACGACATCAACTACGTCGCGCTCGCCGGCGCGCTCGAGCCCATCGGCCGCGCGGGCGAGCGCCCGCTGCCGCCGCTGAACCTGGTCGCCGACTTCGCCGGAGGCGGCTTCCTCCTCGTGATCGGCCTCCTGGCCGCGCTGCGGGAGCGGGAGTTCTCCGGCAAGGGCCAGGTGGTCGACGCCTCCATGGTGGAGGGCGCCGCCCTGCTCACCACCTTCGTGCACGCGATGGCCTCGACCGGCCTGTGGATGCCCGAGCGCGGCACCAACTTCCTCGACTCCGGCGCCGCGTTCTACGACACGTACGTCTGCAGCGACGGCAAGTACGTCGCCGTCGGGGCGCTCGAGCCGCAGTTCTACGCCGAGCTGCTGAGCCGGCTCGGACTCAGCGACGAGGACCTCCCCTCGCCGTTCGACCTGGACCAGGCGGACAAGCTCCGGGCGGTCTTCGCCGGTGCGTTCCTCACGAGGACCCGGGACGAGTGGACCGAGGTGTTCGACGGGGTCGACGCCTGCGTCACGCCGGTGCTGTCGCCGAGCGAGGCGCCCGACCACCCGCACAACCGCGCCCGCCAGAGCTTCGTCGACATCGACGGTCGGGTCCAGCCGGCCCCGGCACCCCGGTTCTCGCGCAGCATCCCTCCTGTCCCGGCGCCGGCGCCCCGGCTGGGCGCCCACACCGATGACCTCCTCGCCGAGCTCGGCCACACCGCCGACACCATCGCCGAGCTTCGATCCGCCGGCGTCGTCGGCTGACCGTTCCGTCGCCCGTCCCACCATCACCTGCAAAGAAGGAATCACCATGCCCCAGCGTCGTTCGCCCTGGATGGACACCGACCTCGACGACTTCCGCGACCTCGCGCGCACCTTCTGCGAGAAGGAGGTCAAGCCGAACGTCGACCGGTTCATCGAGAACAAGCAGGTCGACCGCGAGCTGTGGAACAAGGCCGGCGAGGTCGGCCTGCTGTGCCTCTCGGTGCCCGAGGAGTACGGCGGCGGTGGCGGCACCTTCGCGCACGAGGCGATCCTCGTCGAGGAGCAGGCCCGGGCCGGGGACAGCTCCTGGGGCGTCTCCCTCCACAACGGCATCGTCGCGCACTACATCCTGAACTACGGCACCGAGGAGCAGAAGCTCGAGTGGCTGCCGAAGATGGCCAGCGGCGAGGTCGTCGCGGCGATCGCGATGACCGAGCCCGGCACCGGCTCGGACCTGCAGAACATCAAGGCCAAGGCGATCCGCGAGGGCGACGAGTACGTCGTCAACGGGTCCAAGACCTTCATCACCAACGGCGCCCAGGCCGACGTCGTGATCACGGTCGTGAAGACCAACCCGGAGGAGTCCGCTGCCGGCATCTCGCTGGTCATCGTGCCGACCGACACCCCCGGCTTCTCGCGCGGCCGGGTGCTCGACAAGATCGGGATGAAGGGCCAGGACACGTCCGAGCTCAGCTTCGTCGACGTACGGATCCCGGTCACCAACCTGCTCGGCACCGAGGAGGGCCAGGGCTTCATCCAGCTGATGGAGCAGCTGCCCCAGGAGCGCCTCATCGTCGCCGTCTCCAACGTTGCCGCGATGGAGTTCTGCTTCGACGAGACGCTGCGCTACGTCCACGACCGGCACGCCTTCAACCGCCCGATCTGGGGCTTCCAGAACACCAAGTTCAAGATGGCCGAGGTCGCCACCGAGGCCCGGGTCGCGCGGTCGTTCGTCGACGAGTGCATCACCCTGCACCTCGAGAAGCAGCTCGACATCCCGACCGTGGCGATGGCCAAGCTCTGGTGCTCCGAGCGTGCGCAGAAGGTCGCCGACAAGTGCCTGCAGCTGCACGGTGGCTACGGCTACATGACCGAGTACCCGATCGCGCGGGCCTGGGCCGACCTCCGCGTCTCCCAGATCTACGCCGGCACGAGCGAGATCATGAAGGAGATCATCGCGCGGTCGATGCCGGCGCCGGGCTGAGTGCTGCGGAGGTGCAGGAATACCCGCTTATGCGGGTATTCCTGCACTCCTTGACTGTTGCAACGGCCAAGAAGTGCCAGTTTCCCCGCTGAAGCGGGTATTCCTGCACCCCGTCAGGCCGAGAACTCCAGCGCCGCGTCGTCCACCGGCTTGCGAAACGCCAGCACGTCCTGGAAGTAGTTCATCTTCAGCCGCCACGGGTACGTCGAGCCCTGCTTGGGCATCGCGTCGATCACCCGCATGACGTAGCCGGCCTGGAAGTCCAGGAAGGGCTCCTCGGCGATCGAGGGGTCGCGGTTGGGGACGACGGTGCGGGAGCCCGACTCGTCCATGCGGCGCAGCAGCTTGACGACGTACTCGCACACGAGGTCGGCCTTGAGGGTCCAGGATGCGTTCGTGTAGCCCATGATGAACGCGAAGTTGGGGACGTCGCTCAGCATCAGGCCCTTGTAGACCATGGTGTCCGCGGGCTTGACGGCCGCGCCGTCGACGGCGAGCGAGGCCCCACCGAACAGGTTCAGGTTGAGCCCGGTGGCCGTGATGATGATGTCGGCCTCGAGCTCCTGGCCCGACTTGAGCAGGATGCCCTTCGGGGTGAACCGGTCGATGTGGTCGGTCACGATGTCGACGGTGTGCTGGCGCAGCGCCTTGAACAGGTCGCCGCCGGGGACGGCGCACAGGCGCTGGTCCCACGGGTCGTACGGCGGCTTGAAGTGCTGGTCGAAGTCGACGTCCTTCGGCAGCTGGCGCTCGAGGAGCTTGCGCAGGAGGGCCCGCGACTCGGTCGGCCGGGCCTGGCAGAACTCGTAGAACGCGATCCGGCTGGTGAGGTAGCGGGTGCGGATGAGCTTCTTCGCGATGGTGTCGGGCAGGCGCTTGTACATCTGCGCCGACAGGTGGTCGTGCGTCGGCTGGCTGATGATGTACGTCGGCGTCCGCTGCAGCATCGTGACGTGTCCGGCGCCGGACTTGGCGAGTGCCGGGATCAGGGTCACGGCGGTGGCGCCGGAGCCGATGACCACGACGCGCTTGCCCTCGTAGTCGAGGTCCTCGGGCCACTGCTGGGGATGGACCACCTGGCCCTCGAAGTCGTCGCGGCCGGCGAACTCCGGGGTGAAGCCGGCGTCGTAGTTGTAGTAGCCGGTCGTCGACCAGAGGAAGTTGGAGGTGATCTCGGTGGTCTCGCCGGTGTCGGTCCGCTCGACGCGCACCGTCCAGAGCGCGTCGGCGCTCGAGAACTCCGCGTGGACGACCTTGTGGTGGTAGCGGATGTGCTCGTCGATGCCGTTCTCGGCGGCCGCTTCCTGGAGGTAGGAGAGGATGTCCGGCCCGTCGACGATCGCCTTGCTGCCCTTCCAGGGCTTCCACCCGAAGCCGAGGGTGTGCATGTCGGAGTCGGACCGGATGCCGGGGTAGCGGAAGAGGTCCCAGGTGCCGCCGAGCGCGTGGCGCATCTCGAGGACGGCGTACGACTTGTCCGGGAAGGCCTTGTTCACGTGGTACGCCGCATCGATGCCGGACAGGCCGGCTCCGATGATGAGTACGTCGACGTGGTCGGTCATGGGGTGTCCTTCAGGTTCAGGAGCTCCTCGACCGGGAGGTCGGGCAGCTCGATGGAGCGTGTCCTCGCGAGGCCCTCGACCTGGAGCCAGGTGACCTCGGCGAGCAGTGCGGTGAACTCGGGTACGGCGGGGCGCAGCTCGGCACGGGCGGTCCAGCTGCGGACCGCAGCCATCGCGCCGCCGACGAGCAGGAACACCCAGGGCGTCAGGGAGTCGCGGTCGTCCTCGGACATCTCGACGCCGAGGATCTCGATGAAGGCGCCGATGACCTCCTCGATCATGGCGGCGAACTGGGTGATCGCGTCGTCGAGCGGCTTGGACGGTGCGCCGGCGACCTCGCGCTCGGCGAAGCGCATCAACGCCATGTTGCCGACTGCCCACGCGACGTAGGCGTCGACGATGCGGTGCACGATCTCGCGCGGCGTGCCCTCGAGGGTCACGGCCGCCAGCAGCGGCTCCGTGGCCAGCGCGCAGACCTCCTGCTGGATGGAGAGGTCGAGGTCGGTGCGGTCCTCGAAGTAGCGGTAGAGCACGGTCCGGTGCACGGACGCCTCGTCGGCGATCTGCTGGACGCTGAGCTCTTCGCCCGGTGCGATGTCCCGGGCCAGGACGGTGATGGCGGCATCGATGATCGCCTGCCGACGCGCGGCGTTGTGCTCCTGCCAGCGTCGCTTGCGACCGTCAGTGGCATCGCCCCTCGGCGCTCCCATGACGGAACCTCCTCGGATCAGCACGGCGTCACGACACGGTACGCCGTAGGAACCCGCGCCGACGCGCAGGATCGCCCGATGTCGCCATGAAGATCTGCTGCGCCGCGGGGTCGACGATCTTGGCCCGCGGACGCCCGATCCGGGCGCCCTGCTCCCGCTCAGCGGCGTCGAGGCGCTGCCAGCCGGCGAGGTCGGAGGCCTCGGGGTGGACCGCCCGCACCAGCTCGGCAGCGCGGCGCGCCGATCCGACCGGCTCGGGGATCCCGGCATCGAGGTCGTCGAGGATCGCCTCGACGGTCTCCTGGGCGCAGGTCTTGTTCGTGCCGATGAAGCCGTTCGGGCCGCGCTTGATCCAGCCGACGACGTACACGCCGGGCTCGACGCGACCGCCGTCGTTGGGGACGGTCGCGGTGGTGTCGTCGAAGGGCAGGTCGGCGACGGGGAGGCCGCGGTGGCCGACGGAGCGGACCACGAGTCCCGTCTCGATGGTGCGGACGTCGTCGGTCGCTCGGGCGCGGACGTCGCCGTCCGCCGTGGCGACGAGCTCGTTGCGGGCGACCCGGACGCCGGTGACCCGGCCGTCCTCGCCGAGGATCTCGACGGGGGAGGACGTGAACGCCAGCACGATCCGGCGGCGCTCGGGGTCGTCGGAGGGGGTTCGGTCGGCGAGCTCGCGAAGGAGCTGGCTGCGCTGGTCGTCGCCAGCGAGCAGCTCGGGGTCGGCTTCGACGATGACGTCGACGTCGTCGAGCCCGGCAAGACCGATCAGCTCGGGCACGGTGAAGGCAGCCTGGGCGGGGCCGCGGCGGCCGAGCACCACGACCTCCCGCACGCTGCTCGCGCGGAGCTGTTCGAGCGGCTCGGGCGCCAGGTCGGTGCCTTCGAGGACGGTCAACGGGCGGCTGAGGATGCGCGCCACGTCGAGCGCGACGTTGCCGTTCCCGACGACGACCGCCCGCTCGTGGGCGAGCGGGACGTCGAGGTCGCGCTGGTCCGGGTGGCCGTTGTACCAACCGACCACTGCCGTCGCCGGGATCGATCCGGCGAGGTCCTCGCCGGGGATGTCGAGGTTGCGGTCAGCGGACGCGCCGACGGCGTAGACGACGGCGTGATAGCTCTCGCGCAGGTCGGCGAGCGTCACGCCCTCGGTGCCGACAGCTCCAACGGGGGCGCCGAGGAAGTAGCGGAAGCGGGGCTGCCGCTCGATCGCCTCGAACAGCCGGGTGACCTGCTTGGTCGAGGCGTGGTCGGGTGCGACCCCGTGCCGGACCAGGCCGTACGGCGTCCGGAGCCGGTCATAGACGTCGACGCCCTCGATCTCGGGGTGCTTGAGCAGCTCGTCCGCCGTGTAGAGGCCGGCCGGTCCGGCGCCGACGACCGCGACCCGGAACGGGCCGCGCCGGGTGAGCCGGCGCTGCTGCGGCACCAGAGCCAGGGGCGTCCGGTCGGCGTGCGGGAACGCGTCGTAGTAGGCCGCGTTGAGCTCGATGAACGGCAGCTGCTTGGTGGTCAGCGCAGCATCGGGGACCATGGCGCCGACCGGGCAGGCCGTCGCGCAGGCTCCGCAGCCGACACAGGAGTCGGCGTCGATGTAGACCATCTCGGAGGTGCCGAAACCGGGCTCGCCCGGCGCGGGGTGGATGCAGTTGACCGGACAGGCGACGACGCAGGAAGCATCGGCGCAGCAGGACTGCGTGACGACGTAGGCCATGGAGGTCAGCTCAGACGGCGGCGGACTTGGGCTCGCTGCGGAACCGCGAGGCGGTGCCGTTGATGCCCAGGGCACGCCAGATCCGGCGCGAGACCGTGTTCATGAGGTCGAGCTCCTCGGCGAGCATGCGCACGTCGCCGAAGGTGTCGCGCAGCAGCTTCTGCGACTCGGGGCTCTTCCAGTAGACCTCACGCATGACCTGCTTCGGGATGCCGAGGTCCTTCTGCATCTGGCGGGTCGGCTTCATGATCACGTCGCACAGCACCCGCATGATGACCGGGTAGGCCAGGGACAGGCCGAACCGCTGCACGCGGCCCCAGTCCTTGGAGCGCTCGACGAGGTAGCTGTGGGCGAAGCCGATGTGGCGCGCCTCCTCGGCGACGTGGATCTGCATCACGCGCTCGACGATCGGGTGCAGGTCGTGGCCCGAGCGCAGCACCGACTTCTGCAGGTAGTCGATCGGCTCCTCGCCGGCGAGGATGCCGATGAAGAAGATGTTGGTGAGCGGCCCGCCGGCCAGGCACAGGAACGGCGCCACCTTGACGAACCACTTCGGACCGCCCTGGACGTCGACACCGATCCGGTTCACACCCTCCTGGAACATCTGGGTGTGGTGGCACTCCTCGGTGACCTCGTGCGTGGAGTAGCGGAACTCGGCGCGGTTGTTGCCCATGCCGATCAGGTGGCTCATGATGCCGCCGATCAGCACCTGCTCGAACTGCAGGCCGACCTTCATGATGTTGGAGAGGCGGTACTTGCCGATCTCGATCTGTCGGTCGAGCGGCAGCGACTGGTACCACTCGGTCCGGCCGAGCGGGTCGATCTCGGGGAGCACCCAGCGCGGGTCGTCCGGGATCATCTCGAACTCGGGGCTGTCCCAGGCGATGTCGAGGAACGCGTCGAAGTGCTGGTGCACCGACGCCTCGGACAGCACCCGGAGGGTGTCCTGGTAGCTGAGCCCCGTGGTGTCCGGAGCGATGTCAGCGGTGCGATCGGCGGTGGCAGTCATGGTTCGGGTCCGTTCTCGTCATCGAAATCGGGAGCATGCACTCTGTTAGCGCAACACTATGTTGCATACATTGACCCCGGTTTTGTCAAGGAACTCGAGGGCGCGCGTCAGCCCCCGCGGACCGCGTCAGGCGGCGGGTGTGGTGCAGATCGCTCCGTCGGGAGCGTGCGGTCGGTCAGGCGGAGGGGCGCAGGTAGCCCTGCTCGCGCCAGCGGGCGAGCGCCGCCACGAGGTCCGGGTGGTCGGCACGGTCCGCCGCCCGGCCCCCGGCCACGAGGGCCGGCAGGTCCGGGTCGTACGCGGCGTCGTACACGACGGTGAGGCGGTTGGCCGAGGTCGCGTTGATCAGTGAACCGAGCAGGGCGACGGGGTCGGAGCGGTCCTCCAGGGACAGCACGAGTACGTCGCCCGACAGGTGCGGCAGCTGCGCCGACGGTGCGTTCGCCGTCACCACCTGGTCGACCACGAAGCCCGGCAGGTCCGCACGGGTGGCGATCTCGAGCGCGGCAGCGCCGCCGGTGCCGCGGCCCACCAGCATCACGCGGGTCGGCTCGTCGGTGGCGGCTGCGGCGGCGGTGAGGGCCCGGATGACGTCGGCGGCGTAGCCGGACTGGTCGCCGGAGACCAGGCGCAGCCGCCCGGGTGCCGGACCGGATCCGGCGGCACCGGTGAGCAGGGCCACGAGTCGGCCGGGGCCGACCTGCAGGATGCGGACCGGGTCGTGCGCGCGGTCGCTGCTGGTGAGCAGGGCCATCAGGTCGCCGAGGCCCTCCGGGGCATCCGGGCGGGCCTCGGGTGCGGTGGGTGCGGCGTCCGTGGTGTCGACCGGGTCGCTGGCGCCCATCGCGACGTCGCGCAGCGCCGCGCCCCAGTCGGAGGTGAGCGGGGCGACGCCGGCCGCGCGCAGGCCACCGGCGCGCGCCGCGCGGCCGCTCTCGCCGGACAGCACACCGGCCGTCAGCAGTCCGCGCATCTGGAGGCTGTCGAGCAGCCCGCCACCCGTGGTGACGTGGTCCATCAGCTCCGGGTTCGCCGCGGCCAGGTCGTTGAGGTAGGAAGCGACGCCGTCGCGGTCCAGGGCGTCGGTCTCGATCAGGCCCGCAGCCACGATGGCGCCGCCGAGGCTGACCTGGGGTGCGAGGTAGCCGATCGCCCGGCCGGCGATCGAGCCCAGGGTCTCGTAGGCCGCGGCCTGGAGCTCGTCGATCCAGCGGTACGTCAGCACCGTGGCCCGCAGGATGAGGGCGTCGGCGTCCAGCTCGATCGAACGGCTCAACAGGCCGTCCTTGCCCGTGGTGGCGGCCCGCAGCTCCTCCTCCGCCGTGGCCCAGGTCCGGGGGGACAGCGCCGTCGACGCGGCGATCTCCGGGTCCGTCAGCACGTCGCGGCCGAGCTTGGCCCATTCGCGCATCTGGGCGCCCGCGTCGTCGAACAGGTCGGCCAGGCGCAGCATCTGGTCGTACTTGTCGGCCAGGTCGGCTGCCTCGACAGCGGTCTCCGGCGTGCTGCGACGCTCGACACCGGCAGCGGACAGCACCGGATCCACGGTTTCTTCGGTCTCGGGGGTCATCGGTCCTCCCCAGCGGCGGTGGCGACGAGGGGCGCGATCACGGGAGCGATCACGCCGGCCAGGTCGGCGGGCTCGACGGCACGGATCTCCAGGCGCAGGACGCCGTCCTCGTGATGCGGTCGCAGTGCTCGCCAGCCGTCGGCGAGCAGCGTCCACGACACGACGCCGACTGTGTCGACCTCGTCCCCGGACACGTCGGCCACCAGGGCGCGCAAGCGGCCCTGCGCCTCACCGGACAACGCCACCAGCAAGCGGGCGACCACGTCGTCGGACAGCACCCCTTCAGGTCCGCGGGTGGCCCCGGAGTGACGCGAGGTCAGCACCGGGATGAGATCCCCCCGGCCCACGCGCACGGCCTCGGCAGCCGCGTCCGCGAGCTCGAGCGGGAGGTCGACGTACGACGGCAGGACGGAGGGCTTGAGCGCGGCCTCCTCGGACGGGGCGGCCACGCGGGCGAGCTCGGCCGCCCAGGCGTCGACGCCGAACCAGCCGAGCTCGAAGACGATGCCGTCGACCGTGGACAGCGACGCGACTGCCGCACCTTCCTGGCGGTGCCAGACCTTGGCCTGGACCTCCCCGATCCGCAGGTCCGCTTCGAGCGCGATGTGCGGAGCGGCGAGCAGGCCGATCGCGCCGGCGACGCCGGGATCGAGGACGCCGTCGACGACCAGCCCTCGGCGGGTCAGCGACTCGACGGGCTCGTTCAGGGCGTCGACCACGGAGCGGTACGACTGGTCCTCGGTGGTGGCCGGGCTCTGGCCCAGACGCGACTGCATCGCGTCGGTGGCCGCGGGCGGCGCCACGTCGAACGGCAGCGGAGCGTCGCCGGCCAGCCGTGCGGCGTGCTGGAGCTCGGGAAGCGTCAGGCCCACGCGGCGGGGTGCGGCGTCGATCGGACTGCGCAGCGGCACGGGTGCGGGCGGCTCGGGCTCCCTCGAAGGGATCCGGGTCAGGTCGATGGTGGGCACGTCAGCGCTCCAGTCCGGGGACGTCGACGTCGAGCCAGTCACGGTGTCCGCGCGGCGGGGCCACGAACGCGGCCAGGGTCTCGTCGGTGGGATCGGGGGTGACGGCGGGCCGGCCGTCCTCGTTGGCGGCAGCGATGGCCGCGATCCGTGCCCGGGCGTCGGCGACCATCGCGGTCACCCGGGCCTCGACGTTCGCGATGTCGTCGGTGGCCAGGTCGACCGCCTCGGCGTGCGAGGCGAGCGCGTCGGCAGCGGCCACATGGCCGCTGGCGGCCGTGCGGAGGTGGCGGGCGCGATCGGAGACGCGTTCGGTCATCGCGTCAGCCGCGCGGCCGGTCCAGCCGAGGCCCTCGACCCGCGCGACGAGCTCGTCGGCCAGGGCCCGCACCTCGGCGCCCTGGTCGCGCAGTGCCGAGACGCGGCGCCGGATGAGTTCCGTGTCGCCGTACATGAAACGCGCCCCTTCCCCGGATCGGGATCCTCAAACCTGTTGATTCAGAGGTGTCCGTCGAGGCGGTCCAGCGCGGTGACGATGTCGGCCGTCGTACCCGCGAAGCTGAAGCGGAGGAACCTGCCGCCGTCGACGGTGTCGAAGTCGATGCCGGTGGCGACCGCGACACCGGTGCGGGCGAGCAGGTCGCGGGCGTAGGCCATTGAGTCGTTCGTCAGGTGCCGGACGTCGGCGTACGCGTAGAACGCGCCGTCGGCCGGGGCGAGCTCGGTGATGCCCAGGCGTCGCAGCCCGTCGAGCAGCAGCCCGCGGTTGTGGGCGTAGCGCCCGACGTGCGCGTCGAGCTCGGCGTACGACGCGTCGTCGAACGCCGCCAGTGCCGCGTGCTGCGCCAGGACCGGGGGACAGATGCTGAAGTTCCCCGTCAGTACGTCGACCGGTCGGCGCAGTCGCTCGGGGGCCAGCATCCAGCCGAGTCGCCACCCGGTCATGGAGAAGTACTTCGAGAACGACCCGAACACGACAGCCTCGCGTGACGTCTGCCAGGCCGAGCTCGCCAGGCTGCCCGTGCCGCTGGGACCGTCGGGGTACTCGATGCCGTGGTAGATCTCGTCGGAGACCAGCTGGACGCCGTGGGTGTCGCACCAGCGCGTGATCGCGGCCAGCTCCTCGGGCAGCAGCATCGTGCCGGTCGGGTTGGCCGGGCTCGCCACGACGAGGCCGGCGAACGGCGTGTGTGCATGCGCCTCGGCCAGCTGCTCCACCGTCGGCTGGAAGCGGGTCGCCGGGCCGGTCGGGATCTCGACGAGCTCGCACCCCAGTGCGCTGAGGACGTTGCGGTAGCAGGGGTAGCCGGGCCGGGCGATCGCCACGCGGTCGCCCGCGTCGAACGCGGCGAGGAACGCGAGCAGGAAGCCGCCGCTCGATCCGGTCGTCACGATGACGTCGTCGGCGCTGATCTCCAGTGCGTAGGACCGGCGGTAGTGGCCGGCGATCGCCTCGCGGAGCTCGGGGATGCCCGTCGAGGTCGTGTAGCCGAGCGGGTCACCCGTGCCGAGCAACCGGATCGCCTCGGCGCTGACCGGCGACGGTGCGCCGGTGCTGGGCTGGCCGGCGACGAGATTGACCAGGTCGCCGTGGGTGCGCTGCCGCTCCGCCGCCCCCGCGAGCAGGTCCATGACATGGAACGGAGGGACGTTCGCCCGCGCCGCTGCGGCGTACCTGTCCATCACGTGCCTCCTGCGTCTCGATACGCCGCTCGTTGCTCGCGGCTACTCGACGAGCATGCTCGTCGAGTAGCGAGCGTCAGCGAGCGTATCGAGACGCCGCAGCACCGGCGCGGCGCCCGAAGAACGAGCCCTCCCCGAGCTGGGTGCCCGAGCAGTACCCTGCACCGTCCTGGGCGATGTTGGAGGCGCACGCACCGGCGGCGTACAGGCCGGGGATGACCGAGCCGTCGGGGCGTCGTACCTCGCCGTCGACGGTCGTGGCCATGCCGCCGAGGGTGAAGCCGGCGTAATAGGCGACACCGAGGCTCAGCTCCAGGACCGCCCACGGCGCGGTGGTCTGCGGGGCGAGCCAGTCGGGGTGCTTGTGCAGGTCCGGGTCCTCGCCGGCGGCGGCGTGCTTGTTGTAGCTGGCCATCGTCGCGACGAGTGATCCCTCGGGCAGGCCGAGGCCGGACTCCATCTCCTCGATGGTCTCGAAGCCGTCCTTGAGCGGGGCCAGCGACATCCGCTGCTCCTCGTAGTGGTCGCTGTCGACGATCAGGAAGGCGACCCCGCCCGGCTGGCGCAGGACCTCGTACGACGTCCGCGCGTGGTAGCTGTCCTCGGCCACGAACCGCTGGCCGTCACGGTTCACGATCAGCCCCTTGACCAGGTCGGACGGCGGGTAGAACGGCGCGGTGATGAACGGCTCGTCCATGTTCTCGAGGGCCGCACCCACGGACTCGCCGAGCCGGATGGCCAGCCCGTCGTCGTACGTCGACCCGAGGGTGAACGTCGCGGACTTCAGCGCCGGCGTGTAGTGGTCGACCATGTCCTGGTTGTTCACGAAGCCGCCAGCGGCGATCACCACTCCGCCGGCCCGGACCAGGCCGGTCTGCTCGAAGGACTTCCAGGCCAGGCCGACCACGCGGTCGCCGTCGACGACCAGGTTGGTCGCGCCGGTCTCGTAGCGGACCTCGACACCGGCCTTCTCGACCTGGTCGCGGAGCAGGTCCATCACGATCCGGGTTCCCTCGGTGTCGCCGGGGACCGGGACCTTGTGGCCGCGGGGAGCCGGCGCGATGTCCTCGCGGAACGGCCAGACCTTCTCGTTGCCGGTGTACATCAGGCCCTGGGTGCCGGGCTGGATGACGGCCTTGCCGGGGAAGAAGGAGCGCTCGAACTCGAAGCCGAGCGCCTCGAGCCAGTCGAAGTGCTCGACCGAGCCCTCGCAGTACGCGCGGATCTTCTGCTCGTCGGGGTCCTTGGTGCTGGCCATCAGGTAGCGCACCATCTCCTCGACCGGGTCGTCGTGCCCGGTCGCCCGCTGCACCGCCGTACCCCCGCCGAGGTAGAAGTGGCCGCCCGACATCGAGGACGTGCCGCCGTGAACCGCCGCACGCTCGAGCAGGAGGACGCTGGCGCCGTCGCGGGCTGCTTCGAGGGCCGCGCACCCGCCCGCGATTCCGAAGCCCACGACGACCACGTCGAAGGACTCGGCATCCTCGGTCAACTGGTCGGCGGGGACCGTCGCGGGGAGGGTCAAACCGGCGGGCGTGGCAGTCGTCATGGTCCTAATCTAGAACACGTTCTACCGATAGACTACGTACCCGCCACCCGACGAGAGCCGAGTGACCCTGAGGTGCCCTCTTGACGTTCGATGTCCATCAGCTCGACACGTTCGTCCTGGTGGGTGCCGGGGTGACGCTGCTGGCCGTCCTCGCCGTCCGTTTGTCCTCGGGCGTGGGCCTGCCCAGCCTCCTGGTCTACCTGCTGATGGGTGTCGCGCTCGGTGAGGGCGGGGTCGGGATCGGTTTCGAGGACGCGCAGCTGGCGCACGCCCTCGGCTTCGCCGCGCTGGCGATCATCCTCGCCGAGGGTGGCCTCACGACGAACTGGCCAGACGCGCGCCCGGCCATGCGGATGGGGCTGTCCCTGGCGACCCTCGGCGTCGTCATCTCGGTCGCGATCGTGGCGGTGGGCGGGCACTACCTGCTCGGCCTGCCGTGGGAGCTGGCCGTGCTGCTGGGTGCGGTCTGTTCGCCCACCGATGCCGCGGCCGTGTTCTCGGTGCTCCGCGTCGTGCCGCTGCCCAAGCGCATCTCCGGCACCCTCGAGGCCGAGTCCGGCCTCAACGACGCGCCGACGGTCGTCATCGTCACCCTCGTCTCGTCGGGGGCGTTCGCCGAGCACGGCCTGCTCGGCAGCACCGGCATCGTCATCTACGAGCTGATCGCCGGCGTCGCTTTCGGCCTGGCCGCCGGGTTCGGTGGTGCCTGGGTGATGCGCCGCGCGGCCCTGCCGTCGTCCGGCCTCTATCCCATCGCCATCCTCTGCCTCACCCTCGTCGCGTACGGCGCCGCGGCGGCCGTGCACGCCAGCGGGTTCGCGGCGGTCTACGTCGCCGCGCTGGCCCTCGGCAACGCCGACCTGCCCCACCGGGGCACCACGCGGTCCTTCGTCGAAGGGCTGGCGTGGATCGCCCAGATCGGGCTGTTCGTGATGCTCGGCCTGCTGCTGTCGCCCGACCGCCTGACGTGGAACGTGGTCGGCCTCGCGGTCGTCGCCGGCCTGATCCTGACGTTCGTGGCGCGCCCGGTGTCCGTGGCGGTCAGCGCCGGCGTCCTCCGGCCGTTCGGCGAACACACGCCCTGGAACGAGCTCGGCTTCATGTCGTGGGCAGGCCTGCGGGGCGCCGTGCCGATCGTGCTCACGACCATCCCGCTCGCCGAAGGGGTCGACGGCGCGACCCGCCTGTTCGACATCGTCTTCGTGATGGTCATCGTCTACACGTTGCTCACGGGCCCGACCCTGCCGCTGGCGGCGCGGATCCTGAAGGTGGCCCGACGCTCGGAGCCGCGGGGGATCGAGGTGGAGGCGGCCCCGCTCGACCGGGTCGCGGCGGACCTGTTGCAGGTCACCATCAGTCCCAAGTCGCAGCTCCACGGGGTGGAGGTCGGCGAGCTGCGCCTGCCCGTGGGAGCCAGTGTGTCGATGATCGTGCGCGACGGCGAGGCCACGGTGCCGGAGCGTCGTACCGTCCTGCGCCACGGCGACGACATGATCGTGGTGACGCCACGCAAGCAGCGCGAAGCGACCGAGCAACGGCTCCGCCAGGTCAGTGCAGGCGGGCGGCTCGCGCAGTGGCTGGGCGACGACAACCCGCCAGCGCGGCGGTAGCCCGTCAGGCCGCGTCGGGCACGGTGCTCAGCGGCGGCGTGCAGACGTAGCTGTCGTCCTGTGCGGTGACCGTCGGGTGTCCCTTGCGGACGCCCTTGAACTTCTTGCCCACCACGATGGTGATGCCGGGGTAGCCCGACGGCTGGTCGACGATCTCCACGTTCTTGCCGAGGTACGACGCCAGGAGCATCGCCGCGGGGTCCTCGGGGTCGCTCGCCCACACCTGCGCGGCCAGCGGGGCGGTGCCGTTCGGGGCGTTGCCGGTCTTGCCCGCGACGAAGCCGAACCCCGCGAGCTTGGCCATGGTGGTGCTCGCGAGCCCGTTGCCGCCACCGGCGTTGAGCACGGTCACCAGGACCTGGGGCGGGGCGACGTCCTCGCCCGCCCGGATCAGTGTGCTGGTGCAGGGCGCCGCCTCGGCACGCTCGGGGAACGGCTCGGTGACGCGGGACCAGGCCCAGGTCAGGCCGGCCAGGAAGACCACGCCCAGCACGGCCAGGGTGATGGCGGAGCGGCTGCTCTCGCGGACGTCGAGTGTCACGCGTCAGCCCTCCATCCGGACGACGCGGGCGTGGAGCACGTTGCGCTGTTGCAGGGCGGCACGCAGGGCACGGTGCAACCCGTCCTCCAGATAGAACTCATCCCTCCACAACACCACGTGGGCGAACAAGTCACCGTAGAAGGTCGAGTCGTCGTCGAGCAGTGAGGAGAGCTGCAGCGTCTCCTTGGTGGTGACGAGCTCGTCGAGGCGCACCTGGCGTGGGGGCACGGCAGCCCATCCCCGGGAGGTGAGCCCATGGTCGGGATAGGGACGCCCGACGCCCACGCGCTTGAAGATCACTGCTGGCGAGTCTAGGTGCCGCGCCTCAGTCGCCGCTGTCGATCCCACTTCCCCTCTAGAGTTCGGGCCATGACCCAGGAGCCGACGCCCGCAGCCGAGACGCCCGCCCCCGCCGCCACCCCGGCGGCCCCCGCCGCTCCGGCAGCTCCCGCCGCCCCGGCAGCAACCAGCGCCCTCGAGGCGGCGATCGCCCCCGGGTACGCCTTCGAAGGCCCTGCGCTGGAGCTCGGTGGCCTGATGACCGGCCCCGACGGCCTGACCGGCAGCACCATCCGGATCCCGCTCTCGATGCTCAACCGGCACGGCCTGGTCGCCGGTGCGACCGGTACGGGCAAGACGAAGACCCTCCAGCTGATGGCCGAGCAGCTCAGCGCCGCCGGCGTCCCGGTCTTCGCCGCCGACATCAAGGGTGACCTCTCCGGTCTCGCCACGCCGGGCGTGTCGAACGAGAAGCTGATCGCCCGGACCACCTCGGTCGGCCAGACGTGGACGGCGACCGGCTTCCCGGTGGAGTACTACGCGCTCGGCGGCCAGGGCATCGGCATCCCGATCCGGGTGACGATCTCCTCGTTCGGCCCGATCCTGCTCAGCCGGATCCTCGGCCTCAACGACACCCAGGAGTCCAGCCTCGGGCTGGTCTTCCACTACGCCGACAAGGCCGGCCTGCCGTTGCTGGACCTCGCCGACCTGCGCGCGGTCGTGCAGCACCTGACCAGCGACGAGGGAAAGCCGGAGCTCAAGGAGCTCGGCGGGCTGTCCGCCGCCACCGCCGGGGTCATCCTGCGCGAGCTGATCACCTTCGCGGACCAGGGCGCCGAGGCGTTCTTCGGCGAGCCGGAGTTCAACTCGGCCGACCTGCTCCAGATGGCGGGCGACGAGCGCGGCCTGATCAGCCTGGTCGAGCTGCCGAACCTCCAGGAGCGGCCGGCGGTCTTCTCGACGTTCCTGATGTGGCTGCTGGCCGACCTGTTCCACGACCTGCCCGAGGTCGGCGACGTCGACAAGCCGAAGCTGGTGTTCTTCTTCGACGAGGCGCACCTGCTGTTCCGGGACGCGTCCAAGCCGTTCCTCGAGCAGATCGCCCAGACGGTGCGATTGATCCGCTCCAAGGGCGTGGGCGTCTTCTTCGTGACACAGAGCCCCACCGACGTACCCGACGAAGTGCTGGCGCAGCTCGGATCACGGATCCAGCACGCGCTGCGTGCCCACACGCCGAACGACGCCAAGGCGCTCAAGGCGACCGTCAACACCTACCCCAACAGCGAGTACGACGACCTCGGCGAGGTGCTGACGACACTCGGCACGGGCGAGGCGATCGTGACGGTGATGGGTGAACGCGGTGCGCCGACGCCCGTCGCCTGGACCCGGCTGCGCGCGCCCGAGTCGTTGATGGCTCCGAGCACCACCGAGTCCATGGAGGCGACCGTCAAGGCCAGCCCCCGTTTCGCGACGTACTCGACCGTGGTCGACCGCGAGTCGGCCCGCGAGCTCCTCGCGAAGAGGCTGGAGGAGGGCGCCCGGGCCGAGGCCGAGGCGCAGGAGAAGGTCGTCGAGAAGGCCGACAAGGAGAGGTCCGCGCCCCGGTCCAGTGGTTCGGGCGTACGCCGCAAGGCCGATGACGGTGGCCTGGTCAGCGACGTCGTGAAGTCCTCGGCGTTCAAGCAGTTCATGCGAACTGCTGCTGCCGAGATCGCGCGCGGCCTGTTCGGCACGGCGCGCCGACGCCGCTGACCCAGGGTCAGGCGGTCCAGCGGATCGCGTCGTCCACGAAGTCAGCGAGCTGGTGGACGCCGCGCAGGTCGCGGCGCTGTTCCATCAGGGTGGTGAGGCGCTGGGCGTGACGGTCGCGGAGGGCCGCACGTCGAGCGATGGCGTTGGCCGCAGCGGCCTCGGCGTCGGTGGTGGTGCCCGAGGTGGGGGCGTCAACCGACTCGAGGTGACGAACCGCGGTCTGGGTCTCAGGGGAGGTCGTCTTCTTCATGAGTTCACTGTGATCCAGTGAGGTTTCTGAATTCCTGCTCGGTGGTTACGAGACGGTGTCGGGCCGTGTGACACGCACGACAGGGTGCAATGCGGGACCGGGCAGCCTGCTCAGGATCCGATCGAGCTGAGCAGGACGAAGTAGGCGCCGAGGCTGAGAACCACGCCGAGGAGGGCCCAGAGCGCCCCGGCCACCGATCGATCACGGGCGGTGAGTGCCGGGTCGAGGCCCCACCGCCCCACCACGGCTCCGATCGCGACGCTGGCAGCGGCGGCCACCGGCAGGATGAAGGATCCTGACTCGTCGGACCCGTCGAGGAAGAACGCGCTGCCGGGGAACGACAGGAAGCCGACGGCGACGAGGGCGAGCCGTACGGCAGCGTTGCGCATGCGGCTCAGGATGACAGCAGGTCGTACGCCTCGACCATCGCCGGGCCGTACCAGGTCAGCAGGCGGCCGGACACGAGTCGCGTCGGCACCTGCGTGAACGCCTCGGGCCCGTCGTCCTCGGTGAAGACGTAGGGCTCGTCGGGCAGCAGCACGAGGTCGACGTCGGCCCGGTCGATCGCGGCCAGGTCCACGGCCGGGTAGCGGTCCTCGCCGTCGTCGTACACAGGGACCCAGCCGAGGCGCCGCAACAGGTCGCCGGTGTAGGTGCGCGGTCCGACCACCATCCACGGATCCCGCCAGATCGGTACGACGACCCGCCCCCGCGTCGGCGGAAGGGAACGGTCCCAGCGTGCCCGTGCCGTGGCCAGCCACTCCGGTCGCGCGACCTGCAGGGCGCTCTCGTACAGCCGGTCGAGCGAGTCGAGCGCCTGCGGCACCGTCTCGATGTCGGTGACCCACACGGGTACGCCGGCGTCGCGGAGGCGTCGGACGTCGAGCGCGCGGTTCTCCTCCTTGTTGGCGACGACCAGGTCGGGCTCGAGCGCGCGGACGGCCTTGAGGTCGGGATTCTTCGTGCCGCGAACGCGGGTGACGTCGAGGTCGGCCGGGTGGGTGCACCAGTCGGTGGCGCCGACCAGGCGCTGGCGCAGATCGGTGGCCAGGGCCTCGGTGATCGAGGGGACCAGGGACACGATCCGCACCGGGGGGCGGGGCAGGTCGACGGCGTCGCCGAGGTCGTCGAGGATCAGCACCCGGCCACCGTATCCGGGTTCGTCCCTCTGGTCGGATCGACCCGGATGGTGCAGGATGCGCCATTGACGCGGGCGGACCGTGTGTTTCATGGGGAGGAATCAGGCATGACCCGGTTTGGCGTGTGGTGTGTCAGTGCGGCCGTGACCGGAGCGATCATGGTGCTCGCCTCTGCGGGCGCGGTGCCGACCTCTGCCTCGCCGGCCGGTGTCCCGGCCGACAGGCTGGCCGTGGCGGTCGCCCCGACCTGCGGTGGTGAAAGGCCCCTCAAGGCCGGCGGCGGGAGGTACGCCTGCTCGTTCGAGGAGAACTTCACCGGCAGCAGGCTCGACCCGACCAAGTGGGTCGTCACCGAGACGGCCACGAGCGGACTGCACGCGAGCCTCACGGGGTGCTACGTGAACCGGCCCCAGAACGTGCTCGTGGCGAACGGGACGCTCAACCTGGCCTCGCGCCTGGAGCGCTTCGCCTGCAAGCAGCCGTTCGGCATCTACAGCGCGAAGTCGACGGCAGGAGCGGTGACCAGCACGAAGCGGTTCGCCCAGACCTACGGTCGGTTCGAGTTCCGGGCGCGGTTCCCCAGCGCGACGGTCGCCGGAGCGCACTCGGCACTGTGGCTCTATCCCCAGGAGAACACCTACGGCAGTTGGCCGCACTCCGGTGAGGTCGATGTCGCGGAGTGGTTCAGCGCGCGTCCCACCAAGGTCTACCCGTCCGTCCACTACGGCGGCGAGAACAAGAAGGGCACGGGGCACGACTGCACGGTGCCCACGGCCTCGACGGCGTACCACCGCTATGCCGTCGAGTGGACGCCGACATCGATGCGCTTCCTGTACGACGGCAAGGTCTGCCACATCCACTCGTGGATCGCTGCGTCCCCCTTGTCGGGGTCGCGGCCGTTCGACAAGCCGTTCTACCTGGTCATGAACCAGGTGGTCGGACAACTGTGGAACGCCGTGTCCGCGTCGACGCCCGCTGTGTCGACCCTGCAGGTCGACTGGGTGCGCGTCTGGCGCTGAGGTCCGCTTGCCGCCCGGACGTAGTCCGAACGGGCCATGCGTCCGAGACCCGGAGTCCCTGTCGGGCCACCTCCGGACTCCGCCAAGATTCAGTCCGAGGCGATCGTCGGCACACCGGCGATGCTCTGGGGGAACGAGGAAGCACCATGATTCGCGCACGCATCATTGGCACACTGGTCGCGGCGAGTGCCGCCCTGGCGACGATGACGATCGTGGGCGCGGAGCCCACTGCGGCGGGCCCGCCGACCCGGCTGTCGTGCGGCGGCGAGAAGCCGCTGAAGGTGACGGGTGGGAAGTACGCCTGTTCGTTCGAGGAGGACTTCAACGGCACCTCGCTGGACTCCACGAAGTGGATGGTCCAAGACACGGCGCTCAGCGGGATGCCTGCGGGCACGGACGGCTGCTACGTCAACAACGCCGATCACGTGAAGGTCGCCGACGGCGTCCTGTCGCTGACCTCGCGCATCCAGCCGGAGCCGTTCACCTGCAAGAGCCCGTACGGTGACTTCCAGGCGACGAAGACCACGTCGACGGTGGCGAGCTGGGGCAAGTTCGCCCAGACCTACGGCCGCTTCGACTTCCGTGCGAAGTTCCCTGTGGCGACCGCGCCGGGCGTCCACTCGGCGCTCTGGCTCTACCCGCAGGACCAGACCTACGGCGGCTGGCCGAAGTCGGGCGAGATCGACGTGGCCGAGTGGTTCACGGGCGACCCGACCACGGTCTACCCGTCGGTCCACTACGAGGGCGAGGACCCGTTCTCGAGCACCGGCTTCAACTGCCCGGTCCCGGGCGCCGACTCCGGGTTCCACCGCTACGGCGTCGAGTGGACGCCCACCGTGATGCGGTTCTTCTACGACGGCAACCTCTGCTTCTCGCACTCCTGGACGCCGGAGGCGCCCCTGACCGGGTCCCAGCCGTTCGACAAGCCGTTCTACCTGGTCATGACGCAGGTCTTCGGATCCGGGTGGAACCTCCCCACCGCGTCGACGCCGACCACCGCAACGATGCAGGTCGACTGGGTCCGCGTCTGGCGCTGACCGCCGCACGCCTGGCCACGTCGGGCACAGGTCGCCGCGTTCACCCCTCGGGCATGATTCGGGGGGTGAACGCGATTTTCGGGTGGTCGGTGCTGGCACTGGTGTTCGTCGACGAGCTGCTGGCCATGGCGGCCTTCGGCGTGTGGGGTTGGCAGCATGATCCGCGGGCGTTGCTCGTGTGGCTGCTCCCCGGCGCCGCGATGACGGTCTGGTACGCCTTCGCGTCGCCCCGGGCGCCGTACGGCGGAAGCTGGGTGCGGCCGCTGGCCAAGGTCATCGTGTTCGGGCTGGCGTCGCTGGCGTTGTGGGACGCCGGTCACGAGGACTGGGCGATCGCCCTGCTGGTCTTCTCGGTCGTGATCAACGCGCTCGCGCAGCTGCCGAGCATCCGGGTGCTCGTCGAGAACGAGTAGGGCTCAGCGCAGGCCGAGGCAGCCGGACGTCGCGGGCTCCCACGGCAGGGCAGCGTGCTCGGCGACGCGTGCGTCGAGGTTCGCGGCGATCTCCTCGGGCCACGGAGCGGCACCGCGGGGGTCGAGCTTCACGCAGAGCAGGATCTCCTCGAACACGCACGCCACGCGCTTGTTCACGTCGTCGAGGACGTAGACGAGCGCGTGGGCGGCGCGGTCCGAACGGCCCAGGAGGCGGACCCGGACCGACATCAGGTCGCCGGTGCGCAGCTCGTGCAGGTAGGTCAGGTGGTGCTCGGCCGAGAGCACCACGAGGCCGGTCGTGGCCGGCCAGTTGAACGGGATGCCCACCTCGAGCAGCGACTCGTCGAGGCCTTCGCTGCCGATGCCCAGGTAGTGGCGCACGTTGAGGTGTCCGTTGCTGTCCTCGAACGCCATCGGCACCGGCTGCTCGGCGTAGGCAGGGAGGGTGACGAGTTGTTCGAAGCTCGGCTGGTTGCTCATGAGCGGGACCCTACTGCGCGGACCTGCTCCGTGACGCCCGGCCCTGCAGCAGGAGTCGTTCCGCGTCGTTCCGGGTCCGCCGGGCCGCTTCGTCGAACTGTTCGGCCGCGCCGCTGTGCTCCCCGGACCGGCTGAGCAGGTCGCCCCGCACGCTCGGAATCAACGGGGACGAGCCGAGCGCGTCCGCGGGTACGGCGTCGAGCACGGCGATCCCGGCCGCGGCGCCGAACGCCCGTCCGTGCGCGACGGCCCGGTTCACCTCCACGACCGGGCCGGGCGCGGCTTCGCGGAGCAGGTCGTAGAGGGCGGCGATGCGCGGCCAGTTCGTCTCCCCGGGCATCGTCGTACGGGCATGCTCGTGGGCGATCCGGGCCTGGAGGAAGTAGCGCCCCACCGGCACGCCGCGAGCGGCCAGCGCCTCGGCCCGGCCCAGGGCGGCGACGCCGCGGCGGATGAGCAGCCGGTCCCACCGGTCGCGGTCCTGGTCGTCGAGGAGCAGGGGATTGCCCGCGGCGTCGGTCCGGGCATGGAGCCGGGACGCCTGGAGCTCGAGGAGCGCCTGCAGGCCGTGCGCCTCGGGCTCGTCGGGGGCGAGCCCGGCGAGCATCCGGGCCAGGCGGATGCCTTCGGTGGCGAGGTCCGGTCGGGTCCAGTCCTCCCCGGCGGTCGCCGCATAGCCCTCGTTGAAGACGAGGTAGATCACCGCCATCACGTCATCGAGCCGTCGGACCCGGTCGGCGCCGGTGGGCAGGTCGAACCCGGCCTTCGCGTCGGCCAGCGTCTTCTTGGCCCGCGCAATGCGCTGGCCCATGGTGGCGTCGGCAACGAGGAAGCCGCGGGCGATCTCGACCGTCGTCAGTCCGCCGACCATGCGCAGGGTCAGGGCGGCCCGGGAGTCGGCGGTCAGCGTCGGGTGGCAGCACAGGAACATCAGCCGCAGGACGTCGTCCTCGATGTGATCGACCTGGGAGGTGAGGTCGGGCATCGGATCCACCTCCCCTGCGGTGCGCTCGAGCTCGGCCGTCTTGCGGCGCAATGTCTCCGCGCGCCGGAACGAATCGATGGCGCGCCGCTTCGCGGTGGTCATCAACCAGGCCGCCGGGTTGTCCGGGATCCCCGACGCGGGCCACTGCTCGAGGGCGGTGACGAAAGCGTCCTGGGCCAGGTCCTCCGCCATCCCGACGTCACGCGTCATCCGCGTCAGCGCCGCGATCAGCACCGCTGACTCCTTCCGCCAGACCTCGGTGACTGCTTCGGTCGTGACGGCATCGGGCATGCGCCCAGCCTAGGTCCACGAAGTGTGGCAATTGGGGGCACGAAGTGCGGCATCTGGGGGTGCGAAGTGTGCCCAGAAGCGACACCTCGCACCCCCATTTGCCACACTTCGTGGCTCACTCGGTCGGCGGCGGGCCCTCGGAGATCTCGCGCAGGGTGATCACGAGCTCGCCCTCGGGCCAGTGGTCGACGTGGAGCTGTGCCATCTCGCGCATGTTCTCCACGGCCTGTTCCTTGTCGTCGAACTGCAGGAGCGCCCAGCCGCCGACGACCTCCTTCGCCTCGGCGTACGGGCCGTCGACGCGGGTCATCTCGCCCTTGCGGACGACGAAGTTGATGGCGTCCTCGGTGCCGAACAGTCCGCCACCGTCGACGAACGAGCCGTTGGCAGCCGACTTCGCGATGAACGTGTCCATCGCGTCCATCAATGCCTGCGTCGGCGGGGTGTCGTTCGCCTCGTCCATCCTCACCAGGCCCATGTAGCGCGTCATGTCGATCCGTCCTTCGTTCGTAGGTGTCGGTGGAGTGCTTCCGAACCTACGTCGAACGGCGGACCCGGTCTTCGACACGGGACCTGGAAAAGATGTGGTCAGACGTTCCGTCGGTACTGGCCGCCGACCTCGAAGAACGCGTCGGTGATCTGGCCGAGCGAGCAGACCCGGGCAGCGTCCATCAGTACGGCGAAGACGTTCTCGCCGCTGATCGCCGCGGCCTTGAGGGCCTCGAGCGCGCGTACGCCGTCGTCCTTGTGGTCGACCTGGTAGGCACGGACCCGGGTGAGCTGGGACTCCTTCTCGCTCTCGGTGGCTCGCGCGAGCTCGATCGTCTGCGGCTCCTCGTCCTCCACGACCGGCTTGCGGAACGTGTTGACGCCGATGATCGGGAGCGAGCCGTCGTGCTTGCGGTGCTCGTAGAGCATCGACTCGTCCTGGATCCGGCCACGCTGGTAGCCGGTCTCCATCGCGCCGAGCACGCCGCCGCGCTCGTTGATGCGATCGAACTCCATCAGCACGGCCGCCTCGACCATGTCGGTCAGCTCGTCGATGATGTACGAGCCCTGGAGCGGGTTCTCGTTCATCGCGAGGCCCCACTCACGGTTGATGATCAACTGGATCGCCAGCGCGCGGCGCACGGACTCCTCGGTCGGGGTGGTGACCGCTTCGTCGTACGCGTTGGTGTGCAGCGAGTTCGCGTTGTCGTAGATCGCGATCAGCGCCTGCAGCGTCGTACGGATGTCGTTGAAGTCCATCTCCTGCGCGTGCAGGGACCGGCCCGACGTCTGGACGTGGTACTTCAGCTTCTGCGAGCGCTCGTTGGCGCCGTACTTGTCGCGCATCGCGACGGCCCAGATACGACGGGCGACGCGACCGAGGACGGAGTACTCCGGGTCCATGCCGTTGGAGAAGAAGAAGGACAGGTTCGGCGCGAACGCGTCGATGTCCATGCCGCGGGCGAGGTACGACTCGACGTACGTGAAGCCGTTGCTCAGCGTGAAGGCGAGCTGGCTGATCGGGTTCGCCCCGGCCTCGGCGATGTGGTAACCCGAGATCGACACCGAGTAGAAGTTCTGGACCGCGTTGTCGATGAAGTACTGCTGGATGTCGCCCATCATCCGCAGCGAGAACTCGGTCGAGAACAGCGCGGTGTTCTGGCCCTGGTCCTCCTTGAGGATGTCGGCCTGCACGGTGCCGCGGACGTTCGCGAGGGCGAACGCCTTGATCTCGTTGTGCTCGGAGACCGACGGCTGGCGCTTCTCGCGCTCGACGAACGCCTCGACCTGCTGGTCGATGGCGGTGTTGAGGAAGAACGCCAGCACCGTCGGGGCCGGGCCGTTGATGGTCAGCGAGACCGAGGTCGACGGGGCGACCAGGTCGAACCCGTCGAACAGCGCCTTCATGTCGTCGAAGGTCGCGACGGACACGCCGGAGGTGCCGACCTTGCCGTAGATGTCGGGACGCGGGTCGGGGTCGCGGCCGTAGAGGGTCACCGAGTCGAACGCGGTCGACAGGCGGGTCGCGTCGGCGTGCTCGGAGAGCACCTTGAAGCGGCGGTTGGTGCGGAACGGGTCACCCTCGCCGGCGAACATCCGGGCCGGGTCCTCACCGTCGCGCTTGAACGGGAACACGCCCGCGGTGAACGGGAAGTAGCCCGGGAGGTTCTCGCGACGCCAGTACTTCACGAGCTCGCCGTGGTCGGTGTAGCGGGGGAGCGCGACGCGGCGGATCTTGTTGCCCGACAGCGATTCACGCGTGAGTGCGGTGTGGATGTCGCGGTCACGGACCTTGACGACCTGCTCGTCGCCTTCGTACGACGCGACTACGGAAGGCCAGCGCTCGATCTGCTCGGTGATCTCGTGCGGCAGGTCCTTGCGGGCGCCTTCGACGAGGTCCTCGAGGACGTCGGTGTCGGCGTCGGTGCTGGCCGCGACGACCTCGCCCCGGACGTACTCGAGACGCTGCAGGCGGACCGCCGCGTCGGCGAGGCGCTCGGTGTCGTGGTGGTAGCCACGGACCGTCTCGGCGATCTCGGCGAGGTAGCGCACCCGGTTCGGGGGAACGATGTGGCCGGCCTCGGTCGAGTGCCGTACGTCGACCCGGGGGAGCACGCCCTCGTGGAAGACGAGGCCCTTGCCGGCCAGCTGGTCCTTGAGCTCCTGGTAGAGCGCGGTCACGCCGTCGTCGTTGAAGTGGGCGGCCGAGGTTCCGAAGACCGGCATGTCCTCGGGCTTCTTGCCGAACGCCTCGCGGTTGCGGACCATCTGGCGGCCGACGTCACGCAGGGCATCCATCGCGCCGCGGCGCTCGAACTTGTTGATCGCGACGACGTCGGCGAAGTCGAGCATGTCGATCTTCTCGAGCTGCGAGGCGGCGCCGAACTCCGGCGTCATGACGTACATGCTCACGTCGACGAACGGCACGATCGCGGCGTCGCCCTGGCCGATGCCGGGGGTCTCGACGATGACGAGGTCGAAGCCGGCGGCCTTCACGACGTCGATCACGTCGCCGAGGTGTTCGGGGAGCTCATGGGCGCCGCGCGTGGCGAGGCTGCGGAAGAACGCCCGGTCGCCGTCGAGCGAGTTCATCCGGATCCGGTCACCGAGAAGCGCACCGCCACCGCGGCGACGGGTCGGGTCGACCGCGATCACGGCGACGCGGAGCTTGTCCTGCTGGTCGACGCGGAACCGGCGCACCAGCTCGTCGGTGAGGCTGGACTTGCCGGAGCCACCGGTGCCCGTGATGCCGAGGACCGGCACATCGCGGCTGGCGGCGACCTGCTTGAGCTTCGCGAGCATCTCTGCCGGGAGCTGGCCGGACTCGGCGCCGCTGAGCGCGCGGGCCAGCGAGAACCGGTCACCGGAGACGACGGCGTCGGCCTCGACCGCGCCCAGGGTCCACGGGTCGACGTCGCAGGCCTTGATCATCGAGTTGATCATCCCGACCAGGCCGAGCCGGACGCCGTCCTCGGGGGAGAAGATGGTGACGCCGCACTTGGCGAGGCGCTCGATCTCCTCGTGGACGATCACGCCGCCACCGCCGCCGTACACCTTGATGTGGCCGGCGCCGCGCTCGCGCAACGACTCGACGAGGTACTCGAAGTACTCGACGTGTCCGCCCTGGTACGACGACACGGCGACACCCTGCACGTCCTCCTCGATCGCCGCGTCGACGACCTCCTGGACCGACCGGTTGTGGCCGAGGTGGATGACCTCCGCACCCTGGCTCTGCAGGATGCGGCGCATGATGTTGATCGAGGCGTCGTGGCCGTCGAACAGGGCCGACGAGGTCACGAAGCGAACGGGGTGCTGCGGCGTGTGCAACGAGATGTCAGACATGCAGAGGTCCTCCAAAGTCTTTGGACTTCCGATAGTAGGACGTCCTACTAAATTTGTGAAGTCGGAGTGCTGCGGGTGACGCGGGATCCTCTAGGGTCAGGGCATGCCTGAGCCACGCCTCCCGTTCGATCCCATCGATCGCGCAGGAGACCTCTGGGCCGAGCACTTCGGTGACGCGACGGCCATGCGCCTCGCCACCTCGGTCATGCGGGTCCAGCAACTGATGATCAGCGCGCTGGACGCGGCGCTCAAGCCCTATGCGCTCACCTTCTCGCGCTACGAGGTGCTCGTGCTGCTCCACTTCAGCAAGAGCGGTTCGCTGCCGCTCAGCAAGATCGGCGAGCGCCTGATGGTGCACCCGACCTCAGTGACCAGCGCCATCGACCGACTCGAGTCCCAGGGCTTCGTCGAGCGGGTCCCCGATCAGGACGACCGGCGCCGGACCCTCGCCCGCCTCACCGCCAAGGGGCGCTCCACCGTCCGCGCAGCGACCGAAGCGGTGAGCGAGATCGACTTCGCGATCACCGGGCTCACCGACCGCCAGCAGGACGACGCCTACCAGCTGCTGCGTCGCCTGCGGCGGGCATCGGGTGACTTCCCGAGCTGAGCTGCGAAAGTCAGTTGTAGGTGTAGAAACCCCGGCCGGTCTTGCGGCCGAGCAGGCCGGCCTCGACCATCCGGTTGAGCAGCGGCGGCGCCGTGTAGAGCGGCTCCTTGAACTCCTCGTAGAGCGACTCGGCGATCGCGCGCGTGGTGTCGAGGCCGATCAGGTCCGCCAGGGCCAGCGGGCCCTGCGGGTGGGCGGCGCCGAGCACGAAGCCCTGGTCGATGTCCTCGGCGGTGGCGAAGCCGGACTCGAGCATCCGGATGGCCGAGAGGATGAACGGGACGAGCAGGGCGTTGACGACGAAGCCGGCGCGGTCCTGGCAGTCGATGGCGTTCTTGCCGAGGTCTCCCTCGACGAACGTGCGGGCGCGCTCGACGGTCTCGTCGGCGGTCATCAACGAGGGCACCAGCTCGACGAGCTTGAGCACGGGGACCGGGTTGAAGAAGTGCACGCCGAGCACGTGGCTGGGGCGCTGCGTGACGACTGCGAGCTTCATGATCGGGATCGACGACGTGTTGGACGCCAGGATCGCGTCCGGGCTGGTGACGACGGCGTCGAGGCGGCGGAACAGGTCCGTCTTGGCGGCCTCGTCCTCGACGATGGCCTCCACGACGAAGTCGCGGTCGGCGAGGGCCTCGATGTCCTCGACCACGCGGATCCGGGCGAGCACGGCGTCCGCGGACTCGATCTTGCCGCGGCTCTCGGCCCGCTTGAGGGAGGTCTCCAGGCGGTGGCGGCCCGCGTCGACAGCGGCCGCGGAGGACTCCAGGACGACGACGTCCTTGCCGGCGCGGGCGCACACCTCGGCGATGCCCGACCCCATCAGGCCGCAGCCCACCACTCCCACGCGCTCGATGCTCATCCGCTTCTCCTCAACCTTGGTCAGCCGTCCCGCATTTAGTAGGACGTCCTAGCAAAGTAAGGGTGACTGGTGAGTAGCACCAGCCGCGGCGACCCCTCAGCGGCCGAGTGCGGTGGTGACCTCGGCCACCAGCAGGTCCGCGGTGCGCTCGACCATCGTGAGCACGTCGCGGAAGCCGGAGTCGCCGCCGTAGTAGGGGTCGGGAACCTCGCCGCCGGGTTCGTCCGGATCGAAGTCACGGAACGGCCTGACCCGGGTGGCGTCGACCTCGCCGGCGGCGAGGCCGCGGACGTCGCGCAGGTTGTCCCGGTCCATGGTGAGGACGAGGTCGAAGTCGTCGAGCCAGGGCGGTTGCACCTGCTGTGCGCGGTGCCGGCTGGCGTCGTACCCCTCGCTGGTGAGGAGAGCGGCCGCGCGGCGGTCCATCGGGTCGCCCGCGTGCCAGCCACCGGTGCCGGCGCTGACGACCTCGACGGCGTCGTCCAGCCCGGCCTCGGCGATCCGGGCGGAGAGTACGACGTCGGCCATGGGGGAGCGGCAGATGTTGCCGAGGCAGACCACGGCGATCCGGTAGCGACCGGGCGTGCGGGGCGGCGGCGCGCTCGGCACGGTCAGTCGTCCTCGACGCCGACCATGGCGTCGAGGAACCACGTCGTGATGCTGATGATGATCGCGCCGCCGACGGCCGGCCAGAACCCGTCGACGCGGAATCCGATGTCGACGACGTCGGCGAACCAGGCGGTCAGGCGCAGGAGCAGTGCGTTCAGGACCAGCAGGAACAGGCCGAGCGTCACGAGGATGAACGGGAACGACAGGATCACCAGGACCGGCTTGACCAGCGAGGTGACTGCGCACGAGATGAGGGCGACGGCGAGGAGCGGGAGGATCTTGTCCTCGATCTCCGCCCGGCCCGTCTCGGCGCCGGTGAACCAGATGCCGTCGATGAGCTGGGCAGCGAGCGCGACCGCCGCCGCGGTGATCGCCCAGCGGGAGAGGAAGGCCAGCATGCGGCCAGTCTGTCAGGTGGGGTGGCAGGCCTACTCGAGACCGAGCGCCTCGATGACCTCGACCTCGGCGTCGTCGATGTGGCGGCGCAGGAACTCGTAGGCGCCACCGGGGCCTTCGACGTCGCCGGCTTCGAGCAGCTCGACCAGGCCCTCGTGGGACTCGGCCTCGTTGTGGGCGTTGCGGTTCAACCGGTCGACCTGCGCGAGCGCCAGCTTGAGCTCGTCCATCAGTGCCTCGGCCATCTGGACCAGCCGTGGGCTCCCGGTGAGCTCGACGAGCGACACGTGGAAGGAGAGGTGGCGCTCGTTGAGCTCTTCGTACGACGCGGCGCCGCCGCGCACGGCACTGGTGTAGGCGACGAGGGTCTCCCGCACGCGTTGACGTCGTACGTCGCCCGCGGTGGCCCAGGCGCGGACGCCGGCCCCCTCGAGGACCCAGCGCGCCCGGCACACGTCGCGCACCGACTCGGCGCGCGGGGTCGCGACGGTGACTCCCCGGTGGGGTTCGCGGGTCGCCAGGCCCTCGGCGACGAGCACGGTCAGTGCCTCGCGCACCGTCGGCCGGGAGACCCCGAGGGACTCGGCCAGTGCGATCTCCCGCAGCGGGGTGCCGCTCTCGAGCTCGCCCTCGAACACCGCGCGCCGGAGCTCGGTCGCCACCCGCGAGACGGTCGAGGCGTGCTCGACGCTCAGGGAGGCGAACGGGGCCTTGGCTGATGTCGGAGCGGAGGGGGACATGGGGCCATTGTGCCGCCCATTGACCCGATCGTGCGGCGGGACGCTATCCTCGGACTTGTCAGATTGTCTGACAACTTACGTGGGTCGTCGGCGACCCCGAGGGACGTCCGTGTCACGCGGACCGCGAAGAGGGAGCCACCATGACGGCATCACTGGAGTGGGGTCAGCACTACGCGATGGTCGAGCCGTCGTCGTTCCGCGTGGAGTACGCGATCAATCCGTACATGAACCCGGCCGTGCAGCCCGACGCCGGCCGTGCGCAGGCCCAGTGGGACGAGCTCGCCGCCACCCTCCGCGCGCTCGGCGCGACCGTCGAGGAGATCCCGGCACTGCCCGAGGCGCCGGACATGGTCTACGCGATGAACCTCGGCCTCGTGGCGCTGCGCCCCGACTGGACCGGGCCCGGCCGCCGCTCCGTCGTGATGTCGCACATGCGCTACCCGCAGCGCCGTATCGAGACCCCGGCCGCCCGTGCCTGGTTCGAGTCGCACGCCTTCGCCGCGACCTACCTCGGCCGCGACGGCATCGGCGCCCACTTCGAGTCGGGCGACGCCTTCCCGTTCCGCGGCGAGCTGGTCGTCGGCTACGGCCCGCGGACCGACGAGCTCGCCCTCAAGCAACTGGCCGACGACCTCGGTGTGCAGGTCCGGGGCGCCCGCATCGTGCACCCGGGCATGTACCACCTCGACCTCGCCTTCTGCCCCCTCGACGACGACCACGCGATGATCTGCCCCTCGGCGTTCGACGAGGCCTCGGCCGCATCGTTGATGGCGTCCATCCCGCAGCCGATCGTGCTCAGCGAGGAGGAAGCCCTCGGCACATGGTGCGCCAACTCGGTCGTCGTGGGACGCACCGTCGTGATGCCCGCCTGCCCGCCGCGCGTGCGGAACTGGCTGGAGACCCTCGGCTTCGAGATCGTCCTGGTCGACGTCAGCGAGTTCCACCTCGGCGGCGGCTCGATCCGCTGCCTGACGAACCCGCTCGACATCACCGTGGGGCGCGACCTGGAAATCGTCAGCGGCGGCCGGGTCGTCGTACCCGGCGACATCGCCGCCTGACCGCAAGGCCCGCGGGATACGGTGGGGCCCGTTCTCTCCCGTTGACCCCCGCCAGGAGCCCCCGGTGCCCGGAACCACGCCCAGCCAGCCCGGTTGGCCCGACGGCGACGGGAACGAGCCTCCGACCGAGGACACCGTCGTCGTGCCGACGACACCGACGAGTGAGCTCCCGCAGGTCGGTCCGGATGGCCTGGCTGCTCCGCAGCTCGGCGTCGGCCGGGGTGGGCGGATCGCGATGGCCGTCGGCGCGGTGCTGCTGCTGATCGCTGTCGTTGTCGTCGCGGGCATCGTGCTGCTCGGAGGTGACGACGAGGCGAAGGACACGTCGAAGGACGACGAGAGCCAGTCGGTCGTCGACCCGACGGACAAGGCGCCGTCGTCGCTCGACCTGCCGACGATCGATCCGTCGGACTTCCCCACCGACCCGCCGACCGGCGCGCCGACGATCGATCCCTCCGACCTGCCCGGGTCGCCCGACCGTCCCAGCGGCTTCCCGACCGGCTTCCCGGAACTGCCCTCCAGCTTCCCGACCGATCCTGAGGGTTGGGAAGACTGGTTCTCCGACTACCTCGAACAGGTGAATCCATGAGTGACCCGAACCAGCCGTACGGCGCCGTGCCCCCGCCGGCGTTCCCGCCTCCGGGCGCGGTACCGGGTGGGCCGCCGAGCGGGCCACCGAGCGGGCCGCCGTTCCCGCCTCCGCCGCCCCCGGGATTCGGCGGACCGGGCACGCCGGGCGGATCGGGCACGTCGGGCAAGGGCATCTGGATCACCCTGGCGATCGTCGGGGTCCTCGCGCTGGTGGGCCTGATCGTGGGTCTCGTCCTGCTCCTCACGGGCGATGACGACGACAAGGACGAGGACAAGGGCGACGACGAGACCAGCCAGGCCTCCGGTGCCGACCCCGAGGACGTCGTCGAGGACCTGATCGACGCAGCCGAGGAGGGCGACTGCGACGGCGCGACCGCGTTCCTGACCGAGGCCGCGAAGGCCGCGGATCCCTGCCAGTCCGACGAGTTCCAGCTGCTCTCCAGTGATGACGTCGACGCCGAGGTCGGTGAGGCGACGGTCGACGGCGACACCGCCACCGTGCCCGTCGCGTTCACGAGCCCGGCCGGTACCTCGGACTACGTGTTCACCCTCGAGCAGGTCGACGGTGCCTGGCTGGTCGCGTCGTACGACGGCGACGACTCGGTCCCGAGCGCGGAGCCGACCGACAGCGCCTCCACGGACGACGCGTCCACCGACGCCCCGACCGACGCGTCGACGAGCCCGGGTGGCGCCGCGGGCGGCACCAGCACCGCGGACGCCGTACCCAACCAGCCGAAGGCAGTCGTCGAGGCGTTCCTCGACTCCGTCGTCAGCGGTGACTGCGCGACCGCCGAGGAGCTCGCGACGGCGGCGTACATCGAGGACGAGGGCGACTGTGACCCCAGCCAGATCCCCTCGGACTTCGCCGACCACGTGACGTACAAGGTCGGCAACGCGACCGTCAACGACGCAGCCGGTACGGCGACCGTGCCCGTCGAGGCCGAGTTCGACGGCTCCAAGGAGTCCTCGACGGTCAGGCTCGTCAAGGTCGGCGGGCTCTGGCGGGTCAACTCGTTCGACTAGGTCGGGGCTTCGGGGCGGACCGGTCGTGACCTCACCGAAACCCGCGGTCGCGTCCACCTCTCTACGCTGAGGACCATGTCGATCAAGGTCGCCCTCGAGCACCGCACGACGTACGCCTTCGACCGTCCGGTTGCCGTGGCGCCGCACGTCGTGCGCCTGCGGCCCGCGCCCCACTGCCGGACCCCGATCGAGGCGTACTCGCTGAAGGTCGAACCCGCGGGCCACTTCATCAACTGGCAGCAGGACCCGTTCGGCAACTGGCTGGCGCGCCTGGTGTTCCCCGAGAAGGTCAGGACCCTCGACATCACGGTCGGCCTGGTCGCGGACCTGATGGTGATCAACCCGTTCGACTTCTTCATCGAGGAGTACGCCGAACACTTCCCCTTCGCCTACGAGGCCGACGTCGCGGCCGACCTGGCGCCGTACCTGCGCCCCGTCCAGGACTCCACCGCGGCGGCGGACTGGAGAGCCGCACTCCCGGAGCTGCCGGCCGATGGCGTGCCGACGGTGACCTTCCTCGCCGACCTCAACAACGCGGTGCATCGCGATGTCGCGTACTCGGTGCGGATGGAGCCGGGCGTGCAGACGCCCGACCAGACCCTGGCGCTCGGCATCGGGTCCTGCCGTGACTCGGCGTGGCTGCTGGTGAGCCTGCTGCGGCAGTACGGGCTGGCCGCGCGGTTCGTGTCGGGCTACCTCGTGCAGCTGGCGTCGGATCCCTACGCCACCGAGGGACTCGACGGCCCGACCGGCCCGAAGGAGGACTTCACCGACCTGCACGCCTGGACCGAGGTGTTCCTGCCCGGTGCCGGCTGGGTCGGCATGGACCCCACCAGTGCGCTGTTCGCCGGCGAGGGCCACATCCCCCTGTCGGCAACGCCGCACCCGAGCTCGGCAGCCCCGATCGAGGGTGCCACCGAACCGGCGGAGGTGACCTTCGGATTCAGCAACACCGTGACCCGCGTCCACGAGGACCCTCGGGTCACGGCGCCGTACACGCCCGCGCAGTGGGAGCGGATCGACGCCCTCGGCGGCGACGTCGACAAGCGCCTCGAAGCCGGCGACGTGCGGCTCACGATGGGCGGTGAGCCGACCTTCGTGTCGATCGCCGACGCGTCCACGCCGGAGTGGAACACCGACGCCGACGGCGACGTGAAGCGGGAGCTGGCCAGCGATCTCGCCGCGCGGCTGCGCGATCTCTACGCCCGGGGCGGCGTCATGCATCGCGGCCAGGGCAAGTGGTACCCGGGCGAGCCGCTGCCGCGGTGGAGCATCGGGCTGCAGTGGTTGAAGGACGGTACGGCGCTGTGGTCGGACCCGGCCCTGCTGGCCGACCCGTGGGGTGCACCGGACCCGGTGGTTGAGGTGCGAGGAGCGCAAGCGACGAGCCTCGAAACCCCCGGGCGCGACGAGGCACTCGGCCGCGAGGTCGTCCGCCTGCTCGCCCTTCCCGACTCGCAGCTGCGCCCGGCCTACGAGGACCCCTTCTCCGCGCTCGCCGACCACGTGCGCAAGCCCGCGGGCGAGGCACCCGACGGTGCGGACCCCAGTGAGGACCTGGTGGCGCGCCTGGATGCGGACGTGACCACGCCGACCGGCTGGGTGCTGCCGCTCACGACCGGCGAGACCGGGTGGACCAGCCCCGTCTGGACGTTCCGTCGCGGGCGGCTCGTGCTCACGCCGGGTACCAGTGCGGTCGGCCTGCGGCTGCCGCTCGACGCGATCGCCTGGGTCGATCCTGCTGCACCTGCCGAACCGTCGTACCTCGAAGCGGCGGAGCCGCTCGTCGCGCGCATCCCTGCCGTCGAGCTCGCCGACCCTGACGGGGCGGAGCGCACGGCGCTGGCGTTCGAGGAGCGGGACGGGCACGTCCACGTGTTCCTGCCGCCGACCAGCGAGCTCGAGAACTACGTACACCTGCTGCATCTCGTCGAGACCGCGGCTGCGGCGATCAGCTGCCCGGTGGTGCTCGAGGGCTACCAGCCGCCGCCCGACCCGCGGCTGGTCCAGCTGTCCGTCACGCCCGACCCCGGCGTCATCGAGGTCAACGTGCAGCCGACCAGCAGCTGGCCCGAGATGCGCGACCTGACGACGACGCTCTACTCGCAGGCCCGGCTGGCGCAGCTGACGACCGAGAAGTTCGACCACGACGGGCTCCACACCGGCACCGGTGGCGGCAACCACCTGACGCTCGGTGGACCGCAGCCGATCGACAGCCCGTTGCTGCGGCGCCCCGACCTGTTGGTCAGCCTGATCACCTACTGGCAGCGGCACCCGTCGCTGTCGTACCTCTTCTCCGGGCGCTTCATCGGCCCGACCAGTCAGGCGCCGCGCTTCGACGAGGGCCGGCCGGAGGCGGTCTACGAGATGGAGATCGCCTGTGCCGAGGTGGCGCGGCTGATGGCGAGCTTCGCGAGCCTCGACGACGTCGCGGAGGAGGACGACGAATGGATCGGCGGGCCGCGTCCCTGGCTGGTCGACCGCGCATTGCGCCACCTGCTGACCGACCTGACCGGCAACACGCACCGCGCCGAGTTCTGCATCGACAAGCTCTACAGCCCCGACTCCTCGCGCGGCCGCCTCGGCCTGCTGGAGCTGCGCGGCTTCGAGATGCCGCCGCACCCGCAGATGGCGCTGGTGCAGGCGCTGCTCGTGCGCAGCCTGGTCGCGATGTTCTGGGAGCAGCCGATCGACCCGTCGACCACGCCACTGATTCGCTGGGGCACCCGTCTGCACGAGGACTTCCTGCTGCCGCAGGGCGCGATCGCCGACATCGCGGAGGTCGTCGCCGACCTCGCCGACTTCGGCATCGACTTCGATCCGTCGTGGTTGGCGCCGTTCACGGAGTTCCGTTTCCCGCGGATCGGGTTCGCCGACTTCACCGCCGCCGGAGGCGGTGCGATCCACCTCGAGCTGCGCCAGGGCGTCGAGCCGTGGCACGTCCTCGGTGAGGAGGCGACCGGTGGCGGCACGGCCCGGTACGTCGACTCGTCGGTCGAGCGGATCCAGGTGACGGTTGCTGGAATCAACCCCGATCGGCACCTGGTCACGTGTCAGGGTGTTCCCGTGCCCATGACCCGCGTCGACGCGAGCGACACCTTCTACGGCGGCGTCCGCTACAAGGCGTGGCAGCCGTGGTCGGCGCTGCACCCCTCGATCGAGGTGGACTCCCCGCTGACCTTCGACGTGGTCGACCTCGACGCCGGTGTCAGCCTGGGCGGTGCGACCTATCACGTGGTCCACCCGGGAGGCCGCAACTACGACCACCCGCCGGTCAACGCACAGGAGGCCGGGGCGCGGCGCGCAGCCCGGTTCGAGACCGCCCGCAACACGGCCGGCCGCATCGACGTGGCCGCCCTTCGTCGTACTGCCCGCGAGGTCGCCTCGACCGAATATCCCCACACCCTCGACCTGCGCAGGGTGAGGGCCCGGAGCGGCCCGTGACCGTTCTCCGCGACTACGCCGCGGGACTGACCCAGCCGACCCTCACGCAGGGGTCAGCCGATCATCCGGACGGTGGCAACGACGCCAGCCCGAGGTACGACGAGGTCGTCGGCCCGGACGGGTCGCTGCGCGCGCCCTGGAAGCGCCTCGCGGAGATCGCGACCCAGATCAGCCCGGAGGACATGCACCGGGTCACCGAGGAGATCGCGCGGTTCCTCGAGGACGACGGCGTCACCTACTCGCGGCCCGGCGAACGCCCGTCCCGCTGGCGTCTCGACCCCGTCCCGTTCGTGCTGGACGCTGCGTCGTGGCAGGTCCTCGAGGTCGGCCTGGCGCAGCGTGCGGAGCTCCTCAACGCGGTCCTCGCCGACCTGTACGGCGACCAGACCCTCCTGTCGTCGGGCATCGTGCCGGCGGCGGTCGTGCTCGGACACCGTGACTTCTCGCGGGTGATGGCGCGCGCGTCGGCCAACGACCCGCGGCCGCTGGTGCTGTCGGCGACGGACCTCGGGCGCGACCAGGACGGCACCTGGAAGGTCCTCGGCGACCGGACCCAGGCGCCGTCGGGCCTCGGGTATGCGCTGGAGAACCGTCGCGTCCTCAGCCGGGTGATGCCCGAGCTCTATCGCGAGGCCGACCTGCACCGGATGGCGCCGTACTTCTGGGCCCTGCGCTCTGCGCTGCTGCAGTCCGCCAGCGGTGACCTGCCCGATCCGCGGGTCGTGGTGATGAGCCCGGGCCTGCACTCCGAGACCTACTACGACCAGGCGTCGATCGCCACCAACCTCGGTTTCCCGCTCGTGCAGGGGAGCGACCTCACGGTGCGCGACGGCTGGGTGTTGATGAAGACGCCCCAGCGACTCGAACGGGTCGACGTGATCCTGCGTCGGGTCGACGCTGCCTGGAGCGACCCGCTGGAGCTGCGGGGCGATTCGCAGCTCGGTGTGGCCGGCCTTGCCGAAGCCGTACGACGAGGCCGGGTGCGCGTCGTCAACGGACTCGGCGCCGGCGTGCTCGAGAACCCCGGCCTGCTGCCGTTCCTGCCCGCCGCCTGCGAGCACCTGCTCGGCGAGCCGCTGCGGCTGCAGGGCGTTCCGACGTGGTGGTGCGGCGACCCGGACGGACTGGACCACGTGCTCGACCACCTCGACGACCTCGTCGTGCGCACCATCGACGGCTCCGACCTCACCCTTGCGGGCGCGTCGCCCGAGCGGATCCGGTTGACGGTCCTCGCCCGGCCGCACGCGTTCGTCGGCCAGCAGCCGTTCGCGCTGTCGCAGTCACCCACGTGGCGCGGCCGCACGGCGCGGCCCGCGGAGATGACGCTGCGGACCTTCACCCTTCGCTACGGCTCGGCCTACCGGCCGCTGCTCGGTGGTCTCGCCAACGTCCGCGACGGCGACAAGTCGCTCGGCAGCAAGGACGTCTGGATCCTCAAGGACGACACGGCGCAACCCGACCAGGGCCTGACGGACGTGATGCCGATGACGTCGGTGCGGTCGCTGCCCGCGACGGTACCGCGCGTCCTCGACGACATGTTCTGGCTCGGGCGCTACGCCGAACGCGCCGAGGACATGCTGCGCCTGGTGCTCACCACGCACGTCCTCGTCGCCGACTACCGCAGCAGGCGGAGCACTTCTGGCGGCGTCAGCCTCGACGTCCTGATGTCCGGGGTGCACCGGCTCGCGGGCACGGTCCACGAGGACGACGAGGAGGACCTGCGGTCGATCCTGCTCGACGAGACGCGGGTCGGGTCGGCCGCGCACTCGCTCGAAGGCCTGCGCGACGTCCTCACCGAGGTGCGCGACCAGCTGTCGCTCGACGTCTGGCGCGCCCTCGGCTCGGTGGAGCGGGCCACCGCCGTGCTCCAGGCCTCGCCGCACAGCCACCAGATCGCCGAGTCCGCCGGCCGGATGCTCACGGCCGTCCTTGCGCTGCAGGGCGTGACGGCGAGCATGATCCGCGATGCCGGCTGGCACATGGGGGGCGTCGGGCGGTACCTCGAACGAGGCATCCAGGTGTGCCACCTGCTCCGCCTCATCACCGAGCGCCGCGGTCTCGATGTCGACCGGGAGGTCCTGGCCGCCGTACTCACGGCCGCGGAGAGCTCGGTCACCCACCGCCGCCGTTACCGCGACTACGTCCGTCCGGCGGGGGTCCTCGACCTGTTGCTGATGGACGAGGAGAACCCGCGGTCGCTGCTGTTCAGCCTGCACCGGATGCAGGAGCACCTGGCCGCGCAGCCCGCGTCCACCGGCTCGACGCGCCCCGAGCGACTGCTCGCCGACCTGGTCGCCGAGGTCGAGCGGACCGATGTCTCGACCCTGGGCGCGATCGGCGGCGTCGCGCGCCCGCACCTCGTGATGTTCCTCGACAGCGTCACCGGTCAGCTCGAGCGCCTGGGCGACGCGATCCGTGACCTGCACTTCGCGACCGGCCCGAAGCCGCGCGTCTTCGGCGTCATGCCCACCCTTGCCGAGGCCACCCCATGACCCGCTACCGCATCGAGCACCGCACGACCTACACCTACGACGACGACGTCACCGACAGCTTCGGCATCGGTCACCTCGTCCCTCGCAGCCTGCCCTGGCAGCAGGTCGAGGAGTACGACGTCGCGGTGACGCCGGAGCCCGGCGACATCAGCCGTGACGCCGACTACTACGGCAACACCGTTCTCTACTTCCAGGTCACCACGCCCCACAAGGAACTCGTCGTCGTCGGCAGCGGCGAGGTCGACGTCGCCGTACCGATCGTCGACGACGGCAAGCTGGAGCAGCCGTGGGAGGCATCGCGGCCCCTCCTCGTCCCGTCGCAGCCGGGTGCCTGGCAGGCGACCGACTTCGCGTTGGCCAGTGCGGCCGTGCCGGTCCACGCGGGTGCCCGCGACTACGCCGCGGTGTCGCTGACCACCGGTCGTCCGATCGGTGAGGCCGTCACCGACCTGATGCACCGCATCCATGCGGACTTCGAGTACGACTCGGCGGCCACCACGGTGACCTCGACGGTCTCGGAGATCCTCGCCAAACGGGCCGGCGTCTGCCAGGACTTCGCCCACCTGACCCTCTCCGCCCTGCGCGCCCACGGGCTCGCCGCCCGCTACGTCAGCGGCTACCTCGCCACCGAACCCCCGCCCGGCAAGGAACGCATCGTCGGCGCCGACGCGTCCCATGCCTGGGTCGCCGTCTGGCTCGGCGGCGAGGAGTGGCTGGCCCTCGACCCGACCAACGACCAGTGGCAGAACGACCGCTACGTGACCCTCGCCTGGGGCCGCGACTACGGCGACGTCCCGCCCCTGAAGGGCGTCATCTTCACCGAGGCCAAGAAGTCCCAGCTCGCCGTCTCGGTCGACGTCGCCCCGCTCTGACCTGGCGGGTGGGAGATTTCGGGAGGAACGGGTGGAGTGCGGGGCCGCACCCTCCTAGGCTGGGGGCATGAGCCAGCCGCCGTACGGAGTCCCGCCCCAGCACGGAGCCCCGCAGGGCCACCCCGGCCAGCCACCCGCCTACGGGCAGCCGGGCCAGGCGGCCCCGCCGCCGGCGTACCTCGGTGGTGGCGCACCCGCCGGCCCGCCGCAGTTCCAGGGCGGTCCGCCGCCGGGACAGTACGGCGGGGGGCTTCGCGGTCTCGCGCCGGCGAGCAAGCCGCGCAGCATCGGCCTGGTCATGGGCCTGCTCACGGCGCTCGGCCTGATCGGGTTCGTCGTGCTGGTCGCGCTCATCACGCTCAACAACTGAGTGCGCTCGTTCGCCTGCCGGCTCTGCCAGAGCCCGTTGTTCTTCGAGAACTCCGTGTGCGTCTCGTGCGGTACGGCGTTGGGGTTCTCCCGTGCCGAACGCGACATCGTCCCCGTCGATGACGCCGGGACGTACGTCGACGAGGCGGGCCTCGTGTGGCACGTCTGCCGCAACCTGAACCTGTCCGGTTGCACGTGGCTCGCGCCGCTGGAGGGTGGCCAGTGCTCGGCCTGCGACCTCACCCGCACTCGGCCCGCGGAGGCCGATCCCGAGGGGACGGCGCAGTTCCCCGAAGCGGAAGCGGCCAAGCGGCACCTCGTCGTCGAGCTCGACACCCTCGGCTTCGACATCAGCGGACTGGTGTTCGACATGCTCTCGAGCAGCGAGGCAGCGGGCGAGGACGTCGTGATCGGGCACGACAACGGGGTGATCACGATCGACCTCGCCGAGACCGACGACGCCCGGCGCGAGCGGATCCGCCAACAGCTCGACGAGCCGTACCGCACGCTGCTGGGTCATCTGCGGCACGAGGTCGGGCACTACATCGAGTCGCAACTGGTGACCACCGACGAGCGACTGGCCCGGTGCCGCGAGCTCTTCGGTGACGACACCCTCGACTACCAGGCCGCCATCGATCGCCACTATTCGCAGGGCCCGCCCCAGGGGTGGGAGGACTCGTACATCACGACCTACGCGACGATGCATCCGTTCGAGGACTTCGCCGAGACGTTCGCGCACTACCTGCACATCAGCGACACCTGCGAGACGGCCGCTGCCTACGACCTGTGGCAGGGGACCGGTTCCGCCAGCTTCCGCGAGCTCGTCCGTACGGTGTGGATCCCGCTCTCGGTCGCGCTCAACCAGATCAACCGCTCCATGGGCAAGGGCGATCTCTATCCCTTCGTGATCCCCGCTCCCGTGCTGGACAAGCTCGACTTCGTCGCGGGGCTGGCAGGCACCCCATGAAGCGCCCGAACCGTCGTACCGCCCTGGTCGCGGGGACGGTCGTGGTCCTGGTCGCCGTCGCGGCCTGGTTCGCCCTGCTCCGGGGCGAGAGCGCCGAGGACGTGAGCGAGGAGTACCTCGCGGCGATCTGGGAGGGCGACTGGACCACGGAGTGCGAGCTCGCCACCGACCAGTGGCGCCACGTCCTGTTCGACGGCCACCCCTTCGCGAACTGTGCCGACTATGCGAAGGCAGCTGACAAGGCCAACCGGGACGGTGGCTTCGCGACGTTCCGGGAGGACACCGAGGTCACGATCACCGTCGAGGAGTTCAGCAGCGAGGGCGACAAGGCCCGCGTCGGCTACGTCATCGAGTTCTCGTACGACGGCGACGACCAGGCCGGGTTCGACGAGCTGTGGCAGGGCGGTGGTCCCGTCGACCGCGGCACCGTCGAACTGGCCCGCGTCGACGGCGAATGGCGGATCGGCGGCGTCGACGCCGGGTAGCAGCGATGCTGTTGTCGATGAAGTAGTCGTCATGCACGGGATTGAGACCGGCCGCACCGTGGCATGATGCGGGCGAGTTCGAGCGGACGAACCGCTTGTGTGCAAGGAGAAGCCGATGTCTGACCCCAACCAGCCCACGACCCCTCCCGGTTGGTACCCCGACGGCCAGGGCGGCCAGCGCTGGTGGGACGGAACGCAGTGGACCGAGCACACGCAGCCTGCGCAGGGTGCCGCCCCCGAGGCGCCGCAGACCCCGCAGGCGCCGCAGCTCCCGGGTGACCAGGCCACCGTCGTTGCGCCGAACCGCGCCGCCGACTTCAACCAGGGTGGCGCGCAGCAGGGCTACGGCCAGCCCGCGCAGCCGCAGCAGCCGCAGCAGCCGCAGCAGTACGGCCAGCCCGCCGGCCAGCAGTTCGGCCAGCAGCCGTACGGCGCCCCGGCCGGCCAGCAGGCGTACGGCCAGCCCGCCGGCCAGCAGTTCGGACAGCCTGCCTACGGCCAGCAGTTCGGCCAGCCCAACTTCGGTGGCGGCTCGGGCGGCAAGGGCAAGGGCAAGCTGTTCGCGATCATCGGCGGCGCCCTCGCTGCGCTGCTGTTCGCGATCATCCTGGTCGTCGTACTGCTCAAGGTCCTGGGTGGCGGCGGCCCCGACGGTGTGGCGAAGGAGTACCTCGAGGCGCAGAACTTCGTCGACCCGGACTTCAACGCGCAGTGCGAGCTGCTCACCGAGGACGCCCAGGACAGCCTGCTCGACGGCGCTGACGCCGACGACTGCGACGAGTACGCCGAGAACTCCCAGAAGGACTTCGACGACGAGGTCGACGAGCCGCTGTCCGAGGACGACTCCTGCGACAAGACCTTCGATGACATCCGGGGCGACTTCGACTACGAGGTCGAGATCAAGGACACCAACGAGGACGGCGACGAGGCCACCGTCGAGTACGAGATCACGTCCCGGTTCACCGGCGACAAGGACATCGTCGAGGACTGCGGCGGCGACGACGAGGACGAGGAGAACACCACCGACGGTGAGCTGAAGCTCGTCAAGGAGGACGGCGACTGGAAGGTCGACCCGAGCTTCTCCACTGACGACGAGTGATCTCGCACGCGTGAGGTTCGCATCTGCCGTACTGCTGGTCCTCGTTGCCACGATCGTGGCGCCGTTCGTGATCGCCACCGCCTGGCTGAACGCGAAGGTCGAGGACCAGCAGGAGTACGTCGCCACGGTGGCGCCGCTCGCGAACGACCCTGATGTCCGGCGGGTGCTGTCCGACGCCGCGGCCAGGGCCGCCGTCGGTGCCCTCCAGGAGCACGTGCCGGTCGGGCTCCCCGACTCGGTGACCGCCTGGGCCCGTACGGCAGCGACCGAGGTCGTCGAGAGCCCGGACTTCCCGGAGTTCTGGCGCAAGGCCAACGACGACCTGCACCGCGACGTGATGACGTTGCTCGAGGACCCCGATGCCTCGCCGGACGGCAACCTCACGGTCGACGCCGCGCCCTTGCTCGCGCAGGTGCTGTTGATGCTCGAGGAGCGTGGCATCCCGGTTGCGGCACTGCCGAGGATCCCGCTCGAGGTGGCGGTGGCGCCGCGGTCCCGCGTGGTCGATGCCGGTCCCACCTATCGCAGCGCCGACCGGGTGGCCGGCTGGCTGCCGTTCGTCTGGGCCGGCCTCGTGGGCCTCGCGATCCTGGTCGCCGCAGGGTGGCGGGGACGCGTGCGCATCGCGGGCCTGGCGCTGCTCGGGGTGGCCGCTGCTGCGTTCGTGGTGCGCCTGGCCACCGATCCGGTGGGCGAGTTCGTCGCCGACCGCATCGGGTCCGAGCAGCAGGACATGGCCCGGATCATGGTCGACACCATGACGGGGTCGCTGTCGCCGTACGCGAAGGGCTTCCTGCTGGCCCTTCCGGTGGGTCTGGTGCTGATCGGCCTGTCCCTGTGGCCGCGACGTCGGCACGACGACATGCCCAATAGTGATGCGTGGGACGCTCAGGCTCCCTAGGCTCTGGGGTGTGAGCAACCAGTTCCCCGGCCCGGGACAGCCCGGCGAGCAGCCACCGACGCAGATCGCACCGCAGGGTGGAGGCCCTCAGCCGCCCCCGGCGCCGTACGGCCCTCCGGGTGGCTACCCGCCCCAGGGCGGGTACCCGCAGGGCGGCTACCAGCAGCCCGGACCTCCGGGCGGCGGCTACCCCGGTGGCCCCGGCTATCCCGGCGCGCCGGGTGGGTACGGCGCCCCGCCGCCGAGTGGCGGCGGCAAGAAGGGCCTGATCATCGGGATCATCGCCGGCGTCCTGGCGCTCGTGATCGCCGGTGCCGTGGTGCTCTTCCTGGTGCTCGGCAACGATGACGACGGCGACGACTCGGCCCGGGACAACGACTCCTCGGAGTCCAGCTCCCCGTCGGACGAGCCGTCCGAGTCGGAGTCGGAGTCGGAGTCCACGCCGACCGAGGCGACGAGCGAGACCGCCGGTTTCGGTGAGTCGCCGGACGACGACCCCACGATCACCGCACGGGCCTTCCTCGACTCACTGCTCGAGGGCGACTGCCTCGCCGTCGAGGGCCTGACCACGCCGACGTACTTCTCCAGCGAGTTCACCGATCAGGCCGGATGCGAGTCGGCGGCGGGCAACCTCGAGATGTCGAACGCGGAGTACACCTTCGACGAGCCCACGACCTTCGGTCCGATCTCCACCGTGACCGGCGACGTCTACGCCCCGAACACAGGGAAGACCCTCGACTCGACCTGGATCCTCGACGGCACGTCGGGTTCCTGGCTGGTCAGCGGTTACACCTACGTCGAGAAGTAGCCGGCGACGGCCGGCACGTCCAGTCAGGTGCTGTTCGGGGCGAGTATCGTGACGAACAGAGTGGTTCGGATCACAGTCACGCCATCCATGTGACAGATTCGGCCAGATCAAATGACTGGACCAGTGCCGCGGAGACCCCGACGGACTGAAACTAGGAGTGGCGTGATGACCGACCCTGTCTTCGGACCGGCCCCTGATCAGGCCGACCCCGAGCTCGTCCAGCTCCTCACCCCCGAGGGGGAGCGGGTCCACCACCCGACCTTCGACCGTGAATTCACGGCCGAGCAGATCCGCGGGTTCTACCGCGACATGACGCTGGTGCGCCGCGTCGACATCGAGGCCACTGCCCTGCAGCGCCACGGCGAGCTCGGCCTCTGGGCCCAGCTGCTCGGCCAGGAAGGCGCCCAGATCGGCGCCGGTCGCGCGCTGTCGCCGCAGGACTTCGCCTTCCCGACCTACCGCGAGCACGGTGTCGCGTGGTGCCGCGGTGTCGACCCGGTGCGGCTGCTCGCCATGTTCCGCGGGGTCGACCAGGGCGGCTGGGACCCCTACGAGCACAACTTCGGCATCTACTCCATCGTCATCGGCTCCCAGACGCTGCACGCGACCGGCTACGCCATGGGCGTGCAGCGCGACGGCGCCGTCGGGACGGGCGACCCCGAGCGCGACACCGCCGTCGTCGCACACTTCGGGGACGGAGCCTCGTCGCAGGGTGACGTCAACGAAGCGTTCGTGTTCGCGGCGTCGTACAACGCGCCGGTGGTGTTCTTCTGCCAGAACAACCAGTGGGCGATCTCCGAGCCGTTCGAGCGCCAGTCGCGGATCCCGCTCTACCGGCGCGCGCAGGGCTTCGGCTTCCCCGGCATCCGGGTCGACGGCAACGACGTCCTGGCGACGTACGCCGTCACGCAGGCGGCACTCCAGCGTGCTCGCGACGGACAGGGCCCGACGTTCATCGAGGCCTACACGTACCGGATGGGTGCGCACACCACGACGGACGACCCGACCCGCTACCGGCTCAGCGACGACGTCGAGCACTGGAAGCTGAAGGACCCGATCGCCCGGGTGGAGGCCTACCTCCGCCGCAACGGCATGGCCGATGACGACTTCGTTGCGGAGGTGGCGGCCGAGGCCGACGCGCTCGGTGAGCGGATGCGGCGCGAGTGCCATGCGTTGCCCGACCCGGTCGCCCGCGACATCTTCACGATGGTGCACGCCGAACAGACCGCCGAGCTCGCGGCCCAGCAGGCCATCTTCGATGCCCACGTCGCGTCGTACGAGGAGGTGTCCGCATGACGACCATGACCCTCGCCAAGGCGCTGAACTCCGGCCTGCGACGGGCGCTGGAGGACGACGAGAAGGTCCTCGTCATGGGTGAGGACGTCGGCACGCTCGGCGGCGTCTTCCGGATCACCGACGGCCTGAAGAAGGACTTCGGCGACGACCGCGTCATCGACACCCCGCTGGCCGAGTCCGGCATCGTCGGTACGGCGGTCGGGCTCGCGATGCGCGGTTACCGACCTGTCGTCGAGATCCAGTTCGACGGCTTCGTCTACCCCGCCTACGACCAGATCGTCTGCCAGGTCGCGAAGTTCCACTTCCGCACCCAGGGCAAGGTCCGGATGCCGATGGTGATCCGGATCCCGTTCGGTGGTGGCATCGGTGCCGTCGAGCACCACAGCGAGTCCCCCGAGGCGCAGTTCGTGCACACGCCCGGCCTGAAGGTCGTCGCGTGCTCCAACCCGGCCGACGCCTACAGCATGATCCAGCAGGCCATCCGGTCCGACGACCCCGTCATCTTCCTGGAGCCCAAGCGGCTCTACCACTCCACGAAGGGCGAGGTCGACGAACTGGCGCCGCCCGCGCCGCTGTGGCAGTCACGCGTGGTGAAGTCCGGCACCGACGCCACCCTGGTGGCCTACGGCCCGACCGTGTCGACCTGTCTCGACGCGGCCACCGTCGCCGCCGAGGAAGGCCGGTCGATCGAGGTCATCGACCTGCGCACGCTCTCCCCGCTCGACCTGGTGCCCGTGTTCGAGTCCGTACGGCGGACCGGCCGGCTCGTCGTCGTCCACGAGGCCCACATGACCCTGGGTGTGGGCGCCGAGATCTCGGCACGGGTGACCGAGGAGTGCTTCCACTCGCTGGAGGCGCCCGTGCTGCGGGTGACGGGCTACGACACGCCCTACCCGTCGGCCCGCATCGAGGAGTCCTACCTCCCCGACCTCGACCGTGTGCTCGATGCCGTCGACCGGACCTTCGGGTTCTGAGGAGATTTCCGCGATGACTGGTGTGAACGAGTTCAAGCTCCCCGACGTCGGCGAAGGCCTCACCGAGGCCGAGATCGTGGCCTGGCGGGTCAAGGAGGGCGACGTGGTCGCCATCAACGACGTGATCGTCGAGATCGAGACGGCCAAGTCGATCGTCGAGCTGCCCTCGCCCTACGCCGGCGAGGTGCTGGCGCTGCTGGCGGCCGAAGGCCAGACCGTCGAGGTCGGTACGGCCATCATCCAGATCGGCGAGAAGGGCGCGGTGACGCCCCCGGCGCCGGTGCAGCCGGCCACCCCGGAGGCGTCCGCGGCGACCACGCCGCCGGCGACCCGCGGGCCCGAGGTCATCGACACCAACATCCCGCCCACGGGCAACGCGACGCTGGTCGGGTACGGCCCCAAGCAGCGCGCGCTCAAGCGGCGGCCCCGCAAGGGCGATGCCGCCCCGGTGGTCGAGGAGGTTGCGCCGCAGCCGTCTCGAGACCCGGGCAGCGTCCGGACCCTCGCCAAGCCCCTCGTCCGGCGCCTCGCGCGTGACCTCGGCATCGACCTGGCCGCGCTGGTCCCGACCGGCCCCAAGGGCACCGTCTCGAAGGACGACGTGCTGGCGGCCGCGGGCACTCCGGTGGTCGAGGTGCGAGGAGCGCGAGCGACGAGCCTCGAGACCTCCGGGGCGCGCGAGACCCGCGAGCCGATCAAGGGCGTCCGCAAGCAGATGGCGAACGCGATGGTCGCGTCGGCGTACACGGCGCCCCACGTCACCGAGTGGATCACGATCGACGCGACCGCGACGGTGGAGCTCGTCGCCCGGCTGAAGGAGCGCCGCGAGTTCCAGGGCCTCAAGGTCAGCCCGCTGCTCGTGGCTGCTCGCGCGTGCGTGCTCGCCCTTCGTCGTACGCCGTTGGTGAACTCGACGTGGGACGACGCCGCGCAGGAGGTCGTGGTCAAGCACTACGTCAACCTCGGCATCGCGGCCGCGACGCCGCGGGGCCTGGTCGTCCCGAACATCAAGGACGCCCACGCGCTCTCGCTGGTCGAGCTGGCGCAGGAGCTCGAGGCACTGACCGCGACCGCTCGCGTGGGCCGCACCCAGCCGCCGCAGCTCGCGGGCGGGTCGTTCACGATCACCAACGTCGGCGTGTTCGGTGTCGACGGGGGAACGCCGATCATCAACCCGGGCGAGTCCGCGATCCTGTGCCTGGGCGCGATCAAGCCGCAGCCGTGGGTGGTGCGCGACCAGGTGGTGCCGCGTCAGGTGATGACGCTCTCGCTGTCGTTCGACCACCGGCACGTCGACGGTGCGACGGGTTCGCAGTTCCTGGCCGACGTCGCCGGCATCATCAGCGATCCCGCCACCGCCCTCCTGTTCTGAGGTCCGGGGTGCCTGTGGAGGACGGTTCGCTTGGGCGCGTGACGCCGGGGTAGAACGACTGCGTGTCCCTGCCACCCCACCCTGCGCTGCCCCCGGGCGAGCTGCTCGGCCCGTACCGGATCGTGCGCGAGCTCGGTGCCGGTGGCATGGGAACCGTCTACGAAGCGGTGGACACGACGTTGCACCGCAGTGTCGCCCTGAAGGTGATCACCAGTGTCCTGGCGGGCGACCCCGGGTTCCGCGCGCGGTTCGTCCGGGAGGCGCAGGCCCAGGCGTCGCTGGACTCGCCGCACGTCGTGCAGGTCTTCGCGCACGGACAGGTCGGTGGCCAGCTCTACATCGCGAGCCAGCTGATCCCCGACGGTGACCTCGGCGCGACGTTGCGGCGCCAGGGCCCGCCGCCGCCCACGGTCGCCGTCGACCTGATCGCCCAGGTCGCCGACGGCCTCGCCGAGGCGCACCGGGTCGGGTTGGTGCACCGCGACATCAAGCCGGCCAACGTCCTGCTCCGCAACCGCGGCACCGACACGGTCGCCTATCTCGCCGACTTCGGCATCGCGCGCCAGATCGGCGCCGACCAGAGCGCGACCGGTGGGGTGGTCGCCGGCACCCCGAGCTACATGGCCCCCGAGCTGCACCAGGGCCGACCGGCAGGCCCGGTGAGCGACGTCTACTCGCTCGGCTGCCTGCTCTGGGCGACGTTGACCGGCCGGGCGCCGTACGCCGGCACGACCGACTACCAGGTCGTCGAGGCCCACATCGGGGCGCCGATCCCGCAGCTGACGGGTCGCACGGCCTTCGACCGCGAGCTCAACCGGGTGCTCCGCACCGCCCTCGCCAAGAACCCGCACGAGCGCTACCCGTCGGCCGCCGCCTTCCGCGACGACCTCCGGTCGCTGCGTCGTACGACGTCCGTCCGGCCCCGCAGGTCAGTGGCCGTGATCGCTGCGACTGTCGCGGGCATCGCCGCGCTCGTCGTACTCATCGCGCTGGTGGCTGTGCTGATCGGCCGCGGCGACGACGGCGACCGCACCGCCGGCCCCGACCGCAGCAGGGAGCCCACGAGCCCGACCGCGCCAGACGGGCTGACCGGTTCTCGCGAGGACACCGCGATCGCCAACATCTCCCGGACCCTCGTGGACGAGGGCGACCTCGACACCGCCGACGCCGAGTGCACCGCCCGGCAGTTGGTCAGCAAGCACGGGGTCGACGGCCTCCAGGAGCAGGGCCTGATCGACGAGGACCTGATGCTCGTCGAGGACGGAAGCGGCAAGGTCAAGCCCGCCATCCTGGCCGACATCTTCACCTCGACGTTCTCGTGCCTCTGGACCGCGTCGGCCGGTTAGGGGGCACGAAGTGTGGCAAATGGGGCCTCGAGGTGTGGCAGATGGTGCACACTTCGGACCCCCATTTGCCACACTTCGTGCACCTCACCCATCAGCCAGACGGACCAGTCCGATCAGCGTGGCGACGTACAGCGCACCATCGGGGCCGAGGTAGATCGACGCGTAGTGGTTGTTCCACTGGATGCCGGTGCCGGTGAGGCGACTCCAGGCGGTCTTGCCGGTGCGGATGTCGATCGCGGTGACGTACCAGGCGTCGAGCAGGTCGGCGCGCTTCGGCTTGGAGTAGACGTAGACGAGGCCGTTGCCGAGGGACGCCTTCGGCACCGAGGTCGGTGCGGAGGTCGGGTTGGTCCAGGCGACGTGGCAGCCGTCGTCCTCGATCATCACCCGCGAGACCCCGGGGGTCGTGGTCCTGCCGAGCAGCGTGGAATGCACGCCGGCGTACCCGTAGTTGTTCTCGATGATCAGCGAGTTCCCTGCTGCGACGAGGCTGTTCTCCGTCGTGCTGGCGCCGTCCGCGAGCACGGGCACGGAGCAGTGCAGTCGGTCGGTCACGCCGATGCGGCGGTCGTAGACCAGGACGTGGCTCTGGGGGTCGGCGTTGTCGGCCACGGCGATCCAGCGTTCGCCGATGAGGGTGGGGGAGGTGCCCGACCCCTGCGACAACATGCCGGGCTTCTTCACGCTTCCGCGGTCGTACGGGATCGCCCAGGTGACGTGCGGGACGCCGTTGCTGTCGGCGTCGGCCCGGTAGGTCTGGTGTGTCGTGACGAAGTAGACGCCACCGGTCTCGTCGGTCGACACCGAGTTGAAGATGCCCTCACCGCCGCCGAGGGTCAGGGCGTGGACCGCGCCGGTCTCGCGGTCGAGGGTGCCGACCACGCCCTGCTGGCTGAACCACCAGACCCGTCCGGACCAGTCGACGCCCGTGGCGACGAGGCAGTCGCCGTCCGGAAGGTGTCCGGCCAGCGGCCACTCGCGGCCCTTCACCAGGCCGCCCGCGGCGGTGACGCTGACCTCGGCGATGGAGGAGCGCGTGGTGGTCGCGTACGCCCGGTCCTGGCCGTCCAGGAAGAAGTAGGTGCCGCCGCAGATGTCGGTCAGCGGGTTGGCGCCGCTGGTGAAGTCGCGCTGTGAGACCTGCAGCTGGGAGATCGCGCGCAGGGTCACCGGGTCGATGACCATCATCGTGAAGCCCTCGAGCCCGCCGCACAGCCCGACGATCCGGTCGTGCGAGTCGAAGGCCATCGTGGCGCATTCGCGGACGCCGTACGACGCCGACCTCACGGTGAGCGAACGGCCGGTGGGGCCGGAGACCGCGTACGCGTCGGTGCTGTACGCGTCGTTGTGCATGCTGCTGCGGCCGTTGGGTGCGAGGAAGGGGTTCTGCGGCACCCGCGGTGCGTCGAGCGGTTGCGGCGTGACCGCGGCGCCGGTGAACCGTGGCACCAGCAGGTCGGTCGGCAGCGACGGGATCGGCAAACCCGGGATCGTGGGCAGTGCCGGCAGGCCGGGGAGGAGTCCCGCCAGCCCGGGCAGTGCCGGAGTGGTGTCGTCAGCGGTCGCCGGGGCGCCGGCAAGGGTCAGGGCGAGGACGGTGGCTGCCCCCGAGGCCAGCACGGAGCGGAGCATGCGCATCCCGAGAGAGTAGAACGTGTTCCACCTTTGCGGGAAGGGTTTGCCGGACGGCTCAGCGCGACGGCGTCTGCTCGCCGAGCAGCCAGTCCTCGAAGAACGACGTGAGCTCCTCGCCCGTCTTCTCCTCGATCCAGGCCCAGTACTCCTCGCGGTCGGCGTTGCCGTTCTCCTGCGACGCCGGCCACTCCTTCAGGAGCGCGAAGAACTTCGTGTCGCCGATCTTCTCCCGCAGCTCCTGCCACATCAGCGCCGGGCCGTAGTAGATGTTGCCGTCGCCGAACTTCTTCGGGTCGTAGTCCGCCGGCGGTCCCGCGGTGTCGCGCAGCGCCGTCTCGAAGGTGGCCCACTCGTCCATCTTCGACGCGACGGTGCGGCCCTCCTGCTCGGCCTCCCACATGCCCTGCAGGTACATCGCCATGCCCTCGTTCATCCACACCTCCGACCAGTCGGCGGGGGAGACGGTGTCGCCGTACCAGTGGTGCGCGGCCTCGTGCACCACGACCGCCGGCGAGAGGCTGTACTCCGAGTTGCCCAGGGTGACCATGGTCTGGGTCTCCATGCCGCTGTCGTTGTCGACGACGACGATGCCGAACGTGTCGAACGGGTAGGGGCCGAGGATCTTCTCGAGCCAGTCGATCGCGGCGGGCGCGGTGGCCAGCCCGCCGGGCAGCGCGTCGCCGTCCGGGTCGGTCCAGATCTGGATCGGGACGCCGCTCCTGGACTTCAGGTCGGTGCGCTGGAAGTCCCCGAACGCCACCGTGACGAGGTACGACGACGCGGGCTCCGCAAGGTGCCAGGTGTTGGTCGTCCTGCCGTCGGCCCTGGTCGACGACGTGAGCTCGCCGTTCGCGACGCCCTGCATCCCGTCGGGCGCGGTGAGGCTGAAGTCGTAGAACGCCTTGTCGGCCGGCTGGTCGTTCGCGGCGTACCAGGTGAAGGCGCCGTACGGCTCCTGCAGGGTCGACGTCTCGTGCTCATCGGTGACGTTCCAGCCGACGCCGGCCGCGAAGTCGGAGCGCTCGCTGGGTGCCGGCGCGGGCTGTGGGACGCCGGCGTACGCGATCGTGACCTCGTAGCGCTGGTCGGCCCTGATCGGGGCGTCGATGCTCAGGTGGTAGCCGTCGACCTCGTGCGTGACGGACTTGCCGTCGACGGTCAGTGCCGAGATGGCGAGGTCCTCGTTGAAGTCCAGCGGGATCCTGTCGGCGTCCGCGGTGGCCCTGAAGACCAGCGTCTCCTGCCCGGTCAGCGTGTCCTTGGCCGGGTCCCAGTCGAGATCGAGGTCGTAGCTCAGCGCGTCGACGAGGGGGTCGCCCACCTCGGGGTAGACCGAGTCCTCGCGGGTCTCGCTCACGGCCAGTGCCAGGTCCGGGGCGCCCGCCGGGGTCGTGCTGCTCGGCCGGGGCGACGCGGGGCTCTTGCTCGGCGTGGTCGACGCATCGGGGGCGGGCCGCATGCCGCCGTCACCGTTGCAGCCGGCGAGCGCTGCGGTGAGCACGAGTGCGGAGAGCGCGCCGATGGCGCGCGTGGTGCTGGTCATGGAGGTCCCTTCCCCGATCCGTGCCGCCATCATGCCTGCCGGGCCCACGCCGTTCGTCGGTGGACAAGAAAGGTGACAGTTGTTCACGTTTGCGCGTACCGTCGCCACCGTTCGCTCGTTGGGGGAGTGACCGGGGTCACTTCGCGGTGCCCGGAGAAGGAGGTCTGTCGTGACGATGGAACGACGTCGGGAGCCTGAGGCAGGCAGCTCAGGGCAGCGCGTCGGCCTCGCCGTGGTCGCCGCACTCGCCGTGATCGGAACTGCCCTGGCCATCCCCGTCGCCTCCGGAGGCGGTACGACGACCCTGGCCGTGGCTGCGCAACAGGACCGGTCCGACCGGGGCCTGCCCCACGACGACACGGTCCTGCCGCCGCACGACCACAACGATCCCGCCACGAAGAACGACGTGTCCCGCGGCCTCGCGGTCGGCGACAAGGTCGTCGATCCCACGACCTCCCTCGAGCGGACCGCGTCCGAGGCCTACGTCGAGCGCGAGCGTGCGCTCCCCGACCCGCCGCTGGTGAAGGTGCGGGCTTACCCGCCGCGGCTGGGCGTGCCGGGGGACCGCTACGCCATGGCCGGTGGTTGCTACACGCTGCAGACCGCGTCCGGGCGCTACGTCACCCGGTCCGGTACGACGCTCGGCGCCGTGGCGGTGCCGCGTTCGTCCGCCGCGACCTTCTACTTCAAGGCGACCCGACTGGGCGGCTACCTGCTGCACACCCCGGCCGGCGAGGTGACGCTCGCGTCGAACGGGTCGGTCGCGGTCGCGCCCACTCCGGGTCCGGCGGCCGACTGGACGGTCACGAAGGTGACGGGTGGCTTCCTGTTCCAGGTCGCGGCGGACAAGCAGCTCACGGTGGTGTCCGGCGGCAAGCTCGCCCGGAGCAGCGCCGGCACGCCCTTCAAGCTGGCCCTCGCGACCGGCTGCCCGGCGTACCCGGAGGCGGAGATCAACATCTCCGGTGACCCGTTCGCCGGCGCGTCGTCGTACCAGGAAGTGCGCGGGTTCGTGGACGCCCACACCCACGGCATGGCCTTCGAGTTCCTCGGCGGCAAGGTGCACTGCGGTCGCCCCTGGCATGCGTACGGCGCGCCGTACGCCCTCGTCGACTGCCCCGACCACACGGCCACCGGGGGCAACGGCGCCCTGCTCGAGGCGGTGCTGTCCGGGCAGGCGTCCCACGACCCCGTCGGCTGGCCGACCTTCAAGGACTGGCCGGCGCCGGAGTCGCTGACCCACGAGGGCACGTACTACCGCTGGCTCGAGCGGGCCTGGCGCGGCGGGCAGCGGTTGTTCGTCAACCTGCTCGTCGAGAACAACAAGCTGTGCCAGCTCTACCCGCTGAAGCGGAACTCCTGCGACGACATGGACTCGATCCGGCTGCAGGCCGCCGACATGCTCAAGATGCAGTCCTACATCGACGCGCAGTTCGGTGGCCCGGGCAAGGGCTTCTACCGGATCGTGAAGGACCCGTTCGCTGCCCGCGCGGTCATCAACGCCGGGAAGATGGCCGTGGTGATGGGGATCGAGACCTCCATCCCGTTCGGCTGCACCTACAAGAAGCTGCTCGGCAAGGACCTCCCCGCGTGTACGACGGCGGAGATCGACGCGAACCTCGACGAGATGCACGCCCTGGGCGTTCGCCAGATGGAGCTGGTCAACAAGTTCGACAACGCGCTCGCCGGAGTTGCCGGTGACGCGGGTGAGGTCGGCGTCGTCGTCAACGCCGCCAACTTCCTGGAGACCGGCTCCTTCTGGGCGATGGAGCACTGCGAACCTGCGGACGGGGAGTCCGCCGACAACCCGCAGATCACCCTCCCCGACATCACTGCCGGGCAGCAGGACGCGTTGTTCGGCGCGATCGGCCAGCTCCTCGGTGTCCTTCCGGCGATCCCGCTGTATCCGCAGCCGGCGCACTGCAACAAGCGCGGCCTGACGGACCTTGGTGTGCACACGATCAAGGGCCTGGCCCAGCGGCAGATGGTGTTCGATCCCGATCACCTGTCGGTGAAGGCGCGGGCCGCGTCGATGGACGTCATCGAGGAACTGCGCTACCCGGGCGTGATCTCGAGCCACTCGTGGTCCACCCCGGACACCTATCCGCGGATCTACAAGGCCGGCGGCTTCATCACTCCGTACGCCGGCGACTCCACCGGGTTCGTCGAGAAGTGGCGGCGCCACCTCGGCTGGGCCGACCCGCGCTACTACTTCGGGTTCGGCTTCGGCGCGGACATCAACGGCCTCGGCGCGCAGGGGAGTCCCCGCGGTGCCGGCGTGAGCAACCCGGTCCGCTATCCCTTCACCGGGCTCGGCGGCGTGACGATCGGCAAGCAGCAGGCCGGCCAGCGGACCTGGGACATCAACGTCGACGGTGTCGCGCAGTACGGCCTCTATCCGGACTGGGTCGAGGACCTGCGCCAGGTCGCGGAGAAGCAGCAGGCCGGTGACGGCAGCAAGATCGTCGACGACATGGCGCGCGGATCCGAGGCGTACCTGCAGATGTGGGAGCGGACCTCCGGCATCAAGCCGGACTCGTGCCGCAACGCCGCGCTGCGCAAGAGCACCAGCACGGTGAAGCAGGTGGTCAAGGTCGGGATGACGACCCGGTCGGTGCTGCAGGCCGTCGGTCAGCCCTACCAGCGCCGCGGGACGTCGTACGTCTTCTGTGCGAAGACCTCAAGCAGTGCGCGGGTGCCCGTGACGGTGACCTTCTCGGCGGCCGGCAAGGTCACCGGGCTGACCTTCCCCTGAGGCGATCGTCACGTCCCAGGGAAGTTACCGCCCGGTAGGATGCTGGGCGCGAGCCTGCTCCGGGCAGCGCGGGTAAGGGTTGCCTTTCATCCGCGAAACCGGTCCGTGGCAATAGGCTCGACGCGCGCACTCGTGTGCGCACGCTGAGCCCCCTGTGGACGAGGAGCTGTTCGAGATGTCCTTCCAGACCATTGCGATCGTGGTGTCACTGGCGGTCTCCGTCGTCGCGATCGCGCTGACCGCCCGTGCCGTCCGCTCGATGCTGGGCGTGATCCGCCGCGGCCAGCCCGCGCCCGGCCGCGCCGGCAACCCGGTCGGCCGCACGGTGACCATGGTCAAGGAGACGTTCCTCCACACGCGGATGCTCCAGTGGACCTGGGTCGGCATCCTGCACTGGTTCGCGTTCGCCGCGTTCCTCTTCCTCTCGACCGCGGTCGCCGCGGCCTTCCCGCAGCTGTGGGATCCCGAGTGGACGATCCCGATCATCGGCAAGTGGGTCGTCTACGAATGGACCGCCGAGATCCTCGGCCTCCTCGGCTCGCTCGCGATCATCCCGCTGATCTACTACCGCCTCACGCACCTGCCCTCGAAGCTCGGCCGCAAGAGCCGGTTCTTCGGCTCCACCATGTGGCAGGCCTTCTTCGTCGAGGCGATGGTGCTCCTCGAGAGCGCGGCCATCCTGTTCATCCGCGGTGCCGAGTACAACCTCGCCCAGGCCCACGGCGGCGAGCACGCCGAGCACGCGACCGGTGCCCACTTCCCGATCGCGCAGTACGTCGGCAACCTCTACCCGACCGGCCACGACTCCGTCGGGTCGCTCGAGAACATCATCTTCGCCATCGCGATGTTCAAGATCACCTCCGCGATGATCTGGCTGATCGTCATCTCGACCAACCTGACCATGGGCGTGGCCTGGCACCGCTTCACCGCGTGGTTCAACATCTGGTTCAAGCGTGAGGACAACGGCGGCACGGCGCTCGGCGCGGTCAAGCCGCTCACCGTCGGCGGCCAGCCGATCACCCTCGACGACGTCGACGATCTCGACGAGGACGCCGTGCTCGGCGCCGGCTCCATCTGGGACTTCTCCTGGAAGGACCTCCTCGACTTCACCACCTGTACCGAGTGTGGCCGCTGCCAGTCGCAGTGCCCTGCGTGGAACACCGAGAAGCCGCTGTCCCCGAAGCTGATGATGATGGCGCTGCGCGAGCAGGCGTACGCCGCAGCCGGTGGCGTCGACGGTGCGGCCGACAAGGTGCTCATCGGCAAGGCCGACACCGACAAGGACGAGTGGTTCTACAACCCCGAGGGTGGCGACTTCGTCATCGACGAGGACGCCCTGTGGGGCTGCACCAACTGTGGTGCCTGCGTCCAGCAGTGCCCCGTCGACATCGAGCACGTCGACCACATCGTCGACATGCGCCGCTACCAGGTGCTCGTCGAGTCGAACTTCCCCTCCGAGCTCAACGGTCTCTTCAAGGGCCTGGAGAACAAGGGCAACCCGTGGAACATGTCGCCCACGGTCCGCCTCGACTGGGCCAAGGGCCTGCCGTTCGACGTCAAGGTCGTCGGTGACTCGATCGAGACGCTCGACGAGGTCGACTGGCTGTTCTGGGTCGGTTGCGCCGGTGCCTATGAAGACCGTGCCAAGAAGACGACCCGCGCCGTGGCCGAGCTCCTCGACCTCGCCGGCGTCTCCTTCGGCGTACTCGGCAACGGCGAGACGTGCACCGGTGACTCGGCGCGCCGCGCGGGCAACGAGTTCGTGTTCCAGGGCCTGGCCCAGCAGAACATCGAGACGCTCACCGAGGCCCGTGCGAAGAAGGTCGTCTCGACCTGCCCGCACTGCATGAACACCCTCAAGAACGAGTACCGCGAGCTCGGCATCGAGCTCGAGGTCATCCACCACACGCAGCTGCTCAACCGCCTCGTGCGCGAGGGGAAGCTGACGCCCGTTGCTGACGGTGCCGGTGCCCACGCGCGCAAGGTGACCTACCACGACCCCTGCTTCCTCGGTCGTCACAACCAGGTCTACACGCCGCCGCGCGACCTCCTGGAGATCCTGCCCGGCGCCGAGTTCGCCGAGATGGAGCGCAACAAGGAGAAGTCCTTCTGCTGCGGCGCCGGTGGTGCCCGCATGTGGATGGAAGAGACCATCGGCGAGCGGATCAACCTCAACCGGACGGCCGAAGCGGTCGGTACCGGCGCTGACCAGGTGGCTGTCGGCTGCCCGTTCTGCCGCGTGATGATCTCCGACGGCCTCACCAAGATGCAGGCCGACGGCGAGGCGCGCGAAGAGGTCGAGGTCCTCGACGTCGCACAGATGCTGCTCGCGTCCGTCAAGGGCGAGCAGGCCACCAAGCTCAAGCCGGGCGAGGGTACGCCGGTGGGCGCACCTGTCGCGAAGGCCGCTCCGGCCGCTGAGGCTGCTGCTCCCGCCGCCGCACCGGCAGAGACTGCTCCTGCTGCGGAGGCGGCTCCCGAGGCGAAGGCCGCACCGGCTGCTGCCGCACCGGCTCCGGCTGCTCCGGCCGAGGCCAAGCCTGCTTCGGGCGGGTCGCTGTTCGACGACGCCAGCTCGATGTTCGACACCCCCGCGCCGGCTGCCGCCAAGCCGGTGGTCGAGGAGGTTGCGCAGCAACCGTCTCGAGACCCCGAGGCCAAGCCGGCTTCCGGTGGGTCGCTGTTCGACGACTCGAGCTCGCTCTTCGACACTCCGGCACCTGCTGCCGCTCCGGCAGCCGCCAAGCCGGCGGTCGAGGAACCGTCTCGAGACCCCGAGGCCAAGCCGGCCGCGGACCTGGGTGCGGGTGGGTCGCTGTTCGACGTCGCTCCCACCGAGACGGCTGCTCCGGCCGCCGCGGAAGCCCCGAAGGCCGCGGAAGCCCCGAAGGCCGCCGAGCCCGTCAAGGCCGCCGAGCCTGCCGCTCCGGCAACGCCTGCTGCGACGCCGTCGGCGGAGATCCCCTCGGGTGGGTCGTTGTTCGACATCGCCGCTCCCGAGCCGGCCGCCCCGGCCGCGGCTCCGGCCGCGGAAGCGCCGGTTGCCGAAGCCCCGGCCACGCCGGTGGCCGAGGAGTCCCCGAAGGCCGCTGAGGCCCCGAAGTCGGCTGCTCCCGCTCCCGCCGCAGCTGCGCCGACGCCGTCGGCGGAGATCCCGTCGGGTGGGTCGTTGTTCGACATCGTGGCGCCCGAGCCCGCTGCCCCGGCTGCGGCTGCTCCGGTCGAGGCCGAGCCCGCTGCTGCAGCACCCGCTGCCGAGGAGGCCCCGGCCGAGCCGGAGGAAGGCCCGGCTGTCGAGGAGCCGGCCGCAGAGGAGCCGGCCGCTGAGGAGCCAGCCGCGGAGGAGAAGCCCGCCCCGGCGGCACCTCCCGTCGCGTCGTCCGGCGAGGCCAACCAGCCCCGCACCGACGTGGACATCAACGAGACCGGTTCGCTCTTCGACCTCTGATGAGCTGATTGCCTGATCGGCGCGGTTTGCATCAACCTGGTTGACGCAAACCGCGCCGTTCCTGCATTTCGCAGGACGGGCAGCGGGTCGGTGCGCCGTTCCAGCCCCGGAGCTGAAGCAGCCGGCCGAGCTTCGCCGCTGTCGAGCACGGCCGGCCGAGCACCTGCCCGTACCCGAGCCGCACCGTGTCCTCCAGGTCCAGCGCTGCATCGAGATCGCGCTCCATGTCCCGATCGCGCGCGGCCGTCGAGTCGTGCCCGAACCGGCCGTCGAGCTCGACGATCTGGCGCCACCGGGGCCGGTTGCCGCCGTAGACGACATCGCGGAACATCCGCCGCCCGCCGGCATCGAGTGCGACGACCTGTCGCAGGCCGCGCGGAAGTCCGTGCGGTCGCTCGACCCGGGTCAGGTAGGCGTGCTCCAGGACCGAGCAGGTCCCGTCCGCCACGTCATTGATCACCGATCGCAGCCAGGAGCGTCGGCGCAGCCGGGACATCTCGTCGATGCGCGCGAGGAGTCGAACGGCTGTCGTGCGGCGACCTCCGCAGGCGTCGGCCACGATCGCGATGGCGCTCAATTCGTCGGCGGCTCGGTCGGCGAGCCCGACGACTGCGTCGTCGTACCGCTGTCGGGGTGGGTTCAAGTGCAACTGCACCGACTCGTCAAAGCGACGCGAACCGCGCACCCGAACCCCTTCGAGTGCAACTTGCTGGCGTCCGTGCCGGACGATGACCTCGATCGGTCTCGAGTCGTCGTGGTGTCGGCGGCCCGGTCCTTCGTGCGCCCGGATCGCGCTCCAGCCGTCGAGGGCTGCCGGCGCGCACGCCAGAACCGCTGCCCACGCCCGTTGTCTCCACGTCAGCGGTCCGGTGTGGTTCACGTAGACGCCGGGATGCACCTGGGTCCACTCCCGCCGCCGCACCAATCGGGCGATGTGTGTCTGGTTGTGCCCCGCCGCCAGCACTTGCCGCCGGCTGATCACTCCGTCCTGGTGATCCAGGAGGTCCTCGATCTCGTTCATCCAGATCAGGTCTCCCGCTTGCCGGGCGCCCACACCACGCCTCCCGGCGCCTGTGGATGGGAGCGTGAAAACGGTGCCGCTTCCGAGACTGGCGCGATTCGCGTCAACCAGGATGACGCAAACCGCGCCGATCCGCGGCTGGTTCGGAACCGAACGGGAGCCCTCGCCGGTCACACTGGGTGACCCCGACTCCGAGGAGCCCGATGGACTTCAGCACGTACGTCGCCCAGCGGCGCCCGCGGCTGGTGCGGACGGCGGTCCTCCTGGGCTGCCCGTCCGCCGATGCCGAGGACGTCGTGCAGAGCGCGTTGCTGAAGTGCTACCGCTCCTGGCGCAAGGTGGTCCGCGCCGATCACCCCGACGCCTACGTCCACCGCGTCCTCGTGACGACCTTGTACGACGCCCGCAAGCGCCGCTGGAACGGTGAGCTCCCGACGGAGGAACTTCCCGAGTCGGCAGGCGCCGATCCGGAATGGGCCGAGGGGATTGCCGTCCGGCGGGCGCTCGCAGTCATGAGCGCCGACCACCGCGAGGTGCTCGTGCTCCGCTACTTCGCCGACCTGACCGAGCGGGACACCGCGCTGGCGCTGGGCGTCGCGCCGGGCACGGTCAAGTCCCGCACGTCCCGGGCGCTCGCAGCGCTCGCACCGCTCGTCGCCACGGAGGAGACGTCATGACCGACCGGATGGACGAGGGCGAGGTGCGCCGGCTCCTTGCCGGTGCCGCGGCGACGGTCGAGGTGTCGGAGCACGCGCCCCTGACGCTCACCGGGATGCCCGACCCGGACGCCGTCCACCGGCACCGCTGGCTGGGTGCGATGGTGGCCGCGGCGGTACTGGTGCTGGTGATCGGCCTGACCGCGTGGGCGCTGGGTAGGCAGGCTGGTCAGTCGCCCGAGCCGGCACCACGCCCGACGGGTGATCCCGTCGAGACCGAGCACGCCTTCGAGGCCGGCCAGATGCCGTCGTACCTCGGCTTCGACCGGGCCGATGCGGTCGCCGACATCAAGGCACGCGGCATCAAGGTGGAGGTGATCGAGCGGCCGACGGACTGCTCGTTGCGCGACGTGGTGACCGGCACCAGCCCGGGCCCCGGGGCGCCGCTGCCGACGGAGAAGTGGGACTCGGCCACCGTGTTCGTGACAGCACCCGCACAGACGGAGGGGTGCTTCGACTCCTGGCCCGACGCGTGGAGGCTGCTGCGATTCGCGCGCGGGCTCGGCCCGCTGCCCGACCTCGCTGACCGCGTCAGGCTTGCTTTCTCGGCGCCTGGGCAGAGCAACCCCAGCGTCACTGTCGACTCGACGGAGTTGGCGGACCCGAAGTCCGCTGCCTGGACCGTGTGTGACGGCGCCACCTGCCATGCGGTGCCTGCACTGCTCCGGGACCTCGCAACCCGGACGTGGATGCGGGGCGGGCAGGCGGTCTCACCCGGCCTGCTGACCGTGAATGGCGACTGCCCGGGAACGCACTCGTACTTCATCCTGACCGTCGCCGCCGGGCGACCAGCGTGCCCTGGTCTGTCGGTCTTCTGGGCCTATGACAGTGAACGCCGCATCGACCTGATCTCGATGGTGCTGGAAGGCGCCTCCACCGCGTCGCCCGCGCCGATCGAGGCACCGACCGCTGCCCGGGAGAAGTCGGCCCAACGGTTCCTCGCGTGGGCGCGGGGCAAGGACGACGTGCCCCGGTTCGCCGACCGGGTGCGCAACTTCCTCGGCGGGTTCGCCCAGCCGTGGAACAACTCACCCGAAGTGCGGTGGGGCTGGGCGGGGTGCTCGGGACTCGGGTACCCGGACTGCGGGATCGACCCGCTCGGCACGCTGTTCCAGGAGAAGCGCGCCATGGTGGCGGCTGCTGGGCCGGCCACCTGTTCGTGGCGGACCGACGCCGCCGAGACGCCGCTGCCGGCACCTTTTGCGCAGGCAGGCGACGACATCGTTCGGCTCCAGGTCAAGGACATGGTCGGTTGCGACGACGGCGCTGTCGTCGAGTTGTGGATCCGCGCGGACGGTGAGATCTACGGCGTCCGGTTGGTCGTGCCGGCCCTTCCTGTTGGTTGACGCCACCATGCCTTGACTTTGACGTCACAATGACGTCATAGTGATGCACATGGACATCACCCCCTTCGTCGAGAGCCTTCGCCGCGACCTCCTGGCCGCTGCGGACAGCGCCGGTCCCGAGGCGCGTGAGATCGCCGAACGCCTCGGCTACGCGCTCGACCCGGCCGTGCGCCTCGCGGTGATGGAGGCGATCAGCCAGGCGGCGTCCGAGATCACGGCGGCGATGTCGAGCGGCAGCGTCGACGTACGGCTCGACGGGCGCGACCTGGACTTCGTGGTCGACGCCGGGGTGCGCCCCGAAGCGCCGGCACCGCCGCCCCCGCCCGCGCCGCCGCTGCCCCCGGGCGCGGAGGACGAGGGCCTGGCCCGGGTCAGCCTCCGGCTCCCGGAGTCGCTCAAGGCCCGCGCGGACGACGCCGCGGCGCAGGCCGGCCAGTCGCTGAACACCTGGCTGGTCAACCTGATCCGTGGCGCCACCAGTGACCACGCGATCCACGTCGACGTCGACCTCTCGAGCCTGCCCTTCGGCGGCGACTTCCCCTTCGGGGGCAAGCGCGGCAACCGCCGGATGACCGGCTGGCTCTGACCCACCCCGAGCACCCCCACGAACAAGAGGAGCACGCCATGTCCGAACCCGTCACCCGCGTCTTCGACACCCCCACCCCCGTTCACCTGTACGTCGAGAACGGCTCCGGCCGCGTCGTCGTCACCACGTCCGACCGCACCACCACCGAGGTGCGGGTGCGTGGCGCCCGCGCCACCGAGGTGACGGTCCAGGAGGAAGGTGACCGGATCAGCGTCATCGCTCCCAAGAACCGCACCGGCTTCTTCGGCGGCGACCAGCACCTCGACATCGAGATCCACGCCGGGCAGGGCAGCCACCTGGTCGCCAAGACCGGCAGCGCTGACCTGACTGCCTCGGGTCCGCTGGGCGACGTCCGCCTCAAGAGCGGGTCCGGCGAGTCCGTGCTCGACCAGGTCGACGGCGTCCTCGTCATCGACACCGGCTCGGGCGATGTCCGGGTCGCCGGTGCCGCGGGGGACCTCAAGATCCGCAGCGGTTCCGGAGATGTCGCCCTGGACCGGACCGGGGGATCGGCCTCGATCTCCACCGGCTCCGGCGACATCCGGATCGCCCACGCCCGTGGCCCGGTCGTCGTGAAGACCGGGTCCGGTGACCTCGAGATCGGTGAGGCCGAGTCCGACGTCGCGAGCACGACGGCCTCGGGTGACGTCCTGGTCCGGGCTGCCCATCGCGGCAAGATCAGCGCCAAGGGTGCGTCCGGTGACATCCGCGTCGGCGTACCCGCCGGCACGCCGGTGTGGACCGACGTCAGCACCCTCAGCGGCCGGATCTCCTCGACGCTGCAGGCCGTCGGCGAACCGGAGCCGGGTGCCGACCACCTCGAGCTGCGCGCCACGACGGTGTCCGGCGACATCGCGCTCGTCCCTGCCTGACCTGCACCCCACCCGCCCAACACACGAGAGGAGGAACGCCATGTTCGAGATGCTCAATGAGGCCCGGGTCCGCCAGGACCTTGACGACCGCATGCGCAAGGCCCGTCAACGCCGCCTCGTGGCCCGCGTGAAGACCGCTCGCCGGAGGCCCGACCGCCTGGCGTGACGACAGTCACGGGTCCGTCGTTGTGTCCTGGAGATCCAGGAGAGGGACCCCCCCATGACTTCAGCGCTGCCCCGCGTCGCCGCGGCCGCACTCACCGCGGTACTCGCCGCAGCCACCCTGCTGCCAGCGGGTACGGCGAAGGCCGCTCCCGCCCAGCCGGCGGACCGTGTCGCGGCCGCACCGCTGCCCCAGCTGCCCCAGCTGCCCCAGGTCGCGCCGACGCCCTGGAAGCCGCGGCCCGAGCAGTACAAGGCCACGGTCACCACCCGGGACATCCCGATCGTCATGGACGACGGGGTCGTCCTGCGGGGAGACCTGGTCCGACCGGCAGTGCTCGGCCAGCCGGTCCTCACGAAGCTGCCGGTGATCGTCACGATCACGGCGTACAACAAGACCGTGATGGCCTCGGGTGGCGGCGGCCTCGCCGGCGCCGGGCCTGACTACCTCGTCAAGCGCGGCTACGCGCAGCTGACGGTCGACGCGCGCGGCACCGGCTCCTCGCAGGGGCAGTGGGGCGCGTTCAGTGCCCGCGAGGGCAAGGACGCCGGCGCGATCATGAACTGGGCGGCCCGCCAGCCCTGGAGCAACGGCAAGACCGGCATGACCGGGCCGTCGTACATGGGGATCTCGCAGCTGTTCGCGGCCGCCCACCAGCCCACCGGCCTCAAGGCGATCTTCCCGCAGGTGCCCGCCGCCGACGTCTACCGCGACGTCGTCGCCTCGGGCGGCCAGATCGATGCCGGCTTCATCCCGTTGTGGCTCGGACTGGTGACCGCGACCGGCGTGATCCCGCCGGCGTACGGCCTGCAGGAGCCCGCAGCGGGCTTCAAGATGGCGACCGATCACCTGATGGGTGGCCTCAACTTCACCCTCCCGCTGGCCTTGAAGGCGCTCCTCGGCGGCGAGCCGGCGTACGACGGCCCGTTCTACCGGGAGCGCTCGCCGATCTCGATCATCGACAAGGTGAAGGTGCCGACGTTCCTGATCGGTGGCGAGTCCGACCTGTTCCAGCGCGGGACGCCGCTCGACTTCGAGCGGCTCCAGAAGAACGGCGTGCCCACCAAGTTCATCTTCGGCCCGTGGGACCACCTGCAGGGTTCTTCGGGTGCTGAGGTCGCCAAGGCCGGCTACGGCACCCTGGCCGAGCTCCAGCTGCGGTGGTTCGACCACTACATCAAGGGGATCGACGGCAAGCTCGACGCGATCGCCCCGCTCACCTACTTCGAGCAGGGCTCGGGCGCCTGGGTGAAGAAGAGCAAGTGGATCGACGCGGACCTCACGGCGAAGAAGTTCGCCCTGTCCGGCACCTCCATGGCGGGCGGCAAGGCCGGCGCGCTCACCACGGGGACGCCGGTCGCCGGCAAGTCGATCGTGGCGCCTCTTCCGGTGACCGGGCTCTGCACCCGGTCGGCGAACCAGTGGACCGCCGGGGTGCCCCAGCTGTTGCTCGCCGACCTGCCCTGCTTCCACGACAACAAGCTGAACGACCTCGGCGGCCTGACGTTCGACACCGCGCCCGTGACCAGGGCCGTGCGGATCCAGGGTCCGATCAATGCTCGGCTCTACGCCTCGTCGATCACGGGCGACGGGATGTTCTCGGTCGCGATCGAGGACGTCGCCCCGGACGGGAAGGTCAGTCGGCTCACCGGTGGCTGGCAGGTGATCTCGCACCGCGCCCTGGATGCGAGCAAGTCGCGCTACCTCGGTGGCCAGCTGCTGCAGCCGCACCACCCGTTCACGAAGGCGGCGCAGAAGAACCTCGCTCCCAACGAGATCGCGCCCATCGACGTCGAGGTGTTCCCGACCGGTGCGGTGATCCTGCCGGGTCACAAGCTCCGGATCGCGGTGCAGGCGTTCGACATCCCGCACCTGTTGTCACCGTTGACCGCCCTGCTGGGTCAGCTGGTGCCGGTGACGGTCCACACCGGTCCGTCGTACCCCTCGGCGATCACGATGGCGGTGCGCTGAGCGCACTGCAGCAACCGTCTCGAGGCTCAGGAGCGCATGGAGACGCCTTCGCGCCAGTACCCCATGAAGGCGACCTGCTTGCGGTCGAGGCCGAGGTCGTTGACCAGCTTGCGACGCAGGCCGGTGACGACCTTGGACTCGCCGGCGATCCACGCGTAGAGGCCGGCGTACGGCGCCTCGCCCGTCGGTACGGCGGTCGCCTCGGCGACCTCCTCGCCCGACGACGAGTAGACGGGGGTCTCCCACAGGTCGGGGTCGATCTCGTCCTCGGCGACGGCGAGCGCCTCGGTCGGTGCCTCACCCGTCAGGTGGGCGAGTACGGCGGCGTGCAGTGCCTCGCCGCGGGCGGCCCCGTTGCGGGGGAGCCACGACACCGCCACGTCGTTCGGGGCGGTCACGTCGGTCGGTACGTCGCCGTCGACCGGCACCTCCACGAACGCCGCACCGGTGGCGTCGGCCGGGAGGTCGCGCAGGACGCCGCGGATGGCGGGCAGGGCGGTCTCGTCGCCGACGAGGAGCAGGCGGCTCGCCTGGCCGGGCGACCACTCGATGCCGCCGAAGTCGTGGCCGCGGCGCGGCGCCATCACGATGAGCCGCTGGCCGGCCGCTGCCTGCTGGGCCCAGGCGTTGCCGACGCCGTCGAGGGCGTCGCCGTGCGCACCGTCGTGCTCGTGGGTCACGATGTCGACGATGAAGCGGGTGTCGTCACCCTCGCCGGCCACGTCGCGGATCGTGTAGGTCCGCATCGAACCGCGCTCGTCCTCGGGGATCTCCATCCAGCTGGTCCACCACGACTCGTCAGCCGCCGTGAAGTCCGGCAGGTTCCCGGCGGCGTTGGGGAAGATGACCTTGATCCGCTGGTCGAGGACCGGGCCGTCGACGCCGAAATCGGTGAGCGCGGCTCCGCCCAGCTCGACCCGGACGAACGACGGGGACACCCGCTCGGCCCGCAGCACCTCGACCTCCGTGAGCAACAGCGGGAGGGTGGCGACGTACTCGTTCTGATCGGTGGACATAAGGGCAGCCTAACCTGACTCGGCAAGGGCCACCCAGGCGGCTCAGATCTTCGTGCGGTGGAAGCTCTGGAAGGAGCGCGACGGCGTCGGGCCGCGCTGGCCCTGGTAGCGCGAGCCGTACTTCTCCGAGCCGTACGGGTGCTCGGCGGCCGAGGAGAGCCGGAAGAAGCAGACCTGCCCGATCTTCATGCCGGGCCACAGCTTGATCGGCAGGTTGGCGACGTTCGCGAGCTCGAGGGTCACGTGGCCCGAGAAGCCGGGGTCGATGAAGCCTGCGGTGGAGTGCGTCAGCAGGCCGAGGCGGCCGAGCGAGGACTTGCCCTCGAGGCGTGCCGCGACGTCATCGGGGAGCGTGACGACCTCGTACGTCGAGCCGAGCACGAACTCGCCCGGGTGCAGGATGAACGGCTCGTCGCCGATCGGCTCGATCTCGCGCGTCAGGTCCGACTGGTCCTCGGCGGGGTCGATGTGCGGGTAGCGGTGGTTCTCGAAGACCCGGAAGAACCGGTCGAGGCGCACGTCGATGGACGACGGTTGCAGCATCGAGGGGTCATAGGGTTCAAGGGCGATTCGGCCGGCGTCGAGTTCTGCCGAGATGTCGCGGTCGCTGAGCAGCACGACGGCACCCTACCCGCAGGAGGACCGATGCCCGAGGAGCAACCACAGCAGGGACTTCCCGCCGAGGAGCGTGCGCTCGCCGCCGCCCTCTTCAACGAGACGTGGGGCCTGCTCGACAAGGCCGACCGCACCGACGAGGAGACCGACCGGATGGTGCACCTGGCGCACGCGTCGCGCCTGCACTGGGACAACATCGGCACGGACGAGAACCGCGCCGGTGGCGAGTGGCAGTGCTCCCGCGTGTACGCCGTCCTCGGGCGCGCCGAGCCGGCCCTGCACCACGCGCTCCGCAGCGTTGCGTACGCCGACCGCGAGGGTGTCGCGACCTGGATGCGGGCCAGCGCGCAGGAGGCTCTCGCCCGCGCCCACCTGGTCGCGGGTGACGTGGCCGCCGCCGAGGAGGCGCGGGTGCGCGCCTGGGCGCTGCTCGATGCCGAGCACGACCAGGAGGACCGCGAGATCGTCGCGGCCGACCTGCAGTCGCTCGTCTTCCCGCCTTTGGGCTGAACGGGTCCTCCGACGCACAATGCTCGGGTGACTTTCCAGAAGTACGTCGCCCTCGGCGACTCGTTCACCGAAGGCGTCGGTGACCCCGACGCGACGCGTCCCAACGGCCTGCGCGGCTGGGCGGACCGGACCGCCGAGGTGCTCGCGGCCGAGGCCGCCGCGGCCGGCACCGGCTTCGGCTACGCCAACCTCGCCATCCGCGGCCGCAAGCTGCCCGCGATCGTGGCCGAGCAGGTCGACGAGGCGCTCGCGCTGCAGCCCGACCTCGTCACGATCCATGGTGGCGGCAACGACGTGCTCCGGCCGAAGGTCGACCTCGACGCCCTCGCGGCCGACTACGACGCGGCCGTCGGGCGGTTGAAGGCGTCGGGCGCCCATGTCGTCATGTTCACCATCGCCGACCCGCGCGACAGCGGCGTCTTCCGGTTGATGCGCGGCCGGTTCGCGATCTTCAACGAGTGGGTGCGCGAGATCGCCGAGAGCCACGACGCCACGGTCGTCGACATGTGGCGGATGCGGGGCTGGGCGCACGCCGAGGTCTTCGACGAGGACCGCCTGCACCTCAACCCCGTGGGCCACCAGCGGATCGCGATGGCGGTGCTCGACGCACTGCACGTCCCGCACGCCCTCGAACCGCTCCCGCCGATCGAGCTGCCCGTGCTCTCCGCTCGGGAGCAGCGTCAGGCCAACCTGGCGTGGGCCCGCACGCACGTCGCGCCGTGGGTGCACCGGCGCGTCACGGGCCGCTCCTCCGGCGACACCGTCGAGCCGAAGCGCCCGGCCCTCGAGCCCATCCGCTAACATCGGCCACGCTTCGGGAGACCGACGCATGCGGACGTAGCTCAGTTGGTAGAGCGCGACCTTCCCAAGGTCGATGTCGCGAGTTCGAATCTCGTCGTCCGCTCCACAGGCTGGGGTTGAATGTCTCCATGGCCACCTCGGAGCCTCCCCCCTTCACGTTCGAGCCGCGACCGTTGCGACCGTTCTGGGTCATCACCGCCCAGCTGCTGATGCTCGTCGGTGGCGTGGCTGCCGGCTACGGCATCGGGTGCACGATCATCGACGGGTACGGCGACGGCCCGGCGTCGTACATCGCGGGTGACGAGGCGGGCCTGGCCACCATCGGTGGCTGCGTCGGGGCCGTCCTCGGACTGGTGGCCTGGTCGCTGATCGTGGACCAGTACCCCCTCCAGTTCGGCATGTGGCACGCGTTGGGGACGCTCGGCCTGTCCTCCGCGCTCGGCCAGTTGCTCGCAGCCGCCGAGCTCGACGTGGAGGGGTGGTACGTCGTCGCGGCCGGCCTCTCGGCTGCCGTCGGTGTCGCCGCGTTGCTCCTGGGTGGGGCCCTGGTCGTCAGGCGCCGCAGGCGGTTCGCGCACGAGGTGGCGATGATCGCGGGAGGCGTGCCTGTCGACGCGATCGTCGTGGAACCGGGCTGGGAGCCCGACGACTTCGGTGAGGCGAGCAACGTGATCACCACGACGACGTTCCGCTTCGTGGGTCCGGACGGGACGTCGTACCTCGTCCGTCGACGGGTGACGATCCCGTCGCGTGCGCCGATCGAGAAGGACCAGCACACGACGGTCTGGTACGACCCAGAGAACCCGCTGGACGACAAGGCGATCGTCGTCGGCATCCAGCACGCGTTGCGCTGGAACGTCCCGGTGCCCGTCCCCGCGACGGCAGCGCCGCCCGTAGGGTCCTGATCATGCCGGTACTTGGAGTGGGCGGGATCTTCTTCCGCGCGCAGGACCCCGACACCCTCAACGCCTGGTACCGCGAGGTCCTCGGCATCGGTGCCGGGTGTGCCGCGGAGGACACAGGCCCGCCGGACGAGTGGTCGTGGAAGGTGCAGGGCGGCCCGCTCGTCTTCGCGCCCTTCGCCGCCGACACGGACTACTGGGCCGCGGACAAGCAGGTCATGCTCAACCTGCGGGTGAGCGACCTCGACAGCCTGCTCGAGCAACTGGCGAGCCGCGGCATCGTGGTGGTCGTCAAGCCTGAGTGGGATTCGCCGGAGGTCGGCCGCTTCGCGCGGATCCACGACCCCGAGGGCAACGCGATCGAACTGTGGGAGCCACCGGCCGATCCTGCGTGACTAGGCTGCGCGGCATGGCTGAGTTCACCGGCTTCCCTGAAGCTGCCCTCGACTTCTACGACGACCTGGAGGTCGACAACACCAAGTCGTTCTGGGACGCCCACAAGGCCATCTACGACGAGAGTGTGAAGGCGCCGATGGTGGCGCTGACCGATGCGCTGGCGCAGGAGTTCGGCGCGGCCAAGGTGTTCCGGCCCTACCGCGACGTCCGCTTCGCCAAGGACAAGACGCCGTACAAGAACCACCAGGGTGCGTTCGTCGGCGTCGGTCCCGCGACGGGTTGGTACGTCGAGGTGGCCGCGCCCGGTGTGCGGGTCGGTGGCGGCGTCTACGAGATGTCGGGGGAGCGCCTGGCTGCGATGCGCGAGGCGATGGCCGACGACAAGACCGGCCCGGCCCTCGAACGGATCCTCGGCGACCTCGAGCGGGGCGGCTTCGGGATCGCCGGCGACCGGTTGAAGACCGTGCCCCGCGGCTACGACAAGGACCACCCGCGGATCGAGCTGCTGCGCATGAAGACGGTCCTCGGGATGCAGGAGTACGGCTTCGAACCGTTCATCCACACCGCCGACCTGCTCGACCGGGTGCGCGAGGACTGGCGGCGTCTGCGCCCGCTGGTCAACTGGATCACCGAAGCCACCGCCGTTTGATGGGGTAGTCCCGGGTCAAAAGCACCGCGACTCGCGGGTTTTCGGTGCTTTTGACCCGGGACTACCGCCACTCAGGCAGAGGTGAAGCTGGCCATCGTCCGGTCCGGCTCCCAGAACGCCTTCATCGACTTCACTCGGCCGTCGTCGTGGATGACGTAGACCATGATCAGGTCGGTCACCGCGGACGAGCCGTCGGGGAACGTCGTGCGGATCTGGCCGATGTTGGCGCAGGTGTTGCTGCCCGGGTTCGCGAACGAGTCGCTGATCGTGAACTCGAACTTGTCGATCGGAGCGATCGCCTTGTCCCAGAACGCCGAGATGCCGGCGTGCCCGTGGTGGCCCTTGCCCTCCGGGTCGAACATCGAGGGGCCGACCGGGTCCTCGAGGACGGCGTCCTCGGCGTAGACGGTCAGCCACTCGGCGAGGTCGCCCTTGGCGACGGCGGAGTACGAACGCTGGGAGGCGGCGCGGGCCGGGTGCGGATCGTTCGGCGCGTTCCAGACGATGGCGTCGGAGGTGATCATGGCGCCATCGTAGACAGAATCTAGAACGTGTTCTAGTGGCGGACGCCACATGCACTGCACGCCCTTCGGCCATCGTTGGTTCACGTCGCGCTCACCGGCCCCTGCGACCGTCGGGACATGCCCAAGAAGCACAAGGCGTGGATCCACGTCGGGATGGCAGGCACGGCCGACGCGATCGAGCCCGCCCTCGCCCACCACCACGAGGCACTCGTCGAGCTCGGCGTCGCCTCGATCGCACAGACGCCCGCGGAGAGCTTCCGCGCGGCCGTTGAGCTCACCCGCTCCCACAAGGCCTGGGGCCTCAAGCGCGGCGACGTCGAGGGTCAGTGGACCCGGATGGTCCGTCGCGCGCAGAAGTCCCGCGCCGACCTGGCGTTCAGCCAGCCCCTGCTCGCCACCGCCACGGCGGACCAGATCGCCCTGCTGATCGACGCCCTCGCGGGCCACCAGGTGCACGTCGTCGTCACGACCGGCCTGGACGACGAGTCCGACGCGATCACCCGCTGGGCGGCCGCCGTACGCAAGCCGGAGCGGTTGCACGTCATCGAGACCGACGGCATGGACCCCGCGGACGTCTGGAAGGCCTTCGGCAAGGTCGTCGGCTTCGGTACGACGTCCCTGCGGCTCGACGCGGTCCCGCAGGCGACGGCCGCGGTGCAGTCGTTGCCCGAGGCCATGCGCGAGCTGGAGCGGCTCTCCCGGCGCAACGCCTCGCTCGAGGTCCGCCTCGAGGAGCTGGACCGCCGGCGCCGCAAGCTCAAGCGCAAGCTCGGCAAGCTGGACGACGTCGCCTGACCACGTGACCGCTGCCGGTCAGTTGACGCTGATCGTCAGCGGGTCGGCCGCGTCGTCGGTGTAGCCGGCCAGCCCCGACAGCGTCGCCGTCCACGCGCCGCTCGCCTTCGGGTAGACCCGTGCCGTGAAGGTGCCCGTGGCGGTCGTCGTCACGGTCGCGACGAGGGCGGAGGTCGACCCGCCGGTCGGCTGGAAGGCCACCTTCACCCGGACCCCGGGCGCCGGGAGCGTGGTGCCCGCGTACGTCCGGGTCACGGAACCGCTGATCGTCACCGAACCGCCGAGGGCGACGGAGCCGGCCGAGCGGGTCGCGGTGACGGCCGAGGTCCAGGTCCCGGCCACGACCGCGCCGATGTCGGTGCGCGTCGCCGGTTGACCGGCGGCGCCGGCGTAGGAGACGTACAGCAGCCCGCTCACCTTCAGCGGAACGGACGCGGTGAACGTGCCGTTGGTGGCCGTGGTCGCCGACCCGACCTTCACCGGTGCGCCGGTCGAGGGAGCGACGTACACGGCCACGGCCTTGCCGGCCAGCGCCGTCAGGACCCCGCCCGCATCGCGCCGCAGCGTGCCGGTGACGACCACCGCCTGTCCGTGCCCGACGTCCGTCTTGTCGACCGCGCCCGCGAGCACGGTGGCGGGGATGCGGACGGTGATCGGGCCTGCCGACGCGGTGGACGCCGTGTACGCCGTGCTGGCGGCCAGCGTCACCGAGACGGTTCCGGTCGCGGTCGGCTTCACCGTCAGGGAGTACGTGCCGTCGGCGGTGGTCTTCGCCGTCCCGAGAGTGAGGACCGTCCCGGTCGCCGTCGTCAGGCGTACGGCGAGCGCGACCCCGGACGCCGCGACGGGCGTCGCCCCGACCGACGCGGTCAGCGCGCCGGACACCGTCACGGGGTCGGCGTAGTGGACGTCGTCGTCGCCCAGGCCGGCCGAGAGCGCCGTCGTACACCGGGCAGGGGTGGCGACCAGGGCAACCGGCGCTCCGGCGGCGTAGACGGTGCCGGCAACGGTCCGGCCGCGGTACGTCGTCGACACGGTCGCGGTCTGGCCCTGCGTCGCCACGCCTGACGCGGTGGTGATCGGGGAGCCCGCGCTGGCGGGGGCCGTCATCGTCGCGGTCTGCTTCGTCAGCGGGGTGGCGAGGCCCTTCACGGGCTGCCCGCTCGCGACGTCGATGACGCGGGCGGCGAGGGGGAAGGCGGCGCCGGTGCAGACCGAGGCCGTGCCGCCGGCCGGCCACTGGCCCGCCGCGCCGAGGCTCACCGTGACGGGGCGGGCAGTTCCGGTGGCGAAGGTCAGGGGGCTGGTGATCACCTTGGTCGCGCCGGAGGAGTCGGTGAGGGTGACGGTGACGGTCGTGGCAGCGGACGCGGCCGCGCCACAGGCGACCTCGGTCTGCAGTGCGGTCGGCGTCGTGAACGAGCAGTCGGTCCGCGCGGACTTCCACTGCACCGAGGTCACCGTTCGCCCCGCGGGCAACGACGGCGCGACCGACGCCTGCGTCGCCAGGCCGGGGACGGCCGGATTGTTCACGGCGATCGTCGCGCCCAGGACCGTGGGGGCGCCCGGCGTGCCGCCGCCGGCGCCGTTGCCGCCACCGATCAGGAACCGCGAGTCGGCGGCGTTCCAGTGACTGTCGAGATAGCTGCCCGGGTCGGGGTACGTCGAGAAGTAGTCGTCGTTGTTGCAGTCGAAGAGGTATTCGCGCTCGGCCGGGCAGACCTGCTGCATCGAGAAGCCGCCGCCGTCGGCGTAGCACATCGTGTCCGACTCGTCCCAGCAGTGACCGGCGCGGGTGCCGTGCGGCGCCGTGCTCTGGACCCCGCCCAGCGTGTGCAGGAGCTCGTGGGCCTCGACCGAGTGCTGGGCGGCGCCGTCCCCGAAGCCCCAGCAGCCGGAGTCAGTCCGGGCGTACTGGGCGTAGCTGCCGTTGTTCGGGTTCGCCTGGCCGTCGCTGTCGTTGGGGTACATCGACGCCACGCCGCACAGCACCGTGGCGTCGGTCCACATGAGGTACTTGCGGGTCGGGTCGGTGTAGCCGAGCGCCTGGACGGCCGCGATGCTCGCGTTGAACGACGACAGGGCTCCGGCAGGGACGGTGACGTTCAGGACCCGGGCGACGCAGGTGCCGCCGGCCGGATCGGTGACGAAGCGGACCCGTCGTACGCCGCCGGTCAGGGCCGCGGACCGGTTGACGACGTCGTCGACGCCCGCAGCCCACAGCTGGAAGCTCGACTGGAGGGCGGCGAAGCGGTTGGTGCGGCCGGACTCGACGACGTACATGGCCTGGACGCGGTAGCCGGCGACGCCGTCGCCCTCGCACGTCACGGCGGGACTGGAGGCCGCCGCCGCGGTGGGTGCGGGGACGCCGAGCTCCTCGGCCGCGGCGTACGCGCCCTCGCTCCCGCCCTCGCGGGCGCGCAGTTCGGCGGTGGTGACCGGCTCGGTCGGGTCGACGCCCGGAGGTGCCTCGTCGGCGTGCTGGCAGGCACCCGGCAGTGACCAGCTCAGCTCGCTGCCCGTGCCGCAGCGCGCCGCCACGGAGCCGCCGTCCGGCAACCCGATGACCGCCGGCGTGACCACGGCGACGGCAAGTGCGAGGGCGACGAGCACACGGCGGACCATGTCCGTCCGATTGGCCCGTCAGGGGGCGCCCTGAGCAGTCGGTCACGAAGTCAGGCGGGGGGTCCCAAGCCGAGCGAATCGAGGCAGGCTTGCCGCCACGAGAACGAAGGACCTACGAAAGCCAACCGCGCGCGCGGCAGCGCGTCGAGAGCCGTCCTCCGGCGAGCTTGCTCGCCCTCAGCTTCGGCGAAGACGCGCTCGCGCTAATGGGGCTGCCAGGCGTCTTCGTCGGCGGTGCGGGACGTGACGGCTTCGGGGAGTACGCCGTCGGCGAGCTGCTGGATCGACACGTCCTCGAAGACCTCGCGCAGCGCGCGGCGGGCGGCGATCCAGACGTGCTGGAGGACCTCGGCCGACTCGTTGTAGTTCACGGCTTCGGGACGCAGGCCGTAGACGGAGACGAGCGGGCCGTCGACGGCGCGGATGACGTCCGCGACCGAGACGGTGTCGGCCTCGCGGGCCATCCGCCAGCCACCGGACTGGCCGCGCTGCGACATCACGATGCTGGCGCGGCGGAGGTCGGCGAGGATCGCCTGGAGGAACCCGTGAGGGATGTCCTGGAGGCGGCCGAGCTCTTCGGCGCTGACTGCCCGCCCATCGGAGCGCGAGGCCATCGCGATCAGGGCGCGCAGGGCGTAGTCGGACTTCGCGGAGACGCGCATGGACCCAAGTGTGTCAGATTGCTCGATCGATTCACTCGACCTAGGGGTCCGTGAGGGGTGCAGGCGTAGTTCGTTGGTGTGAGGCAGAACCACCCGCCCCGTGCTTGCCCGCAGCAAGCACCCCCCGTATCATTAAGTTACTGACGAGTAGCACTCTTCAATTCGAGTTAGAAACGGTGGGACAGTGAGCCACTACAAGAGCAACCTCCGCGACATCGAGTTCAACCTGTTTGAGCTCTTCAAGGTCCAGGAGTACCTCGGGACCGGCATCTACGAAGAGATGGACGCGGACACCGCACGCGAGATCCTCAGCGAGGTCGAGCGCATCGCCCGCGAGGACCTCGCCGCGTCGTACGTCGACTCGGACCGGAACCCGCCTGTCTTCGACCCCAAGACCAACACCGCGCCGCTGCCGGCGTCGTTCAAGAAGTCCTACGACACCTGGATGGAGTCCGGCTTCTGGGGACTCGGCCTCCCGGAGGAGATCGGCGGCACCACCGCGCCGCCGTCGCTCGTGTGGGCGACCGGCGAGATGGTCCTCGGTGCGCAGGCCCCGATCTGGATGTACTGCACCGGCCCGTCGATGGGTTCGGTCGTCTTCAAGAACGCCAACGGCGTTGCCCGCGACATCCGCATCGCCGAGATCATGGTCGAGCGCCTTTGGGGCGCCACGATGGTCCTCACCGAGCCCGACGCGGGCTCCGACGTGGGTGCGGGCAAGACGTTCGCCACGCCGAACGAGGACGGCTCCTGGAACATCTCCGGCGTCAAGCGCTTCATCACCAGCGCCGAGTCGGACCTGCAGGAGAACATCATGCACCTGGTCCTCGCCCGCCCGAAGGGCGTCGAGGGCATCGGCGGTCCGGGCACCAAGGGCCTCTCGCTCTTCCTGGTCCCGAAGTACCACTTCGACCACCAGAGCGGTGAGCTGACCGGCGAGCGCAACGGCGTCTACGTCACCAACGTCGAGCACAAGATGGGCATCAAGGTGTCCAACACCTGCGAGCTCACCTTCGGCGACCCGCAGGTCGGCGGCGGCGAAGCTGCCCAGGGCTGGCTGCTCGGCGAGGTCCACGACGGCATCCGCCAGATGTTCGACGTCATCGAGAACGCCCGCATGATGGTCGGCACCAAGGCCATCGCGACCCTCTCGACCGGTTACCTCAACGCGCTCGACTACGCCAAGACGCGGGTCCAGGGTGCCGACCTGACCCAGGCCGCCGACAAGGCCGCGCCGCGGGTCACGATCACCAACCACCCGGACGTCCGTCGTTCGCTGATGACCCAGAAGTCGTTCGCCGAGGCGATGCGGTCGCTGGTCATCTACACGTCGACCTGGCAGGACAAGGTCGCCATCGCGAAGGCGTCCGGCGAGCACGACAAGCTGGCCGAGGCGGTCAACGACCTGCTGCTCCCGATCGTCAAGGGCTACGGCTCGGAGCGTTCGTGGGTGCTGCTCGGCACCGAGTCGCTGCAGACCTTCGGTGGTTCGGGCTTCCTGCAGGAGTACCCGATCGAGCAGTACGTCCGCGACGCGAAGATCGACACGCTCTACGAAGGCACGACCGCCATCCAGGGCCAGGACTTCTTCTTCCGCAAGATCGTCAAGGACCAGGGCACGGCGCTCGGCCACCTGGCCAACGAGATCAAGGCGTTCGTGGAGGCCGAGGCCGGCAACGGTCGTCTCAAGAACGAGCGTGCGCTCCTCGCGACCGCGCTCGACGACGCCCAGGGCCTCGTGGGCCTGGCGATCAACGACCTGATGTCGTCCGACGTCAACTCCGGCGGCGACCTCCGCAACATCTACAAGGTCGGCCTCAACACCACGCGCATCCTGATGGCGCTCGGTGACGTGGTCTGCGCCTGGCTGCTGCTCCGCGGCGCCGAGGTGGCCCTGGAGAAGCTGGACGCTGCCGGTGGCGACAAGGCCTACTACGAGGGCAAGGTTGCTGCCGCCCAGTGGTTCGCGCAGCTCAACCTGCCGCGCATCACGGCCGAGCTCCGCATCGCCGAGGCCACGGACCTCGCGATCATGGACCTCGACGAGGCTGCGTTCTGATTCACCCCTGAATCAACGGGTACGACGGCCGTTCCGGGACCTCCCGGGGCGGCCGTTGCCCTTTTTTCGGGCCGGATGGGACTGGTTGCCCGACCCCTGTGCGGGGTAGGAAGGGTCCCGTGACGCAACCGCCGGAGCAGCCCAACGAGAACCCGCCCTACGGCCAGCCCGGCCAGCCCGGCCAGCCGCAGCAGTGGCCGGTCGCGCCACCGCCTGCCGGTGGCTACAACCCGCCTCCCGGTGGTGGCTACACGCCACCGCCTGCCGGTGGCTACAACCCGCCTCCCGGTGGTGGTTACACCCCGCCTCCCGGCGGCTACGCCCCGCCTCCGGGCGGCTACGGCGCCCCGTCGCCGTACGGGCAGAAGCCCTCGGGTGGCAGCGGCAAGGTCATCGCGATCGTCGTCGGTGTGATCGTGCTGCTCGTCCTGGTGGTCTGCGGTGGCGCCGTGGGGCTGCTCATCTGGGGCGCGAACACCGTCGATGACGCGCTGGACGAGTTCGATCCCGACCGGGTCGGGGGCAGCAACAACCCGATCACGCTCGAGGTCGGCGAGGAGTTCGAGATCGACGGCGTCGAGTACGCCGACGGGTGGTCCGTCGCGTCGCCGAAGGACGAGTACACCGGTGAGACGATCAGCGGGCTCAAGGGCACCAATGACCGCGCCGACGAGTCGGGGGAGTCGGTCTACCTCAACTTCACGTTCCTCGACGGCGACGACACGGAGGTCGGTGAGGTCAACTGCACGTCGAGCGGTGACATCTCCCACGGCAACACCGAGGAACTGAGCTGCACCAACTACTCCAGGTTCACGGGCTCCTACGACCACGTCGAGGTCGCGGCGTCGTACTGACCCCCTAGCATCGGCGCCATGAGCGATCAGGAGCTGCTGGCCGGGTACGTCGACACCTGGTGGACCTCGGTCGGAGACCTCGTGGCGTTGCTCGAGGAGCTCGGCCCCGACGCCTGGGCGACGCCCACGGACCTGGCCGGGTGGGACGTGAAGGCCGTCGCCTCCCACACCGCGCACCTCGAATCGATCCTGGCGGGTGGGCCGGACGAGACCGCGGAGATCGCGGACGCACCCCACATCACCGGCCCGATGAGCCAGTTCACCGAGATCGGTGTGGTCACTCGCCGCGACCGTGAGCCGGCGTCGATCATCGAGGAGCTCCGCTCCACCACGAGCGCCCGCCACGACCGCCTCGTCGCGGACCTGCCGAGCGACGGGGCGGCGCCCGCCGACGGCATCTTCGGGCTGATCGGCTGGAACCAGCGCACCCTGCTGCGCAATCGCCCCCTCGACATCTGGATGCACGAGCAGGACATCCGCCGCGCGGTCGGCCGCCCGGGCGGGATGGACAGCGCCGGCGCGCAGCACACGGCCGACTACCTGTCCGAGGCCTTCGGGTTCGTGGTCGGCAAGCGCGTGAAGCCGCCCGCGGGTACGACGGCCGTGCTGGCCGTCGCGGGCAGTCCCACCGTTGCGGTGGAGATCGGTGACGACGGCCGGGGTCGCCGGCTGGACGTCGTACCGGACGCCCCGACGGTGCGGATCGACACCGATCGGGAGAGCTTCATCGTGCTTGCAGGCGGACGCCGTGCCGCGGAGCCCGGGTCCGTCGTTGTCACAGGAGACCAGGAGCTCGGTCGACGTGTCGTCGAGCGGCTCGCGACCACACCTTGAGGACCGTCATGAACTGGAACGTCGCCGACCTGCCCGACCAGACCGGCCGGACGATCGTGGTGACCGGCCCGACGCAGGGGGGCCTGGGCCACTACACGGCCCTCGAGCTGTCCCGGCGCGGTGCGCGGGTGGTGCTCGCCGGACGGAACCCGGCCCGGGTCGAGGAGACGGTGGCGGCGATCCGGTCGGAGGTGCCGGAGGCGAAGCTCGAGGCGCTGCACCTGGACCTGGCCAGCCTCGCTTCGGTGCGCGCCGCGGCGGCCGCGGCGCAACAGCTCGGCCCGGTCGACGTACTGATCAACAACGCCGGGGTGATGGGGACGTCGTACTCCCGGACGGCGGACGGCCTCGAGCTCCAGATGGCGACCAACCACTTCGGGCCGTTCCTTCTGACCGGGTTGCTGCTGCCCCAGCTCGTGCAGAGTGCGGACGGGCGCGTGGTCTCGGTGGCGTCGATGTTCCACCACTGGGCCGGCAAGGCGCCGCTCGGGGATCCGCGGGAGCAGACCGGGCGTTACAGCAAGTGGCGGGTCTACGGGCAGTCCAAGCTGGCCAACCTCCTGTTCACCGCCGAGCTCGACCGACGCCTGCGCGCGGCAGACCTGCCGGTCCGGGCGGTCGCAGCCCATCCCGGTTTCGCCGGGACCCACCTCGCTGCCAATGGCCAGTACGGCCGTTCCGGAGGCGGCATCGCGTCGATCCTCGACGCCACCGTCAAGGTGATCTCGCAGTCGGCTGCCGCGGGTGCCTGGCCGTCCCTGATGGCGGCCACCGACGACCTGCCGGGCAACACCTTCGTCGGTCCGAGCGGGCTGAACCAGATGGTCGGGACGCCCCGGATCGTCGGGCGCAGCAAGCTGGCGCGGGACGAGGGCGCGGCGAAGAAGCTGTGGGAGATCAGCGAAGCGACGGTCGACCTTCAGTACCCCTGAGGTAAAGGTTTCTCGTACCGCCGACGGGCCGTTGCGGACCACCTACCCTCGAAGGGGGAGGGCCCTGGACAGGCTCTTTGCGGTGGGGGGATCGGCGTGGCAGGAATCGACGACGGGCAAAGCTCGAACGCTGACTTCTACGCGGCCCTGGTCAGGCAGTGGGAGGCCGAGGACCGCGACCTGGTGCAGCAACCGCCCGCCGACGAGCTCCTCAACGAGCTCGATGTCGAGGAGATGGTCGAGCTCGGCTGGGTCGCGTGCGACCTCACCGACGAGGCCGTCGTCATCGCCGCCTGCGTCCGCCCGGCCGAGGAACTCGTGGTCGAGGTGCAGGAGCACTTTCCCGGCCGCACGATCGAGTTCGTCCGCTGCGCGCAGCAAGACCTCGATGCCGTTGCGATGCGGGTACGGCGCCAACGGGCCGGGGTCAGGCGGCCGACGGTGCTGCCGATCGTCCGGCCACGGCACCATCTGCTCGCGCTGACGAGCGCCGCGCTGACGAGCGCTGCTGCGTCCGTGTTGCCGATCGGGCTGGCGGGTTCGCTGCTGCTCGGCGCGGTCGTCGTCTTCGTGACCGGTGCCCTGGTCTCCACCAGCGCCGGGTACCCGGCGCTGGTGAACGACCTCCGTGGCCCGCAGCGACCGGAGCTGCGCGTGGTCGCATCCCTGCCGTTCGACATCGTCAACGACCCGATCTCCGCGGACCAGGGACTGCCCGTCTACACCGTGATCATGCGGCTCACCGGCGGCGATCGCGCGCTGGATGCGCTGCGGGAGAACTTCAGCATCATCGACTACCCGTGGGCTCGCACCGATGCGATCCTGCTCGTCGCCGACAGCGACGTCGAAACCCTCGAGGCCCTGCGCCGTACGACGCCGCGCGCCTGGACCCGGGTGACCCGGGTCCCCGACGACGACTTCGCGGATCCGGTGCGGGCCTACGACCATGGCCTGGCGTTGGCGCGCGGTCGTTACGTCGTCGCCTGGGAGCAGGACGAGACGCCCGCAAGGGATCAGGTACGACGGGCGGTGGCGGCGTTCGAGAAGGACCTGAACGAGCGGATGAAGAGCGGCGACGCCGTACCGCCCCTGCTCGCGCTGCGGGTCGCCCACCGGTTCAGCTCGGCCTCCACGGCGTTCGGCCGGCTGTCCGCAGCCGACGAGGCGTTGCGCCTGGACCGCGGCACCGGAGCAGCTTCCGGGTCTGCCGGTGACCCCGACGTCACCTCGACGCACTGCAACATGCGGTTGCTGCGCCGGTTCGGAGGGTTCGCCAGCCTCGCGTGGCGTCCGACCATGGAGGGCGCCGGGTCCGACGTGCCGCCCCGGATCGAGGAGCTGGACTCGACCTCGACGCGGGCCGGCGCCCCCGGTCCGTTGCGGTGGACCCGCAACCGGTCCGAGGCGTTCGCCCTGATCGCGCTGGACGCGGTGGTGCAGGTACGGAGCATGGCGGACCTGCGCCAGCACCGCGACGTCGCTCGGTTCCGGGCGCTCGCCGTCGGGCTCGGTACGGCGGTGATGTTCCTCGCCTATCCCGTGGTGCTGGTGGGAGCGCTCATCGCGGCGGTGCGGACCCAGGACACCGACGGCAGCCGCGCGCAGGCGATCGCCTGGGTGGGCCTGGGGGCCGCCCTGTCCGTGCTGGTCGTCGCGATCGGTGCGGCCTGGCTCGTGCTGGCGCGGCGCCGGGGGTGGCGGGTCGGGTTCGCCGCACTGGCCGTGCCCGTCCTCTGGTTCCTGCAGGCCCTTGCCGTGTGGTCGGCCTTGGTCGCCGTACTGCTGCAGCCGTCGCTCCACCGGGACTGGCCTAGCCTGAAGCCGTGACCAGCAACGACATCGCCCTGCGGGTGGCCGAGGTTCGATTCACCCCCGTCCGGTTGCGGGAGGGCTACGACATGGGTGAGGTCGACGCCTTCCTCGACCGGATCGTCGCGGTCGCGAACGATCCGGCGGCCATTGCTGCGCTCGTGAGCGGCGCCCGCTTCACGCCGGTGCGGCTGCGGGAGGGCTACCACATGGGGCAGGTCGACGCGTTCGTCCGCGGCCTGGTCGGTGGTGAGCCGAGGATCCCTGCTCCCGCTCCGGCGCCGGCACGTCCGCCGCACGACGGTGGCATCACCGAGACGCGTAGCTGGCGGTCTCGACTGTTCGGGCCCAAGGGCCGCTGAAGCGCGGATCAGGCGGCAAGCGGGACGGAACCGGGCATGATCGTCGGCTGGCACGCGCACGTGTCGCTGCAGGCGAGGTAGGTGTGCACCGCGTGCCCACAGGCCGGGCAGGGCAGGTCGTGACTGAGGTGCTGCTGGGTGTTCGGGGTCGTGTCCCACATGGTCCTGTCTCCTTGGCCGAGTCGTGAGGTTCCTTCACTAGGACGACGAAGGGACCCACGCTGATACGACAGCTTCGGGGCAGCAAAATGATCGGCCGGGACCGGATCAACCAGGTTGATCCGATCCCGGCCGAAACTCGACGATGCGGGCTCAGCGCACCCGCGGCCCGTAGGACGCGTCGGCCTTCTTGAAGGCGGCCTCGCGGGCCGCCTTGGTGTTGCGGGCGGCTAGCAGGAAGGCCTGTTCGATGCGCTCCCGGGCGAACGTCCTGCGCGGCGAGGAGTTCCAGCTGTCGTTGAACAGCCGCTTGGCCGCGGCCAGGGCGTCAGGGGACTTCTGGGTGAGCTGCTCGGCGAGCCGGAACGCGGCCGCGACGGGGTCGTTGTCGAGCTTCGTGACCAGGCCGAGCTCGAGGGCGCGGGAGCCGTCGAAGATCTCCGCGGTCATCGTGAGCAGCTTGGCCTGGTCGATGCCGACCAGTTCCTTGAGCGCCTGGATGCCGGACATGTCGGGGATCAGGCCCCACTTGCCCTCGAGGACCGACCAGCGGGAGTCGGGGGTGGCGATCCGGAAGTCCGCGGCGAGCGCGATCTGCAGCCCACCGCCGAGGCAGTGGCCGTGCACGGCCGCGATCACGGGGACCGGGATCCGGCGGAAGGCCCAGGGGGCTTCCTGGAAGGTGTTCGTGCCCCGGAGCGGCCGCGGGACGAACGCCTTCGCGACGCCCACCGGGTTGCGGAGCACCGACGCGAAGTCGAGTCCTGCGCAGAACGCGTCACCCTCGCCGCTGATGACCACCGCGCGCAGGGACTTGTCCTTGCGCAGCATCGTCGCGGTCGCGACGAGGTCATCGAGGATGTCCAGGGTCAGCGAGTTCAGCTTGTCCGGCCGGTCCAGCCGGACGTGCGCGATGCCGTCGGTGATCGTGCAGGTCACCTGGCTGGGGTGGTTGCTCATGGACCGATACTACTGCTCAGTAACCACCATGCCGTACGACGTGGGTCACGTCGTACGGCACCGGATGGTCAGGCGGCCTTGGTGTCCGCCGCGGCGAAGTCCTGCTTGGCCTTGCGCTCGAGCAGCTTCAGCATGACGCGGCGCTTGCGCTTGTCGGCGGTGGAGATCTTGTAGAGCGCCACCAGCTGGGTCGGCAGGTTCCTGGCGTTCGTGGTCTCGAGCCAGCCGTTCGGGAACGACAGCCGGACGACCTTGTGCCAGGCGCTGGCGACCTGCGGGATGAACGGGCGGGTGAGGTAGGTCAGCTCGTACTTGTCGAACACGGCCTTCACCTTGGGCGCGACCTCGGCGTACCGGTTGCTCGGCAGGTCGGGGAAGAGGTGGTGCTCGATCTGGTGCGACAGGTTGCCGCTCATGATGTGCAGCGCGGTCGAGCCGGAGAAGTTGGCCGATCCGAGCATCTGGCGCAGGTACCACTCGCCGCGGGTCTCGTTCTTCGGAATCGACTTGAGCTCGAAGGTCTCGACGCCCTCGGGGAAGTGACCGCACATGATGACCGAGTGCGACCACACGTTGCGGACGAGGTTGGCGGTGAAGTTGGCCGCCAGGGCCGGCAGGAAGGACCCGGTCGGGATCGCGAGCGCCGGGTTGACGACGTAGTCCTTGGTGGCCTGCTTGCGGATCTTGGTCAGCGTGCCCTTGAGGTTCTTCTTGAACGCCTCGCTCCGCTTGTCCTTCGGGATGCGCAGGTTGCGGCCGAGCTCGAGGTCGTACGCCGCGATGCCGTACTCGAAGAAGCAGGCGTTGATGAAGTTCCACATCGGCTGCGCGAGGAAGAACGGGTGCCAGCGCTGCTCCTCGTCGACGCGCATGATGCCGTAGCCGAGGTCGTTGTCCTTGCCGACGATGTTCGTGTGGGCGTGGTGCACCTGGTTGTGCGAGTGCTTCCAGGCGTCCGAGGGAGTCGCGTTGTCCCACTCCCACGTCGTCGAGTGGATCTTCGGGTCACGCATCCAGTCCCACTGGCCGTGCATGACGTTGTGGCCGATCTCCATGTTCTCGAGGATCTTGGCGATGCTCAGGCCGACGGTCCCGGCGACCCAGGCGGGCGGGAAGATGCTCGCGAGCAGGACGGCGCGGCTGCCGAGCTCCAGCTTGCGCTGCACGTCGACGACCTTGCGGATGTACGCCGCATCGCGCTCGCCACGGGTGTCGATGACCTCCTGGCGGATGGCGTCGAGCTCGGCGCCGAGCGCCTCGATCTGCTCGGGGGACAGGTGCGCGATCGGGTTGGTGCTCTTCTGCGTGATGGTGGTCATGCGGAGGCTCCTTCGAGTTCGATGTGGCAGTCGCCGGCGGCGGCGCTGATGCAGGTCTGGATGGGAACGCCACCCGGGTTGGTCTCGCCCGGGACGGCGACGGTGACTTCTCCGGTGCGCAGGTCGCGCACGACGCCGGACTTCATGGGCAGGACGCAGCCCATGCAGATGCCGATCCGGCAACCGCTGGGCATGAGGACGCCGGCCGACTCGGCGGCGTCGAGGATCGGGGTGGCGCCGTCCGCCTCGACGACCTGGTCGCTGCCGCCGGTGAAGGTGACCGTGCCGCCCTCGCCCTCGGTGTCGACGATCGCCGCGCGGAACCGCTCGGTGTTGAGCGTGAGCCGGCGCTCGGCGTAGAACGCCTCGAGGGTGTCGAGGAGGCCGGCCGGGCCGCACGCGTAGGCCGCGCGCTCGGCGAGGTCGGGGACCTCGGTCTCGAGGTCGGCCGTGGTGAGCAGGCCGTCGGTGTCGGTGTGGCGCTCGATGAGGCGGATCCGGCCGGCCTCGGCGTGGTCGCGGAGCTCGGCGCCGAAGATGACCTCGTCGCGGCTCATCGCGGAGTGCACGAGGACGATGTCGAAGTCGGCGGCGACGCTGTGCGCGTTCGAGCGGTTGTAGAGGTTGCGCAGCATCCCGATGACCGGCGTGATGCCGGAGCCGGCGGTGACCAGGAGCAGCTTGGTCGGGCCGACGCCGGAGGTGTCGAGGACGAAGTCGCCCTCGGCCTGGGCGAGGTGGACCATCTGGCCGGCCCGGGCGCCGTGCACCAGGTGCTGGGAGACGGCACCGCCGGGGATCGCCTTCACCGTGATCGAGATCCGGCCGTCGCGGCGCGGGCCGTGGGTCAGGGAGTAGGTGCGCCAGAGGCGGACACCGTTGACGTCGACCCCGACCCGGACGTACTGGCCGGGGATGTGGCCGGCCCAGTCCTTGCCGGGCTTGATGACGATCGTGGCGGCGTCGGCGGTCTCGGCCTGGACGGACTCGATGCGTCCCTGCAGGCCGACTGCAGCGCCGGGGCGCAGGGGAGCGAAGTGGTCGAGGATGTCGTCGACGGTCAGCGGGGTGACCGCTGCGTCGAGGACGGTGCGAAGCCGGGACGTGAGCCTTCCGGCGCGGGCGGCCGCTGTGGGGGCCGCGGTCGTGGTGCTCATGCATCAAGCGTCGCAGTCGGGCGCGCTAAACTCATGACACCAGTTGGTGAATCTACTACCCGGTTTTGTTCGCAAAAGACAAAGATGCAGGAGGACCGCGCATGCCTCGACGTTCGGTACGACGACCCGACGGCGCCGCGTTGCTCCCTCCTGCCACGGTCACCGCACTGCGATCGGACCTGGCGGCCGTCGCCGACGACGTGGTCGTGCAGATCATCCGTGAGGTACCGGCCTACGAGGACGCCTTCGGTGGGCCGATGGGCGAGACCATCCGCGGCGCCGTGCAGGTCGCCCTCGGCGGGTTCCTGTCGATGATCAGTGACCGGGACGCACCGGCGCCCCGTTCCTCGGCCGTGGACGGCGCCTACCAGCTGGGGCGCGGCGAGGTCCGCAGCGGCCGCACCGCCGACGCGTTGCTGTCGGCCTACCGGATCGGTGCGCGGGTCTCCTGGCGGCACCTCTCCGCACGCGCCGTGGAACAAGGCATCGACCCCGCCACCATGGCGTCCTTCGCCGAGATGGTCTTCGCCTACATCGACGAGCTGTCGGCGGCGAGCGTCGCCGGGCACCGTGACGAGTCAGCGACCGAGGGCCGGATCCGGCAACGGATGATGGAGCGCCTGGGCCGCAACCTACTGGCCGGTGCCGCCGAGGCGACCGTGCTGGCGGCTGCCGAGCGCGCTGAGTGGACGCCACCGTCGACCCTGACGGCCGTCATCGTGCCGGAGTCGCAGGCGGGTGCGCTGCAGGAGCTGTTCCGGCGCGGCACGCTCCAGGTCGCCGATCTCCCGGACCTCGACGGCTCGGTGCTGCTGATGGTCCCGGACGCGCACGGCCGGCGTCGCGCGACGCTGCTGCGGATGGTGCGCGACCGCGACTGCCTCGTCGGGCCGGCCCGGGACTGGCTCGACGTGCGGGCGTCGTACGACCGGGTGATGCGGGCGCGGGCGCTCGGCCTCACCGGGGACACCCAGACCCACCTGCCGCGGCTGGTGCTCACCGCCGACCTCGACGCGCTCGCCGACCTCCGGGCCCAGGTGCTCGCGCCGCTGGACGAGCTGCGCCCCACGGCCGCGGCCAAGCTGCGCGAGACGCTGCGGGCCTGGCTGCTGCACCAGGGGCGCCGCGACGACATCGCGGAGGCGCTCTTCCTGCACCCACAGACGATCCGCTACCGCATGAACCAGTTGCGCGACCTGTTCGGCGACCGCTTGGAGGACCCGGATACTGTCCTCGCCCTGACCCTTGCGCTCGGAGTGGAGGAGGTGTCGCGGTGAACCGGTGGCCGCTGCTCGCCACCCTGCTGCTCGTGCTCGCCGGCCTCACGGCCTGCTCCGACGACGTCAACGCGAGCAAGAACAGGGGAGCGCCCATCGAGGCGGGCGACAAGTACGTCGCGCTCGGCGACTCCTACACCGCCGGCGGGTACCTGGGCGACCAGACCGGCGCCGAGGGGTGCCTGCAGTCGGACGGCAACTACCCCCACCTGCTCGCCAAGGAGCTGGACCTCGACCTCGACGACGTGAGCTGCGGCGGCGCTCGCGCGATCAACCTGGAGAAGCCGCAGTTCCCGACCGGCGGTCGCGTCCCGCCCCAGCTCGATGCCGTCACCAAGGACACCCGGCTGGTGACCCTCAGCATCGGCGGCAACGAGTCCGGGCTCTTCGCCAGCATCGTCGTCAAGTGCGTGAACCTCGGCGGGGAGGACCCCACGGGCAGCCCGTGCACCGACCTGGCCGCGCAGCGGTCGGCCAAGCTGTCCCAGCTGATCGACAAGGTCGCCAGCGACATCGAGGACGCCGTCGGGGACATCCTCGATCGTGCGCCCGAGGCGCGCGTGGTCATCGTCGGCTACCCGCAGGTCATCCCCGCCACCGGTTGGTGCCCGGCGATGCCGCTGGCCCCGGCCGACTATCCCGTTGGGCGTGAGCTGTTCAGCGAGGTCACCCGCGCGCTGGAGGCGGGAGCCGAGAAGGCCGGCGCCGAGTACATCGACGTGTGGTCGGCCACCGAGGGCCACGACATCTGCGCCAAGGACCCGTGGGTCGCCGGCGCGTCGCCGGACCCGAAGCGGGGCGGGTTCGCGTTCCACCCCTACATCGAGGAACAGCAGGCCGTCACCGACCTCCTCGTGAAGCAGCTCGGCGACACCGCGCCGGACTGACCACCTCTGCCCACCTCTGGCTGCCTCTCGCTGCCTCTAGGGAGGACCCGCGGCCAGGGTGTGTGCGAGGAGCGCCTGTGCCGTCCAGCGCAGCTGCCGGGCTGCCGCGGGTCGCGAGAGCCCGGCGACGTCGGTCAACCAGACGAGGGCCTCGATCCCGGTCGCGCTGCGGATCCCCACGGCCAGTCGCCGGATCTCCGCCTTCCCGAGCTGCGGCTCCAGCGGAGCGAGGGCATCGGTGAACCACCCGATCGCCCGGCCCTGGCGCAGGGGGAGCTCGCGCTTGTCGGAGGCCTCCAGCGAGAGCCGAAGCATCGTCCGCTGCTGCCCCTCGGTCTCGAGCACCATCGTGACGAACCGCTCGACCGCCTGGTCGAGCCTCGCGGCCGGGTCATCGCCGGCGTCGTCCGACAGCAACGACGTGGTCGTGATCTCCGGGTGCGCCGCGATCAGGAGCGCGGTCTGGCTGGGGAAGTAGCGGTAGGCGGTGGTCCGCGACACCGATGCCCGCTCGGCCGCCTGCTCCACCGTGGGGGACGGAGTGCCCTCCTCGATCAAGGCCCGCGTCGCGGCGATCAGCTCGCCGCGGGTGCGTGCCTTCTGCCGGGTCCGGCCGGACTCCTCGTACGCCGTTGACATGCCTCTTACGGTACCTTAGTGTCGTTATGGGACACGAGTCCCATATAGGAGAGAAGGCGTCATGGACACATTGACAGCCACGGTCCGGCAGCAGGGTGAGGGCGAGCAGGCCTGGTTCTGCGGCGGGGGCAGGCTCACCTGGAAGGTCACCGGTGCCGAGACCGGTGGCGCGTTCTTCATGTTCGAGGACCAGCTCGAGCGGGGGAAGGTCACCCCGCTGCACATCCATCCGAACGCCGACGAGACGTTCTACCTGGTCGAGGGCGAGCTCCTGCTGCACATCGATGGCGAGGAGACCGTCCTGGGTGCGGGCGGCGTCGCGGTGTTCCCGCGCAACGTCCCGCACGCCTTCATGGTCACCTCGCCGACGGCCAGGATGCTGGAGTTCCAGAACCCCGCGGCCGGCGAGGCGTTCTACCGGCACGCGAGCGAAGCCCGGCCGACACCGGTCGACTTCGACCGCATCCGTGCGGCCGCCGAGGCCACCGGCGCCATCGAGATCCTGGGCCCGCCGCCCTTCCGACCCCCGGTCGGCTAGGCGCGGGCCCGCCGTCGATGTCTCAGGCCCCGAGGGCCTGGATCGCCTCGTGAATCGACAGCGCGCGCTCGGCGGACTCGACGTGGAGGCTCTCCACCATCTTGCCGTTGTAGGTCACGACGCCGGCACCCTTGCCGTCCTCCCAGGCCTGGATCAGCCCGCGGGCGTCCTCGACGGCCTGCTCGCTCGGGGCGAAGGCGGTGTTCGCGCCCTCGACCTGGCCGGGGTGGATGAGGGTCTTGCCGTCGAAGCCCATCTGGCGGCCCTGCTCGCACTCGGCGAGGAAGCCGTCGATGTTCTTCACGTCGTTGTAGACGCCGTCGATGATCACGATGCCGGCGGCGCGGGCCGCGAGCAGGGCGAGGCCCAGGCCGGTGATCACGGGCTGGCGGCCGGGGACGTGCTCGGCGTACAGCTCCTTGACGAGGTCGTTGGTGCCCATCACGAAGCCGGTGAGGCGCTCGGAGGCGGTGGCGATCCACAGCGCGTTGAGCATGCCGATCGGGGTCTCGACCATGGCCCAGAGCTTGGTCTTCTCCGGCGCTCCGGCAGCGCCGAGGGCGTCGACGAGCGCGCGGACCTCTTCGGCGGAGTTCACCTTGGGGACGAGTACGACGTCGGGGCCGGCCGCGGCCGCTGCGACGATGTCGTCGTCGTGCCACTCGGTGCCGATGCCGTTGACGCGGATGATCAGCTGGCGGCGGCCGTACTCACCGGACTGCACGGCAGCGGCCGCGGACTGGCGGGCGCCGACCTTGGCGTCGGGCGCGACGGAGTCCTCGAGGTCGAAGATGATCGCGTCGGCAGGAAGGGTCTTGGCCTTCTCCAGTGCCCGCTCGTTGGCGCTGGGCATGTAGAGGACGGACCGGAGGGGCTTGAACTCGCTCATGCCGGGACCTCGATCGCGTCGTAGGCGGCCTTCAGCTCGGGATCGATCTCGGCCAGCTGTTCGGCCAGCGCGACCAGGACCAGGCACTGCTTGAGGGAGGCGTCGTCCTCCATCTTGCCGTCGATCATCACGGCACCGGTGCCGTCGCCCATGGCGGCCGCGACCCGGCGAGCGTGGGCGATGTCCTCGACGCTGGGCGCGAAGACGCGGTTGGCGATGGCGATCTGCTTGGGGTGCAGGCTCCAGGTGCCGACGCAGCCGAGCAGGAACGCGTTGCGGAACTGGTCCTCGCACGCCACGACGTCGGCGATGTCGCCGAACGGGCCGTAGTACGGGTAGATGCCGTGCGTCGCGCAGGCGTCGACCATCTTGGCGATCGTGTAGTGCCACAGGTCCTGCTGGAAGATCGCCCGCGGTGCGTCGATCTGGCTGGTGCCGTCGTCGCCCTTCGGCGGGTCCTCGCGGACGAGGTAGCCCGGGTGGCCGCCACCGACGCGGGTGGTCTTCATCTTGCGGTCGGCCGCCAGGTCGGCGGGGCCGAGCGAGAGGCCCTGCATGCGCGGGCTGGCGCCGCAGATCTCCTCGATGTTGGCCACGCCGCGGGCGGTCTCGAGGATGGCGTGCACGAGGATCGGCCTGGTGATGCCGGCCTTGGCCTCGAGCTGGGCGAGCAGCCGGTCGATGTAGTGGATGTCCTCGGCGCCCTGCACCTTCGGGACCATGATCACGTCGAGCTTGTCGCCGATCGCCGGGACGAGCGCGGTGAGGTCGTCGAGCACCCACGGGCTGTCGAGCGAGTTGATCCGGGTCCAGAACTGGGTCGGGCCGAAGTCGGTCGACTGACCGATCCGGATCAGGCCCTCACGCGCGGCGACCTTGTTGTCGGCCTTGACGGCGTCCTCGAGGTTGCCGAGCAGTACGTCGACGGTGCCGACCATCCCGGGGATCTTCGCGGCCATCTTCTCGTTGCTGGGATCGAAGAAGTGGATCGCGCGGCTGGGCCGGGCGGGGATCTCGCGGGGCGGCATGGGCGCGCCCACGGCCAGCGGTCGGAAAAAGTCCTTGGGGCTCTTGTGGCTCACGTTTGGACAACTTACCGGCGGGTTGCCTTCGTTGGGTATGACGGATGTCTCGGCGAGACGTGGCGATGTCCTATCGGGACCATCGCGTCATCGACGACGCCACCAGCGTGTGCGGCGTGCGGGCTCGGGTGCCGCCACCGCGGGCGTCGTACGACGGCGGGCGGCGCGACGTTCGTGCCAGGCAGCGAGGGTCTCGTCGACGTCGCGCGGCAGGGTGATCAGCGGCGGGCCGTCGACGGGTGTGTAGCGGGCCCGGATGACGCGCGCGTTGAATTCCTCGACGAACCTGCGGGCCTCCTTCTCGGAGGTCAGGGTGTCGAGGTGGTCGTCGAGCCCGGCGTCGTCCTTGCGCAGCTGGAGGGCCGGTGGGAGGACCGCGATGTGCTCGCGTTCGACCAGCTTCTTGAGCCACCACTCCGGGTCGTAGGTGTCGCCGAGGCCCTCGATCGGCTTGCCGGCGCCGGGCAGGTTGTCGAAGTCGCCGCGTTCCATCGCCTGCCGGATCTGCAGGTCGACCCAGGTCTGCTGGTGCTCGATGCGGGCGCGGGCGGCCTTCTTCTCGGCCTCGCGGGCATCGAGGGCGTCGGCGGGCCCGGCTTCCTGCTGGTCCTCGGTCATCGCGATCACCCCGTTTCGCCATCAAGGGTGCCACGGGACCCCAGTCCCGTCAGGCCTCGTCGCGCAGGAAGCCGGCGACCAGCGGCGCCAGCTCTTCGGCACTGGTGACCAGGCCCAGGTGCCCGTCGGAGTAGACGTGGAGACGGGCGTGGGGGAGCAGGCGTCCCATGATCCGGGCGTTCACCAGCGGGATGATCGGGTCGTCGTCGCCCGCCAGGATCAAGGTGGGCTGCCGGATCAGCGGCAGTGCCGGGAGGCTCGACCAGCCCGCTCCGGCGAGCAGCTGGAGCAGGTAGCCGCGGCGGGACCCGACGCGGGACTGGTCGTGCATGAACCGGCGTACGTCGTCGGGCCGGTCGCGCATCTGCCCGCCGTACAGCTCGGCGGCGACCTGGACGGCGTAGCCCGCGTCCCGGTAGCGCCGCGGGGTGATCATCTTGCGCAAGACCTGTGGCCCGGCGGGGACCATCAGGGCGCCGGTGGCGGTGCTGGCCAGCACCAGGCGCCGGCAGCGACGCGGCTGCTGGAAGCCGATCTGCTGCGCGAGTCCGCCGCCCCACGAGATCCCCAGGACGTCGTACTCGTGATGGCCGAGCCGGGTCATCAGCTTGCCGACGCCGTGCGCGAGGAGCGCGAAGTTGTACGGCGTCCGCGGGTCGGGCGATCCACCGACGCCGGGCACGTCGAAGCGGACCACCTCGATCCGGTGGTCCAGCGCGTCGACGAAGGGTTGCAACAGGTCCAGGCTCGCGCCGATCCCGTTGCACAGCAGGAGCGGCGGCCCGGGCTCACTCCCCGGTCGGACCGAGACCCGGATCGGGTGTCCGAGCACGGTGACCTGGCGGAGCTGGTTCACGGGGTGATGCCTCACTTGTCGTAGACGTAGGTGCCCGGGGCGTCGGCCAGGGGCTGCAACCGGGTCGAACCGAGGTCCTTGGGTGCCGGCTTGAGGTCGCCGCAGCGCTGGTTGAGCCACGCCGTCCCGTCGTTCCACCAGCTGCCCTGCCGGGTCTCTGCTCCCTTGAGCCAGGCCTTCGCGTCGGCGCCGTGGTCGTCGTTGGTGTGGAAGGTCGCCTTCGGGTTGCCCGGCGGGTTCACCAGGGCCGCGATGTGGCCGCTGGTCGAGAGCACGAACCGGCTCTTCCCACCGAAGAGCTGGGTGGTCCGGTAGCAGTTCTCCCACGGCGTGATGTGGTCGGCGATGCCGGCCACGATGTAGTTGTCGACCGTGACCGACCCGAGGTCGATCGGCACGCCGAGTACCGACAGCGCACCCGGGCGGATGAGCTGGTTCTCCATCGCGAGGTCGACGAAGTCGGCGTGCAGCCCGGCCGTCATCCGGGTGGTGTCGGCATTCCAGAACAGGATGTCGAAGGCCGGCGGCTTCTTGCCGAGCAGGTAGTTGTTGACCCAGTAGTTCCAGATCAGGTCGCTGGGGCGCAGCCAGGCGAAGACCTCGGCGAGGGCTCGTCCGTCGAGGTAGCCCTTCTTCGCCGACCGGGCCTTGGCCCGGGCGGCAAGGCGCGGGTCGGTGAGTGCAGCGACGGTGCCCGATCCGGCGTTGTCGATCACGGTCACGGCGAGGACCACGCCGGCGAGACGGTCCTGGCGCCCGATGCCGGCGAGGTACGCCGCCACGATGCTGGCGAGGATGCCGCCGGAGCAGATGCCGGCCAGAACCGTGCGGGAGCTCCCGGTGATCTCCTCGACGGCGTCGAGCGCATCGAGGATCGCGCGGGCGTAGGTGTCGAGGTTCCAGTCCGCGTGCCGGGCGTCGGGGTTGCGCCAGGAGATCACGAACATCTGCCGGTTGCTCTGGACGCTGAACTCCACGAGGCTCCGGCCCGGGGCGAGGTCGATCGCGTAGTACTTGTTGATCGTCGGCGGGACGACCATCAGCGGTACCTCGTAGACCTCGTCGCACTGCGGCAGGTACTGGATCAGCTCGAGGACGTCGTTGCGGAACACGACGGCGCCCGGCGTGGCCGCGACGTTCTCGCCGAGGGTGAAGCCGGACGTGTCGACCATCTCCGGGATCCTCGGCGAGGACGCGAGGTCCTTGACCAGTGTCGTGCCCCCGCGGACCAGGCTGAGGCCGGCCGTGTCGATGACCGCCTTGGCCGACGCGGGGTTGACCAGGGGGACGTTGCTCGGCGCCACCGCCTCGACGATGTTCTCCAGCAGGAACCGGACCCGCTCGCGGTCCCGGGGGTCGAGGTCGGCGTCGACGACCAACTGCTCGACGGTCTTGCCGGCGGCGAGGTAGATCTGGACGAGACGGCGCAACAGGGGATTGTCGGTCCAGCCGACGTCCGCGAAGCGCCGATCGCCACGACGGGGCGCCACCTCCGACGTCCCGGCGACGATCTTCGCGGCCTCGCCGGCGAGGCCGCCCAGGCGTCGTACCGTCGTCCGCGGCCGGCGGGCCAGCGAGATCGCCCACCGGGCCGTCGATGCGTCGGGCACGAAGCGGCGGATCGTGCCGAGGGCAGCGTCGACGAGCAGGGCGTCGAGCGGTGCGGCGTTCTCGGCGAGACGGCTGGCGGGGATCGTGCTCATCGCGGCTCCTGGGGTCCTCGGGCTGGCCGCTCCAGCGTCTCCCGGCCGGGACGTCGAGCGCATCGGCTGTCTGCACCGGCATGGGTGCGGTGGCCTGTGCACCGGCACAAGCGGAGCGTTACCTTTCGGACGTGCAAAGAGCCGATGTCGACCCCGAGGTGCGTGCGCTGAGCCGCCGCCTGCTCCCGGAGGCCGACCAGCTCGGCCGCCGCATCGCGGAGCGGCTGCGGGAGGAGATCCCGTTCTATGCGGGCAACCCGGTGCTCGGCTTCGACGAGGTCGTCGCGTCCTGCACCGACAACGTCCGGTACATCCTCGGGAACCTCGCCGGCGACGCAGGAGTGAATCTCGACAGCCCGCGACTGACGGGGACGGCTCGCGCCGAGCAGGGCGCGCCCTACGCAGCGGTGCTCCAGGCCTTCCGGCTCGGTGGCCGGTTCATCTGGGAGACCCTCGTCGAGCGTGCCGAACCGGAGGCACGCGACGTGCTGCTGCTCGCCGCCGCCGACATCTGGGCGGTCACCGACGACCTGGCCGCCTCGGTCACCGACGCCTATCGCGGTGCGCTGTCCGACCGCGCGCGGCGCGACGGCCAGATGCGGGCCGTGCTCGTCGGGTCCCTGCTCGACGGCGAGGGGGAGGACGCCCCGATCGGCGAGACGGCCGGCCTGCTCGACCTCGGTCGCGGCGGTGAGTACGTCGTCGTGTCGGCCGAGTCGCCGACGCCTGGCGCCGAGGGCCTTCCGGACGTGGAGCGCTTGCTGCGCCGCAGCAACGCCGTGTCCGCGTGGCGCCTCGACCACGACCACCACGAGGGCGTCATCGGGTTGCGCCAGGGGTTCGGCGTCGAGCGGGTCGTCGAGGCGCTGTCACCCATCGCCGCGGGCCGGGTCGGCATCAGCCGACCGTTGGTGCGATGGGAGGACGCCCGGGAGGGGCGGCGCCAGGCGCGCGTGGCCTGCGCGGCGGGGACGCCGGGCTCGACCGCGGTCGTCCGGTTCGGTGACCAGCCCATCGCCGTACTCCTGGCCAGCAGCCCGGACCAGGCCCGGGCGCTCGCCGAGGCCGTGCTCGCCCCCGTGCTCGCGCTCGCACCCGACGACCGCGCGGTGATGGTCGACACCGCCCGTGCGTGGCTGGAGGGCGGCGGCTCCACGTCCACCGCGGCGAAGGCGCTGCACGTGCACCGCAACACCGTCCGCTACCGGGTACGACGGCTCGAGGAGGTCACCGGGCGTGACCTCGCTCGGCCCGTGGACGCTGCCGAGCTGTACGTCGCGCTGGAGGCGGCCCGGATCCTCGGACTGGGCTGACCCGCTGGGGGTCTATCCCAGCGGAGTCGGACGAACCGCGTTAGAGCGGGACGTCGGCCCGTCGGGGATCGCCGGCACCGGTGGGGAGCGGGACGCGGGAGAACTGCTCGTCGTACAACCTCTTGTAGAGGCCGCCGGCGGCCATGAGGTCGTCGTGGGTGCCGCGCTCGACCAGGCGGCCGTCCTCGAGGCCGAAGATCACGTCGGCCGAGCGGATCGTCGACAGGCGGTGGGCGATGGCGATGGTGGTTCGCGAGCGGGTGGCGCGTTCCAGAGCCTCCTGGACGAGTCGCTCGGTCTCGTTGTCCAGGGCCGACGTGGCCTCGTCGAGGATCAGGATGGCCGGGTCCTTCAACAGCACCCGGGCGATGGCGAGGCGCTGCTTCTCGCCGCCGGAGAGCCGGTAGCCGCGCTCGCCGGTGATCGTCTCGTAGCCCTCCGCGAAGCTGAGGATCCGGTCGTGGATGTTGGCGTCGCGGGCGGCCTGCTCGATCTCCTCGGCGGTCGCGGAGGGCCGAGCGTAGGCGATGTTGTCGCGGATGGTGCCGTGGAAGAGGTAGGGCTCCTGCGTCACCATCCCGACCGCGTCGGCGAGCGAGGACAGGGTGAGGTCGCGGACGTCGTGCCCGTCGATGAGGACGGCACCCTCGGTGACGTCGTAGAACCTCGGGACGAGGTACGTCGCCGTGGTCTTGCCGCTCCCCGAGGGACCCACGATGGCGGCCAGCTCGCCCGGTTCGACCACCAGCGAGACGTGGTCGAGCGCCCAGGTCGGCCCCGCGTCCGGGCCCTCCGCACGTGGGTCCCCGCCGATCCGGACGCCCGTGTCGCCGAACCGGTCGCGGTTGACGGTGCCGGACAGGGAGCGCGGCTCGGGGTACCGGAAGCGCACGTCACGGAACTCGACCCGTCCGCGGAGCCGGTCCGGTTCGAGCGTGATGGCACCGGGGCGCTCGGTGATCGCGGGCTCGAGGTCGAGGTACTCGAAGATCCGGCGGAACAGCGCCAGCGAGGTCTGCACGTCCAGCGACACCCGCATCAGCTGCAGCAACGGCATCTGCAGACGGCCCTGCAGGGTGGTGAACGCGACCAGCGTGCCCGCGGTCAGCGTGTCCTCGCCGGCCGGCACCGATCCGGTGATGATCCACCCCGCGGCGAGGTAGATCAGCGCCGGCGTGATCGCGAAGAACGTCTGCACGACCGCGAAGAACGAGCGGCCGGTCATCGCCTGCTCCACCTGCAGGCGGGTCTGGCGGTGGTTGGCCTCGCGGTAGCGGTCGACCTCCGACTCGGAGCGGTTGAAGACCTTGGCGAGCAGGATGCCGCTCACCGACAGGGCTTCCTCGGTGATCGCGGTCATCTCCGACAGCGACTCCTGGGTGCGCCGCGCCAGCCGCTGCCGGCGGCGGCCGACGCGCAGCTGCAGGAACACGAACAACGGCATCAGGACCAGCGTCAGGATCGTGAGCTGCCACGACAGCACGACCATCGCGGCGAACGCCGCGGCGACGGTCACGGAGTTCTGCACGATCGTGGTCGCGGTGTCGGTCAGGACGGTCCGGACGCCCGCGACGTCGTTGGACAGCCGGGACTGGATCGCGCCGGTCTTGGTGGCGGTGAAGAACGCCAGCTCCATCCGCTGCAGGTGCTCGAACAGGTCACCGCGCAGGTCGGCCATCGCGGAGTTCCCGATGGTCGAGGTCAGCCAGTTCTGCCCGATGCCGATCAGTGACGTGACGACGGGCAGGATGCACATGCCGGCGACCAGCCACGCCAGCAGCTGCAGGCGTGGCGGGCCGCCGTCGAGCGGGAACAGGGCGTCGTCGAACACCGCCCGGGTCAGGAACGGCACCACCGACTGCAGGGCCGCCGCGACCACCACGGCGACGAGGACGAGCACGATCTTGCCGCGGTAGGGCCGCAGCAGCCGGGCGACCCGGGGGAGGACCTTCTGGTTGCCGCGCAGCTCGTCGGGCGACAGGTGCGTGATGTTCGGGCTGGGCCTCATGCGAACCCGGCACCCCAGCGACCGCGGTGCGCCACCTCTTCCCACGGAGTACGACGCCGCCGGCTCGCCGATCCTGCAGCACCCGTGGTGCGGGGGGCCGGGTGGCCGATCGTGATGGCGCCGATGGGGTGTGGCGCTTCCTCCTCGGCCGTGTCGACGAGGCCGAGCACCTCCCGGACGGCGTCGACACGGTCCGGGACCAGCCCGAAGAAGCAGCTGCCCAGCCCGGCGTCGGCCACGGACTGCAGGATCAGCAGCGACGCCATCGCGGTGTCGAGGTGCCAGTAGGGCATCGCCCAGCGGGACTCGTCGCCGACGAGGCCGGCCCGCGCCTTGTCGGCCTCCGAGTAGCGGGCCAGGTACGCAGAGCGGCGACTGCACGGGACGATCACGACGGGTGCGCTCATCATCCCGGCGAGCCAGCGATCGGGGGTGCCGTCGACGGCGGCAGGGGCCTGCGCGGCCCAGAAGCCCTGCACGGCGGCCGGGGTGTCCAGCACGATGAACGCCCAGCCCTGCGAGAACCCGGCGCTCGGTGCGCGGGTGGCGGCTTCCAGCGCCCGCTCGACCACCCCGGGATCCACCGGGTCAGGGGTGTAGGCGCGCGTCATCCGGCGTCGTCGTACGACCTCGGAGAACTCCACCGGCCCAGCCTATTGCTGCCTCGTCTGAGGTAGCTGCGGACCATGCCCGATCACCGCGCCGAGGAACTAAGGCACTTGCCCGATGTGCCGGCCTACCTCAGGGGACGAACCTCTAGGACATGAGCAACAACTACTTCCTCAACGCAGAGAACGAATACCGCCGTGAGCGCGTCGTCCGCGGTGTCGCCGCCAGCCGGTCCGGCCGGACCCGGACCTCCTGGCTGCGGCGCGTGGCCGCGACAGATCCCGCTGTCGAGCGCCACACCCGCTGAGCCCGCGCTGACCCCCGGGATGAGCCTCGATCCACCGATGTCCGCCTACTGCGCGACACCAGGCAGGCACGCTGGCGGCGTTCTCGTCGCTCAACGCGGCGCTGCCGCGCCTTCGCTCCTCGGCCTTGCCATCGCACCCGCCTGATGCCGCTCGCAACGACGGCCACCGGCGGATCGAGGCTCAGCACGCGCCTGTCGGCGCGGGACGCCATGATGGTGCCCGTGGCCGCACACAGCAGCCTGACCATGGTCGGGCGTGACGACGAGCTCGCGGAAGCGAGCGAGGTCCTCGACGACGCCGTACGCGCCGCCGGCGAGGGCACGTCCCGCCGGGTCGTGCTGCTGTCCGGCGACGCGGGCGTCGGCAAGACGCGGCTGCTGCGCGCGCTGCGCGACCACGCGCTCGAGCGTGACTGGCAGGTGCTCGCCGGCCACTGTCTCGACTTCGGCGACAGCGCCCTGCCCTACCTGCCCTTCAGCGAGGTGCTCGGCCGGATCGGTGCGGCCCACCCCGAGCTGGTCGACGCGGTGGCCGCGCGCCACCCCGCCATCGCGCGACTGCAGCCCGGCCGCCGGGCCCGCACCGTCGCTGACGACGACGCCGACGGCGACTTCACCCACGCGACCGACCGCGGCGACATCTTCGAGGCCGTGCACGCGCTGCTCGAAGCGGCGGCCACCGAGTCGCCCGTCCTGCTGGTCGTCGAGGACCTGCACTGGGCCGACCAGTCCACCCGCGACATGCTCGGCTTCCTGTTCACCCGCGCGTTCACCCAGCCGGTGGCGATCGTGGCGTCGTACCGCTCGGACGACCTGCACCGCCGCCACCCGCTGCGCCGCCAGGTGGCCGAGTGGTCACGGCTGCCCCAGGTAGCCCGCCTCGCGCTCGGTCCGCTGAACGAGGCGGCCGTCCGGGCACTCGTGCGCGAGCTCGAGCCGACGCTGGTCGACGACCGCTCCATCGACCGCATCGTCGAGCGGGCCGAGGGCAACGCGTTCTTCGTCGAGGAGCTCGTGGCGTCCGGCTCCTGCGCCGACGGCGACGTCCCGGGCGACCTCGCCGACCTGCTGCTGGTCCGCCTCGACCGGCTCTCCGACGCCGCCCGTCAGGTCGTGCGCGTCGCCAGCGTCGCGGGCCGCCGCGTCGGCCATGACCTGCTCGCCGCGGCCGCCGCGCTCCCGGTCGACGAGTTCGAGGCCGGCATGCGCCAGGCCGTCGAGATGAACGTCCTCGAAGCCGGCGGCGTCTTCTACACCTTCCGGCACGCCCTCCTCGGCGAGGCCGTGTACGACGACCTGCTTCCCGGCGAACGGGTCCGGCTCCACGCCCGCTACGTCTGGGCGCTCGTCGACGGAGCGGCCCGCGGCAGCTCCGCCGAGCTGGCCCTGCACGCACGCCGCGCCACCGACCTCGACCGCGCCGTCACGGCAAGCATCGAGGCCGGCGACGAAGCGCTGGCCGTCGGCGGTCCGGACGAGGCGGCCGACCACTTCCAGCAGGCCCTCGAGCTGCTCGAGGACCCCGACCGGGTCGCCCGCCTCGGCATCGACCACGCCAAGCTGGTCGTCAAGGCGGCCGGCGCGCTCACCGCCGGCGGCGACGCCCAGCGGGCCTGCCAGCTGCTCGCCCAGCAGCTCGACCGGCTGCCCGCCGATGCCCCGAACGCGGCGCGCGCCCGCCTGCTCAGCGAGTACGCCGAGGTCCTCTCCATCACCGAGACCGAGCTCGACCCGCGGGAGCTGTCGGCCGAGGCCGTCTCGCTGGCGCCCGAGGGCGACAGCATGCTGCGCGCCAAGATCCTCGCGACGCACGCGCGGATCATCGGATACCGCCACGGCACCGTGGACGAGGCCGAGGCCTACGCCACCGAGGCCCTCGCGCTCGCCGAGCGGCTCGCGATGCCGGTGCTGGCCTCGGACATCCGGACCACCCTCACGGGGATGCGGGTGAAGACCGCTGCGGGCACCGACCAGGACGCCTTGCGCGCCGCGCTCGAACGGGCCGTCGAGCACGCTGCCACTGCGGGCGCCTTCCAGGCCGAGATCCGCGGCCGGTGGTTGCTCGGGCGCTCCCACCAGGACGACGGCGAGTGGGAGCAGGCGGTCCGCTGGTTCAGCTCCGCGCTGGACCTGGGGGTCCGGGCGGGGCTCGTCTGGGCGCCGTTCAGCATCGACTCCCGGTGGCAGCTCACCTGGATCCGCTACATCCTCGGCGAGTGGGACGAGGTGCTCGCCCTCGTGGCACCGCTCGACGCCGTGGCCGGCCCTGCCATCCCGCGTGGCGTCGTCGAACCGGCCCGTCTGTCCGTGCTCGCGGCGCGCGGCGTCGACGTGCTCGACCGGGCCTCGGCGTTGCGCGACCTGTGGGAGGACGAAGGCGGCGTCGCGGTCTTCAGCGCCGGCGTCGAGATCGAGGTCCACGGTGGACGCGGTGATGCCGCAGCCGCCATCGCGGTCTACGACGACGTCGTCGAGGTGCTGACCCGGATCTGGCACGAGCGCTTCGGTGCCCGCGTCCGACTCGCGGCGCAGACCCTGCGCGCCATCGCCCGCGCCATCCCCGTCGCCAGCGCCGCCGAGCGCCGCACCCTGGCGGCCCGCGCCGACCTGCTCCGCGCCGACGGCGAGGACCTGCTGTCGTGGCTGCGCGAGACCGGTGCGACCTGGGGCCCCGAGGGCCGGATGTGGTCCACGCGCCTGGTCGCCGAGCACCAGCGCGTGCGCTGGCTGGCCGGGGTCGACCCCGGGCCGCGCGAGGAGCTGCTCGCCGCCTGGGCCGCTGCCCTCGACGCCGCCACGAAGTACGGCCACGTGCCCGAACAGGCCCGGGTGCGGGCGGCGTACGCCCAGATCCTGCGTCTCGTCGGAGACAGCAGCGAAGCCCGCGCGGAGGCCGACGAAGCGCGGGCCCTCGCCGAGCGACTCGGTGCCACCGTGCTGCTGAGGGACCTGCACGAGAGTGGCGGCGGGCGTGGTGCCGCCGCGCCACCGGTGGCCGGTGCTCCGGCACTGACCGCCCGCGAGGTGGAGATCCTTGCCCTCGTCGCAGAGGGCCGGTCCAACGGCGAGATCGGGAAGCAGCTCTTCATCAGCACGAAGACGGTGAGCGTCCACGTCTCCAACATCCTCGGCAAGCTCGGTGCCGCCGGACGCACGGAGGCGGCCGCCATCGCGCGGCGGGACGGCTTGCTCTAGATCCCGGGGCGTAGCGTCGTCCCGTGACCACTGAGCTCGAGGACACCCGCGCACTGACGATGCGCCGCTTCGGCCGCTCCAGCGGGACGGGAGGCACCACGTTGCCGCCGGTCCGCCTGGACCAGCTGCCGCCCGGCCCCCGCTGGCCCTCGCTGGTGCAGACCGCCGCGCTGATGCGGTTCCGCCACCAGTTCCACCCCTGGCTGCACCGCAAGTACGGCGACGCGTACACCGTGAACCTCGTGCCCGGGAACCGTCCGCTGGTGCTGTTCACCTCGCCTGCCGTGACCAAGGAGATCTTCGCGGGTGACCCCGAGGTGTTCCACGCCGGCAAGGGCAACGCGATCCTCGGGCCGATCATGGGCGAGCACTCGCTGCTCCTGCAGGACTCGGCCGAGCACCACCGCGCCCGCAAGCTCCTGATGCCGGCGTTCCTCGGCAAGGCCCTGCGCGGCTACCGGTCCCTGGTGTCCGACGTCGCGACGGCCGAGGTCGCCGGCTGGACCGAGGGGCAGACCTTCCGGTCACTCGAGCGGATGAACGCGTTGACCCTCGACGTCATCCTGCGGGTGGTCTTCGGGGTCACCGACGAGGAACGGCTCGCGAAGCTGCGGCCCGCCGTCCGGCGGATCATCGACATCAACCCCGTGATCCTGCTCGGGTGGGCCTACCCGCGCCTCCAGCGCCTCGGCCCGTGGCGCCGCACGATCGAGAACGCCGTCGAGCTCGACCGGCTGATGTACGCCGAGATCCGCGAACGTCGTACCGCCACGGACCTGGCCGAGCGACCGGATGTCCTCTCCCGCCTGCTGGCAGCGACGGATCCCGACGACGAGCACGGCGGGCTCTCCGACACCGAGCTGCGCGACCAGCTGGTGACGCTGCTGCTGGCCGGCCACGAGACGACGGCGTCGGCGCTGTCGTGGGCACTCGTCGAGATCGGCCGCAGCCCCGACCTGCGGGCCCGCACCGAACGCGCGGTCGACGAAGGCGACGACGCCTGGCTCGAAGCTGTCTTCAAGGAGTCGATGCGCCTGCATCCCGTGATCCCGATGGTGGTGCGCACGCTGATGGAGCCGACGACCGTCGGCGGTTGGGACCTTCCCGCCGGCACCACCGTGGGGCCCTCGATCATCATGAGCCACCAGCAGGAGTCGAACTTCCCCGATCCGGAGGCGTTCCGTCCCGAGCGCTTCCTCGCCGACGGCGACACTGCCGTGCCGGCACTGAACGTGTGGATCCCGTTCGGCGGGGGAGTACGCCGCTGCATCGGTGCCGGCTTCTCCGTGATGGAGGGCGTCGAGGTGCTCCGCGCCGTCTTCCGTGAGTACGACGTCACGACTGTCGGCACCGACGTACCCAAGGTCCGCAACATCACCAGCGTGCCGCGGCGTGGGGCGCGGATCCGGGTACGGCGACGCTGACCGTCGTTGCGACGTCCTCGAAGACGTCGCAGTAGGCGGCGTAATCCTCGCGCGCGACGGAACCCGTGAGGGTGACGCCGACGCCGTCGACCAGCCAGGCCCACTGGTCGCAGATCACGTCGATGCCCCCGACGCGGTGGGCGAAACGGCGGTAGACGACCGGTTGCCCATCGAGGTCGAACTCGTCGGAGTCCTCGACCTCGAACCGGTCGAGCTGGATGTCCAGGGCAGCCATGGCGTCCTCGCGCCACGCGCCGAGACCGGCCTCCACGGGGACCGACCGCAGGACGATCTCGGGAGGGAAGCCGCTCGGCGGCAGCACTGGTGGCCGGGCGGCGACGACGACGTCGCGTTCGGGGTCGGTGCGGGTCGCCCACCGACGCGGGAGGGCGACGCTGATGTCGTGGTTCGTCGGGTTCATGGGCGAGAGCGTCGGCCAGATGGCGGCGCGGTGAAACCGCGCTCCGTCGGCCCTGTGGAGGACAGCGTGAATTCCGTGCAGCGAGTTGTCGGGGATTCGGCCTAGGGTCGGGGCATGGCCATCGCACGCAACCCCCAGTTCGTCATCGATTGCCCGGACCCCGTCGTGCTGGCGGAGTTCTACGGCGCGATCCTCGGCTGGGCGCCGGAGCCCGATGTCGACGGCAGCTGGGCGTCGATCACCTCGGGTGACCAGGCGATCCACTTCCAGCGGGTCGACGGTTTCCAGGCTCCGGACTGGCCCGGGCAGGACAAGCCCCAGCAGGTCCACCTCGACGTCGATGTCGACGACCTCGACGAGTCGGAGGGTGCCGTCCTCGCGCTCGGTGCCCGCAAGCACGAGCACCAGCCGGGCACGACCTTCCGGGTCTACCTCGACCCGGCCGGGCATCCGTTCTGCCTCTGCGTGGTCTGAGGCACGGCGTAGCATCTCCGCATGACCCGGATGGCAGGTGCGCTGATCGCGCTGTTCATCCCTGCGCTGCTCGCCTCGACCCTGGATGCGCCGTCGAGCGTCGTCCTGGCGGCCGTTGCCGTCGCCGTGGTCGCTGCCCTCGTCGTCCAGTCGTACGCCGTCACGGCGGCTGCCTGTCTGGCCCCACCGCGTGCGTCCACCTCCGACCGGACGCCGTCCCTGCTGGCCGGTCGGGTCACCGACCCGCTGCGTCACCCGCTCCGCCCGCGCGCTCCCGGACTGGTCTGACCCTCGCCCCTGTGGCGAGCACGTCCGACCAACCCTCTCGTCCCCAGGAGCACACGCATGTCCCTTCTCGACCCGTTGACGCATTCCCTGGCCGCCCTCGTCGCAGCCACCCATGCCGGCCTCACCCACCTCGGCGCCGACGCCGCTTCCGGTTCCACCTGGCTGCTCTGCATCGCCACCGTCGTGGTGGCTGTGCGGGTGGCGCTGCTGCCCCTCGTCGTCCACGGCGTGCGGCACGCCCACTCCTCGGCCCGGGCCCGGCCGCACCTGCAGGACGTCGCCGCGCGGTATCGCGATCGCAAGGACGCCGCCAGCGTGCGTGAACACCTCGAGGAGCGCCGGAGGATCTCCGCCGAGCACGGCGTCTCCCGGCTCGGCTGCCTGCCCGTGCTGATCCAGGTTCCGCTCTGGCTGGCGCTCTACCACCTGCTCGCCGAGGTCGCCGGTGGTGCGCCCGTGGGCGCGATGGACGCCGATCTCGTCGGAGCGCTGGGGAGCGCCACCCTGCTGGCGGTGCCCCTCGCGGCGCGTGGCTATCTCGGTGGCGGGCCGGGTCACTTCGCCGTCGTGGCCGGCCTGGCCCTGGTGGCAGCCGGACTGGCCTTCGTCACGCAGCGCTACTTCGTCGCCAGCAACACCGTGACCGACGGGCTGCCCGAGGCGATGGCGACGGCGCAGCAGATGATGCCGGCACTCTCCGCGATCGGCCTGCTCGTCGCCGGCGGGTTCGTGCCGACGGCACTGCTCGTCTACTGGATCTGCAACTCGGCGTGGACGCTCGGCCAGTCGGTCGTCGTCTGGCGCTGGTTCCCGACACCCGGGACGCCGGCCGCCCGGCGCAGGGCGACGTGAGTACTCAGAGGACGAACGCCTCGCGCACCCGCTCCTCGGTGAGGCCGTAGTCCGACAGGTCGTAGCGGTGGGAGGGACGCGCCTTGCCGGTGCGTGACTCCGAGTCGATCCGCACGACCTCGCTGCGCGCCGCGTCGGTCCAGTCGATGTCGAACGCCTCGTAGATCGAGCCGACGGTGCCGACGGGATCCTGCACGAACTCGCGGTAGTCGACGTCGAAGAACTGGCGGTCGTCGTACTTCTGGCGGGAGGTCCAGAAGGTCTGCCAGGACCGGGCCAGCATGGAGAGCTGCGTGTTCCCGATGGTCTCGCCGACGAAGGTCGTCGAGGTGTCGGCAGTGGCCTCGGCCGACAGCGAGCACGCGGAGGCGATCGAGGTGACCGGCTCGCGATGCGTCATGACGATCAGGGCGTCCGGGTAGACCGTCATCAGGGCGTCGAGGCCGACCAGGTGTGACGGGTTCTTGAGCACCCACCGCTTGTCGGTGTCGTTGAGGCCGATCAGCTGGAGGTTCTGCTTGTGGCGGGCGTACGCGTCGGTCCAGTCCTGCCCGGCCAGCCATTCCGAATAGCGCGGCACGTTGGCGAGCGACTCGTACGAGATCGACTTGCCGGTCTGGCGCAGCAACCGCCAGCACTCCTCGACCGACGTCGCATCCATGTAGTGGATGCCCATGAACTCGGGGCTCGCGATCTGGTGGCGCTGGAAGGCCGCCTGCATCGCGTTGAAGACCGGGTCCTGCTCCCACGTCTCGCGCGGCGGCCGCGGCTGCGGGAACTCCGTCAGCCAGGCCTCGAGTCCCTGGTGGCCGGGGTCGGCGCACAGCAGGCGGTGCAGGGCGGTGGTGCCGGTGCGGGGGAGGCCGACCACGAAGATCGGCCGCTCGATCGTCACGTCGGCGTGCTCGGGGAACTGGGTGAAGCGGGCCTCGGTCAGCAACCGGCCGACCAGCGCGCTCTTCACCTCGGCGCGGTGGAAGTAGTTGCCGACCGGCGTCAGGCCGGCCTCCGGGGAGGCCAGGTCCTCGACGAGCAGGCGCAGGCCCTCCTCGTGGGCCGTGCCGCCGAAGTCGCTCAGTCCGGTCGTGCGGGTGGCCGCTGCGGCGATGTCCTCGTAGGAGCCGACATCGGCGCGCTGCCGCGGGCCCTCTTCCGTGGTCGCGTCAGTCGACATGGAACTCTCCGCAGTCCACGTTGAGCATCACACCGGTCACCGCGGACGCCAGGTCCGAGGCCAGGAACAGGGTGGCGCGGGCGACCTCGTCCGGAGTGGCGAGCCGCTTCAGGTCGGTGGGCGCGGCCTTCTCGGCGTACACCTCCTCGTGGGTGCGGCCGGACTCCGACGCGATCCAGTCGAAGTACGCCTTGTTCACGTCTTCATAGATGTACGACGGCGCGACGCTGTTGACGCGGATCCCGCGCGGCCCGAGCTCGGTCGCCAGCGAGGACGCCATGTGCTTGAGCGTGCCCTTGGACAGCTTGTAGCCGGCGTACTCGGGCTGGCTGCTGTAGACGACGCACGAGTTGACCATGATGACCGAGCCACCGACCTTCTCGGGCGTCGCAGCCAGGGCATCGGCGAAGAGGGCCGACAGGCGCAGCGGCGCGAACACGTTGGTCTCGTTCGCGGCGCGGAGGCTCTCAAGCGAGAGCGTGCTCAGCGGGTCCATCGGCGGGATGCCGAAGGCGTTGTTGATCAGGCAGTCGACCTTGCCGAACTCCGTGAGCGCGGCGTCGACGAGATTCTGCCGCGCGGCCTCGTCCGTGATGTCCGTCGGTACGACGAGGGCCCGGCGCCCGAACGACCGGACCACCTCGGCGGCCTTCTCCAGCCGCTTGGGTGTGCGACTGGCGAGCACCAGGTCGGCGCCCATCTTCGCGGCCTCTTCGCCCAGTGCCCGGCCGAGGCCCGGGCCGACACCTGACAACACGATGACCTTGTCGGTCAGCAGATCCACCATGCCGGACAGACTAGAACGTGTTTCAGTTTTGGTCTACCGGTTGGGTGCGGATTCATCAAGGTATGTGGCCGAGTGGGCACTTCCCAGCGTGTGTACGCCGTGGGAAGCGCGGGTTCGGCGACATCCCTTGATGAATCCGCAGTGGCTCGGGTCAGGACAGCATGCGGCGCGCGACCGCCCGCTGCCGCGCGGTGATCCGGTCGGCGTACTCCGCTTCGGACAACCCTGCGAGCGTCGGCAGATGGGAGGGCACCTGGCCGACCTTCACGATCTCGACCGCCGGTCCGTCCGCAGCCGTGAGGTCGCGAGTGAGCTGCTGCCAGCGCAGCATGATCGGGCCGGTGCGGTGGCCGGTGGTCTCCAGCCAGTTCGCGACCGGTGTTCCGCCGGGGCCGGGAGGGCGCTCCGAGATCACGAAGCGCAGCAGCCCGTCCGCATCAGCCACCGCCTGGGCCTTGGTCAGCGACGTCTGGTGCGTCTCGTAGTCCGTCGACGCGTACCAGTCCGACCCGATCTGGATCGCCTGATAGGTGCAGTCGTCGCACCGGGGGACCGTCACGATCATCGCCTCGTCCTCGGCGAGCTCGTAGTGCCCGATCGAGGAGAACTGCGACGACAGGCCGCCAGGGGTGGATGCCGGAACGGTCAGGGTGTTGACCGGCTCCTTGAACTGGAAGAAGTGCGGGAAGGCGAACCAGGTCTGGATCGAGCCGACCAGCGACCGCGCCGCCACCTCGTACTTCTTCTTCAGCGTCTCCGCCGACAGCTCGCGACGGGCGCGACCGAGGGTGTCGGTGCGCTCGATGGTGATCGTCCCGCGCCCCTCGGTGTCCCAGTCGTTGAAGACCTCGCGCACGATCAGCGTCTTCGCGCCCGGCTCCGCGACATAGGTGAACGAGAAGTTCCCCTCACCGTCCACCTCGAGCTCGCGCTCGTCGAACGCCATCAGCGACGTCGCGGCCGAATCGGCGCTGTAGGTCCCGCCCATCACCTGGAACGACAGGTCCGCCGAGGTGCCGCGGCGGCCGCGGACGACGTACTCGACGCCCTCGCGCAGGTAGGCGTGGAAGTAGATGGCGTCGGGGTTGTCCAGGCCCTGCCGGGAGAACTGGTGGGTCGGGTTGATGAAGAGGGGCTGCTCGAGGTCGTAGTCGAACGCCGTCTGCATGGCCATCCGGATCCGGCCCGCGAGGTAGTCATAGCCCTCGAGCCGGTCCGCCTCCGTCCGGATGAATGGCGCGTTGGCGATCAGCTCCTCAGCCTCGGCGATCGCCTCCTGGAGCGGCCTGGTGAGGTCGAGCGACGCCGACATTCAGCTGACCTTGGCGATGATGTTCTCGGCGTAGCCCTCGAGGTGCTTGATCTTCGTCTCGAGCGGCTCGGTGTCCGGGCCCTTGATGTAGGGCACCCGGAAGCCGACGATGCAGTCCGTGACGCCCCTGTCCTCGAGGCGCTTCACGCCGTCGAGCGTGTAGGCGTCGTACGAGATCACGTGCACCTCGAAGTCGTCGCGGGTGTCGCCCTCCTCCTTGCGGATCTCCGCCAGGCGGGCGAGGAGGCGGTCGAGCTCCTCGCCGTCGCCGCCGGCGTGCATCCATCCGTCGCCCTTGCGTACGGCGCGCCGCAGCGCGGCGTCGGAGTGGCCGCCGACGAGCAGCGGGATCTTCTGCGTGGGGGCGGGGCACTGCTGCAGCGGCTCGAACTGGAAGAACTCCCCGTCGTAGCCGAAGAAGGTCGGCTCGTCGCCGGGCTGCATGAGGCCGGTGAGGATGTCCATGCACTCGTCCATCCGCTTCCCGCGCTTCTCCCACGGCACGCCGAGGGCCGCGAAGTCCTCGGGCCACGGGGACAGGCCGACGCCGAGGCCGAGGCGGTTGTCGGAGAGGAAGGCGAGGGACGACGCCTGCTTGGCGACGAGGACCGGCGGACGCACCGGGAGCTTCAGGACGAAGGGCGTCAGCCGCAGGGTCGAGGTCACCGCGAAGAGCTGTGCGCACAGGATGAACGTCTCGATGAACTCCTTGCCGAGCAGGAACTCACGGTCCCCGGTGTCGGTGTAGGGGTACTTCGAGTCGGACTCCTGCGGGTAGATCAGGCTGTCCGCGACCGACATCGACGTGTAGCCGGTGGCCTCGACGGCCTGGGCGAGCGGCGCGTAGTACTTCGCCTGGGTCATGCCTTCGGCGTAGGTGAATCTCATGGGCTCCACACTAGAACGTGTTCTACATTTCTGCCAGAGTGAGCGCCATGGGACAGCCCAAGACAAAGCCTGAGGGTCTCGACAAGCCGATCGTCGCCAAGATCATCAAGTACGGCGCCAAGGCGAACGTGAAGGTCTACCGGCTCACCAACGGACGGATCGGCGCGAAGTGGCGCGTCGGCGCGGGCTGGAAGAAGCCGGTGCCGGTGCTGCTGCTGGACCACGTCGGGCGCAAGAGCGGCACGACGTTCACGACCCCGCTGCTCTTCCTGACGGACGGACCTGACCTTGTGATCGTGGCCTCGCAGGGCGGACTGCCGAAGAACCCGCAGTGGTTCCACAACCTCGTCGCCACGCCGGACACGACCGTCGACCTGCCGCGCGAGCGCCGTCGTGCGGTGCGGGCCCGGGTGGCGGACTCCGCCGAGCGGGCGAGCCTCTGGCCGCGCCTCGTCGACCTCTACGCCGACTTCGACAACTACCAGGCCTGGACCGACCGGGAGATCCCGGTCGTCGTCCTCGAACCGCGGGTCTCGGCAGGCCCGACCACCGGAGGCACCCCGTGACCGACCTGCAGGAGCTGATCGACCGCGCCGAGATCACCGACGCGATCACCCGCTACACGCTGTCCGTCGACGAGGGTGACTTCGACCGCCTCGACACGGTCTTCACGCCCGACGCGCACGTCGACTACACCGAGAGCGGCGGGATCGCTGACGCCTTCCCGGTCGTCAAGGCGTGGCTCGCCGAGAACCTGCCTGCGTTCTCCGCCCACCGCGTGCACGCCGTGGCCCAGATCGACTTCGTGTTCGCTGGCTCGCGCGACGAGGCCGACGTGACGGCGTACTTCCACAACCCGATGCGGATCTCGGACGGCCAGGGCGGCGAGCGGGTCGTCGAGGTCGGCGGGATGTACCGCCACCACTTCGTCCGCACGCCCGCCGGCTGGCGTTCGAACCGGCTGCACGAACAGGTGGTCTGGACCCGCGGGTTCTGATCTCCCGACCCGATTTCCGTCCAGCACGCAACCAAAGCGGCACGCGATCGCTCAAGGTGGATGAAGGCAGTTCACCGACGGACGAGGAACGCGATGGCGGGGCCCATCGAGGTCGCCGATCAGCAGCGGCCGCCGTACGTCCGGTGACGCTCGTGGCGACCCGCGCGGTCCCACGCGGTTTGGTTGCGCCGCCCGCGTCACAGACAATGGCGAGGTGAGCGACCCCCAGCAGGAGCCCAGCGCCGACCGCCCCGTGCTCAACGGGCTGGTGGCACTGGTCGCCGTCGCCCTCGGCGTCGGGCTGATCCTCGCCCTGGTGGCGCTGATGGGGTCGCGGTTCCTCGGCATCGGCGACGGCGGCGGCTCGTCGGCCGCCGGATCGACCGTCCGCGAGTCGATGTACCTGCCCACGCCGGTGGAGACCGCCGGCTCACAGGGGCCGCGGATCACGCTGAACACCGCGACGCCCGAGGAGACCCAGTCCACCGAGGAGACCGACGTCGAGGAGACGGAGACCGCGGAGACCGAGTCGACCGAGTCCGAGTCGCCCTCGGCCGGTGAGATCTCGCTCCAGGCGGTCGACAACAGCGTCGCGGCCGACGAGCGGATCTACTTCAGTGGGGTCTACCCCGGTGGCGAAGGCGCGATCCTGTGGCTCCAGCGCTTCGAGAACGGCGGCTGGGCCGACTTCCCCGCCAGCGTCGGCGTCACCAACGGCACCTTCTCGAGCTACATCTTCACGGGCCAGGGCGGGCTCAACCGGTTCCGCGTGATCGACCGCGACGACGGCACCGTGAGCAACGAGATCCGCGTCCAGGTCGGCTGACCCGTCCGTCCCTGACCCCTGTTTTCGCCACTTGGCGGGCGGCGGGAGCGGGGTGACCATGAGGGATGGGCGATCCGTCGACCCCGTCCGATCTCGAGCTCGACCTGTGGATGAAGATCCAGGCCGGCGACTTCGACCACGCGTTCGCGATGGCCGCCCGACTGCTCATCGTCAGCGACGACTCGGTGCAGCGTGGGCGGGTCGAGACGGCGATCGGCCTGATGATGCAGCGCGCCGGGCTCACGGCCGACTCCCGCGACCAGTTCGCCAGGGCCCTGGCCCTGGTGGGTGACTCCGGTCCGGACCGCGCACTGGTCCTCGCCGTCGGATCGCTCTCGAGCGTGCTCGCCGGAGCGCTGGACCAGGCCGAGGCCGACGCGAACGAAGCGCTCGTCCTCGCCGCCCAGCACGACTTCGACTTCCCGGTGCGACAGGCGCGCACGACGCTCGCCGTGGTGAACCTGGGGCGGGGTCGCCTGGGCGAGGCGCTGGCGTGCGCCGAGGCCGCGGCGTCGTACGACGACAAGGGGATCGGCCAGGCCGAGTACCGCTCCACCGCGTACGTGGTGCTCGCGATGGTTCTCGCCGAGCTCGACCGGATGCCGGAGGCCCATGCAACCATCGCCGAGGGCATCCGGATCGCGCAGGACGAGGGTGACACCGGACAGCTGGCCTGGTACCTCGCCTCCCAGGCGATGCTGCACTTCATCGACGGCAGCTGGGAAGCCGCGCGCGAGGAGACGCGGCGCTCGCTCGACCGTGCGGAGCGGACCGGCGCCCTCGCCGCGCGCCCCCTGGCCTGGGGGATCGCGGCCTGCATCGAGGGCCTGCGCGGGAATGTGGCCGATGCCCGGGTGCTCATTGCGCGATCCCGTGCCCACCGACTCGGCCCCGGCGGCGGGCTCGGGGAGGAATGGGTCGCTCTGGCCGCCGCGGCGAGCACCGAGGACGCCGATGAACGCTACGACGCCCTGTGCGAGGCGTGGTTCCGGTTGCGCGGCATGCCCAGCTTCCTGGCCTGGAAGGTCTTCGCCTACCCGCTCGTGGTGCTCGCCGTCCAGCGCGGCGACCACGTGCTCGCCACCGCGGTCAGTGAGCGGGTGGGGGAGCTGGCGGAGGTGGCGGGGACGATCAGCGCCCGCGCCACCGCGCTGTGCTGCTCGGCCGCGACATCGGGGTCGCCGGAGTCACTCGACGCCGGCCTGGAGCTCCTGCGCGCGAGCGGACGGCCCCTCCCGCTCGCCTTCGGGTGCGTGGCCGCCGCCCGCACCACGGCGGACCCAGCGCGACGCTCGGCCGCCCTCCATGAAGCGGCGGCCGTCTTCCACGCCCTCGGAGCGACGACGTGGAGTGCGTTGGTGACCCGTCAGCTGGTCCGGGTCGCGGCGGAACCGCCGGACGTGCCGACGGGCCCCTGGCACCTCCTCACGCCCGGTGAGCAGCGGGTCGTTCGCCTTGCGGTGCAGGGCCTCTCCAACCCGGCGATCGCCGAACAGCTGGGCGTCTCGTCCCGGACGGTCCAGGCCCAGCTGGCCTCGGCCTGTCGCAAGTGCGGCGTCCCCGGCCGCGTCCTGCTCGCGGGGCTCTTCGCCGGCTGAGGATCCGACCGGTCCTGTCAGTGCAGCAGCTCCTGGACCGGGTGGGACGGGCCCGCGCCGACGAGCAGGTCCAGCGTGGCGCGGAACCGGGACGGCCGCGGCTCGGTGGAGGGCGTCGGGACACCGTCCAGGACGAGGGCGACCTGGTGCGACGCGACCGCCGCCGAGGTCCCCGGGGTGGCGAGGCCGACGGCGCAGGCCAGCCGGAGGTACTCGCGCTCGACGAGCGCGGCGCCCAGTGCCCCCCGGGTGGTGTGCAGGATCAGCGGGTAGAGGCGGGGTTCACGCCGCATGGTGGCGCGGTGTGCCTCCCGCAGGGTCTCGGCGCTGTCGTTCTGTTCGCCCACCTCGAGGGCGAAGTCGACACAGGCCCCCATCAAGGTCGTCCAGTGCTGGACGAGTTCCCGGACGAGGTCGTCCCGGTTCGGGAACACCGCCTGGAGCTCGGCGTCCGACTCGTCGACGCGGCCCGAGGTGATGACCCTGCGCAGGACGGCGTGGCGGCGGTGGACCTGCTGCCAGCGCTGCTGGGTCTCGGACTGTCCGGCAATGGTGAACGTGTGCTTCATCTGGAGCTCCTGGTGAATGGTGGTTTGCCAATGAACCGGAGACTGCCGCCCCCGGTGGGGCTCGGCATCCGCCGACTGGCGGATATCGCGGACACGTTCGTGCGGGTCAGTGGGGGCCGCGCTGGCGCAGCAGCGCCGAGAGCTGGACGCGTGAGGTGATCTGCAACTTGGCGTAGATGTGCGACGTGTGGGTCTGCACCGTCCGGGGCGAGATGAAGAGCTCGGCACCCACCTGCGGGTTGGACAGCCCGCTGGCCACCAGGCGGGCGATCCTGTCCTCGGTCGGGGTCAGCAGGCTCCAGTCCGGCTGGCAGCGCTCGACCACGTCCGCTGGGGCGGCCAGATGCATCAACCGCTGACCGCTGTAGGCCAGCCAGGGATTGGCGCGAAGGCCGTGGAAGGCGTCCACCGCGGTGCGCAGGACCTTGCGGGAGCGGTCGTCGTGGCCGGCCGCATGGAGCAGCAGGGCTGCGTCCAGGCAGGCGGAAGCAAAGGCGAAGGGTCGTCCGGAGCCCTCGAGCACCGCCACCGCAGCGAGTGCGACCTCTGGATCGGCCTCCGCGATCGCCTGGCAGCGCAGGGCTGCTCCGGTTGCGGACGCGACGTGGCCAGCACGTCCCGCCCCGATGCGGGCCTGCTCGGCGACCTCGACGGCCAGCTCGTGCTCGCCCTGCCGCATCGACTGGTGGACCACGGCCGGCGCCAGGGCGCGCCAGCTCAGGAGGTACGGCGTCCGCCGGGTGTGCAGCCAGCCCTCGAGCAGCGCTGCGTGGGCCGCCGCGGGATGGGGAGCCATGGCCGCGCGGGCCATGGCGAGCCAGTCCTCGCCGGGGAGGCCGACGGCGGTCAACGTGCCTTCGTGCGAAGCGACGCTCTCGGTCGCGGCGGCGACGTTTCCCCGGATCGCCTGCACCAGGCCGATAACGCCGCGGGCCAGCGGGCGGGCGATCAGGGTGCCCGTGCTCTCGGCGGCGTCGAGCGCGGTCCGCGCATCCTCGATCGCGGCGTCCCAGTGGCCGGAGAGGAAGCGGCACAGCCCGCGCATGCAGTGGTACCAGGTCAGCTGGCCGACCGCACCGGCCCCGGCCGAGCGCCGCAGCCCTTCGCTGAACGCCGACTCCGCCTCGGCGAACCGGTCCAGCTCGATCAGGACGATCCCGTGGTGGAGGTGGGCCATGGGAGCGCCGCCGTTGCGGCCGTCACCGGCGGCGGTGAAGGAGATCGCCTCCCTGGTCAGGCGCAGCGCGTCAGAGGTCCGGCCCTCGCCGAGCGCCACCGCCGCGAGGGTGTTGAGCGCCTCGCAGGATGCGAACGGGTTGGCGTGCAGGTCGCCGAGCCTCCGGGCGCGCTCGGCCGCGCCGGCGGCGCCGGTCAGGTCGCCGAGCAGGAACCGCGACGCGGCCTCGTCGGCGACGTACGAGGCGTGGATGCGGGGAGTGGAGCGCGTGAGATCGGCAGCCCGGGTGAACCGGTCGCGGGACTCGGCGATGCGCCCGACGCGCTGCAGCAGGAGGCCGAGGGCAGCGTGTGCCTCTGCCTGGGCTGCCGGTTCGCTGCAGTGCTCGAGCATCAGCTGCGCGTCGGCAGCCGCGGCGTTGAGCTCGCCGCGGCTGATCCGGTCCCACATCGTGGCGCTCCGAGAGGTTGCTTCCGGCTCCATGGCCGCCCCCAGCCGAGGGGCCGCGGAGGTCCCTCGTCCTCTCAGGCTAGGCGCGCACGTGCCTCCGGGAAAGGCTCGGAAAGGAGGACTGGGCGGCCGGGAACAACCCCGGTTCCCCGGTCGTTGTGCCCTGTGTCAGACTTGAGTCCATTCGGCTCAACTAACCTGACGCCTGAACCCTGAATCACTACGGAGGAACCACACCATGGCACGAGCTGTCGGCATCGACCTCGGAACGACGAACAGCGTCGTCGCAGTCCTCGAGGGCGGCGAGCCCACGGTCATCGCGAACGCAGAGGGCGCCCGTACGACGCCGTCCGTCGTCGCCTTCGCGAAGAGCGGCGAGGTGCTCGTCGGCGAGGTCGCGAAGCGCCAGGCCGTCACCAACGTCGACCGCACCATCCGGTCGGTCAAGCGCCACATGGGTACCGACTGGACCCAGCACGTCGGCGACCCGGTCGACAAGGACTTCACGCCGCAGCAGATCTCGGCGTTCATCCTGCAGAAGCTGAAGCGCGACGCGGAGGCCTACCTCGGCGAGACCGTCACCAACGCGGTCATCACCGTTCCGGCGTACTTCTCCGACGCGCAGCGCCAGGCGACCAAGGAAGCCGGCGAGATCGCGGGCCTCAAGGTCGACCGCATCGTCAACGAGCCCACCGCCGCCGCTCTGGCCTACGGCCTCGACAAGGGCGACGACCAGACGATCCTCGTCTACGACCTCGGCGGCGGCACGTTCGACGTGTCCCTGCTCGAGATCGGTGAAGGCGTCGTCGAGGTGAAGGCCACCAGCGGTGACAACCACCTCGGTGGTGACGACTGGGACAACGCGGTCGTCGAGTGGATGGTCAAGAAGTTCAAGGACGCCAACGGCGTCGACCTGTCCAAGGACAAGATCGCCGCTCAGCGCCTCCAGGAGGCCGCGGAGAAGGCGAAGATCGAGCTGTCGTCCTCGGCCGACACCACGATCCACCTGCCCTACATCACCCACGGCGAGAACGGCCCGCTGCACTTCGAGGAGCGGCTCTCCCGCTCCGAGTTCCAGCGCCTGACCGCCAGCCTGCTCGAGCGCACCAAGGCGCCGTTCGAGAACGTCCTCAAGGACGGTGGCCTCGCGATCTCCGCGATCGACCACGTGGTCCTCGTCGGCGGCTCGACCCGGATGCCGGCCGTCACCGAGCTGGTCAAGGAGATGCTCGGCGGCAAGGAGCCCAACAAGGGCGTCAACCCCGACGAGGTCGTCGCCGTCGGCGCCGCCCTCCAGGCCGGCGTCCTCGCCGGTGAGGTCAAGGACGTGCTGCTGCTCGACGTGACCCCGCTGAGCCTCGGCATCGAGACCAAGGGCGGCGTGTTCACCACGCTCATCGAGCGCAACACCACGATCCCGACCAAGCGCTCGGAGATCTTCACGACCGCTGACGACAACCAGCCGTCGGTCGAGATCAAGGTCGCCCAGGGTGAGCGGGCGATCTGGTCGCAGAACCAGCAGCTCGGCAACTTCGAGCTGACCGGCCTGCCGCCGGCCCCGCGTGGCGTCCCGAAGATCGAGGTCACCTTCGACATCGACGCCGACGGCATCGTCCACGTGTCCGCGAAGGACCAGGCGTCGGGTCGCGAGCAGTCGATGACCATCTCCGGCGGCAGCGCGCTGTCGAAGGACGACATCGACCGCATGGTCAAGGAAGCCGAGCAGTTCGCCGAGGAGGACGCCAAGCGTCGCGAGGCCGTCGAGGTCCGCAACCAGGGTGACCAGCTCGTCTACACGACCGAGAAGTTCCTGGCCGACAACGGCGACAAGATCCCGGACGAGGTCAAGACCGAGGTCAGCGCCGACGTCGACGCCCTGAAGGCGGTCCTCGAGAACGCCGAGGCCGACGCCGAGACGCTCACCGCCGCCATCAGCAAGCTGGGCGAGTCCAGCCAGAAGATGGGTGCCGCGATGTACGCCGCCGCCGAGGCCGAGTCCGCCGCTGCCGGTGGCAGCACGGGCGCCACGGGCGAGGCCGACGACGACGTCGTCGAGGCCGAGATCGTCGACGACGAGCCCGAGGCCGAAGGCGACAACAAGTGACCGAGGACCCGACCGGTCCCGCCACGCCGGAGGGGGAGCAGCCCGAGACGGCTGCTCCCTCCCCGGAGGGTGACGTCGCCCCCGACGCTGCGGAGCTCGGGTCCGAAGAGGTCGTCGAGACCCCCGAGGCCGACGAGCTCACGGTGACGAAGATGGCCCTGGAGGAGCGCACGCTCGACCTCCAGCGCCTCCAGGCCGAGTACCTCAACTACAAGCGCCGGGTCGACCGGGACCGCGAGCTGTTGCGCGAGAACGCGACGTACTCCGCGCTCGCGCCGATCGTCGAGGTCCTCGACAACATCGACCGGGCGCGGGAGCACGAGCCGCTCGAGGGTGGCTTCAAGGCCGTCGCCGAGCAGCTCGAGCGCACCGTCGCCGGGCTGGGCCTGGTCAAGTTCGGTGCCGTGGGCGAGGCCTTCGACCCCACGGTCCACGAGGCGCTGTCGCACATCGGGACCGACCCGGAGGTCACGGTCACGACCTGCAAGTTGATTGCCAAGGCCGGCTACAAGTTCGGCGACCGGGTCGTGCGCGCTGCGCAGGTCCTGGTGGTCGACCCGGTCGAATAGCCGAGAACCCCAGCTCGGTGAGATGACGAACAGGAAGGGAGGGGTGTGCGATGAGTGACGACGGAATCCGGTCCGACTGGGCCACGAAGGACTTCTACGCCGAGCTCGGTGTCACGAAGTCGGCGTCGACCGACGAGATCAAGAAGGCCTATCGGAAGCTGGCGCGCGCCAACCACCCCGACTCGAACCCGGACGACAAGGTCAAGCACGAGAAGTTCAAGTCCGTTGCCGAGGCCTACGACGTCATCGGCGAGCCCGCCAAGCGCAAGAAGTACGACGAGGCGCGGGAGATGTTCCGGCGCGGAGGCTTCCCTGCGGGCGGCGGGTTCGGTGGTGGCGGCGTCAACGTCGAGGACCTGCTCCGCGACCGGGCCGGCGGCGGGGGTGGCTTCGGTGACCTCTTCGGCGACCTGTTCGGCGGCGGCTTCGGCCAGGGTCGGCGCGCGCCGCGTCCGACTCGGGGAGGCGACCTCGAGACCAGCGCGACGATCGGGTTCTCCGACGCGCTCGACGGCGTCACCGTCTCGCTGCGGATCAGCTCCGACAGCGCCTGCGGCACCTGCAACGGCACGGGCGGCAAGCCCGGCACGCGTCCCCACGTCTGCAGCACCTGCGACGGCAGCGGCTCGATCACCGCGTCGGTGGGCGGGGCGTTCACGATGAACGAGACCTGCCCCGCCTGCGGTGGTCGCCAGCTCGTCTACGACGACCCGTGCCCGACCTGTCATGGCTCCGGTCGCGGCCAGTCGGCGCGGACGATCCAGGCGAAGATCCCGGCCGGGGTCAAGGACGGCCAGCGGATCCGGCTGCGGGGCAAGGGTGCGCCCGGTGAGGGCGGCGGTCCCGCCGGCGACCTCTACGTCGTCGTCAAGGTCTCCCCGCACCGGGTGTTCGGCCGCAAGGGCGAGAACCTCACGGTCGACGTCCCCGTCTCGTTCGCCGAGCTCGCGCTCGGTGCCGAGATCAAGGTCCCGACGCTCGGTGGTGCCCCGGTCACGCTCCGGATCCCTGCCGGCACGCCCAGCGGCCGGACCTTCCGGGTCCGCAACAAGGGCGCGCTGAAGGCCGACGGAAGCCGGGGCGACCTGCTCGCCACGGTGGAGGTCCAGGTCCCGGGCACCCTCGACGCTGCGGCCCGGGAGGCGCTGGAGGCGTTCGCTGCCGCGACGTCCGGTACGACGCTGCGGGCAGGCCTCTTCGCGGAGGGCTCGTGATGGTCACCGGGTCGACGCAGGGGCCGCCGGGCGAGGGCGATGCGGTCTTCGTGATCAGCGTCGCCGCCCAGCTCAGCGGCCTGCACCCGCAGACGCTGCGCACCTACGAGCGCGTCGGCCTGATCACGCCCGGACGCACCGGCGGGGGCGGGCGTCGCTACTCCTACCTCGACATCGAGCGGCTCCGCGAGATCGCGCACCTGACAGCCGCCGGCATCGGCATCGAAGGCGTGCGCCGGATTCTCGAGCTGGAGAACGCCGCGGCCGCCCTCCGGGCGCGCAACGCGGAGCTCGCCGCTGAGCTCGAGGCCGCCCGCGAGGCGCTCAACCAGGCGCTGGCCACGCGTCCGGCCGTCCCGCGGAGCAACCTGCCCGCGGTCCCGCAGGCCACGATCGGTCAGTCCGTCGTGGTCTGGCGCCGCAAGCCCTGAGCGGCCGTCACTTCGGGTAGGTGCCCTTGCGGGCCTCGGTCCAGCACGAGCGGTCGTCGATGCCGTCGGGGGTCGTGTTCTGCGTGCCGTTGGCGTTGAAGCCGATGCTGTCGGTGAACGGCAACACCTTGATCGACAGGTTCGGCAAGGTGACGTCACCCGAGACCTGCGCCTGCCACAGCTGGCCGTAGACCGAGGTCAGGGTGCCGCGGGTCGCGTCGATCCCGGTGAAGCCCTGGCCGTTGACGTGACCGCCGTTGCCCGACTCGGAGTAGGCGTTGGGACCGGCCGCACCGGGCCCGAAGAAGCCGCCGCCCCAGGTCTGCGGGACCCCGAAGGGATTGGCTTCGTACGGCGCCGTGCCCGGGATGGTGGTGAGGTCGGTCGTGGCCTGCCCGAGCTGGGTGCTGCCCTGCAGGCTGATCGCCGCGCCCCTCAAGGTCGTCACGTCGAGCGTCGCGTTGTTGGCCCGGCTCTCGAGGGCGGCCGTGCCGTCCCCCGCCGTCAGCTTGATCGTGTACTTCACCAGGCCGGCGAGGGTCTCCGTCTTCGAGATGCACAGGCCGTCGAGCGTGGCGGTCGCAAAGCCCGCCCGCAGCACGTTCTTCCAGTTGCCGTTGCCCAGCCGGACGGGCGCCATCCCGAAGGCCGCGTCGTTGGCATTGATCTGGCTGGCCGAGAAGGTGGCGTTGCCGTCCTGGATGATGATCGTGGCGTCGATGCCGAAGGCGTTCTGCCAGGTGATCGACGCGAGGGCGGCCAGCGTCCCGAGGGACGCGGTCAGCGCCCCGGCCAGGCGCTTCCAGCGGGTGCCGTGCCGCACGGCGTCGGCCGTCGTCTCGGTTGCCATCAGCTCACCGAGATCGTCGTGTTGGGGAGCTGGATGGAGTTCAGTGGGTTGCCCGAGCCGTCGACGGGGATCTGCGTGTAGGGATCCGTCGGGTTCTGGCGGTGGGTGACCAGGTAGTAGAGGTCGAGGTTGATCCCGAGCAGCGTGTAGTTCTCGCCGCCACCGAGCCACTGGGCGAGACTGCCGGAGAAGTCGGAGGCGCTGAGCTCGCAGGTGCCGCCGATGCCCAGGAAGCCCCCGCGGGCGATGCCTCCCACCAGCCCGCACGCGAGGTGCGTCGCCGTGGGGAGCTCGGCGACGGGCACGGTGAACGAGCTGTTGGCCGTGGCCAGGACCTCGGTCCAGACGCCCGAGCCCCCGATGGTGATCGCCTGGTCGGGGGTGATCGTCAGCCGGTAGTTGGTGGCTGCCTTCGGGCCGGGCGCGTCGGCGGTGTCGGCGTACAGCTGGATGTCCTTGGTGCCGGTCGGGGCACACGCACTGATGGGCGTGGTGTCGCCGGTGCAGAACTGCAGTCCGCTGAACGCCATCTGGTAGAGGTCGGTGCGCGAGCCGGCAGCGGCGTAGTAGACGGTGTCGGGGAACTCGCGGCCGTACGCCGTACGGATCTGGCCGATGGCCGGCGTCGTGCTCGACGTGGTGACGTTGCCCGACTGCAGGTGCCAGCGCACCCCGGCCAGGCACGGATACATCCGCCCGGCGGCGTTGAAGTCGCCGGCGCCGTTGTCGAGCTGGATCTCCTGGCGCCGCTGCTGCGGGTTGCTGCTACCCGGCTGATCACAGGCGAAGGGCTGGTAGGCATTGCTCTGCGCCTGGCCGCGTGCACCGTCGCCGGGGCGGGGCACCAGGATCGTCGTCGCGGCAACCGCCAGGATCGCGAGCACCACGACCAGGCGTTGGCGCCCGATCGTCAGCTGGCCCGGAAGGACACCGTCAGGCCGCTGCATCAGCAGCCTCGAGTTCCCTTCGACGATGACTGCGCGACGTGCGGCCTTCCTTCTCCTTCTTCGGCGCCTTCTCGCCCCACGCCCACATCATCGATCCGCCGAGGATGCCCAGGACCGAACCGAGGAGGTAGCCGCCGAGGTTGGCTGCGACGAAGGCCGCGAGGGACAGCAGGATCGCCATCAGTCCGAGCAGGCCCCGGTAGTGGGGGGCACACCAGGTGACCACGCCGAACAGGATCAGCGATCCACCCAGGATGTAGCCGGCCGAGAAGCTCCAGCCCCCGGTCACGGCCAGCACGAACGAGAAGAACATCGAGCGGATGATCCAGGCGCCGCCGAGGATGCACCACAGGCCGCCCCAGAACGGCCGCGTCCGCCGGAAGGACCGGAACCACGCCCATGCCGCGCGCATCAGCCGGCGGCCTGGGTCGGGCAGTCGGCCTGCGTCTTGTGGCCCTTGATGACCTTGATCTTGAGGTTCGGCAAGGTGATCGCTCCCTGCAGGTTGATGCCGTAGGTGTCGCCGCCGAGTCCGCCGACGTTGAGCTTGTCGACGGTCAGGCCGAAGTCACCGGGGTCCGGCTGGCCCTGGCCGTTGGGCCATTCGATGGCGGCCGTCGTGTCGACGGTGTCGGCGCTCTGGCCGAGGTTCATGCCGCTGATCTTGTTCCCGAAGCCGCTCAGGGATCGGGAGTTCACGAACAGGTTGCTCGCCGTGATGTGGTTCCCGCCGACCAGCTGACCGTTGGCATCGAAGGCCAGCGGAGCGCCCGCGCCGTCGGTCGTGGTGTTGGCGCCGTTGACGAACGAGCTCTTCACCGGCACGCCGGCGATGATCATCAGGGTCACCTCGCCGAGCACCGGCACGTCCTCGTGGGCGATCGCGCACAGCCCGGCCAGCTTCGCCGAGCGGATGCCGAGCTCGGTCACTCCGTTGTCCTCGCCCGTCGAGGTGTTGTTCGTCGAGAGGAAGCCCGCGGCCTGCTCGCCCTGGAGGTAGTTGGAGTACAGCTGGAACTCCTGGTTGGCGGTCGTGAAGTTCACCGCCATCACGTCGTTGCTCACCAGCTGGAACATCGAGACCAGGGCGCACAGGCCGCCGGCGAGCGGTACGACGGCCCGCACCCGGGTGCCCCGTCGTACGGCGGCGGCATCGGTCATCTGCGCGGTCCGCTCGCGCAGGGCGGCGCGGAAGTGGTCGGCGACGACCGACGGGCCGCGTCGTCGTACCCGGCTCATCGACGTTCCTTGCGGAGGGCTCGTCGCTCGGCCCTGGCCTTGTCCTTCGCTGCGAAGCGCTCCAGCTGCTTCGCGGTGTACGGCGTCCACGCGAACACCAGGCCGGCGCCGGTGATGCCGCACACCATCCCGATCAGCCAGCCACCCAGGTTGGCCAGGGGCAGTGACGCGACGGACAGCAGGGTCGCGATGATGGCGGGGAAGTGGCGCTGGGCGGGCAGGACGAGCGCGATGGCGGCCGCGGCCAGCATGCCGGCGGCGAGCAGCAGCGGGGTGATGCTGCGGGCGCCGACGGTCGTGTAGAAGGCGAAGCTGCCGCCGAGCAGCGGCTGGGCGATGAAGTACGCCCCGAGCGCGAGGACCAGGGCACCCCAGAACGGGCGGGTCCGGCGGTACAGGGTGAAGCGGTTCCGGATGCGGGCGACGAGGCCCGCTCGCGGGGCCGCGGTGAGTGGTGCGACGACAGGGTTGTCGGAGATCTCAGTCATGCGATGTGTCCCTACGAAAACAGTGGTGGTGCCCGTGAGGACGCGCGGAAGCGCACGCGTCCCCACGGGCGGAGTTGCGACCGCTCAGGGGCAGACGGACGAGCCGTCAGCCGAGAGGCTGATCGCGGTGATCGACCGGAGGTCGATCAGTTACCGAGCGCGACCGCGAGCGACAGGTTGTCGAGCTCGAGGCTCTGCAACGTGATCGCGTAGGCCGTCGCGTTGACGTTCGGCAGGTCAGCCGAGCTGCTCGTCAGCGCGAACGCGTCAGCGACGTAGCCGCTGTCGGTGGTGGTGTTGGTGAAGCCGGCCTCGGACTGCGCGACACCGATGGTGGTGGTGCCGAGCGCGGCGCCGTTGGGGGTGTTCAACGTCTTCGCGTTGAGCCCGACGGCACCGAGCGAGATCGTGGTGTCGGTCGAAGACACCTCGAGGTGTGCCGGAAGGTTGATCAGCGGGATCGTCACGTCGGGGGTGATGACCTCGATTCCGCTGGCCGTGGTGATGGCGCCGGTCTCGGCGTACACCGTGGCCTGATCACCGCCAGCAACGTCGGCTGCGCCCACGCGCGCCTTCAGTCCGTTGCTCTCGATGCGATCACTGTTGAGCGTGAATCCCTCGGCCGACGCAAGCACGGCGCCGACCATTCCCTGCAGCATGGCGACCCCGAGTCCTGCGGTGAGCAGAGTGGCGGGGACGGTGACTGCTGCGAACCGTCCCAGACGGGTACGGCCCATTCCATCAATCTTGTTCAATTGAATCCTCCTGGCAATCCGCCGATCCCTCCCGAACCGACGGTGGACGCTGGCCGCATCCCCATGCCTAAGGCCAAGCGCCCCGGAGTCTGCCACGGAAAAGTGGTGTACGCGACAATTTGTCACGGTTATTTCTCAGGTGCGGTTCGGGGCGACCGATCGCGTACGGTTCGTGCCGTGACGAACGGAGCCCGCGACCGCAGCTGGCTGCGGACTGCTCTCGGAGTGGGCGCGCTGGCCGTGTTCTTCGCGGGAATGCTCGTGGTCATCGCTGCCCTGGCCTTCTCGGTCAAGGTGTCCGGAAGCAGCATGGAGCCGACCGTGTCCAGCGGCGACCGGCTCCTGGTCGACGTCTTCGGCAAGGACGACGTCCAGCGCTTCGACATCGTCGAGAGCCCCCTCGGCGGGCGCGAGATCTCCGTCGTGAAGCGGGTCATCGGCCTGCCGGGCGACCAGGTCCAGGTCACTGCCGACGCCGACCCACCCGTCGTGCTCGTGCGTCCGGAGGGCGAGGACGTCACCTATGTGGTCGACAACCCCGCCTGGTCCGGCCGGGTCGGTGACAAGACCGAGCCGTGCTGCGTCGACGACGGCACGTCGTCGCCTCGGGGGCAGGAGCCCGCCTGGGTGACCGTTCCCGACGACCACTACTGGGTGATCGGTGACAACTGGGGCGGTTCCGACGACTCCCGGACGTTCGGCTTCGTCGCCGCCGCCGACGTCCAGGCGAGGATCGCGTTCCGGATCCAGCCGCTGAGCAAGTTCGGGAAACTGGAGAACGACGTGCGCCTCCAACGGCGCGACGAGGTTCCTGCGACACCGTGACCTGAGATCCCCGTGCCAATCGTCACAAGAAGCACTAGCCTCAGCCCGTCGGGACCGTCAGTGGCACTGGGGCGCGGCGGGCCCCAACAGGACGAGAGGTGCGTGTGGACGCGATAGGGGACTTCTTCAGGGACTGGGCGAGCGGCGACCTCACGGGTAGCCACGGCGTCGACTGGTTCGCGTTCATCTCGATCCCGTTCTTCACCGGCATCATCGGCTGGCTGATCAACTGGTCCGGCCTGTGGATGCTGTTCTCTCCCATCAAGTTCCACGGCTTCAAGGTCCCCGGGCTCAAGGAAGTCACCGGGCTCATGCCGCGCAAGCTGCAGGAGATCCCGGGCTGGATGGAGGGCGGCCTCGGCTGGCAGGGCATCGTCCCCGCGCGCGCCGCCAAGATGGGCAGCATCGCTGTCGACAAGGTGATCGCGAAGCTCGGCACCCCCGCGGAGTTCTACGCCCAGCTCGAGCCCGACCAGATCGCCGAGCACATCGTCAACGTGTTCCGGCCCGACCTTCCCGAGCTCGTCGAAGAGGTCATGCTGCGCGAGCACCCGAAGCTGTGGCGCGACCTGCCCCGCCCGGTCCGCACCGCCGTCGTCGACCGGGTCCAGGCCCAGCTGCCTGCCGTCGTCAAGACGATCACCGACGAGATCGGTGTGCACATCGACCAGCTGCTCGACCCGAAGATCATGGTCATCGACCACTTCCGCAAGAACCCCGACCTCGTGGTGCGGGTGTTCAAGGACGTGGGTCAGAAGGAGCTGAACCTGATGGTGGCCTTCGGGTTCATCTTCGGCTTCCTGCTGGGCATCCCGGTCGCGATCGTCGACCAGACGTGGCACATCTGGTGGCTGCTGCCCCTGCTCGGCGTCTTCGTCGGATGGACGACCAACCTGCTCGGCATGTGGCTGATCTTCGACCCGCCGGAGCCCCGGAAGGTCCTCGGCATCAAGGTCCAGGGGCTGTTCCTGCGGCGCCAGGACGAGTGCGCCGAGGTCTATGCCCGGATCATCGCCGATGACGTGGTCACGCTCGAGCGCATCGGTGACTTCCTGATGGACGGACCCCGCGGCGACCGGACCCGCCAGATGATCGCGACCGCGATGCGGCCCGCCATCGACAAGGCCGCCGGCCCGTTGCGCGGTGCCGTCAACGTGGCCATGGGCGGCAAGCGGTACGACCGGATCAAGGACTCCTTCGCGATGGAGGCCGTCGGCCGGACGATCACCCCGTTCCGTGACGCGGAGTTCAGCCGCAAGCAGTCGGAGAAGATCCGCGTGCTGATCGCGCGTCGTACCAAGGAACTGCCGCCGAAGGACTTCGTCGAGATGATGCGCTCGGCCATCAAGGAGGACGAGTGGATGCTCTACCTCCACGGTGCGGTGATGGGCGCTGCGGGCGGGTTCCTCCACCTGGCGATCTTCAACTGGGGCCTGATTCCCGGTTTCCCGCCGTGAGTCGTTTCTCGTGGGTGTGACCAGCAGGGGGCAGCGCGGAACGCCCGAGGTGTTGTTGATGGAGGATGGGACCGTGGCAAGAGAATCAAGTTCTTCGGAGAACCGGGGTGTCGGCGGCGAGGACCTGCCGCGGCTGCCTGCGCTCGCGAGTCCCACCGTCGTCGAATCCCTTCCGGGCCTGGCCCGGGTGGCCGGCTCGGCCGCCCTGCACACCGCCGGTTGGGGCATGCGTACGACGGCCCGCAACTGGATGCGCGTCGGCAAGGCCGTGACGAACCGGGACGAGGCGGCCTCCCTCATTCGCGAGGTCGGCTCCGTCGTCGGCGCGGTGGGTGACCTGGCCCGCACCCTCGCGGACGGCACCCCCATGGGGACGGCCTTCCTGCGGGTCGGCGAGTCGCTCGGCGGCAACGGCAACGGCATCGGCTCGGGCAACGGCTCGGGCAACGGAGTCGAGCGGCCGCGCGAGAAGGCCGCGCCTGCTGCGGTCGTCGACGGCCAGGTCGTCGCGAGCCGCGCCCTGTCCCTGCGCGACCGTGGCAACGAGCTGCTGGAGAAGTCCCGCGACGTCTGGGGCCAGAACGACCGCCACCCGGCGTTCGACCGGATCCTCGACGAGCTCGCGCCCGACGAGGCACGGATCCTGGTGATGCTGCTGCGCAACGGGCCGCAGCCCAGCGTCGACATCCGCACCGGCGGACCGATCGGCATGATGAGCAGCCAACTGATCGCACCGGGCCTGAACATGGTGGGTCCGCGCGCCGGCCTGCGCTACGTCGAGCAGGTGCCGTCGTACCTCAACAACCTGTTCCGCCTGGGCCTGATCTGGTTCTCGCGCGAGGCCGTGCACGACCACCTGGAGTACCAGGTGCTCGAGGCGCAGCCCGACGTGCTGGCCGCGATGCACTCGGTGAAGTTCGCCAAGGTCGTGCGCCGCAGCGTGCACCTGACGCCGTTCGGCGAGGAGTTCTGCAAGCTCGCGCTGGTCGACGAGAAGACGGCGACGAACGTCGCCCTGCCCGCCCACGAGGCGCCGCCGGAGATCGTCAGCGACTGACCCGGCCGCCGTGGTCGGTCCACCATCGCGCGGCGTCCCGGACCGCCGGGTCCGCGTGGTTCGTGGCGATCTGCGCGAGCTCGGGCTGGCTGGCCATGCCCGCCGCGAAGAGGGCGTCGCGACACAGCTCGTCGTCGGCGCCCACGAGCTCCCGAAGCGTCGCCTCGGGCAACGGGACTCCCGCGAACCCGCAGATCGAGAGCCCGGCTGCCCGGATCGCGGGGTCGGGCGAGGCCAGCCACGGGGCAGGGTCGGCGACCTCGAAGGGCACCATCAGGTTCGCGAACGCGTAGGCAGCGCCGTGCCGGGTGGTCTCGTCGGGACCCTCGAGTGCCGCACTGCAGAGCTGCTCGCGGACGCCGTCGGAGAAGGGCGATGCGACGAGCAGGAAGCCCGACGTGACGACGTGGGTCGCCCGGAAGTCGTAGAGCACCTCGAACACGAGGCGGGTCAGCACCCCCTCGCCCGCACTGTTGCCTGCGATGTCGGCGGCCATCCGGGCCGCGTGGGCGAAGTGGCGGTTGCGACGGCTCTGCGTCCAGGCAGCTGCCTTGCGGGGCGGCGGGAGGTCGAAGCCGACGGCGGCACGGACCTCGCGCCGGAAGTCGGGCGGGCACGAGGCCAGGGTCGCGCTGAGGATCGGTCCGCGACGGGAGTCGTCCACCGCCGCGATGCAGGCCGCCGCGAACGGGGCGACCAGCGGCAACCAGTCGCGCGTCCGCAGGCCGCCGACACTGCGCATGTTCTGGATGCCGAGGCAGCTGGCCCGGGCGATCTGCCAAGAGTCGTGGGAGAGGAGCTCCCCGCACCACTGCACCAACGCAGGGGTCGGCAGCTCGGTGACCGCGCTCATCAGGTCGTACGCGCGTTGCATGCCCGGAGCGAGGACGGCTTCGCGGATGACCTCGGCCACGATGTCGCCGTAGGCGCTGCACCGCAGCTTGGCCAGCGCCTCGTAGCGCAGCTGGTAGCCCGTCCCGGCCGAGCGTCCCACCTCGTTGGCGAGGCGTTCGATCAACGGTCGTACGTCGGGTTCGGGAAGTCCGAAGGGCGTGTGCGCGTGGTACTCGGCGAAGCGCAACCAGTCGCCGCCGGACGGTTGGTCCAGTACCGCTGCGCAGCTGCTCGAGAAGCCCGCAAGGGTCGCCTCGGGTGTGTACGGCTCGACGTCCTCGGGGGCGTAGGAGAACGTGCGCGACAGTACGTCGATGGGTGCGCGGAGGTGCCCGTACGGAAGGTCGAGCGCCCGCTCGTAGGCATCGATCACGGTGCCGCTGCGCCGGCCGGCCGTCTCCACGCGCGACAGGGTCGCGGGCGAGAGGTGGGAGCCGGTCCCGGCCAGCTCCCCGAACTCGCGCATCCGGACACCGGCCGCCATGCGGCTGGTGCGGAGCAGCCAGCCGATGCGCGCCGCGACATCGATCCGGGCGCCCGCGAGCGGGGTCCGGTCGTCGATCTCGTCCGCCCGTCGAGCCACGGGCCCATGCTGGCAGGGAGCGCCGTCGTACGGGCCGTTTCGCGGGAGGTCGCACCTGAAACAACGGGCTGTGGCGGGCCGGACTGTGGGACCGTTTTTGCCGCAGGGACTGCTGCCTGCCAGTGATGTGGGGTTGCTGGCGGGACGTGGGGTCCGGGCGGTTCCTGCATCCGTGGTGGGTGGGCGAGGGGTTGCCCACCCACCATGAGGCGTCGAATGAGACGCACACCGCAAAGTTGAGTGCAATAGACTCAACTTTGCGCGCGTTGGAATGAGTGTCACCATCCATTCCCACGCACCTTCCAGGAGACTCCCTTTCATGAGCGCTTTCGGGTCCGACAAGTTCACGACGCGCAGTCGCGAGGCGATCGAGGCCGCCCAGCTCGCCGCCACCACGGCCGGCAACACGAGTGTCGAGCCGATCCATCTCCTCGTCGCCCTGCTGCTGCAGGCCGACGGCATCGCGTCCAGCCTGGTCGCGAAGTCCGGCGTCGACGCGCCCGCCCTGGTGCACGCCGCGTCGGCCGTCCGGGACGGACTGCCCCGCGCGAGCGGCGCCACCGTCCAGCAGCCCGCGGCATCGGCAGGACTGACCCGGGTCCTGGCCTCCGCCATCGACCTCGCCGGCTCGATGAAGGACGACTACGTCGCCTCCGAGCACCTGCTGATCGCCCTCGCGACCGTCGAGTCGGCCGCGAAGACCGTGCTGACCGACGCCGGCCTGACGGCCGCCGGGCTGCAGGACTCGCTGACGGCCGTCCGGGGCAACCGTCGGGTCACGTCGCAGGATGCCGAGTCGACGTACGAAGCACTCGAGAAGTACTCCGTCGACCTCACCGCGGCGGCCGAGGACGGCAAGCTGGACCCCGTCATCGGCCGGGACGCCGAGATCCGTCGCGTCATCCAGGTGCTGTCCCGTCGTACCAAGAACAACCCGGTGCTCATCGGTGAGCCCGGCGTCGGCAAGACCGCCGTGGTCGAGGGGCTCGCCCAGCGGGTGGTCGACGGCGACGTCCCCGACTCCCTCAAGGGCCGTCGCGTCCTGTCGCTCGACCTCGCCGCGATGGTGGCCGGCGCGAAGTACCGCGGCGAGTTCGAGGAGCGGCTCAAGGCGGTCCTCGAGGAGATCAAGGACGCCGGCGGCCAGATCATCACGTTCATCGACGAGCTCCACACGGTCGTCGGCGCGGGCGCCGGCGGCGACTCCGCGATGGACGCGGGCAACATGCTCAAGCCGATGCTGGCGCGCGGCGAGCTGCACATGATCGGCGCGACCACGCTCGACGAGTACCGCGAGCGGGTCGAGAAGGACCCCGCGCTGGAGCGGCGCTTCCAGCAGGTGTTCGTGGGCGAGCCCTCGGTCGAGGACACCATCCAGATCCTGCGCGGCATCCAGGAGAAGTACGAGGCGCACCACGGCGTCCGGATCACCGACGCCGCGCTGGTGGCGGCCGCGACGCTGTCCGACCGCTACATCACCGGACGCCAGCTGCCCGACAAGGCCATCGACCTCATCGATGAGGCCGCTTCCCGCCTGCGCATGGAGATCGAGTCCTCCCCGGAGGAGATCGACCAGCTCCGGCGCCAGGTGGACCGGCTGCGGATGGAGGAGTTCGCGCTCGCCAAGGAGTCCGACGACGCCTCGCGCGACCGGCTCGAGGTCCTGCGCGCCGACCTCGCCGACAAGGAGGAAGCACTGCGCGGCCTCGACGCCCGCTGGGAGCGCGAGAAGGCGTCCCTGGAGGGTGAGGGCGAGCTGCGGCGCCAGCTCGACCAGCTGCGGAGCGAGGCCGAGCGCAAGCTGCGCGAGGGCGACCTGGCCGGTGCCAGCGAGATCCAGTACGGCAAGATCCCCGCGCTGGAGGCCCAGATCACCGCGGCCGAGGCCACGGAGGGCTCGAGCGAAGCGAGCGCCGAGAAGGAGGAGAAGCTCGTCGGCGACGAGGTCGGCGCCCCGCAGATCGCCGAGGTGGTCGAGGCGTGGACCGGCATCCCGACCGGCCGGCTGCTGCAGGGCGAGACCGCCAAGCTGCTCGACATGGAGCAGGTCATCGGCGCCCGGCTGATCGGCCAGCGCGAGGCCGTGCGTGCCGTCAGCGACGCCGTACGACGATCGCGCGCCGGCATCTCGGACCCCAACCGCCCGACCGGCTCGTTCCTGTTCCTGGGCCCGACCGGCGTCGGCAAGACCGAGCTCGCCAAGTCCCTGGCCGACTTCCTGTTCGACGACGAGCGGGCGATCGTCCGGATCGACATGAGCGAGTACTCCGAGAAGCACTCGGTGTCGCGCCTCGTCGGTGCCCCTCCGGGCTACGTCGGGTACGACGAAGGCGGCCAGCTCACCGAAGCCGTCCGCCGCCGGCCGTACTCGGTCGTGCTGCTCGACGAGGTCGAGAAGGGCCACCCGGAGGTCTTCAACATCCTGCTGCAGGTGCTCGACGACGGCCGGCTCACCGACGGCCAGGGCCGGACCGTGGACTTCCGCAACACGATCCTGATCCTCACGTCCAACCTCGGCTCGCAGTACCTCGTGGACCCGACGCTCGAGCCCGAGGCGCAGCGCGAAGGCGTGATGGCAACGGTGCGCAAGGCGTTCAAGCCCGAGTTCCTGAACCGCCTCGACGAGATCGTCACCTTCGACGCACTGACCAGGGACGACCTGGCCACGATCGTCGAGCTGCAGCTCCGCCTGCTGGAGAACCGGCTGGCCGGACGGCGCATCTCGCTGGAGGTCACTCCGGCTGCGCGCGAGTGGCTGGCCGATGTCGGCTACGACCCGGCGTACGGCGCCCGCCCGCTGCGCCGGCTCATCCAGTCCGCGCTCGGCGACCCGCTCGCCCGGTTGCTGATCGGCGGCCAGGTCGTCGACGGCGGCGCGGTGACGGTGGACCGCGGCGAGGACGGGCTGGTCGTCAACGCCTGAGGGGCCGTCTGGTGGAATGGGTGGCATGAGCCAGGAGCAGCCACGACCGGGGCACGCGACGATCGCGGGTTCGCTGATCATCGGCGGCTCGATCATCGTCGTGCTGTCCGCATGGGAGCGGATCTCGACGCTGCGCACGCTCGAGGTGCAGGAGAAGCTGCAGACGGCGCTGGGGAAGCCGCCGATGAGTGGGCTCGGGCTCACGCTCGACGGCTACACCAGCATGTTGCAGGTGCTCTGCGTGATCGGCGCCGGCGCCGCGACGGCAGCCGCGATCCTCGGGGTCCAGGTCTTCAAGCGCTCGACCAGCGCCCGGATCGCGCTGACCCTGCTGGCGCCGCTGATCCTCGTGGGTGGCATGGCCGCGGCGGACTTCTTCGCCGCGATGCTGGTCTTCGCGATCCTGCTGCTGTGGCTCCAGCCGACGCGTGACTGGTACGCCGGACGCCCGTGGGTGCAGGCCTACGAGGAACGCCGGGCCGAGCGGGTCGGGCTGATGCGGCCGCCGGGAACGCCTGCCGGGCGGTCCGCGGCGGCGTCGCCCGATGCTGCTTCGCCGGCGGGTCCTGCTGCTCCTGCTGATCCGGGCACGACCAAGGGTGACGCCGCGGGCGAGCACCCGTTCGGGGACCCGCGTGCGTTCGGCCGCCGGCCTGCCGTCGTACGACGGACGCGGCCGCAGGCGCTGACCGCAGCCTGCGCCCTGACCTGGATCACCTCCACGCTCGTGCTGCTCGGCATCGTCGTGATGATGGCCGTCCTGCCGTCGCAGGCCGAGGACCTGTTCGCCGAGGTCTCGCGCGACCAGCCCAAGGCGGTCGAGACCTACGACCTCACCGAGAACACCCTCCTCGCGGGGATGTACGTCGTCCTCGTCGGCTTCGCCCTGTGGGCGGTCGTCGCGATCGTGCTCGCCGGGCTCGCCTTCATCGGCCAGAACTGGGCCCGGATCACCCTCGTCGTCTCCGCGGTGACGGGCGCCCTGCTGCTCGTCGTGATGTCGGTCGGTGCCTGGCCGTTGCTCGCGCTCGTCGGCGTGTTCGGCTCGGCAGCGTGGATGCTGCTGCGACCCGAAGTGGGTCGCTGGTACCAGCGCTGACGGGTCAGATCGCTGGTGTGAACACCCTCAGCACGTGGTCGTCGATCTGTTCGATGCCCTGGGGGGTCGTCAGGGCCAGCGCTCCCTGACCGCCACCTGATCCCGCGTCGGGGTCCGCGGTCAGGTCGATCCGGGCGCCGGTCGGCAGCAGGTTCGTGGACAACAGCGGCCGGTTGTCGTCGAGCACCCACGTCGTTCCGTCCAGGCGCCAGACGCTCTGTGGGACTCCGGGGCGCGAGGTCGAGGTGAAGTCGTCTCCGAACTCGCAGACGTTGGTGGAACTGCTGGCGCGGAGCGTTCCTTCGCTGTCGAACCAGAGGTCGTTGATGGTCTGGTACTCCTGATCGGCGGCCTCGCCCTCCACCATCGCGGACATGTCCGTGGCGACGGAGGTGCCCGGCTGGGCCGGATCCACGATGAACAGCGTGTAGCCGTAGACACAGGCCCCGCCGCTGCCGCCTTCGAGCACGGCAGCCCGGGGGCCGCCGTAGGCCGACTGTGCCGAGTAGGCCTGGTCCTCCCACAAGGAGGCGCCGGAAGGCAGCTGGTCGTCGAAGCGGGTGACCGTTCCGTCGGCATCGATGCGATGGGACACGGCGACCGGCCCGCCGCGGTAACCGTCGGTGGAGCCGTCGTACCCGAAGGCGAGGATGCTGTCGCCCGTCGCCAGTAGTGCGTCCCACGTGATGCCGGCCGGTTGCGTCGCCTCGTCCCGTCGATCGTCGAGGGAAGGCAGGGAGTAGCTGACGACCCCGGAACCGTCGAGGGTGACGACGCGGTCGTCGCGGACGGCGCTCGGCCCGCATCCGTCGGGGTCACGACACTCCGTGGTCGTGGTGGAGCCGTTGTCGGTGTCGACCACCGTCAGCGCGCCCGCGGAGACGACGGCGACGTAGCGGCCGTCGGCGCTCCACGACGGTTCGCCCGCATCGGGAAGCCGGGTGACCTCGTCGGCCCCGTCCATGACGACGACGGTGGTGTCCGGGATCCCGTCCCCGTCGGGGTCCGCTCCGGCGAGCGTGTAGGCGTAGACGTCCCGCAGCACCTCTGCCGGTGGTTTCGATGCGGCGGGGTCGTCGTCGTTGAGGAGTACGGCGGTGCCGGCTCCGGCACTGACGACAGCGAAGATGCTCGCGGCCGCGACGGCCCCCTTGGCGCCACCGATTGCGGCCAGTACGCCGCCTCCGGAGCCTGCCGCACTCGCCCCGCCCGCGCCCGATGCGGCGGCTCCTCCGACGCCGACGCCTGCGCCTCCTGCGCCTCCTGCGCCGAGGCCGGATCCGAAGCCGACTCCACCGACGCCCGCACCCCCGGCGCCGACGGCCGCGCCGCCCGCGACTCCGCCGCCTGCCCCGGCACCGCCGAGGCCTGCGGCGACCCCGCCCGAGCCGATCGCCCCCGCGGCAGCCAGCCCGGCTGCCAGCGGCGCCGCTGCGGGCGCTGCGCCGAGCAGGCCGAGTGCGGCGGGTGCGGCGGAAAGGCCCGACAGGGCGGCGAGTGTGGAGGCAACGAGCGTGCCGAGCGCGGCGCCCGCGGCGGCCCATTCGGCGCCGTACGCCTGGGTCGCGGCGATGTTGAGGCTGGTCAGGAACGCCCGGCTGTTCTGGTGGCGTCGGGTCGGGTCCTTGGCGAGGTCCTGCGTGCAGAGTCCGGCGAGGGCGTCGCTGATCCCCGGGTACAGGCGCTGGAGGTCGGGGATCGGCGACTGCACGTGCAGCAGCGCGGTCATCACCGGGTTCGGGCCGACGTACGGCGGTCGTCCGCAGAGCAGCTCGAAGAGCATCACCGCGGTGGCGTAGAGGTCGCTGCGCTGGTCGATGTGCTGGCCGAGCACGACCTCGGGGGCGAGGTAGGCGGGCGTGCCGATCCAGGCGTCGGGGCCGCCCAGTGCGCGGGGTGGCCCGGTCAGGCCGAAGTCGATCAGGCGCGATGTCCCGGTGGTGTCGAGCAGGATGTTCTCGGGCTTCAGGTCGGCATGGACCAGGCCGGTCGCGTGGACGGCGGCAAGGCCCTGCAACGCGCCCGTGAGCACCGACAGGGCCTGCGGCCCGTTGAGCGGGCCGGCCTCCTCGAGGACGCGTCGCAGCGACGCACCTTCGACGTAGTCGGTGACGAGGGCGGCCAGGTCCGGGGTGTCGATGACGTCGCGGATCCGCACCACGTTGGGGTGGTTGACCGAGCGCAGTGCGGCTGCCTCGTCGCGGAACATCCGGCGACGCCAACCCTGTTCGGGCCAGTCGAGCACCTTGATCGCGACGGGTTCGCCGGAGCCGGGGTCGACGCCGAGGTGGACGGTCCCGAAGCCCCCCGACCCGATGACCCGGGAGACGGGGTAGCGGCCGATCTGCTGCATCGACGTCAGTCCTCGACCAGCGCTCAGCGGGCCAGGTCGGCGGCCGACAGGCGGGCCACGGCCTCGGCGATGACGTCGGGCCGCTTGCAGAACGCCCAGCGGACCAGCTGCCGTCCGGCACCGGGCGCGTCGGGGTCGTCGTAGAAGACCTCCGACGGGATCGCGACCACGCCGGCCCGCTCGGGCAGCGCGCGGCAGAAGTCACCGCCGCTGGCCCAGCCGAGGGCGCTGACGTCGGTGGTGGCGAAGTACGTCCCCTCCGGTGTGTACGACGTCAGGCCGGCCGCCGTCAGACCGGCAACGAGCTCGTCGCGGCGCGCCTGCAGGTCGGCCCGGAGCCGCGCCGGGAAGTCCGACGGGCTGTCGAGCGCGCTGGCGACGGCGGGCTGCAGGGGTGCGCCCGAGGTGTAGGTCAGCCACTGCTTGGCGGCGGTGACCGCCGCGACCAGGGGGGCAGGTCCGGTCGCCCAGCCGACCTTCCACCCGGTGACCGACCAGGACTTGCCGGCGCTGGACAGGGTCAGGGTCAGCTCGGCCATGCCGGGCAGGGTCGCGAGGGGCACGTGGACCCGGCCGTCGAAGGTCAGGTGTTCGTAGACCTCGTCGGTCACGACGGTCAGGTCGTGCGCCTGGGCGACCCGGGCCACGGCCGCCAGCTCGTCGGCGTCCAGGACGCGGCCGGTCGGGTTGTGCGGGGTGTTGAGCAGGATCAGCTTCGTGCGCGCGGAGACCGCGGCCTCCAGCTCGGCCGGGTCCAGCCGGAAGTCGGGTGCGCGGAGGGTGACGGGTCGTCGTACCCCTCCGGCGAAGGCGATCATCGCCGTGTAGGAGTCGTAGTAGGGCTCCAGGACGATCACCTCGTCGCCGGGGTCGACCAGGCCGAGCAGGGCTCCGGCGATCGCCTCGGTGCAGCCGGTCGTGACGACGACCTGGGTGTTCGGGTCGAGCTCGATGCCGTAGTGCCGCTGCTGGTGGCGCGCGATCGCCTGCCGCAGGGTCGGGATGCCGATGCCCGGTGCGTACTGGTTCGCGCCACCGCGGAGCGCGTCGACGGCCGCCCCGATCAGCTCCGGCGGGCCGTCGGTGTCCGGGAAGCCCTGGCCGAGGTTGACGGCCCCGGTGCGGACTGCGAGGGCGGACATCTCGGCGAAGATCGTCTCGCCCATGCCGGCGATGCGGCGGGCGGCGGAGTGCGGGGGACCGGGCACCCCCTGAGCCTAGGTCGTCAGGGTGCCGGATGGCGGCACTAGGCTCTGGACCGTGACGACCACGGACACGGCCCTCGCCGCCGACATCGACGCCACCTGCCGCCTCACGGGTGAGTTCACCCTCCGCTCGGGCCAGGTCAGCAACGAGTACTTCGACAAGTACCTCTTCGAGGCCGACCCCGGGCTGCTCGCCCGCGTGGCCCGCGAGGTCGCCCAGCTGCTCCCCGGTGACGCCGACCTGCTCGGCGGCCTGGAGATGGGCGGCATCCCGATCGCCACCGCCGTCAGCCAGCTGGTCGGCATCCCGGTCGTCTTCGTGCGCAAGGAGGCGAAGAAGTACGGCACCGCCAAGCTCGCCGAGGGCCCTGACGTCGAGGGCAAGCGGATCGTGCTGATCGAGGACGTCATCACGACCGGCGGCGCGGTGCGCGACGCGACGAACGCCCTGCGCGAGCGCGGCGCGGTCGTCGAGACCGTCGTGTGTGCGATCGACCGCAGCCCGGGCGAGGACAACCCGCTGGCGGACGTCGCGCTTGAGATCCGCGCGGTCCTCACCAAGGCCGAGCTCGACGCTGCCCGGGCCGCCGCCCAGGCCTGAATTGCGATAGACCCGGGACCATCGAGCGGGGTGGTTACTCGGCGGGCTTCTCGCCCGCGATGTTGACCAGCCAGTCGACGCCGTACTTGTCCTTCAGCATGCCGAAGCTGTCGCCCCACGGCGCCTGCTCGAGCGGCTGGAAGATGGTCGCACCGTCGGAGAGGCCCTCCCACCAGGCGCGCAGGGTGGCGCCGTCCTCGGCCGGTCCGCTGATGCTGACCTGCTGGGTCTGCGGCTCGCCGGGCACGTGCTTGGGGTGGTCGGCGCCCATGAGGAGCACCGCGTCGGAGACGGAGAGGGCGGCGTGCATCACCCAGTCGAGCTCGCCGTCGGCCTCGGCGACGCCCATGGCGGTGCCGCCCATGTCGGCGAACGTCATCACTTCGAGCTTGCCGCCGAGGACGGACTGGTAGAACTCCATCGCCTCGCGGGCCTGTCCGCGCCAGTTGATGTAGGGGTTGAGGTTGATGGCCATCGCTGCTCCCGTGTGTTGAGGTGGGTGATGCAGGGGAGACCGTCGCCTCAGCGAATACTCATCGCTCGTCGGTGACGGCTGCCTCGGTGACGGCGTCGGTGCTGACGGCCTCGGTGCTGAGGGCCTTGTTGCTCTTCGCCCCGGGACGCTTGTGGCGCCACCACTCCCAGGCCAGCGGGATCGCCGAGAAGGCCAGGATCGCGAAGGTGACGTAGTCGATGTTCTCGCCGAGCGCCGGGATGGCCGCTCCGAGGAAGTAGCCGAGCAGGGTGATCGACACGACCCACAGCACGGCACCGATGGCGCTCCACACGAAGAAGCGGCGGCGCTCCATCTGCGTCACGCCGGCGACGACGGTGATGTAGGTCCGGACGAACGGCACGAACCGCCCGATGACCAGCGCCTTGTTGCCGTGCTTCTCGAAGAAGGCGCTGGTGTTGTCGAAGTACTGCTTCTTCAGGATCCTGCCGTCGCGGTGGTAGAGCGGCGGCCCGAGCTTGCGCCCGATCTCGTAGCCCGCGACATTGCCCGCGAAGGCCGCGACGACCAGCAGCACCATCGCGATGACGAGCTCGGTCGGCTCGTGCTCGATGCCCACGACGGAGTAGCCGGTCGTGTTGCTGCCGGCGATGAAGAGGCCGAGCGCGAACAGCAGGGTGTCACCGGGGAGGAACGGGAAGAACAACCCGCACTCGACGAACACGATCCCGATCGCGATCCAGATGAAGGCGGCACCGTACTGGTGCTGGAGCCATTCGGGGTCCAGCCACTTGATGCCCAGCAGCATCGGCACGACGAAAGGGGTCGCGACCAGCGAGTTCACGGCGCCACGGTACCGGCCGGGTCCCAACGGCGTGGCCGTTAGGGTGCGGTTCGTGGCAGCGGATCCGGACAGCGCAGACGAGCGGCGGGCGCCGTACGACCCGATGCCGAACGGCCAGCCCGAGGTCGGCGTCGGTCCCTGGGCGGGTCCGTGGCCCCAGGGACCCGGTTCCGAGGTGTACGACGAAGCGCTGCTGCGCGACGGAGATCGACGCAATGTCGTCGACCGCTACCGGTACTGGAGCCTTGAGGCGATCCGTGCCGACCTCGACCTGCGCCGCCACGGTTTCCACGTCGCCATCGAGAACTGGCAGCACGACTTCAACATCGGCACCATCGTCCGGACGGCGAACGCGTTCCTCGCGGCCGAGGTCCACATCGTCGGCAACCGGCGGTGGAACAGGCGCGGCGCGATGGTCACCGACCGCTACCAGCACGTGCACCACCATGCGACGGTCGAGGACCTCGCGGCCCACCTGTCGTCGTACGACGGCGGGCGGGTGCCGTTGTTCGGCGTCGACAACCTGCCCGGCTCCGACCACCTCGAGACGATGGAGATCCCCGAGCGGGTCTGCTTCCTGTTCGGGCAGGAGGGGCCGGGGCTGTCGGAGGCGGCGCGCGAGGCGTGCGACGCGACGTTCTCGATCGCGCAGTTCGGTTCGACCCGGTCGATCAACGCGTCGGCTGCCGCCGCGATCGCGATGCACGCCTGGGTGCTTCAGCACGCCGACCTGGGCAGCGGCGAGGCCTGGCGCGGCTAGACCTGGCGCGGCTAGATGTGATGCCCAGGGAGGTTGTCCCGCCCTCCGGCGGTGAGTCGGGCTGACAGGTGAGGGCCCCCGGTTGTGAAGTGGAGCTGTCTAGTTCACCGCTT
>NZ_JBMCYZ010000004.1:0-539369 GCF_048654605.1 Nocardioides sp. CPCC 206347
CGGGCTTTCGACACCGGTGCAGCGTGGTGCGCGGATCTTTCCTATGTCTTGAGAGATCCCTTTCCTATGTCCTGAGCCAGAACACTGTCAGCCCGACCATGTGATGTCTCAGGACATCGGCAGAGCCCGGACCCACGGAAGTGGGTTCGGGCTCCTTGCTTTTCGTGGGTCCGGGCCGCCGTCGCTCCGGGCCGCCGCGCGCCGTGGCCGGGTCCGAAGTCCCACTTCCCTGCGCTGGCCACGCATCAGGTGCGTGCCCAGCGCAGGTAAAAGGGGCTTCTCGGCACGTGGGACCGCCTGCGGGGGGTTGTCCCCTCCCGCCGGACCTTCGTGACAGACTGCACGCCATGTCAGACGAGCAGGACAAGCTGAAGCTCAGCTTGGAGCCGCCCAAGCTGTTCGGGCGCAAGAAGAAGCCGGCCGAGAAGTCCGGCGCGCCCGCAGAGCCCAGCACGGCGTCTGCAGCTCGTCCGACGTCCCCGACGACCGAGGTCTCCGTGGCCGAGGAAGCCGTCGTCGAGGAACCCGTGCTCGAGGAGCCCACCGCGGTCCTGGAGGCAGTGGAGCCGGAGCCCGAACCGGAACCCGAACCCGAACCGGAACCCGAACCCGAACCCGAACCCGAGCCCGAGCCCGAACCCGAGCCCGAACCCGAGCCCGAACCCGAGCCGGCCCCGAAGCCGGCCCCGAAGCCGGTCGCCGTGAAGCCGGCCCCGAAGCCGGCCGTCAAGCCCGTCGAACCCAAGCCCGTCGAACCCAAGCCCGTCGAGCCCAAGCCGGTCGAGGTCGAGCCGGAACCGGTGGCGGCGACCAAGGCAGCCACCGAGGACGCCGAGATCGCCGACCTCGCCCAGGGGCCGCTCCTGACGCTCTACCGCGCTGCGGCCCTCACCGGGTTCGCCGTGGGCGCGGCCATGGTCGCGCTGACCTGGTTGTCGCTGCGTGGCTGTGAAGCCGTCCGGGGCACGTCCTCGTGCGGTGGCGGCCCGGGCTTCCTGCTGCTGATCGCCACGTTCGCGCTCTGTGTGCTGCTGGGCAGCGCCCTGCTGAAGGTCTTCCTCATCCCCGACCCCGGCAGCAGCAGCTTCCTCGCGGTCGGGCTGGTGGCCGTGGTGGCCCTGCTGTTCCTGATCGACCTGCTCGACAGCTGGTCGATGCTGATCATCATTCCGGTGCTGAGCATCGGCGGCTATCTCGCCTCGGTCTGGGTCACCAAGACGTTCGTCGAACCAACGGACGCCTGAGTCCCGACCACCGACAACAACGACCCGGCTCGATGAGCCGGGTCGCTGTGGTTGTCGAGCAGGTGACTACCGCGAGGCGGCGATCAGCTCCGCGATCTGCACGGTGTTCAGGGCAGCGCCCTTGCGGAGGTTGTCGTTGGAGACGAACAGCGCCAGGCCACGGTTGTCGTCGACGCCCGGGTCCTGACGGATCCGGCCGACGTACGACGGGTCCTTGCCGGCTGCGGCGAGCGGGTTCGGGATGTCGGTGAGCTCCACGCCGGCGGCACCGGTGAGCAGCTCGGTCGCCCGGGCAGCCGTCAGCGGCCGCTCGAACTCGGCGTTGATCGCGAGCGAGTGGCCCGTGAAGACGGGGACCCGCACGCACAGGCCCGAGACCCGCAGGTCGGGGAGCCCGAGGATCTTGCGGGACTCGTTGCGGAGCTTCTGCTCCTCGTCGGTCTCGTTGAGGCCGTCGTCGACGATGCTGCCGGCCAGCGGGACCACGTTGTACGCGATCGTGCGCTGGTAGACGCCCGGCTCGGGGAACGCGACTGCCTCGCCGTCGTACGCGAGCTCACGGGCCTTGTCGCCCGCCGCCTCGACGCGGGTGGCGAGCTCCTCGACGCCGGCGATGCCGGAGCCGGAGACGGCCTGGTACGTCGACGCGATCAGCCGGACGAGACCGGCCTCGTCGTGCAGCGGCTTGAGGACGGGCATCGCGGCCATGGTGGTGCAGTTCGGGTTCGCGATGATGCCGCGACCGGCGGCGATCACCCCGGCAGCGGCCTCGGGGTTCACCTCCGAGACCACGAGCGGGATCGACGGGTCCTTGCGGAAGGCCGAGGAGTTGTCGACCACGATCACGCCGGCGTCGACGAACCGCGGCACCAGCGCGCGGGACGCGGTGGCGCCAGCGGAGAAGAGCGCGATGTCCAGACCGGTCGGGTCGGCCGTCTCGGCGTCCTCGACCACGATCTCGCGGTCGCCGTGGGCCAGCACCTTGCCCGCGGAGCGAGCCGAGGAGAAGAACCGGATCGTGTCGGCGGGGAAGTTCCGCTCGAGGAGGATCTGGCGCATGGCGACGCCCACCTGGCCGGTGGCGCCGACGACTCCGATGTTCACGCCCATGATCAGCGTCCTGTTCCGCCGTACACGACGGCCTCGATCTCGTCCGAGCCCAGCTCGAAGGTGGCGTGTGCTGCGTTGACCGCGTCCTCGACCTGCGTCTCGGCGACGACGACGGAGACGCGGATCTCGGAGGTGGAGATCATCTCGATGTTGACTCCGGCCTCGGAGAGGGCCTCGAAGAAGCGTGCGGAGATGCCCGGGGACGAGCTCATGCCGGCGCCCACGATGGAGACCTTGCCGACGCTGTCGTCGTACTGCAGGCTCTCGAAGCCGACGGCCTCCTGGATGCGGGACAGCGCGGTCATCGCGGTCTGGCCCTCGCCGCTGGGCAGCGTGAAGGAGATGTCCGTGCGGCCCGTCGCGGCGGCCGAGACGTTCTGGACGATCATGTCGATGTTGATCTGCGCGTCGGCGACGGCGCGGAACAGGGCCGCGGCCTCGCCCGGCTTGTCCGGCACGCCGACCACGGTGATCTTGGCCTGGCTGCGGTCGTGGGCGACACCGGTGATGATGGCGGCTTCCATGGATTCCTCCTGGACTACATCCTCGGCCTTGACGACCCAGGTGCCCTCCTTCTCGGAGAAGGACGAGCGGACGTGAATGGGCATGTCGTAGCGGCGGGCGTACTCGACGCAGCGCAGGTGCAGGATCTTGGCGCCCTGCGCGGCCATCTCGAGCGTCTCCTCGTAGGAGATGCGCGGCACCTTGCGGGCGCGCGGCTCGATCCGGGGGTCGGCGGTGAAGATGCCGTCGACATCGGAGTAGATCTCGCACACGTCGGCCTTGAGGGCCACGGCGAGGGCGACGGCGGTCGTGTCCGAGCCGCCACGGCCGAGCGTGGTGATGTCCTTGGTGGTCTGCGAGACGCCCTGGAAGCCGGCGACGATGGCGATCGCGCCCTCGTCGATGGCGGCCTGGATCCGACCCGGCGTGACGTCGATGATCTTCGCGCGGCCGTGCTCGGCGTCGGTGATCACGCCCGCCTGCGAGCCGGTGAAGGACCGCGCCTCGTGGCCGACGCTCTGGATCGCCATCGCCAGCACGGCCATCGAGATCCGCTCACCAGCGGTGAGCAGCATGTCGAGCTCACGGGCCGGCGGCAGCGGGGAGACCTCGTTGGCGAGGTCGATCAGCTCGTCCGTCGTGTCCCCCATCGCCGAGACCACGACGACGACCTGGTGGCCGGCCTTCTTGGTGTTGACGATGCGCTGCGCGACGCGCTTGATGCCGGCGGCATCGGCGACCGACGAGCCGCCGTACTTCTGCACGACAATGCCCACGGGGGCTCACTCCTGGCTGTACGGGGAAGGGGACCTGGCCCCGGCCGCGATTCGGCCAGCGGGGCCGAGCCCGATTCTACCGAGGTGCGCGACAGGTTTTGACCGGCGTCCAGCGCGGTCGCCGTACGCCTGTCGTGGCGACGGGGCGAGGACCGAGGTTCAGTCGCCCAGCACCGCGGCCGCCACCTGGACCAGCTCGAGCTCCTGGGTGCGGTCGAGGTCGACGTCGAGACGGTCATGGGCGACCACGGACAGCAGCGCCTTCATGGACGCGCCGGCGAGGGCTCCCCACGCCGAGACGTAGGAGAACTGCCACCACCAGAGGGCTTCCTCGACGTCGCCGGCGTCGTAGTGGCGCACGCCCACCTCGAGGTCCGCCGCGATGCTCGTCAGGTCGTCGGAGAGCAGGCCCTCGATCATCTCGGGCTGGTAGGGGTCGAAGACGTAGCTGTAGGTGTCGAGGTCTCCGAGCAGCTCCGCCAGCTGGAGCCGGAGCTCGTCAAGGTCGGGATCGGGGCCGTCATCGGGCTGGAACTCGTCGCGCGGGGCGAAGTCCCGGTGCACGCCCAGCCGGGCGCCGGTGAGCGCGATCTGGCTGATCTGGAGCAGCAGCAGGGACACGGCCTGCCCGCCCGTGGCCTCGGCCGCGACCACGCGCAGCCCGTCGAGGAAGGACCGGACCGAGGCCGCGATGTCGTCGGCGAGACGCACCGTCTCCGTCTCGACGGCGATCAGCGCCTCGAGCGCCGCCAGTCCGGGAAGCTTCTCGGTCGTCACCTCGGTGACGTTGGTGTTGTCGCTCATGTTGCTGTCTGCCTTCCCACGAATGCCCGACCCAGGGTGACCTCATCGGCGTACTCCAGGTCTCCTCCCACCGGAAGTCCACTCGCCAAACGTGTCACGCGCAACCCCAACGGGCCGAGCATTCTCGTGAGGTACGTCGCGGTGGCCTCGCCCTCCAGGTTCGGATCGGTCGCCAGGATCACCTCGGTGACCGATTCGTCGGCCAGCCGGGTGAGCAGCTCCCTGATGTGCAGCTGCTCCGGACCGATGCCGTCGATCGGCGAGATCGCGCCCCCCAGGACGTGGTAGCGGCCGCGGAACTCGCGCGTGCGCTCGATCGCGACGACGTCCTTGTACTCCTCGACGACGCACAGGATCGTGGGGTCACGGCGTACGTCGCGGCAGATCCGGCACTGGTCGTCCTCGGCCACGTTGAAGCAGATGCTGCAGAACTTCACCTTCGCCTTGACCTCGATCAGCACCTCCGCGAGGCGGCGTACGTCGGCCGGGTCGGCCTGCAGCAGGTGGAACGCGATCCGCTGGGCGCTCTTCGGACCGACCCCGGGCAACCGCCCGAGCTCGTCGATCAGGTCCTGGACAACGCCTTCGTACAACGTCCGGGTCCGCTCAGAATCCGAGCTGGCCCGGCGTACCGGGCTGGCCCGCGCCGGGCAGTCCGCCCGCGAGCGGGCCGAGGGTGTCGCTGGCCAGCTCGTCGACCTTGGTCCGGGCATCGCGGAACGCGGCGACGATCAGGTCGCCGAGGTCGGCCAGCGCTGCGGCGTCGGTGCCGTCGAGGGCTTCGGGGGTGATGTTCACGGCGGTCAGCTCGCCGACGCCCGACACGGTGACCGTGACGACGCCACCGGCGACCGAACCCTCGACGCTGGTGTCCGCCAGGCGCTCCTGGGCGGACTGGAGGTCTTCCTGCATCTGCTGGGCCTGCTGGAGCAGCGCACCGAGGTCCAGGCCTCCGAGGGCGCCGGCGAGGTCGCCACCACCGGGGAGGGCGTCGAACGGGTTCTGGCTCATGGTCATCTCATCTCTGACGGGACCGGAGGGTCCAGGGGTGGGCGGTGCAGCGCGGGGTCAACCGCGCGGGATCTCTTCGATGACGCGGGCGCCGAGCTCGCGGGCGAGCAGCTCGGCACTGGACTCCTCGTCGACCTCGGCGTCGTCGAACGCGACCGCAGCGTCGGGATCCTGCTTCGGCGCCTCCGCCTCGGCCTGGATGTCGGCCATCCGGGGACGCCGGGAGACCGGCTCCTCGGCGGGGGCCGGGTCACCCTCGACGGCCCACGGCGGGGCGTCCCTGACGGGCTCGTCGTTGGCCGGTGCGGCCGTCGACGGCGGGGCCGGGGCTGCCGCCGGGGCAGCGGCCGGGGCGGGTGCCTGGGGCGCGGCGGGGGCGGGCGGGGTGTGCGCGGTCGGGTCGGCGGCCGGGTCGATGATCGCCTCGATCCGCACGTTGGCGCCGATCTCGTCGATCACCGCCTGCTGCACGATCTCGGCGTGCCCGCCGGACTCGAACGACTTGCGCGGTCCGTCGGACTGGAAGCCGAGGCTGAGCACGGCGTTGTTGAAGCCGACCACCTGGGAGTTCTGGGTCAGGTGGATCCAGGTGACCCGCTTGACGCCCTTGACCCGGTCGATCACCGACGGCCACAGCCGCCGGATGTCGACGAGCGTGAGCGCACCACCCGCAGGCGCGGCGGCCGGCTCGGCCGGGGCGGCCGGCTCGGGGACGAACGCGACCGGCTCCGGAGCAGCGGGCGCAACCGGCTCCCGCACGGGCTCCGGCTCCCGCTCGGGCTCGGGTACGACGACGGCGACCGGCGTGGGCTCGGGAGCCGCTTCGACGGGGGTCTCGACGGGCGCCGGCGCGACGGGACGCTGGGGCGCGGCGGGCTCCTCCGCCCGCTCGGGCGCGGCGCGCTCGGCACGGGACGGAGCCGGGCGATCCTGCGCAGGCGCAGCCGCGGGGGCCGCGGCCGGAGCAGACTCGGCGGACGTCGTACCGCTGATGGCGGCGCGGCGCTCGAGCCGGTCCAGGCGGGCCAGGACGCCCTCGGTGCTGTGGTCCGCCGCGGGCAGCAGGATCCGTGCGCAGATCAGCTCGAGCAGCAGGCGGGGAGCGGTCGCCCCCCGCATGTCGGTGAGGCCGGTCGCGACCAGGTCCGCGGCCCGGGTGAGCTCGCCCCGACCGAACGAGGTGGCCTGGGCGACCAGGCGGTCGGCCTGGTCACCGGACACGTCGATCAGTCCTGAGGCCGCGGCGTCGGGCACGGCGGAGATGATCACGAGGTCGCGCAGCCGGCGCAACAGGTCCTCGGTGAAGCGGCGCGGGTCCTGCCCGGTCTCGATGACCTTGTCGACCACGCCGAAGACGGCGGCTCCGTCGCCGGCTGCGAACGACGACACCACGTCGTCGAGCAGCGTGTCGGGCGTGTAGCCGAGCAGGCCGGCGGCGAGCTCGTAGGTCACGCCCGCGGGGCCGGCACCGCCGAGGAGCTGGTCGAGCACCGAGAGCGTGTCGCGCGCCGAGCCGGCGCCAGCGCGGACCACCAGCGGCAGGGCGGCCGGCTGGATCGTGACGCCCTCCCGCTCACAGAGCTCGGAGAGGTACGACGACAGCAACCGCGGCGGGATCAGCCGGAACGGGTAGTGGTGGGTCCGCGAGCGGATGGTCGGGATGACCTTCTCCGGCTCGGTCGTGGCGAAGATGAAGCGCAGGTGGGGCGGGGGCTCCTCGACCAGCTTGAGCAGGGCGTTGAAGCCCTGCGTGGTCACCATGTGGGCCTCGTCGATGATGTAGACCTTGTAGCGGCTGCGCACGGGTGCGAAGAACGCCTTCTCGCGCAGGTCGCGGGCGTCGTCCACACCGCCGTGGGACGCGGCGTCGATCTCGATCACGTCGATGGAGCCCGGGCCGTTGCGCGCCAGGTCGCGACAGCTGTCGCACTCACCGCACGGGTCGGCGATCGGGGCCCGCTCACAGTTGAGCGCGCGCGCCAGGATCCGGGCGCTCGTGGTCTTGCCACAACCTCGCGGACCGGAGAACAGGTAGGCGTGGTTGACCCGGTTCGCCGCAAGGGCCGCACGCAGCGGTTCGGTCACGTGCTCCTGCCCGATCACCTCGGCGAAGGTCTCGGGCCGGTAGCGGCGGTAGAGCGCGAGCGGGGAGTCCACGTGTGAACACTAACCAGCCGGGCCGACAGCACCACAGGGCCCGGCCCAAGGCGACCGGGGAGCGGTCACTCGATCCGGTTCTCGTGGACCGTCGACTGCAGCGTCGTCTGGTTCAGGTCGAGGTACAGCTGGCTCTCCGTGAGGGACAGCGTGAGCACGTTGCGGCGTTCGATCGCAGCGACCGCGGAGTCGATGAAGCCGGGGTCGAAGCTGCGCACGACGAGGTCCTGGGCGCGGTGGATGCGCTTGCCCGACCACGTGGCCATGAGCCGGGCGGGGTCCCGATGCGTGTAGACCGCCACCCGGTCCGCCAGCTTGCTGCCGTGGTGCAGGCGCTCGGCGTCGGGTGCGCCCACCTCGATCCACACGGTGACCTGGCCGGTGGGGTCGCGGACGAGGACGGCCGGCTCCTGGGTCGAGGAGATGCCCTCGCTGAACGCGATGCCTTCCTCGTACTCCATGCAGTAGGCCAGCAGCCGCGTGAGCATGTACGCGTCGGTCTCGGAGGGGTGCCGCGCCACCCGCAGGGTGAAGTCCTCGTAGACGCCACGGTCCATGTCGGCCCACTGCACCGTGAAGGTGTGCATCATCGAGCCGGTCGCCATGTCGATCGACACTAGTGGCGCAGGCCCCGGAGGACGCAAAGGCCCCCCGTGCACCTGACAGAGCTCACTTACCCTTGCTGCCTTCCGGCCCTGGGGGAGTTGGGTGAGGTGCCACCGCACGGGGGGTTGGCAGCACTTTAGTCGACCACCGGGTGCCGGCCGCAATCAGGTGGCGATACGCCAGCGCACTCCGGAACCGAGGGTGCAGCTCTGCATCGTCAGTCCCGTGCCGACCTCACGGTGGGCGACGCCGAGGCACAGGCCGCCGCGGACCAGCCGTAGCGAGACCCCTCCGGCGGGGTTGGCCAGCACGCGCCACCGCTGGTTGTCCTGCGCCCCGCAGCCCCAGGTGCCGACCTGGCCACCCAGGTCGGAGCCGTAGGCGTCGAAGCAGCGACCGGTGAGGACGTTGCGCAGCTGGTAGGTCCCGTCGGCGTTGCGGGCCAGCCGCACGCGGGTGGCCGCCCCACCGGGCTCCCGCACCTGGAGGGCCGAGTCCCCGACCGTGCCCGCGGGGACACCGGCAGGCCGTCCCGACACGAGCTGGACCAGGGTGCGTTCCCCCGCGCTCGGCGCGAGCGTCGTCCAGGCGGACACCGCGGGCGCCCGGAACGACCAGCTCATCGCGAGCGTGAGCCCGCACGCGCGATGGGACAGCACGGCGCCGGAGAGGATGCTCCCGCTCGCGGGCAGCACGCAGGTGCCGTAGGTCTTGCTGACGATCGCCTTGCCGGTGACCGGGTGCTCGACGATCCGGAACCGCTGGGCCGACACGGCCCGGCACTTCTCGAAGACGACCTGGCCCCGCGAACGAGCCGCCAGACAACCACCGCCCGCTCGCTGGATCGCGTAGGTCGTGGACTTCCGCACCGTGAACGCGGTGAGGGACCCGGACGAACCGCGCTGCACCACCCGGTTCCGGGTGTCCGCGCCGATGACCAGCCGGGACTGCGTGTTGAGGATCGTGTAGCGCGAGGCCGGCGTGACCGCGACATTGCGCCAACCGCTCACCGGGCCCGCAGCCGGGGCGGGATCGACACGGAACAGCACCACGCCCGTCGCCGTACGGCCGGTGGAGTCCCGCACGATGTAGCGGACGAAGTCCGTCGTACGGCTCGCCACCCGCGGCGGGAGGTAGGTCACGACGTCGCCCGACCTGGACAGCCGTCCACCCAGGTGGCTGCGGGAGGCGACACCGGACAGGGCGAGAGCGTTGCCGTTCGCGTCGTGGTCGTTGGCGGTGGGCCGGAACCGGTACGCCGTCCCGCTGGTCTGGTGGACCACCAGGTCCAGGGCGGCGTACGGCGGCAGGGGCACCGTCTGGGCCGGGACGACCTCGAACGGTGACACGGCGCGGGCCAGTCGGTCGTTGCGAAGGCGCAGGATCGCACTGAGCTCGGTCCCGTCGAAGCGGTGGAACTGGTTGCCCGAGTTGATGGTCGCGCCCTCGGGGCCGTTCGTGTGGTTGTCGTGGGCTCCCCAGACGTGGCCGAGCTCGTGCCGCGTCACCACCCAGGGCGTGCCGGTGCCGCCGTTCGCGCTGACGCCGTTGGCGCTGGCGATGGTCCACACGTAGGCGACACCGCCGCCCCCGGATCCGCCGTGCCACAGGGCAACGGCGTCGACACCGGAGTCGGCCTGCGCCGTACGCCACTCCTCACGGACGTCGCCGAGCGGCGATTCGTAGCCGGCGTAGGGCTCGACGGCCGCCGCCGCGCGGATGATCACGCGCCCCGTCGCCGGACGGAGCCGTGCGTCTGTCTCGTAGGCGGCCTGCAGGACCACGGTGTTGAGCTCGACGGCGTCGAGGGCACGGGCCACCGACCCGTTGATCGTGGCCGCGTCGCTGAACCAGCGGTTCGCCAGGTCGTACCCGACGCTCCAGCGGTAGGTCTTCGCCCCGACCTGACCCGGGACGACCGAGACGTTGCGGGACGTGTCGGTGGCCGACGGCCAGGCGTACGTCGTCGGCTGGGACAGCCCGCGGGTGCCGACGACCGTGGAGCCGACGAAGTGCCAGGTGCCACCTCGGTCGAAGATGACCAGGCCCTCGACCTTCCCGTCGGAGCGGAGCACCGCCGCAGCGCTCGCCCCGGGCACGCCGTCCACGGTGCCGAGGTAGGAACGTTCGGCCGGAGCGGCCTCGGCGACCAGCGCACCGCTCGGCTGCTGGACCAGGACCTCGAACCCGGGTGCGCGGGTGCTGACCCGGGTCAGCCGGACCTTCAGGCTGCGCCCGTCCCGGGTGACCGTGCGCTCCAGCACCGACGGTGGTGCCGACGCCGCCACGGCCGATCCGGCCGATCCAGTGGAGCCGGCGGACGCCGACGCACCTGCCGGTGCTCCCGCGGGCAGGGCCAGCAGGCCTGCCAGCACGACCACGAACACTCCCAGCGCACAGCGCTGCCGATTCCCCATTGCGAGACCCTCCCCAGGACGACGCTCCGCGCATCAGTGTGCTGCACCCCCGCATCGATGTCGAGGCGCTGAGGCGTGGACGATTTCATGCCGCCGCCGGGCGGCGGGTAGCCTCCTCCGCGGAGGTATCGCCTAGTGGCCTATGGCGCTCGCTTGGAAAGCGAGTTGGGTTAACGCCCTCCGGGGTTCGAATCCCCGTACCTCCGCCACAGGACGGCGCCGACGCCCAGTCGGCGCCGTTCGTCATTGCTTGCGCGGAATCCGGGACGCGAAGCCCTAACGTTGGTGAGTGAACATGTTGCGTCCCGCACGAATCCTGGCCTGGTGCGCTGTCGTGCTCATCCTCGGACACGTCGCCGGGCTGATCGCCCGCGAGGGGTTCGACGTCTACGAGACCAAGTACGGACTGATCCGGCAGTTCGACCTGAACGCCGAGGGCAACCTCGCCGCGTGGTTCTCCTCGTTCCTGCTGATCTGCTCGGCCGCACTGTGCCTGCTGGTGGCCCAGGTGCGCCGTCTCCGGCAGGAGGCCATCGCGGGCCGCTGGGCGATCCTGTCGGCGTTCCTGCTCGTGATGGCGATCGACGAGACCGCCCAGCTCCACGACATGGCCAGCCGCCCGCTCCGCAACGGCCTCGGCCTGGACTTCGGGGTCCTCTACTTCGCCTGGCTGATCCCCGCCCTGCTCATCGTCGGCGGCGCGGCGTTCTACTTCGCACCGGTGGTGCGCAACCTGTCCGACGCGATCCGGCCGCAGCTCATCGTCGCGGTGGTCGTCTACCTCGCGGGAGCCGTCGGCTTCGAGATGGTCGGTGGCAGCGTCGTCGACGAGGGTCGCCAGTCGCTGACGTACCTCGCCGTGATGACGCTCGAGGAGAGCCTCGAGATCCTGGGCGGGTTCCTGTTCCTCACCGCCCTGCTGAACCAGGTGCGCGAGCTGCGCCCGGCCCTGGTCCTGCGCTGGACGGGCGAGCTGCCCGAACTCACCCTCGCCGAGGACCGCGCGGCCTCACCGACGGAGTTCTGAGCCGCCACCCGTACGACGGCGGGCGAGCACCGGGCGCAGCACCAGCAGGATCACCAGCGCACCACCGCCACCGAGCCCCCACCAGACCGCGTTGTCACGGGCGTCGGCCAGCAGGTCGGCGCGCTCCCGGGGCACCTTGGCCCGCGGTACGACGTCCGCCTCGTGGCCTTCGGCGCCCATCCCGTTGACGTCGCGGAGGATCGCCTCCACCGGTTGTACGACGCCGTACCCGGTCAACGGGCTCGCGCCGTCGCTGTTGCCGCTGGCCGTGCCCTCGAGGCGTGCCTCGAGCTGCCGCGCCGTGTCGCCACGGTGGACCGACCAGACGACGGCCGCGACGCCCGCGACCTGGGCAGCCGCCCAGTGGGTGGACACCGTGGTGACCACGCACCACGCGCCGTTGAGCCCCTTGGAGACGGAGCCGGTACCGGGTGCGGCGAGGTCGATGCCCGAGTTGCGGAGCACACCATCAGTCGGCGTCGACACACCCACGGAGACGACACCGTCGCCGCCGGCCGGCCAGACGTCCGCGATCGCGTCCTCACCCGGCGAGGCCTTGTCGTTGGCGTAGGAGTCGAGGAAGGAGTCGTCGTTGGCCGGCCGGTCGCCCGCGGCGGCGATCACGAGGACGCCGGACGCGACCAGCGCGGCCACGGCCTTCTCCAGGGAGTCGGTGTGCAGCACCTCCATCGGGATCACCACGATGGTCGGGCCCTTGAGGGCCCCGCTGCGCCGCCGGGCGGTGACATCCCTGAGGTGCCGTTCGAGGGCGTCCGACATCGGGACCAGGAGCCCGTCCTGGTCCTCACCGCGCGGCACGTTGTAGAACGGCTCGTCGACCAGGCGGGCGCCGGGGGCGATGCCGACGGGCACCGCCGGCTTCGGCTGGTTCGGCCCGGCGATGATCCCGCCCACGACCAGCCCGTGGGGGCTCTTCACCGGCGACGGGCCGCGCTCGTCCAGGCCCGAGATGCCGCTGTCCACGACGACGACGGTCACCCCCTCACCGGGGCGCTTCCCTGCCCGGCGCGCCTGGGACCAGGCCTGCGGGACCTGGAGGGCCTCCATCGCGGTGTTCTCGCCGGTGACGGGACGCTCCACGTCGTCGTCGGGCGACACGGAGCCACACTCCGGACCCTCCGCGGCGGCGGCCCGTTGCGCCACCGAGGCCCCGGGAACCAGCAGGATCGGCACGCACGAGATCGCCGCCAGCGAAGCGATCAGCGGTCGTCGTACGGTCACGAACACGTGTTCTTGTCCTCGTCGGCCTTCGACGGCGAGTTCGTCGTCGGCGGGCACAGGGCGGCGAGGACCGACAGGTCGGCGCCGGGCTGGAACAGCTTGTTCCACGAGTCCGGGACGACGACCGCGGGCACGTTCTTGTAGCCGAGGCGCTCCACCTCGAGGCCGCCGGCGACCGAGTTGGTCCGCCCGCGGTCGTCGATGAGGAAGATGGTCCCGCCGCGGGAGGTCGTCCACTCCGCCGAGCGGACCAGGGCGCCGCGGCCGGACATCACGTTGACCTCGCGCTCCCCCTTGGCCACGCCCTCGAGCATGGCCGAGCCCGACGGCACGGTCGCGAGCAGTGCGCGGGGCGGCTCGCCCTCCTCGGTGACGAGCTGGGCGCAGATCTGGTCGTCGGCACCGGCCGAGCCACCCAGCATGGCTTCGGGCCAGGCAGCGGCGCCGTACGGATCGGCACTCTCGTCGATGTCGAAGTCGGCACCTGCCGAGCGCTTGAGCTCGATCGGCTTCCGGCCGGCACCCGGGAGGGTCGTGTTGCGCAGCACGGCCGCGGCGAAGTCGGACAGGATGACGAAGCCGGTCCTGGTCGCCGCGAGGGTCCGGCCGGAGTCGAAGTAGTAGTCACCGACGCGTGCACCCTTGGTGTAGCCCGGGAGGTCCACGGGGTTCCCCAGGCCGGCGATGCCGAGGCCCGTCGCGTCCAGGGGCCCGCCGACCGGGAACAGGGAGAGCCACTCGTCGGGCACGGTGATCACGTCGGTGGGCGAGACGCCGACCGCGATGTAGAGGCCGTCGTTGTCGGCCGGCAGCGCATAGCTGTAGGCGCGACGCAACGGACCCGAACCGGCCTCCGCGATGAGGTAGGGCCTGCCGCTGCCGGCGCCCTTCACCACGAATCCGTCGCCCGGCGTCAACGAGACGCCGGGGCGGTCCGTCACCTCGGTCTTGATGCCGCGATCACTGGCCGTGCAGGAGGTCCAGCCGCTGTTGATCAGCTGACCTGCGGCAGGCACCGTGGCGGGCGCATCGAGGATCCCGATCGGCGAACCCTTGTCCTGCTTGTCGAGCTCGTCCTCCGGCACACTCTTGGTCTTCACCTCGGCACCCAGGATGAGCTGGGCGGAGGTGACGTTGATGATCTGCCGCAGCCGCGGCTGACCGGGCACGGCGTCCTCCTCGAGGATGACGTAGAGCGCACCGTGGTCGTCGGTCACCAGTCCGGGGGTGTCCCAGTTGGCCGGCGGACGGTCGGTGAGCGCGCCCGCCACGGCCGCGCCCGCGATGAGCAGTACGGCGAGCGCGACGCCGCCGACGATCATCCGGCCCGGTCGCGCCGGCTCGACCTCACGCCCGCCGGGCGCCCCCGACACGAACGCGGTGACGAGCCGCCGACGGCTGAAGGAGTACGCCTCGACAAGGTCCTTCTTGGTGGCCATCAGATCGCCTGGCGGACCTGGGTGAAGAGCCCGACGGCCACGACCAGCAGGGGCAGCAGGGTCAGCAGGGCGACCGACTCGAGGACGTCGCCGAGCCGGCCCCGTCGTACGGACGGAACCGAGGGCGACAGGGTCGCCGTCAGCAGGACCGCACCCAGCACCGCCAGCAGGACCGACAGCGTGGGTCGCCAGTCGTCATGCATCGAGAGCACTGCGAGGGCGGTCACGGCGAGACCGGCGATGCCGGTCCCGAGCCCGAGCAGCACCTCGCTGCCGGTGCGGTACTGCCGCGTCCGCAGCATCACGATGAGGCAGGCGTCGACGGCGAGCAGCGTGCCGCTCACGCCGAGGCTGACCGCCAACGGGGCGACCAGGACGAGCAGCACGCCGACCGTGCCGGAGATGGCGAGCAGGATCTCGTGGGCGATCCGGGCGTCCGCCGCGACCCGGGCGTGCTCGATGTCCTCGGGGTCGGCGGTGATGTCGGAGGGGGCGAAGAGCTGGTCGACCCGGGTGGAGGTCGCGCCGAGGGCGAGCCACGGGAAGACGCTGCCGGCCAGCACCACGAGGGCCAGCACCGTCGTGAGCAGGGGTGCGGGCTCGAAGCCGTCACCGTCGGCCGAGCGGAGGTACAGGCCGACGACCAGCGCGAGCACCCCGATGACGATCGGCGGGAACACCAGGGTCCGCCCGGCGCCCAGTCCGATGACGCAGACCAGTCCGGCCACCAGCGCACCCGCCCCGGCGAAGGCCAGCGGTTCGGCGAACAGGTCGGCGCCCATCGGCGCGAACATCACGCCCGCGGCAGCCGCATAGGCAGCACCGAGCCACGAGACACCGACCGCGGCCTCCGGCTCGTGCTGGGCGCGGGACAGCACGATCCCGCCGGCACACAGGGCGAGGGCGACCAGGGCGGTCGCGGCACCCGCGAGGTCCGAGCCGCGCTGGATGAGCAGCGCCACCAGGCCGAGGAAGAGGAAGAGGCCCGCCGCCGCCAGCGCCGTACGACGCCCGGAGGCGGGCCGCCAGGGCTGGAGATCGTGCTCGACGACATCGGTCATCGCCTCGACCACGTCGTCGTAGACCCGCGGGGGCGGGTCGTCGACACCGGCGGAGACGGTGAGCAGGCCGCCGTCCTCGATGCCCTGCAGGATCAGTCCGGTGTCGGGGGCGAGGCGACGACCGTCGGCCGTGCCGACGCGGTAGCCACCGTGGACCGTCGCGGGATCGAGCAGCCCGACACTGCGGGCCAGCTCCGGGAGCAGCTCCGCGACCGGAATCGCTCCGGGGAGCACGAGATCCACACGCCGTGTGCCCGAAGTGACCGTCACCCGGACCAGCCCGGAGGCCACTGCCCCCGAAACCCGACCTGCCTGTGTCATCTGCTCAACCCTTCCCGAGACCGTGGTCCCATCCTGACATCAGCGAAAGGGACCGACGCGTGTGCGTCGGCCCCTCGCTGAGGTGTGGCTGGTCAGAACTCGAAACGACCGGCGCCGCGCTTGTCGGCAGCCATGTACTCGGCGTTCGACTGGTAGACCGTCTTGTGGCTCTCGTCGAGCAGGTCACGCATCTCCTGCATCGCCCAGTCCCAGGCAGCCTTCGCGGTGCGGTAGGCCTCCTGCTGGTTGCCGGACCACGTGGCGACATCGTTGGCGATGTCCTTCTCGAGGTTGTTGAGGGACTCGTCCATGCGCTGAACGGTCGTGTACATGTTCTGGGCGGCGGTGTCGAGCTCGCCGTGGTTGACGCGAAGGCCGTCGAGGCTCATATCAAATCTCCTTGGGTTCTCGTCCGGCTCAGAGGTTGCCGAGCTTGTTGATGAGGTTGTTCATGCCACTGCCGGCCTGCTGGTCGACGGCGACGTTGTCCTTCTCGGTCTCGGTCAGCGACGCGTGGAACTTGTCCAGCGCGGTCGTGACGACCTTGTGCTTCTCGGTCCATGCCTGGTGAAGGACCATGAACGCACGACCGCCGTCGCCCTCCCACTTGCCCTTCAACGCGCTGATCTGGCCGTCCAGGGTGTTGGAGTGCTTGCCGAACTCATCCTTGGCCTGGATGACTCGATCGGCGATCCGCTTGAGTGCGCCTTCTGCCTGTCCGAACTCGACAGTCATGTCTGTTCTCCCTTGGTCTCTGGTTGCGGCCGGATCATGTGACTGGCCACTGGTTGCGGTTTACCTCTTTGAACTGGCTCCCGAGTGCTTTCAAAGAGCCGACGCGATGGGTGGTACCCCTGCCACGGACAGGGCTAAACATCAACCGGTGACTTCCCACAGATGACGGAAGAAGCCGACGGCCACCACGAGGGCTCCGAAAGCGAACGAACCGCACACGGCTTCGGCGACCTCGGCACGTCGTGACCACCAGGCCGAACGCCAGCCCCGACCGACCAGAACCCCCACCAGGACAAGGATTGCGGCCAGGGCGATGGCCGCCATCGCGAGGAATCCGGGCAGGCTGGAACCGTCCGACGGCTTGCCCGGACCCATCACTCCGAGCACGACGAGCGCGACCAGACTGACCGAGATGACACCGGAAAGTCGCAGCAACCTGCGCGCCAGGACATGGCGATAGCTGCGTGCCGCGAGCAGCAGGGTGCCCCCACCGAAGCCGACCAGGCACCGCGCACCGATCCGGTCCAGCGGCAGGTCGGCCGTCCAGAGCACCATCGGGGCCGACACCACGACGACGACGAGGATCGCGACAGCAGCGGCACTGACCGTCCGTGCGCCGCGGGCAGCGACCACACTGACGGCCTGCTCGGGCACCACGATCCGGCCGCGGCGTCCCGTCGGCCGCTCGCGTGCGGACCACGCGGTCACGGCGAGGCGCTCGAGGTCGAGCAGGTACTGGTCGGGTACGTCGATGGCCACCTCGGGGACGAAACGGGCGCCGAGCACGGCCAGCAGGAACAGCACCGCCCAGACGACCTGCGGGGCCACGTTGGTCAACGCTCCGACACCGGCCAGCGCGAACCACGCGGCGCCCACCACCATCTGGATCCGCAACCCGACCTCGGCGCTGCTGTCCGGATCCGCGAGCGCTCGACCGACCCCGGCCGTCACGGCGGCGGCCAGGGCGGCGGCGCCGAAGACCGTCGGGAGCCGTTCGTCGAGGGGATCCCACGCGGCGGCGAAGGCAGCCGCGGCGGCGAAGGCCGGCGCGGCCAGCACCCTCTGCGTGGCCAGTGCACCCAACGGGAGGCAACCGACGAACGCAGCCAGCAGGAGTACGGCGATCGCCGGCCACCGGTCGTCGGGGTCGAGCCGGGTGGCGGACCACGCGGCAGCGACCGCCACCGCGACGGCGACCGTCAGCCAGGTGCTCGACGCCGGCCCCGGGACCAGGCCGTTCGACCGGGACTCACCCGATCCGGCACGTCGCGGCGGCGCCGGGCGGGACGACGGATCGACCGCGACCAGCACCGATCCGGCGACCAGCCCCGCGGCACCGACCTCGGTCGCCATCTGGAGCGGTTCGCCGGTGCGGCTCACCAACGGCAACGGCACCGGCAGTCCGGTCTCGGCGGCGTACGCCACGGCCACGTCGGCGAGCGTCGCGTCCGTCGGCACCGTGAGGTCGAGGACACCGAGGGGTCCGTGGACCGTCACGGCGGTCACTGTTCCGGCCGCAGGTGGCCGGGACGGCGTACCCGACATCGCGCCTCCCGAGAATTCCATCGTCGTCACCGCGGTTCACGGCCCCGTCCGCAGGGTAGTCGTACGTTTCGTGCTTCCACAGACCTCTCTCTACCCACTGACGCCGCCACCTATCATCAGGGCCGTCGCATGATCGGGCGTCGACGACAGGGGAGCACCGAATGACCGTGACACCGGGTACGGCCCAGGGCCGGAGGGTGCGCACGGCTGCGCCTGGCAGCCTGACGCAGCGAGCGGGACGCAGCGAGCGCCCCGAGCTGCCCAGCGGACAGCTGCAGATCCAGCCGCCGCCGCAGATCCAGCCGAGTGAGGGCGCCGCCGGAGTCGCGATGAACGCGATCCCGATGCTGGGCAGCCTCGGGTCGATCGTCCTGGTCGCCGGCCTCGGCACGGGAAGCGGACAGAACCCCGCGCTGCGCTACATCGCCGGCGGCATGTTCCTGTTCGCGACCCTCGGCTTCATCATCGTGCAGATCGACCGGCAGCGTAAGCAGCGCCAGCAGCAGGTGACGGGCTCGCGCACCGAGTACCTCCGCTACCTCGCCACCGTGCGTGGCGTCGCCCGCGACGCGGCGGACCAGCAGCGCCGGGCGCTGACCTGGATCCACCCCGACCCCTCCGCCCTGCCGGCGCTCGCCGAGGACCGGTCCCGGGTGTGGGAGCGGTCCTCGGCCGACCCCGCGTTCCTGCAGGTGCGCTACGGCATCTGCGCGCAACCCCTGGCGCTCGAGCTCGTGCCCCCGGAGGGCGCACCGATCGACGACGTCGACCCGGCGTCGGCATCCGCGCTGCACCGCCTGCTCGTGGTCCACCGGCTGCAGCCCGACCTGCCCGCGTCGATCGACCTGCGCGCGTTCGACCGGATCGAGATCTGCGGCGCCGAGGAGGAGGCACGTTCGCTCGCGCGGACGCTGCTCTGCTCGGCGACCACCTTCCAGTCACCGGAGAACCTGCAGGTCGCCGTCCTCGCGACCGAGGCGACGCTGGCCAACTGGGACTGGGTCAAGTGGCTCCCCCACGCCCACAGCCAGCACCAGACCGACGCCGTCGGTCCGGCGCGGATGGTCACCACGTCGCTGACCGACCTGACCGCGATGCTCCCGCCGGACCTCACCGAGCGACCCCGGTTCGGTGCGGACGAGCGGCCCGCGACGCCGCACATCCTGCTGATCACCGATGGCGCCGAGCTGCCGCCCGGCAACCACGTCATCCCCGCCGACGGCCTGCACGGCGTCACCGTCCTCGACCTGCCGGCCCGGTGGGGCGAGCTCGACAGCGCGACCGCGTTGCGCCTGGAGATCGAGGAGACGCCGGCCCGCCCGCGCACCGCCGGTGGCCGGCTCACGCCGGATGCGGGTACGACGACGGTGCCCCTGGTCGCCGTACGCCTCCGGACGGAACCGGTGCGCGCCAAGGGCGACCAGTGCAGCCTGGCGACCGCCGAGGCGCTGGCCCGACGCCTGACGCCGCTGTTCACCCCGAGCGCCGGCTCCTCGGTCGGCGACGACGCGGTCGACATCTCGGCGCCGACCGACTTCATGGACCTGCTCGGCCTGGGCGACGTCCGCAACTTCGACCCGGACGCCGCCTGGCGCTCGCGACCGGCGCGCGACCGGTTGCGAGTGCCGATCGGTGTCGGCGACGGCGCGGCCCCCGTGCACCTCGACATCAAGGAGTCCGCCCAGCAGGGAATGGGCCCGCACGGCCTGGTGATCGGTGCGACCGGTTCGGGCAAGTCGGAGTTCCTGCGCACGCTCGTGCTCGGCCTGGCGATGACCCACTCCCCCGAGCAGCTCAACATGGTGCTGGTCGACTTCAAGGGTGGTGCCACGTTCGCGGGCATGTCCGAGATGCCGCACGTCTCGGCCGTGATCACGAACCTCTCGCAGGAACTGACCCTCGTCGACCGCATGCAGGACGCGCTGTCCGGCGAGATGGTGCGGCGCCAGGAACTGCTGCGCGAGGCCGGCAACTTCGCCTCGATCCGCGACTACGAGAAGGCCCGGCTGTCCGGCGATCCCTCCGGTGCCGGACTGCCGCCGCTGCCGTCTCTGTTCGTCGTGGTCGACGAGTTCTCCGAGATGCTGTCGGCCAAGCCGGAGTTCATCGACCTCTTCGTCGCCATCGGCCGCCTCGGCCGCTCGCTCGGCCTGCACCTGCTGCTCGCGTCGCAGCGCCTCGAGGAAGGCCGGCTGCGCGGCCTGGAGTCGCACCTGTCCTACCGGATCGGCCTGCGCACCTTCAGCGCCCAGGAGTCGCGCGCGGTCCTCGGCGTGCCGGACGCCTACGAGCTCCCGGCGGTGCCCGGCCTCGGTTACCTGAAGCCCGACCCGACCGCGCTGACGCGCTTCAAGTCGGCGTACGTCTCCGGTCCGCCGGAAGCAGGACGGCGCCGGGTCACCCGCGACAGCGGTGGCAAGGTGCGCGGCATCCTGCCGTTCACGATCTCCGAGGTGCAGGCGTTCGACCTGCCCGAGACCGACAACGAGGCGGACGTCGTACCGACCGCCGACCGGACCGACAGCAGCATCACGCTGCTCGACGTCGCCGTGCAGCGGATGGAGGGACGCGGACCGGCGGCCCATCAGGTCTGGCTCCCCCCGCTCGACGAGCCGGACACCCTCGACCAGCTGATGGCCGACCTCGCTCCGCACCCGGAGCTCGGCCTGGTGTCGATGCGCTGGCGCAACGCCGGCAACCTGACCATCCCGCTCGGCACCGTCGACCGGCCGCGCGAACAGCGTCGCGACACCCTGACCGTCAGCCTCAGCGGAGCGGCCGGACACGTGGCCGTCGTCGGTGGGCCGCGCAGCGGCAAGAGCACGCTGCTGCGGACGATCGTGACCAGCCTCGCGCTGACCACGACGCCGCTCGAGTCGCAGTTCTACGTCCTGGACTTCGGCGGCGGCACGTTCTCGCCCCTCGCCGCACTGCCCCACGTGGCCGGCGTCGGCAGCCGCTCGGAACCCGAGGTGGTGCGCCGGATCCTCGCCGAGGTCAAGGGCATCGTGGACCGCCGTGAGAAGTACTTCCGCAGCCAGGGCATCGACTCGATCGAGACCTACCGCAGCCGGCGGGCGACGGGTCGTGCCGACGACGGGTACGGCGACGTCTTCCTGGTCATCGACGGGTGGGGCACGTTGCGCTCGGAGTTCGACGACCTCGAGCTGGAGATCCAGCAGCTGGCCGGGCGCGGCCTCACCTTCGGCCTGCACGTCGTGACGTCCTCGACCCGCTGGCCGGACTTCCGCGCAGCCATGCGCGACGTCCTCGGCACCCGCCTCGAGCTGCGCCTCGGTGATCCCATCGACTCCGAGATCGACCGCAAGGTGGCCGCCCTCGTGCCGCTCAGCCGACCAGGTCGCGGCCTGGTGCCCGGCAAGCTGCACTTCCTGTCCGCGCTGCCGCGGATCGACGGCGACCCGTCGGCCAGCACCTTGGGCGACGGGGTCGACGCGTTGATCTCCGCGGTCGCCAAGAACTGGCGCGGACCGACGGGACCCAAGCTCCGGCTGCTGCCCGACCGGATCAGCCTCGACGAGGTCAGGGCGCTCACCACGACGCCGCCCGCCCGGCAGCTGTTGCTCGCCATCAACGAGAAGGAGCTGGCCCCGGTCGGACTCGACGTCGACGCCGAGCCGCACCTGTTGCTCTTCGGCGACGGCAAGTCCGGCAAGTCCAACCTGCTCCGGACGTACTGCCAGGAGATCATGCGCACGCGCACGCCTGCCGAGGCGCAGATCGTCGTCGTGGACTACCGGCGATCGCTGCTCGGCGAGGTCCCCGAGGACTACCTGCTGAACTACCTGACCTCGGCGACCCAGGCGCAACCGGCACTGAACGACCTGGCGACGTACCTCCAGAACCGGATCCCCGGGCCGGACGTCACTCCCGAGCAGCTGCGCAACCGCTCGTGGTGGTCGGGCGCCGAGGTGTTCGTGGTGGTCGACGACTACGACCTGGTCGCGACCCAGCAGAGCTCACCGGTCGCCCTGCTCCAGCCGCTGCTGGCCCAGGCGCGCGACGTCGGCCTGCACGTGGCCATCGCCCGCCGCTCCGGTGGCGCGTCCCGAGCGCTCTACGAACCGGTGATCCAGTCCCTGCGCGACCTCGCGATGCCCGGCATCCTGCTCGCGGGCAACCGCGACGAGGGCGTGCTCCTCGGCAACGTGCGACCCGGTCCGGCCCAGCCCGGTCGTGGCCGCCTGATCACCCGCGACCGCGGCACCGAGACGGTCCAGCTCGCCTGGACCGATCCCAGCGTCTGATCAGTCGGCCGCAGGTGCGGCAACGAGCGCGGCCAGGCCGGTCGTGATCGGTACGGCGAGCACGAGGCCGACCGAGGTGACCAGGGTCCGGATGACCTCCTCGGCGAGCTGTTCGGTCGAGAGCAGGTCGATCAGCGGTCGGTCGTAGACCCGCAGCAGCATCAGCAGGATCAGCGCCGTGCCGACGTACGCGAACACGATCGTGTAGATCGTGGAGGCGATGTGGTCCCGGCCGATCCGCATGGCACTGGCGAAGACCTCGGCCCGCGACGCGTGGGGCGAGACGGAACGCAGCTCCCACACGGCCGAGGCCTGCGTGATCGTCACGTCGTTGAGGACACCGAGGCCGGCAATCACCAGGGCACAGCCCAGCAGGGCCTGGAAGTCGAGGGCGCCGAAGGTGGCGAGGATGGCACCGCTCTCGTCACTGATGCCGGTCAGGTGGGCGTCGCCGATGGCGATCACGCCGATACCAGCGGTCAGCACGATGCCGACGAGGGTCCCGGCGAGCGCCGTGCTCGTGCGCAGCGAGAAGCCGTGGGTCGTGTAGAGGACGACGAACATGATCGCCGCGGCACTGGTCAGGGCGACACCGACGCCGGGTGAGCCGTCGAGCAGCGCGGGCAGCATCCACCACCACACGACGAGCCCGCCGAACGCGAGCCCGAGGATCGCGAAGACCCCGCGCCAGCGGGCGATCGTGACGACCACGACCACGAAGAACAGCGTGAGCCAGATCAGGGTGCCGTTGCGTTCGGTGGCGAAGTAGGAGTACGACGCCTCCTCGCCGTTCTCGGCCTCCGGGGTCGGCGTGCGCATCAGCTCGACGTGGTCGCCCACGCTGATGCCCGACTCGAGGACGCTCGGCTGCACGTCGATCCGGACCGGCTGGTCCTCACCGTCGACCTCCACCTCGAGCGTGCTGCACCCGGAGCCATCGGGGAACCCCTGCCCGGGGCAGCGCTCCGCGATCGAAACCACCTCTGCGGAGGGGAAGGTCACCCCCGGCGCGGCGAACTCGGCCGCTTCCCCGCCGTTCTCCGCGGCCCGCTCGGACGTGTCACCCGGCGGCCACCACGCGACCAGGGCGATGATCGTGGCGAGCAGGGCGATCCCGAGCCCGGCCAGCAGCACGGTGCGTGCCGTCGTACCGACGCGGACGTGGTCGGCGTCGCTGTCGCTGGTCGCGCGATGGCTGTGTCCGGCACCCACGGGCGCTCCTCCTGCTCGAGACGTCATGCGAACTGGTCGCCGGAGCGACCAGTTCGCACGACGTTAGCCGGAACGGTTCACCAGCTCGACTTCGTGACGCCGGGCAGCTCGCCGCGGTGCGCCATCTCACGGAACCGGATCCTGGACAGGCCGGCCTTGCGCAGGTGTCCACGCGGACGACCGTCCACCTGGTCGCGGTTGCGCAGGCGCACCGGCGAGGCGTCGCGCGGCAGCCGGGCCAGGGCGCGCACCGCCTCCTCGAGCTCGCGCGACCCGGGCGCGGCCCGCCGTACCTGCTCCTTGAGCCCGGCCCGGCGGGCGGCGTACTTCTCGACGACGGCCCGTCGCCGCTGGTCGGCGACGATCTTGCTCTGCTTGGCCATCAGCGCTCCTCACGGAAGTCGACGTGGCGTCGTACGACGGGGTCGTACTTGCGGATCGTCATCCGATCCGGGTCGTTGCGGCGGTTCTTGCGGGTCACGTAGGTGTAGCCCGTGCCCGCGGTGGAGCGGAGCTTCACGATCGGTCGCACGTCAGATCCCTTCTTGGCCATCTCAGAGCTCCCCTCGGGCCCGCAGGCCTGCGACGACCGTCTCGATCCCGCGCTGGTCGATCGTCTTGATGCCGCGGGCGCTGACCCGCAGCGTCAGGTGGTGCCCGAGCGAGGGCACCCAGTAGCGCTTGCGCTGGATGTTGACGTCGAAGCGCCGGCGGGTACGGCGGTGCGAGTGGGAGACGTTGTTGCCGAACGCCGGTCGGGCGCCGGTCACCTGGCACACCTGGGACATCGCTGTTCCTCCTTCGTGGGATGTGGCATGATTGAGAACGATTCTCATTCTAACCATGGAGGCAAGACATGAAGCAGGGCATCCACCCGGACTACGGACCGGTGGCCTTCCGCGACCGCGCGACCGGTGACGTCGTCCTGACCCGGTCCACGCTGGCCGGCCGGACCGACGGCGAGGTCATCGAGCTGGACGGACGCAGCCACCCGCTGGTCGACGTCGACGTGAGCGTCCACAGCCACCCGTTCTGGACCGGCCAGGGGCGGGTGCTCGACACCGAGGGCAGGGTCGAGGCCTTCGAGCGCCGCTACGGCCGCACCGACCGCACCAACCGCGGAGCGCAGCGGTCATGAGGGTGCCCGTCGTCCTGATCGCCGGCGTCGACCCCGACGCCATGGCGTCGACCATGGTGGGACTGCAGTTCGACCTGCCCGGTGCGGTCGCCGTACGCCACGCCATCGACGTCGAGCGCGGCCTGCTGACCCGCACCGTCAGCGACCTGTCCGGCGTCGTCGAGACCCACGAGACGCTGCTCGAGCACGCCTGCGTCAGCTGCGCGATCCGCGAGGACATCGTGCCGACGCTCGAGCGGCTGGCGCGCGACGGCCGCTGGCAGAGCATCGTGGCCCATCTCCCCGTCGGCGCCGAGGCGGCGCACCTGTGCTCGGTGCTGACCTGGGACACCCGGCTGGCGCGCTTCCTGCGGATCTCCGCGGTCGTCACGGCCGTGGGATCACAGGACCCGGTGCGGGACCTGCTGGGCGACGACCTGCTCGCCGATCGCGGTCAGCACTGCTCGCACGACGACCGTCGAGGCGTCGGAGAGGTGCTCGCCGCCATGGTGGAGTACGCCGACGTGGTCACCTTCGACGACGCCGGGGAGCCCCTGGACCCGGTGGCCCGGGGGCTGGTCACCGCACTCGCGCGACCCGACGCCGCCGTCATCGAAGGGGGTCACGGACTCGACGGCGCCACCCTCACCGGGCGGCTCCACCAGCACACGCGCACCGATGCATGGACATCTCCCACCCGCACCGACGCCCTGCCCGACCTCCGCGCCGAGGGCGTCTGGCGGCTCGACCTCCAGTCGCTGCAGGCCTTCCACCCCGAACGGCTCCTGGAGTCGCTCGAGCTGCTCGGCGCCGGTGCGCACCGCTCCCGCGGTTGCTTCTGGCTGCCGACCCGGCCCGGCAGGGCCCTCACGTGGGACGGCGCCGGCGGCCAGGTCAGCATCGGCGACCACGCCGGCTGGGCGCTGCGGCACCCCTTCACGCGGCTCGTGATCACCGGCGTGGGCGCGGCTCCCGCATCCTTGCGCGCGTCCTTCGACGACCTGTTGGTGCGGCCGGGCGAGAGCGGCACGTGGTCCGTGAGCGAGGACGGCTTCGAGCCGTGGCTCGGCCCGATCCGCGAGGTGGCGTGATGGCAGTCCCGAAGCGTCGTACCTCGCGGAGCAACACCCGGCACCGGCGTTCGCAATGGAAGGCGACCGCTCCCGACCTCGTGCCGGTCACGATCGAGGGCGTCCTGCACCGCGTCCCGCGCCGCCTCGTGGGCGCCGTCATGGACGGCCTCGTCGACCCGCGCACCGGCCGACCCACCAGAAGGGGGACCCGATGAAGGTCCGCAACTCGCTCCGCTCGCTCAAGGCCAAGCCCGGCGCGCAGGTGGTACGCCGCCGCGGCCGGACCTACGTGATCAACAAGCAGAACCCGCGGTTCAAGGGCCGACAGGGCTGAGCCCGGCTCGTCACGCCCGGCCGAGGGGCCCCGTGGCGACCTAGAACACGTTATCGTTTCGCCATGAGCCTGCAGCAGGAGTACGACGTCGTGGTGGTCGGTTCGGGCGGCGGTGCCCTGACGGGTGCCGCGCTCGCAGCCAAGGCCGGACTGAGCACCCTGGTGCTGGAGCGGACACCGCTCATCGGCGGGACGTCGGCGTACTCGGGCGGCGCCTGCTGGCTGCCCGGAACCGACGTGCAGCAGCGGGCCGGCCTCCCCGACTCGACCGAGGGCGCGCGCACCTACCTCGCCGCGGTCCTCAAGGAGGCGGACCAGGAGCGGGTCGAGGCGCTGCTCACCCAGGCGCCGAAGCTGGTCGCCGAGCTCGAGGCCGACGACCTGATGGACTTCGAGTGGATCCCGTTCTCGGAGTACTACGACGCTCCCGGCCGGGTCCCGATGGGCCGCTCCATCCAGCCCACCACCATCAAGCGGGCCGACCTCGATCCCGCCGTCGGCGAGCTGCTGCGCCCGCCGGTCGAACGCGACCGGGTCGGCGGCAGCGGCCGCTCCACGCTCTCCGGCGGCCAGGCGCTGATCGGCCGCCTCGCGGCGATCGTGCTGCGCGACGGAGGCACCATCGCGACCGGCCACCACGTCATCGGCTTCCGGCGCGACGACACCGGTCGCGCGACCACGGTCGTCACCGAGGGCCCGGACGGCCCGGTGGAGTTCACCGCACGGCGCGGCGTCCTGATCGCCGCGGGCGGCTTCGAGGGCAGCGCCGAACGACGCGCCGCGCACGGCACACCCGGTCGCGCGGAGTGGACGATGGCGCCGCAGGGCACCAACACGGGCGAGGTCATCGACGCCGCCGCAGCCATCGGCGGCGCCACCGACTGGTCGGGCGAGGGCTGGTTCTGCCCCGGCCTGTTGCAGCCCGACGGCAGCGGCGCATTCACGCTCGGCTTCCGCGGCGGCCTGATGGTCGACCAGTCCGCGCAGCGGTACGGCAACGAGTGCCTGCCCTACGACCAGTTCGGCAGGGTCATGGCCGGCTCCGACGACCGCACCCCGTCGTGGTTCGTCTTCGACTCCCGCGAGGGTGGCGCCCTGCCCGCGATCGCGATCCCGGAGGGCGACCGTGCCGAGCACCTCGCCGCCGGCACCTGGGTGCAGGCCGACTCGATCGAGGAGCTCGCCATCGCCGCAGGCCTCGACCCCACCGTCCTCACACAGACCGTCGAGCGCTTCAACGGCTTCACCACGACCGGCGTCGACGAGGACTTCGGTCGTGGCCAGGACGAGTACGACACCTTCTTCGCGAGCGCCGGCAGCCCCAACAAGGCGCTCGTCCCGCTCGACCAGGCGCCGTACTTCGCCGCGAAGTTCGTGCTCTCCGACCTCGGCACCAAGGGCGGCCTCGTCACCGACGCCTCGGCACGCGTGCTCGACACCGAGGGCGCACCGATTCCCGGCCTGTACGCCGCCAGCAACTCGACGGCCTCGGTCTTCGGCTCGGCCTACCCCGGCCCGGGCGCGCCGCTCGGCGCGGCGATGGCCTTCGCCTCGCTCGCCGTCGAGGACATGCTGCGCTGATCGTTCAGGGGGTGGCGAGGCGGTCGAGCACCGTGGTGGCGTACCTGGTGAGCGCTGCCACCTGCTCGCGGTCCATGCCGTCGAAGAACAGCTCCCGCACCAGTTCCACGTGACCGGGGGCGGCCCCGGCGATCGCCGCCATGCCCTCCTCGGTCAGGTCCACGAAGGCTCCTCGACGGTCGTCGGCGCAGTGTCGTCGTACGACGAGGCCGCGGGCCTCCATCCGGGTGATCTGCTTGGAGACCCGGCTCTTCTCCCACTGGAGGCGTTCGCCGAGCTCGAACATCCGGAGCGAGCAGTCGTCGACGCCGTCGTCGCTGCGCTGGTCGGTCAGCGCCACGAGGATCTCGTAGTCGGCGATGGAGAGGCCGCTGGCGGCCTGCAGCTCACGGTTGAGCCGCGCACTGAGCTGGGAGTTGAGGTCCACCCAGGCCCGCCACGCCTGCTGCTCCTCGGCGTCGAGCCAGCGCGTCGTCGTACTCATCCTTCGATGGTAGCCACGAATGTTGACACATCCACGACTTTCGGCGCGCGGAAATGCGGGTGGGATTGGTCACCTTCGCCGTCCCAGCGGGCGGCTCGATTACCCCCGGCCCCCGTTGCGCGGCCTACGATCGAGCGATTTTGTTGATGGACCGAAGGGGAAGCCGTGAGCGTCACCGAGGACAAGTTCGACCGCTGGAAGCACCACGAGGAGCTCGCCGAGGCGGCGATCCCGATCATCGGCAAGCTGCAGCGCGAGAAGGACGTCACGATCCTTCTGCACAGCCGCTCGCTGGTGAACAAGTCGGCGGTCAGCATTCTCAAGACCCACCGCTTCGCCCGGATGATCGAGGGCGAGGAGCTGTCGATCTCCGAGACGTTCCCGTTCCTCGAGGCCATCGCCGCGCTCGACCTCGGTGCCGCGAAGATCGACCTCGCGCTCCTGCTCGGCAGCTACAAGGCGTCCGACACCAACCTGAGCCCGGCCGAGTTCACTGCCCTGGCCCTGTCCGACGCGACCGGCGACAACAAGACCACTGCTCCTGGCCCGCAGGACATCGTGCTCTACGGCTTCGGCCGGATCGGCCGCCTGGTCGCCCGCCTGCTCGTCGAGAAGTCCGGCTCCGGCAACGGCCTGCGCCTGCGCGCCATCGTCGTCCGCAAGGGTGGCGAGGGTGACCTCGCCAAGCGCGCCTCGCTGCTGCGCCGCGACTCGGTGCACGGCCAGTTCAACGGCACGATCACCGTCGATGAGGAGAACGACCTCATCATCGCCAACGGCAACGTCATCAAGGTCATCTACAGCAACGACCCCACGACGATCGACTACACCGACCACGGCATCAACGACGCGATCCTGATCGACAACACGGGCAAGTGGCGCGACCGCGCCGGCCTGTCGAACCACCTGCGCCCCGGGATCGCGAAGGTGCTGCTGACCGCGCCCGGCAAGGGCGACGTCCCGAACATCGTGCACGGCGTCAACCACCTCGAGACCGACCTCGACGAGAAGATCCTCTCCTGCGCGTCGTGCACGACGAACGCGATCGTTCCCCCGCTCAAGGCGATGGAGGACGAGTTCGGCATCAGCCGCGGCCACGTGGAGACGGTGCACTCGTTCACCAACGACCAGAACCTGCTGGACAACTACCACCCGGCCGACCGCCGCGGTCGCTCCGCGCCGCTCAACCTGGTGATCACCGAGACCGGCGCCGCGTCGGCCGTCGCGAAGGTGCTGCCGGACCTGGACGCCAAGATCACCGGCAACTCGATCCGGGTCCCCACGCCCGACGTGTCGATCGCGATCCTCTCGCTGCAGCTGAAGCGCGAGACCACCCGCGAAGAGGTGCTCGAGCACCTGCGCAAGACGTCCCTCACCGGGCCGCTGAGCCGCCAGCTCGACTACACGACCGCCAGCGACGCGGTGTCCACCGACTTCATCGGCTCGCGCGCCTCCTCGGTGATCGACGGCAACGCCGCCATCGTCGACGGCGACTCGGCGATCCTCTACGTCTGGTACGACAACGAGTTCGGCTACTCCTGCCAGGTGCTGCGCACCGTGCAGTACGTGTCGGGCGTCGAGTACCCGACGCTTCCCCGCGCCTGATCTTCCCGAGCGCCCGTGTGCGCCGGTACTGGGCAGCCCTTGCGGCGCGCCCGGGACCGGCGCACACTGCAATTGAGGGGACCAATCGGGGGTTCCCGAAGGGGCGCAACCATGACCGACACCAGCGTCGACATCCTCGCCGACACCATCACCCAGACCCACGACGTGCTCGCCGAGCGACTCGCCCGGGCGGTCGCCTGCAGGCCCACCCGCGAGCGGCCACGCGACCGGCTCGCCGCCACCGATCCCTTCCTCGCGAGCGCCAGCCGCCACGTCTCCGCAGCCAACGCCGTGCTGGCACCGTGCGCGCGGCGCCACCTCGCCGAGGGGCGCCACCGCGCCCAGGAGTTCGCCCACGAGAGCCGGCGCCTGGAGGTCGCGCTGGCCCAGGTCAAGGCCAAGCTCTACGGCTCCACCTTCGTCGTACGACGTCCGTGGTCGTCGATCTGGGAGGAGGTCGAGGACGCGCTCGGTCAGTTCCGGGCGCTCGAGGAGCAGCTGGCCGACGACCTGATCGCGACCGAGGCCGGGCCCGACACCGACGACCTCGCCGAACGCCTCTACCGGGCCGAGCAGCGGGTGCCGACCCGGCCCCACCCCTACCTGCCCCACCTGGGCCTGCGCGGCCGGATGGCGCGGCGGGTCGCGGTCCGGGTGGACCGCTTCTGGGACACGGCCGAGGGGCGGATGGTCCCGGAACCGGTGCGGCCGCACCGCTCGCGCGATGGCCGGATGACGCAGTTCCTGCTAGCCGATCCGCACGCGACGACAGCCCCCGCTAACAGCGGCAAGCGGCACCGCGCCGACTGATCCTGGCCGCGATCGAGCGCCGGGTTACGCTCAATTACGGGTGACGGTCACCACGTGGCAATCGTGACCGGCGCCACTGCGCTAACTATTGCAAGCATGCGAAATTTGGTGGGTCAGACCTCCCCGACCTGGGGAGGCCGCCCACGCCGCGCTGAGGCCCGCGACGACGTGGAGCGACATCGCACAACGATGAAGTAGTCGCGGGCACGGGAGAACCAATCAACACCGCCGGACCGCCCCACGGGGCGAACCGGCTCGGGGCGAAGGAACACCAGTTCCTGGACATCAGCAGTCCAAGCCCGACAGGTCACCTTTCGCAAGCGTCGCTGTTGGAGACACTCCGATGTCCACCACCCTTTCGCGCGCTGGCGCACGCCTGCTCGTCGTTCCGCTCGCCACCTCGCTCCTCGTCTTCGCGCCCGGCGATTCCGCGCGCGCCGAGGATGCCGTCGCTCCGGCCCCCGTGGTCAGCACGGCCACCGCGACCGAGCCCAGGACGGCTCCGGTCGTCGTGGTCAAGAAGGTCAAGAAGAAGAAGCTCTCCGTCGGCCGACGCGCCCTGAAGGTCGCCAAGACCCGCGCCGGCAGGCCCTACGTGTACGGCGCCAACGGCCCGAACGCGTTCGACTGCTCCGGCCTGGTGCAGTGGTCCTTCCGCAAGGTCGGCAAGAAGCTCCCCCGTACGTCGGGCGCCCAGGCCGGTGCGACGCGCCGCGTCAAGCACCCCCGTCGCGGCGACCTCGTGTTCTTCTCCAGCGGCGGCCACGTCTACCACGTCGGCATCTACGCCGGGAACCACACGGTGTGGCACGCCTCGCGTCCCGGCGCCCCGGTGAAGAGGGAACGCATCTGGACGAGCTCGGTCTTCTACGGCCGCGTGCGCTGATCCAGCACCACCCGCAGCAACCACGGAACCGTCGGTGCCCCGTATGGGGAGGCACCGGCGGTTCCGTGGGTTCCACGGTCGATTACGGTCCTCCCATGGAGCAGCGCGACCGGCGGCGACTTCTCGCCGGCACCGTTCTCGTGGCGCTGCTCGCCACCGGATGCGGTGCCACGGATCGCGGCGGCGCGGCACCGACCGGGCCCCAGACCACGGCGCCCACCCTGCCGACGGTGACGCCCACGGTGCCGCCCACGGAGCCGACCGTCACGGAGCCGACCGCACCGACCCCGCCGGTCGATGACCCGCTGACGCAGAAGGCCTCGAACCGCAAGCGCTACCACCGGCTCGACGGCCAGTCCTACCGCTTCGAGAACTCCCGGCGCGGGCTGGACTACGCCGCAGCGCACGGCTACCTGTGGATCGACATCGACACGAACTACTGCCTGGACGACACCCGCACCCGCCAGGTCCCGATCGCGACGCACTGGCGCAAGCTCGACACCGAGGGCTTCGACCCGGGCGGTCGCTATCCGCCCGACACCCGGTGGTCCGACCTCACCCTGAGCCAGGTGCGCGAGCTCCGCTCGGCCGACGACCCGCCGTACCGGCTCGTCACGATGGTGGACATGGTCAGGTACGCCGCCCGGGTCGGGCTCGAGGGCATCGAGTGGGAGGTCAAGGCCGGCCGCGGCTTCGAGAAGGTCGAGACCTACCGCGAGGTGTTGCGGGTGGCCCGCGAGCTGGGGATCACGATCGAGGTCAAGACGCTCTACGCACTCGGCGGCGCGAAGGCGTCACTGCGCCGGCTGCGTGCCGCCAAGCAGGCAGGCGCCACCACGATGCTGATCGTCACCCGCAAGCAACCGCGGATCCTTCTGAACCCCGCACACGAGACCTTCATCGACTACGTCCGTGGCAAGTGGGGACGGGCCGGATGATCTACATCGACGACATGCAGCGGCCGGCCCGCGTCGGCCCGGTCGAGGGCGTCTGGTCCCACCTGTTCTCGGACCTGCCCGGCGAGGCCGGCACCGCCGAGCTGCTCGCCTTCGCCGAACGGCTCGGGATCGATGCCCGCTGGATCCAGAAGGCGGGTACGGCGACCGAGCACTTCGACGTCCGCGAACCGACCCGGCAGAGGGCGCTCGCGCTCGGTGCGACGCCGATCCGGTACGGCCGGGCCGTCGCCGCGATCACCATCGCCAAGCGGGACGCCGGCGCCTAGCGTCCGGTGTACTCCGGCGGTCGCTTCTCGATGAACGAGGTGACGGCCTCGTCGAGGTCGTGGCTCAGCAGGAACGCAGCGTTCCAGGCGGCGGTGTAGCGCAGGCCCGCCTCGACCCGCGGGCCACGTTCCACGTCGAGGACGTCCTTGATGCCCCGGACGACGAGCGGCGAGTTCGCGGCGATCCGACGGGCAAGATCGGCCGCCGCGGCGAGGGCGCTGTCGGCATCGGGATGCACGTGGTTGACCAGGCCGATCGCCGCAGCGCGCTCGGCATCGATGTCGTCCCCGGTCAGGGCCAGTTCCCGCAGGTGGCCGTCACCGATCATGCCGACCAGGCGCTGCAGGCTGCCGAGGTCGGCCACGATGCCGACCTTCGCCTCGCGCACGCTGAACTTCGCGTCGGCCGAGGCGATCCTGACGTCGCAGGCGACCGCGAGGTCGACGCCGCCGCCGATGCACCACCCGGTGACGGCAGCGACCGTGGCCTTGCGGGTCTTCGCCACCACGTCGAGCGCGGCCTGCCAGCGCCGGATCATCGCGTGCAGGTCCTGGCGCCCACCCGAGTCAGTGGCCGCCTTGTTCTGCGCGAAGGCCTGCACGGCCTCCATCAGGTCCAGGCCGAAGGAGAAGTGGCCGCCGGAGCCGGCGAACACGATCACCCGGACGTCGTCGTTGCCGTCCAGCGCGGTCACGGTCTCGGCCAGCTCGACGAAGAACTGGGCATCCATGACGGCCTTGCCCCTCGGGCCGGCCAGCGTCACGGTCGCGACCGGGCCGTCGTACGCGACCGTGAAGCGGGGCTCGCTCATCAAGCACGCACCCCGGCCGCGAGCTCGGACAACCGGCTCAGCTGGCTGACCCGCTCCTCGGCGGTGTCGGCGAGCGAGTTGAGCAGCAGCGTGCGGATGCCGGCGGCGTCGAACTCGGCGAGCTGGCGGCGAATCGAGTCCTCGTCACCCATCAGCGTCACGGCCTCGACCAGCTCCTCCGGTACGACGGCCGCGGCCTCGGCCTTCTTGCCCGACAGGTAGAGGTCCTGGATGTCCTTCGCCTCCGCCTCGTAGCCGTAGCGGCAGGCGAGCTGGTTGTAGAAGTTCTTGTCCCGCGCACCCATGCCGCCGATGTAGAGCGCCAGCTGGTTGCGGACCGTCTGGACGGCCTCGGGCGAGGGCTCGCCGATGAAGTAGTGGACCTGCAGCTGGATGTCGAGCTCGCCGAGCGCGGGGTCGCGCTTGCTGAAGCCCTCCTCGAGCGACTCGCCCCAGGCCTGCTGCGCCTTGGCCGGGTGGAAGAACAGCGGCTGCCAGCCGTTGGCCAGCTCGGCGACGAGTGCGACGTTCTTCGGGCCGAGGGCGGCGACGGAGATCGGGATGTTCGACCGCACCGGGTGGTTGATGATCTTGAGCGGCTTGCCGAGGCCGGAGCCACCGTGCTCCTTGGTGAGCGGCACCGTGTAGTGCTTGCCCTCGAACTGCACGGGCTGGCGCTGCCACACCTGGCGGCAGATCTCGATCACCTCGCGCGTACGACCCAGCGGGGCGTCGTACTTCACGCCGTGGAAGCCCTCGATGACCTGCGGGCCACTGGCGCCGAGGCCGAGCGTGAACCGGCCGTTCGACACGAAGTCCAGGCCGGCGGCGGTCATCGCGGTCAGTGACGGGGTGCGCGTGTAGATCTGGAAGATGCCCGACATCAGCTCGAGCCGCTCGGTCTTGGCGGCGATGTAGCCGAGCTGGCTGACCGAGTCGAAGGAGTACGCCTCCGCGACGGCGACCAGGTCGAGTCCATTGCGCTCGTACTCCTGGAGCAGCTCCACGGTCTCGGCGAACCCGCCTGAGTAGTCGATGATCATGCCGAGGCGCATGGGTGTTCCTCCGTAAGTCGGGTTCTGCAAGTCCGGTAGGGAGCGTAGCGGTCGGGTGTCGGGACCCGACCCGATAGATTCAGGTCGTGTCCGGAGTCGCCCAGCAGATCATCCAGCACGGGGCCCCCGACGTCACCGACGATGCGGCCGTCCTCGCGGCCTACTCCTCCGATGCCTCGCTCTACCGCGTGCTGCCCGCCGCCGTGGTGTTCCCGCACACCGCCGAGGACGTGCGCGCCACGCTGGCCGCCGCGCGCGAGCTGGGCCTGCCGGTCACCTGCCGGGGCGCCGGGACGTCGGTCGCGGGCAACGCGATCGGCCGCGGCGTCGTCATCGACTTCAGCCGCCACATGAACCAGGTCATCTCGATCGACCCCGTCGCGGAGACCGCCGTCGTGCAGCCCGGCGTGATCCAGGCCGACCTGCAGAAGGCAGCGGCCCCGCACGGGCTGCGGTTCGGGCCCGACCCGTCGACGAGCTCGCGCTGCACCATCGGCGGGATGATCGGCAACGACGCGTGTGGTGCGCGGTCGCTGGCCTACGGCCGTACGTCGCACAACGTGGTCGGCGTGACGGCCCTGCTGGCGGACGGCTCGGACCTGGTCACGGGCTATGCGGCATCCGGTGCTCCCGAATCCACGGGATCGGTGCTCGAGGACCTGCGGGCCGTCATCGCCGGCGACCTCGCCACCGCCCGCACCGAGTTCGGCACGTTCGGCCGCCACGTCTCCGGCATCGCGCTCCAGCACCTGGTCCCGGAGCGCGGCTTCGACGTGACCCGGGCGCTTGTCGGGTCCGAGGGCACCCTGGCCGTGATCACCGAGGCCACCGTGCGCCTCGTGCGCACCCCCGCCGCGCGCTCCCTCGTGGTGCTCGGCTTCGCCGACTTCCCGACCGCCGGCTTCGCGACCCCGGCGGTGCTGGAGTTCAAGCCCTCCGCCTGCGAAGGCCTCGACCGGCGGATCGTCGACGTCATCGTCGAGCGCCGCGGCCCGGACGCCGTGCCCCCGCTGCCCGCCGGTGATGCGTGGATGTTCGTCGAGATCTCCGGTTCCGACCCTGCCGAGGTACGACGCCAGGCGGGCCTGCTGGCCGCGGCCGGACTCGGGCTCTCCGCACTCGTGGTGGAGGACTCCGCCGAGATCGAGCGCCTGTGGCAGATCCGGGCAGATGGCGCGGGCCTCGCCGGCCGCGCGCCCTCCGGGCTCCCGGCGTGGGCCGGCTGGGAGGACACCGCCGTCCCGCCGGAGCACCTCGGCACCTACCTGACCGGTTTCGAGACGCTCCTCGAGCGCCACGGACTGACGGCGATGCCGTTCGGCCACTTCGGCGAGGGCTGCATCCACGTCCGGATGGACTTCCCGTTCGGCGACCCCGACGGCCCGGAGCGCTATCGCGCCTTCATCAGCGAAGCCGCCGACCTGGTCACGTCGCTGGGTGGCTCGCTGTCCGGCGAGCACGGTGACGGGCGGGCCCGCAGCGAGTGGCTCGACAGGATGTACTCACCGGCCGCGCTGGGCCTGATGTCCGCCGTGAAGCACGTCTTCGACCCCACGTCGCTGCTCAACCCCGGCATCCTCGTCGACCCGGTCTCCAGCACCGCGGACCTCCGCTACTCGGCCTCCTCGCGCCTGACGAAGGGCCTCGCACTGGCCTATGCCAGCGACGGCGGCGACTTCGGCCAGGCCGTGCACCGCTGCACGGGCGTCGGCAAGTGTCGCGCCGACAACTCCGGCTCGGGCGGCGTGATGTGCCCGTCGTACCAGGCGACGAAGGAGGAGATCCACTCCACCCGTGGCCGCGCCCGCCTGCTGCAGGAGATCGTCAACGGCGAGAGCGGGATCTCCTGGTCCTCGCCGGCCGTGCACGAAGCACTGGACCTGTGCCTGTCGTGCAAGGGCTGCGCGTCGGACTGCCCCACCGGCACGGACATGGCCAGCTACAAGGCCGAGGTGCTGCACCAGACCTACAAGCGCAAGCTGCGCCCGCGCACGCACTACTCCGTCGGCTGGCTCCCGCGCTGGGCGAAGGCCGGCTCGGCCACGCCGCGCCTGGCCAACACGATGATGAGCTGGAAGGCGGTGCGCATCCCGGCGTTGAAGGCCGCCGGGGTGGACACGCGGCGGCAGATGCCGGCGTTCGCCCGGCACACGTTCCGGAAGACCTTCCGCCGTACCTTCGGGGATTCCGCGGTGTCGACGTCCGGAGGCAAGCCGGTCGTCGTGTTCGTCGACTCCTTCACCAACCACTTCGCCCCGCAGGTCGCCGACGCGACCGTGGCCGTGCTGCGCGCGGCTGGTTTCGATCCGCGCATCACCCGGCACCAGGAGTGCTGCGGCCTGCCGTGGATCAGCACCGGCCAGCTCGACGGCGCCGCGAAGCGACTGCGCTCGATGGTCGACGCGCTGGCTTCGGATGCGCTCTCCGGTGTCCCGATCGTCGGCATCGAGCCGTCCTGCACCGCGGTGCTGCGGCACGAGCTCACCGAGCTTGTCCCGGGCGACGACGCCGCCGCGGTGTCCCGGGCAACCGTGACCCTGGCCGAGATCCTCGCCACCGAGCCGACCTGGACGCCGCCCGACCTGAGCGGGGTGTCCGTGGTCGCGCAGCCGCACTGCCACCACCACGCGATCATGGGTTGGTCGACCGACAAGTCCCTGCTGGAGCGGGCCGGTGCCACCGTCGAGGCGGTCGCCGGTTGCTGCGGCATGGCCGGCAATTTCGGTGTCGAGAAGGGCCACTACGAGGTGTCGGTCGCCATCGCGGAGGCCAACCTGCTGCCCGCCGTACGACGCTCTGTCGATGCCGCGCGCGAGCGGGTCGTGCTCGCGGACGGCTTCTCGTGCCGCACCCAGCTGGACGAGCTGGCACCCGAGGCGGCCCCGATCCACCTGGCCGAGCTGCTGGCCGGGCGAATCAGGGCCTGACCCCGCAGGACCGCTCAGGGAGTGGTGTTCGGCAGGACGGTGATCGACCCGGGGCTGACGACCGCGATGTCGGTGTCGCCGTCCTCGTCGTAGTCGGCCAGCACCGGGTTCTGCGGGAACGCAGCCGTGCTGAAGGTGCCGATCTTCCTCATGCCAGGGGTGCCGTTCCCGGCGAGCACGGTGAGGGTGCCGGACGCAGGGTTGGCCAGCGAGGAGACCACGAGGTCCTGGCGGCCGTCGCCGTCGAAGTCCGCGACGGCAGCGCTGGTCGGTCCGGGACCGCCGAACTGGAACGACGCCGGGACGAAGGACCGGAACTTCCCGGAGCCGTCGGTGAGCCCGGTGGAGAGCGAGAAGCTGAAGGAGCCGACGACGGCACCGTCGTCGTACCCGTCGCCGTCGAGGTCGATGGCCGCGACGTCCTCGGGGATGAAGGAGGTGCCGTACAGCGCGCCGGTCTGCCGGAAGGAACCGTTGCCGTTGCCGGTGAGCGCGAACAGGGTGCTCGAGCCGCCGTCGATCGCGAACAGGTCCGGCGTGCTGCCGGGGTCGAGGTGCGCGACGGCGATCGCGGACAGGACGAACGCGCCGGACACCGTGGTCCTCGGTCCGACCGTGAAGGTGCCTGACCCGTTGTTGACCAGGGTCTGGATCGCCGTGAACGTCGGCGCCACGACGTCGAGGTCACTGTCGCCGTCGAGGTCGACGACCAGGGGCTGGACCTGGCCGCCCAGGGCGAGCGGGGCGCGGCCGATCTCGGTGAAGCCACCCGAGCCGTTGCCCTTCAGGATGCGGGCCTCGGACACCGTCATCGCCACCAGGTCGACGACGCCATCGCCCGTGACGTCCCCGAGGTCGAGACCCTGCGTCTGGGTCGTGCCCGCCACCTTCGTCGCGGCGTCGAACGTGCCGTCGCCGTTGCCGAGGGAGACCCGGATGTCGCCGAAGGTGAAGTCGCCGATGCTCACGAGGTCCGCGTGACCGTCGCCGTCGACGTCAGCCGTGGCGACCGGCCGGGGCGCCGGGCCCGGGCCGAGCGAGTTGTCGAGCGCGCTGGTGACCGGCGCGCCGAACCATCCGGCAGCCAGGGCCGGACTGGCCGCAGTGATCATGACGCCGGCGGTGAGGGACGCACCAAGTGAAAGGGAAACTTTTCTCATGTGGGCGACGGTAGTGACGGGTCACGAAGCCCGACTAGGTGCCTTTTCGGATCAAGTTCGAGATCTCTTCGCCGCAGCAGGAATATTTGAAGTCTCAAGTGTCTTGGGTCCCATACCGCAACGCTTGAGACTTCAAATACCTAGGAGCGCCGAATGGCTGCCGAACTCCTGCACCTCAGCACCACCCCCACGCTGCCCGCCGCCACGGTCCGGACCCAGGTGACGGTGCCCCTGCGCTTCCCCGACGGCTACGCGACGACCGCTGCCGTCAGCACCTTCGCCGGCCTGGTCGACGGGAAGGAGCACCTGCTGCTGGGCCTCGGCGACTGGCAGGGCGCCCTGCGCCGCGCGGCGCTCGGCGGGCCCGCTCCCCTGGTCCGCCCGCACAGCGAGTGCCTGACGGGCGACGTGTTCGGCTCCGAGCGGTGCGACTGCGGCCCGCAGCTGCGGGAGTCGGTCGAGCGGATCACCGACGCGGGCGGGTTCCTGCTGTACCTGCGCCAGGAGGGTCGCGGCATCGGCCTCTACGCCAAGCTGGACGCCTACGCGCTGCAGGACTCCGGCCTCGACACCTACGAGGCGAACACCGCGCTGGGCCGCGACGAGGACGAGCGCGACTACACCGCCGCCGCCCAGATGCTCGTCGCGGTCGGGGCCGACCGGATCCGGCTGCTGAGCAACAACCCCGACAAGGCCGCCCAGCTCGAGGACCTGGGGATCTCCGTCGCCGAGCGGGTCGCGACCGGCGTTCACCTGACCGACGCCAACGCGCGCTACCTCACGGCGAAGCGGGACCACACCGCACACACCCTGGCGCTGCCAGAACTCCTAGGCTGAGGGCGTGCCCGCCGACGACGTACCCGAGCAGCCCTGGCTCACGGACGCGCAGATGGCGGCGTGGCTGCCCCTGCTCCGCACGCTGCTCCAGCTGCCCCACGAGCTGGACAAGCAGCTGAGGGAGACCGCCGGGATCAACCACGCCCACTACGGCATCCTCGCGTTCCTGTCGGCCCAGGACGACGGCACGCTCTCGATGAGCGACCTCGCCGGAGTGTCGGGCACCAGCCCCTCGCGGCTGTCCCATGCCGTGGCGAGCCTCGAGCAGCGCGGCTGGGTCGTCCGCAGCCAGTGCACCGACGACAAGCGCAAGCAGTTCGCCGCGCTGACCCCGGCCGGCCGCACCCTGCTGGAGCAGGTCGCTCCCGACCATGTCGCCACCGTGCGCCGCCTGGTGTTCGACCACCTCAGCGATGCTGACGTGGAGTCGTTGCGCAGGATCACCACGAAGATCGTGGGCGCGATCAACGACTGACGAGGGCAGGTGCGCCCTGGCTCCGGTGCTCAGCTCCGCAGCCACGCCAGGACCGCCAGCACCCGACGGTGCTCCTCGGTCGACGGATGGAGGTCGAGCTTCGTCATGATCCGCGCAATGTGGCTCTCGACGGTACGCAGGTCGATCACGAGCGCAGAAGCGATCGCCCCGTTCGACTTCCCCTGTGCCATCAGCTCGAGCACCGCGCGCTCGCGATCGCTGAGCTGGGCGAGCTGGTCGTACACCTTCTGCCCGCCCATGAGGTGGGAGACGACGGCCGGGTCGAGCACGGTGCCGCCCGCGACAAGGGTCCCGATCGCGTCGCGGAGCACGCCGACATCGACGACGCGATCCTTGAGGAGGTACCCGAACCGCTCGGGATGCGCTCGCGCAAGGTCGACGACGTACCGGCTCTCCAGCGACTGGGAGAGCAGCAGGATGGACAGGTCAGGATGCCGTCGTCGCAGCTCCACCGCCGCTCGTGCTCCCTCGTGGGTGAAGGTCGGAGGCATCCTGATGTCGACGATCGCCACCTCCGGGCGGTGTTCGTCGACCGCGGCGTGCAGCGCGTCGGCGTCGGCAACGGCTGCACAGACCTCGATCCCGGTCTCCACGAGGAGCCGGGTGAGTCCGTCGCGAAGGAGTCCGGAGTCATCCGCGATCACGACCCGCACGGGATCACCCCCGACACGACCGTCCCGCGAGCAGGAACGGAGTCGATCCTCAGCACTCCCCCGGCTGCCCCGACCCGGTCGCGCAGCCCGCGGAGGCCGGGTCCGTCCGGATTGGCGCCCCCGCGGCCGTCGTCGCGCACCTCGAAGGTCAGGGAGTCGCTGACGTGGCGCACGCAGACCCGGACCTCGGTCGCCTGGGCGTGCTTCTGGGCGTTGACCAACGCCTCTCCCAGGGCGAGCCAGGCGGTGAACTCGACCGAGGGATCCAGTCGCGCGACGTCCACGTCCAGGCGCACCGGAACGGTCGCGTGCGCACGAAGGTCGTCGAGCGCTGCCGGGAGCCCGCCATCGGCGAGCGCTGCGGGGTGGAGGCCGTTGGCCAGGGCCCGCAGGTCCCGGACCGCGGACTGTGCCTCGTGGGCGCCTGCCGCCAACGCACTGCTCATGCGTTCGGGGTCACCGCTGAGGTGCGCGGACTGCAGCTCGAAGGCGAGTGCGATCAGTTGCTGCTGCGCTCCGTCATGGAGGTCCCGCTCGATCCGGCGTCGCTCCTCCCGCTGCGCCTCGGCGAGGCGTCGTTGCGACCCCGCAAGCTCCACGAGACGCTCGGCGAGCTCGGCACGCAGCCGGGCGTTGTCGAGCTCGGTCGACGCGGCGGCAGCGCCCGCGGCGACGACGGCCCGGTCCACCGCGCCCGCTTCGAAGCCGACCCTCGCGATGACCCGACCGGCGCGCTCGACCTCGACCGCGTTCCGGGGCTCGGCTGCCGCCTCACCGGTGGAACGGACCCACGACCCGGCGTCGATCCCGGGGTAGCTGATCGACACGCTGGGGTCCGCGAACGCGCGACGCATGAGGTCGTCGAGGTCGAGGTCGGCGGACCCGATCTCGCCTGTGATCAGCCGGACCGCATCGTGGCGGCGCCGGTTGAACCGCCGGTCGATCGCGTCCTGCAGGCCACGGCGCAGGGGGGCTGCGAGCACGGCGACGGTCAGCGCTCCGATCGTGGCAGCGACCTCGGGCGTGGTCGACCAGCGTCCGGTTCCCCGGGCGCCGAGCCAGATGATCCCGGCGTAGGTGCCGACCAGGATCGCCGTGAGCAACGAGTAGCTGGTGGTCCGGGAGAGGACGCGCTCGACGTCGTACAGGTGGTAGCGGGTGATCGACAGGCCGGCTGCCACCGGGATCAGGATGATGAAGCCACCCGTGGACAGGACCATCAGCTCAGTCGCTTCGGCGCTCGCCGCGATGAAGGCACCCAGCACGCACACGGGGAGGACCGCGACCACCAGCGCCAGCCACATCAAGCGCTGCCGTTCGTCCCCCTCCGCCCGACGCCAGCGCAGGACCAGCGAGAACCCCGAGGCCACCAGCCCCACGGCCACCAGCAGGACGAGGACGTAGGCCACCCCGCTGGTCAACCAACCGAGGCCCGGGGCGCCGAGCGGGTTGTCGACCGACTGGTACGGGGCGTCGAGCTCGGTCCGGAACAGGGCGAGCGCGAACGCGGCCCCGCCGGCGCCGATGACGGCTCGCCCGACCACGCGCCAGCGCCGGTTCAGGTAGGTGCCAGTCGGCGTCAGCAGGAGGACGAGGGCGATGATGACGAACCACGCGATCCATGCAGAGTTGTCGATTGCCGCGATCACACCCGTGCCCGGCAGCGAGCCGGGGTGGACGATCGCGCCCCAGCCCACCCAGCTCGCCGCGAAAGCGGAGAACATGATGACGCTCGACAGGGCGAGGAAGAGCCAGCCGACGGGATGGCGGGGCTGTGCGCTGACGATCGCTGCGCCGACGAGGGAGGCGACGACCACACCGAGGATGAGCCCCACGCCCACGGCAGTCGTCTGCACGAGCTCGGGGTGGCCCTCGTCAGCGATGGCGTGGTCGGAGACCAGCGCCCCGACTCCGACGGCGAGCTGGGTGCCGAGCACAGCGGCGAGCGCGACACGTACGCGCTTGGTCTGGGCCCCGGCCGTCTCCACAGGACCAATGCTGTCACCGTACGGCGCCGTCCGGGGTCCGTGCTGGCACGGAATCCGGGCCCGTGACGCCACCACCGAGGACCCGGGAAGCCTCGGATGCGCCGAGATGGTCCCCGATCGCAGTCTGGATCCATGAACAGTCTCCACACCCTCCCTGAGGTCGGCCCCGGAGTTGCACCCGTCGCGGAACGGCGCATCTCCATCGGGCTGGCCGTCGTGTTCCTGGCCGGATTCGTCGCCATGATGGCGACCTCGACCGACCGTGAGCCGGATGCTGATCCGGCCAAGATCATCGCCTCCTACGAGACCACCCTCGGAGCCGTACGGATCGAGTCCTATGTCCTGATGGCGCTCTGCGCCGTGCTGGTGTTCCTGGGAACGTCGATCCGCTCGCGACTCTCGGCGGTGGGACATCGCTGGGCAGCCGACGCCGCACTCGTCGGGTTCGGCCTGATGGCCTTCACCTACGCGAGCTTCGGGGTCACGACGCTGGCCCTGCGCCACGCGGTCGACCTCGGCGACACCAGTGTCGTCTCTGCGGCCAACCTTGCTGACACGTCGAACTTCCTGCCGGCGATGGCGGCGATGGCGTGCATCTACATCGGCGTGGGCGTGAGCGCGCTCGGTTCAGGTGCGCTGCCGCGTTGGCTCAGCTGGGCCTCGATCGTGCTCGGCGTGCTCGCACCCCTGGGTCCCGGCGGATTCGCGCCGTTCGTGCTGCTGCCGGGCTGGCTGCTCCTGGTGGCCGTGCTGCTGCCTGGTGACGCCGACGCGAAGGGCCGGTGAGCACGATGACGAGGAAGCCGATGGCCGCAGCCGCGCTGCTGCTGGTCCTCACCGGATGCGGGGACGGCGGCGACGAGAAGGGCGATGACGCCCCGGAGCCGACCGGACCGACGTACGTCGAAACGGCGAACCGGCTGTGCGAGGAGCTGATCGACGACGTCGTACCGATCACCGGCGACTCCGCTCCCGTGCCCGACCGAGCGCGGTACGTGGCGAATCGAACCGCACTCGCCCCGGTCTACGAGGAGTTCGACGGCGAGCTCGACCAGATCGAGGTGCAGACCGACGCCGACAGGAAGGCGGACGAGGCGTTCGACGCCTATCGGGCGGCGATCGCGGCGTTGGACGAGGAGTGGGACACCAAGGTCGAGCAGCTGACCGAGGAGGAGTGGTCCCGTGCCTACGGCAAGGCCCTGGACGAGTTCTTCGGCTCGCCCGCGAGGCAGGGCCTGCTCGCGACGGGCATCGAGTGTCCGGCGCGATGAACCTCATCGACACCTCGGTCGAGGAGCTCAAGGAGCGCGAGCAGGTCGCCTTCCGCCGGTTCCTGACCGTCGTCACCGAGGCGCCGTCCGCGACCCCGGTCGCGGACGGCGCCTGGAACGCTGGTCAGGTCGCGGCCCACATCCTCACCGTCTTCCGGCGCTACAACCACCGGGACCTGACCTCTCCCGCAGGCCTGAGCGAGAACATGGCCGACCTGGATGCGCAGAACCAGGCGGAGCTCGACGCCGTCTCCGGCCTGACCCACGCAGAGGTCGTTGACGAGCTGACATCCGAACAGAAGCTGCTCGAGGACCTCGAGCTGGATCCGGCAACGACCTATCCGTTCCACTTCGGACAGACGATCGACGTCTTCGGCGGCTGGGGCAACGCCATCGGCGAGCTGCTCGTGCACGGGCACGACGTCGCGCGTGCGACAGGACGGCGGTGGCCGATCGCGCCGCGCGATGCGCTCCTGGTCATGAACGCCAACTTCCAGGTCGCCGCCGGCGCGGTGAGCCCGGAGGCCGCGCAGGACATGAGCGCGACCTTCGAGTTCCGGGTCCGGGGCGGGCGACCGCAGACCCTGGCGATTGAACGAGGCGATGTCGCCATGCTGCCCAGTTCCCTGGTGCCGGGGCGGCCCGACGTGGTGCTCGCCGGGCCGCCGGTGCCGTTCCTGCTGAACCTCTACGGTCGGCTCAGCACGCCGGGGGCCGCCCTGCGTGGCGTCGGCATCCGAGGTGGCCGTCGACCCTGGCTCGGCCTGCGGCTCGCCAGGGTCTTCGAGACGCCGATCGGTTAGTGCACCGACGCCGGACCGGAGGAACCAGGATCAGGAGGTGGGAATCAGGTAGCCGGAGACGTAGACGAATCCGCCCCCGTCGCCGGTCACTGCACCACCGGCCGGAAGCTGACGCTCCAAGGTGATGGAGTAGTACGAACCGGGGGCGGCGAAGTCCAGGACCCGTGTCGCACCGGCGTAGAACGCATTCCCGTTCCCGACGCCCTGGAGCTCAACCGGGACAGGGAATCCGAGTGCACCAGTGCTGGCGTTCGCGCTCAGCAGCGGAGTCTGGCCCGAGGGCACGTTGACTCTCGCCGAGATGAACTCGACCACCAGCCGCTTTCCAGCGGGCACCTGGAAGCTCCCGCTGTCGGTGGTCGCGCCAGCATCGGTGAGGTCAACCCTGATCTCGAACGGCTCCCGATCGTCAGCGACGGAAACGCTCCCGCTCACACCGACATCGCCCGTCACGGGCACCGGCTTCGCGCTGGTGTTGCTGACGGCCACCGACCCTGCGACCGGGACCGGGTGCGCCGCGTCGTTGGAGACGAACACATTGAGGAGGGCGCCCGCGGCATGGGCGCCGGGGCCGCCGAACAACACACCGCCCAGGAGGAGGGCGAGTGCCAGTGCCAGGATCGCCCGACCTCGACGGCGCACCAGTGCGACGGTCGATCCGATCCCCCGAATTTCAGTGAAGGGTTTCATGCGGTTCTCCAGGTGAGCTGTGACGGCCTCGAAGGCCGTTCCCTCCCCGCACCGATCACGCTAACTCCGGTTCGCCGTACCCGGCATGGCCCGTTCGGACCAGATGTGCTCAGACGCTGATCGAAGGCTCCGTCTTCTCGCGGACCTCTTCCTCGGTGACGCCGGGGGCGAGCTCGACGAGCTTCAGCCCCTCGGGGGTCACGTCGAGGACACAGAGGTCCGTGATGATCCGCTCGACGACGCCGCGACCGGTGTACGGCAGCGAGCACTCGTCGACGATCTTGTAGGAGCCGTCGCGGGCGACGTGCTCCATCAGCACGATCACGCGCTTGGCGCCGTGGACCAGGTCCATCGCGCCGCCCATGCCCTTGACCATCTTGCCGGGGATCATCCAGTTGGCGATGTCGCCCGCGGCCGAGACCTGCATGGCGCCGAGGATGGCGGCGTCGACCTTGCCGCCGCGGATCATGCCGAAGCTGGCGGCGGAGTCGAAGAACGACGCACCGCGGCGGACCGTGACCGTCTCCTTGCCTGCGTTGATCAGGTCCGCGTCCTCTTCGCCTGCGAGCGGGTACGCCCCGACACCGAGGATGCCGTTCTCGCTCTGCAGGACCAGCTCGACGTCGTCGGCGACATAGTTGGGGACCAGCGTCGGCAGGCCGATGCCGAGGTTCACGTAGGACCCGTCGGTCAGCTCCGAGGCCGCCCGGGCGGCCATCTCCTCGCGCGTCCAGCTCATCGAACGGTCCTCTTCTCGATCCGCTTGTCGGCTGCCTCGTCGGCGGTCAGCTCGACCACCCGGTGCACGAAGACGCCCGGTGTGTGGACGTGGTTGGGATCGAGCTCGCCCGGCTCGACGAGCTCCTCGACCTCCGCGACGGTGATCCGGCCGCACATCGCGGCGAGCGGGTTGAAGTTGCGCGCCGAGTCGCGGAAGACGAGGTTGCCGTGGCGATCGCCCTTCCACGCACGGACCAGTCCGAAGTCGGCGATGATCGCGTGCTCGAGGAGGTACTCGCGCGGACCGTCGGCCGTCTCGAAGACCTGCGTCTGCTTGGCCGGCGAGGAGACGACGACATTGCCCGCGTCGTCGTACCGCCAGGGCAGGCCGCCGTCAGCGACCTGGGTGCCGACGCCGGTCGGGGTGAAGAACGCCGGGATGCCGGAGCCGCCCGCGCGCATCCGCTCGGCCAGCGTGCCCTGCGGGGTCAGCTCGACCTCGAGCTCCCCGGAGAGGTACTGCCGTGCGAACTCCTTGTTCTCGCCGACGTACGACGACACCATCCGCCGGATCCGCCGCTTCTCCAGCAGCAGGCCCAGGCCCCAGTCGTCGACGCCGCAGTTGTTGGAGACCACTTCGAGGTCGGCCGTGCCGGCCTCGAGCAGGGCGCGAATCAGCACCGAAGGGATCCCGCAGAGCCCGAATCCACCGACCGCCAGCGTGGCGCCGTCGGGGATGTCCGCGATCGCCTCGGCCGCGGTTGCCACCACCTTGTCCATGCTCCGATCCAAGAGTGCTGGCCGTTCCCCGTCAACGGCTGACCGGTGGACCGACGGGAATCACCCGCTCAGTGAGACCAGAGATGGGCTAGCGTTCATTGAGTGGACACCCCGTCGGATGTGGTCGGACGCACCGGAGCGGTGCTGCGCGCGGTGTCCGTCGCGGAGCCGGCCGGCGCGACCACCTCGGCGGTCGCCCGCCGCACCGGCCTGGCCCGACCCACGGTGCACCGGCTGCTCGCCTCCCTGCTCAGCGAGGGGCTCGTCGATCGCGACCCTGCCGGCCGCTGGCTGCTCGGCCCCGAGCTCTACCTGCTGGGCACCACCGCCGCGCCGCGGTACGACGTCACCGCACTGGCCCAGCCCGTCGTACGACAACTGGCCCTGGCCACCGGCGAGAGCGCGTTCTTCTCGGCCCGGCGCGGCAACGAGACCGTGTGCCTGCTGCGCGAGGACGGCAGCTTCCCGATCCGCTCGCACGTCCTCCACGAAGGCATCCGGTTCCCGCTCGGTGTGGGCACCGCCGGGCTGGCGATCCTCGCCTACCTCGGCGACAACGAGATCGAGGAGTACCTCGCGCGCGCCGACCTCACGACGTCGTACGGCGAACAGCACGGCCGCGACGCGGTGCGCGAGCGGGTGGCCACGACCCGCACGCAGGGGTACGCGATCAACCCGGGCCTGATCGTGGAAGGCAGCTGGGGCATGGGCGCAGCCGTCTTCGACGCCGAGGAGCAGCCCCGCTGGGCGCTGAGCCTGACCGGGATCGAGCAGCGGTTCGGCACGGACCGGCGTGGCGAGCTCGGCGAGCTCCTCCTGCGCGCGGCCCATCAGCTCACCCGGACGCTGAGGCCTCGTTCACCCGGGCCCGTCGCCCCTCCTCAGCGTTTCAACGACCCACCCTCCGGGTAACCATCCACGGCCCGCCGCACACTGACGACTCCCTACCCGGACAAGGACCGCCATGGCCGGACCCAAGGTCTTCTACGACAAGCTGATGGCGGGATCCCCCGCCACGGTGACTGCCCTGGAGACGAACGTCAGCACGGCGATGACCCACGTCCACGGTGCAGTGGAAGACATCCACCTGGCCGAGGGACGACCCGTCTGGGACAGCCCCGATGCGCGGACGCTCTACAACATGCGAGCCTGGGCAACGCGGGCCGTCGCCCAGGTCTCCTCGATGCGACTCAACCGCACCGAACTGTGCCTGCGGATGGCCGCAGACAACTACCGCGAGATCCGCCTTGATGCCGAGGACCTGTGGGCACAGTGGCGGACGCTCCGCCAGCCGCCCGTCACCCACCCGAACTTTCCCCCAGATGCAGGCAGCCTGGACCCAGGCCTTCATCTACCTGGTCAGCCGCCACGACAATGAACTCGACCAGGCGCTGCAGTTCCTCTCCGCCAAGGCCCCGGACGAGGAGTGGTTCATCACCGGTCTCGTACGGGCGATGCGGTTCGACCTGGGGACGGGCAACGATCTCGGGCCGCTGATCCCGGGGACCGCACTGACGGGCGACGACACCGGCCTGACCCCGCAGGGCCTCGGCTACGACCCAGCGACCGGAAACCTCGTCCAGACCAGCTACGCCGACGGCCGATCGGTGCTGACGATCATCGATCCCGACACCGGGACGGTGATCAACACCGTGGACCTCGGTCCGGCCGGCAGTGACGCCCCCGGACATGCCGGCGGAGTCCAGGTGGACGGGGACTCGGTGTGGGTCAGTGGCGGCGGCCAGATGTTCCGCTACTCCCTGGCCGACATCACCGCGACGACGCCGGGAGGCACCGTTCCGGTACAGGGCACAGCGGCCCACCCCGATGGCGTCGTCGACGTCGAGGCGTCGTCGTTCAGCACGATCCACGACGGGGTGATGTACGTCGGCCGGTGGGAGGCCAATCACTACCGCCCGGGCGAGCTCTACAGCTACGCACTGGACGAGAGCAGCGGCAGGTGGGAGAGGTCCGGTGGCCCCTGGAGCATCCCCGGCGAGACGCAGGGCATCAGCATCCGCGACGACCGGATCTACTTCTCCATCTCCGAAGGGCGCCACTTCGACAGCACGCTGCGTTCCTACGACTTCAACCACCTGCAGGAGACGGGAAAACTGGGCAGCCCGCTCGGCGAGGAACGACTGCCTCCGATGTCCGAGGGCATCGTGGCCCTGCCGGACGGTGTCCACACCACCTACGAGTCCGGCTCGTCGTCGTACTCCTCACCAACCGAGGTGAAGGGCGCCCATCCGTATGGCGGCGTCGGTTCCCTGTGGCCCGGCTTGAACATGACGGTCACGCCGTACGGCGAGCTCGGCGGTGACGAGATCGCGCTCGAACCACCCACCCTCGACGAGGCCGGCCGGCTCTTCGGCCAGGCCGAGACTGCCCTCGACACGTGCGACCGGGAGATCGCAAGGCTGCACCTCCCGGCGACCTCGCTGGGCGACGTGGAGAATGCCGGAGTGTTCGCTCGCGCGGTCAACGACCACCTCTCCACCACCTCTCGCTGGCTCGACGAGGGCCGGGTGTCCGCAGCAACCACGCGGGCCGGGTTGATCGAGACCGCGCGCGACTACGAGGAGACCGACAACGGAGCCGCCATCGCCGCCACGCGATTGGCCGAGCGTCTCCAGGCCGGCTACGCGAACACCACCGAGAAGGTCAACGAGCACTACCAGCGCGGCAGGGACGCGGTCGAAGGAGCCGTCGACGAAGGCGTGGAGCGCGGCCGGGACTTGATCGAGAAGCTGCCGGGGCTCGGCTGATGACGCGTCCCGTGCAGGGTTCGCGCGTCCCCGTCGGCGCGACCACCCTTCTGCTCTCGATCCTGGTGACCGGGCTGCTCGCCGCCTGCGAGGAGGACACACCCGAACGACCGGCAGGCGACTGGCCCGCCGCTGAGACGCTGGTCGCACGGGACGGGCTGGTGTGGTCAGCCGCGAACGTCGTCCATCTCGGCGATGGCAGCACCGTCGACGTCGGTGAGCCGATCCGTGCGTTCGTGGTCGCCGGCGACGGGATCTTCTACCTCGGCGTCGGTCCAGGAGGTCACGGATGGACCGACCTTCGCTACGCCCCCGCCGACGGCGGAGACGTGGTGAAGACCGGCGCCCGTCCCGAGCCGGAGTCGATCACCGTGTCGCCCGATGGTCGGCATCTCGGATTCGTCGATCGCGCCGACGTCCCCGCGGCCACCGTCGTCGTCGACCTGACGACCGGCACGGAGGTCGTCTCGTCCAACGACGGGCTGACCGACTCCGAGGACCTCGAGGCCGCGTACGACGAGGTCGAACCGGCGGTGCTGGCGATCGACGACGACTCCGCGTGGGTGAAGACCCTCGACGGCGTCCTCGAGTTCGATCTCGGCTCGGGCGAGAGCACGGCGTCGAACCGGAGCGCCGACGACGTACGACCGGCCCGACCCGACGTCCGGACGGTGCCCAACCCTGCGGGCACCTGGACCATCGACAACCAGTCGCCGGGCGGCCCGCACCTGGTGGCCGGGAACGGCCGGGAGGTTCGGGCGGTCCTCACCGAGGACGACCTCAGCGGCCCGTTGACCGCCGATCCGTCGACTCCTTGGGACGACAGCACGTTCTGGGCCCTCACCCGGTGGCTCGATGACGACACCGCGGTCGCGATCGTGGCCTACGGCGAGTCGCTCATCCTCGTTGCGTGCCCGGTCAGTACCGGCGACTGCGCGCCCCTGCCGGGCGGTGGCCCGGACGCCCACTGGCCGCTCGATCTCCCCGCCCCCTGATCCCGCGGTGACCCTCCACGGCGTTCTACGTACGTGGTGGAAATACGTATCCAACTGAGTGGGATTACGGGTGTGCGGCGGTGTCGAGAGGCGCACCATCGAAGTGTGCTCATCACGGAGCACCCTCCACGCGGAAAGGAGGCCTGTCATGACCTGGCACACCTCAACGACGACGAAGTCCGAGCTGCACGCGCTGCTCGCCCAGATCCGGCACCAGGGCGGAACCGTGGCGAGCTGCCACCGGTGCACGGCCGGCCTCGAGATCACCTGGTTCACCCTCTGACCGCTGTCCCGGCCGGACCGTGCGTCAGAGCGCAAGCCGCCCGAACGCGTCGGCCGGCTCGGCGCCGGAGGACACCTCCGCGAGCTCGGTCAGGCAGCGGTCGACCGTGAGCACGTTGCCGTAGACCAGGCCCCGCAACAGCGCCTGTGTCGGCTCCGCCCCGTGCGAGAGGAAGAGCATCGTGCGGAACAGGACGACGCCGCTCTCCAGGTCCACCTGGAACGCGCCGGTCAGCAGCTGCCAGTTGGTGCGTACGACGATCTCCGTCATGGCACCACGGCGGTCGGCGGGCACGGTGAACGGCAGCACCGACTCGAAGGCCAGCTGGCCGAACGGGTCATAGGGCCGGGCCCGGCAGTCCCACTCGCCGTCGGTGCCGACGAAGTGGGTGTCGATGCAGGGCAGCGCGTCGTACGTCCCGGGCTCGACCGGCCAACCGTCCTCGATCAGGAACCGCAGGGTCTGCTCGAACATCAGGCGGGCTCCATCTCGTCGACCAGGACGGCCCGCAGGGCCCGAGCCTGGGAGAAGCCGGGCTCGATCTCGAGGGCCCGGTCGGCCCACCGTCGCGCCACCTCGAGGTCGCGCAGGCCCCGACGAGCCACGCCCATGGCGAAGGCGGCGGGAGCGCTGTCCGGGTGCTCCTTGACCGACAGCTCCAGGAAGTCGGCCGCACGGGCGAAGCGATCCATCGCCGAGAACGCCAGCCCCAGGCACAGGGCCAGGTCGGTCGGCTCCCCGGTGGGGAACCAGTTGTCCCACACCCGCAGCAGGACCCGCTCGACCTCGTCACGGCCCTGGTCGGGCACCCCCGGCAGCGTCTCCAGCAACCGGGGCAGCAGCTCGACCAGGAGGACGGGGTCGAAGTGGGTCAGCCGCAGGCACGCCAGCATCGACTCGACGGACTCGCTCCCGCCCAGCAGCGGACGGACCAGGAAGAAGTTGTCGGGGCCGGTGTCGACCAGGTGGTCCTGCATCGCAGCGGTGAGGCCGGCGGGATCAGCGACTTCTCCGCGCACGAACGCGGCGACGACCAGGCTGCGGGCGGGGTCGCGCGGCAGCACGGCCACGCCTCCGAGCCGCCGGGTGTGCCGGGCGATCAGGTCGAAGTTGACCATCAGCGAGAAGCCGGAGCCGTGCGGGACGACGGACGGCTCGACCTGCGAACACAGGTCGAGCGGGCTCACGTGGCCCTTGTCAGCGACGAGCGCACAGGTGGGTGCGTCCGTGAGGCCCTCGAACAGGTCGAGACAGGCCAGCGCGCCGGTCGGCACCAGGACGGCGGTGTCGTCGAGGGTGTCGCGGTAGGTCTCCAGGATCGGGGCGACGTCCTCGGGAAGCTCGCCGCAAGGAACCACGTCCCACACGATGTCGGCGGACCGGAGATCGGCAGGCACCTCGGCGGTGGCCTCGTACAGCTCGCCTCCGCGGACGACGTAGGCATCCGCGCGCAGCGTGTCGAAGACGTAGTTGGCGATCCCGATGACCGGGCCCTGCAGGCTGCCCGGCCCGAGGGACCGGCCGGAGACGACCATCTCCGTGGGGTGCAGGTCGTCGGCGTCGAGGACGGCGAAGTCGAGGAGTCCCTCCTCGACCAGGGGCCGGTACGACGGGTGCGCGGCCCACGCTGCAACGCGCTGCGCCGCGAAGTCGGTCAGCACGTAGGTGAACGGGCGGTCGGGGGCCAGCGCGCGGAGGTGGCGCACGAACAGGTAGCCGAAGCGTCCCGACCCACCACCGATCTCGACGATGTGGGGCCGCTTCGCCGGATCGTCGTCTCCCTCGGAACGCGGCACCGAGCGCAGGAACTCCAGCGCGAGCCGCGCGTAGGTGTGGGCGATCGTCGGGTTGCCGGTGATGTGGTGCGGGACCATGCCCGAGCCCCACAGCCCCTCCGCGCCCTGGTCGTAGAACTCGCGCTGCCGCTGCCACAGGGGGGCGCGCGAGAGGCGGTCGGCGGGTGCCCGGAGGTCGTCGTCCGTGGCGGGGTCGGTACTGGCGCCGAGCACCGACGCGATCGTCTTCCCGGGGCGGCGGGCGGCGCGCTGCTCACTCATCGTCGCCGTCCATCCACGCCAGTTCCGCCGGACGCGCAGCGCCGTCACCCTCGAAGTCGACCGAGGCGCCGTCGACCTTGACCGTGCGGAACCCACCAGCGATCGGCTCACCGATCTCCAGGCCGTCGATCGATTGCGTCCAGCCCGGCTCGACCGGCCCCTCGATCGAGACGCCGAGGCCGACCGTCGACTGATCGGCGATCGCGCTGTCGGCGTCGAAGTTCGAGGTGCGGACGCTCACGTCGACCAGTCGTACGACGATGGCCTGGTCGCCGACGTGGCGCAGGGACGCCGTCGCGGGGCTGCCGGTGGAGACGTCGAGCTCGAGCGCCGCCACCGGGTGGTCGAGGAGATCGGTGTGGAGGTCGCGGAGCAGCCTGACCAGCGTGGCCGCCGGCTCGGGCGGCTCGACGCCGGCGCCGAGGCTCAGCCCGAATCCTTCGGCGTTGACCTGCTCGGTGGCGCCGCCACCCGACGCCCCCTCGGGCGCAGCGCCCGGCGGTGCCCCTGCGGCCGCGGCCAGCGCCGCGACGAGGGCATCGCGCTCACCGTCGTCGAGGGTCCGCCCGAAGCGCCCGACCCGCTGGCCCGAGCTCTGCCAGCCGACCACGGCTCCCTGCTCATCGACCTTCAGCCCGGCGGAACGGGGCGGTCGCCCGGGCGCCGTACGGGTGAACAGGATCACCGTCGCTCTGCCTTCCACTTGTCGGCCTTGCCGGACTGCAGGGTCCATTCCCGGGCGAGGATGTTGATGAAGGGCTGGACGTGGCGCGGCTCGATCGGGTGCTCGTGTGCCGGAGCGCCCTTGCCGCCGCCACCTCGTGCGGGGGTGGTGGTCATGCTGCCCATCAAGCTGTTGTTGGAGTAGAGGAACGGCGTGACCGACGCCGACAGGTTGCCCTGGAATCCCGGGACGCCCTTCGCGAGGAAGGCAGCCTGGATGTCGGCGTACACCGATGCGCCACCGTTGGCCTGGGCGTACTTCTGCGCGACGAACCGGGAGAAGCCACCCTGCTGCCCGTTGAGGGACGCCACCACGGCAGCCAGCCGGGCGCCCCACCGCTTGTCGTTCCGGGCCTCGATCGGCGCGGTGAGCGTGTCGTCGAGAGGCAGCTTGGCCTTGATGTCGGCGGCCATCTTGGTGGCATCCGCCTCGAGCCCGGCGGGAGTACCGACCCCGGGCTCCTCACCGGTCACCTGCCGGTAGTGCTCCTCGGTGCGGTTGTACTCGTCGGCGAGGCCGATCAGGTGCCCGAACTCGTGCGGGGCCATCGACCGGCGATCGTCGATCGTGTACCAGGTGCCCGAGTCGGAACGGCTCTCCAGCCGCTCGGCACGGGTCTTGGCCTTCGGGTCGAAGCGGTAGACGTCGACGTCGTGGCCGGCACCCCGCTTGGCCTCGAAGTTGATGTTCATCTTCTTCTTCTTCGGGTCGTCCTGGTTGACGGCAGCGAAGGTGCTCCAGATCTCCTTGATGTCGCTCAACCACTGGCTGATCCGGCCGTCGACGCCCGACTGCTTCTTGTGGAACGCGATGCCGAGCGAGATGTTGAGCGCGGTCTTCGTCAGCTTCCAGTCGTACGACGCCGTGGTGCCGACGTTCTTGACCCCCTCCACCTCCTCATGCCAGTCGAACTCGACATGCCCCTGGGTCGCGGCGCCGGCGGTCTCGAGCTTGGCCCAGGTGGTCGGGTCGGCGATCCCGGTGGCGGGCAGGGGCACCGACGACTGGAACAGCTTGAGCCCGGCGTCCGTGCGCGGCCCGAACTTGCCGTCGACCGTGAGCGCCTTGCCGGCCTTGCCGCTGTTGTTGAGCCGCTCCTGCAGCTCCTTGACGGCGACGCCCTTCGACTTGAGCTGCAGCTGGGCGTGCGTCCCGCCGGCCGGGTTGTCGAGGTCGGCCTGGCTCTGGCCCGGCCCGATCACGACCGTGTCGTTGGCGCTGACGTTGACCGACGGGGCGCGGGCCTTGAGCTGGGCGTGGGTGACGCCCTCGACCACGCCGTCCTCGGTGACGCCCTTGACCCCCTCGGCGATCAGCCGCTTCTGGAACGCCTTGGCCGCGGTGGTGGTCTGGGGGTCGAAGCGCCCGGTGATCGCCAGTCGGGGAGAAGCCCCGACGCCGTTGAGCTGCTGCTGGATGATGCCGACCTCGGTGCTCGGCCCGTCGCCCTCCCGGGCACGCTGCACGGTCACGGCCTGGACGAACTGGGCCACCACGCGGTTGCCGACCTGGCGCTGCAGCTGCGCCATGGGGTTCAACGGCGCGGGCTGGCGCTGCCCGAGGCCCTCGTCCTGATCGGGCACGCGGGCAGGAGGCTTTCGACGGCGCACCCGCTCGGCCATGCGGCCACGATAGGTCGGGACGGTCGGCTCGCGCACCGGCACACGGCCAACCGTGCCCGAACGGGCACGAGCACTAGCATCGCGGCGTGACGTCCCCCCGAACATCGCCCGCCGCCGCCCGACGGGCTGTGGTGACCGGCGCCGGACCCGGCTCGATCGGAGCGGCCGTCGCCGACCGGCTGGCTGCTTCCGGTTTCGACGTCACGGTCACGACCCGCACCCAGCCCGTGGCCGATCACCGTTGGCACGCGCTCGATCTCGCCGACCGCGGGTCGGTCGCCACCTTCGCCCGGTGGTACGACGACCAGGCCGCCGACCTCGACCTGCTGGTCAACTGCGCGGGCATCCACCTCGACCTCGGGTCGCGCTGGAACGAGCCGCAGCTGCTCGACGACCACGAGATCCACTGGCGGACCAACTACCTCGGCACCGTCGATCTCACCCGCGCCTTGCTCCCCCGGCTCCTGGCCGCGACCGATGCGCGCGGCACGGCCGTCGTACTCCATGTCGTGTCGAAGCTGCACGAACGCGGGGTGGCGGCCGCCCTGGTCGGCGAAGAGTGGGACTACGACTCGTGGGTCGCCTACGGGAGCTCGAAGCTGGCGCTGGTCCACGACGCGGCGGCGCTGGCCGACGAGCACGGCAGCCGGGGCCTGCGCGCGATCGCGGTCCACCCGGGCGCGGTGTCGACCAACATCGCCGACCGCGGCCTCGAGACGCGGCCCGTGCTGCGGCGCCTGCGCAACCTCGCCCGTCCCCTCGAACGCCGCACCCTGATGCGACCCGCCGAGTCCGCCGAGCACCTCGTCCGGCTGGCCACCGACCCGGCCATCACGTCCGGGTACTTCCACAAGTCCCGCCCCGCCGACCCGGCGCCGCTGGCCGGCGACCTCGACCTGCGCGCGCAGCTGCAGGCAGCGACCGACGATTGGCTCACCTCCGCGCGCTAGCGTTCGGCCCGTGTTCGCATACGAGTTCGAGGGCAAGTCCCCCACGGTCCACCCGGAGGCGTTCGTCGCCCCGACCGCCACCCTGATCGGCGACGTGACGATCGAGAAGGGTGCGAGCGTCTGGTACGGCGCCGTGCTGCGCGCCGACATCTGCACGATCATCGTCCGCGAGGGCGCCAACGTGCAGGACAACTCCGTCGTACACGGCGCACCCGGCGTCGTGGTCGAGCTCGGCGAGAACTCGACCGTGGCGCACTCCTGCGTCTTCCACGGTGACCGGCTCGGCACCCGCGCCCTGCTCGGCAACGACAGCACCGTGCTGGACGGCGCCAGCGTCGGCGACGGCTCCCTGGTGGCCGCCGGGTCGCTGGTCACCCCCGGGACCGAGATCCCCGCGGGCGTCCTGGCCGCCGGCAGCCCGGCCCAGGTGAAGAAGCCGATCGAGGGCACCGGCGCGGCCTTCTGGATCGAGACGAACGCGCCGTACTACAGCGACCTGGCGAAGCGGCACCGCGCCGGAATCCGCGCGATCGACGAACAGGCCTGACCTACGCTCGGCCCATGAGCCCGGACTGGCAACCCGATCAACTCGACCTCGACGGCTACCTCGCCCGCCTCGGGCTGGCCCGGCGCGAGCCGGGACGCGAAGCACTCGATGAGCTGCACGGTGCGCACGTGCGCACCTTCAGCTTCGACAACATCGACATCCTGCTCGACCAGCACCCCGGCGTCGCGCTGGAGGCGTTGAACGAGAAGTTCGTCGGCCGCGGCCGCGGCGGCTACTGCTTCGAGCACGCGACGGTGTTCGCCGCTGCCCTCGAACAGCTCGGGTACGACGTGCGCCGGCACCTCGGTCGCGTCGGTGATCCCGCCAGTGGCAGCGTCCAGGGGCGCACCCACATGACGATCGAAGTGGGGCTGGACGGCGAGCGCCTGCTCTGCGACCCGGGCTTCGGGATGAGCCTGGTCCGCCCGGTGACGCTGGCCGACGGCGCCGAGAGCGACCAGCACGGCTGGCCGTACCGGGTCACCCGCAACGACGACGGCAGCTGGGGACTCCACCGGTTGCGGGAGTCCGGCTGGGAGCTGACCCACACCGTCGACGAGCTGCCCGTGCTGCCCGTCGACGTGGTGATCGGGCACCACTACACGAGCACGTTCCCCACGTCGCATTTCCGTTCCGGCCTGATGGTCACCCTGCACCAGGCCGGTCGCCACGTCGCACTGACGGATGCGACCGTGACCGTACGCCGACCGGGCGACCCCACCGAGCACCACGACCTCGGCGAGGGCGAGCTCGCAGGGTGGCTGCGGGAGCTGGCCGTACCGCTGAGCGAGCAGGAGCAGCAGCGGTTGCTCGCACGGCTCGCGGGCGCCCGGACCTAGTCGGCGCCTGGCCCGGTCGAGCGGAAGCCACCACCCGAACGGACTAGACAAGTCCCGCCCAACGGGGTTCGTGCTGCCCGCCGGGGTGAGCGCACGATGGAGAAGCACTCATCGTCGATTGCTCACTCCAGGAAGGAGGACCGCCATGACCTGGCACACCTCGACAACGACCAAGGCGGACCTGCCGCAGCTGTTGGCCCACATCCGACATCAGGGCGGGACCGTGGCCAGTTGCCACCAGTGCAGCAGCGGCCTGGAAGTCACCTGGTTCACCCTCTGAAAACCATCGCCGGGGCCGGACGCTATCCGTCCCGACGCCCCCGGCACAATGACGCGCATGGCGAACCCTGGCGGACCTGGCCGAGCTGACCACGAGTCCCCGGTTCTTCTGCACCGTGACGGCCACGCGGCCCACGTCGTGCTCAACCGGCCCCGCGCGATCAACGCCCTCACCCACGAGATGGTCGGCATCATCACCGCCGCGCTCGAGGAGTGGGCCACGGACGACACCGTGCGGACCGTCGTACTCACGGGCGCCGGCGAACGCGGCCTCTGCGCCGGCGGCGACATCGTCGCCCTCTGGCAGGACGCGAAGGTCGGCGGTACGGAGGCCGCGGCCTTCTGGGCCGACGAGTACCGCCTGAACGCGATGATCGCGGCGTACCCGAAGCCGTACGTCGCGATCATGGACGGCATCGTCCTCGGCGGCGGGATCGGCCTCTCCGCCCACGCGGGCGACCGCGTCGTGACCGAACGCTCGGCGATCGGCATGCCCGAGACCGGCATCGGCTTCCTGCCCGACGTCGGCGGCACCTTCCTGCTCTCGCGGGCGCCCGGCGAGACCGGCACCCACCTCGGCCTCACCGCCGGCTCCGTTGGCGCCGGTGACGCGATCGCGATCGGGTTCGCCGACCACTTCGTTCCAACCGAGCGGATCCCCGCCCTGCTCGCGGACCTGGCCGTCCGCGAGGCCTCGGTCGCGCTCGCGGCTGCGGAGGCACCTGCGCCGGAATCACCCCTCGCCGCGGCCCGATCCTGGCTGGACGTGGCGTACGCCGGGGACGACGTCCTCGTCATCCTCGAACGGTTGCGGGCCCTCGGCACGGAGGAGGCGACCACGACGGCCGACACCATCGAGGCCAAGTCACCGACCTCCGTCAAGCTCACCCTCCGCGCCCTGCGGGAAGCCGCGCAGCTGCCGACGCTGCCGCCCGCGCTCGACATGGAGTACCGGCTCGCGCTCGGCCTGCACGGTCACCACGACTTCGTGGAGGGCGTGCGCGCCCAGGTGGTCGACAAGGACCGCAACCCGCAGTGGGAGCCGGCTCGCCTCGACCTGGTCAGCGACGACGAGATCGCCGGGTTCTTCGGTTCGCTCGGCGACCGGGAGCTCGGGCTCGCGCCGTAGGACAGGTGCGAGACTCGGCACCGTGGATCGCAGGATGCTGCTTCGCCTCACCGCGATCGGCAGCGCGTCCGCCGTCCTGTCCGCGACCGGCTGCAGCGAGGAGAACCGACCCGTGAGCACCCCTGAACCCACCGGCGGCGTCACCCGCACCGTCCACCCATACGGCGAGGACCCCAGCCAGTACGGCGCCCTGTACCTGCCCAGCGCCGAGCCACGGGGGCTCGTGGTGGTCATCCACGGTGGCTTCTGGCGCCCCGAGTACTCCGCCGAGGCACTCGGCGCACCGCTGGCCGCCGCCCTCGCCGGGCAGGGCTGGGCGGCGTGGAACCTCGAGTACCGACGCGTCGGGGACCGGTCGGGCGGAGGCGGTGGCGCACCTGCAACCTTCGACGACGTGGCCGCCGGCATCGACCTGCTGGCCGAGCTCGACGTCGACACCACGACAGTCGTCACCCTGGGCCACAGCGCCGGCGGCCACCTCGCCGCGTGGGCCGCGGCGCGCGGCCGGCACGGCTGGTCCGAACGGGTGCCGGTGACGCACGTGATCAGCCAGGCCGGCGTGCTCGACCTCCGGGCAGCGGACGCCGCGGGCCTGGGCAACGGTGCGGTCCGGGCCTTCCTCGGCCACCCGCCGACCACGGCCGACGCGCGCTTCGACCCGGCGCAGCAGCTCCCGCTCGACGTACCGATCTGGTGCGTGCACGGGGAAGCGGACGCGAACGTGCCGCTGAGCCAGTCGACCGACTATGTCGAGCGCGCCAGGGCAGCGGGCGCCACGGCTGAGCTGGTCGAGATGTCCGGGGACCACTTCGTCGTCATCGACCCCGCGTCGGACGCCTGGGCGCGCCAGCTGGAGATCCTCGACACGATCGCCTGAGCGGCCCTTCCGGAGTCCCGCGTAGTCTCCGGAGGTGTCTTCGCCCCCTCGCCGTGGCCACCTGCCGGTGGTCGTGACGCTCCTCTTCGTCGCCGGGTGGGCCACCAACCACTTCGCCGCGATGATCCCGGTGCTCCGCGACCAGGAGGGCCTCTCGGCCACGGTGCTGGCTGGGGCCTTCGGTGTCTACGCACTCGGCCTCCTCCCCGGACTCCTGGGCGGCGGCGGGGTCTCGGACCGCGTCGGACGCCGACCGGTCGTGCTGATCGGGAGCACGATCGCTGCTGCGGGCAACCTGCTGATGCTCTGCTGGCACACCGGAGCCGGTATCTACTGCGGGCGTCTGGTGGTCGGTGTCGGCGTCGGGCTCGCCATGAGCGCCGGCACGGCGTGGGCCGCGGACCTCGGCGGCCGCCGGGGTACGACGATCGCAGGGACCGCGCTGACATCCGGCTTCGCCGGCGGGCCGCTCGTGTCCGGCCTGGTCGCGCAGTTCGTCACGGAGTCAGCTGCACTCGCAGCGCCGTTCGTCCTGACCATCGCGCTGTCGCTCGCCGCGGTCGCACTGGGGTTCCGGGCGACGGCCGCGCCACCGGATCCCCACCGGGCCGAGCCCCCGGCACTGCCGACGACGTCGGTCGATCGGAGCGTGGGGCGCGCCCTGGTGCGCGCCGTGCCGATGGCGCTGTGGGTGTTCTCCGCGGTCACCGTCCCGGTGGTCGTCCTCGCCGGCCGGGTCGGCGGCGACCACAGCGGGCCGTGGGTGCCGGGGGTCGCGTCGGCACTCGCCCTGGGGACGGGTGTCGCGGCGCAGGTGGCCGCCCGCCGCGCCGACTGGGGACCTCGGGCCGGCATCGTCGGCGCCGTCCTCGCAGCCGCCGGCTTCGCGCTGGCGGTCGTGGTCGACGAACAGCAGGGCGTCGGACTGTTCATCGTCACGGCCGTGCTGCTCGGGTCGGCGTACGGGCTGTGCCTGCGGGCGGGCCTCGTGGACGTCGAGACGCTCACTCCCCCCGAGCACCGCGGCATCACGATCGGCGTCTACTACGTGTGCACCTACCTGGGCTTCGGCGTGCCCGTGCTGCTCGAGTCCCTGCGCGGGCCTGTCGGCACCGCCACGCCTCTGCTCGTCCTCACCGGACTCGCCCTGGCGGCGGCAGCCCTGCGGTGGACGCAGCTGCGCGCGGGAGAGCTCGACAACGACGAACGGCGCGGTTTGCATCAACCTGGTTGATGCGAACCGCGCCGTTTCTCGTCCGAGCCGCCTGTCAGAATCGAACTGACGACCTAGTCATTACGAGTGACTCGCTCTACCGACTGAGCTAAGGCGGCGTGCTCCACGCCGAGACGCAGAACAACGTGCGGAAGCATACCGAGGTCGGGCGCCGGTTGAGGAATCCGGGTGACAGGTCAGCCCGACTCGGCCAGGCGCTTGAAGTTGAGCAGCTGGCGACGGGCCATCACCAGGTCGCCCAGGCTCAGCGCCGGAGCCAGCGGCCGGGGCAGCTCCGCCACGATCTTGAGGACCAGCCGGGTGCGTGCCGGACCGACGGGCACGAGCAGGTAGGTCATCGTGGCGCCCATGATGCGGGCGGTGAGGTGGACCTGGTGCTCGACGGCGAGCACCCGTCCCAACGGCCGCCCCGCACTTGCGGTGAACGGGTCCCCGGGCTGCGGGTCCGGGAGGTCCCGGAGCTCCCGCGGAGAGCGCCGCCCGAGGTTGTCGATCCAGTCGTAGGAGTACGGCGCCAGCCGCACCTGGACCAGCCAGGGCCAGATCCGCTCCGGGTCGGCCTCGACGGTCACCGCTCGCCAGGCCTGCAACGTCGGGTTCGCGACGAAGGCGTCGCACGGGTAGCTCCGGACGAGGTCGTCGTCCGTCGTACCCCAGCGGTCAGCGAGCACGGCGCGCGGTCAGCACTCCAGCCCGTCCTTGGGCACCTTGCCCTCGATCAGGTAGGCGTGCACGGCGTCGTCGATGCACTTGTTCTGCTTGTTGTACGCCGTGTGGCCGTCACCGTCGCGGCTGACCAGGACACCGGTCTCCAGCTGCTCGGCCATCGCGACCGCTTCCTCGTACGGCGTCGCGGGGTCGCGCGTCGTACCGAGGACCACGATCGGGGCGGCTCCGGAGCCGTCGATCTTCAGGTCGGGCTCGTCGGTGGCGGTGAACGGGATGCCGTTGCAGGCGGTCAGGCCCCAGGCGAACACCCTGCCGAACGTGGGGGACGCCTTCTCGAAGTCGGCGAACTGGGCGGGGACCTCGTCGGGGGTGATGGAGTACGGGTCGTCCAGGCAGTTGATCACCGAGATCGCCTCGAGGCTGTTGTCGGTGTACGTGCCGTTCTCGCGGGAGCCGTAGAAGTCGGCCAGCAGGAGCAGCGTGGAGCCGTCGCCCTTGAGGGCCTTCTGCAGGCCGTCGTCGAGGTAGGACCAGTTGTCCTGGTTGTAGAGCGGGGTGATCAGGCCGTAGAACGCCAGCCCGACGGTCAGCTCGCGCCCCTCGGTGTCGCCGGTGTCGAGCGGCTCCTTGTCGATCTTGTCGAGCAGGTCCTTGATCGTCTTGAGCCCGGCGTCGACGGTGCTGCCGAGGAAGCAGTCGCCGCCGTCCACGCAGTCCTGGATGTAGGAACGCAACGCGGTCTCGAAGCCCTTGGCCTGGCTCAGCGAGCCGTCACGCGACGAGATCGACGGGTCGATCGCGCCGTCGAGGACCAGCCGGCCGGTCTTCTCGGGGTAGAGCTCGGCGTACGTCGCCCCGAGGCGGGTGCCGTAGGAGAAACCGAGGTAGTCGAGCTTGTCCTCGCCGAGCGCGGCGCGCAGCACGTCCATGTCGCGCGCGGCCTCGACCGTGCTGACATGGGCCGCGACGGTGCCGGACTTGGCCTTGCAGCCGGCCCAGAACTCTTCCGCCTTCTCGGTGCCGTCCTCGACCTCCGCGGGGGTGTCGGGGTCGGGGTCGCCGGCGATCTGGGCGTCGAGCTCGTCGTCGGTGATGCAGTCCACCGGGTCGGACTCACCGGTGCCGCGCGGGTCGAAGCCGACGATGTCGTAGGCCGCGAGGAGCGGCGCCGCGAAGTAGAGGTTGGCGTCCTCGACCGTCGAGGTCCCGGGCGCGCCGGGGCCGCCGGGGTTGACGACGAGGGAGCCGATCCGGTCGCCCGTGGCCTTCGCCTTCTCCAGCGCGAGCAGGATCGAGCCGTCCTCGGGCGACTCGTAGCTGATGGGGACCTCGAGGGTGCCGCACTCGTTGCTGCCGCAGGACTTCCAGGAGATCTTCTGGTCGTAGAAGTCCTCGATGGTCTTCCCCGTGGACGGCTGCTCACTGCTCGGGTCGTCGCCCTTGTTGGCGGCGTCGTTGTCGTCACCGTCATCGCCGGTGAGCAGCACCACGCCGACGCCGACGGCAGCGGCGAGCACCAGGGCCCAGATCGCAATCACTGCGATGACCAGGTTCTTCTTCACAGCCATGTCCACTCCCTCGTCGTGGTGCTCTTCATCGTTGCGGCGTCTTCAACGCCACCATCATCGACTCCAGTGCCAAGGCAACCGGGACATTGAACTCCAGCATCTGTTCCCGCGCGGCGAAGATCCAGCCGATCCGCCGGAGGTTGAGCTCCGGGGACGACGTCGCGACGATCTGTTCGACCTGGTCGCGGATGTCCTCGTTGACCAGTCCTCCGGGCGCTCCGGTGGCCAGCGCGATCGCGTCGCGGTAGACCGACACGAGATCGGTGAGGCCGCGGTCGACCATGTCGAGGTGACGGCGCTTCGCCCGGGTCTTCTGAGCCTTCTCGAGCGCTGCCAGTGCCGGTCCGTACTCCCGCGGCCGTCGACCGCGCTCGACCACGCCGTACGACGCGTCGATGTCGACCTTCTCCCGGGCGTCGAGGTCGGCGGTGATCGCATCCGCCTCCTCCTTGGCCGTGGTGGCCAGCCGGGCAGCCGCATCCATGCAGCGACCGAGGTTCGACAGCCGGGCCGGGATCGTCACGACCTCCTGGCGCCGGGTGCGCACCGCCTCGTCGAAGGCCAGCGCCTTCGCCCGGCCGATGTGGCCCTGGCTCGCGCGGGCGGCGTACGACGCCAGGGGCTCCGCGACGCCCCGGGCGACCAGGAAGCCGGCGACCTCGGTGACGGTCGGGGTGGAGAGCGTGACGAGACGGCAGCGCGAGCGGATCGTCGGCAGGACGTCCTCGACGGTCGGGGCGCAGAGCATCCACAGGGTCCGGCCGTTGGGCTCCTCGATCGCCTTGAGCAGTGCATTGCAGGCCTGGTCGGTGAGCCGGTCGGCGTCCTCCACGATCAGGATCTGCCAGCGGTCACCCATCGGGCTCAGCGCTGCCCGGCGCACGAGGTCGCGGACCTCGTCGACGCCGATGGAGAGCTTCTGGGTGCGGATGACCGACACGTCGGCATGCGACCCGTTCAGCACGGTCCGGCAGGCGTGGCAGGTCTCCGGGCAGTCGGGGCCGAGCCCGGCCTGCGGGCACTCGAGCGCTGCTGCGAAGGCGATGGCGGCGTTGGAGCGGCCCGAACCCGGCGGTCCGGTGAACAGCCAGGCATGGGTCATCCCCTGGCCTGCGGCGGCCTGCCGCAGCGCCGTGATCGTGGGGCCCTGGCCGACCAGGGTGTCCCAGATGGTCATGGGGCTTCCCGACGCGCCTGCGCCAGCAGCGGCTCGACCCGCTCCGCGATGGTCGCAGCGATCTCCTCGATCGGGGACCGCGCGTCGAGCACGGCGTAGTGCTCGGGGTCGCGGGCAGCGAGGTCCAGGAACGACTGGCGCACCCGCTGGTGGAACTCCAGCGACTCGCCCTCGATCCGGTCACGTCCCTCGAAGCGACCGAGCCCGGTCTCCGGGTCGACGTCGAGCACGACGGTCAGGTGGGGTCGCAGGTCGCCGGTCGCCCAGCGCGCGACCTCCTCGACCTCGTCGACGTCCAGCGCCCGGCCTGCCCCCTGGTAGGCCAGGGTCGAGTCGACGTACCGGTCGGTGATCACGATCTCGCCCCGGTCGAGTGCGGGCTGCACGAGCGTCTCGATGTGCTCGGCCTTGTCGGCGGCGTACAGCAGGACCTCGGTCTTGTGGGCGAGCGCGCCGGTCTCGGGGCTCAGCACGATCCGCCGCATCTCCTTGCCGACGGGGGTGTCGCCGGGCTCGAAGGTGAGGCGCACGCGGTAGCCCGCGGCCTCGAGCCGGTCGCGCAGCAGCCGCGACTGGGTCGACTTCCCACCACCTTCGCCGCCCTCGAAGCAGACGAAGACGCCCGTCGGGGCGAAACGGCCGGGGTACGAGGTCACGCCCAGAACCTACGGGAACGATCCGACGCAGGCATCAGGGGACCGGCGTGTGACCGACCGTCCCGAAGGTGATCCACGAGTAGAAGAACCCGATGCCGGTCACGACCGGGAGCCCGAGCAACCAGCCGAGGGCGAACAACCGCGTCCAGGCCGGGAACCGCGGTGCCCAGACCACGCCCAGTGCCGCCACCCAGGAGACGAGGAGCACCCAGGTCACCGCTGACCATGCGCCCGGTGCGACGAACAGGTCGGTCCCGTTCTCCCCCTCGGGACCGCCGAGCGAGCCCAGGGTGCCCGCGAAGAATCCCGCGACGAGGCCGGCGAGAAGGGCGAGAGCCGACCGGGGTTTCGAGGCTCGCTGCGCTCGCACCTCAACCACCGGGCGGGCCTCAGGCCTTCTTGGCCGTCTTCTTCGCCGGAGCCTTCTTCGCGGCCGTCTTCTTGGCAGCGGTCTTCTTCGCCGCAGCCTTCTTGGCCGGGGCCTTCTTGGTCGTCTTCTTCGCAGCCTTCTTGGCCGGACCCTTGGCACGACGCTCGGCGAGCAGCTCGGCCGCCCGCTCCAGGGTCACCGCCTCGACGGAGTCGTCCTTGCGCAACGTCGCGTTGTACTCACCGTCGGTGACGTACTCGCCGAAGCGGCCGGCCTTCACGACGATCGGCTGGCCCGACACGGGGTCGTTGCCGAGCTCCTTGAGCGGCGGGGCCGCGGCGGCGCGGCCGCGCTGCTTGGGCTGGGCGTAGATCGCGAGCGCCTCGTCGAGGGTGATCCCGAAGATCTGGTCCTCGCTGGTGAGCGAGCGGGAGTCGGTGCCCTTCTTCAGGTACGGCCCGTAGCGGCCGTTCTGGGCGGTGATCTCCTCGCCGTCCTCGCCGGATCCGACGACGCGGGGAAGGGCGAGCAGCTTGACGGCGTCGTCGAGGGTGACGGTGTCGAGCGACATCGACTTGAAGAGCGAGCCGGTGCGCGGCTTCTCCCCCTTCTTGGGCTTCTTCTCGCCCTCGGCGGGCTCGGGGATCAGCTCGGTGACGTAGGGGCCGTAGCGGCCGTTCTTCGCGACCACCTGCAGACCGGTCTCCGGGTGCACGCCGAGCTCGATCTCCTCTCCGGCCGGGTTGGCGAGCAGCTCGATCGCCTTGGCGACGGTGAGCTCGTCGGGCGGCAGGTCGTCGGGGACGTTCGCGCGGCGGGCCAGCGGCGCACCGTCGTCGTCGGGACCCTCGAGGTACGGGCCGTACTTGCCGACGCGCAGGTTGATGCCGTCCTCGGCCGTGCCGACCGGGAAGGTCGCGAGCTCCCGGGCGTCGATGTCGCCCAGGCCCTGCACGAGGGGCAGCAGCCCGGTCAGCGCCGACGAGCCGTAGTAGAACTCCGTCAGCTCGGTGGTCCGGTCCTTCTCGCCACGGGCGATCTGGTCGAGGACCTCTTCCATGCCGGCGGTGAATTCGTAGTCGATCAGCCGGGAGAAGTGCTCGGTCAGCAGCCGCACCACGGAGAACGCGATCCAGGCCGGCACCAGCGCGGTGCCCTTCTTGTAGACGTATCCGCGGTTGAGGATCGTCCCGATGATCGAGGCGTACGTCGACGGGCGACCGATCTCGCGCTCCTCGAGCTCCTTGATCAGGGTGGCCTCGGTGAAGCGCGACGGCGGCTTCGTCTCGTGGCCGTTCGCGGAGATCGACGCGGCCGAGACGGAGTCGCCCTGCTGCAGGTTCGGGAGCCGGGTCTCCTGGTCGTCCTTGGTCGCGGCGGTGTCGTCGGTGCCCTCGACGTACGCCTTGAGGAAGCCGTGGAAGGTGATGACGCGACCGGTGGCCGAGAACACGACGTCCTCGCCGCTGGCCGCTGCGCCGCCGAGGCGGATGCTGACCGACTGGCCGACGGCGTCCTTCATCTGCGACGCGACGGTGCGCATCCAGATCAGCTCGTAGAGCCGGAACTGGTCGCCGGTCAGGCCGGTCTCGCCGGGGCGCTTGAACGAGTCGCCCGCCGGGCGGATCGCCTCGTGCGCCTCCTGGGCGTTCTTGACCTTGCTCGTGTAGGTCCGCGGCTCGTCGGGGACGTACTCGCTGCCGTAGAGCTCGGCGACCTGGCTGCGGGCCGCGGAGATCGCGGTGTCCGACAGGGTCGTCGAGTCGGTACGCATGTAGGTGATGTGGCCGTTCTCGTACAGCCGCTGGGCGACGCTCATCGTCACCGACGCGCTCATCCCGAGCTTGCGGCTGGCTTCCTGCTGCAGCGTGGTGGTGCGGAAGGGCGCGTACGGCGAACGGCGGTACGGCTTGGCCTCGACCGTACGGACGTCGTACGCGGTGTCGGCGAGGGCGGCGACCAAGGCTTCAGCACGGGGGCGATCGAGGTGGACGACGTCCGCCTTGCCCTTCAGCAGGCCATCCTGGCCGAAGTTGCTGCCGCTGGCGACGCGGGTGCCGTCGATGGTGTGCAGCTTGGCCGGGAACATCCGCTGGTCGTGCTTCGAGCCGGCGTCGAAGGTGCCCTCGAGGTCCCAGTACGACGCGAGCTTGAAGGCCATCCGCTCCTTCTCGCGGTCCACGACGAGGCGGGTGGCCACGGACTGCACGCGGCCCGCGGAGAGGCCGGACATGATCTTGCGCCACAGGACCGGCGAGACCTCGTAGCCGTAGAGCCGGTCGAGGAGGCGACGGGTCTCCTGTGCCTCGACCAGGTCCATGTCGAGCTCGCGCGGGTTGGCGGCGGCCTCCTGGATCGCAGCCTTGGTGATCTCGTGGAAGACCATCCGGCGCACCGGGATGTTCTTCGGCTTCAGCTCGTCGAGGAGGTGCCAGGCGATGGCCTCTCCCTCGCGGTCCTCATCGGTGGCGAGGTAGAGCTCGTCGGCGTCCTTCAGCAGGGCCTTCAGCTTCGAGATGTGGCTCTTCTTGTCCCGGGGGACGACGTAGTAGGGCACGAAGCCGTTGTCGACGTCGATGGCCAGCCGGCCCCAGGGCTTGTCCTTGATCTTGGCCGGGGTGTCCGCGGCGTTGTTCGGAAGGTCCCGGATGTGGCCGATGGAGGACTCGACGACATAGCCGTCGCCGAGGTACCCGCCGATGGTGCGGGCCTTGGCCGGCGACTCGACGATCACCAACTTGTGTGCCACTGCTGAAACCTTCTCTACTGCTTCGGTTGCCACTGGAGGGGCGAACTCGTCACCCGTGATGGGCTCTACGGCCGATCACGGTAGCGGGTCGTGTCCAGTGAGGGGCGCCTCAGTCGGCCTTGATGCTCTTCGCGACCCGTTCGGCCTGGGCGATCTTCGCGGTGTCGCCGATGGGCGCGACCCCGATGAAGACGCCGTACGAGTCGGCGTCGCCGGTGTCGAGGACGATCACCGTGGTGACGTCACCTTCGACCGTGACCTCGCTGTCCTTGACCCGGATCTCCGAGGTGATCGAGTAGCCCGACATGCCGTCGAGGGTGACCGCTTCGCGCTTCTGGTCCTTGCGGCTGTCGAACCCCTTGTAGACCAGGTCGTTCATGGTCAGGCACTGCATGATGATCTCGGCGGCCTGGTCGGTGCTGGTGAAGCCGTTGGCCTTCGAGAGCCCGCCGACGGCGTACTCCGTCACCCAGTTGTCGGTGACGTTGGCGTACTGGACGATGATGCCGTCCGCGAACGGCAAGGCGTCCGAGAACCTGATGTCGACGGTGAAGCCGCCCAGCCGCGGGATCGTGAGACCGCCACCGGTGAGTGCCGGCGGGTTCTTGCCCGGATCCGTCGCGGGCTTGGGCGTGCCGCCGGTGCACTGGATTCCGGTCGGCGCGATGGTGCTGCTCGAGCTGGCGTCGGTGGAGGACTCGGTCGGGTCACTCCCGTCAGTCGGGTCGCTCGACTCCGTCGCGTCCGAGGACTCGCTTCGGGTCGGGTCGTTGGCCGACTTGTCGCCGTCGTCGTCCCCGGTGAGGGCGCGGACGCCGAAGAACCCGCCGACGCCGAGCAGGACGAGGGTGAGGACGGCGGCGATGACGATGCCGATCGTCTTGCCGCTACCGCCGCCGGAGCTGCCGGAGGGGGTGGGGCTCCACTGCTGCTGGGGGTAGCCACCGGGGCCGGGGCCACCGGGGCCGCCGGAGAACCCGCCCGCGCCGTAGCCGGGGGTCGGCTGGGGTTGCTGCGGCTGGGGTACGGCGCCGTACCCGCCCTGGTTCGGTTGCTGCGGCTGCTGCGGCGGGAACTGCGTGGGCGCCGCTGCCGGCGGAGTGGGCTGCTGGGGCTGCTGAGGGGGCTGCGGCGTGGGCTGGGCCGCGGCCGGCGGGTGGCTCGTGGTCATCTGGCTCCACGACTGACCGTCCCAGTAGCGGTAGGTGTCGGGCGCGCCAGCGGGGTCGGGGTACCAGCCTGCGTTCGTCACGGGGTCAAGTGTGCATCACGAGCGGGACGGGTTCAGCCAGCAGCGGGGTCGGCGGGCGTGAGGAAGCCCTCGGCCACCAGCTCGGCCAGTTCCGGGAGGTAGACCTCCTGCAGGCTGGCGGCATCGCGCTCGAGCAGCTGGCCTACGGCGTCGACGAGCGGCCCGACCGCCAGGTCCCCGTCGCAGGCACCGGCGACCGCGGCCACCACGGTGTCGACCTGACGGGCCCGACGGAAGCCGCGCTGCTGGCGCAGCACGATGGTCGAGGGGTCCTCGACGCCCACCGGGCCGCTCGTCTCCTGGAGCACGTCCTCGCGCAGCACGAGGTGGGTGTCCGGACCGACGGACTGGGCGGCCAGGGCGGAGTCGGCCCAGTCGGCGATCGCGGGCGCGATGGGCTGCTCGACGTCGTACGGCCACTCGAGGAGGTCACGCACGAGGGCACCCGGGGTGACGTCGGCACGGCGGCGCAGGTTGATCCAGCCGAAGCCGATCCCGCCGACGCCCTGCTGCTCCAGCCACGAGAGCCAGGTGTCGTAGCGCTCGGCGTACGCCGCCGGGTCGCCGCCGGTCGAGGGGTGGTGGCCGGCGTCCTTCAGCCACAGCTCGACGTACGACGACGGGTCGAGCACCTCGCGCTGGACGACCAGGGCGTCGCACTCCTCGGTGAGCCAGGTGCCGAGGCGCTCGTCCCACGGGCGGTCGGTCTCGATCACCCAGTTCGCGAGGACCTGGCACCAGCCACCGTCGTTGAGGTGGTCGGGCGCGCGACGGACGATGTGCTCGACGACCTGGTCACCGGGCAGGCCGGAGTCGCGGTAGACGAGCCGCTCGCCGCTGGCGGGCGAGATGACGAACGGCGGGTTGGTGGCGATCAGGTCGAACCGCTCACCGGCGACCGGGGCGAAGAAGGAGCCGTCGCGGACCTCGACGATGTCGTCGACGTCGTTGAGCGCCGCGTTGAACCGGGCGATGGCGAGCGCGCGCTGGTTGACGTCGGTGGCGACGACCCGGTCGCTGTGCGTGGCGAGGTGCAGCGCCTGCACGCCACAACCGGTGCCGAGGTCGAGCGAGCTGCCGACATCGTGCCGGACGGTGAGCTGGGCCAGGCTGGACGAGGCGGGACTGATGCCGAGCACGTAGTCGCCGGTGACGGAGGTCGCGATGCCGTTCAGGCCGGGGGTCAGGTCGCTCACGACCCACAGGTCGCCCTGTTCGGAGCCGTAGGGCCGGACGTCGAGCCGCGCCGCGACCTCGCCGACGCTCTGGGCCAGGACACCCGCGTTGACCAGCCGGTCGACCAGCCCGGGCAGGGCCCGCTCGGCGCCCGAGGTGGGGACGACGGCCTGGAGCAGGAAGAGCCGGATCAGCGTGGCGAGCGGCTCGTCGTTCGTCGTACGACGAAGGCCGGGTGTCGTCTCGTTGCGGGACAACGCCTGGTGGGCCTCCGCCCCGAGCAGCTCGCTGATGGCGTCATAGGTGAAGTCGGCAGCGAGCAGGGCTTCACGGAGCGGGGCGGCGAGGGCGACGGGCAGCACGGCCCCAACGTTAGGGCGTCCCCCGGCAACGCACCCACCTGCTCGGTTCCCGACGACTGACACGCAGGCAGCACCGACCGATCTCCCTGTCAGGCTGCGGTCGACCGAGCGGACTGCTAGCGTCCGCGCCATGGGGCTCGGGACGACATCGACCAACCCCTCGGGCGCCTCTGCTCCCGTGGTGGAACGAACTGCCCAGCAGCTGCTGAGGGCGGTCCGCCGACGGGCACTGCGCCGCGTCGACAACATGCGGCACCGCGTCGCCTTCTACCGCGACGACGTCCTCGTCGCGCCCGGGTCCTACATCGCGCCCGGCGTCGTGATCGGACGAGGGACGAGGATCAACGAGTCCTCCTACCTCGAGCCCTGCACGATCGGGTGCTACTGCGCGATCGCCGGTCGCCTCGTCGTGCGCAGCGCCAACCACCACATGCAGTTCCTCAACATCGAGGAGGACCTGCAGCGCCGCACGATGGGCGCCGCATCCGTCCTCGGACCGCGGGAACCCGTGACGATCGGCAACGCGGTGTGGATCGGCGACTCCGTCGTCATCACTCCGGGCGTGACGATCGGCGACGGCGCCGTGATCGGCGCGGGAAGCGTGGTCACCCGCGACGTTCCCGCCTATGCCGTCGCAGCGGGCAACCCGGCACGCTTCATCCGGTGGCGGTACCCCGAGCCGGTCATCGAGGTCCTCACGGGCTTCGAGTGGTGGCGGTGGGACGACGACCGGTTCCGGCGCAACCGCGACCTCTTCGAGCTCGACCTGACGACGGTCGACCCGGACGTCCTGGCGAAGCGGCTCGACGAAGCGACGTAGGCCCGGGTCGTCGTACCAAAAAGCAACCACCCCGGCACCGTGACTGGTCACGACACCGGGGTGGCTGGTGGGTTCAGACGGACTCGACCGCGGCCGGTGCTTCCTCACCGATCGTCGAGACCCGCTGCTTGGAGACATAGACGGCGGCGAAGATGCCCGACGCGGCGGCCGCCGCGATGAGGATCCGGACCACGTCGTTCTCACTGTTGCCGTAGGACAGGCTGATGATCGCGCCGACGATGAGCAGCGACACGAGGTTCATCACCTTGAGCAGCGGGTTGATCGACGGGCCGGCCGTGTCCTTGAACGGGTCACCGACGGTGTCACCGATGATCGTCGCCTCGTGGGCCGGCGATCCCTTGCCACCGTGGTTGCCGTCCTCGACCAGCTTCTTCGCGTTGTCCCACGCACCGCCCGAGTTGGCGAGGAAGACCGCCATCAGGGTGCCGGTCGCGATGGCACCGACCAGGAAGCCCGCGAGCGGTCCGACGCCGAGGCCGAAGCCGACCGCGACCGGAGCCAGGATCGCGAGGATGCCGGGGGTGGCCAGCTCGCGCAGCGAGTCGCGGGTCACGATGTCGACGACCTTGCCGTACTCCGGCCGGGCCGTCCCCTCCATGATCCCGGGGATGTCGCGGAACTGGCGGCGTACCTCCATCACGACGGCGCCGGCCGCGCGGCCGACCGCGTTGATGGCCAGGCCCGAGAAGAGGAACACGACCGCAGCACCGAGCAGGGTGCCGACGATGAGCTTGGCGTCGAACACCAGGAAGCTCTGGGCAACCGCGTCCGCAGTGCCGTCCTCGACGCCCGTGGCCTCGGCCAGGGAGTCGAAGGCCGACTGGACGTACGACGCGAACAGGGCGCTCGCGGCGAGAACGGCGGTCGCGATCGCGATGCCCTTGGTGATCGCCTTGGTCGTGTTGCCCACGGCGTCCAGTTCGGTGAGGATCTTCGCGCCGTCCTCGCTGACGTCGCCCGACATCTCGGCGATGCCCTGGGCGTTGTCGGAGACCGGGCCGAAGGTGTCCATCGCGACGATGACGCCGACCGTGGTGAGCAGACCGCAACCAGCCAGGGCCACCGCGAACAGCGCGAGGACTCCCGAACCACCGGCGAGCAGTGCGGCGCCGAACACGGCAGAACCGATCACGATCGCGGTGTAGACGGCGGACTCAAAGCCGACCGACAGGCCGGAGAGGATCACGGTGGCCGCGCCGGTGAGCGAGGTCTTGCCGACGTCCTTGACCGGGCGGTGCTCGGTGCCGGTGAAGTAGCCGGTCAGGGCGAGGATCGCAGCGGCGAGGACGACACCGATGGCCACGGCGCCCGCCGCGAACACCTGCGGGCTGACATCGGGCAGGTCGCCCGCGCTGAGCGCGCCGAGACCCGCGCTGCTGCCGTTGAGCTCGCTCCACTTGCTCGGCAGGTAGACGAACGCAGCGACCGCGCTGGCCACGGCGCCGACGGCGGCGGAGAGGTAGAACGCCCGGTTGATCGTCTTCAGGCCGCTCTCGCCGGCGCGGGGCCGGGTGAGGTAGACGCCCACTATCGCGGACAGTGCGCCGATGGCGGGCACGATCAGCGGGAACACGAGGCCCTTGTCGCCGAAGGCCTGCGAACCGAGGATCAGCGCGGCGACCAGCGTGACGGCGTACGACTCGAAGAGGTCGGCGGCCATGCCAGCGCAGTCGCCGACGTTGTCACCCACGTTGTCCGCGATGGTGGCGGCGTTGCGCGGGTCGTCCTCGGGGATGTTCTTCTCGACCTTGCCGACGAGGTCGGCGCCGACGTCAGCGGCCTTGGTGAAGATGCCACCGCCGACACGCATGAACATCGCGAGCAGCGCGGCACCGAAGCCGAAGCCCTCCAGCACGTTGGGTGCGGTGGACTTGAAGACGAGAACCACGACGCTGGCACCGAGCAGTCCCAGGCCGACGGTGAGCATGCCGACGAAGGCACCCGTGCGGAAGCCGATGTTCATCGCGACGTCCCGGCCCTGCTCGTTGGCCGCCGCCGCCACGCGCAGGTTCGCACGCACGGCGAGCGACATGCCGAGGTAGCCGACCGCTCCGGAGAACCCGGCACCGACGAGGAAGAAGACCGAGCGGAAGATCCGCACCGTCCACTCCGACTGCAGTCCGGTCGCACCGTCGGCCGTGTGGGCCGGCAGGGCGAGGAGCACGAAGAAGGCGATGGCCGCGAAAACCGCGAGGGTGCGGAACTGGCGGGTCAGGTAGGCGTTCGCGCCCTCCTGCACGGCCTGGGCGATCCGCTGCATGTTCGGAGTGCCCTCACCTGCCTTGAGCACTTCGGATCTGAAGAGGACGGCCATGGCCAGGGAGCCGAGGGAGATCACGGCGACGCCGATCACCAGGGCGAGATCGCCTCCGGTCACATCGACATCTACGACGAACGGACGGGGCATTCGAGTGCCTCCTGGTGAAGTTCAGGTACGGGTCGTGTGACCCAGGTCATAGAACGTGCCGGAGTCTACGCAGACTCCGGCAGGGAAAAGGGGAGGGGTGTGACCCGTGTCACAAAGGTTTCGCCAAAACAGGTGATCCGCCGCCGGGACGGGATCGTCGCGGAGTCGTCGCGCGTAGTCCAGCGCGGGGGCAGCGCGGCGTCAGGCCGCGCGGCGTCAGGCCAGCGCGGCGTCGGCGGAGCTGTGGATGACGAAGACCTTCGCCAGTCCGGTGATCTTGAAGATCTTGAGGAGACGATCTGCGTTGCAGACGAGCTCGAGCGAGCCGTCGTGTGCACGCACCTTCTTCAACCCGCCGACGAGCACGCCGAGACCGGTGGAGTCGAGGAACTCGACGGCCTCCATGTCGACGACCAGGTGGTAGGTACCACCCGCCACGAGCTCGGTGATCGTGTCGCGGAGCTTGGGCGCGGTGTAGACGTCGATCTCGCCACCCACGGCAATGACGGTGCGCGCACCGACCTCGCGCGTCGACAGTGTCAGATTCACGACCCTCACCCCGGGATATTTCCTACGTCTGGCAGTTGCGCCCAATCAAACCATGCCTGCCATGACCGCGCACGAAGTCCACAGAACCTCCGGCAGGCGAGGGCGACGATGTCGGCCCCGCTTGCGACACTGGTCAGATGACCGCGCAGCCCGACACCCCGATCCGCTCCGGGTCGGCGCGACGCGATCCCGTGGCCCTGATGGACAGCCTGACCGCCGGTCCCGGGCGCGCCGAGCGGCTGACACATCTCGAGCAGGTCCCGGCCCGCCCGGCCATCTGCGGCGACTGGCCGACCTGGGCGGACCCGACCGTCGTGGCGTCGTACACGGCGAAGGGGGTGGCGCGACCCTGGGCGCACCAGGTGGCGGTCGCCGAGGCGGCGCACCGGGGCGAGCACGTCGTGGTGGCGACCGGTACGGCGTCCGGGAAGTCGCTGGCGTACCTCCTTCCGGCGCTCTCCCGGATCCGCGCAGCCCGGGGCCCGCGCGGGCAGCGCGGCGCATCGGTGCTCTACCTCGCGCCCACCAAGGCACTGGCCCACGACCAGTGGTCCGCGATCCGCGGGCTCGGGCTCGACGTCCGCGTGGCGACGCACGACGGCGACAGCACCACCGAGGAGCGCGAGTGGACGCGCGACCACGCCGAGTACGTCCTGACCAACCCCGACATGCTGCATCGCTCGCTGCTGCCCGGGCATGCGCGATGGGCGCCGTTCTTCCGGTCGCTGGAGTACGTCGTCATCGACGAGTGCCATCACTACCGCGGCGTGTTCGGGGCGCACGTCGCGCAGATCGTCCGGCGCCTGCGGCGGATCTGTGCGTCGTACGGCGCCTCGCCGGTCTTCATCCTGGCCTCGGCCACGGTCGCCGACCCCGAGGTCACCGCGCGCCGGATGCTCGGCCTCGACGTCACGGCGGTGACCGATGACGGATCACCCCGCGGCGAGCTGGCCGTGGGCCTGTGGGAACCGCCGCTGACGTCGTACACGGGTGAACACGGCGCGCCGGTGCGCCGCCCGGCCACTGCCGAGACGGCCGACCTGCTGGCGGACCTGGTCGTCCAGGACGTGCGGACGTTGGCGTTCGTGCGATCCCGGCGCGGGGTGGAGACGGTTGCCCGGCGCGCCGGCGAGCTCGTGGCCGAGGTCGACCCGTCCCTCGTCGGTCGCATCGACTCGTACCGCGGCGGCTATCTCCCCGAGGAACGGCGTGCCCTCGAGGAAGCGCTGCGCAGCGGGCGGCTGCTCGGCATGGCCGCGACGAATGCCCTCGAGCTCGGCATCGACGTGAGCGGTCTGGATGCCGTCCTGATCACCGGCTATCCGGGCACGCGGGCCGCCTTCTGGCAACAGGTGGGTCGCGCGGGCCGTGATGGCGGCGGCGCCCTGGGGATGCTGATCGCGCGCGACGACCCGCTGGACACCTACCTCGTCCACCACCCGGAGGCCTTGCTCGGGCGTCCGGTCGAGGGCACGGTCTTCGACACCGACAACCCGTACGTCCTGGGGCCGCACCTGTGCGCGGCGGCGCAGGAGCTGCCGGTGACCATCGAGGACTTCGACCTGTTCGGGCCGCGGACGCGGGAGGTGCTGGGGTCGCTGGTCGCGGAGGGGCTGTTGCGGCGCCGCGCGCCCGGCTGGTTCTGGACCGACAGCTCGCGCGCCGCGGACCTCGCCGACATCCGCTCCACCGGCGGACAGCAGGTGCAGCTGATGGAGGCCGGGACCGGGCGGGTCGTCGGCACCGTCGACGGCGGACGCGCCCACGGCACCGCCCACACCGGCGCGATCTACCTGCACCGCGGCGAGACCTGGCTGGTCGAGGAGCTCGACCTCGAGGACCACGTCGCCACGATGCGGCGGGTCGAGGTCGACCACACGACGTCGGCCCGGGACATCACCGACATCACGATCGCGGCCGAGCACGAGCACACCGACTGGGGGCCGTGCCGGATCTCGCTCGGCACCGTCGAGGTGACCAACCAGGTGACGTCGTACCTCCGCCGGCGGGCGCGCACCGGCGAGGTCATCGATGAGACCCTGCTGGACCTGCCGGCCCGGACGCTCTCGACCACGGCCGTGTGGTGGACGGTTCCGGACGCCGTGCTGGCGGAGATGGCGGCAGCGACCGGCGTGGCGGCGGCGGACCTGCCGGGCGCCGCGCACGCCGCCGAGCACTGCTCCATCGGACTGCTCCCCCTGTTCGCGACCTGCGACCGGTGGGACATCGGTGGCGTGTCGACCGCACGGCACCCCGACACCGGTGTGCTGACGGTGTTCGTGCACGACGGACACCCCGGCGGCGCGGGCTTCGCCGAGCGCGGCTACCGCACCGCTGCTGCCTGGCTGCGGGCGACCCGGGCCACCATCGCTGCGTGTGAATGCGCATCCGGCTGCCCCTCCTGCGTGCAGTCACCGAAGTGCGGCAACGGCAACGACCCGCTCGACAAGGCGGGCGCGGTCGCGCTGCTGGACGCGTTGCTCCGGCACGCCCCGGCATCCTCGGAGTAGCGTGCCGCTCATGGTGATCTTCGGTCTGCTCCTGCTCCTGCTCGGTGTGGCAGCGGTGCTCTCTGGTCTTTTCGGCATCGGCTACGACCGGGACGAGAAGAACCCCGCCCGCGACACGACCGAGATCCTCGGCATCAACGTCCAGCCCGAGGCGATCTTCTTCATCGGCCTCATCGCCGGCCTGCTGATCCTCGGCGGGCTGTGGTTCATGAAGACCGGCACCAAGCAGGGCTGGAAGCGCCGCAAGGAGCAGAAGCGACTCTCCGAGCTGTCCTCGAAGCTCGATGAGGTCGAGCTGGAGCGGCGCAAGGACGACCTGTCGGGCCGCGAAGACAAGTAGGTCCTCCTCTCCCTAGACGCCCCCTGGGCCGGCGCGGGCCGTACCGACCAGGTCGCGGTCCTGCCCCAGCCAGCGCGGGCCGGCGACGGTGACCTCGACGAGGACGTCCTGTCCCTCGACCACACAGGACTGCAGGGTGGCGTCGTTCGCCTCCGCCACCTCACCTGCTGCTCCGCACGGGTCGCGGGCGCGGACCGGATCGGCCAGGGCGGTCGCACCGGCCAGTACGGCGAGGTCGGCCGCTGCCTGCGCCTTCCGGTGAGCCACCACGAGGGCGGCGACCACACCGGTCGCGGCTCCGACCAGCAGGAGGACGCCCGCCATCGCGACGACCAGGACCGTGGCGGCGCCGCGCTGATCCCGGTTCCGCGTCGTCATGGCGCCCCTCCTCCCGACTCCTCGGTGACCGCCACCGCCTCGGCCTCGAGCACCGCGCCCGGCAGCGCCCGGAACAGCCCGCCGGGCCCGTCCACCCGCCCCGACGCTCGTACGACGACCCGGTCGCCCTCGCGCGCCACGGTGATGCGGACACCGGCGGGTGCGATCCGCTCCCCCAGCGCTCGGGCCTCTCCCGGATCGTCACCGCGCGCCAGGGCCCGGGCCGTCTCGCGCGCAGCATCGACGGTGCGGACCTGTCCGACGCCGACCGCCAGCAGCCAGACCAGCCCGGCCGTCACCGCCAGCAACAACGGCAGCCCGACCGCGAGCTCGGCGGTCACCGCGCCCCGCTGGCCGCGGCCGGAACGTCCGGTCACTGCAGACCGAGCAGACCGAGGACATGGTCGAACAAGGTCTTGATCAGCTTGTTCCCGAAGCCGCCGCTGAGCATCTTGTAGAGCAAGCCGGCGAATCCCGCGCCCGCAGCCGTGGCGACGGCGTACTCCGCTGTCGTCACGCCCCGCTCGTCGTGGACCTGCACCATCTCGTCTCCCCTCGTCGCGGCCGCCCGATGCGGCCGGTCGATGCAGGATGCGCGAAGAGGGCGACCTCGTGGCGTGGCCCGGAGCCCGCCTGTGGACAGGGATTCGTCGTCCACAGGACCGCGGGGCTGAACCGTCCCGCGGTGGGGCCGATGGGGCTGGTCAGACGATCACCGACGCCAGTGACACGGCCAGCGGGACGATGCCGAGCAGCAGGAACGACGGCAACAGGCACAACCCCAGCGGCACGGCGGCGCGGACCCCGACAGCCCGTGCACGGTCCTCGACCTCCGCCCGCCCGCGGCGGGCCAGGTCGTCACCCAACCGCTCGACGGCTGCCACCACCGGCGCTCCGGTGCGGTGTGCGCGGGCCATCGTCCGCCCGAGCGCGCCCAGGTCAGGATCGGCGGCCAGGGCTGCCCAGATCGGCACGACGTCGCCACCCAGTTGGAGACGCGTCGACACCGGCACAAGGCGATCGGCAGCGGCACCGGGGAGTGCCCGGGAGACGAGCCCGATCGCGTCGACGGGCGCGAGGCCCGAGCGGAGGGCGGCGGCGAGCAGCGTCACGACATGCGGCAGGTCTCGTCGTACCTCCTCCCGACGGCGACGGACCTCGGCTGGTTCGAGACGCCCGGCCACGACCCAGACACCTGCGGCGACGGCTGTTCCGGCCGGTACCGCCAGCGGACCGCCAAGGACGAGTCCGGCGCCCAGGCCCGCCATCGACGCCCAGGCCCAGCGGCCGCGGCGCAGCAGGCCGTCGCGATCGGGCGCGGGGAGGAACTCCCGCACCTCGGACCCCCATTTCCCACACTTCGCACCCCCAACTGCCGCACTTCGTGGGATCAACAGGGCTGCCGCCAGGGCGGTCGTCGCTGCGATCAGGAGGTACATCAGGCGGCGCGTTCGATGTCGCGGGCGAGGGCATCGATCCAGGCGAGGCCGGCGTAGGCGAGGGCCAGGCCGCCGACCAGGCAGGCGAGGCCGACGGGATGGCCGACCAGGAAGCGCCACGGCGATGCCCCGGCGCCCGAGCCCATGGCGAGGGCCAGCAGCGGGAGCGCGGCGAGGAGGCGTGCCGTCGCCCGGGCCGACGACAGCTCGCCGTCGACGACGCGGCGGGTCTGCTCCGTCGCGCGCAGGTCGTCGGCGACGCGGCCCAGGGTGTCGGCGAGACCGTGGCCGGTGCGGTGGGCGACCTGCCACGCCGCCGCGACCACCCGCAGGGCACCCGCTCCGGGCCGTTCGGCGAGCGAGCGCAGCGCGACGGGTACGTCGCCCCCGGCCGCGGCAGCGCGGGCGACGGGCGCGATCTCCGGCCACTCCTCGGCCGCTCGTTCCAGTGCGAGACCGGCGGTCTGGCCGGCGGCGAGCTCGGCCTGGACGGCGTCGCAGAGCTCGATCACCCGCGACCGGGTGGCCGCGGCGAGGCGTTCGCCGCGGCGGCCGACCACGAGCCGGGCCAGTCCCCCGGTGACCCCGGCCGCCACGGCCGCGATCACCAGCAGGCGTGCCGATCCGGCCAGCAGCGCGACCGCCCCCAGCGCCACAACGCCACCGGCCACCCAGCGCGGTGCACCTCGCGACGCGCCACGCTCGACGGTCGTGGACGGCAGGCCCGCCAGCAGGAGGGCGACCGCGAGCGTCGTACTCACGACGGCGACCAGGGCGCTCATCGCGGGGACCGCCGATCGAGCAGGTCCAGCAGCCGACGTGAGCCCGGACCGGACGTGAGGGTGCCGTCGTCGGCGAAGGTCACGGCGGGCTCCGTCCGGACCCAACCGTCCGGATCCCGCACCAGGACCGCGATCTGGCCCAGTCGGCGCCGGCCACTGGGGCGATCGCGAACCACGTGGAGGACGAGGTCGACGGCCGAGGCGAACTGGCTGTGCGCCGCCGCCCGGCCGAGACCGGCCGTGAGGGCGAGAGCCTCGACGCGCGCCGGCACGTCCGCCGCGGAGTTCGCGTGCAGGGTGCCGCTGCCGCCCTCGTGACCGGTGTTCATCGCAGCCAGCAGGTCGACCACGGCTGCATCGCGCACCTCACCGACCACGAGCCGGTCGGGCCGCATCCGGAGCGCCTGCCGCACCAGGTCCCGGAGTACGACGGCGCCGGCTCCCTCGAGGTTGGCCGGCCGTGCTTCCAGCCCGACGACCTGGGGGTGCGCGGGCCGCAGCTCGGCGGCGTCCTCGACGATGACGATCCGCTCGCCCGGATCGACGGCGCCGAGCAGGGCCGCGAGCAGCGTGGTCTTGCCCGTACCGGTGCCGCCACTGACCAGGAAGGCGAGCCGGGCCGCGATGACCTGGCGAACGAGATCGTGGGCCTCGCCGCTCAGCGCCCCGGCCGCCCGCAGCTCGTCGAGGGTGAAACCGCCGCGGCGCGGGATCCGCAACGAGATCGCGGTGCCGGGTTGGGCAAGCGGCGCGAGCACCGCGTGGCAGCGGGTGCCGTCGGGCAGGCGGACGTCGGCGTACGGCGCGGCGTCATCGATGCGGCGACCGCCGGTCGCCACCAGCCGCTGGGCCAGTCGCCGACACGCCTCCTCGGACGCCAGCACGACCTCGGTCTCCTCGAGCCCGCTGCCACGGTCGATCCGGACGGGACCGGGTCCGTTGACCAGCACGTCGGTCACGCCGGGCAGGCGCAGCAACGGATCCAGCGGACCTGCACCGACGACGTCGCGGCGCAGCACCTCGTAGACGGCGAGCACCGTCGCATCACCGACCGGTCGGCCGGCGGCCCGCAGGGCATCGGCCACGCGGTGCGGCGTGAGGGAGCCCTCCACCGCGGCCAGCCGGCGGCGCACCTCCTCGACGAGCACGGTGACGTCATCGGCGATCACGACGCAGCCGCTTCGGCCGAAGCGACGGGTGCGTCGTCGCCGAGGATCCGCGCCACCGCGCGCGCCAGCGGACCGCGCGCCGACCGCATCGGTCCCAGCCCGAGGTCGACCGCTTCGCCCAGGCCACGCTGGTCCCGCATCTGCGCCACGACCGGCAACCCCACCGCCCGTTGCACGTCGGCGGCCGCGAACCCCTCACCCCGGAGCACGACGCCGGGCGACGCGTGGTCGGAGAAGCGGGCCCGCATCCGGGCAGCCCCCGCCACCCCCACCACGCTGGCGGAGGTCGCGACCAGGAGCTCGTCGCACCGTGACGCGACCTCGTCGATCAGCGGATCGGTCGACCGCGGCAGGTCGACGACGACGATCCGGTGCCCGCGGCGGGCGGCGGACAGCGCCTCCCGCACGGCGAACGCCTGCAGCGTCTGGACCCGCCCGTCGACGTACCAGGACAGGACGCCGAGGTCACCGCGCCGGGGCAGTGCCTCGCGCAGGGCGCGCGCGGACAGGCGCCCCGTGGTCTGGCACAGGGCATCCCACCGGAAGCCGTCCTGTCGCTCGACGCCCAGGATCCGGTCGAGGCCGGGACCCTGGGGGTCGCAGTCGATGACCACCGAGGGGCCGGACCGGGCGGCCCACTGGCCCAGGGCGCAGGCCAGGGTGGTCGCGCCCGCGCCACCACTGCCGCCGATGACGCCGATGACCCGGCCGCGATCGGTGCGGTGCTCGGTGAGGTCGGCCAGCAGCTCCACCAGCCAGCCCGCCGAGCCGTGCACGTCGATGACCTGCTCGGCACCGAGCGTCAGCGCGGTGCGATACAGCTCGTGCGGCGCGTGGCGCAGGGTGACGACGTAGGTGCGAGGTCGCTTCTCGGGGCCGAGCCCGGCGAGGACCTCGGCCAGGTCCGGACCGACGAGGACCACCGGCGCCCTCCCCCAGGTCGTCAGTGCGGCCAGCGGATCGCGCGCGATCGTCGGGGTCACATCGGCCGCGGCGGTGAGCGGCAGGAGCTCGGCGAGCAGGGCTTCATCGGCGGTCACCAGGAGGGGCGGGACGTCCACGGTGGGCGCGGGCGTCGTACGGGAAAGGGGTGGGGTTCGGGACATGCAGAGGTTCTCGCCCCACGCCGACACCGCCACACGACGCCGTCACAGGCCTGTGGACCGGGCTGGTCCGAGGGCGTGTTGTGGAGGGGAAGTGGACATTTCGAACACCCCTGCGACCTACGATGGAGCCATGGCCCTTCCGGGTACGGCGCCCACTGCGGCTTTCTTCGACCTCGACAAGACGATCATCGCCAAGTCGAGCGTGCTGGCCTTCAGCAAGCCCTTCCAGGCCGGCGGCCTCATCTCGCGCCGCGCCGTGCTCCGCTCGGCCTACGCACAGTTCGTCTTCATGATCGGCGGGGCCGACCACGACCAGGTCGAGAAGATGCGCCAGTTCATGTCGCAGCTGACCGCCGGCTGGGACGTCGCCACCGTTCGCGAGATCGTCGCCGACACGCTCCACAACATCGTCGATCCGATCGTGTACGACGAAGCCGTCCGCCTCATCGAGGAGCACCACGCCGCGGGCCGGGACGTCGTCATCGTCTCCACGTCCGGCAGCGAGGTGGTCGAACCGATCGGTGCGCTGCTCCGCGCCGACCGCGTCATCGCCACGCGGCTCAAGGTCGAGGACGGCCGCTACACCGGCGAGATCGACTACTACGCCTACGCCGAGGAGAAGGCGAACGCGATCCGCGAGCTCGCCGCGGAGGTCGGCTACGACCTCGAGAACTCCTGGGGCTACTCCGACTCGATCACCGACGTACCCATGCTCGAGATCGTCGGCCACCCGCATGCGGTGAACCCGGACAAGGAGCTGCGGAAGGTCGCCGCGTCACGCGGCTGGCCGGTGCTGGCGTTCACCCGACCGGTCGCGTTGCAGTCCCGGTTGCACCTACCGCCGCCCAAGCCGACCCTCGCCGCACTCGCTGTCGGTGGGGTGGTCGCGGTCGGTGCCGCGGTGTGGGTGGGCGCGCGTCGACGTGCGCTGAGCGCCTGACCTCGCGCTCACGAGAAACCCGTCCCAACCCCCCAGAGTTGTCTGAGTTGCCCCAAAACACAACCCCTTGAACGTGCCCCCCAAGGGGCGTACAAAGGACATCAACAACTCCAAAGACAACACGTGATCCCGGTACCCACGCGGCGATCTACCCTTCCTAATTGGGCGCTTGCATTCCGGAACACTTCCGGAGCAGCTGAAATGGTGCACGCCTGGTAGCCAATGGACCACGTGTCCGCGGTGACACCCGAGACATTCGTTGACTCGGGTGTCACCTGCATGTTCAGGGGTCTCGAGACGGTCGCTGCGCGACCTCCTCGACCAACGCCGCTTCGCTTCTCGAGACGGTCCTACTCCGCGTCGCGCACCAGTGGGCTCGCCTCGGCCGCCGCGGCATACGCCTCGGTCGCGTAGATCAGCCACGCGTGACGGCCGGCCTGACCACCGCTCGCCCAGCCGCGCAGGTTCGACTCGTACTCCGCGCGCAGCGCCAGGTGCGCGGCCTCAGGCACCATCAACGACTTCTCGTCGACCCCCTTGACCGCGAGCAGGAGCCGTTCGGTCGCCCGCGCGACGATCCCGTTGTGCGACCCGAAGGGCGCCGCGGACACGAGGTACGCGTGCACCACGGCAGCCACGGCCAGCGCGGGTGCCTCGGTGGGCGCGGTGATCAGCTCGGCCACCGCCCGCAGCTTCAACGCCGCCTCGTCGTCGCGCGGACGTCCCAGCATCTCGTCGGGCAGGATGCCGCGCGCCGCGACCGTGTGCATCCGGGCCAGCGCCTGCAGCGGCTGGCGGCGCAGGACCGGCATCAGCGACAGCAGCTCGGTGGCCAGTCGTACGGCGACCGTCGCGATCTCGTCACCGGCGCCGTCGCGCACCTCGGCGAGCGTCGACGTCGACCCCTCGAGCACGGCACTGGCGTGGGCTCCCCGCAGGAGCGACTCGGCCGTCAGCTCGGGGCTGGTGCGGCGCAGGCCACGGTCGCGCAGGACGACGTCGACGCCGTCGCGGGCGGCTGTGAAGCCCGAGGGGACGCCTTCGAGGGAAACCAGCCAGGCGTGGGGATCGGTGGTCACGAGGTGCAGCCTAGGAGGGTGGAGAGGGAGAGGCCGTCGGAGGTGGAAGGTGGATGGGATCCAGGAGCCTGTGCGTGCCTCCGCGACGAGGCGGGCCTGCCGCCGTACCCTCGCCTTGATGGCTACCGACTCCACTCCCCGCACCACGGCCGCACTCTCCTTCGGGAACGTGGTCGAGGCCTACGACCGCGGCCAGCCCGGCTACCCGCGCGAGGCCGTGGCGTGGTTGACCGGTGAGCAGCCGCGATCGATCCTCGAGCTCGGTGCCGGCACGGGCAAGCTGACCGAGCACCTCGTCGCGCTGGGCCACGACGTCCACGCCACCGACCCCGACCCGCGGATGCTGGAGCGCCTGGCCGACCGGATCCCCGAGCTGCGGGTGTCGCAGACCAGCGCCGAGGAGATCCCGGCCGCCGACGCCACCTTCGACCTCGTCATCGCCGGCAACTCCTACGAGTGGTTCGACCATGAGCGGGCGCTGCCGGAGATCGCCCGCGTCCTGCGTCGTGGCGGCTCGCTCGCAGTCGTGCGCAACCTGCGCGACGAGCGGATTCCGTGGGTCAAGCGGCTGGGCAACCTGATCGGCCACCACGTGGCCGGCCTCGGCATCGGCGACGAGCTGGACGGGTCGCCGTACTTCGGCCCGGTCGACGAGAAGTCCTTCAAGCAGTGGCAGGTCATCCAGCGCGCGTCCGTGCAGGACCTGGTCCGCTCGCTCGCCGACGTCGCGCCCCTCGAACGCACCGGCCAGGAGTCGCGGATCCGCGAGGTCCTCGCGTTCTACGACGACTTCGGCCGCGGCATGGACGGCATGCAGCTGCCCTACGTCACCGAGTGCTTCCGCGCCGTGGTCGGCATCCAGCCGAAGACGATCCGTCCCGAGAGCGGTACGACGGACGCCCTGGCCCTGGCCGGCGAGCAGTCCGACGACGAGTCGGTGTCCGTCGGGGCGATGGCCGCCGCGGTCGAGCCGCCGGCCGACGACGACTCCGGAATGCTCCTCATCGACTTCCGCTGAGCCTGGAGCCACCATGCGCGGCCGGTCTGCTCTGGCCACGCTGGCTCTCCTCCTCGCCGCGTGTACGACGTCCGGTGAGCCAACGCCCGAGCCCGCACCCGCGGTCGTGGTGCCGAGCACGGTCCAGGCCGGCGAGGTCTACGGGCGGCTGCTCGATGGTTCGGGGAAGTCGGTGCCGGGTGGCTCGGTCACCCTGACCCAGCCGTTCGACGACAACATCGTGCTGCTCTCGGTCCGGCTGATCTCGCTCGGTGTGTTCTGCCTGATCCCCGACGCGGGCCTCTGCCCGACGTCCCATCGAGCCAACCTCGCGGACAACGGGTTGTGGACCCTGCCGGCGGGCGAGGTCGAGGCCGACAAGGCGTTGACGGTGAGCGGGCAGCGGCCGCAAGGACCGGACGGTGCAGCCCAGGTGGCGGTCTCGGTGCCCAACCGCAAGGACCCCCAACGGGTGCCCGACCTCGTGCTGTGGGAGCCGACGGTGGCCCTGACGCCGGTGGCCGGTGGCACCCGGGTCGCCTGGCCCCGACTGACCGGACCGCAGGGCAAGGCCGTGCGCTACGCCGTCTACGCCACCACCGGGGAGTCGGCGTTCGCGAAGCCCGTCGAAGTGGCGAGCGGCCTTCGTCGTACCAACGCCGTGGTGGCGGGGTGGGTGACCGAGGACCAGCCGATGCGGGTGACGGTGGTCGCGTCGACCAGGCGCGGGCGGGCGGCGTTCGTCTACACGGCGCCCGCGGTCGCCGCCGAGGGCACGGCGGTCCCGGTGTCGCGGGGCCGGCCGTGCACGACAGATCGCGGAGGACGGCAGGTCAGGGGCGAAGGCGTCTGCGGGCTGACCGACGGCGACCTGGACAGCCACGCCCAGGTGCGGTTGTCCGGCGAGTGCGACGTCAGCGACAGCGCCTGCCGACCGCCGTCCCACCGCCGGATCTGCGTCGACCTCGGTCGGGCGCGACCGGTGTCGCGGGTGGTGGTCCGGACTCCCTTCCTGGCGGTGGACCAGGTGGTGGAGCTGTCGCGGGACGGTCGCGCCTTCGTGCGCGCGGGAGCGTTGCGCGACGTCGGCAGCGACGACGGGCGGGTCTTCCCGGTGCCGGTGCGACCGGCCACCACGGCTCGCTTCGCCTGCATCCGCAGCGACGCCTACGGGTACTCCGGCGCGACCACCGCCGAGATCTCGGTGTGGTGACCCGCGGCCACCTGCGACACCTCGCATCCCCAAACCCCACACTTCGTGTCCCCAAACCCCACACTTCGTGCGGCACGATGGGCGGATGCGGAACGCGGGGTGGTGGCGACGGGGCCATCTGGGCAGTGACGCGGACCGCGCGGCGTTCCGGGCGCTGCACCAGGCGTCCCTTGCTGCGCCGCCCCTCCAGGAGGGGTTGACGACGGCGAGCGCCGAACGGGCCGTGAAGCACCTGCGCAACCTGCTCGGCACCCCGGCGATGGCGATCACCGACACCGAGGCGGTGCTGGCCTGGGACGGCGTCGGCAACCACCACCTCGACCAGGCGGCCGTCGTCGGGCTGCTGACGATCGAGCGGGGAAGCACCCGCACCGTCGACCGCGGCCAGCTCGGGTGCACCACCAACGGGTGCCCGGTCCGGTCCGGGGTGGCGAGCCCGCTGATCGTCGAAGGGCGCGTGCTCGGGACGGTCCAGGCGTTCGCTCCGAGCATGACCGCCGGGCTGGTGCGGGCCACCGAGGAGGTCGCGCAGTGGGTGTCGGGGCAGCTCGAGCTCGCCGAGCTCGACGCCCACCGCAACCGGATGATCGAGGCCGAGATCCGCGCCCTGCGCGCCCAGATCAGCCCGCACTTCGTCTACAACTCGCTCAACGCGATCGCCAGCTTCGTCCGCACCGACCCGGACCGGGCGCGCGACCTGCTGGTGGAGTTCGCCGACTTCACCCGGTACTCCTTCCGGCGGCACGGCGAGTTCACGACGCTCGCCGAGGAGCTGCGCTCCATCGAGCGCTACCTCCTGCTCGAACAGGCCCGCTTCGGCGACCGGCTCCAGGTCACGCTCAACGTGGCACCCGAGGTGCTGCCGGTCGTCGTACCGTTCCTCTGCATCCAGCCGCTCGTCGAGAACGCCGTACGCCATGGGCTCGAAGGCGTCGAGCAGGCAGGGCACCTCACCATCAATGCCCACGACCGCGGGCACGAGGCGGTCATCGAGGTCGAGGACAACGGGGTCGGCGAGGACCCGGAGAAGGTACGACGCGCGCTCGCCGGTGACGAGGCGCTCGACTCGGTCGGGCTCGGCAACGTCGACGCACGGCTGCGCGCGACCTTCGGTGACGACTACGGTCTGGTCGTGGAGACCGCACCCGGCGCCGGCACCAAGGTGATCGTGCGCGTCCCGAAGTTCGCACCGGGCGTCACGGTGGATCGGGCATGAGCGGTCTGCGCGTGCTCGTGGTCGACGACGAGCGACCCGCCCTCGACGAGCTCACCTTCCTGCTCGAGGCCGACCCGCGCATCGGCGAGGTGGTCGCGTGCCAGTCCGCCACCGACGGCCTGCGCACGCTGCGCGAGCGGGAGGTCGACTGCGTCTTCCTGGACATCCAGATGCCGGGCCTGACCGGGCTGGAGCTGGCCGAGGTGCTGAGCCGGTTCAAGCAGCCGCCGCCGATCGTGTTCGTGACGGCCCACGAACAGCACGCCGTCGACGCGTTCGACCTGCGTGCGGTCGACTACGTCCTCAAGCCGGTCCGCCCCGAGCGCCTCGCCGAGGCCGTACGACGGGTGCTGGCCGACACGGCGGCCCCGGCTCCCGTCGCCGACACCCAGGTCGCCGTCGAGCGCGGCGGCGTCACGCGCTTCATCGATCGCCGCGACATCACCCACGTCGAGGCACAGGGCGACTACGCGCGACTCCACACCAAGGCCGGCGAGAACTACCTCGTGCGGGTGCCGCTGACGACGCTCGCCGAGGACTGGGCCGAGTCCGGCTTCCACCGGATCCACCGTTCCCTGCTGGTCGCGCTGGCGCACGTGACCGAGGTGCGTTCGGACAGCGGGCGGACGTCGGTGATGGTCGGCGAGATCGAGCTGCCGGTGAGCCGCCGGCACACCCGCGGCCTGCGCGACGTCCTGGTCCGCCGGGCCCGGGCAGGCGGCTGAACATGACCGAGCGGGTGCGGGTCACCGGTCCGCCACGCCACACCGCGGCCAGTCGTACGGCGACCCGGCTCGGTGACGTCACGGAGCAGACCGCACTGGGCGACCTCTACCTGCGCTCGCTCCTCGCCGAGCAGCTGCGGCTCGCGCTGCGGGTGATCGGCCTGCTCGTCCTGACGCTGGGCCTGGTGCCCCTGCTGTTCCACCTGGCGCCGTCGCTCGCCGACCGGCAGCTGCTCGGCATCCCGTTGGCCTGGCTGGCGCTCGGAGTCCTCGTCTACCCGTTCCTGCTGCTGCTCGGCTGGCGCTACGTGCGGCGGGCCGAGCGCAACGAGCGGGTGTTCGCGGACCTGGTCAGTGGCCACGAGGACAGCGCCGAGGACAGAGACGACGAGAGGGCCTGAGGGTGGACACCGCCGCCGTACCGGGCCTCGTCGCCGTCGTCCTCGTCTCGCTGGTGACCCTGGCGATCGGCACCTGGGGCCTGCGCTTCTCCCGCACGACCAGCGACTTCTTCGTGGCGTCACGCACCGTGCGGCCGCGACTGAACGCGTCGGCGATCGGAGGCGAGTACCTGTCCGCGGCGTCCTTCCTCGGCATCGCCGGACTGCTGCTGATCGGCGGAGCGGAGATGCTCTGGTACCCGGTCGGCTGGACCGCGGGCTACCTCGTCCTGCTCGTCCTGGTCGCCGCTCCCCTGCGCCGCTCCGGCGCCTACACGCTCCCCGACTTCGCCGAGGCCCGGCTGGGCTCGCGCACCGTGCGGGCCGCCTGCTCGCTGCTCGTCGGGGGCGTGGGCTGGCTCTACCTGCTGCCGCAGTTCGAGGGCGCCGGGATCACCCTGCACGCCGCGATCGGCGCGCCAGAATGGGTCGGGCCCGTGGTGGTCGGCGGTGTCGTCCTCGCCAACGTGACCTCGGGCGGGATGCGCTCGATCACCTTCGTCCAGGCCTTCCAGTACTGGCTCAAGCTCACCGCGCTGCTCATCCCGGCGGCCGTCCTGCTCGCGGTCTGGTGGGGCGACGGCCGCCCCGGCAGCTCGATGGCCGACGGTGACTGGTCGGTGCCGGTCGCCGGCGGCGGCGGGCTCGGGCTCTACACGACGTACTCACTGATCATCGCGCTGTTCCTCGGCACCATGGGCCTGCCGCACGTGGTGGTCCGCTTCTACACCAACCCCGACGGCCGCGCAGCGCGTCGTACGACGGTGGTGGTGCTCGCCTTCCTCGGCCTGTTCTACCTGCTGCCGCCGGTCTACGCCGCCCTCGGCCGCGTGTACGGCGACCAGCTGGTGTCGTCCGGACGATCGGACGTGCTCGTCCTCGAGCTCCCCCGGGTGATGCTCGAGGGCGTGGGCGGTGACGTGCTGACCGGCCTCGTGACGGCCGGCGCCTTCGCCGCGTTCCTGTCGACGTCGTCCGGGCTGGCCATCGCCGTGGCCGGCGTCCTGACGCAGGACGTGACGACGCGTCTCGTCGGGGATCGGGGCGGCGTCACGGCGTTCCGGGTCGCCGCGGTCGTCGCCGTGGTGATTCCGCTGGTCGTGGCGCTGCTGGTCCGCAACGTCGGCGTCGCCCAGTCGGTGGGACTGGCCTTCGCCGTCGCGGCATCGACGTTCTGCCCGCTGCTCGTGCTCGGCATCTGGTGGCGCGGCCTGACCGACATCGGCGCCCTCGCCGGCCTGGTCGCGGGCGGCCTCGGCGCCGGCGGGGCCGCTGTGGCCACCCTCGGTGGCTACGCACCCGGCGGCTGGGCCGGAGCCCTGCTCGGCCAGCCCGCCGCCTGGAGCGTGCCGCTCGCCGTCGTCGTGATGGTCACCGTCTCGCTCGCAACGTCCGCGCGAGCGCCTGCCCACGCGCGACGGTTCCTCGTCCGCCTGCACACGCCGGAGTCGCTCGAGGCGGCCTGACCTCAGGCGCCGTTGAACTCCGCGGGGTTCGGGCCGACCCGACCGTCGCGCTCGAGCCCGTCGATCGCCGCCAGGTCGTCGCCGCTGAGCTCGAACCCGAACAGGTCGAGGTTCTCGGCGATCCGCGACGGGGTGACCGACTTGGGGATCACCACGCGACCCTGCTGGAGGTGCCAGCGCAGGATCACCTGGGCAGGCGTGCGGTCGACGCGCGCGGCGATGGTCGTCACCACCGGGTCCGCGAGGACGGCGCCCTGGGCGAGCGGGCTCCACGCCTCGGTCGCGATGCCGAGGCGCGCGTCGGCCTCGAGGACGGCCCGCTGCTGCAGAGCCGGGTGCACCTCGACCTGGTTCACGGCCGGCACCGTTCCGCCGAGCGCAACGATCCGCTCGAGGTGGTCCGGCAGGAAGTTGGAGACGCCGATCGCACGGACCCGCCCGTCGGCGTACAACTGCTCGAGGCCCTGCCAGGCGCCGACGTACAGGTCGCGCGCCGGGGTCGGCCAGTGGATCAGGTACAGGTCGGCGTGGTCGAGGCCGAGTCGTTCGAGGCTCTTCTCACAGGCCGCAACCGGGGCCTCCTGGTCGGAGTTCCAGAGCTTCGTGGTGATGAAGAGCTCCTCGCGCGCGAGGCCCGACTTCGCGAGCGCGCGGCCGACGCCGACCTCGTTGCGGTAGACCGCCGCGGTGTCGATGCTGCGATAGCCGGCCTCGAGAGCAGCGGTGACCGCCGCCTCGGTCTCGTCGTTCGGGACCTGGAAGACGCCGAAGCCGAGCTGCGGCATGGCGACGCCGTTGTTGAGGGTCACGGTGGGGATCGTCATGGGTTTCTCCTTGTGGGGGCTGCGACCAATGGTGCTGGACGGGTGCATCAGGCGGGGACGGGGACAGGCACGGCCGGAGCGGTACGACGCTCGCCACCGGGTGCGCGGACGGCGACCAGCAGGACGACCAGCCCCAGGCCGGTCACGCCGGCGCCGGCCCAGAGCGGCGAGGTGTAGCCCAGGCCGGCGGCGAGGGTGAGCCCACCGATCCATGCACCGAGGGCGTTGCCGAGGTTGAACGCGGCGATGTTGGCTCCGGAAGCGAGCGTGGGTGCGCGGTCGGCGTACGCCATGACCCGCATCTGCAGCGCGGGGACGGTGCCGAAGCCGACGGCACCCATCAGGAGCAGGGCGGCCACGGTCATCGGCTTGTTGCCAGCGGTGAGGGCGAAGCCGGCGAGGACCACGGTGAGGGCTGCGAGGAGGACGACGAGCGTGCGGACCACGTTGCGATCGGCTGCCCGGCCGCCGACGAGGTTGCCGATGAACAGGCCGACACCGAAGAGCACCAGCAGCAGGGGCACCGCACCGGACGAGAAACCGCTGACCTCGGTCAGGGTGAACGCGATGTAGGTGAAGCCGCCGAACATGCCGCCGTACCCGAGCACGGTGACGGCGATCGAGAACCAGACCTGCGGGCTCGCGAAGGCGCTGAGCTCGGATCGAACACCTGCCGGGGCGGCCTCGCCACGACCGGTGTGGGCAGGCACGAGTGCGGCGATGCCGATGAAGGCGACGACGCCGATCGCGGTGATCGCCCAGAACGTCGAGCGCCAGCCGGCGGCCTGGCCGAGCAGAGTGCCGAGCGGGACGCCGAGGACGTTGGCGAGGGTCAGGCCCCCGAACATGAACGCGATGGCGCGGGCCTTCCGGTCCGGGGCGACCAGTTGGGCGGCGACGACGGACCCGATGCCGAAGAACGCGCCGTGGCACAGCGCCGCCACGATCCGGCCGATCATCATCGTCGTGTAGTCGGGCGCCACGGCCGAGACCAGGTTGCCGAGGATGAACAGGACCATCAGCCCGAGCAGGGCCTGTTTGCGGGGGACGCGCGTGAGCGCGAGGGTCAGTCCGACCGCGCCGATGGCGACGCTGAGGGCGTAGCCCGAGATGAGGTAGCCGGCGGTCGTCTCGGACACGGCGAAGTCCGACGAGACCTCGGGCAGCAGGCCCATGATCACGAACTCCGTCAGGCCGATTCCGAAACCGCCCATGGCGAGGGCGAACAGTGCGACGGGCATCGAGCATGCTCCCAGCAAGAGAAGGCGTGTGAAGGTAGTCCGCGTGTGCAGTAGTTGCACACGCCTTGTATTGATAGTTGCACGCGCGCACTATCCGCGCAACTCAGGTATGCTCGGAGAACGTTCACGAGGAGGACTCCATGGGAATCGCCGACGACGCCGTCGAGATCCGGTCGCACGGTTGGCGCACCCTCGCCGCCGTCCACGGCCTGATCGAGGCCGCCCTCGAGAAGGCGCTGCAGCGCGAGCACGACCTGTCGGTCGTGGAGTTCACCGTGCTCGACGCGCTGAGCCGCCAGGACGGCTGGCACATGCGGATGCAGCAGCTCGCCCGCGCCGCAGCCCTGTCGGCGTCCGCGACGACGCGGCTGGTCACCCGCCTCGAGAACCGCGGCCTGCTCACCCGGATCCTCTGCGCCGATGACCGGCGCGGCATCTACACCGAACTCACCCCCGCCGGGCGAGCGCTCCTGAAGAAGGCCCGGCCACTGCACGACGAAGTCCTGCGGACCACCCTCGACGAGGCCGAGGACATCCCCGAACTCGCGACGCTCGCCCGGTTCGTGGGTTCGGTCGCGGCCGAGTAGCGGAGTAGCCGATCGACCGTCAGGCGTCAGGCGGAGGCGCGTTCGGCGACCTGCATCGAGCGGGCCCGCTCACAGACCAGGTCCACGACGCGCGGGTGCGGACCGATGACGTCGGCGACCACGGATGCGCCCGCAGCGAGGGCGGCGTGCCTTGCCTTGCGGTGGAAGTGGCCGGTGGCCAGGAGGTACGGCGACACGGCATCGCCAGCGCGGACGACGTGCTCCGGCCGGGCACCGAGACCGGACAGGGTCGCAAGCCGGACGGGAGCGCCCCAGGCGTGGGCCAGCAGGTGCGCCGCAGCATCGAGGTCGGCAGTGGCGAGCGGGTCGGAGGACCCGGCGGCGACGAGCACGACCGGCTGGCCGGGCGTCGCGCCGGCCTCGCGGAGCCGGTCGACCTGCGCGGCCGCAAGGAGCGGGTCGGGCCCGAGGCTGCCACCGAGCTGGACGAGGTCCGGTTCGGCCGCGGCCGCGACGGCCGCCGGCAGGTCCGTCCGAAGGTGGTAGCCGGTGCTCAGCAGGAGGGGTACGACGACGGTGGGGCCGGCGGTCGTCGCGACGACATCGGCGAACAACGGCGAGCAGAGCTCGACGTACGACGTCGTGGCGGGCCAGCCGAGTCGCGCACCGGCCGCTGCGGTGAGCTCGGCGGCCACGAGGTTGCCGACCGCCGTACGCGTGCCGTGGGCGACCGTCACCAGCCGGGGCACCTCGAGCGTCCGATCGCCACACTTCGGGGCCCCAATTGCCACACTTCGTGCCCCCATTTCCCACACTTCGTGCCTCATGACGACACCGCCAGGCGGTAGCCGCGCTTCACGACGGTCTGGACGCAACGGGTGCCGATGGCGGCGCGGAGGCGGGCGACGGCCATCTCGACCGCGTGCTCGGAGCCGGCGGTGCCGGACGGGAGGGAGGTGAGGAGGTCGCGGCGGGAGACGACGGTGCCGGGGTTGACCAGGAGAGCGGCCAGGACGGCGTACGGGGCCGGGGAGAGCTTGACCTCGACACCGTCGAGGAGCACGTCGTCGCCGTGCAGGAGCAAGGTGTGGCCGCCGACCTCGAGCGAGGTGCCGGTGGCGCGGGAGGGGAGCTCGGTCTCGAGCTGCTTGACCATGGCGGCCAGGCGCGAGCGCTCCGGGTAGATCGACGGGACGCCCCACATCTCGAACGCCGCGGCCGTGACCGGCCCGACGCAGGAGGCGATCACGTCGGCCTGGAAGGCGGTGACCACCTCGTCGCGGTGGCCCGTCGTCCCGGCAGCCTCCATCAGGGCGGCGATCGCGGGGGCGGCGGTGAAGGTGACCGCGTGGACGCGGCGCTCGGCGATCTGCTCGATCAGGCCGAACATCGGCTCCGGGTCGTCGGCACCCTCGACGCGGTAGACCGCGACGGTGGTGACCTCGGCACCGAGACGACGCAGCGCGTGGGCCGCCATCGACAACGACTGGCCGTGCTCCTGCACCACGATCCGCAGGCCGTTCAGGTCCCGGCCGCGCAGGTGGCCGAGCACGTCCTCGAACTCCTCGGACTCCGGCGCCCACAGCTCGCGCAGGCCGAACCGGCGCAGGGCGCCCACACTCTTCGGGCCGCGGGCAAGGATCTCGGCGCCGTTCAGGTGCGTGACGAGGTCGTCGAGCAGCCCCCAGCGCTCGGACGCGGTGAACCACGACTTCAGGCCGATGCCGGTCGTGGCCACGAAGATGTCGACCGGCTGGGACAGGACGTCCTTCGTGGCGGCGAGCAGCCCGACCTCGTCGATCCGGTTGGGGTCGACGGACAGTGCCGGCGCATGGACGACCTCCGCCCCGCGCCGTTCGAGCAGCGCGATCTGCTCATCGGCCCGCCGGGCGGCGGTCACGCCGATCCGGAAGCCGTCGAGCGGGAGGTCGGTCATGGAGCGATTGTCCCCCGTCGGGCCCCTACCGCGACAACACCGTCGATGACCCGGACGTCGTACGTCGCGACGGAGACCTCTGCGTTGTCCAGGCAGATGCCCGTGCGGAGGTCGAACGGCTGCTTCAGCAGGGGGCTCGCCACGAAGGGCACCTGCTCCTCGACCCGACCATCGACGCCGTCGACGACGACCGTCTTCGTGCCGACGATGCCGCGCGACAGCACGGACGCCTTGCCGAACGGGTCGAAGTTCGACAGCGCGTAGACCTCGTCGTCGTACGTCCGGAAGACGGCGACGGCCTCCCCCGCGACGAGCGCGGTCACGCCGGACTCCTTGCGGATCTGGTCGAGACGACACACCACGGTGTCGATGCTGGTGCGCTCCAGGCTCGTCATCACGGGGCTCCCACAGGGATCGTGCTGCCCAGCGAGACCGGGCCGTCGGTGAGCTCGGCCTGGATCTGGCCGCGCTCCTCACGGAAGGTGATGTTCGGGTCGGGCGTGCCGGGCGCGTTGACGAAGGACACGAAGCGGGCGAGCTTCTCGGGGTCCTCGATGGTGGCCTTCCACTCGTCGAAGTACGAGTCGACGTGGGTGTCCATCGCGGCTTCCAGCTCGGCGCCGAGGCCGAGCGCGTCGTCGACGACGACCTCGCGGATCCGGTCCAGGCCACCGATGGCGTCCATCCAGTACGACGTCCGCTGGAGGCGGTCCGCGGTCCGGATGTAGTACATGAGGAACCGGTCGAGGTACTTGATCAACGTGGCGGTGTCCAGGTCACCCGCGAGCAGCTGCGCGTGGGACGGGATGGCGCCGCCGTTGCCGCAGACGTAGAGGTTCCAGCCCTTCTCCGTCGCGATGATGCCGAAGTCCTTGGACCGGGCCTCGGCGCACTCACGCGCACACCCGGAGACGCCGCCCTTGAGCTTGTGGGGCGAGCGCAGGCCGCGGTAGCGGAGCTCGAGCTCGATCGCCAGGCCGACCGAGTCCTGCACGCCGTACCGGCACCAGGTCGAGCCGACGCAGGACTTCACCGTGCGCAGGGACTTCCCGTAGGCGTGGCCGGACTCCATGCCGGCGTCGACCAGCTGCTTCCAGATCGCCGGGAGGTCCTCCATGCGGGCACCGAACAGGTCGATCCGCTGGCCGCCGGTGATCTTCGTGTAGAGGCCGAACTCCTTGGCGACCTGGCCGATCACGATCAGCTTGTCGGGAGTGATCTCGCCGCCGGGGATGCGCGGGACGACGGAGTAGGTGCCGTTCTTCTGCAGGTTGGCGAGGTACGCGTCGTTGGTGTCCTGCAGCGTGGCGTTCTCGCCGTCGAGCACGTGGTGGTTGAGCAGGCTCGCGAGGACGGAGGCGACGGCGGGCTTGCAGATGTCGCAACCGCGGCCCTTGCCGTGGCCCTCGATGATGTCGTCGAACCGGTTGTAGCCGTGGACGGCGACGACGTCGAAGAGCTCCTGGCGGGTCATCGCGAAGTGCTCGCACAGCGACTTGTCGACGACCTTGCCGGTCGCGGCGAAGTGGTCCTCGACGATCTTCTTGACGACCACCTTGCACGACCCACAGGTCGAGCCGGCCTTGGTGCACTTGGTGACGCACCCGGCGTCGCTGCACGGGCCGCCGTCGTTGAGCGTCGCGTCGTCGGAGACGGCCGCCTTGATGTCGGCCTTCGTGACGTTGTTGCACGAGCAGATCTGGGCCTCGTCGGGCAGGCCCAGCTCGACGCCGCCACCGCGACCGGCCGGGAGGATCAGCTCCTCCGGGTTGGCCGGGAGCTCCATGCCGGAGCCGACCATCGGGCGCAGCGAGCCGTAGGCCGACGCGTCACCGACCAGGATCCCGCCGAGCAGCTCGTAGCCGCCGGTGGCGTTCTCGGCCACGACGAGCTTCTTGTAGATACCGGCCACCGCGTCGGCGAAGACCAGCTCGAGGGCGTCCTCGGTCGTCGCGAACGCGTCACCGAACGAAGCGACGTCGACACCGAGGAGCTTGAGCTTGGTCGACATGTCGGCGCCGAGGAACTGGCCCTCGCCCCCGAGCAGCTGGTCGACGACGACCTCGGCCATCGAGTAGCCGGGCGCGACCAGGCCGTACATCCGGCCGCCGGGCGCCGCGCACTCACCGATCGCCCACACGTGGGCGTCGGAGGTGCGGCAGTCCTCGTCGACCAGGACGCCGCCGCGCTCGGCGATGTCGAGACCCGCCTCGCGGGCGATCAGGTCACGGGGACGGATGCCCGCGGAGAAGATGACGATGTCGAGCGGAAGGGTGTCCTCGTCCTTGAACTTGATGCCGGACACGAGACCGTCGTCGTCGCCGTCGATCAGCTCGGTCATCACGCCCGTGTGGACGGTCAGGCCGAGGTCCTCGACGTGGCGCTTGAGCGTGGCGCCGCCGGCCTCGTCGATCTGGACGGCCATCAGGCGCGGCGCCATCTCGACGACGTGCGTCTTCACACCGAGCTGGTGCAGCGCGTTCGCGGCCTCCAGGCCGAGCAGGCCACCGCCGATGACCGCACCGGCCTTGGCGGACTTGCTGGCCTCGCGGATCGCCTCGAGGTCCTCGATGGTCCGGTAGACGAACACGTTGCCGAGGTCCTTGCCGGGCACCGGCGGGACGAACGGCGCGGCACCCGTGGCGAGCACGAGCTCGTCGTAGGCGAAGGCAGTGCCGTTGGCCAGGGTCACGGTCTGCGCAGTGGCGTCCATCGCCACGACCTCGGACTCGAGGTGCAACGAGACCCGCGGGTCGTCGTACACGCCCTCGGGGAGGTAGGACAGCGCCTCGGCGCCGACCTCGAAGAAGGAGGTCAGGGCGACGCGGTCGTACGCCGGCCGCGGCTCCTCGCCCAGCACGATGATGTCGTAGGTCTCGGTGAGTCCGCGCTCGATCGCGGCCTGCACGAAGCGGTGGCCGACCATTCCGTGGCCGACGACGACAAGTTGCTTCCTGAGGTGCGGTGCCATCTCAAGATCCCTTCTGGGAGGTTGCCAGGGCCGGTCGGCTGCCGAGCAGCTGCCGGACCGTTGGGGCACAACCACCGCAGCCGGTGGTCGCACGGGTGGTGTCACGTGCCTGCTCGAAGGACGAGCAGGCCCGGATCCGACCGGCGGAGACGCCCGCACAGGCGCACACCTCCGCGTCGTCGGGGAGGCTGAGGGCGACGCTGCCCTCCGTCTCGGAACGTTCGGGCATCAGCAGGTTCCCCGGCTCGTGGGCGCCGAGGACCGTCTGGCGGTCGAAGTGCTGGGTGATCAGGCCGACCCGCGAGAGGTCGCCGACCAGGGTGGCCGCGACGATCCGGCCGTCGCGGACGACGAGGCGGCGGTGCGAGCCGGAGATCGGGTTGGAGACCTCGACGACCTCGCCACCGGCGGTGATCTCGCGCTCGGCGTCACCGAGGACGGCGACGTCCAGGTCGGTGGCGCGCAGGCGGGCGACGATCCGGCTGCCGTCGTACTTCACGGCCTCGTCGCAGAGGATCCCGGCGAGGATGCCGGCCTGCTCCCAGGCGGGCGGCACGAAGCCGGTGGTGCGGCCGTCGTGCTCGACGCAGTCGCCGAGGGCGTGGATGGCGGGGTCCGTGACGCTCGCGAGCTGGTCGTCGACGACGATCCCGCGACGGACCTCGAGGCCGGCGCCGCGGGCCAGCGCGGTCGACGGACGACCGCCGGCCGTGAGCACGAGCAGGTCGGTGTCGAGGTTGAAGCCGTTGTCGAGGCGCAGCGCGACCTTGCCGGGGTTGCGCGGCAGCGGGTCGAGGACGCGGACGGCGCCCATGCCGAGCGGGCCGTCGCCCGAGTTGAGCCGGATCGCCCGGGAGCCGGTGTAGACGGCGACGCCGAGCTTCTTCAGGTCGCGGGCGAGGACCTTGCCGGCCCCGCTGTTGATCTGCTGGTGGAGCAGGTGCTCGCCACCCTCGACGATCTCGGTGTCGAGGCCGCGGGCGCCGAGCGCGCGGGCGACCTGGAGACCGAGCAGGCCACCGCCGACGACGACGGCACGACGGTTGACGAGACGACCCTGGTCGTCGGTCGCCTCGATCGCCTCGACCAGGCGCTCGCAGTCGGCGAGCGAGCGGAAGGCGTGCACGGCGTCGTGGAGCGAACCGTCCATCCGGACCAGCCCGCGGATCGGCGGGAGCGTGGGGATGGAGCCGGTCGCCAGCACCAGGACGTCGTACTCGATCAGGGTGCCGTCGACGAGCATGACGTCCTTGAGCTCGCGCTCGACGGTGAGGACGCGCGCGCCGAGGCGGAGGTCGACACCGTTGTCGGCGTACCACTCCGGCGAGCGCAGCGTGAGGGCCTCCGGCCGGTGCGTCCCCTCGAGGACGGCCGACAGCAGGATCCGGTTGTACGGCGCCACCGGCTCGTCGCCCAGGACGGTGATGTCCATGGTGGCGGTCGCGTTGCGCGCGACCAGCTCCTCGATCAGCCGGGTGGTGGCCATGCCGGAGCCGACGACGACGAGCCGCTTGCGCGGCTGGTCGGGGCGGTGGCTCTCGGTCATGTGTCCATGGTCGACGGACGACGTTTCACGGCGCGGTCGTCGTGCTGCACCCCGAGGTCAACTACTTCTCACAACCTCACCACACTCACGACATCACGGCGTGAGCCGCATCACGAGGGTGTTACGTGACCGGTCAGACGACGACCTCGGCGGCACACACCTTGAACTCGGGCATCCGGCTGGACGGGTCGAGGGCGTCGTTGGTGAGCCGATTGGCGCCGACCCAGTGGAACGGGATGAACACGGTGTCGGGACGGATCGTGGTCACGACCCGCGCCGGCGCCTTCATCTCGCCTCGCCGCGTGCGCACGATGACCGGTTCGCCGTCGTGCGCGCCGATCCGGTCGGCGAGCATCGGGTGCATCTCGACGAACGCTCCCTCGTCGGTCAGGGAGCGGATCCGGCGGGTCTGGGCGCCGGACTGGTACTGCGCGAGCACCCGGCCCGTCGTCAGGTGGATGGGGTACGACGCATCGGGCTGCTCTGCCGCGCCGGCGAACTCCTGCGCGAGGAACCGGGCGCGGCCGTTCGGGGTGGCGAAGGAGTCCGCGAACATCCGCGGCGTGCCGGGGTGCTGGTCCTCGCCCTCGCCGACTGCCGGACAGGGCCAGAAGACGCCCTTCTCGTCGGCGATCCGCTGGTAGGTGATGCCGGAGTAGTCCGCCTTGCCGCCGGCCGAGGCCCGGCCGAGCTCGGCGAAGATCTCCTCCGGATCGAGGGAGAACTCGACGGGCGCGTCGAGGCGTTCGGCGAGGCCCGCAATCACGTCGAGGTCGCTCTTCACGCCCGTCGGCGGCGCGATCGCCTTGTTGCGCAGGATCACCCGGCCCTCGAGGTTCGTCATGGTGCCCGATTCCTCGGCCCACTGCGTGATGGGGAGTACGACGTCCGCGAGGGCCGCCGTCTCGGACATCACGATGTCGCACACGACGAGCAGGTCGAGGGACTCCAGGCGCTGGGTGATGTGGGTGGCCTTCGGCGCCGAGACGACGATGTTGGACCCGAACACGAGCATCGCCTTCGGGCCGCCCCCGTCGCCGAGCGAGTCCAGCAGCTCGTAGGCCGACTTTCCCTTGCCAGGGAGGGTCTCGGGCTCGACGCCCCACACCGCGGCGACATGTGCGCGGGCGGCCGGGTCGTCGATCATCCGGTACCCGGGGAGCTGGTCGGCCTTCTGGCCGTGCTCGCGCCCGCCCTGTCCGTTGCCCTGGCCGGTGAGGCAGCCGTAGCCGGCGTACTCCTTGCCCGGCATGCCGAGGGCGAGGGCGATGTTGATCCAGCCGAGCACCGTGGCGGTGCCCTGGGCGTGCTGTTCGGCGCCGCGCGCGGTCAGGACCATCACGCGGCCGGCGCCGGCGAGCAGGTCGACGAGCTCACGCAGCTCGGAGGTCGCGACGCCGGTGGTCCGTTCGACCCGCTCGGGCCACCACGCGGAGACGGAGCGCCGGACGTCGTCGAAGCCGGTGGTGCGGGCGGCGACGTACTCCTCGTCGATCGCGCCCTGTGCGTCGAGCAGGTGCAGCGCGCCGAGGGCGAGCGCGAGGTCGGTGCCGGGGACCGGCTGGAGGAAGAGGTCGGCCCGCTCGGCGGTGGCGGTGAAGCGCGGGTCGATGACGACGACCGTGCCCCCGCGCTCGCGCAGGCGGTCGAGGTGACGGGCCGCGGGCGGCATGGTCTCGGCCAGGTTGGAGCCGACCAGGACGACCACGTCGGTCTGCTCGATGTCGGCGAGCGGGAACGGCAGGCCGCGGTCGACGCCGAAGGCCTGGTTGCCGGCGCTGGCTGCCGAGCTCATGCACCAGCGGCCGTTGTAGTCGATCTGGCTGGTGCCGAGGGCGACCCGGGCGAACTTGCCGAGCTGGTAGGCCTTCTCGTTGGTGAGGCCACCGCCGCCGAAGATCGCGACCGCATCCTTGCCGTGCTCGGCCTGGAGGGTGCGAATCCGGTCGGCGATGACGTCGAGCGCCTCGTCCCAGCTCGAGGCCCGCAGCTCGCCGGTGGCGCGGTCCCGGATGGCCGGGGTCGTGAGCCGCTCGCGGCTGCCGCGCAGCTCGCCGGAGGTCCAGCCCTTGCGGCACATCGCGCCCTCGTTGACCGGGAACTCCTCCCAGGCGCTGATCTCGATGCCGACGCGACCCTTGCGGGCAACCTTCATCCCGCACTGCAGGCTGCAGTACGGGCAGTGCGTGCGAACGGCGGCGGTCTCGGTCATGTCATCCATTTTCCGCCACCGGTCGTTTCAGGCACAGGAAGCCGCGAGGCCGTGAGGTCAACATCTCCTCACGGCCTCACGGCTCTGCTGCGCGAAGGGGTCAGACGCCGACGTACCCGGTGTCTGCCTTGGCGCCCTTGCGCTTGCGCAGGTAGACGGCCCAGGTGACGAGGGCACACACCACGTAGAACGCCGCGAAGATCGTGAACGCGTTCTTCGTCGCCGCCAGCGGCTCGCTCACCCAGGGGCTGTTGAACGTGATCGGGATGAGGAAGCCACCGATGGCTCCGACCGCACCGATGATGCCGATCGCGGCCGAGGCCTTCTTCGCCTGGGTCATCAGCGACAGCTCACGCTCGGGGGTGCCTTCCGTGGTGCCGCGGAGCGCGTCCTTGCGGAAGATGGCCGGGATCATCTTGTACGTCGACCCGTTGCCGATGCCGCTGAACACGAAGACCAGCAGGAAGGCGCCCAGGAAGAACGGGAAGATGTCCTGGTTGGACTCGATCGCGGCACGGACCGGCTCAGGGAACTGGAACGCAGACGGGTCCTTGGCGATCTCGGCGAGCTTCGCCTTGTCCGGCGGCGGGGGCAGCACGGTCAGCTTGCTGAGCGTGAACAGCACCAGCAGCGTCGACGCGATCATGCCGGTGAAGGCAACGAGGGTGATCCGCGCGCCGCCGTACTTGTCGGCGAGCCAGCCACCGAACGGGCGGGCCATCGACCCGACGAGCGCACCGAGGAACGCGTAGAAGGCGAAGTTGATGCCGATGCCCTGGATGGACGGCAGCGGCTGGCGCCAGAAGTTGACCTTGATCAGCAGCGGCATCGCGGCGGAGTAGCCGATGAACGAGCCGAAGGTGCCGATGTAGAGGAACGACATGATCCAGGTCTGCTTCTCCTTCAGGACGGAGAGCTGTTCACGGGGGTTGGACTTCGCACCCTCGAGGTTGTCCATGAAGAAGTACGCCGCGATGGTGGCCGCGATGGCGAGACCGGCGTAGACGAACGCCGCACGCTCGAGGTGGATGCCACCCTCGCTGGCCTTCACGATGCCGAAGATGCCGGCGCCGCCGACGATCACGGGCAGGAAGAACTGGATCAGCGAGACGCCCAGGTTGCCGCCCGCGGCGTTGAGGCCGAGCGCAGCACCCTTCTTGTCAGCGGGGTAGAAGAAGTTGATGTTGGCCATCGAGCTGGCGAAGTTGCCACCACCGAAGCCGGCCGTCGCCGCGATCACGCAGAACACCCAGTACGGCGTGTCCGGGTTCGTGACGGCGAAGGCGAAGCCCAGCGTCGGGATCAGCAGGAGTGCGGCGCTGGCCATCGTCCAGTTGCGACCGCCGAACTTCGGCACCGCCAGGGTGTAGGGCACCCGCAGCAGCGAACCGACGAGGTTCGGGATGGCGACCAGGAAGAACAGCTGCTCCACGGTGAACGTGAAGCCCTGGGCCAGCAGGAAGGCGGAGCTGACGCTCCAGATCAGCCAGACCGAGAAGCCGAGGTGCTCGGCGAAGATCGACCAGATCAGGTTGCGCTTGGCGATCGGGGCGCCGGTGGAGTCCCAGAACTCGGGGTCCTCGGGGCGCCAGTCCTCGATCCACCGCCCGGAACGGTGGCTCTTCTTGGCGGTCGGCGTGCCGACGCCGGAGGCGTCGGGGCCGGTATTGGTGGTCAGTGTCATCGTCGGGCTCCTGGCGGACAGGGGTCGGATACTGATGCAGATCCTGTGCCCCGCTCGTTTCCGCCCGACGTTTCTCCGGGTTTCGTTTCGTCAACTCGTTCTCACGGCCTCACCGACCTCACGGCCTCCCGGGCGTGGGCTGGATCACTCTCTCGCGGGACCGCCGAGGGCGAAGGCCAGGGCACAGGCCCGGTCGATGAAGAAGAACTGGGCGGGCTTCTCGCTGATGCTCGTCTTCAGGTCGACCAGCGGCCCGCGCTCGGCGCCGAGGCGCTCCATGAGCGCGATCGAGGCGGTGTTGCGCGCGTCGGGCTCCAGCACGAGGCGCTGGCAGCCCGGCAGGTGCGCTACGAAGTCCATGCCCGCGGCGATGACCTCGTGGGTGTGGCCGGCGCGGGCCGGGTCCGCGGCCAGCAGGAGGTGGACGCCCACGTCACCGGGCCGGCGGTCGTACCACTCGCCGATCTCGTCGATCGCCGGGTCGTAGGTCTGGAACAGGCCGACCGGTTGGCCGTCGAGGTCCAGGACGTACGCCGCCAGGTGCTCCTGCTCCTGGATGTAGGCGTAGATCGCCCGGACGTCCTCCTCCGCGAGGTCACCCATCCCCCAGAAGGCTGCGCGCGGCTCGGTCACCCAGGCGTGGAGCAGGGGCGCGTCGGCAGCGGGGTCGACGGGACGAACGGTCACGGTCATCGGGTGTCTCCTTGCGGGTCCTGGCGGAGCGGCAGGGTGCCGCCCGACGCCCAGGCGGTGGTCTGGTCGTGGTGGTGCGGTGAGGCCGGGTCGTCGGAGGCACCCATCGGCACCACCCAGCGGCTGTCGCCGGCGAGGTCCCACACGAACCGGGCCACGGGTCCGTGGACGGAGGCGCCGGTGCCACCGAGCGCGCGGGTGGCCAGCACGCAGTCCTCGTCGCCGGCCACGGCCACGATCGGGGCGGCCGAGCCGTCGGGAGCAGCGAGGCCGAACTGTTCGTGCGGCGTCAGGGGTACGGCGACGTGCCGGTCTCCCCACGGTTCGGGCTCGGGCCCGCGGGCGACCTCGTCGAGGGCGGCGGCGACGACCTGGAGGGGATCCACGCCCAGCGGCTTGTCGGCGACGAGCAGGCTCGGCAACGCCAGCCGCACCCGGCCCCGCAGGTCGAACCAGGGCGCGAACAGGTCGCCGTACGGGCTGGTGTCGACGCCGGCCAGGGCCGGTGCGGCTGCGAATCCGTCGACGGTGGCAGCGCGCACGGCGGCGAAGAGCGCGGCGTCCACGCTGTCAGCGGACATCTCGCGGTCCCAGGCGAGCAACCGGTCGCGCAGGTCGGCGGCTGGGCCGTCGAGGTCGATGAGCCGGGCGATCGTGGCGAGCAGTGCGGCACCGGCAGTCTGCCGGACGTCGGCCAGCACCTCGCCCGCCTGCTCCGACGTGATCGGGCCAGCGGCCGCGAGCTCGGCGAGCCGCTCCCGGATCCGGTCCGCCCGGAACGGTCGCGCGAAGTCGTCCCCGATCCGTTCGAACCCGGGCATCGCGCGATCGTTGGCGCTGACCAGGACCGGTCCGGTGGTTCGTGGCAGGTCGTCCACCCAGCCCTGCGGCACGAAGTGTGGCAATTGGGGGCACGAAGTGTGGGAGATGGGGGTGCGAGATGTCGATGTTGGGCGTTCCGGGACCCGCCCGACGACCCGGTGCTCGACGTGACCGGTGGTGTCGCCGACCAACAGGTTGTTGACCGGCGCGACCCAGTGATCGAAGGCGCCCGTCACGTCGGCCGCGGTGCGTGCGCGAAGCAACGGCAGGATCGCGTCGAAGCCGAGGTCGCCGAGCACGAACGACGGCGTACGAAGGCTGACGGCATGTACGTCGTCCGGGCCACCGAGGATCACCGGCCCACGGTCGGTCACGAGGATCTCGATCTCCTCGGCGGCGTACTCCTCTCCTTCATGGCCAGACCTCGGACCCCCATCTCCCACACTTCGTGCCCCCAATTGCGACACTTCGCGCACCCGCACGAGTTCGAGCCGCCGGGCGACGGGTTCCCAGCCGGCAGGACCGCGGGCGAGGACCACGCCTGCGTGGCGGACCAGCTCCTCGTCGTACACGTCATCGGTGTCGGCGACGGCGTTGGTGATGCCCCACGCGACGGATCCGGCGTGACCGAAGTGCTGGATGCCGGGGACGCCGACGAAGGTCAGGCCGGTGACGTCGAACGGGTCGTCCGGGGCGGTGCAGGTCAGCCGGACCTGGGCGTAGCAGCCGGGTGCCTCGATCACCCGGTGCGGGTCGCCCGCGACGATCGGCAGCCCGCTGGCCGTGAGCGAGCCGGCGACGGCGAACGCGTTGCTGCCGCCGGGCAGGCCCTCGGTGCGGAACAGGTCGATCCACTCGGCGGCGTCGGGGCCTGCGGTGTCGAGGACGTGCTGGCGCCAGAGCTTGCTCGGGAACGTGGAGAAGAGCAGGTGCTGGACGGAGAAGACGGCCAGTGGCATCCACGGCTGCCAGGGTCTCGAGACGGTTGCTGCGCAACCTCCTCGACCAACAGAAAGCACCTCGTTGAGGCCGTCGACGTACGCGCTGACGAACGCCGCACTCTCCTCCGACAACGCGGCGTACGCACGTCGCGCAACGTCGACGATCAGCGCGCGCCGCGCCAGCACGTCCCATTCGAGTGCCGCGGGGCCGAACACCTCGGCGCACGTTCCCTCCGCCCGGCGTCGTTCGACCTCGAGCTGCCACGGTCGGTCCTGGGCCGTCGCACGACCCTGCTCGCGCGCGACCTCGAGGACGGACCCACCCTGCACATGCGGGATTCCCCAGGAGTCACGGGTGATCGTCACCGGGCCACCGGGTTGCGCAGCGTTCCGGCGAAGATCAGCGACTCGGACTGGTCGGTGATGTCGACCATCTGCAGCGTGTTGCGCAGCTGCAGCCGGTTGAGGCAGCTGTGCCGGAACCGCGGTGCCAGCAGGTCGTAGCGCCCGGCGGCCTCGGCGAGCTCCGGGTGGTCGGCGAGGTGCTCGGTGATCGTGTCGCGCGCGATCGCCCAGAACTCCTCCTCGGCCAGCATCCCGTCCTCATCGAGGATCGCCGCGACGAACCGCAGGACGCCGTCGAACACGTCGGTGTGCACCGCGAGCGGCTTCACGTCCTCCGGTACGGCGGCGCGGATCCGCTCGATCTCCGCCGGCAGCGGAAGGTCGCCCATCACGGCGACCTCCTCGCCGATGTCCTTCATGAACGCACCGACGGGGACGTGGTCCCGCAGGCGCAGCAGCAGGTTCTCGCCGTGGGGCATGAAGGCCAGGTCATAGGCGTAGAGGCAGTGCACCAGCGGCCGCAGGTAGGCCCGCAGGTACGAGCGGACCCAGGTCGCCGCATCCACCGGCGACGCCTTGATCCAGGCCGTGACGAGCGCGTCGCCGTCGGCGTCGCGGTGCAGCAGGGCCGCCATCGTCGACAGCTGCTCGCCCTCGGCGGCCCTGGGCAGCGGGCTCTCCCGCCACAGCGCCGCGATCATCTTGCGGTACGGCGACGGCGTGGCCGTGCGGTGGAAGGCATCGCCCGTGTAGCCGATCGCCGCCAGCTCGCGAAGCACCTCGAAACCGGATGCCTGCAGCTCCGGGTCCGCATGCACGACGGATGCGACCCAGTCGTTGATCGCCGGCGTCACCGCCATGTAGGCAGGCGAAAGTCCCCGCACGAAGCCCATGTTCTGGATCGCCAGCGCGGTCTTCACGTAGTGGCGTTCGGGCCGGCTGGTGTTGAAGAACGTGCGGATCGACTGCTGCGCGCGGTAGTCGTCGTCGCCCGTGCCGAGGTGCACCAGGTCGCGGCGCGCCAGGTCGGGCGCGAACGTGATCGCCAGCTTGTTCGTCCACTGCCACGGGTGCACGGGGAGGAACAGGTACGCAGTCGGGTCCAGTCCGAGCCCGCGCAGCCGGGCGTCGAAGGCTTCGCGGACGTCGGGCGCCAGCTCACCGTCGTACAAGGCCTGCTCGGTCTCGCCCGCGCCGAGCGAGAGGTGGCTGAGCTCGCGGCGGGCGGCCACCCAGTGCAGCCGGATCGCCGTACCGGTCTCGGGAGCGAACGCGCGGTAGTCGTCGAGGCCGAAGCCGATCCGGCCGTTGTTGGCCACGAAGGCCGGATGGCCCTCGGTCATCGCAGACTCCAGGTCCTGGTAGCCGGCATCGACGAGGTCGTTCACGGGCACGTGGCGGTGCGCCAGCTTCCATGCCGTTGACGCGAGCGTCGAGGCGATCTCCTCGAGGTAGGTCGGCAACAGCTGGTCGGGAATCCCCAGTACCTGCGCCAGTTCCGCGATGAACTCCTGCGCATCGGGCGCGGCCGGCTCACCGCCGATGGTCCGCTCGATCGACGCGGCGTCGACCACCCAGTGCTCGAGCGCGTACACCCGTGCCGTGAAGCGGTACGACGACCGGTCGGTCTCGACGCGCCACGCACCGTCGTCCAGCGACTCGGGCGCGAGCAGCCGTTCGTGGCTGAACTCGCCCAGCGCCTTGGCCACCAGGTGGCGTTGCGCGCGGTCCATCAGCTCGGGGGTGAGGTGGTCGGCATCCGATGGTCCCGGGTCAAAGGCACCGGATTCCGGCGTGTCACGGTGCTTTTGGGCAGGGACTATCCCGCCGGCACGCACCAGGTCCGGGTGGTTCCAGTCCTCCCGCGGGCAGACGGACAGCATCGACGTCTTGCCGGGCATGGGGATCTCGCGGAGCTCGGTGAAACCGGCGGCGACGTTCTTGGCCCGGATGGCGGTGTTGCGGGCGTCGGGCTCGACGACGATCCGCCGTACCGACGGGTCGGCGAAGCAGAAGGCCAGCACGGCGTCGAAGATCCTCGTGGTCAGGCCGGGGACGGGTGCACCGGCAGGGGGCGCGACGAGCACGTGCATCCCGCTGTCGCCCTCCTCGAGCTCGGGAAGTCCCGCGAGGCCTTCGGCGTGCGCCGGGTCGTAGGTCTCCACCAGGAACGCAGGACGGCCTCCGACGCGGCCCAGGAAGGCGTCGTGGTGCGGGTTTGCGGCGATGGCTGCGTACTCCGCCCGGACGTCCTCGACGGACGCGTCCTGCATCATCCAGTAGACCGAGCGGGGGTGCGTGACCCAGGCGTGGAGCAGCTCGAGGTCACGGGACAGGTCGAGGGGTTCGATGGTGATGTCGTGCGTCATCGGGCTGCGCTCCTCAGGTGGTCGGGGACGCCGAACGTCTGGACGGCGATCCGCTTCTCGATCGGATAGGCCTCGCGGCCGAGCAGCGCGGCGATGATCACCGAGTTGCGATAGGGCCCCATGCCGAGGTCCGGGGCGAGCAGCGAGTGGGTGTGCTCCTCGGCGTTCTGCACGAAGATCTCGCCACCGGCGACGTCGACGGAGTAGTCCGCCGCCACGTCGTACCGACCGCGCTCGTCGAGGCGGATCCGGTCGCGGACTCCGTCGAGGAAGGACGGCGCGGTTGACGCATAGCCGGTCGCCAGCACCAGTCCCCCGGTCCGGAGCGAGAACTCCTCACCGGTCTCGACGTGCAGCAGGTCGAGCTCGCTGACGGCGCCGTCGCGGCGAGCGCCGCGCACCTCGGTGTTGGTGACCAGCGTCGTGTGCGGACCGGCGCCGGTCACCCGCTGCTGGTAGTGCAGGTCGAAGATCGCGTCGACCAGCTCGGCGCTGATCCCCTTGAACAGGTGGCGCTGCTCGCGGGCCAGCCGGTCGCGCGTCTCCATCGGCAACGACCGGTGGTAGGCGCCGTACTCCGGCGACGTCATCTCGAGGGTGAGCTTCGTGTACTCCATCGGGAAGAACCGCGGACTGCGCGTGAGCCAGGTCAGCGTGTAGCCGTGGTCGGGCGCCTCGGAGAGCAGGTCGTGGTAGATCTCCGCGGCGCTCTGGCCGCTGCCGACGATCGTGATCGTCTCCTGCTGCTGCAGGGCGGCCTTGTGGGCGAGGTAGTCGGCGGAGTGGATGACGCCGGGTTCACCGACCAGCGGGCGGAGGGCCTCGGGCACCCGCGGCGTCGTACCGATCCCGAGCACCAGCCTGCGCGCCCGGAACGTCTCGCCGCTCCCGCTGTGGACGACGTACGACGTCCCGTCGTGCTCGACGTTCGTGACCCGCTGGCCGAACCGGACGCTGTCGAGCCGTTCGGCGGCCCAGCGGCAGTAGTCGTCGTACTCGCGGCGGAGCGGGTAGAAGTTCTCGCGGATGTAGAACGAGTAGAGGTGGCCGCTCTGCTTCAGGTAGTTCAGGAACGTCCAGCGCGACGTGGGGTCGGCCATCGTGACCAGGTCGGCGAGGAACGGCACCTGCAGCGTGGCGTCGTCGAGGAGCATGCCGGGGTGCCAGTCGAACCCGTCGCGGGCTTCGAGGAACACCCCGTCCAGGCCGTCCGACTCCCGCAGCGGATCGGTCAGGCAGGCCAGGCCGAGGTTGAACGGGCCGAGACCGATCGCCACGAAGTCGTGCACGCGGTTCATCACGCGACCTCCACCGGAGTCAGCGGAGGCTCGACGACGTGCTCGGGCGCGAGCCGAGCGCCGGTGGCGCGGACCAGGTCGAGCACACCGACGATGTCGTCGGCGGTCGCCATCGGGTTGAGCAGGGTGACCTTGAGGTACTGGATGCCGTCGACGCGGGTGGCCGCGACCATGGCGGCGCCGGAGTCGTAGAGGGCCTCGCGGATCGCCCGGTTGAGGGCACCGAGGCCGTCCTCGCCCAGCGCCACGTCGCGCGGGACGTAGCGGAACACGAGGGTGCTGAGCTCGGGCGCGGCCGCGAACTGCAGGTCCGGCTCGTCGCGCAGCACGGCGTACACGGCAGCGGTCAGGTCGACGACCGCGTCGACGTACCCACCGAGCAGCTCGGGTCCCATCGTGCGCAGGGTCAGCCAGAGCTTGAGGGCGTCGAACCGGCGCGTGGTCTGCAGGCTCTTGTCGACCTGGTTGGGGTCGGTGGCCTCGCGCGGGTTGAGGTAGTCGGCGTGCCAGGTCGCCGGCGACAGGGTGGTCCGGTCGCGGACGATGATCGCGCTGGAGGAGACCGGCTGGAAGAACGTCTTGTGGTAGTCGACGGTCACCGAGTCGGCACGGTCGATGCCGTCGAGCATCGACCGACGACGCGGCGAGATCAGCAGGCCGCCGCCGTACGCCGCGTCGACGTGGAGCCAGGTGTCGTACGCCAGCGCCAGGTCCGCGATCGCCGGGAGCGGGTCGATCGCTCCGAAGTCGGTGGTGCCGGCCGTCGCGACGATCGCCATCGGGCGCAGCCCGAGCGCCGTGCACGCAGCGAGCGAACGCTCGAGGGCAGCCGGGTCCATCCGGTGCCGCGAGTCCGTGGGCACGCTGACGACGGCCTCGTCGCCGAGTCCGAGCAGGCGCGCGGACTTCTGCACCGAGAAGTGGCTGTCGGCGGACGCGAGGATCCGCAGCCGCTCGGCCGGGACCCGCTCGTGCCGGCCGCGGGCGAGCAGCAGGCCCTGCAGGTTGGACTGGCTGCCGCCGCTGGTGAAGACGCCGTCGGACGCGGCACCGAAGCCGATCCGCTCGGCGGTCCACTCGATCAGCCGGCGCTCGATGTAGGTGCCACCGACGCTCTGGTCGAAGGTGTCGAGCGAGCTGTTGACCGAGGCGACGAAGAGCTCGGCCAGCAACGCCGGTACGACGACCGGGCAGTTGAGGTGGGCGGCGTACGTCGGCTCGTGGAACCACACGGCGTCGTCGAGCCAGAGCTGCGACATCTCGGCGAGGACCTCGCCGACGTCGGCCAGCGGGCTGGCCAGGTCGACCGCCGCGACGCGGGCGGCCGCGTCACTGGGCTGGGTGCCCGTCGACGGTCCGGCCACCGTGCGGAGCTGGCCGAGCAGGTGCTCGAGGCCGGCGCCGAGGGTCGCGGCGTAGTGGTCGGCGTGGGCAGGGTGGAACAGGTGGTGCAGGGGGAGCTGGGACACGGAGATCTCCTGTGATCCGAGAAGGTAAGCCTTACCTAATCAGATCACAGGAGATCTTGTCACCGCGGCGACGGGTGCAGCACGTCACACTCAGCCGAGGTACTTCTCCCACGGCCCGGTGATCGCCAGCGTGAGGCCAGGCGTCTGGATGTTCACGAACAGGACCTTGCCGTCCTCGGAGAACGCGGGGCCGGTGAACTCGGAGTCGTTGAGCTGGTTGCGCGCGATCGCCTGGGCCGGGCCGTACGGCGTCGCCGACAGCACGTGCGATGCACCGACGCCGTCCTCGGCGAGCACCAGCGAGCCCCACGGCGTGACGGTGACGTTGTCCGGGCCGTCGAAGGTGAGGTCGTCGTACTTCGGGGTGCCCTCGGTCTCGGTGGTCTCCTGGTGCGGGAAGTAGGTGACCAGCTGGATGGTCTCCGCGCCGTAGTCGTAGAACCAGACCATGCCGTCGTGCGGCACCGCATCGGCGGGCAGGTCGCCGTCGGAGAAGGCGTAGGAGTTCACGACGTACACGCCCTCGTCGGTGCCCCAGACGCCCTCGAACTTCTTGCCGCGGGTGACCTCGCCGGGCGCGAACTGCTTGCGGGTGGAGACGGTCCTCGCGTGGCGGTCCGGCACCGGGATCCAGCGCACGGGGAACGGCCGGCCGAGCTGGGCCGAGGTCAGGTAGGCGACGTCGGAGAGCACGGAGCCGTCGGGCATCAGGATCTGCATCGCCTCAAGGACACCGGCGTCGTCGGCCAGGTCGTCGGCGATGCCGGACTTCAACCGGTGGCCACGCTCCGCCGTCCAGCGGTAGAACAGGCCGTTCGGGCCGGAGGCGTCCTCGGACAGGAACACGTGCCGGCGCGACCTGTCGATCGCGCACGCCTCGTGGGCATAGCGACCGAACGCCTTGATCGGCTTCGGGTTGGTGCGGCCGTCGTGGAAGACCTCGAAGACGTAGCCGTGGTCCTTGGCGTAGGTGCCGCTCTTGCCGTTGCCGCTCCACGCCTTTCCGGCGCGGTCCTCGGTCTCCTCGCAGGTCAGCCACGTGCCCCACGGCGTCGGGCCGCCGGCGCAGTTGGTCGACGTACCGGAGATGGCGACGAACTCACCGAGGTTGCGACCGTGCCGGTCGGTGCTGATGACGGTGCAGCCACCGGCGTCGATCGCTCCTTCGTCGTAGACGGTGCCCTCGACGTGCGGGACGCCGAGCGGGGAGCCCGCCTTGAGCTCGTGGTTCTGGATCAGCTGGTAGCGACCGCCGCCGGTCGAGAAGACGGCGGTGCCGTCGTGCCCGTTGGGCGTCAGGCCACCCTCGTCGAGCCGGGTGACGCCGGCGCGGGTGACGACCGAGTACGAGAAGCCGGCCGGCAGGGCGAGGAGTCCGGCCGGGTCGTCCTCGAGCGGCGGGAACGGGACGAGGCCACGGCCGGGGCGGCCCGGGCGCTGGGGAGCGGGGCGGCTCGGGGTGGCCTGGGCGAGCGAGGGCATCGCGCCGGCGACGGCGAGGCCGGCACCGGCGGCACCGCCGGCCAGCATGGTTCGACGGGAAGCGGTCATGACGGGGTCCTTCCGGGACGAGAGGGGAACCTCCCCAGCCAACCGTCGTCACACGACGAGCAGCCGACGTCGGAGTGAACGCCGCACGGACCCTTGTCAGCAGGCCGGGTAGCTGCCGCTGTGGTGCACGTAGGTGAACTTCGGCGCCGAGCCCCAGGCGACCGCCGCGCCAGCGGCGACCGACTGCCGGGCGATGGTGTCGACCTCACGGCCCGTGTCGATGCAGCCGTCGAAGTTCGGGGTGAAGAGGGTGCCGATGTCGGGGCTGTTGCCGTACTTGCCGATGTAGTTCGGCATCGTCAGATGGGTGTCGCGGACGGTCCAGGTGAAGCTTCCGGAGTCGCGGAGGCCGTGGCTGTCCTGGATCGTCACGGTGACCGTGAACGACCGGGACCGGATGTTCGACCGGCTGCTCGTCACGCTCGCGGCGTTGTGCGACACGGTGCCGCCGAGGGAGTGCGCGCCCGTCCTGCCCACGCCCGAGGGCGCACCGGACACCGAGACGATGCTCCAGCTGTCGCCGTCCGGATCGCTGCCGCCGACGGTGTAGGCGCCACTGGCGCGCTCGCCCGTGCTCTTCGATGCGAGCGAGATGCGCGGCGCACGGTTCGCGGCCTTCGTCGGCCGCGGCGTCGCGGTGGTCGGCGCGTCGAGCGCGTCGTCCGGGCTCGGTTCCGGTTCACCCGACAGGACCGGGGTCACCACGTCCTCCGCCTTCTCGGCTTCGGGGATGTCCGGGATCGGCACGACCTCACCCTCCCGCGCCAGGTCGGGAACCTCGCGCCTGATCAGCGGGAGCGCCGCGGTGAAGGCCTCCTCGTGCCAGCCGGTGATCCGCGCGAGGTAGTCGGCCGACGGCACGGCGCCCTCCGGCAGCAGCGTGGTCCAGCGCACCTGCCGGCTGCCGCCCGCAGGCAGCTTGAGCCGCCAGTAGACGACCGGGTCCGCCTCGATCACCTTGCGGTCGACCGGCTCGAACTTGACCAGGCCGACGTGGTCGGCCAGCTGCTTCGGCACCACCTCGGTCCACAGGACCGTCATCGCCGTCTTCTTCGTGTTGGTGAGCACGACGGTCGACGACACCCGCTCACCGCTGAGCAGGTAGGTCCGTTCGCTGCGCACGCCCTTGTCCACGTCGGTCCCGCCCGCGACGGAGAGCGGCACGAAGTCGGCAGCCGGGGTCGTCGTGCTCGAGCTGCGGTCGGCAGCCTCCGGGTCGTCATCGCCGCGACCCCAGCCGGAGGCGAAGGCGATCCCGCCCGCGAGCAGGGCCACGACGGCACCGGCGGCCAGCAGGGTCCGCCCGACACGGCGCGGACGCTCCGCGGACTCGTCCTCGAGGGGAACGGTGGAGGGCCGCTTGACCGTGGTCGCCGCGAGCGGCGCCGCTTCCACGCCGGCCGGCGCCGGGCGACCGGCGACCTGGGCGGCCAGCCCCTCGACGGGCACCATCGCAGCGCGCAGCTCGGTCAGGTCCGGCTCGTCGAGCTTCCCGACCGCGAACGCCAGGACACCGAGTGCCCAGGCCGCGCTCGTGGACTCCGTCGTACCCCGGTCGCGGGCCAGCTCCCGGCCCAGGAGCCGGGTCGCCTGGGCGATCTCGGCACCGTGCTCGACCTGGTCCATGAGGCGCGCGAAGGTGCCCAGGCGCACAGCGTCGACCAGCAGGTTGAGCTCGCCGCGCGTCGCCGCGTCCTCGGCGAGGAAGTCGTCCAGGGCGGCACGGAACGAGTCGGCGTCGTCCAGCACGCCGGGTCCGGCCTGTTCGACCAGACGAGCAAGTTCGTTATGCATCCCCACGTTCGGGAAGCATTCCAGCCATCGGCTCCACGCGGACCCGAACACCGATTTCCGGACGCTCCGGGTGCCGTTCGTCGCGCCGTACCGACCGTTCGTCGACAACCCGTTCCCACTCGGCGCGCACCCGGACCGCACCCCTGACGGTGTGACCGCGATCACTCCTAGCGTCGCAATGTCCGGTCGCGATCGCGGCCACTGCACCAGCCCAGGAGGTTTCGTCGTGACATCTGAAGTCGCCCCGCACGACCCGCACGAGGTGGCGTCACGCCACGATCCCGTGTACGACGAGTTGCACGCGTCGCCCGAGTTCGCCGAGCTGCGGCGCCGCTACCGGGCGTTCGTCTTCCCCGCCACGATCGCGTTCCTCGCGTGGTACCTGCTGTACGTCGTGCTCTCCAACTGGGGCGGCGACTTCATGACCCACAAGGTCGTCGGCAACATCAACGTGGCCCTGGTCTTCGGCCTGTTGCAGTTCGTGACGACGTTCGGGCTCGCGTGGCTCTACAGCCGCTACTCCAACGCCAGGCTCGACCCGCTCGCCCGCGAGCTCGACGAGCGCTTCATCGCCCTGGCCGGCAAGTCGTCGCACGGAAGGACCCAGAACTGATGGACCACCAGGTACTCACCGCGGGGCTCTTCCTCAGCGTCGTCGCCCTGACCCTCTTCATCACCATCAAGGCCAGCCGCTCGAGCAGCGGCACCGAGGACTTCTACGCCGGCGGCCGCTCGTTCTCCCCCATCCAGAACGGCCTGGCCATCGGCGGCGACTACATGTCGGCCGCGTCCTTCCTCGGCATCTCCGGCGTCATCGCCCTCGCCGGGTACGACGGCTTCCTCTACTCGATCGGCTTCCTGGTCGCCTGGCTGGTGGCGTTGCTGCTGGTCGCCGAGATGCTCCGGAACTCCGGGCGCTTCACGATGGCCGACCAGCTGGCCTACCGGATGAAGCAGCGCCCCGTCCGCACCGCCGCAGCGACCTCCACGGTGGCCGTGTCGATCTTCTACCTGCTCGCGCAGATGGTCGGCGCCGGCAGCCTGGTCGTGCTGCTCCTCGGCATCGACAAGGAGAACACCCTCGCCGTCAGCTCCGTGATCGCCGGTGTCGGGGCGCTGATGATCGTCTACGTCACCGTCGGCGGCATGAAGGGCACCACCTGGGTGCAGATCGTCAAGGCGGTCCTGCTCATGGTCGGTTCGGCCGTCATCGTCGTACTCGTCCTTGCGAAGTTCGACTTCAACCTCTCCGAGCTGCTCGGCGCCGCACAGTCGAACTCCGGCAAGGCAGGCTTCCTGGAGCCGGGCCTGAAGTACGGCATCGACGCCACCCACAAGCTCGACTTCCTGAGCCTCGGCATCGCCCTGGTCCTCGGTACGGCAGGCCTGCCCCACATCCTGGTCCGCTTCTACACCGTCCCGACCTCGCGCGACGCCCGCAAGTCGGTGCTCTGGGCCATCGCCCTGATCGGCACGTTCTACCTGTTCACGCTGGTCCTGGGCTTCGGTGCCGCGGCACTGCTCAACACCGGTGTCGGCAGCGACGTCGCCAACAGCGGCGGCAACCTCGCCTCACCCCTGCTCGCTGAAGCGGTCGGCGGTGGTGCCGGCTCCACGGGCGGCGCGATCCTGCTGGCGGTGATCTCGGCAGTCGCCTTCGCCACGATCCTCGCGGTCGTCGCCGGACTGACGTTGACGTCGTCCACCTCGGTGGCGCACGACATCTACAACTCGGTGATCCGCAAGGGCAAGGCCACCGAGGCCGAGGAGATCCGGGTGACGCGGTACGCCGCTGCCGGTCTCGGCGTGATCGCGATCCTGCTGGCCATCCCGGCCCGCAACCTGAACATCGCGTTCCTCGTCGGACTGGCCTTCGCGGTGGCGGCCTCGGCCAACCTGCCGGCGATCGTCTACAACATGTTCTGGCGGCGCTTCAACACCCGCGGCGCCACGTGGAGCATCTACGGCGGCCTGATCTCCTGCATCACGCTCGTGATCTTCTCGCCGGTCGTCTCCGGCAAGGGCGTCGACGCAGCCGGCAAGAACCTGTCCCTGCTGCCCACCAGCATCGACATCTCGTGGTTCCCGCTGGAGAACCCGGGCCTGGTCTCGATCCCGCTCGGCTTCTTCTTCGGCTGGCTCGGATCGATCCTCGCCAAGGAGCCGGAGTCCGAGGAGCGGTTCACCGAGCTCGAGGTCCGCGCCCTCACCGGCGCAGGTGCCGAGCAGGCCGTCTCCCACTGACGCCGGTGGTCGAGGAGGTTGCACAGCAACCGTCCCGAGACCACGCAACCACGAAGCAACCCCTAGCGGGCACAGTTGGGGGTGCGGCAATGTGAGCCGCACCCCCAACGTGCCCCTGAACGTCGAAAGGCCCGGTAGTGACCGACCACGAAGAGACCCTCGCCAACCTGTCGCGGGAGGAGCGCCGGTTCGAGCCCCCGGCCGAGCTCGCTGCGAACGCGAACGTGAAGGCCGATGCGTACGACGCCGCGGCCGCCGACCGTGAGGCGTTCTGGGCCACCCAGGCCGACCGGCTGGACTGGGCCACGAAGTGGGACCAGGTCCTCGACTGGTCGAACGCCCCGTTCGCGAAGTGGTTCGTGGGCGGCAAGATCAACGCCGCCTACAACTGCGTGGACCGGCACGTCGAGGCCGGGCGCGGGGACAAGGTCGCGATCCACTGGGTCGGCGAACCTCTCGATGACACGAGGGACATCACCTACGCCCAGCTCAAGGACGAGGTCTCGAAGGCCGCCAACGCGATCGAGGAGCTCGGCATCGAGGCCGGCGACCGGGTCGCGATCTACATGCCGATGATCCCCGAGGCGATCATCGCGATGCTGGCCTGTGCCCGCGTCGGCGCCCCGCACACGGTCGTGTTCGGCGGCTTCTCCGCCGAGGCACTGGCCTCACGCATCGAGGACTGCGGCGCCAAGCTCGTCATCACCGCCGACGGCGGCTACCGCCGCGGTGCCGCTGCTGCGCTGAAGCCGGCCGTCGACGAGGCACTGGTCAAGATCGACAACGACAACACGGCCATCGTCGAGAACGTCCTGGTGGTCCGTCGTACCGGCCAGGAGGTGGAGTTCAACTCCGCGATCGACAACTGGTGGCACGAGGTCGTCGACGAGGCCTCCCCGATCCACGAACCGCAGGCGTTCGACGCCGAGCACCCGCTCTACGTCATGTATACGTCCGGCACCACCGGCAAGCCGAAGGGCATCCTGCACACGACCGGTGGCTACCTCACCGGGGCGTCGTACACGCACAACGCGGTGTTCGACCTCAAGCCCGACGACGTGTACTGGTGCACCGCCGACATCGGCTGGGTCACCGGGCACTCCTACATCGTCTACGGACCGCTCGCGAACGGTGTGACCCAGGTCGTCTACGAAGGCACCCCCGACGCCCCCGAGCGTGGGCGCTGGTGGCAGATCATCCAGGACTACAAGGTCACGCTCTTCTACACCGCTCCCACCGCGATCCGTTCCTTCATGAAGCAGGGCCGCGAGATCCCCGACAAGTTCGACATGTCGAGCCTTCGGATCCTCGGCTCGGTGGGTGAGTCGATCAACCCCGAGGCCTACATCTGGTACCGCAACGTCATCGGCGGCGACCGCACCCCCGTGGTCGACACCTGGTGGCAGACCGAGACCGGCGCGGTGATGATCTCCCCGCTCCCCGGTGTGACCGCCGGCAAGCCCGGCTCGGCCATGACCGCCATCCCCGGCATCGAGGCCGACGTCGTCGACGACGAAGGCAACTCCGTCCCCAACGGTTCCGGTGGCTACCTCGTGATCACCTCACCGTGGCCCTCCATGCTGCGCACCATCTGGGGCGACGACCAGCGGTACGCCGACACCTACTGGTCCCGCTTCAAGCAGCAGGGCTTCTACTTCGCCGGCGACGGCGCCAAGAAGGACGACGACGGCGACATCTGGCTCCTGGGCCGCGTCGACGACGTCATGAACGTCTCGGGCCACCGCCTCTCCACGACCGAGATCGAGTCGGCCCTGGTGTCGCACCCCAAGGTCGCCGAGTCCGCCGTCGTCGGGGCCAACGACCCCGACACCGGCCAGGCCGTGGTCGCCTACGTCATCCTCCGCGAGGAGGCCGGTGACGGTGGACCGGACATCATCAAGGAGCTGTCCGACCACGTCCGCAAGGAGATCGGCCCGATCGCCAAGCCCCGGCAGATCATGATCGTCCCCGAGCTCCCCAAGACCCGCTCGGGCAAGATCATGCGCCGCCTGCTCCGCGACGTCGCCGAGGGCCGCACCGTCGGCGACACCCAGACCCTCGCCGACGCCTCGATCATGGACCTGATCTCGGCCGGGCAGACGACGTCGACGGAGGACTGAGCTCCTGCAGGAATCCCCGGGCGCCCGGGGATTCCTGCGCCGGATGGGGGTTGCAACCCCCGTCCGGCGCAGGAACTGCCCATCCCGTGTGACGGATGGTGCACGGGGTGCTCGCCACGGCGTCCGTACGCTCGAAGCATGACCACGGCCCTCCCCGGCGTCGCCTCGCTCCAGGCACGCTTCGCGACCGAGCTGCCCGAGCTCGCCGAGCCCTGGCAGGCCGCGGCCACGCCGGCACCCCGGCTGCTGGTCCTCAACGAACCCCTCGCCGCCGAGCTCGGCCTCGACGTCGAGCGGCTGCGCAGCGCCGAGGGCCTCGGTCTCCTGACCGGGACCGAGCTGCCCGCCGGGAGCACGCCGGTGGCGCAGGCCTACGCCGGTCACCAGTTCGGCGGCTTCACGAAGCTGGGCGACGGACGGGCACTGCTGCTCGGGGAGGTGATCGACGCCGACGGCAACCTGCGCGACATCCACCTCAAGGGATCGGGACGCACGCCCCACGCTCGCGGCGGCGACGGCCTGGCGGCGGTCGGCCCGATGCTGCGCGAGTACGTCGTCAGCGAGGCCATGCACGCCCTCGGCATCCCGACCACCCGGTCGCTGGCCGTGGTCGCCACGGGACGCGACGTCCATCGCGAGACCGTTCTGCCGGGCGCCGTACTGACCCGGGTGGCGAGCAGCCACCTGCGGGTGGGTTCCTTCCAGTACGCGCAGGGGATCCGCGACGACGACCTCCTGCGCCGGCTGGCCGACCACGCCATCGCGCGCCACTACCCGGAGCTCGCAGCCGATCCTGAGCCGTACCTCTCCTTCTACCGGGCCGTCGTCGCAGCCCAGGCCTCGCTCATCGCGCGCTGGATGCTGGTCGGGTTCGTGCACGGCGTGATGAACACCGACAACATGACGATCTCGGGCGAGACGATCGACTACGGCCCGTGCGCATTCCTGGACGTCTTCGAGCCCAACACCGTGTTCAGCTCGATCGACAGCGGCGGGCGGTACGCCTACGTGAACCAGCCCGGCGCGGCCGAGTGGAACCTCGCCCGTTTCGCCGAGGCCCTGCTCCCCCTGTTCGCCGACGACCGGGACCGCGCCGTCGAGATCGCGAGCGAGGCGCTCGCGTCCTTCCGCACGGAGTACGACGCCGCGTGGTCCGCCGGGATGCGCGCCAAGCTGGGCCTGGGTCCCGCCGTGGATGCGCAGGCCCTCGCGAGCGAGGTGCTCGACCTGCTCCGCGCGAGCCACGTCGACCACACGACGTTCTGGCGCCACCTGGCGACAGCGGCCCGCGGCGACGCCGAGCCGGTCCGCGGGCTCTTCCTCGACCTGCCGGCGATCGACGCGTGGCTCGCCCGGTGGCGCGCGCTGGGCCCCGACGCGGAGGCGATGGACCGGGTCAACCCGCTCTACATACCCCGCAACCACCTGGTCGAGGAGGCGCTCGCCGCCGCCACGGCGGGTGATCTCGAACCGCTGCACCAGCTGGTCGGGGCGGTGCGTTCACCGTTCGTCGAGCGCCCGGGGTTCGAGCGGTTCGCCGAGCCGGCGCCCGACGACTTCGGCCAGTACCAGACCTTCTGCGGAACCTGAGGAGCCTCGAACGTGCCCGTCCTGCATCCCGTCGACTGGTCGGCCCTGCCCGCACCCCTGCTCGACTTCTGGACCGAGTACCACCTCTGCACGCTCAGCACCCTCGACCGCACCGGCGCGCCCCACGCCGTACCCGTCGGGACCACGCTGGACCTCGAGAACCAGTGCGCCTGGGTGATCACCCGGCGCGGCTCGCAGAAGGTCGCCAACATCCGGCGCGACCCGCGACTGTCGATCACCCAGGTCGACCGCGGCCGCTGGTCGAGCATCGTCGGCACCGGCGAGGTGTTCGAGGACGAGGCCTCGATCGCACGCGCCTGTGAGCGGTACGCCGCCCGGTACCGCCCGCCGTCCCCGAGTGCCGAGCGGGTGGCCGTGCGGATCACCGTCGAGCGGTTCCTCGGTTCGGCGCAGGTGCTCTCCCCGATCTCTTGACAAGGATGGTGCGCCAGGCGCATTCTCCTAACTGTGTTAGGAACACCTAGTCGCAATAGGATTGCCGAACGACGTGAAGGAGTGCGTCGGGAGATCCTCGATGCCGCGTGGAGCCAGGCCAGGGACGTCGGGCTCGCCAACATCACGCTGCGCGACATCGCCCGTGAGGTCGGGATGCAGCCACCCTCGCTGTACTCGCACTTCGCCTCCAAGAACGCCATCTACGACGCCATGTACGCCGAGGCGTGGCTGGCCTACGAGGAGTCCGGCTCCGCGCTCGAGCCATTGCCCGAGCACCCCCGGGAGGCGTTGCAGAAGATCGCGCGGGTCTTCTTCGACTTCGCCGTCGCCGACCTGGCCCGCTACCAGCTGATGAACCAGCGCACGATCCCCGGCTTCGAGCCCAGCCCGGACTCGTACGCCCCCGCCGTCCGCGTCCTCGAGCACGGCCGGGCAATGGTCGGTTCGTGCGGCGTGTCCGACAGCGCCGACTTCGACATCATGGCGGCCCTGATCGGCGGCCTGATCGACCAGCAGTTGGCCAACGACCCCGGAGGGGACCGCTACTCGCGACTCCTCGAACGGGCCATCGACATGTGGGCGGACGCTGCCGGCGTCCCGAAGCAATCGCCTGCCGCCAGGAGGGCGGCCCGCAAGAGATGAGCACGACCATGAACCAGACCACGACCGCGCCGGGCATTCGACGCTCCGCCCTGGACCGCCGTACGGCGATGGCGCTCGCCGCCGAGGAGTACCGCCGCTTCGCCGACACCGTCGCCGCCCTCGACGCCGCCGACTGGAAGCGATCCACGGACTGCCCCGCCTGGGACGTGCGGCAGTTGACCAGCCACGTCGTCGGCATGGCCGCGATGGCGGCCGGGATCCGAGAAGGCGCCCGTCAGCGCAAGATCGCCGGCGCCGAGTCCTCCGCCCGCGGCATCGCCATGGTCGATGCCCTGACCGCCCTCCAGGTCCGCGAACGCGCCGACCACTCGCCGCAGCGTCTGGTCGACGACGCTCGCGCCCTCGGACCCCGGGCCGCCCGCGGTCGCCGGATGACGCCGTTCTTCCTGCGCCGGATGGCGATGCCCGACAAGCAGTCGGTGCAGGGTGTGGACGAGACCTGGGCGCTGGGCTACGTCATCGACGTGATCCTCACCCGCGACACCTGGATGCACCGGATCGACGTCGCCACCGCGACCGGTACCGCACCCGCACTGACCGCCGAGCACGACGGCAGGATCGTCGCGGACGTCGTCGACGAGTGGGCCGCCCGCCATGGTCGGCCGTACTGCCTGGACCTCAGCGGACCAGCCGGCGGCTCGTGGCGGTCGCCCGGCAACGGGCCGGTGATCGAGATGGACGCCGTCGAGTTCTGCCGGGTGCTGTCCGGCCGCGGTCAGGGCGAGGGGCTGCTCGCGACCGAGGTGCCCTTCTAGGACTGGTCGACGACCTCGGCCGGCTGCTCGGCGACCTCGGGTCGACGGGACGCCAGCAGGAGGACGACGACGCCGACGACCGCGGCAAGGACGGACGCCAGCAGGATCCCGACCTTCGCGTCGTCGGTCAGCGCGGCCGAGTCGGGGTACGACAGGCCTGCGATGAACAGCGACACCGTGAAGCCGATGCCGGCGACGGCACCGACACCGATCACCTGGCCCCAGTTGGTGTCGTCGGGCATCCGTGCGACGCCCAGGCGGATCGCGATGAAGCAGGCGAGCGCGATGCCGAGCGGCTTGCCGAGCACGAGTCCCGCACCGATGCCCAGGGCGACGGTCGAGGACAGCGCATCACCGAGCGCCCCATCCCCCAGCGCCACACCGGCGTTGGCGAGCGCGAACACCGGCAGGACGACGTACGACGACACGGGGTGCAGGCGCGACTGGAGACGTTCGGCGATGGGCACCGACTCGGCGAGCAGGAACCGCATCCGGTGCAGCTCCTCGGCGTCGAGGTCGTTGTCCTGGAGGGCGCCCGTCGCGAACTCCTTCGCGACCTCGGGGCGGAGCAGGGCGACGGCCGGTGTCATCAGGCCGATCGCGACTCCGGCGAGCGTGGCGTGGACGCCCGACTCGAGAACGGCGAACCAGATGGCGAGGCCGAGGACCCAGTAGACCGGGATCGCCCAGACGCGGGCGGCGCGCAGGACGGCCATCACCGCGAGCAGGCCGACGGCGATGCCGAGCCAGCCCCACGCGAGGTCGGCCGTGTAGAACACCGCGATCACGATGATCGCGCCGATGTCGTCCACGATCGCGAGGGTCAGCAGGAACAACCGGGCGGCCGAGGGGATCCGGCGGCCGAGGACGCCGAGGACACCGACTGCGAACGCGATGTCGGTCGCCATCGGGATGCCCCAGCCGGCACCGGCCTCGCCGCCACCCGCGATCGCCACGAACAGCAGCGCCGGCACGGCCATGCCGCCGACGGCCGCGATGATCGGGAGCGCTGCGGTGCGGGGGTCGCGCAGGTCGCCGTGGACCAGCTCGTACTTGATCTCCAGGCCGACCACGAAGAAGAAGATCGTCATCAGGCCGTCGTTGACCCAGTGCTGCAGCGACTCCTCGATCCGCCAGCTGCCGACGTCGAGACCGATCGGGGTGTGCCAGAAGTGGTCGTACCCGGAGGCCCAGCCGGTGACCGGCAGGTTGACCCACAGCAGCGCGATCACGGTCGCGGTGAGCAACAGGATCGACCCGGCGGACTCGACGTGGAGGAACTCCCGGATCGGACGGGCGACGTACTTCGCCAGCGGCTTCTCGCTGGCCGTCCAGACGGGGCCCTGGCGCCAGAGGTCGTCGGGCGAGCGGGGGGAATCGGGCACTGAGGCCTCCGGAGTCAGGTGGGCAGGGGAGATCGTCTGCCGACCAGACTTCCCGGCTCACCTGACGGGGAGTCTATCGATGTCGGTAAGGTCGGTCGCATGGCCATCGAACCGATCCGGGAAGAGCCCACCATCGGGCGCCTGATCAAGGACGCGCAGACCGACTTCTCCACGCTCATGCGCAAGGAGATCCAGCTCGCCAAGTCGGAGCTCAAGGTCAGCTTCACGGCCGGCGGGATGGGCGCCGTGTTCCTCGGCGCGGCGCTGTTCGTCCTGACCCTCGCCATCATCATGCTCTCGATCGCCATCGCGTTCCTGATCCACTGGAACGGCGACGGCCTGGACCTGCACTGGGCGTTCCTGATCGTCTTCGGGTTCTACCTGCTGGTCGCCGCGCTCCTGGTGCTGCTCGGCGTCCGGAGCTTCAAGAAGGTCAAGGCACCCGAGCGCGCCATCGAACAGGGTCGAGAGATCCCGCGGGCGCTCAAGGGACAGGCCTGATCCTCCGACCACCCGAGTCGACCTGAGAGGACCTGATGGCGCGGCAACCGGTCATCGCCGGTCGGGCTGAGCAACTGCTCGGCTCCGCCGTCGTGGCCACCGCGCCCGTGGCCGGCGGCGACATCTCGACCGCGGTCAAGGTGCGCCTCTCCAACGGCAGGACCGCCCTCTTCAAGACCCTCGGCACCGCACCCCCGCACTTCTACGAGCGCGAGGCCGCCGGGCTGCGCTGGCTGGCCGAGGCCACGCCCGACGGCGGCGTACCCACCCCCGAGGTGATGGCCGTCGCCGAGGACTGCGTGATCCTCCAGTGGATCGAGACCGGGCGCCCGGGCGCCGAGGCCGCGGGCCGCTTCGGCCGCGCACTCGCCGCGACCCACGCCGCCAGCCCCGACTTCTTCGGGTTCGACGCCGACGGCTACATCGGCCGGCTGCCGATGCCCAACCGTCCGGCGCCCACCTGGGCGGAGTTCTACGCCGAGCGCCGGATCGCGCCGTACCTCAAGGTGCTGCGCGCCAAGGAGATCGTCAGCGCCGAGGACGGCGCCACCATCGAGGCGGCCGTCGCCCGCGGGCCCGAGATCCTCCCCGTCGAGCCGCCCGCGCGCCTGCACGGCGACCTGTGGAACGGCAACGTGCTCTGGACCAACGACGACCGTGCCGTCGTGATCGACCCGGCGGCGTACGGCGGCCATCGCGAGATGGACGTCGCCATGCTCGCCCTCTTCGGCCTCCCCCAGCTGCCGCAGGTGATGGCGGCGTACGACGAAGCGGCGCCGCTCGCCGACGGCTGGGAGGACCGCCTCGGCTTCCACCAGCTGTTCCCGCTGCTCGTGCATGCGTGCCTGTTCGGTGGCCAGTACGGCGCCCGGGCGGCCAAGATCGCGGCGCGTTACCTCTGACCGCTGCTGGTTCATCAAGGTATGTCGGCGAACTGACACTTCCCCGCCTCTGCCCAGCGTGGGGAGTGCACATTCACCTGCATCCCTTGATGAACCTGCAGCGGGAGACGGCGATGACACAATCGCGACGTGGCCCTCTCGGACGAACTCACCGATCTCCTCGCACGCACCGGCAACGGCATCCTGTCCGACGCGACGAGCTTCGGGGCGGCGCTCGACGACTTCCTGACGCCCGAGGCGGCCAGCCGGGGCGTGACCAACCTGCTCGTCGATGCCGTGCGCCAGGGCGCCTTCGACCGGATGCAACGCGACATCGCCAACGGCGGGGACCCGGACATGGCCGTCGCCGCTGCAGGTGACCAGCTCGCGCGGGACCGGGCGGCCACCGACGTCGCCCCCAGCCGGTGGGCGGTCGCCGTGCTCGGTGTGGCGGCAGGCGTGCTGGATCGCGGGGTGCTGGACGCACAGACGGCGCCCGCCCCGTCCGTTCCACGGCCCACCCCGCCACCCAGTCCCCAGCCCACCCCGCCACCCGCTCCACCTGCGTACACGCAGCCACTCCCGCCACCCCCGGCCTGGGGACCACCCCCGGCCGCGGCGCGCCCCCGGCGTCGTACCGGCCTGGTCGTGGGCGCCGTCCTGCTGGCGCTGGCGCTGGTCGGTGGCGGGACCACGGCAGCGATCCTGATCGCGCAGGACGATCCGTCCGCCCGCCGCACCGATCCCCCCACCGACACGGCCACGACGGACGGGCCGACCACCGACGGGCCGACCACCGACGGGCCACCCGTGGCCGACCAGTACGCCATTGCGGACCTGATGAAGGAGGTGGCGCTCGACTCGTTCCCGGGCGCCACGGACCCCGAGGTGAGCGCCCGGTCCTGGAGCACGGCCGCAGACAACCTGACCGACAACTTTCCGCGCGACCTCGCCGTGGGCGAACGGGCCGAGGCGACGTCGTGGACGGTGCGCACCAGCATCGACGACCGGCGGCTCGACATCCGCGCCGAGCACGAGCCCAGCGACGGAGGGTCGTACTACGACTGGAAGTGCGCGGACCTCCAGTCCCGCGGCGACGTGCTGACGGAGTGCACCGAGGTCCCGACGAGCGACGGCCGGACCGCCATCGACTACTGGTACATCAACCGGGCCATCCCCAGTGCCTCCCACAACTTCGTCGTTCCTGCCGACCAGGCGACCGGCCGGGTCGAGGTCTTCGTCGGCGAACGACTCGCCGACCCGCCGGCCGACCTGACGATCGCCGACCTGAAGGAGAAGCTCCAGCTCAGCAGCCGGGCGATGCTCGAGATCGCCGAGGACCCACGACTGCGCCTGCCGCTCCCGGCCGCGCTGCCGCCACTGCCCAGCTACGGGTTCTGCATCAACTCCGACCCGCGCCCGCCGGAATGCCCCGCGAGCCTGTACTGACCTCGCTCTCAGGACGTCTTCAGGCCCATCGGCCATGATGGTGCCGTGTCCCGCCCTGTCCCGCCTGCTCGCGTGCTCGTCGTCGACGACGACCGCGCGGTGCGTGAGTCGCTGAAGCGCTCCCTCGTCTTCAACGGGTACGACGTCCACCTGGCCGGCGACGGAGCCGAAGCCCTGGCGGGGATCGGTGCGCTCGCGCCGGACGTGGTCGTGATGGACGTGATGATGCCCAAGCTCGACGGCCTCGAGACGACGCGGGCGTTGCGCGCCGCCGGCAACGACGTACCCGTGATCGTGTTGACCGCCCGCGATGCCGTGGGCGACCGGGTCGAGGGGCTCGACGCCGGTGCGGACGACTACCTCACGAAGCCGTTCGCGCTCGAGGAACTGCTGGCCCGGCTGCGCGCGTTGCTGCGCCGGGTCGTCCCCGCCGAGGACGGCGCCGAGGAGGAGGTGCTCTCGTTTGCCGACCTCACCATGAACGTCACCACCCGCGAGGTGTTGCGCGGCACCCGCCACATCGAGCTGACGCGCACCGAGTTCACGCTGCTGGAGATGTTCCTGCGGCGCCCGCGGCGGGTGCTGGACCGCTCCTTCATCCTCGAAGAGGTCTGGGGCTACGACTTCCCCACCACCGCCAATTCGCTCGAGGTCTACGTCGGCTACCTGCGCCGCAAGACCGAGGCCGCCGACGAGGCGCGCTTGATCCACACCGTCCGCGGCATCGGCTACGTGCTGCGCGCCACGGAGTCATGATCGGGTCGTGACGCGTGGTGAGCGAGTGAGCAGGTGAGCGCCTGGGGCCTGGTCGCGATGCGGCCGGGAAGCGACGGCCGCTGGCACTACCGTCGTTCCCTGGCCAGCCGGGTGATCTGGCTGACGACGATCGCGGTCGGCCTGTCGGTGGCGCTGGTGGCCGTGGGCGCGTACTTCACCGCCCGCGTCCAGATGCAGAACACCCTGGACGACTCCCTGCTCGACCGCGCCAACAAGGCCGCCGCCACCGACACCCTGCTGGAGGTCGGCGCACGCGGAGTACCGCCGTGGGCCCTGGGCGCGGCCGACGTACGGATCGCGTTCGTCGACTACAAGGGCAATCCCGCGATCCTCGACCGCGGGCCGGCGATCGAGCTCGGCGCTCCGGAGATCGAGGTCGCCCGCGGCGAGCACTCGTCGAGCCTGCGCACCCTGCTCATCGCCGGCGAGCGGTACCGCGTCGTCGCCGTGCCGACGCAGCAGGACGGCATCGCGCTGGTGATCGCCCAGCCCCTCGAGGACCAGGACCGCACCCTGTCCCGGCTCGGCTGGGTGACCATCGCCTTCGGTGCCTTCGGCGTGATCGTCGCTGCCCTGGCGGGTTGGACGGTGGCGAGCAACGGCCTCAGACCGGTGCGCAAGCTCACCGATTCGGTCGAGCACATCGCCCGTACGGAGGACTTCACGCCCCTGTCCATCGAGGGCGACGACGAGGTCGCGCGCCTCGCGACGGCGTTCAACCACATGCTGGTGGCCCTCGACGCCAGCCGCGTCCGGCAGCGACAGCTCGTCGCCGACGCGAGCCACGAGCTGCGGACCCCGCTCACGGCCCTGCGCACCAACGTCGACCTGCTGACCATGACGGCCCGCCAGCCCGACGGCCTGCGCAACCTGCCGCCCGATGCCCGCGAGGAGCTGCTCGACGACGTCCAGGCCCAGATCGAGGAGCTCACCACCCTGATCGGCGACCTGACCTCGCTCGCCCGCGACGAACCGATGCCCATCCAGGTCGAGCCCGTCGACCTCGCCGACGTCGTCGACCACGCCATCCAGCGGGTACGACGACGCGCACCCAGCCTCGAGTTCGAGGTCTTCACCCGTCCCTGGTGGGTGATCGGCGAAGCTGCCGAGCTCGAACGAGCCGTGACCAACCTGCTCGACAACGCCGCCAAGTGGAGCCCGGAGGCGGGCCACGTCACGGTGCGCCTCAGCGACGGCGTCCTGACGGTCGACGACCAGGGGCCGGGCATCAACGAGGCCGACCGCCCCCGGATCTTCGACCGGTTCTGGCGCTCCCCCGACGCCCGTACTCTGCCCGGATCCGGCCTGGGCCTGGCCATCGTGCGCCAGGTCGCCGAACGCCACTCCGGCTCGGTCCACGCCACCGCCAATGCCAGTGGAGGGGCGCGGATGGTCCTGCGGCTCCCCGGAAGAGAGAAGAACGATGCGTGACACGAAGTGGGGGGTGGCGGCCGTCGCCGTGCTGCCCCTGGTCCTGGCCGGCTGTGGCGGCGAGGACGTCGGCGCAAAGCCGGACCTGCCGACCGAGACGCCCGCGTTGTGGAACCCCTGCGACGCCCTGGATGCCGCCTTCGTGCTGAAGCACTTCGGGTCCACGACGACCGAGCACGCCGGTACGCCCACCCTTCCGGAGTGCCGGTTCGCGCCGGCGAAGGACTCGGGCGAAGCGGCCGTCACCGCGAACTACCAGCTGTTCGGCGGCAGCCTCGACGACTTCTGGGCGAAGATGGGCCAGACCGCGGGAGCCGACGTCCGCACACCCGACGTCCCGCTCGCCGACGCGGCACGGATCGTGGTCGACGCGGCCAAGGACCAGCTGTACGTCACCGGTTTCGTGCAGAACGGCACCCTGTTCGAGGTCGTCAACCTGGTCGATCCTGCGCCGTACGACGAGGCGCGGGCCGTGCGCGGTGTCGAAGCCACGCTCGGGGCCCTCTCCGCGCATGCCGACGAGGCCGGTGCGGGTTCGCCCAGCCCGGCCGGCTGATCCCGGTCAGATCCGGCGGTTGACGCTCTCGGAGTAGGCGCCCGGCCGGAACAGCAGGATCGGGTCGTCGGAGAGCCCGATGCCGTCGATGACGCGCGTGGGGTCGAAGACCGTCACCTTGCCGTCGTTCTCGGGGTCGGGTGCAGTGGAGGTGACCTCGATCGTGCCGGCGTCGAACATCTCGACGCCGCGCCACACGGACATCGGGTCGTGCGGGTCATCGCCGTCGGACGCGATGGTGACCTCCAGCGTGAACCGCACCGGCCTGGCCGCGAGTCGGGCCTCCATCTCGTCGAAGAGCCGGTCATCCCCGCTGAAGGTGCCCTCGGGCCGGCCGGCCTCCTCGTCCAGCGGGCGCAGGACGTAACGCACCCAGCGCTCGATGCCGGTGGCCGAGGTCCAGAGGTACGCGTGGATCGGGAAGAACGTCGCCGCGGCAAAGCTCTTCGGCGGCACGAGGGCCCCGGCCCTGGCGTTGACCGCGAGCGCGGGCAGGGCGTTGGGGTGGCGCAGCAGGAACCCCGGCAGGGCCGACGGTTTGCGGGCCGCCTCGACCATCCGGACGAACGCGTCGGGCGAGCGCACCGGGAAGCGTGGCGCGGTCTGCCCGAGCAGGTCGGTCGCGCCGTCGGGGTGACGGAACGACACCGCCATGCCGCGTACGTCGGGCGCCTTGTCGGGCGACTTCGGGTCGCCGCCACCGTTGGACCAGCGGACCAGCACGGGCACCGGATCGCCCTGCAGGTGCGCGGCGCGGCCGTGTTCCGTGGCGGTGGGGGTGGCCGTGAAGGTGCCGGTGTAGAAGCGGCCCTTGGCGTGCAGTGAGCGGGCGCCGCCATGCGCCCCGAAGGCGGCCTGGATCCGGTCGATCGCCTCAGCGGGAGTCACCATGAGGGGACGCTACCGTCAGGGGCTGATCGCTTGTAAGAGCCGCTCGGCCTTCCACCGCGTCTCGTCGTACTCGTCCTCGACCTCGCTGGCGACGGTGATCCCGCCACCCGTGCCGAGGACGTAGTCATCGCCGGCCGTGACGAGGGTGCGGATGATGACGCCGAGATCGGCGCGACCGTCGCCGGAGATCCAGCCGAACGCGCCGCTGTAGGCACCGCGCGGGGTCGCCTCGACCTCCTCGATGATCTCCATGGTGCGGAGCTTCGGGGCGCCCGTCATCGAGCCGGCAGGGAACAGCGAGCGCAGCGCACCCACCGTCGTGACGTCGTCGCGCAGGTGGCCCCGGACGGTCGACACGAGCTGGTGCACCGAGGAGTACGACTCGACCTCCATCAACGTCGGCACCTCCACCGACCCGACGTCACACACCATCGCCAGGTCGTTGCGGAGCAGGTCGACGATCATCAGGTTCTCGGAGCGGAACTTGGGATCGCTGGCGAGGTGCTCGCGCGCCGCCGCATCCTCGTCGGGCGTGCTGCCGCGCGCCGTGGTCCCCTTGATCGGCTTGGTCTCCAGGGTGCGGTCGGCGGTGACCAGGGCATACCGCTCCGGGGACGAGCTCAACAGCCACGCCTCCGCACCTGCCACGTCGTGCTGGAGAAAGCCCGCGTACGGCGCCGGGTTGAGCGTGCGCAGCCGGAGATAGGCGCCCGCGGGGCCGAGGGTGCTCGGCGTGCGGGTGCGGTAGGTCAGGTTGACCTCGTACGAGTTGCCCGCGTGCAGGTGCTCCTGGACTTGCGCGAAGGCGGTGGCGTAGGCGGTGGGGGTGTCGGTGGTTTCGAGGCTCGTCGCTGGCGCTCCTCGCACCTCAACCAGCGGCGCAGACCCGGTGGTTGAGGTGCGAGCGCCAGCGAGCCTCGAAACCCCCAGCACGTGCTCGTACTCCCGGATGTGCGAGGGCCGCAGCCACACCGCATCGGGCAGGTCCGGGTCGGGCAGCGCCGGCATGTCCGGTCGTGCCGCGTAGCCGAAGTACCCGAACCACTGGTCGGTCGGCCTGCCGGCCGCCAGCTCCGCCTCGAGTACGACGAACGGGTCATCCCCCACGACCTCGGACCGTCCACCGACGTGCCGGGTGACCTCCCGCCGAGCAGCCGAGTAGCTCAGGGAGACGTCGTCGTCCTCGAGCCAGCCGATCAGCGACTTGCGTCGCGACCAGTCCCGGGCACCGCCGCCGTCCAGCCAGACGCAGCGCGCATGGCGGGCCTGGATCCGGGCGAACGCCTCCGCGGGATCGCCCTGGGTCACCATCCCGTCAGCGTCCCATGGCCAGGAAGTTCGCTACCAGCATGGCACCGTGCTCGGAGAGCACCGACTCGGGATGGAACTGAACGCCCTCCACCCGCAGGGTCCGGTGCCGCACACCCATGACCGTGCCGTCGGCCGCCCACGCCGTCGCCTCGAGCTCGTCGGGCAACCGGGTCGCGGCCAGCGAGTGGTAGCGCACGGCATCGAACGACGCGGGCAACCCTGCGAACACACCTCGGCCGTCGTGGGTGACCGACTCGACCTCGCCGTGTGCGGGCTGGATCCGGGAGACCTCGCCGCCGAAGGCGACCACCATCCCCTGCATTCCCAGGCAGACACCCAGCACGGGCCGCCCGTCGAAGTCCCACTGGTACTCCCGCGGATGCCCCGGCCCCGGCGACAGCACCAGGTGGGAGAACCCGGACAGGTCCACGGGGTCGTTCCACTGGACCACCGTCGGCAGCTCCCCCGTGACGCCGGCGATCAGGTGCACCAGGTTCCACGTGTAGGAGTCGTGGTGGTCGACCACGACGACGTCGGGTGTGGTCACCTCTGCACCGCCAGCTCGCGACGACGCAGTGCCGCGACGACCTCCGGGGCGGGCGCGACATGGACCTCGGGGAAGTCCTCCTCGCCGGCTGTCGGGTCGACCGGCCAGGCCAGCCGTTCACCGTCGAGCGAGAACTCCGCGGCCACACCTGGCTTGTTGCCCCGCGGGTCCTGGCGGTGCCAGCTCCCATTGAGGTGCACCGCCACCAGGCCGTGCAGCACGTGCCCGTCGCCATCGGCCAGCCACTGGTAACAGAGCCCCGTCGGCACGCCGCCGGCCCTGAGCACTGCGGTGAGCAGGTGCGCCTTGGCGTAGCACCAGCCGGCACCGTCGGTCAGGACGTCGGTCGCGGAAACGGCGAACCGCGGATCGCCCGCGTCTCCCGCGTGCGCGATCTCGTCACGGACCCATTGGAACGCGGCCCGGGCGAACGCGATGTCGTCGCCCGCGCCGGCACCCAGCCGGGCCGCGAGCGCAATGACTGCCGGTGCCGTCGTCTCGACGACGTCGTCCTCGGCGAGGTACTCCCCCGGTGGCCGGGCGATGAGGTCCACGCCTAGAGCAGGACCGAGGAGACGAGGTCGTGCACGATGTCGAAGCCACGCTCGGTGAGGATCGACTCGGCGTGGAACTGGACGCCGCGGAAATGCGGGCCGGTCACGGCGTGCACGTCGCCGGACTCGGGATCGGTGTCGACACGCACGCCGGCCGGGAGCACGGTGTCCGGACCAGGTCGCCCGACGAACGTGTTGTAGAACCCGACCTTCGCCGGCTTGCCGTCGAGCAGCACGGCCGCCTGGGTGCCCTGGAAGACGATGTCCTTGAACGCGAGCGGGATGCCGAGCTGGTGGCACAGCGTCTGGTGGCCGAGGCACACGGCGAGGAACGGCTTCTCGTTCTCCAGCAGCCACGCGACCGCGGCCCGCATCCGCAGCATCTTCGGGTCGTTGTCGTCGCCGGGGTCACCGGGACCCGGCCCGACGATGACCAGGTCGTCGCCGTCGAGTGCGCCGTCGACGTACGCCTCATGGCGCACCACCCGGCTGCTGATCCCCATCCGGGTCAGCATGTGGCGCAGCATGTTCACGAAGTCGTCCTCGCCGTCGAGGATGACGGCGGACTTCCCGATCAGCCGCGGGTCGACCGGCGTCCCGGCCTGGTCGGCGAGCCAGAAGCTGGAGAGCCGGTTGTTGCGGCTGTTGAGCGCGATCAGCACCTCTTCGTCGGCGACCAGCGTCGCGACGTCGGCGGTGGGGATCGGCGCCGGCGGGACGAGTCCGAAGGCGGACAGGATGCCGCCGGCCTTGGCGTGCGTCTCCGCCACTTCGTACGACGGCACGGAGTCCCGCACGAGGGTCGCTCCGGCCGTCACCTTCAGCGCCCCGTCGATCGAGACATCGGCCGTACGGATCACGATCGGGCTGTCCACGACGGGCTCACCCGCGGCGTCACGGCCGAAGAGGGCGAGCGCGGCGCCGTAGTAGCCACGGCCCTCGGGCTCGTACTGCTTGATCAGCCGGCAGGCGTTCTCCACGGGCGAACCGGTGACCGTGGCGGCGTACATCGTGTCCCGCAGGACCTCGCGCACGTCGCGCGACGTACGGCCGGCGAGGAGGTACTCCGTGTGGATCAGGTGCGTCATCGGCTTGAGGAACGGGCCGAGCACCTGGCCACCCTCGGTGCAGATGTCGCACATCATCTTGAGCTCTTCGTCGACGACCATGAAGAGCTCGTAGATCTCCTTCTCGTCCTTGAGGAACTCGGCGAGGCGCTCCTCCGTGCTGCGCGTCTCGCCGGCGGGCGGGCGCAGGTGGAAGGTGCCGGAGATGGGGTTCATCCGGACGTCGCCGCCGTGGACGCTGACGTGGCGTTCGGGGCTGGCGCCGACGAGGTAGCGGTCGCCGGTGAAGAAGAGGAACGTCCAGTACGCGCCGCGCTCGCGCTCGAGCAGGCGGCGGTAGACGGTGAGCGCGACGTCCGCACTCCAGTCGGCGACCACGGCTCGGTAGTTGCGGCCGATGACGAGGTTCGCGCCCTCGCCCTGGCCGATCTCCTCGCTGATGATCGACTCGACGACCTTGGCGTACTCGTCGTCGTCGGTGTCGAAGCCACCGCGGTCGGTGAACTCGACCGGCACCTCGTCGATCGCTGCGATCACGTCGGCGACGGAGAACTCGTGCTCGGCCTGGACGTCGACGACCACCAGCGGGGTGCCGTCGTCGTGTGCCTCGAACCCGCGCTCGGTGACCTGCCGGAACGGTACGGCGACCAGCCGGTCACAGATGTGCCCGACCTCGGGAACGCCGGTCTCGAGCGGGATGTCCATGATCGACTCGGCGGTGCTGCGGGTGCCGCCGAGCACGCCGACGGTGTCGCGATCACCTGCCCGGGTCGAGCGCCGGATGATCGCCCACGCCTCGTGCCCCTGGATGGCCGTGATGGCTTCCCGGGCAGTGAGGCTGGTGCTGGTCTGATCCGACATGGGTGAAGCCTATTCGGGGTGGACGGTGGGTCGCCGCCCGGTTTCGCCCTACGGCCGGGATCGGGGGTTCGGGTCGACCGGGCCGGCTGGGCTGTAACACGCTGTCCGCCCCTCTGGCCGACCGTTGCCCTCGCAAATTCGCGTCTGTGGCGGGTTGCTAGCACTGACATCGGTCGGGTAGTCGAGCGGACAGCGTGTTACAGCTCGCCCGCCCGCTCAGACGCCGAGGGCGAGGAAGGCCGCGGCGGTGGCGGCCTCGACCGAGCCGGGTACGGCGGCGCGTCGTACCTCGTGCAGGGCGGTGGCCGGATCGCTGCCGGCGGCGAGGACCGCGTGCAGGTCGACCATCAGGTCGGCGGTCGCGGTGTCGTTGACCTCGGCGACGCTGCTGACCAGGCCGGCAGTGCCGAGCGAGAAGAGGGCGGCAGCCAGGCCGAGCAGCTCCTCGGCGCCGACCGGTGCGAGCACACCGGACTCGCAGGCCGAGAGGACGACCCGGTACGGCGCCCGCTGGAGCCGTTCGAGGTCGTGCACCGTCAGCGGTCCGTCGGCGAGGTCGAGTGCGGAGAAGAGCGGACTGTCCGCACGGAACCGCCCGTGAGCAGCGAGGTGCACGAGGTCGGCGCCGTCGAGGTGAGTGAGGACGGCTTCGAGCGTGGCGTGGGCGCCGTCGAGGAGTACGGCGTCCGGGTGCCGCCTCGCGAGCACGGGCACCTCGGCGCCGCCGGTCGCCAGCCCAGGGCCGCAGATGAGAACGGTCCGCGGATCCGCAGGCCGTGCAGTGGCGCGAGCCCGCAGCAACTGCCCCGCCGACGGCACCACACTGAACGGCCGGTCGTGCAGAGCAGGAAGCAACGCCCACGGCAGTCCATGCAGCCGCGCGGTCGGGGCGATCACGACCGGGCCCTCCGGGATCAGCCGTACGGCGTCCCCGAGGATCGCGTCCTGCAGCCGCTGCCCGAGTGCAGTCAGGTCGGCGGGCCGCCCGCGTGAGGTGCGCCGGAGCAGCATCGCGGCGGGTCCGAGAAGCTCGCCCACCTCGGCCGTCGAACCCGCGATCCGCCGTCGCACCTTCCCGCCGTGCACGACGAGCACGTGCAGGGTCCCGTCGACGTCAACCAGCTCGACCAGGCAACCGTCCCCGACCGAGGCCACGACCTCCTCGGCGCTGACCGGCCGCTGCCGCTCGACCGAGTCCGCGGACAACGTGTGGTGCTCGGCCCGCACCGCCCGCTCCAGCCGCAACCGCTCCTTCTCGAGGTCCTCGGTCGGATCGCCGTCCTGACGGGCCTCCGCGAGCCGGCGACCGTTGTCGCGCAGGGCTGCGAGCGAGGCAGGGATCGTCGCCGCGTCGGACGTCGCGGGCGGTTGGGCAAGGGCGGTGGCGCGGGTGCGTTCGCTCCAACGGAGGAGCGTGCGCGGGTCGGTCGCTGCGTGGCGCAGGGCGATGGTCGTCAGCTCTCGACCATGGGTCGTCGCAAGGGCCCGGAGCTCTGAGGAGCCGATCAGGCGTCGGTGCTCGTCGATCGCGTCGAGGCCGGCGGTGGCCGCGCGCAGGACCCCGCCGCGGTCGTTCGAGTCCTCACGGGCGAGTGCTTGGGCATTCCACGCGCCAGCGCGCACCAACGCGTTGGGATGGTTGCGGTACGACGCAGCGCAAACCCAGAGATCGACGGCTTCCTGACCACGGGCCGCCCGGCCGGCGAGGGTCAGCGCGATCGGTGCTTCGACCGCCCGCTCCTCGTGGAGTTCCTCAGCGACCAGTCGCGCCTCGCGCGCCAGTCCCTGAGTTGCTCCGGTTGCGGCCCGAGCCCGCACGACCGTCAGCCGGGCCCGGCGCTCGAACCACTCCCGGCCCTGCCGACGAAACATCACACGGGCCGTGCGTGCCGGTTCGATCGCCGATTGCGGTTGCTGGTCAGCCACCAGCGCATCGGCGAGGGCCAGCTTGCGCTCGGCTTCAAACGCGGCGGTCAAGCGCAAGTCACTTCTGCCGAGCAGCGCCACCGCATCGGCGGTCATGCCTGCTGCGAGGTAACAGACCGCAAGCGGGCCGACGTCCTCGAATCGCAGCCAGCCCACCGATTCGCTTCCACGGACCGCCTCCGTCAGGCGTCGGAGGCCGCCGGAGACGTCCCCTCGCGCCATCGCGATCTCACCAAGGTTCGTGAGAGCGCTGAGCCGATCAGTCGTGTCTCCCAGTTGCTCCAGGATCTCCGCGGCTTCGAGCGCATGGCGCTCGGCCGCATCCACTCGGCCACGGACGAGCTCGATGTGCGCCAGCCACAGGTGGGAGCGCGCCTCCCAGACCCGGTTGCCCGTTTGCCGAAACTCGTCGAGTGCTCGGCCCATGACCGGGAGGGCTTCGTCGTACCTGCCCAGGGTCGTGAGGATGCCGGCCTGCCGCATGGCGACCTTCGCTGCGATCTCACCCGTGGCGCTCTCCAGCGCGCGATCGAACTGGAGAAGGCCGGCGCGCGGTCGGCCCGCCAGTACCAATGCTCCCGCCAGAGTGGCGCGCACGTCGCTCTCACGACCGTCGACCCCGCTCCTGATAGCCGCCCGGACGCCCTCCCGCAACACAGCGGTCGCCTCCACGGCCTGTCCGTCGCTACGCAGGACGATGCCCAGCGCCTGGCACGCAAAGGACCGGAGGAGGTCGTCCGGGGCGCTGGCGAGGATCGCCCGAGCCCGTTCGCCCGCCTCTCCAGGACGATCCATCGCGAGCTCCAGAAGTTCCTGCATGGTTTCCTCGCGAGCGTCGAGAGCACCGCTCTTTACGGGCGGTTCGGGGCACCACTACGTTAGCGGCGGCGGTGAGCTCGGACCGCCGTACCTCCAACTCCCAGGAGCGTCGATGAATGAGCCGGACCGTCCCCCCTTGTCCCGCAATCCGCTGACGTCACTCCTCGAGTGGCTGCGCCGCCAGCGCGGCGGTGGCCGTGCCCCGGTCAAGCCCGGCCGTAGCAAGGAACAGCTCGAACGCGAGAAACTCCGGGTCCAGGTCGGGGTGATCCGCCGATCTTTCCGCGGCGACGTCGCGGCCGCTGCCGCACGAGGCGGAGGTCGCGCAACGGACGACGCCGACACCGCCTACCTGTTCCGCCCGGACCACCTCCTGGTCCGGAACGACCGACGCGACGACTTTGCGCGATTCTTCGAGCAGCGCCGCGACGACTTCGAGGAACCGGTCGAATGGCCCGAGGACTCGGTGATCGACGGTCTGACCCTGGTTGCCATCCCGAAGCGCCGCGACCGCAAGGACTCCGTGCTGCGCACCCTTGACGAGATGGACCGGGAGTTCGGCGACGGCGCGGTCGCCACACCCGACCACATCCTGTACGTGACCGGTCGTCCCGGACTCTGCCCCGCGACGGAACCCGAGGAACCGCGGACGCACCGTCCGTGGCCGCCTCAGGCTGCCTCCAGTGGCGAGGTCGCCGCGACGGACAAGGTACGGGTGGCCGTGGTCGACACCGGCCTGTGGAAGGACGCCGTCGGCAGCGCGGAGTCCCCCTGGCTCGAAGCCGACGACATCTTCGCCGACGCCACCGACCTCGAGACGGTGAACCAGTCCGCCATTCACGAGTACGCGGGTCATGGGACCTTCGTCGCCGGCGTCATCAGCTGCATGGCTCCCGAGACCAGGGTCGAGGTCGAGGGCGTCCTGACCCACGGCGGCGCCGTGTACGAGTCGGCGATCTGCCGGCAGCTCCGCGAAGCACTCGAGGATCCCGATCACCCCGAGGTGATCAGCATCTCCGCCGGCACGCACACGCGCCGGGGACTGGCCATGCTCTCGTTCCTGATGCTGGCCGAGAGACACGAGCTCGCCACCCGGAACGACGTACTGATCGTGGCCGCCGCAGGCAACGACGAGAGTGACGAACCCTTCTGGCCAGCCGCCTTCGAGTGGGTCGTGGGCGTCGGCTCAGTGGATCCCGACAAGAAGGTCTCCGACTTCTCCAACTACGGCAAGGGCTGGGTCAACGTGTACGCCCGCGGCCGCGACCTGGTGAACGCCTTCCCCATCGGGACCTACACCTGCCACGAACCGCCGAACGAGACGAAGGTGCGCCACTTCAAGGGCCTGGCCCAGTGGAGCGGCACATCGTTCTCGACCCCGATCGTCACAGGCCTGATCGCGGCGGAGATGCGCGCGAACCGGACGCCGAGCCCGATGTCTGCCCGGGAGGCGTGGGACGCCGTCCTGAACACGGCGATCGACCACCACGACACCCGCATCAACGAGGACATCAAGATCGTGGGTCCGCTGACCTGAGGCCCGGGGGTTTCGAGGCTCGCTGCGCTCGCACCTCAACCACCGGGCGACTTCGCTGCGCTCGCACCTCAACCACCGGGCGAGCTACAGGGTGACCCAGGGGGTGGTCAGCGACCACTCGCCACGCGTGACCTCGAACCGCACCGACCCGGGCCCGACGTCGGAGAACCGGAAGAACCCGGCGGCGTCGGCCTCGACGGTCACGTCGTCGGCGTCGGGGCGGCGCAGGACGACGACGGCCGGACCCCTGTCCGACGCAGCGGAACCCTCGGCGATCACCTCGCCGAGGACCTCGTCCCCGTCGATCTCGATCTCCAGGACCAGGCCGCTGCGACCGAAGGACAGCGACCGCGGTCCCTCGGCGGCCGAGCGGACGGCAGCCCCGGCCTCGAGGGCGGAGTCGTGCAGCAGCTCGGCCAGCTCGGTGTCGATCGTGCGCCACGTGAACGCAGCCTGCGCAGCGGCGCGGCGTCGGTCGACGACCTCCGGCGCGGTCTCCGTCACGGCTTCGGAGAGCGCAGTCATCAGCTCGTCGTCGGTCAGCTCGTCCCAGTTGGTCATCAGCTCATCCCTCCCACGAGATCCGGACCGAGACCGCGCAGGGCGCGGGTACGTCGTAGCTGCTCCAGCGCCCGGGCGCGGGTGGGTCCGATGCTGCCGATCGGGATCCCGAGGCGTTCGCTGATCTGCTCGTAACCGACCGGGGGGTCGGCGAGCAGCAGGAGCAGGAGCTCGCGGCGGGCTGCCGGCAGCTCGGCCATGGCCTCGCGCAGGAGACGGTGGCGCTCGACAGCGAGCAGCTCGTCGTCCGCGACGTCGCCTTCGACCGCGTCCAGGCCGCCGTGGTCCTGGGGGTCGACCGGGCGGACCCGGCCCCGTGCGGTGAGCAGGCGCAGGCACTCGTTGCGGGTCGTCGTACGGATCCAGCCGGGAAGGGCGTCCGGTTCGCGGAGCGCACCCAGGTGTTCGACCAGGCGCAGCCACACGGTCTGACTGACGTCGTCACCGTCGGCCTCCGAGAGGCGGTAGCCGCGGACGAGGGCGTTGACGAGGGGCAGGAACCTGTCGACGATCGAGTTCCAGGCATCTTGGTCTCCTTCACGTGCCGCAGGGACGAGCGTCGACAACGGCGTAGTCACATCCACTCCCGACCTCCTCATCCAGCGTGCGCAGGATTCCTGTCGAAAGCATCGTCCCGCACATAGGACCCGCGAACCAGTGCCGGTGATACGTCGAAACAGGGGCACCTTCCGGTATCACCGGGCCGCGCCGTCCCCTCCTCCAGGGAAGCGAGCGGTGACCCCCACCGCACCCTTCCCGGAAGAGGTACGGCGCATGACACTCGAACTCAGCTACATCGCAGCCACGAGCCGGCTGGACCGGCTCGATCCCACCGAGCGCGCGCTGCTCCGGGTGATCGCGCTCGGCCAGTCAGGGGCCGACACCGAGGCCCTCGTCGCGGCCCGGCTCGGCATCACGCTGCAGGAGGCAACGGCCCTGTCCACGGCCCTCTTCGACAAGCTCGGGCTACGGCCGACGGCGCACCTCGGCAGGCACACGCTGGCGAAGCTCGTCCTGCGCCGGCGAGGTCTTCCAAGAATTTCCGAAGTCGGCGTATCAGCGGGGGGTGGCCAGTCCTCCTCCTTCCGTGAAACCGAGCGGTGACTCCCCACCGCCCCTCCCCGGAAGGAACAACGTCATGACCTGGAACGAGACCCACGAACGCATCCGCATCTTCCACGAGGTCGAAGCGGTCGCCGCCGCCGACATGAGCGGCGCCGTCCCGTGGCGCGAGGAATGGGCGCCGTACTTCAACGGCCCCGCCGGCCTGGTGGCCGCCCTCCGCGCCCGCTGGAACCACATGTGCGAGGCACAGCTCGACATCCGGACGAACGAGGACGAGCTGAACGAGACCAGCGCCCGCCTGCGCCGGTCCGAGGCCGGGATCCTCGAGATCCTCAAGAACGCCGCGGGCGGGATCACCCCGTCCATGGTCCTGACACTGGCGGGGCCGCGGAACGCTCCCTCTCCCCGTGAGCGGTCCCGCCGGTTCCAGTTCCACGGCGGACCCGTCATCCCGGCCTGATGACGACCACGATGATGGATCTCGGGGCAACGTACGTGGCGGCGACGAGTCGGCTCGACCGGCTCAGTCGTCGGGAACGCCAGGTACTGCACCAGATCGCCCTGGGCCAGTCCAACGCAGGCATCGCGGCTCAGCTGTGCCTGTCGCGGAAGTCGGTCGAGGCACTGTGCACGCACATCTTCGACAAGCTCGAGCTCGAACCCTCACAGCACCTGAACCGACGTGTGCTTGCGGTCCTCACCCTCCTCCAGGCGCGTTCGCGCCGGACGACGGACTGAGCGGACCGCACGCACCAGCGTCGCCGACCAGTGGGGGTCCGGGCGACGCACGAAAAAAGGGAAACACCGACCGAGAAGGGCTCCGGGGCCCGATGCGGTCGGTGTTTCCCTGCGTTCGGGTACGTCTTTCGGGTGCCGACGGGTACGTCGGCAGCCCGACCTAGGCTGCGTGGGTGCTCGGTCCACACGCCTCTCCGCTCCGCATCCCCGACTTCCGCTGGCTCGTCGGCGGGGTCACCGTCAGCGCCCTCGGTTCGGCGATGGCCCCGGTGGCGCTGGCGTTCGCGGTGCTCGACCTCGGCGGGTCCGCCACCCAGCTCGGCCTCGTCGTCGCCGCCTTCTCCGCGGCCGAGGTCGTCACCATCCTGTACGGCGGTGTGCTCGGGGACCGGCTGCCGCGACAGCTCCTGATGCAGGGCTCCGCCGCGGCCACCTGCATCAGCCAGGCCATCTGCGCGACGGTGCTGATCACCGGGCACGGTTCGATCCTGTTCCTCACCCTGATCGGGGTGCTCAACGGCTGTCTCGGTGCGCTCGCCCAGCCCGCGTCGAACTCGCTGACACGCTTCACGGTCCCCGCGGAGCTGCTGGCGCGCGCGGTCGTGGTCCGCAGCCTGGCCAACCAGACGTCGTACGCCGTGGGGTTCGCGGTGGCCGGCATCATCGTGGCCGTCGCCGGGCCGGGTTGGGCGATCGCCGTCGACGCGGCGTCGTACGCCTTCGCCGCGGCCTTCTTCTCGCTGATCCGGGTCGCTGCCCCGTCCCGGGGCGAGCGCGAGCGGCTGCTCAGCGAGCTGGCCGACGGCGCCCGTGAGGTGCTGCGCCACAGCTGGTTGTGGCTGCTCATCACGCAGGCGCTGCTCTACCACCTGTGCTTCGGCGGGGTGCAGGGCGTGCTCGGCCCGATCGTCGTCGGCGACACCTGGGGCGAGGAGGCGTGGGGCTGGGCGCTGGCCTCGATGATGGCCGGCTTCGTGATCGGCGGGCTGGTCGCGCTGCGGTGGCGGCCGACGTTCCTGCTCCGGTGGGGCGTCCTGCTCCTGTCGCTCACCGCGGCGTTCCCGCTCGCGATGGCGCTGGCCGACCAGTTGCCTCTGGTGCTGCTCGGTGCGGCGGTGCACGGCGTCGGCCTGCAGCTGTTCAGCGTCAACTGGGACCTCGCGATCCAGGAGAACGTCGCCGAGGACATGCTGTCGCGGGTCTACGCGTTCGACCTCGTCGGCTCGTTCGTCTGTCGCCCGCTCGGCCTGGCGCTGACCGGGCCGGTCGTCGGCCTGGTCGGTACGGACCGCTGGCTGGTCGTCGTGGCCGCCGTGATCGGCCTCAGCTCGCTGGCCGCGCTGGCCCTGCCGTCGGTGTGGCGGCTGACCCGGCGGGTCAGCGCAGCGTCGACTGCGCCGGAAGGAACAGGGGAGCTCCGCGTTCCCCGACCTCGACGTCGAGGATGACGTGGTGGCTGGTGTTGCCGAGGATCGCCGACTGGTTCGCCACCAGCACCCGGGTGCCCAGGAAGGTCGCGTTCGACGGACTGTCGAACGGGACCGCCGAGCCCGTGGCGCGCATCCTGGCCAACACCTTCCCCGCGGGGCTGAGCTTGACCAGCTGGTTGGTACCGAGCAGCGAGAGGTAGATGTTGCCCGACCGAGCGATGCCGAACCCGTCGGGCAGGTCCAGCGGCCCGGACGTCCAGACCGTCCGCAGCGCACCGGGAGCACCGTTGCTCAGCACGGGGATCCGGTACAGGTGTCCACGCAGCAGCCCGAGCAGGTCTCCGGTCGTCTGCTGGCTGACCAGGAAGGAGCGCGTCCCCGGCTCGTAGACGATGCCGGTGGTGCCGAAGCCCGCGAGTCCGGCGAGCTTCGCGGAGCGCAGCCACACCCGCGGCGTGCCGCCAGCGGCCGGGATGCGCCAGATGACGTCCTGCCCGTAGTCGCTCAGGTAGAGCGCACCGCCCGGACCCCAGGCCGCGTAGTTCGGGATCGGGTGGCCGCCGCCGGGCAGGTCCGGAAGGGTCGCCTGGACCACGAACCGCCCGGTCGCCACGTCGAGCGTGAGCACGCGACTGCGCGACTTCTCGAGCAGCACCAGCCGGCCGCGCGCATCCGAGGTCGCGACCTGGACGCCGCGCGGCTTGGTGAGGTCCTGGCCGGGGACGGTCCACGAGCGCAGCGGGGCGCCGGACGCGGCGTACTCGAACACCCGCGAGGGCAAGGCGTCGCCCTTCGGGTTCGTGTAGGTGCCGGCGTAGACGCGGCCGTTCGTGTGGACGTGGACGTACGCCGGGAAGCCCGGCGACGGGACCTTCGCGTAGACCCGTGTGTGCCCCACGGCGCGCTCCGCAGCGGTGGCCGGGACCAACCCTGCGGCGGCGAGGAGCGCGACGAGGACCAGGAGCGTCGTACGGCGCATCAGAGCTTCGCCAGCGCCTCGGCGGCGGCCCGGTTGCCCGAGCGGACGGCCCCGTCCATGTAGCCGGTCCAGTACGTCGAGGTCTCGGTGCCGGCCCAGTGCACGCGCCCGAACGGCGCGCGGATGTGGCGACCGTAGGTGGCCATCACGTTGGGCGGGTACATCGCGACCGGGCCGCCGCGGGTCCAGCGCTCGCGGGTCCAGTCGTGCTCGGTGTACTCGATCGGGTGGAGTGCCTTCTCGCCGAACATCCGGGCGAAGCCCTCGAGCACGGCCTTGCGGCGCTCGGCCAGCGACAGGTTGCCGTACTGCGCCCAGGTCGAACCGCCGACGAACGCCAGCAGGATGCCGTGACTGGTGCCGGGCACGCCGTTGTCGAAGGCGGCGCGGACCGCGCCGGAGTCGGAGATGCCGAAGCCGGTGAGGCCGTCGGTGCGCCAGAACGGCGTCTCGTAGACGGCGTCGCACTTCATCAGGCGGCCCATCTGCATCTTCGTCAGCAGGGTACGACGACCGGCCGGCATGCCCGGCGAGAAGTCGATGTCGAGCACCTGCTTGGGCGGCGCGGACACGATGACGCGGCGGCAGGAGACCACGCCGCGGGCGGTGCGGACGCGGACCCGGCCGTCGACGTGGGCGATCTGGCTCACCGGCGCGTTCAGCGCGACCCGGTTGCCCAGGCCCTTGGCGAGGGCGAGCGGGATCCGCTGGGAGCCACCGACGAACCGGCTCTCCTGCGCGCCGTTGACGGTGTCGGAGTTGCGCTCGAAGGTGCCCACATGGGTCTCGTCGCCGGAGCAGGCGATGTAGTGGATGACGTAGAGCAGCGAGAGCTGGTCGGGATCGGAGCCGAAGCCGGGCTGCGTCCAGGCCCTGATGAGCGACTCGACGCCGCGGCTGTTCAGGGTGTTGCGACGGATCCAGTCACCGAGGGTGATCCGGTCCCACTCGGCAGCACGCGGGTGGGTCCACGGCGCTGCGACAGACATGCCCTTGGCGTAGCCGTTCAGCTTCTGCAGCAGGAGCAGCGCGTCGAGCAGGATCGTGGGGTCGGGCGGGACGGTGCCGGTGTAGGTCTGGCGGCCGAGCAGCGAGGAGATGTAGACGTTCTTGCCGGTGACGTACTCGTCGAAGGTGGCGACGCCGAGGCTGGTCGCGAGGTTCTTGATGTAGCGCTGGGTCGGGCCGATGAAGGCGCCGCCCGCCTCGATCGTGCCGCCGGTGCCGAGCGTGTGGTTGAGCACCCGGCCACCGACCCGGTTGCGTGCCTCGACGACCAGCACCGAGCGTCCGCTACGCGCCACCCGCGCGGCGGCGACCAGCCCGGCGATCCCGCCACCGACGACGACCACGTCGACCTTGGGCGGCAACGGTCCCTGCAGGGTCGCGGCGTTGACCTCGGCCTCGAGTGCCTCGGTCGCGAGCAGCCCGAGGGCGGCGGCGCCGCCCGCGAACAGGCCGCGCCTGCCCAGCGCGAACGCGCCCGGATCAGTCGCCAGTCGTGGGGTGCTCATCGTGACCTCCCGGCCCTTCGTCGTACGTCTTCCGGACGACTAAAGTGAATATGTGTCAGGTTCGGGTTCAGAGGCTACACTGCCCCCATGCCGTCGTCCATCACTTCCGGCCCTGCTGCGCCCGTCGACAGGTCAACGACCGAGCCGCCGTCCGGTGCCACACCGAGCCGCCGGCGGATGCCCACGCAGGCCCGGTCTCGCGAACGGGTCGAACGGATCCTCGACGCCACGGCGGGTCTCGTGCTCGTCGACGGGATCGACGGCCTCACCACCCGCGCGATCGCCGACGCCGCCGAGCTGCCGGTCGCCTCGCTCTACCAGTACTTCTCCGACAAGGAGGCAGTGCTCCTCGCCCTGTGCGAGCGCGACATGGCCGAGATGGACGACCAGGTCGCCCGCGACCTCGCGGCGATCTCCGACCTGACCATCGCCTCCCTGGTCGAGACCTCCATGCGGGCGTTCGTCGCCGTCTACCACCGCCGCCCCGCGTTCATGCAGATCTGGATGCGCGGGCGCACCAACAACGCCGTCTACGACTACGGCCGCCACCACAACAAGCGGATCGCGGAGAACCTCCTCGCCGTGGCCGCCGCAGCCGACCTCCTCGACACCAGCGCGTTCACCGCCGCCGAGCTCTCCGCCCTGGCCGAGCTGGCCGTCGAAGTGGGCGACCGCGCGTTCCAGCTGGCCTTCGAACGCGACCCGCGCGGCGACGACTTCCTCCTCGACCAGGCCATCGAGCTGGTGACCGGCTACCTCGAGCGCATCACGAAGAGCCGATGACCGCGGACCACCTGCGCGCCGGCGTCGCCGACGCCTGTCGCCGCCTCGCCGACGCCGGCCTGCTCATCGGTACGGCGGGCAACGTCAGCGCCCGGTCAGGTGACCTGGTAGCAGTGACCGCCACCGGCGTCACCCTCGGTGGCTGCACCGCCGCGGACGTGACCGTCGTCGACCTCACCGGCCGCGTGGTCGAGGGCACCCTCGCGCCCACCTCCGAGCTCGCCCTGCACCTCGGCGTGTACGCCGACGGGCCGGCTGAACAACGGGGGGCGGTCGTCCACACCCACGCTCCCTTCGCCACCGCCGTCGCCTGCGTCCTCGACGAGCTGCCGGTGCTCCACTACCAACAGCTCGCTCTCGGCGGCGCGATCCGCGTGGCGCCGTACGCCACCTTCGGGACGCCGGAGCTGGCCGAAGCGGTCCGCGACGCCCTCGCCGGCCGGGGCGCGGCGCTGCTGGCGAACCACGGCTCGGTGAGCATCGGCGGGAGCCTCGACCAGGCGGTCGACAACGCGCTGCTGCTCGAGTGGCTGTGCCAGCTGCACCACCGCGCCAGCGCCCTCGGCCCGCCGCGCGTCCTCACCGACGACCAACAGGCCGACGTCATCCGGGTCGCGCTCGAGCGCGGCTACGGCAGCACCCAGGAGATCTGATGAGCACCCCCAACGCCCCGATGCAGGTCGCCGCCGTCGGCGTCCACGTCCTCGACACGCACGTGCTCGGCATCGAGTCGATCCCCCCGGGCTCCGACGGCCAGCTCGTCGAGACGATCCGGATGTCGCCGGCCGGCACGGCGGGCGGCACGGCCGTGGTGCTGGCCCGGCTCGGCGCGCAGGTGCGGTCGTACGGCGCCGTCGGCACCGACCCCGTCGGCGACACGCTGCTCGCCCTCCTCGCCCGCGAGGGCGTCGACACGGGCGGACTGGTCCGCAAGGCGGAGGCGCAGACGTCCGCATCGGTGCTGCCCGTGCGGCCGAACGGCGACCGGCCGGCGTGGCACTGCATCGGAGCGAACGGTTCGTTCACGCTCGACGACCTGCCGGCCGACGTACTCGACGGCGTGACGCACCTGCACCTCGGCGGGCCTGAGTTCCTCGGCGGCGACGCGGCCGGCGAGCTGCTGGCCCGCGCCCGCGCGCTCGGCATCACCACCTCGGTCGACATCCTGGCGCCGGGCGACCCCGACATGCTGGCGTGGATCGGCGCAGCGCTGCCCCACACCGACTACCTGCTGCCCAACGACGAGCAGGTCCTCGGCTTCACGGGCGCGGCGTCCCTGGTGGACGGCGCGCGCGCCCTGGTCGACCTCGGCGCCGGTTGCGTGGCGGTGACCCAGGGAGCCCGTGGTGCGCTGGTCGTCAAGGCCGAGGGCGTGGCGGAGGTTCCGGCGTACTCCATCGACGTCGTCGACACGACCGGGTGCGGCGACGCGTTCTCCGCCGGTTTCCTGCGCGGCCTCTCGCTCGGCCTGCCCGCCACGGAGGCGGCAGCGCTCGGGTGCGCGACCGCCGCCCAGGTGGCCCAGGGGGTCGGTACCGACGCGGGCTCGTACGACCTGGCCGCCGTACAGGCCTTCCAGGACGCCTGACCGACGCCTGGACCCCGTTTGTGCAGTTCGCCAACGCACCCCGGCAACGTTGTGCGGGCGGCCTGAGATGACGACCTCGCTCCGGTGACACCTTGGAGGGCATACGGCGACATGGCCGTTTGCCCGAACCAGGAGGCCCCCGATGACGAACGTCGCAGCTGACGCCGCAGGCACCGCGCCGCGGTGGAAGGACAAGAAGCGCTACCTGTGGATGCTGGGACTCGTCGTCCCGACCCTGCCGCTGGCGGCCATCGCACTGCACCGCGCGACCGACCAGGCCGTGTGGCTGTGGCTGACGCCGGTGATGTTCTTCGTCGTCATCCCGGTGCTCGACCTGATCTCCGGGTACGACGACACGAACCCGCCGGACGAGGTGATCGAGGCCCTCGAGAACGACAGGTACTACCGCTGGGTGACCTACCTCTACCTGCCGGTGCAGTACACCGGCTTCATCCTCGCCATGGCCTACCTCGCCACCGCCGACCTGTCGGTCGCGGCCAAGATCGGCCTCGCCATCTCGATCGGCACCGTCGGCGGCGTGGCCATCAACACGGCCCACGAGCTGGGCCACAAGCGAGAGTCGGTCGAGCGCTGGGCGTCCAAGATCGCCCTCGCCCAGACCTTCTACGGCCACTTCTTCATCGAGCACAACCGCGGCCACCACGTCCGCGTCGCAACGCCCGAGGACCCCGCCAGCTCGCGGATGGGCGAGAGCGTCTACCGGTTCCTGCCGCGCACCGTCCGCGGCTCGCTGACGAGCGCGTGGCACCTCGAGGCCAAGCGGTACCAGCGCAAGGGCACCCACCCGTTCCACCTCGGCAACGACGTGCTCAACGCCTGGCTGATGTCCGTGGTCCTGTGGGGTGGCCTGATGCTCTGGCTCGGCCTCGCGTACGACGTCAACCCGCTCGCGCTGCTGCCGTACCTCGTCCTGCAGGCCGTGATGGGCTTCTCGCTCCTCGAGGTCGTCAACTACATGGAGCACTACGGCATGCTGCGCCAGAAGGTCGGGCCCCCGGAGAAGCAGCGCTTCGAGCGGGTCCAGCCGAGCCACTCGTGGAACTCGAACAACATCGCCACGAACGTGCTGCTCTACCACCTGCAGCGCCACAGCGACCACCACGCGAACCCGACCCGTCGCTACCAGACCCTGCGCGACTTCAAGGACGCTCCGGTGCTGCCCACCGGCTACACCGGGATGATCGTCGTCGCCATGTTCCCGCCGCTGTTCCGCCGGATGATGGACAAGCGCGTGGTCGCCCACTACGACGGCGACATCCGTCACGCGAACCTGCTGCCGAGCAAGCGCGAGAAGCTGCTGAGGAAGTACCCCGCCCCCGTCGCGGTCGTGGACGAGGTCCTCGAGGACGTCACGGCGCACACGTTCACCGACGAGGTGCTGGCCGCGAAGTGCCCCGGCTGCAGCTACACCTACGAGGTCGAGATCGGCAACGAGCTCGAGGGCTTCGCCGCCGGTACGGCGTGGAAGGACATCCCCGACGACTGGTGCTGCCCTGACTGCGGTGTCCGCGAGAAGGTCGACTTCGTGCCCGTCACCCCGAGCTCCCGGGTCGGTGCGTGATGAGGATCCACGCCGACAAGGCGAAGTGCGAGGGCCTCGGGATGTGCGAGTCGATGGCCAACGACTACTTCGAGGTCGACGAGGACGAGGACCTGGTGCAGGTGCTCGACGACTCCCCGCCGGAGGCCGACCGGGCGCACGTCTTTGCCGCCGTACAGGCCTGTCCCGTCCTGGCCCTCACCCTCGAGGGCTGACACTTCGGACCCCCATTTCCCACACTTCGTGCCTACCGGTGGAAGAGCTCGTGGTGGCGCAGGGCGATGGAGAGCTGGGGGCTGAGCTTCGCGATGGGGCGACCGAGGAGCTCTTCGGCCTGGCCCAGGCGGTAGCGGATCGTGTTGCGGTGCACGACCAGGAGGCGGGACGCCTCCTCGGCGCTGCCGCCACAGTCGAGGTACGCCGACAAGGTCTCGCGGATGCGCTGGGTGCCCTCGTCCTCCTCGGTCAGCGGTCCGAGCTGGCGGGCGACGAAGCGGTCGACGTCGGGCGAGCAGCCGAGCAGGACGGGGAGCTCGACGTCGGTGTAGAGGGTCAGCCAGGAGGCCGCGTCGGGGGTCGCCACCCGCAGCGCGCCGAGCGCCTCGCGATGGCTGGCCGCGAATCCGGCGATGCCGGTGGTCGAGGACCCGACCCCCACCGCGATGCTCTCGTGCCCGGGTCCCCCGGTGGTCGACGCCAAGGGCGACAGGTCCGGCGCGTCGCGGGTGCCGAGCCACATCCACAGCTGTCGCCCACCCGGCTTGACGACCAGCGGGTTGGCCGCGCCGACATGGCGGGCGAGCTCCAGGGCGAGTGACTCGAGCGAGCCGGCCCGTTCCGGATCGGTCACCGACAGGACGAAGGCCGTGTGGTGCACGGAGATCGGATAGCCACCCAGCGCACTCGAGGCCTCGCGGGGGTCGTCGAGCTCGCCCGCGAGGACCGCGCGCACCGATTCGTAGCGTTGCGCGGCAGCGCCGGCCAGTACCCGGCTGCGCGCCGCCTGGTAGACGTCGACCGACGCCGTGATCGAGCTGTCGAGCCACATGCCCGCGCGGTTCCAGAAGTGGATGAGCAGCTCGGCGTGGTCGATCTCGCCCGGCGGCGCCTCGGCGACGACCTCCCGCGCGTAGCCCCACACCTCCTGCTGGGCGACCCGGTAGAACCGGATCAGGATCTCCAGCGGCACCTGGCGATCGGCGACCTCTGCGGCCAGCCGATGGGCCGAGTCGACGAGACGGAAGTTCTGCTCGGGCTGGGCGAGGTCACCCAGGAAGGCGATCCAGTGGTCACGGACCGTCACGCTGATCGCGTCGCCCAACCCCTCGATCTCGGCGACCTCGGGGATCTCCGAGACGATCGCGCCGCTCACCCGTTCCACCCACGCGGCGACCTGCTCGGGCTGGCCCTGTTCGGCGATGTACCCGAGCAACCACGGCGCGAGGTGGGACGACGTGGACTTGCTGGACACCATGGGCGCCACCGTAGCCACGTCCAGCGTCTTTGTGCAGGGGGACAACGGGTCGGTGGTTCTTTGGTCGGCTGCCACGAGCGCCGTGACGCACGCCACCTGTCAGATGGACCCCATGCCAACGCGGACCCCTGCTGACCCGACCCAACTCGACTACGACGTCGTCGTCGTGGGCTCCGGTTTCGGCGGATCGGTGACCGCCCTCCGGCTCACCGAGAAGGGCTACCGCGTCTGCGTGGTCGAGGCGGGGCGCCGGTTCGCCGACGACGAGTTCGCGAAGACCTCCTGGGACGTGCGCCGCTTCCTGTTCGCACCGCGGCTCGGCTGCTTCGGGATCCAGCGGATCCGGTTGCTGCGCGACGTCGTCGTGCTCGCGGGCGCGGGGGTCGGCGGCGGGTCCCTCGTCTACGCGAACACCCTCTACGAACCCGCGTCCGACGCGTTCTACAACGACCCCCAGTGGCGGCACATCACCGACTGGAAGGCCGAGCTGGCGCCGTACTACGACCAGGCGAAGCGGATGCTCGGCGTGGTCGACAACCCGACCCTGACCGCGTCCGACGAGGTGATGAAGGCGGTCGCCGACGACATGGGGGTCGGCCACACCTTCCGGCCGACGCCGATCGGCGTCTGCTTCGGCGCGGGCGGCGAGAAGCAGCCCGGCCAGGCCGTCCCGGACCCGTACTTCGGTGGCGCCGGCCCCGAGCGCAACGGCTGCCTCGAGTGCGGCGAGTGCATGACCGGCTGCCGCCACAACGCCAAGAACACGCTGCTGAAGAACTACCTCTACCTCGCCGAGAAGGCCGGCGCCGAGGTCCGTGAGCGAACCACCGTCGCCGCGATCGTCCCCCGTCCCGAGGGTGGGTACGACGTCCGGACGCACCGTTCCGGAAGGTCGGCCCGACGCCAGGAGACCGTCACCGCCGGCCAGGTCGTGATGGCGGCCGGCACCTGGGGCACCCAGGAGCTCCTGCACGGCATGCAGTGCTCCGGCGACCTGCCGCGGCTCTCGGAGCGACTCGGCTACCTGACCCGCACCAACTCCGAGGCGCTGTGTGCGTCGAGCACGAAGATGCGCAACAAGGACAGGTACGACTTCCACCACGGCGTCGCGATCACCTCGTCGATCCACCCCGACCCGGTCACCCACATCGAACCGGTCCGCTACGGCAAGGGCTCGGGCCTGATGGGGATGCTGCTGACCCTGATGACCGACGGCGGCGGCCGCACGCCGCGCTGGCTGCGCTGGCTCGGCCAGGCGTTGCGCCACCCGGGCCTGCTGATCTCGACGATCGCCGGCCTCGGCTCGTGGCCCGAGCGCACGATCATCGCGCTGGTCATGCAGACCAACGACAACTCGATCACGGTGTTCCCGAAGAAGGGCCGGCCCGGTCGTCGTACCCGGTTGACGTCGAAGCAGGGCCACGGCGAGCCGAACCCGACCTGGGTCCCCGTCGGCAACGAGGTCGTGCGCAACATCAGCAAGCGGATCGACGGCGGTTCGTACAGCAGCACCGGCGAGATCTTCAACATCCCGATGACCGCGCACTTCCTCGGCGGCTGCCCCATCGGCGACTCGACCGAGACCGGCGTGATCGACGCCTACCACCGGGTCCACGGCCACCCGGGCCTGCACGTCGTCGACGGTGCCGCGATCTCCGCGAACCTCGGCGTGAACCCGAGCCTGACCATCACCGCCCAGGCCGAACGGGCCATGGCCGTGTGGCCGAACAAGGGCGAGGCCGACCTGCGGCCCGCACCCGGAGCCGCCTACCAGCGGCTCTCCCCGATCGCGCCGGTGCGGCCGGCCGTGCCGCCGACCGCACCGGCTGCCCTCCGCCTTCCGTTGTACGTCGTCGACAGCTCCGCTCACGGGGCCACCGCATGACGCTCGCGCCTGTCCGGGAACGCCCGGGTCCCGACGGCATGACGCCCGAGGCCCGGCAGATCGCCCGGGAAGCCGTGCGGTCGTCGATGCCGTTCAGGACGCTGGGCACCTTCGGTGACTTCTACAGCTTCGTCGGGACCGTCTTCAAGCAGATGTTCACGCGCAAGTTCCACTTCCGCGAGTTCATCTCGCAGGCGTGGTTCGTCACCAATGTGTCCTTCTGGCCGGCGCTACTGGTGTCGATCCCGTTCTGCGTCGTGATCATCTTCCAGGTCAACCAGCTGCTCATCCAGATCGGTGCGGTCGACCTCGCCGGCGCCGGAGCTGCCGTGGCCGTGGTGCGCGAGATCGGACCGATCGTGAGCGTCCTGGTCGTGGCGGGAGCGGGCGCGACCGCGATCTGCGCGGACCTCGGGTCGCGCAAGATCCGCGAGGAGATCGACGCCATGGTCACCCTCGGCATCGACCCGATCGAACGACTCGTGGTCCCCCGCGTCCTGGCGTCGACCCTGGTCGGTGTGGCGCTGAACGGGATGGTCACCGTGGTCGGCCTGGTCGGCGGGTACTTCTTCTCGGTCGTCCTGCAGGGCGCCACCCCCGGCCTCTACCTCTCCGACCTCACGCTGCTCGTCGGGCTGCCCGACTTCCTGGCCTCCGAGGCGAAGGCCGCGATCTTCGGGATGCTCGCCGGCCTCACCGCCTGCTACCTCGGCCTCAACGCCAAGGGCGGACCCAAGGGTGTCGGCGAGGCCGTGAACCAGACCGTGGTCTTCGCCTTCATGCTCCTGTTCGCCGCCAACAGCGTGATCTCCGCGCTGTTCCTCCAGATCAAGCTGGGTGCCTGAAAGTGATGACGTCCTGATGGCCACGATCAACCGCGCCGAGGTCTCCCGCCACCTGGCGAAGCCGACGGGTGCGTTGCGCAACCTGGGCGACCAGCTGTCGTTCCACGGCAACGCCTACTCGCACATGCCGCGGGCGCTGAAGCACTACCCGAAGGAGGTCGTGCGCCTCCTGGCCGAGGTGGCGCTCGGCTCGGGTGCGCTGGCGCTGATCGGCGGCACGGTGCTGGTCATCGGGTTCCTGACGGCGGCCTCGGGCATCGAGGTCGGCCTGCAGGCCTACACGTCCTTCGACAACATCGGCGTCTCGACGCTGTCCGGGTTCTTCTCGGCGTACTTCAACACCCGCGAGGTCGCACCGATCATCGCCGGCATCGCCCTCACCGCAACGGTCGGCGCGGGCTTCACCGCCCAGATCGGCGCCATGCGGGTCAGCGAGGAGATCGACGCGCTCGAGGTGATGGCGGTCCCGCCGGTCCCCTACCTCGTCACGACCCGGATCATCGCGGGACTCATCGCCGTCGTACCGCTCTTCGCGATCGCGCTGATGATGTGCTGGCTGGCGACCTATCTCGTGGTGACGGTCGGGTACGACCAGCCGCCCGGCACCTATCAGCACTACTTCGACACGTTCCTCGTCCCCAGCGACATCTTCCTGGCGATGGTGAAGGTGATCCTGATGGCGCTCGTGATCGTCTCGATCTGCTGCTACCACGGCTTCCGCGCGTCCGGCGGACCCGCCGGTGTGGGTGCCGCGGTCGGCAAGGCCGTCAGGTCCGCCCTGATCTGCACCATGTTCATCGACCTGATCTTCGCGATCGCCGTCTGGGGCGGTCCGTCGGTCCACATCGCGGGGTGAGCAGACGATGACGACTTCATCTGGAACGCACTCCCACCGGATCGACCGCCAGGTCATCTTCGGATTCCTGTTCCTCGCGCTGATCGCGCTGATGATCGCGGGCACCATCGCGAAGTACCGCGGGGCCTTCGAGCGCAACGTGCTCGTGTCGGTCGAGGCCGACCGCGCCGGGCTCACCCTCGCGTCGGGCGCACCGATCAAGCTCCGCGGCGTGGAGATCGGCCGCGTCGCCGAGATCCACACCGACGGGTCGAAGGTGACCATCGACCTGGAGATCGACTCCGACAAGGTCGACCAGGTGCCGGCCGACGTGACGGCGCAGATCGTGCCCCCGACGGCGTTCGGCGCCAAGTACGTCCAGCTCACCCCGCCCGCCGGCAATCCGGGTGACGACATCGGCGAGACGATCAGGGCCGGTGCGGTGATCCCGGCCGACCGGGTGACCGTCGAGGTCGACGAGGCCTTCGAGAACCTCACCGCCGTCCTCGCGGTCGCCCGCCCGGCGGACGTGAACTCTGCGTTGACCGCCGTGGCCGGTGCGGTCGACGAACGCGGCGAGCTGATCGGTGACCTGATCACCCAGACCGACACCTACCTGCGCTCGTTCAACCCGTCGCTGCGCACGTTGAGCTCCGACCTCCGGGCCGCCGACGACGTCCTCGACGTCTACGAGCTCGCCCGGCCGGACCTGGTCAGCGCGTTCAGCCAGACCGGCACGATCTCCCGGACCGTGGTGCGCCAGCAGGCATCGCTGCGCGCCCTCGAGCGCAGCCTGACCGGGTTCAGCGACGAGACCGACGTGCTGTTGCGCAGCTCCGAGAAGGGCCTGGTGACGTCGTTGCGCCTACTCGCGCCGGTCAGCGCCGTCCTCGAGCGGTACTCACCCGAGCTGCCGTGCCTGGTGCTCGGCCTGGCCAACGCCAACAAGCTCGCGGAGGCCGCGGTCGGCGGCACGCACCCCGGCATCACGACGATCACCCGGCTGATCCCGGGCCGCGATCCCTACACGTACGGCGAGAACCTGCCGCAGCAGGGCGACACCACCGGACCCGCCTGCTACGGCCTGCCGTACGTCGACGCGGGCGAGGCAGCGCAGGAGCCGCCGTCGATGCTGACCGGCGCCAATCCGCACGTCGGCCCGCAGCCGACCCCGGACGAGGCCGCCCTCGACACCCTGCTCGGCCTGCTCAAGGGAGGGGCGCAGCTGCCATGACGCGCACACACCGACTCAGTCCCGAACGGCGCCGCCAGCGCGGCGACCTGATCAAGTTCGGCGCCTTCCTGGCGATGGCTGCCGCCTTCACCCTGTGGGTCGCAGCCGTCACGGGCGAGTACCGCCCGGGCGACCGCACCGACTACAGGGCCGTGTTCGAGGACGTCTCCGGCCTCGCGGTCGGCGACGAGGTGCGGATCGCCGGTGTCGACATCGGCAAGGTCCGCGACATCGACGTCCAGCCCGACAACACGGTGGTCGTCGGCTTCGACGTCAACGACGACCAGGCCCTGACGACCGCGACCCGCGCGACCATCCAGTACCGCAACCTGATCGGCGACCGCGTCGTCCAGCTGACCCAGGACCCTGCGCAGTCGGAGGCCGGCAAGGAGGCGAAGGCACTGGCGAAGGGCGGCACCATCCCGGCCACGCAGACCGCGTCGGCGCTCGACCTCGACACCCTGCTCAACGGGTTCAAGCCGCTGTTCGCCGGGCTCAGCCCCACCCAGGTCAACGAGCTCTCCGGCCAGCTGGTCCAGGTGCTGCAGGGCCAGCACTCGGCGATCGCGACCCTGGTCCAGCACGTCGGGTCGTTCACCACCACGATCGGCAACCGCGAGCAGCTGATCGGCCAGGTGATCCGCAACCTCAACGACGTGCTCGGCACGGTCGATGCACGCAAGGACACCGTCGGACTGCTGCTCGACCGGCTCGACACCTTGCTGACCGGCCTCGACAAGCAGGACACCCAGGTCCTCGACGCCGCAGCGAGGATCGACCGGTTCGCGGTGGAGACCTCCGACCTGCTCAGCCGGGCACGCGGTGACGTCCGGACGGACCTGGCCCGTCTGGCGGCCGCCGCACGCGGGATCAACAGCGAGTCCGACACCCTCGAGACGGTGCTGCAGAAGCTGCCCGGCCACTACCGGACGATCCAGAACTCCGCGTCCTACGGCAACTTCTTCAACTTCTTCCTCTGCGGCGTGCGGGTGCAGACCGGACTCGAAGGGGTCGCCCCGCTCTCGACGCCATGGATCTACTCCGACGCCCCGAGGTGCAAGAAGTGAGTCGCACTCCCAGCCCCGACCGGATGGCCGCACGCGGCCTGATCGGCACCCTCGTCCTGGTGCTGATGGTGCTCGCCGCGCTGAACATCAACCGGCTGCCCCTGATCGGCAACAACGACCTGCTGCACGTGCAGTTCGCCGAGGCCGGCGGCCTCAAGGGCGGCGACTCCGTGATGATCTCCGGTGCCGAGGTCGGCAAGGTCCGCGAGGTGCGGCTCGACGGCGAACACGTCGTCGCCGACCTCGTGATCACCGACAGCGGCGTCTCCCTCGGCGACCTCACCGAGGCCCGCATCATCACCGTCACCCTGCTCGGCCGGGCGGCCGTCGAGCTCGAACCCCGCGGAAGCGGCAAGCTCGGTGCCGACGACTCCATCCCGCTCGAGCGGACCTCGTCGCCGTACAACCTGACCGCGACGCTGAACGAGCTGACCGAGACCACCGCCGCGATCGACAAGTCCCAGCTCGCCGCGGCGCTCGACCAGGCCTCGAAGACGCTGAGCGCCACCAGCCCCGACCTCGGCCCGGCGCTGGAAGGCATCACGGCGCTGTCGTCGGCCATCTCCGGCAACGACGACGAGCTCCGCTCGCTGGTCGATCGTGCCGACCGGGTCACCGGCGTGCTGGCGAGCCGCGACGAGCAGATCGCGTCGTTGCTCGGCTCCGGTCGGTCGTTGCTCACCGAGCTCGACGAGCGGCAGGCGGTCGTCGTGAGCCTCCTGTCGAGTGCCCGCGAGCTCGCCGGCCAGCTGCGGCTGATGCTCAAGGACACCGACGACGTGCTCGGCCCGGCCCTCAAGGAGCTCGATGGCGTGGTCGGCGTACTCAACAAGAACAAGGCGAACCTGCAGGCCAGCATCACCGGCCTGCGCGGCTACGCGACCGCCTTCGGCGAGGCGCTCGCGAGCGGGCCGTGGTTCGACGCCTACATCCAGAACCTGACAGCGCCGTCGACGCTGGTCCCGATCCTCTCCGGAGTGACGCCATGACCACCCACGCGAAGAGCCGACTGAACGCGCTGCGCAGCGGACGCGGTCTGGTGACGGCACTGGTCGTCCTCGCCCTGGTGGGTGCCGTCCTGCTGTGGACCCGCGACACCGGCAGCACCGTCGTGCAGGCGCGCTTCGCCAGCGCCGAGGGCCTCAACGTCGGTGACGACGTGAAGGTGCTCGGCGTCCGGGTCGGCGAGATCGCGGAGATCGAGAACGACGACGAGGGCGTGCTGGTGACCCTGGAGGTCGACGCCGGCCAGCCGATCCCGGCCGACGCCCACGCGGCGATCGTGTCGCCCAGCCTGGTCAGCGGTCGCTTCGTCCAGTTCGACCCCGTCTACTCCGGCGGCGACCGGCTCGAGGACGGCGACGTGATCGGCCTGGACCGGACCGCCGTACCGGTGACCTTCGACGACGTGAAGCAGCAGCTGACCGACCTGGCGACCACGCTCGGCCCCGATGCGGGCAAGAGGTCCGGGCCCCTCGCTGTCGCGATCACGTCGCTCGAGAACGCCCTGCAGGACGGCAACTCCACCCAGCTGCGGACATCGATCGCCGAGCTCCGCGGCGCCGCGACTGCCCTGTCCGACGGCCGCTCCGACCTGTTCAGCACCATCGACAACCTCAACACCTTCACCCGCAACCTGGCCCTCAACGACGCAGCGGTGCGGGGGTTCACCACCGAGCTCGACGACGTCAGCGCGGTGCTGGCGAGCAACAGGACGAACCTCAGCGGTGCGATCAAGGACCTCGCGACCGTGCTCGCCGCGACCGAGAAGTACTTCGAGAAGCACGGCGACCGGGTGACCCGGTCCGTCGCCGACCTGAACACGTTGGCCGCCACCCTCGCCGACCGCTCCAACCAGCTCGCCGGCGTGCTGCACGTCGCGCCGCACTCGCTGATCGGCCTGCACAACACGATCCAGGACCAGGCGATCACCGGCCGTGCGACCGCCACGAACTTCGACAGCGTGTCGCAGCTGCTGTGCGGGGCAGTGCTCGGCGCCGGCGGTACGAGCGAGGACTGCATCAAGGCGCTCGACCCGCTGCTCGGGCTGCTGGGCCTCCTGCCGGGCGGCGAGACCGGCGGCCTGCCCCTGGTCGGCGGAACGGGAGGGACCGAATGAGCACGCCCCGTCTCCGCACCAGGAGCCGGCTGCGCCGGACGTTGCCCGCCCTCGTGCTGGCGGCGCTGGTCAGCTCCGGTTGCGCGATCCAGCCGAACGACAACACCCTGCCCGGCCAGGTCGCCGTCGGCGAGGACGGCTACACCGTCCAGGTCCATTTCGACCAGATCGAGAACCTGGTGCCGAACTCGACGGTCCTCAAGGACAACGTCGTGATCGGCACCGTGGCGAAGATCGAGGTGCACGACTGGGAGGCCGTCGTGGAGATGCGGCTGCTCAAGGACGTGCCCCTGCCGGCGAACGTCGTGTTCGCCGTCGGCCAGAAGACCCTCCTCGGGGCGCAGTACGTCGACGTGTCGATCCCCGGCGAGGCCGATGCTGCGGCACTCAACGACGGTGACGTCATCGGCGTCGAGCAGACCGGCACCTACCCCGCGACCGAGCAGGTGCTGGGCGCGGTCGCGCTGTTGCTCAACAACGGCGGCCTGTCGCAGATCAGCACCATCACCGGCGAGCTCTCGACCGCGCTGCGCGACCGGGTGCCCGACACGAAGGGCCTGATCCGTCGGGCGAACGACCTGCTCGCCGTACTCGACGCCAACCGGGGCGAGATCGTCTCGGCGCTGGAGTCGCTGGACAAGCTCTCCGCAGGTCTGAAGGACGACCGCTCGGCCATCGCCACCGCGATCGACGACATCTCCCCCGGTCTTCAGGCGCTCGAGGAGGAACGCGCGCGGCTGGTCAAGGCAGTCACGGCAACCGGCCGCACCGGCGACCGCGCCGTGCGGGTCGTCCGGGCCAGCGAGACCGCCCTGCTCGCCAACCTCGACTCGCTGGGGCCGATCCTGGCCAACCTCGGCAAGGTCAGTGCATCCCTCCCGGATGCCCTCAAGATCGGGCTCACGATCCCGTTCCCGGTGATGACGACCGGCAACGCGATCAAGGGCGACTACGCCAACCTGTTCGCCACCCTCGACCTGCGTACGGGCAGCCTCGTCGACAGCTGGCTGGGTGGGCTGCCGCCCGCACTGCAGGCAGGTGATCCGGTGCAGGATCCGCTCACGCCCGCAGAGCCCGCAGCAGGTGAGCCGGACGAGGCGCCAGCCGACTCGGCCGGCGACTCCACCGGTGACAAGGCCGGTGTCCCGGCGCCGGCTCCCGCACCCGCCCCGGCCCCGCAACCGAAGCCCGGCTGCCTGCTGCGCTTGCTAGGACTCTGCTGATGCTGCTGACACCCCTGATCAAGCGCCAGCTGCGCATCTTCGCCGTCCTGGCGTCGATCGCTCTGGGCCTGGCCTTCTTCAACTACGCCAAGGTCCCGTCCATGGTCGGCATCGGCGTGTACGACGTCACGGTCGACTTCGCCGACGCCAGCGGCCTCTACCCGAAGGCCACCGTCACCTACCGCGGCGTGCGCGTCGGGATCGTCTCGGACCTGGTGGTGCGCGACAACGGCGCACTCGCCACGCTGCGCATCGACAACGATGCGGACATCCCCGCAGGGTCGAAGGCCGAGCTGCACAGCACGTCCGCCATCGGGGAGCAGTACGTCGACCTGGTCCCGCCGCCCGACGCGAAGGGCCGGGGTCCGTTCCTGGCCGACAACCCGACCATCCCGCGGGACCGTGCGATCGAGATGCCCCAGATCACGCCGGTCCTGGACTCGGTGAACCGGCTGCTCGAGTCGGTGCCGAAGGACGACACCCGGCGGGTGCTCGCCCAGATCGACGACGGGCTCGGCGGCTCCGGTCCCGAGCTCAACGAGCTCGTGTCGTCGGCCGGGTCGCTGCTGACCGAGGCCCAGTCCCGGATCGACGCCACCACCTCCCTGATTGACGTCCTCGAGCCGGTGCTCGGCACCCAGCAGGACCTCGGCCCGTCGACCCGCGCGTATGCCGACAACCTCGACGAGGTCACTGCCGCGCTGGCGAAGGACGACAGCGCCGACCTGCGCGCGCTGCTCGAGAACGCACCCGGCGGACTCGACGCGGCCACGAAGACCGTGAAGGACCTCCAGCCGGCGCTCCCGATGCTGCTCGCCAACCTGACCACCAACGCCGAGGTCCTCAACACCTACCTGCCGGAGATCCGCCAGATCCTGGTGGTCTACCCGGCCACCGTCGCCCGCGTGCAGTCCGCCGTGAACCCGCGTGCGGCCCAGGGCGACGTACAGCTGGACCTGCGCGCGGCGCTCAACAACCCACCGTCCTGCCTGAAGGGCTACCTGCCCCCCAAGGAACGCCGCAGCCCCCGCGTGACCGAGACCCGTCCGGTCGACCGGCTGGCGCACTGCGACATCGCGCCGGACAACCCCACCGCGATCCGGGGCGCGCGCAACCTGCCGTGTCCGCAGGGCGGCGACCGCGGACCGCTCCCGGCGGACTGCGGCCTGACGTTCCGAAGCGGTGTGTGGCCCGATTCCAGCGGCACCGTGGCCTACGACCTGGCCGTCGGCCGGGGCGACGACACCGCTGCGCTCGACCTCGCCGACGGCGACACGACTGAAGGAGACGAACTGTGGAAGATCCTCGTCCTCGCACCGCTGGCGGCACGCTGATGTCGCGCCTGACCTCCCTGACCTCACGCATGACCTGGCGCTCCGGTGCCGTGATCCTGGTGGTGGCCGCCCTGCTCGCCTTCTCGGCCGAGCGAGGACTGGCATGGCAGGACGAGCGGTCCCGCGTGTCCGACGAGAAGGCAGCCTCGGCTGCCGCCACCGCCGAGGTGGAGGGCCTGATCGACATCAGCGGCTCCACGTCGGAGGCCGACATGGACCGGCTGCTCGAGGGCGCCACCGCCGGTTTCCGCAGTGAGCTGGAAGCCCAGTCCGAGCGCCTGAAGAAGGCCCTCAACGACAACGCGGTCAAGGCGACCGGCGAGGCCGTGTCGACCGGCGTCGCCAAGCTCGATGACGACCGGGCCACCGTGATCGTCGCGGCCGTCGGCACCGTCGCGAACAAGAAGACGAAGGCGGCCGAGCCGCGCAACTACCGGCTACAGGTGGACCTGCAGAAGACCGACGGCACCTGGCTCGTCTCGGGACTGGAGTTCGTCGCATGAGCACCCGCACACGTCTGGTCGCGGTCATCGCGCTGGCGGTCGCCGTTGCCGCAGCAGCATTCGTGGGTCTGCAGGCACGAGGTGCATCGGCCACCGCGGACGCCCGCAACGATGCCCTCGCCGCCGCGAAGACCCGCGTGCCGGAGCTGCTGAGCTACGAGAACGCCACCCTCGAGGACGACCTCGCGACGGCACTCGACCAGACGACCGGAGCCTTCACCGACGACTACCGCACGATCCTCACCGACGTCGTCACCCCGACCGCCACCGAGCGCAGGATCAGCACGTCGGCCTCGGTCAGTGCCGCGGGGGTCGTGTCGGGTGACCGGGACGAGGTCGTCGTACTCCTCTTCCTGACGCAGTCCACGACGGCGGCCAAGGCCGGTACGACGGTCGCGGGCAGCCGGGTCGAGGTCACCATGGCGCGCGACGGGGACACCTGGAAGATCGCCGGCCTCAAGCCGCTCTGACCGGCTGCTGCGGGGTCAGCGCAGCAGCGAGAGCAGCGTCAGCACGACCGGTGTCGCGAAGGCAGCGAGCAGCACCCATGCGACGACGCGGTGCGACAGCTTCGTGCTGTCGAGCGCTCCGGCGAACTCCAGCATCGCGCCGTCGGGCACGTTCGCGTTCAGGCCCATCCGCTTCGCATCGGCCGGGATGTGCTCGCTGGGCGACCAGGGCTGCGGCTCGTCGTCGTCCCTGGGGTTCATCCCCAGATCGTACGGCGCGTCAGCTGATCGTGGTGAGCAACTGCGTCGCACGGGTCAGCACGACGTAGAGCGTCGCGCGTCCGGTGGCCGACTCGTCCTCGATCTCCTGCGGGCGCACCACGACGATGGCGTCGAACTCGAGGCCCTTGGTGTCCAGGCCCGTGAGTACGACGACGCGGTCATCACCGGACGGAGCGACCGAGGAGTCGACCGATGCCCGCGCCCCGGCGGCGTCCGCGGCGAGCTCCGGCCACGAGGCCAGCCAGGCGTTGACCTCGGAGCGCCGGGCGACCGGGACCACGATTCCGACCGTTCCGGAGACGGCGCCCGCGACCTCCAGGACGGCCGCGCGGGTGGCGGCCTCCAGGTCGCTGGTGTCGGCGCCGGGGCCGAGGACGACCTCCTTCGGCTCCTCCCCGGTCCGTCGTACGGCGTCCGGGAGATCCGCGTCGAGACCGACCCGTTGTGCGTAGGCCGCGGCGTGGGCATAGATCTCGGACGAGTTCCGGTAGTTCGTGGACAGGTGGAACTCGTGGATGACCTTGCGCTCCAGCGCTGCGGCGCGGGCCTGGGCCGCCTCGGCGGGCTCCGGCCACGACGACTGGGCCGGGTCGCCGACGATCGTCCACGACGCCGTGCGTCCGCGCCGGCCGACCATCCGCCACTGCATCGGCGTCAGGTCCTGCGCCTCGTCGATGAGGACGTGGGCGTAGAGGTCGTCGTCGATGCTGCTGGTCGGCGGCGCCCAGGGTCGCCCGGACGGGGCGTACTCCCGGTCGGAGGCGGTCATCAGCTCCTGGATGTTCACGCCGCCCTCGATGAGGTGCATCGGGTCGTCGCGCGCGTCGTCGGCCTTCTGAGGCAGGTCGCCGAGCGCGTACCGCAGCTCGTCGAGGAGCGGGACGTCCTCGATGGAGATCTGGTGGCTGATCGCGCGGGTCGGGTCCAGGTCGCTCCACGACTTCGCGAGCAGGCGCTGCTCCTCGGAGTTGAGCAGGCCCTCGGAGACGCGGGACAGGAACTCCGGGTCGCGCAGCCAGCACAGCACCGTCGGTGCGTCGAGCGGCGGCCACCAGTCGATGGCGAAGTCCAGGAAGTCCTGGTTGGACAGCATGTCCTCGTTGAACTTCTCGCGGCCGTACTCGCGGCCCCGCTCGCCGCGGACCTGGCGCCACAGCGCGTCGAGGAGGGCGTGGGAGACGCGCGGCAGCTGCTTGTTGCGCAGGCCCTGCGACATCAGCTGGCGGCGGACCTGTCCGAGCCGGCCCCGGTCGAGCACCAGCCGGTCGTCGCGGAAGAAGACCCGGAACTCGTTCGGGGCACCCGGCGCCTGCTGGCGCGAGACCCGGCGCATCACTTCGGCCATCCGGGCCGAGCCCTTGATGTCGGCGACGGCCGGCTCGTCGTGCCGGGTCGCGCGGACGTCGTTGACGACCTCACCGAGGCTGCGCAGCGCCACCGCGGTCTCGCCGAGGGACGGCAGCACGCGCTCGATGTAACGCATGAAGACACCGGACGGGCCGACGACGAGGACGCCGCCGCGCTCGTAGCGCTGGCGCTCGTTGTAGAGCAGGAACGCGGCCCGGTGCAGGGCGACGACGGTCTTGCCAGTGCCGGGACCGCCGGAGATCGAGACCACGCCGCGCGAAGGCGCGCGGATCGCCTTGTCCTGCTCGGCCTGGATCGTCGCGACGATCGAGTGCATGGAGCGGTCGCGGGCCCGCGAGAGCTGCGCCATCAGCGCGCCCTCGCCGACGATCGGCAGGGCGCGACCAGCGGCCTCGGCGGTGGCCAGGGCCTCCGCGTCGAGCAGCTCGTCCTCGACCCCGATCACCTTGCGCGAGGCGCTGCGCAGCACGCGGCGGCGGATCACGCTCTGCGGCTCGGCGGCGGTCGCCTGGTAGAACACCGCGGCGGCCGGTGCTCGCCAGTCGATGAGCAACGAGTCGCGGTCGTCGTCGCGCAGGCCGATCCGGCCGACGTACCGCGGCTGGGTGTCGACGGTGGCGTCCATGTCGAGGCGGCCGAAGACCAGGCCCTCGTGGGCTGCGTCGAGCTGGGCGATCCGCTTCGCGGCCTGGAACACCATCGCGTCGCGCTCGACCAGGCCACCCTCGTGGCCGACCCGACCACGCGAATGGCCTTCCTTGGCCAGCTCCTGGGCGGCCTCGCCGGCCACCTCCAGCTGCCGATAGACCCGGTCGACGAAGGCCTGCTCAGACGCGACCTCGCGCTCCACCAGTTCGTCTGCCACCGACGTGACCCCTACCGTCCGCATTCCGTCCGACATACGCTGCTCCTACTGGGAGCGGCAAGCCCCCAACTCTACAGGGCTGGGTACTGCTTGAATGGCGGCAGGCTCGCACACCTGAGGGGGGTCCGATGAGTACGACGCCGGTGGCACTGCCACGCAAACTGAATCGACGAGGCCTGGCGGCGCGGGAGAAGTTGCTGTCCACTGCCGTGGAGATGCTCGGCACCGGGCGACCGGAGTCGGTCTCGATCAACCTCGTCGCCCGCGAGGCCGGCCTGAGCTGGGGATCGGTGCAGAACCTCTTCAACGACTCGGACGGGTTCTGGTCTGCCGTGGTCGACCTGATCACCGACGACAAGGCCGCCCTGTGGCCACCGCCGCAGAGCGACACGATCGCCGGTCGGATCACCGAGGTCGCGGAGCTGTACCGACAGGTCCTCGCCTCGCCGTACGCCGTGGCGATCGACACGATCCGGCTCGGGCTGCCCCGGCCACGGCCGGTCCTGGCGCAGACCCACCCCCTGACGGCTGCCTCGCTCACGCGACTGGAGGCCGACTGGGCGCAGGAGTTCCTCAACTTCTTCGAGGACGTTCGGGAACAGGCCGTCGACCAGGAGCGGTTCATGGACGTCGCCTGGGCGCTCCCCATCGCGCTGCACGGCCTCGTCGCCCACCAGGTCAACGGCGCTTCGGTCGATGCGGACCGGGTCTACCGCACGCTGGTCGTCTCGATGACGACCTACCTCGAGGGCTGAGGCCGGACCCGGCCGCTCAGCCTCTCAACCGATCAGCCGGCGGACCGGTTCGATGACGTCCGCGCGGAAGCGCTCGATCCCCTCGAGCTTCTGGGCCAGCGTCGCGTCGGGCCCGCTGTAGTACATCCAGGGCATCGTCATCGTCATGGTCACGCCGCCGTCGGTGGCGCGGGCGAAGTCGTCGGGCGTGAGGGCGTCGGTGAGGGCCGGCGCGACCTCGAACGGCTCGTCCAGGTCGCGGCCTGCCGCGGTGCGGAACGCGCGGAGCCGTTGCGCGATGGCGACCGCCTCCTCGACCGTGGCCAGGTCCCCGATCCACCCGTCGTTGCGCGCTGCGCGGCGCAGGGCGACGTCGGACAGGCCGCCCACCCACACCGGGATCGGCCCGGGCGGCTCGGGCCGCATCACCAGTCGGTCGCAGGAGTAGAACTCGCCGGCGAACTCGGTCCAGCCGGGCGCCCACAGGCTGCGCAGGAGGTCGAGCGCCTCGTCGGTACGTCGTCCGCGCGTACTGAAGTCCTGCTCGAGCAGCTCGAACTCCTCGCGGCACCAGCCGACCCCGACGCCCAGGGTGACCCGTCCGCCCGACAGCGCCGCCGCCGTACCGACCGCCTTGGCGACCACGAACGGGTTGCGCATCGCGGCGACGTAGATCGAGGTGAAGAACTGCAACCGCGTGGTCACCTGGGACAGGGCACCGACGGTGACCCACGGGTCCGGCCAGTCGACATCGGTCTGCCAGCGGCGTTCGCCGTCGGGCGTGTAGGGGTACGGCGTCGCGACGGTCTCGAGGTCGACGACGTGGTCGGCCACGCTGAACGCCCGGAAGCCCGCTTCCTCCGCTGCTCGGGCCAGCGGCACGAGCTGGTCGATCGGCTGGTAGGCGGTCACCATCGCGAAGTCCACCCGCTCACCCTAGGCGAGGAGGTAGAACGCGTTCTAGTGTTCCGGGATGACCCCGTTCCCGCACCTTCTCGCTCCCGGGCGGATCGGCACCATGACGGTGCGCAACCGGATCGTGATGTCACCCATGGAGACGATGTACGGGACCGCCGAGGGCCACCCCTCCGAGCGGACCGTGGCGCACTTCGCTCGGCGGGCCGAAGGCGGCGCCGGGCTGATCACGGTCGGCGCCACCGGGATCGACCCGCAGCACCCGGAGACACCCGGTGGCCTGCAGATCGGCACCGCTGACTCGGTCGCGGCGCACCGGCGCCTGGTCGAGGCCGTGCACGCCCACGGCGCGCGCATCCAGCCACAGATCGTGCACGCCGGTCCCGACGGGCTCGGACCCGAGATGTTCGGCGTCACCTCGCTCGGCCCCTCGGTGATCGGCTCCTACCTCACCGGACGGCCCTCCGCGGAGGCCGGCAAGGAGCAGATCGCGGCGATCCTCGACCAGTACCGCGCGGCGGTGGTCCGCGTCCGCGAAGCCGGGTACGACGGCCTCGAGCTGCACGCCGCGCACGGGTACATGTTCCTGGGCTCCTTCCTGGCACCGCAGCGCAACCGGCGGGGCGACCGCTACCGCGGCAGCTCGATGGAGGGACGGATCCGGGTGGTGCTCGAGGCGCTCGCGGCGATCCGTGGCGAGGTCGGCACGGACTTCCCGATCACGCTGCGGATCTCCGGCTACGAACGCGTCGCCGGCGGACGACCGATCCACGACACCGCGTCGATGGCGCCGCTGCTGGTGCAGGCCGGCGTCGACGCGTTCCACGTCAGCGGCGGCGTGATCGACCGACTGGTGACGGGGATGGTGAACGGTGCCGACTCCGGTCCCGGCCTCAACGTGGGCGCGGCCGCTGCCGTGCGGGAAGTCGTCGACGTGCCGGTCATTGCGGTCGGCCGGCTGCACGACCCGGGCCTGGCCGAACAGGTCCTCGCCGACGGCCGGGCCGACTTCGTCGCGATGGGACGACCGCTGCTGGCCGATCCGGACCTGCCACGCAAGCTCGCCGGCTGGGGCGGCGGGCCCGACCGGGTCCGGCACTGCATCTCCTGCGAGAACTGCATCGACACCCTGGAGGAGAAGCTGGCCACCGAGTGCGCCGTGAACCCCTTCACCGGGCACGACCTGGACCGGGTGCTGCCGATGGTCTCCGACCGGCCGCGACGCGTGGTGGTCGTCGGCGGCGGGCCGGCCGGGATGGAGAGCGCACGCCTCGCCGCGAGTGTCGGACACCGGGTCACGCTTCTCGAAGCGAGTCCCCGACTGGGTGGCGCACTCGTCGACGCGGCCGCGGTGCACACCGGGAACAAGCCCTACCTGGACTGGATCCGTGCGGAGGTCGCTGGTTCCGCCGTCGAGGTCCGGCTGGGTGCGGCGGCCGACCCCGCGACGGTCACGGCACTGTCGCCCGACGTCGTCGTGGTCGCCACGGGCGGCCGGGTCGTCGTACCGCGGGTGACGGGGGACGACCTGCCGCACGTGCGGCACGGGCTGGACACCACCGCGATCCCCGAAGGCCGACGCGTGGTCGTGGTCGGCGCACGGATGGCGGCGGTCGAGTGGTGCGAGTCCCTGGCCCGCGCCGGGAAGCTGGTCGCCTTGCTGTGCCCCGGAGAAGAGATCGCGCCCGAGTTCGGGCCGAAGCGTCGTGCCGAGCACATGGACCGGCTCGACCGGCTGGGCGTGACCGTGCACGCGGGCTGCTCCGTGGAGGAGATCACCGCCACGGGGGTCCGCCACACGCCGGCGAACGGCACGACCCGTGAGCTCCCGGCCGACGCGGTCGTCCTGGTCGGAGAGGTCGTCGCCGACCGGTCCGTCCGGGACGCCCTGGTCGCTGCGCTGCCCGGCGTCGACGTACACCTGGTCGGGGATGCGGACGGCCTCGGCCTGATCCGCGGCGCGACGGCCGACGCCGCGACCCTGGTGGCCTCGCTCTAGCCCTTCTTGCGGGTCAGGAAGGCCGTCATCGCCTCGCGTGCCTCGTCGGAACCGAACAGGCGCGCGCTGAGCTCGACGAGCTCCTCGCCCTTGGCGTCGATGTGCGCCAGCAGGTCGGCGCCCAGCAGCTGCTTGGTCTCACGAAGGCCCTGGGCGGCACCCGTGGCGATCTGGCCGGCGACCTCGTCGACCTTCGCCTGCAGGTCGGCGGCGGGTACGGCGAGCGTGGCCAGGCCGTGCTCGACGGCCTGCGCCCCCGTGAAGACCTCGCCGCCCAGGGCCGTCAGCGCGGCACCCCGTGACGTCATCCGCGGCAGCACCGTCAGCGAGATGACCGCAGGCGTCAGGCCGAGCTTCACCTCGGTCAGCGCGAAGGTGGCGTCCTCGGCCACTATCGCCACGTCCGCGGCCGCGACGATGCCGATCCCGCCGGCCCGGGCCGCGCCCTCGACGACCACGACGACCGGCTTCGACAACGCGACGATCTGGCGCTGCAGCGCGACGATGGCCCGCGCACCCTCCTGCATCGGCGTCGTCGCCGCTGCCGCGAGGTCGGCACCCGAGCAGAACACCCGGCCCGACGACTTCAGTACGACGACACGGACGTCGTCGGCTGCGTCGGCCGTGCTCAGGTGGCCGGTCAGCTCGGTGATCAGCTGCCTCGACAGCGCGTTGCGGTTGTGCGGCGAGTCGAGGGTGATCGTGGCGACGGCGTCAGCGACATCGAGGTGGACCAGCTCGGCGGGTGCGTCAGTCATGCGGTCATCCTGCCGCACCGCTCGCCCGGTGGTTGAGGTGCGAGCGCAGCGAGCCTCGAAACCCGGGGCAGGCCGCCGCAGACCCGCTACCCCCTATCCGGTGAGCGTGCTCATGACCAGGAATGTCGACATGACAATCGCCGTGAAGTCGAGGACGGCCCCGCCGAAGACTGCTCGTCCGAGCAGCAGGCCCCAACGCCGAAAGACCATCCATGCCGCTGCGGTCGTGACCACGATGGGCACGGGAACCAGGTAGATCCAGAGACTGTCCTCGTTGAGCAGGCCGGGCTCGCGCGTTGCGATGAACGCCAGGGCGGCCAGGTTCAGCAGGGCACTGATCAGGAACACGACGGCGGCCGTTGCCCACGTCCGGAACTTTGGGTTCACGACGTCAGTGTCGGGCATGCCGGCCCGCGTTGAGGTCGATTGTGGGATGGGACCATGTGCAGATGGAACCGGAGGGCGAGGTGAAGCCCGGCAACTGGTATGAGGAACTGCTGTGGGACATCGCCGGCGGGCCTGTGTCCGTCGGCCGGTTCATCCTGGGTTGGATCTTGCTCCTGGCGGTCGCGCTCCTCGCAGCAAACCTGAGCGGAACGGTGAGCGACCCGCTGTCAGAGCGAGTGGTTGCACTCGTCTCGATCCCGTACTGGCTGTTGGTCTGTCCCGGGTGGGCGTTGCTCATCCGCCGCCGCCGAGATCGTCCTCACAGTTCTCAATGACGCGCCATGCGCGGCAGCTGGAGCTGCGAACCGGGAGCTTGCCTGCCACGAGAACGGAATACTGTCGCTGTGCGACGAGAGCCAGACGCTGACGCCTTCTTCCTGCTGCTTCTGTGCCTTGTCGCGCTGGCGGCCAGCGTCGTCGCCGTCCCGTTCGCCATCGCCGCCAGTAAGAACGAAGGCACCCCCGGCACTTTCACCGCGGTGGACAGAGACTGCGACCGCTACGCCTGCCACTGGACCGGAACTTTCGAGAGTGACGACGGCCAGATACTCGACAAACACGCATACTTCTCAGGCGAGGACGTCGAGAGAGCCGGCGACAAGGTTCGGGCCCAGAAGGGCGTCGCCGGTGACGAGTCGGTCTACTCTCCGGACAGCAAAGACTGGTTGTACATTCTGGTCGCCGATGTGGGGTGCCTTGCCTACGTGGTCTGGTACTTCCGAGCTCGGCGACGTAGCCGCCGCCGTGCACCCGAGACCACCGGTCACAACGAGGACCGCACTGCCGCCGAAGGCGGAGCCCGATGAGGGAAGCGTTCCGCAGGTCGACGCCCCGAACGCGCCAGATGTGATCAGACAGTGAGGTCTCACGGCCTCGCCCCGACATGCCGCTGGCCCCGCTGGCGGGCGGGGTGCGGGGCGGGGTGGCTAGTGGGTGGCGGGTGAGCGGGGTGGGTCGAGTGCTCTGGTGCCGTCGGGTCCGACGAGGAAGTGGTGGCCGTGCGGGCTGGTCCACAGGTAGTGACCGGGCAGGACGATCACGTACCTCCAACTGCTGAAGGTCTTGGCGCGGTGATGTCGCCGACACAGCGGGACGAGGTTGCAGGGACAGGTCGCGCCACCTTGCCCGTGGGGTGTCGCGTGGTCGAGGTCGCAGGCGGTGGCCTGTTTCGGGCAGCCGGGGAACCGGCACGAATGGTCGCGGAGCTCGACCCGCCGACGGAGGCGATCAGGGATCTCGTAGGAATCGACCGGGACACAGTCGGCGAGGTCGATCACCGGACGCACGATCACGGTCGTGTTGGGTGCCTGGAGCCATTCCTTGATCTGCGCGACGCTGACCGGCGCACGGCCTTCGTCCCACCTGCCTACGGGGTTCGCGAACGGGTTCCCGGCCTCGTCCGTGTTGAGGGCGGTGTCGGTGATGTGGACGTTGAGGACGACCTTGCGACCGGGGACCGTGGCGATCACTTCACCGGTCTCTTCGTCGGCGAACAGCAGGTCAAGGCCGAGGTCATGGCGGGCGATGTCGCCGACGGACTTGGCGCGGCGCACGTCGAAGGAGTCGGTGTCGCCGAGTTGTCCGCGGAGCTTGGCACGGCGGGACAGGGCCTGGTCGAAGTCATGCGCATCCGCGGCGTCCAGGATCGCGTGGGACTCGACCTGCCCGTTCCCGTCCACGTCGTCGAAGTACACCCGCCGTCGGTCGGCGGCGGCTTGCCGCTCTTGCTCGGCGCGGTCGGGGTCGAACCGGATCACCGCTTCAGTGACGAGGCGTTCGAGCTGGGCCCAACCCACGCCCCCGACGGCAGCGAGTTGCCGGTCCACGAACGCTGCGGCGTCAGCGTTGAGCGACCGGGTGAGGTCCGCGATCCGTTCGGCACGCCACGGCTCCAACCTGCCCTCGACCACAGCGGCGTAGACGCCGGGCAGGCGCCAGGCGCACTCGATGATCCGCCCCACGTATCCACGACCACCATCCGGGCTCCTGCCGAGGACGGCGATGAGTTCCATCAGGTTGAACTCACTGACGAGCGGCGCGCCGTCGCCGGCGATCGGGACACCGGTGTCGATCACGCCCTCGACCAGCGTGGCCGCACCCTCGACAGTGGTCACGACGTTGTCCTGGGCCCAGGCGACGACGTCGATCCACTCGTCGACCAGCTCTGCCTGGCGACGGCGAACCCGGGCGCCGACGCGCGGCAGGATCTCGGCCGTCGAGGAGGGCTGGGTTCCGAGTTCCATACATGTATTGGATCACCCAGCACCGACACAACGAAGCAGCGCAAACCTGTCTGTGGACAGAGGAAAGCCCTGATGGTGCTTGTGGGGAGTTGGTGGACGGTGCGGGGTTTCGAGGCTCGTCGCTGGCGCTCCTCGCACCTCAACCACCGGCCCGAGTGGTCTCGAGACGGTTGCTGCGCAACCTCCTCGACCAACGGGTCGCGGTCCCAGAGTGACCGCCTCGACCTACGGACCGGCTCAGGCGTCGGTGTGGATCGGCTGCTTCGGCAGCTTCTTGACCCGGGCCCGGCGCTTCGGACGCGCGGGGATCATCGAGCGCATCTCCTCGAGCTTGCCGAAGCAGAGCAGGCGGTCGTCGGGCTCGAGCACGTGGCGGTCGAACGGGTTCGGGATCACGGTCGTGCCGCGGTGCAGGGTCAGGACGGTGACGTCGAGCTCGCGCAGGCCGGAGTCACCGAGGGTCTTGCCCACGAGGTCCGCGTCGCCGTGGACGACGATCTCCGCGACGCCGTACCCCGTGGAGACCGACAACCGTTCACGCACGTCGATCTGCGGGAAGGCGACCTGGTTGTCGATGTAGTCGATGATCGCGCCGGCGACGTCGAGCTTGGTGGCCATCTCGATGCCCTCGAGGCCCGGGGACGAGTTGACCTCCATGACCAGCGGGCCGTCGTCACCCTCGAGCATGTCGACACCGGCGACCTTGAGGCCCATGATCTGCGCGGCGCGCACCGCGACCTGCTCGTAGGCCGGGTCGAGGTCGACGCGTTCGACGGTGCCGCCGCGGTGGACGTTGGACCGGAACTCGTCACCCTGTGCGACCCGCCGCATCGCAGCGACGACCCGGTCACCGACGACGAGGGCGCGGATGTCGCGACCCCTGCTCTCCTTGACGAAGCGCTGGATCAGCACCTGCTGACGCGTGGACTGGAGCGTCTCGATGATCGCCTCGGCGACCTTCAGCGTGGGCGCGAGGATCACGCCGATGCCCTGGGTGCCCTCGAGGAGCTTGATCACGACCGGCGCGCCACCCACCCGTTCGATCGCGGGGATCACGTCGGCGCGGTCCCAGACGAAGGTCGTCGCGGGCATGCCGATGTTGTGGCGCGACAGGATCTGCGAGGCCCGCAGCTTGTCGCGGGAGTTGCCGATGCCGTTCGCGGTGTTGGGCGTGTAGACGTCCATCTGCTCGAACTGTCGTACGACGGCAGTACCGAAGTACGTGATCGAGTTGCCGATCCGCGGCAGGACCGCGTCGTAGTCCGACAGCTGGCGACCCCGGAACTGCAGGTCCGGATCCTCGCCCGAGAGGTCGATCGCGAACCGGAGCGTGTTGAGGACCTTGACGTCGTGCCCACGGTCGAGCGCCGCCGTACGGAGGCGCTGCGTGCTGTAGGACCGCGGGGCGCGCGAAAGGATGGCGAGCTTCATGATCGACCTGCTTGTTTCCCGACCTGATTGGATGGCCGTGTGGATGCGAGCGTGGTGAGACCCCATTCAAGCAGCCCGCAGGTCACTGCCGGCTGGCGAGAGTGGGTTCGTCTTCCCGGTCTGGGCGTCAACAACGTGAAGGCCAAGCTGGACACCGGCGCCCGCACGTCGGCGCTGCACGCCTTCGACCTCACCGAGTTCGAGCAGGACGGCGCCGAATGGGTCCGGTTCTCGGTGCACCCGTGGCAACGCTCCGCCGAGGACGCCGTCTTCGTCGAGTGCCCGGTGCACGACCGGCGTGTCGTCCGCAGCTCCACCGGCCACGCCCAGGAACGGATCGTCATCCTGACCGACCTCAAGCTCGTGGGTCGCAAGATCACCACCGAGATCACCCTGACCCGTCGTGACGAAATGGGCTTCCGGCTGTTGATCGGGCGCGAGGCACTCCGCCAGGGCTTCGTCGTCGACGCCAGCCACTCGTACCTCGGCGGTCGACCCACACGGCGCGTACGCCGCAGGAACCGGGGGGTCAGCAGTGGCGCGTGAGTCCTTTGCGATCGGCAACGTCCGGGTGCGCGCCGGCTCGTCCAAGGAGGTCGAGCTCCCGATCACGCGTCTCGTGACAGGCGGTGACGTCAGCCTGCCCGTCCGCGTGATCCACGGCCGCGAACCCGGCCCCACCGTCTGGGTGAATGCCGCGATCCACGGCGACGAGGTGCTCGGTGTCGAGGTGATCCGGCGGGCCCTCGCGCCCCTGTCGGCGAAGACGCTGCGCGGCACCCTGCTCGCCGTACCCGTCGTCAACGTCCTCGGCTTCATGACCGGCGACCGCTACCTGCCGGACCGTCGCGACCTCAACCGGTCGTTCCCCGGGTCGTCCCGCGGGTCGCTGGCGAGCCGGATCGCGCACCTGTTCATGACCGAGGTGGTCAGCAAGTGCGACGTCGGCATCGACCTGCACACCGCCGCCGACCGCCGCGAGAACCTCCCCCAGATCCGCGCGGACCTCGACGACCCCCGCACCCGCGAGCTGGCCCAGGCCTTCGGCGCCCCCGTGATGCTGCACGCGAAGCTGCGCGACGGTTCGTTGCGCCAGGCCGCCCGGGACCGCGGCGCCATCGTGCTGCTCTACGAAGCCGGTGAGGTGATGCGCTTCGACGAGGAGCCGATCGCCGTCGGCGTCGAAGGCGTACGACGCGTGCTGACCTCGCTGGACATGATCGACCCCACGACGGCGGACCTCGCCGAGGTCGTCGGGGCGATCGATCCCGTGCCCACACCCGTGGAGGCGCGCGGCAGCGGCTGGGTCCGCGCCCGCGGCACCGGGATCCTGCACCTCGAGGTCGGCCTCGGTGAGTACGTCGAGGTCGGCCGTCGTCTCGGCGGCCTTTCCGACACGTTCGGTCGCCGGGTCCGCCTCGTGCACGCCGACCGGGCGGGCATCGTGATCGGGCTGACCCGGGCGCCGATCGTCAACGCCGGCGATGCGTTGTTCCACATCGCCACCCCTGCTTCGTAGGGCCGACCCATCCGCTGAGCCGTCGGCTCCGAAGCACTCGCATGAAGCTGCGACTGCTGTGGCCCTGGTACGGCGTCCTCGCGACCCTGGTCGGTATCGGACTCGCGCACGCCGTCGCGGCCCTCACCGACCCGGCGTCCTCGCCCGTCCTCGCGGTCGGCTCCGCCGTCATCGACCTGACGCCGACGCCGATGAAGGAATGGGCGATCCGGAACTTCGGCAGCGCCGACAAGGTCATCCTGGTCGGCTCGGTCCTCGATGGCGTACTGGTCCTCGCGGCCGTCGCCGGTGTGCTCGCGCGACGGAGGCTGGCCTGGGGGGCCAGCCTGCTCGTCGTCCTCGTCGGTATTGCTGCTGTTGCCGTCCTGAGCCGTCCCGAGGCCCGGGCGCTCGACCTGCTCCCGAGCGTCGTCGCCGCGGTCACCGCCCCGCTCGCCCTCGCGTTCCTGGCCCGCCAGCAGCACAAGGTCACCGCCCCTGACGCCACGGGCGAGAGCTCCACCGGACGCCGCGGCGTGCTGATCGGCATCGGCGCCCTGACCGCGATCGCCGCCGTTGGTGGCGTGGCCGGTCGCGTGATCAACAAGCTGCGCCTGCGCCCCGAGGACGTCGACCTCCCGACGGCGGCGAGCCCCGCGCCGCCGCTGCCGCGCGGCCTCGACGACCAGGTCCCCGGGATCACGCCGTTCGAGACGCCGATCAAGGACTTCTACCGGGTCGACACCCGCCTCGACACCCCCATCGTGGGCGCCGACGACTGGACCCTGACCGTCGACGGCGACGTGGACAAGAAGCTCACGATCACCTTCGACGAGCTCCTCGCGATGCCGATGATCGAGCGCAACATCACCCTCACGTGCGTCTCCAACAGCGTCGGCGGCCCCTACATCGGCAGCGCCCGCTGGCTCGGCGTCCCGCTCCAGGACGTCCTCGACCTGGCCGGCGTCGGCACGAAGGCCGACCAGATCCTGTCCACCGACTTCGACGGCATGACGATCAGCACGCCGCTCGACCTCGCCACCGACGGGCGCGACGCGATGATCGTCGTCGGCATGAACGGCAAGCCGCTCCCGCGTGAGCACGGCTTCCCCGTCCGGATGATCATCCCCGGCCTCTACGGCTTCATCAGCGCCACCAAGTGGCTCACCCGGCTCACCCTGACGACGTACGACGACCAGAAGGCGTACTGGACCGACCGGGACTGGGCGACGGACGCTCCCATCAAGATCTCCGCGCGCATCGACACGCCCAAGGCGCTGGCGAACCTCGACCCGGGCAAGGTCGTCATCGGCGGCGTCGCGTGGGCCCAGGAGCGCGACGGCATCTCCGGCGTCCAGGTCCGCATCGACGGCGGGGGCTGGGTCGACGCGACCCTCGGCCCGGACGGCGGCGAGAACTACTGGCGCCAGTGGTTCTACCCCTGGGACGCGAAGAAGGGCTCCCACCGGCTCGCCGTACGGGCGATGTCGGGCAACGGCGAGGCCCAGGTCGCCGTACGCGCCGAACCCTTCCCGAACGGCGCCAGTGGGCTGCACGAGCTGATCGTCAACGTCTCCTAGAAATCTTCCGATCCGGCCAATCCGGATCGGCGGCACCTCCGAATCACCTGCAACACCAACACGAACAGACTCAACGGAAGGCACCACCATGAAGCTCCAGAACCTCCGCCGCAACGCCGGGATCGCCGCCGCGGCCCTCGCCCTGTCCGTGTCCCTGGCCGCGTGCGGCGAGGACGAGCCCAGTGGCTCGGACAGCACCGACAACACCAGCAAGACCCCCGACGGTGCCGACGGCGCCAAGGCTGACGGTGCCGGCGCCCAGACATTCGGCGACGGTTGCGCGAACGTCCCCACCTCGGGTGCCGGTTCGTTCGACGGCATGGTCAAGGACCCGGTCGCCACCGCTGCGAGCAACAACCCGCTCCTCAAGACGCTGGTCGCCGCCGTGACCTCGATCGACGGCCTCGCCGACACCCTCAACGGTGCCGAGGCCCTGACCGTGTTCGCGCCGTTCGACGGTGCGTTCGCCGAGATCCCCGAGGCCGACCTCAACGGTCTGGTCATGGAGGGCCAGGAGAAGGGCCAGGAGAGCACGCTCTACAAGATCCTCGCCCACCACGTGGTCGGCGCGAACGAGGACAAGGACTCCATCGCCGGCAGCCAGGAGACCCTCGCGGGCGACAAGCTGACGATCGAGGGCGACGCCGAGTCGGGCATGACCGTCACCGACGGCACCGTGACCGCCAACGTCATCTGCGGCAACGTCCCCACGGCCAACGCCACGGTCTACGTCATCGACAAGGTGCTGACCGGGGTCAAGTGACCCAGGTCAGTTGATCAAAGCCTCGTCAGCCACCTCCTGAAAGCGCAAGGATCACCTCATGGATCCGGTCCAGGACAACCCGATCGGCGTCCCCCTCGCGGGGGCGTCGGTCGGCGCTGACTCCAGCACCGCCGATCTCAGCGCGCTGCTCAAGCGGGCGTCGCGAGGCGACACCGAAGCGTTCGCAGCGGTCTACGACGCCACCGCAGCACGAGTCCACGGACTCGTGCTGCGGGTGGTGCGGGACCCGGCTCAGTCCGAAGAGGTCACCCAGGAGGTGTTCCTCGAGGTCTGGCGCCAGTCCAGTCGGTACGACGCCGAGCGCGGCAGTGCCCTGGCCTGGCTGATGACCATCGCCCACCGCAAGGCGGTCGACCGGGTCCGCAGCGCGGAGGCTGCCAGCCGGCGGGACGAGAAGTACGAACAGCGCAACCACACACCCGAGCACGACACCACGGCCGAAGCCGCCCACGCCTCCTTCGAGGCACACCGGGTACGGGCGGCCCTGGCCCACCTGACCGAAGTCCAGCGCGAAGCGATCGAGCTGGCCTACTTCGGCGGCTACACCCACACCGAAGTGGCCGCCCTGCTCGACCTACCGGTCGGGACCGCAAAAACCCGGATCCGCGACGGCCTCATCAGGCTCCGCGACACCATCGGAGTAGGACGATGACCGATTACCAGCCCACGAGCGGAGGAGACGACGTGCACGCACTTTCCGGCGCCTACGCCGTCGACGCCCTGGAGCCCGACGAGCGTGCCCGCTTCGAAGCCCACCTCCGCCAGTGCGCGGACTGCCGCGACGAGGTCGACAGCCTCCGTGAGGCAGCTGCGGTCCTCGGCACCGACGACGTGGCTCCGCCCGCCGCGCTCCGCGACCGCCTCCTCTCCGACATCACGAACATCCGTCCGCTCCCTCCGCTGCCCGTCGCACCGGTGGTCCAGCTCGACAGCCGCCGCCGTCCCGGCGCCCGGATCCCGTTGCTCGTTGCCGCGGCCGCCGTACTCATCGCCGGCGTTGGTGGCGCGATCGTCCGACCCTGGGCCGACGAGACACAGCCCGATCTCGGACCGCCCACCGCCGAGCAGGTCCTGGCCGCAGCTGACGCCACGAGCGTCGAGAAGCGCTTCCCCGACGGAGCCGAGGCCACGGTCGTCGTGTCCCGCTCGCTCCACGGCGCCGTGATCCAGACCGAGAACATGCGCGCCGCCCCGACCGGCAAGGACTACCAGCTCTGGCTGCAGACCCCTGCCGGGGTGATGGAGCCGGCCGGCCTGATGCCGGACCTTCGTGACGCCACCGTGCTGCTCGACGGTGACCCCGCGGATGCAGTCGGCGTCGGGATCACCGTCGAGCCCGACGGCGGCTCCGAACGCCCGACCAGCGAACCCATCGCAGTCTTCGCACTGGATTCGTGATGGACCAGCAACGACCACGGCGCCTCGCCGTGGTGGGTTCCGGCATTGCCGGACTCACCGCCGCCTACGTCGCCTCACGCTCCCACCAGGGTCAGGCAGGCGTCCACGTGACCCTGCTCGAGGCAGACACCCGCCTCGGCGGCCACGCCGACACGCACCGGGTGACCGACCCCACCGGCCGCGAGCTCGCGATCGACAGCGGCTTCATCGTCCACAACCGTCGTACCTATCCGGTGCTGATCCGGATCTTCGACGAGCTGGGCGTGCCGACCCAGGCCTCCGAGATGTCGATGTCGATCAGCGACGAGGGGACCGGCCTGGAATGGGCCGGCGCCCTCGGCCGACGCGGGCTGTTCCCGGACGGTGCCGGCAACCAGAGGCACCCGCGCTACCTGAAGATGCTCGGCGAGATCCCGCGCTTCCACCGCCAGGCGCGGCGCCTGCTGGACCGCCAGGACGACCCGTCGCGACCGACCGGGGACCTGACCACGCTCGCCGAATTCCTCGACCAGGGCCGGTTCTCGCCGTACTTCCGTCGCCACTTCATGGAGCCCCTCGTGGCAGCCGTGTGGTCGTGCGACCCCGACACCGCACGGGACTACCCGGCGGCGTACCTGTTCGCCTTCCTCCAGCACCACGGCATGTTGCAGGTGTTCGGGTCGCCCACCTGGCGCACCGTCACCGGAGGTTCGCGGGCGTACGTCGACCGGCTGGCCGCCGCGGTCCGTGCGACGGGCGGCGACATCCGCACCGGGACGCCCGTCGTGGCCGTCCGCGAGACGCCGCACGGGGTCGAGGTCACCACCACCGGCGCCGGTCGTGAGGAGTACGACGCCGTCGTGCTCGCCACGCACCCGCACCAGGCGCTGACGATGCTGGACGACCCGACGCCACTGCAACGCGAGCTCCTCGACGCGCTCCCCTACGTCCACAACACGGCGCTGCTGCACACGGACACGAGCGTGATGCCCGCTGCGCGCGATGCATGGGCGTCGTGGAACTTCCGCCGCCCGACGACCGCGAACGACAGCGTGCAGGTGACCTATGACCTGACCCGCCTGCAGCGGCTCGACACCGCGACGCACTACCTGGTCACCCTCGGTGGCGAGGACGTCGTGGACCCGGCGACCGTGCTGGTGCGTCGCGAGTACGAGCACCCGCTCTACACGCCGACCTCCGTCGCGGCTCGGTCCCGGTTGCCCGAGATCGACTCGGACCGGCTGGTCTTCGCCGGGGCGTACCACGGGTGGGGGTTCCACGAGGACGGTGCGCGGTCGGGGTTGCGGGCCGTCGAGCGGCTGGGGTTGTCGTGGCCGGAGGTTTCGAGGCTCGCTGGCGCTCGCACCTCAACCACCGGTGGGCTCGCTGGCGCTCGCACCTCAACCACCGGGGTTGCGTCGCTGGTTGAGGTGCGAGGAGCGTCAGCGACGAGCCTCGAGACCAAGGCGCCCGCGACGTCGTACGACACCGTCCTGGTCCACAAGCGCCGCGAGCCGCTCAGGAACAGCTTCCGGCTGAAGTCCCACCTGTACGTCGTCGACCTCGACCAGGTCTCGGAACGAGGGAGCATCGACGGCGCGCACGGCCGCTTCCTGGGCCGGGACCACTTCGACGGCGACACCGTGTCGGTGCGCGAGGGGCTGGACCGCTTCCTCGCCCGACACGACCTCGACCTGCGGGCCGGCCGCGCGCTGATGGCAAGTCAGCCCCGTGCGTTCGGACACTGTTTCAATCCGATCTCGGTCCACTGGTGCTGGGCCGATGAGCATGGAAACGGTCGGCCCGCAGCCACCGTCGTCGAGGTGCACAACACGTACGGCGACCGGCACGCCTACCTGCTCGACACCGACGAGGACGGCCGCGGCCGCGTGGACAAGGCGATGTACGTGTCGCCGTTCCACGGCACCGACGGCCACTACGACGTCCTCGCGCCCCCGCCCGACCCGGTCACCGGGGCGATCCGGCTCGGGATCACCCTGCACACCGACGCCGGGTCCCGGTTCGACGCCGGCCTCACCGGTGAGCCGGGGGTCGCTCCGTTGCTGCCGCTGTCCGGCCTGCGTGGGGCCGCCCTGATCCGGGTGCACGGCATCGCGCTGTGGGCGCGTCGGGTTCCCGTCCATCCGCGACCGCTGCACGAGCCCGATCCCGCTCCGACCGAGGAAGGCGTTCTCCGATGACCCAGACCACCGCTCCCCAGCTCCTGGCGTGGCCGGACCTCGACCCTGCTCCGAGTGGAGGCTTCTCGGCCCGGATCGCCCGGCGCCTGTTCCGCTCGGCCGTCTCCCGGCTCGACGTGACGGTGCACCTGCACCGCGGCGACGGGACGATCGAGCAGCTGGGCCGCGGCGGTCCCGCGATCGTCGTACGACGTCCGGACGAGTTCTTCGCACGCCTGGGCCGTGACCAGCTGATCGGGTTCGGCGAGGCGTACATGACGGGCGCGTGGTGCGAGGACGGCACGCCCGGCGACGGCGTCCTCGGGGACTTCCTCACCGTGCTGGCGGCGGAGCTGCCGTCGCTGGTGCCGCCGAGCCTGCAGCGGCTGCGCTCGCTGGTCGTCACCAGGATTCCCCGCACCCAGCGCGGCACCCGCGAGAACACGCAGAGCAACGTCGCGCACCACTACGACCTGTCCAACGACCTGTTCGCGGCGTTCCTCGACCCGACGCTCTCCTACTCCAGCGCACTGTTCGAGGACCCGGCCACGGCAACGGCCGAGCACCACGTCGAGGCCCAGCACCGCAAGATCGACCGGCTGCTCGACCAGGCCGGCGTCACCCAGGGCACCCGGCTCCTCGAGATCGGCACCGGTTGGGGCGAGCTGGCGATCCGCGCCGCCGCCCGGGGTGCGCTGGTCCGGAGCATCACGCTGTCGGTCGAGCAGCAGGCCCTGGCGCGCGAGCGGATCGCCGCCGCCGGGCACGCCCACGACGTGCAGGTCGACCTGTGCGACTACCGCGCGCTGCTCGACGAGCCCGCCGGTGCGTACGACGCCGTGGTGTCGGTCGAGATGATCGAGGCCGTCGGCTGGCAGTACTGGCCGACGTACTTCAGCACCCTTGACCACGTGCTCGCCCCCGGAGGACGCGTCGCGATCCAGGCGATCACGATGCCCCACGACCGGATGCTCGCGACCCGCTCGACCCACACCTTCATCACCAAGTACATCTTCCCCGGCGGTGCCCTGCCGTCGGTCCAGGCGATCGAGGAGACCGTCGGCAGGCACACCCGGTTGCGGGTCGTCGACACGTTGCCGATCGGCGCGCACTACGCCCGGACCCTGCAGCTGTGGGACGACGCGTTCGTCGCGTCCCGGCAGGCCGTGGCCGACCTGGGGTTCGACGAGACCTTCGGCCGGATGTGGCACTTCTACCTCGAGTACTGCCGCGCGGGCTTCGCCGCCGGCTACATCGACGACCACCAGCTCACCTTCGCTCGGGAGGCGTGATGAGCACCGTGACCACCACCGGAAATACCCAGCGGGAGGCGATGCCGGGGGGCGTCGCCTCCCGGCTGGCCGAAGCGCTCCGCCCGTTCATCGGCGGTGATCTGCCCGTGCGCCTCATCGCATGGGACGGCTCTGCGGCCGGGCCCGAGGAGGGCCCGGTCGTCGAGCTGCGTTCTCCCGACGCCCTGCGGCGCCTGCTCTGGCACCCGGGCGAGCTCGGTGCGGCGCAGGCCTACGTCACCGGCGAGCTCGAGGTCCACGGTGATCTCGACGCCGCCCTGACCCACGCCTTCGCGGTCGCCGCCGAACGCGGTCTCAGCGGGAAGCGTCCGTCGCTGAAGGCGATCGCGGGCGCGATCCGGACCGCCATCGGACTGGACCTGCTCGGTCGCCCACCCGCACCACCCGCCACCCAGGCCCAGCTGGGTGGGCGCCTGCACAGCAAGGGGCGCGACCGGAAGGCGATCAGCCACCACTACGACACGACCGCCGAGTTCTACTCGCTGATCCTCGACGAGCAGACGATGGCCTACTCCAGCGGCTACCACCCCTCGCCCGCCGCGTCCCTCGAGGAAGCGCAGAACGCCAAGCTGGACCTGGTCTGCCGCAAGCTCGGCCTCGAGCCCGGCATGCGCCTGCTCGACGTCGGCTGTGGCTGGGGCTCGCTGTCCCTGCACGCGGCCGAGCAGTTCGGTGCGCGCGTGGTCGGCGTGACCATCTCGGCGGAGCAGAAGCGCTTCGCCGAAGCGGCAGCCCGCCGCCGGGGCCTGTCGGACCGCGTCGAGTTCCAGCTCTGCGACTACCGCGACGCCGTACCCCTGCCGGGTGCGGAGTACGACGCCGTCGCCTCCCTGGAGATGGGCGAGCACGTCGGCGAGAAGAACTACCCGACGTACGCGAAGGTGCTCCACGACGCCGTACGACCGGGTGGGCGGGTGCTCGTGCAGCAGATGTCGCGCACCGGCCGCTGGCCCGGCGGCGGTCCGTTCATCGAGTCCTTCATCGCGCCGGACATGTACATGCGGCCGGTCGGTGCAACGGTCGCGCTGCTCGAGGAAGCAGGCCTGGAGATGCGTGACGTGCAGGCCCTGCGCGAGCACTACGTGCTGACCGTCGCGGGCTGGCTGGACCGCTTCGAGGCCAATGTCGATGCCATCACCGCCCTCGTCGGCGAGGAGCTCGTGCGCGTGTGGCGGCTCTACCTCGTGGGCGGCTCGATGGCGTTCCGCGACGGCCGGATGGGCGTCGACCAGATGCTCATGGTGCGTCCCGGCGCGGACCACTCGCTGCCCTGGACGCGGAGCTGGTGATGGCCGAACCGGTACAGGTGGCCCTGTCCCTCGGTGCGGCGGTCCTGGCCGCCGTGGCCGTGATGACCGTGACGGCGCTCGTTGCGCGTCGCCAGGGTCGCGTGGTGGTCGTGGACGTCGCCTGGGGACTGGGCTTCGTCGTGATCGCCGCCGCGTGCGCGCTGGTGGCGACCGCGGTCGGTGCGGGCGAGGGACTCCGCACCGGCGTCCTCGTCGTGATCGTGGGTGTGTGGGGGCTGCGGCTGGGATGGCACATCCACCGCCGCAGCAGTGCCCCCGACCACGGCGAGGATCCTCGCTACCTGGCCGTGCTCGGCGGCCCGCTCTCCGAGGTCGGAATGGGCGTCGCCGTACGCAAGGTCTTCGGCGTGCAGGGCGCCGTCATGGCAGTGATCGCGTTGCCGGTCGCCGTCGGCGTCGTGAGCGACGTCTGGTGCTGGCCCCTGGTCGCCGTCGGCGGAGTCGTGTGGCTGGTCGGTCTGGTCTTCGAGTCCGTCGGCGACGCCCAGCTCGCGGCCTACAAGTCGCTGCCGCGAGAGTCGCGCCCTGCGGTGCTGGACAGCAGGTTGTGGCGCTACACGCGCCACCCGAACTACTTCGGCGACGCCTGCGTGTGGTGGGGGGTGTGGCTGGCCGGCGGCCTCGCGTCGGGCTGGGTCGCCGGACTCGCCACCCTGATCGCACCCGTGGCGATGACCTGGTTCCTCGTCTCGGTCACCGGCGTGAAGCTGCTGGAGCAGACGATGATGCAGCGCCCGGCGTACGTCGAGTACGCATCCCGTACGTCCTCGTTCTTCCCCCTCCCGCCGAAGTAGCGCGAGTTGGGGTTTGTCACCCGCGACTTGGGGTTTGTCACCCGCGAGTTGGGGTTTGTGGACGGCAGCGCCGTCGACAAGTCACAACTCGACGGTGACAAACCCCAACTCGCGCTACCTGGTCGGGACGAGCAGCTTCGACCGGAACAGGGCGAGTACGTCGTCGAGGGCTTGCCGGGTGCGGCTGCCGGGCTCGTCGATCAGGTGCTCGGTCAGCACCGAGTGCGGCGGCAGCAGGCCGTCCGGGTTGGCGTCCTCGTCGTCCAGCTCGACCCCGACGAACGCGTCGCCGAGCTGTTCACGCAGGAATGCGAAGCGGCTGTCCGGGACGAGCTTGTCGCTGCGGAACCGGAGCCCCATCACCTGCAGGCCGGCCGCACAACGGTCCTTGACGATCGCCAGGTCCTCGTCGGAGATGTCGATGCTGCGCCGTCCCCTCGGCGAGATCGGGAGCGAGGGCTGGGAGAGGACGGGCGCGAGGAGCCGTTCGTCGGTGGCCATCGCCAGGGCGAAGCCACCGGTCAGGCACATCCCGACCGCACCGACGCCCGGGCCGCCGCAGCGCTCGTGCTCGTGCTCGGCAAGGGCCCGCAGCCAGGTCACCACGGGCGACGTCCGGCCCGTCGCGAACAGGCTGAACTCGCGGCTGACGCACACGCGGCCGAGCGCCTTGGTCGTCATGGCCACCGCGCCCAGCACGCCGGCGTTGGGGTCCCCGCCCGGGGCACCGAAGAGGCTGGGCATGATCACCGAGAAGCCCTCGTCGCGGACCCGCCGCGCGAAGTCGGCGACCTTGGGCGTGATCCCCGGGATCTCTGCGATCACGATCACCGCGGGACCGGTGCCCGATCGGTAGAGCGGATGCGTGACGCCGTCCGCGGTGAAGGTGCCGGTCTCGAATTCGCTCAGGGCGTCGTCGGTCATGGGCGGGACTCTAGGGCCAACGGCGCCCCGGTAGCGTCGGATCCATGAGCGAGCGCCCCGTGCCCGCGCCCGGTGACGAGGAGCGCGAGCTCCTCCGCCTGGCGTCGGTCGACAACTTCCGCGACGTCGCCGGCCCGGGCTACCCGACCCGCGACGGCGGCCGGGTGCGTACGGGCGTGTTCTTCCGCTCGAACGACCTGCGGCTCGCGGAGGAGGACCACACCACGATCGCCGACCTCGGCCTGCGCGCCATCCTCGACCTGCGCTCGGACGTCGAGATCGCGCTCCACCCCGACCCGGTCGTCCCCGGCGCCGAGCCCCTGCACTTCGACGCGATCGGCATCCCGATCGAGCGCCTCTCCACCCTCTCGACCCGTGCCGAGGCGATCGCCCTGATGGACGAGGTCTACCGCGGCTTCGTCGTCGAGCAGCACTGCCGTACGGCGTTCGGCGGCGTGCTGCGCCAGCTCGCCACCGGCGGCCCGCAGCTCTTCCACTGCTCCCAGGGCAAGGACCGCACCGGCTGGGTCGCCGCCCTGCTGCTCCATGTCGCCGGTGTCGACGACCCCACGATCGCGAGCGACTACCTGCTCACCAATGCCCTGACCGCCGCGAGCCGCGCGCGGGTCGAGGCCGAGATCGAGCTCCACGGCGGCCCCGACCTGCTCGACGTCTACGAGCCCACGTTGATCGTGGACATGGAGTACCTCAATGCCGCCTGGACAGCCGTCGAGGAGCTGTACGGCGACCGGTCGTCGTACCTCCGCGAAGGGCTGGGGCTCGACGACTCCGTCATCGCGCGGCTGCGGGAGCTGTTGCTCGCCGACTGATCCGCGCCGCCGTGGCCGACCGCCAACAGTCAGATGGACGGCGGCAGGTTGATCGGCATCGTCGGCTCGTCCGCCGCCTCGGGACGGGGCGGGGAACCGGGGATGTGCTGCTTGATGATCTCTTCGGTCTTCGGGTCGAGCAGGATCTCGTGGCTGTCGCCGTCGCGGCCGTCGAAGCGGACAGCGACGGTCTCGAAGCCCTTGTGGCGCTGCATCTGGGCGTACATCGCGTAGGCCCGGCGGTCGGCCTCCGTCAGATCGACCTGGTCGGTGAACGGGGTGAGCAGGGCGCGCGGCCAGAGCCGGCGGGCGAGGACGACGTTGACCTCGATGCCGAGGACGCCCATGACGGCGCCGATGTACAGCAGGCCCATCAGGCCCAGGACGACGCCGAAGGTCTCGGTCATGCTGTTGCGGTCGGCGCTGGCGACGACGTTGGTGACGTAGACGGTCCCGACCCACTGCAGCAGCTGCCACAGCGCGGCGATCGTGTAGCCGCCGGGGGCGGCCCGGACCACGTTGGCGCGGATCGCCCGGGCGGCTGCCATCCGGAGCAGGACGGTCATCGCGAAGCCGACGATGAGCATCGTCAGCAGGCGCACCAGCCAGTGGAACCAGGTGTGCTGGGACAGCTCACCGACGAGCCGGGTCTCGGTGAGGATGGCGGAGCCGACCGAGATCGCGAAGATGGTGGTGCCGGCCGCAGCCAGGATGAACAGGCTGTTGACCCGGGTCATCACGGGGTGCGGGCGGCTGTTGCGCGGCACCGCCCAGGCGGCGGACTGCACGTTCTGCAGGGCCAGCCCGAGGCCGAGTGCACCGTAGAGCGCCGTCAGCGAGCCGACGATGATGCCGCCGGTCGATCCCTGCAGGCCGTCGGGGCGGCCGAGCGCGTCGCCGATGATCGGGAACTGCGCGAGGGCCGAGTCGAGCACCTGCTTCTGCAGCGTCGGGTTGCCCTCCAGGATGAAGCCGAGGATCGAGGTGGCGAGCAGCAGCAGCGGGAAGATCGAGAGGAAGGCGTAGAAGGTGAGGATCGCCGCGAGGTAGTTCCCCTGGTCGTCGAAGAACTTGTAGATCACGGCCAGGGGGAACCCGAACACCGAATTGCGGCGCTGGCCGCGATCGATGTCCCCAACAAGTCCCACGGCCGAAACTTACGGCATGGGGTGCTGTCAACCCGGCAGCGCGACGTCAGGCGAGCAACGCAGCGATCACGACCGCGATCGGAGCGGACGCGATCGTGCTCACGAAGATGGCGTCGCGGGCGAGCAGGATGCCGCGGTCGTACCGGGTCGCGACGACGAAGACGTTCTGTGCCGTGGGCAGTGCCGAGAGCAGGGTGACGGCGAACAGGTCGGCATCATCGAGGCCCACGACGAACCGCCCGACGACGTACGCCGTCACCGGCTGCACGACCATCTTCAGCACCGTGACCGTGCCGAGCGCCTGGGCGCTCACCCCACGCCCGGGCAGTGGCCCGAGACGCAACGCGACGCCGTACGCGATCAACATGGCGGGGACCGCCATCCCCCCGACGAGCTCCAGCGGCGCGTGGACGGCGCCCGGCAGCTCGGTGTCGGTGAGGGCCAGCACCAGGCCGAGCATCGACGCGATGGTGAGCGGGTTGGTGACCGGCCGCGACAGGATCTTGCCGATGGACGGTCGCGTCGGGCTGGTCACGACGTCGAGCACGGTCAGCGCGAGCGGCTGCAGGAAGAGCAGCTGCATCAACAGGGCCGGTACGACGAGCGCTGCGTCCCCCAGCGCGTAGGCGGCGATGGGGATGCCGAGGTTGCCGGCGTTGACGTACGCCGAGCAGAGCGCACCGATCACGGCTGTCCCGGAGTCGAGCCCGCGCGCGATCGCGACCGCGATCAGGATCCCCGCGGCGACCACCACGCCGGCCGCCGTCGCGATCAGCGGCCCCGAGAGCACGCTGGACGGGTCGGAGTCCTCCAGCACCGTCACCAGCAGCGCCGGGCTGGCGACGTAGAACGCGGTGAGCGAGAGGCTGCGCTGGCCGCGCAGGTCGACGATGCCGAGGTGCGCGAGCAGGGACCCGAGCGCGATGACCACCGCGATCGTCAGGAACCCCTCGAGCACGCCGGTCATGGGTCGATCCCATCACGGCGTGCGCCGCGCGACCCAGCAGCCTCAGTCGGCCAGCGGCGGCCGCTCGTCATCGGAAGCGGGCTTGTCGGCGTCGCGCCGCTCGCGCTCGTACCGGAGCCGCTGCTCCTCGGCCCGCTCGCGCACCTTCCGCAGGAACTCCTCGTCGGCGGCGGGGTCGCTGGCCGCGAACCGTCCCGGGCGGCCGTACTCCGGGAAGTTCGGCGCCGCGCCCTGCTCGCGGGTCAGCGGGCGCTCGGGCGTCGGCCGGCCGGCGATCAACCAGGCGATCGACCCCGCGAGCGGGAAGAAGAACACGATGACGATCCACCACGTCTTGGCCAGGTTGCGTACGCCGTCCTCGCGGGCGCTGATGACGTCCACGAGGCAGTAGATCCACAGGACGAGGACGAGGACTCCCGGCAGCAACCTCAGCATGGGTGGCATTCTCGCCCGGCGCGGCCGCCCCCGTCCCGGGAATGGCCGCCGTTGGTCGAGGAGGCCGGCCACGGCCGTCTCGAGACCACCGGCAGCGTCGAGGCTGCGGAGGTCTCGAGACGGTTGCTGCGCAACCTCCTCGACCGACGCCGCTTCGCTTCTCAGTAGGACTTCGGCAGCCCCAGCGAGTGCATGGCCACGAAGTTCAGGATCATCTCCCGCGACACGGGGGCGATCCGGCCCAGGCGGGCGGCGATCAGCATGTTGCCGAGGCCGTACTCCTGGGTGAGGCCGTTGCCGCCGTGGGTGTGGACCGCGACGTCGGTGGCGTTGCAGGCGACCTCGCCGCCGGCGTACTTCGCCATGTTGGCGTACTCACCGGCCGTGAAGTCGTCGCCGGCGTCGTAGAGCGCTGCGGCCTTCTGCCAGAGCAGGCGGGCCTGCTCGAGCTCGATCTTCACCTTCGCCAGCGGGTGCGCGATGCCCTGGTGGGCGCCGATCGGCTGGTCCTTCCAGACGCTCCGCTCCTTGGCGTAGTCGACGGCCTTCTCCAGCGCGTAGCGGGCGATGCCGCACGAGAACGCGCCGCCCATGATCCGCTCCGGGTTGAGGCCGGCGAACAGCTGCCACAGGCCGCCGTCCTCGTCGCCGACCAGGGCGTCGGCAGGCACGCGGACGTTGTCGAGGAACAGGGTGAACTGCTTCTCCGGCGCCTGCCATGTCATCGGGATCGGCTGGGCGGTGAAGCCCTCGGCGTCGGTCGGTACGACGAACAGCGCCGGCTTGAGCTTGCCCGTCTTGGCGTCCTCGGTGCGCGACACGATGAGCACCGACTGGGCCTCGTCGACACCGGAGATGAACGTCTTCTGGCCCTTGATCACCCAGCCGTCACCGTCGCGGGTGGCCGTCGTGGTGATGTTGTGTGAGTTCGAGCCCGCGTCCGCCTCGGTGATGCCGAACGCCATCAGGTGCGTGCCGTCGGCGATGCCGGGCAGCCACTGCTGCTTCTGCTCCTCGGTGCCGCAGCGGGTGATGATCGACCCGCAGATCGCCGGCGAGACGACCATCATCAGCAGCGGGGCGCCGGCGGCAGCCGACTCCTCGAGCACCGCGGCCAGGTCGGCCATGCCGCCGCCCCCGCCGCCGTACGCCTCGGGGATGTTGACGCCGAGGAAGCCGTTGCGGCCCATCTCGAGCCACATCTCGGTCATCTTGCCGCCCTCGCGGGCCTGCTTCTCGACGAACTCGCGGCCGTACTTGCTGGCCAGCTTCTTGACCGCCTCACGCAGCGCGACGCGCTCTTCCGGCTCGCTGAACATGGTCTGGGTCATGCCTCTGCTCCTTCGGCTGATGCCAACGGTTCGGTGGGTTCGACAACGGCGAGCACGGTGCCCGCCTCGACCTGCTGGCCGGCACTCGCCGACAGCTCGGTGACGGTGCCGTCGTACGGCGCCGCGATGGTGTGCTGCATCTTCATGGCCTCCATCACGAGGATGGGCTGGCCCTTCTGTACGACGTCCCCGACCGCCGCACTGACGGTGATGACGCTGCCCGGCATGGGCGCGAGCAGCGAGCCCTCGGCCACCTGGCTCGCGGGATCCACGAACCGCGGCACGATCCGCAGCGTGGCGCCGCGGTACGGCGAGTCGACCAGCACGACGTCGCCCTGGATGCGGACCCGGTGCCGGGTGGTCGATCCCCCGCGGTCGATGACCACGAGGTCCGGGCTGGCCTCGACCACGGTGACCGGCCGGTCGCTGTCCGGCCCGGCGAGGCGGTAACCCTCACGACCGCCGAACCACTCGACCGCAACCTCTTCACCGGCGACCTCGAAGCGGGTGACCTGCGGCTGGGAGACCACGTTGCGGAATCCGGCGGGGATCCGGTTCTGCACCCTGGCCGTGAGCCGGCGGTGCTCGGCGAGCGCAACGGCACCGATGAACGGGGCCAGGTCGTCGGACTGCTGCTGCTGCAGGAGATCCGGGTGGTCGTCGTAGAACGACGTGGCCAGGTTGCCCGCGAGGAAGTCGGCGTCCTGCAGGGAGAACACCAGCTGGTCGCGGTTGGTGACCAGGCCGTGGATCGCCGCCGTCTCGAGGCGGCGCGCCAGCACCCGCGCTGCCTGCTCGCGCGTCGGCGCCCAGGCGATCACCTTGGCGAGCATCGCGTCGTAGAACGTGCCGACCTCGTCGCCGGGACCGAACCCGGAGTCGAGGCGGACGCCGGACGTCGCTGACCCGAACCCGGTGAACTCGACCTCGTGGGCGATGTCGAAGTCCAGCAGGGTGCCCGTCTGCGGCGAGTAGTCCGTGGCCGGGTTCTCGGCGTACAGCCGTACCTCGATGGCGTGGCCGCGCGGCTCGGGCACCTCGGGCAGCCCGCGTCCCTCCGCGACGGCGATCTGGAGCTCGACCAGGTCCACGCCGTAGATCGCCTCGGTGACGGGGTGCTCGACCTGGAGTCGGGTGTTCATCTCCAGGAAGTAGAACGACTCCTTCTCGGGGTCGTACAGGAACTCCACGGTGCCAGCGCCGATGTAGCCCACCGACGTGGCAGCAGCGCGCGCGGCCTCATGGATTGCCGTCCGCGTCGCGTCGGAGAGACCGGGGGCTGGAGCCTCCTCCACCACCTTCTGGTGGCGGCGCTGCAACGAGCAGTCACGCGTGCCGAAGACGACGGCGTCCGAGCCGTCGCCGACGACCTGCACCTCGACGTGGCGGCCCCGCTGGACGTAGGGCTCGACGAAGACGGTGCCGTCGCCGAACGCCGACTCCGCCTCGGCGGACGCCTTGGCGACCTCGCCGGCGAGGTCCTCGAGCCGGGTGACGACCCGCATGCCGCGACCGCCACCTCCAGCGGACGCCTTGACCAGCAGGGGCAGGTCGCCGTCGCGAGCCGTGTCCGGCGTGAAGTTGCCCAGCACCGGGACGCCGGCGGCCTCCATCAGCTTCTTGGACTCGATCTTCGAGCCCATCCGCTCGATCGAGTCGGGCGCCGGTCCGATCCAGACCAGACCGGCCTCGGCGACGGCGCGCGCGAAGTCGGCGTTCTCCGACAGGAAGCCGTAGCCGGGGTGGATCGCGTCGCAGCCGGCAGCACGGGCCGCATTGAGGATCAGGTCGGCGCGGAGGTAGGTCTCGGCCGGGGTGTTGCCGGGCAGCCGGATCGCGCTGTCCGCGTCCAGCACGAACGGCATTCCCGCGTCGGCGTCCGAGTGGACGGCGACGGTCTCGATGCCGAGGTCGCGACAGGTGCGGAACACCCGGCGCGCGATCTCGCCGCGGTTGGCGACGAGCAGACGATTGATGGTGGTCATCGAAGGTTCCCCGTCACATTCTGAAGACGCCGAAGTTCATGGCGCCCTCAATCGGCTGGTTGTCGATCACGGACAGGCAGATGCCCAGGACGGTGCGGGTGTCCCGCGGGTCGATGACGCCGTCGTCGTAGACCATTCCGGACAGGAAGTACGGCAGCGACTGCTCCTCGATCATCCCCTCGACCATCTCCTTGACGGCGACGAAGCCGTCGGCGTCGAAGACCTGTCCCTTCTTCTCGGCCGATTCGCGGGCGACGATCTCGAGCACGCCGGCGAGCTGTGCCGGACCCATCACCGCCGACTTCGCGGACGGCCAGGTGAAGAGGAACCGCGGGTCGTAGGCGCGGCCGTTCATGCCGTAGTTCCCGGCGCCGTACGACGCCCCCATGATCACGGTCAGGTGCGGCACCGTGGAGTTGGAGACGGCGTTGATCATCATCGCGCCGTGCTTGATGATCCCGCCCTGCTCGTACTCCTTGCCGACCATGTAGCCGGTGGTGTTGTGCAGGAACAGGAGCGGGGTGTCCTTCTGGTTCGCCAGCTGGATGAACTGGGTGGCCTTCTGGGCCTCCTCGCTCATCAGGACGCCGCGGGCGTTGGCGATGATGCCGATCTCGTGGCCGTGCAGCCGGGCCCAGCCGACGCACAGCGACGAGCCGTAGAGCGGCTTGAACTCGTCGAACGCGATCTCGTTGGTGGCGTCCGTCCCGTCGACGATCCGCAGGATCGCCTCGCGCGGGTCGAAGGGTTCCTTGAGGTCGGTCGGGATCAGGTCGAGCAGGTCCTCGGGGTCGAGGTCGGGCTCGGCGTAGGTCTCGAGACGGTCGCTGAGCGACCTCCTCGACCACCGGCTGTTGTCCAGGCCCCTCTTGCGCCAGTTGAGGCGGGCGACCGTACGCCGCGCGAGCCGGATGGCGTCGTACTCGTCGACCGCGAGGAAGTCGGAGGACCCGGAGATCCGCGAGTGCATCTCGGCTCCGCCGAGGCTCTCGTCGTCGGACTCCTCACCGGTGGCCATCTTGACCAGGGGCGGGCCGGCGAGGAAGACCTTCGCCTGCTCCTTGACCATGATCACGTAGTCGCTCATGCCCGGGACGTACGCGCCGCCGGCGGTCGAGTTGCCGAACACCACCGAGATCGTGGGCTGCTTGCGCGCCGACGACCGGGTCAGGTTGCGGAAGCCGCGGCCACCCGGGATGAAGATGTCCTTCTGCGTCGGCAGGTCGGCCCCGCCGGACTCGGTCAGGTTGATCGACGGGAGGAAGTTCTGTTCCGCGATCTCCCCGGCCCGGAACGACTTCTTCAGCGACCAGGGGTTGAGGGCGCCGCCCTTCACCGTCGGGTCGTTGGCGATGATCATGCACTCGACGCCCTCGACCACCCCGATCCCGGTGACCATCGAGGCACCGACCGCGAAGTCGCTGCCCCAACCGGCGAGCGGCATCAGCTCGAGGAAGGCCGAGCCCTCGTCCACGAGGAGCTCGATCCGCTCGCGGGCGGTGAGCTTGCCGCGCTCGCGGTGCCGGGCGATGTACTTGCCGCCGGCCTCGACCGCCTTGGCCTGCTCGACGTGCAGGTCGTCGATCTTGGCCTGCATGGAGGCCCTGCGGTCTCGAGACGGTTGCTGAGCAACCTCCTCGACCAGCGAATCATCTGTCGCGGTCATGATTCGACCACCGCCTTCACCCTCTCGAGAGTCGTGCGCATGCCGCGCTCGTTGGTCCTGCTGCGGAGCTGGCCCAGGACCAGCCAGTACGCGCGCAGGTAGATCGCCGGCGTCAGCCGGAAGTACTCGGTGACGCGGGTCCGTTCGCCGCCCGGGCCCTCGGCCTCGAGCCGGTAGCCCCAGGTGTTCATCGGGTTCTGGTCGAGGCCGACCGCGAACTCGAAGACGCCCGTCCCGTCGGCACCGGGCTCGACGGCCTTCGTCACCGTGCACGGCGTCCAGTACGTCGGCCCGACACCGTTGCGCTTCACGTGCCCCTTGAACCGGGCGCCCACGGCGGGCCCGGTGGCACCGTGCGTCCACGTCGCCTCGAACGTCTCGGGCGAGAACTCGCCGATCCGGGTGACGTCGCTGACCAGCGACCAGACCTTCTCGGGCGCCGCGTCCATCGTCACGCTCACCTCACCGCCGAGCGGCTTGAGGAGGCCCATCAGCCCGTGTAGCCGAGGAGCTTCGCCGCGAGGTCGGTCAGGACCTCCGTGGCACCGCCACCGATGGGGAGCAGCCGGGCGTCGCGGTAGTGCCGCTCGACCTCGGTGCCGTGCATGTAGCCGGCGCCGCCGAACAGCTGCACCGCTTCGTTGCTGACGTCGACCGCGGTGTCGACGGCGGTCTGCTTCGCCAGGCACGCCTCGGCGATGACCTGCTCGCCCGCGATGTGCCGCGCGGCCACGTCGAGCGTGTAGGTGCGCGCGACCTCCACCTGGCGGTGCATCTCGACGAGCTTGGCCCGCACCACCTGGTTGCTGATCAGCGGCTTGCCGAAGGTCTCCCGGTCGCGGCAGTACTGCGCCGCGAGGTCCAGGCAGCGCTTCGCGTGTCCGTAGCCCATCAGCGCGAGGAAGATCCGCTCCACGACGAACTGCTCGGCGATGTAGTAGAACGCCTGGTTCTCCTCGCCGACCAGGTTCGTGGCGGGGACCCGTACGTCGACGTACGACAGCTCGGCGGTGTCCGAGCAGTGCCAGCCCATCTTCTTCAGCGAGCGCTGGACGGTGAAGCCGGGCGTGCCCTTGTCGACGACGATCAGCGAGAGGCCGCCATGGCCGGGGCCACCGGTGCGGCAGGCGGTGACCACGAAGTCGCCACGGACGGCCGAGGTGATGAATGTCTTGGCGCCGTTGATGACGTAGTCGTCGCCGTCGCGGACGGCCTTGGTCGTGATGCCCGCGACGTCGGAGCCGCCGCCGGGTTCGGTGATCCCGAGCGATCCGATCAGCTCGCCGGCCAGCGTGGGGCGGACGTAGCGATCGATGAGGTCAGGCGATCCGTGGGCGATCATGTGCGGCACCGAGATGCCGTGCGTGTAGAGCGACGCCATCAGGCCGCCCGACGCACCAGCGTCCATCAGGCCTTCCTGCAGCGCGCAAGCGTCGAGCAGGTCGCCGCCGTCGCCACCTGCGTCCTCGGGGTAGCCGACACTGAGCATGCCGGCCTTCGCAGCGGCCTGGGTGAGGCTGCGCGGCAGCTCGCCGGCGTCCTCCCACTCCTGCAGGCCCGGGATGATCTCGCGGCGCGCGAACTCCGTCGCCGACTCCTTGAGCGCCTGGCGCTCCTCGCTCCACTTCATGCCGACTAGACCAATCCTTCCTGGATGTGGACGATCCGGCTGCGGACCCATTCACCGAGGCCCTTGGCCTGGGGGTCGAACCGGGTGGAGGCGGCGACACCGTCACCGAGCAGGCCGTGGATGACGATGTTGATCGCGCCGAGGTTCGGCAGCACGAAGACCTCGAGGTCGAGGTCCTTCGCCTCCGGCACCAGCTCGCGCACCTTGCGCGGGTTGAACATCTTCGCCAGCCACTGCACGCGGTCCGCGTACTTCGGAGAACCGTCGTTCTTCACCCAAAGGCCGAGGTTGGCGTTGCCGCCCTTGTCCCCGGAGCGCGCGTGGACGAAGGTGCCGAGCGGCATCCGCCGGGTCATCGTGTCCGTCGGTGCGGGGTACGGCGACGGGCGGAGGCCGAGCGTCGGGTCGAGCTCTTCGGGGGCGACCTGCTCCACGAACTCCGTCGGGTCGGCGATCACCTCGCGGGTCCCGTCGGCGTGGACCACCGTGTGCTGCACGGCCGACCGGTCGACGTACTCGGGGCGGTAGATGCCGAACGGCGAGGGCTTCTGGGGCGGCGTGGTCATGGTGAAGCCGGGGTACGACGCCAGGGCGATCTCGACGGCCGGGCCGGTGAACGGCTTGCCGAGCGGGCCGGCCGCCGGGTCCTTGCCGATGCAGCGCAACAGCACCGACGCGCCCTCCTCGGTGTCGGCGTCGCCAGTGCGGGCGGGCGTCTGGATCCAGGCGATCTCGGCGGCGGTGAACTGGTCGTCGAGCTGCGAGCGCACCCAGGCGGCCTTCGCCTCGATGTCCAGGCCGGTGAGCACGAACTCGACCTGGTTGCGGTACCCGCCGAGCGTGTTGACCGCGACCTTGAGCTTCTCGGACGGGGCCGTGCCGGTGACACCGGTGATCTGGACCCGGTCCGGTCCCTGCTGGCTGAGCTGGATCGAGTCGAGGCGGGTCGTGACGTCCGGGTTGAGGTAGCGGGTCGTCTGGATCTCGTAGAGCAGCTGCGCGGTGACCGTGTCGATCGTGACCGCGCCGCCGGTGCCTTCGTGCTTGGTGATGACGCTGCTGCCGTCGGCCGCGATCTCGGCGATCGGGAAGCCGAGCGGCTTGTCCATCGGCGCGCCGGCGCGGAACAGGTCGGTGAAGCCGGAGAAGTTCCCGCCCGTGGCCTGGGTGCCGCACTCGATGACGTGACCCGCGACGACGGCGCCGGCGAGGGCGTCGTACTCGGTCGGGGTCCAGCCGTGGTGCGCGATCGCGGGTCCGACGACGACGGAGGCGTCGGTGACCCGGCCGGTGACGACGACGTCGGCGCCGCGGGTGAGCGCGGAGGCGATGCCGAAGGCGCCGAGGTAGGCGTTGGCGGTCAGCGCGCCGTCGAAGAGGTTCGCGCTGCGCAGGTCGTCGCCCTCGACGTGGGCGATCTTCGCGTCGAGCCCGAGCCTTGCGGCGACCTCGCGGAGCTTGTCCGCCAGGCCGGCCGGGTTCAGGCCGCCCGCGTTGCTCACGATCTTCACGCCCTTGTCGAGCGCCAGCCCGAGCGTGTCCTCGACCTGCCGCACGAACGTGCGGGCGTAGCCGAGGTCGGCGTCGCGGAGCGTGTCCATGCCGAGGATCAGCATGGTGAGCTCGGCGAGGTAGTCGCCGGTGACGACGTCGACGTCGCCGCCCTCGATCTGCTCGCGCAGCGCGGAAAGACGGTCGCCGTAGAAGCCGGAGCAGTTGGCGATGCGGAGCGGGTTCATCAGCTCTCCTCGGTGGTTGAGGTGCGAGCGCCAGCGAGCCTCGAAACCCTTCCGCCGCCGGCGGGACCGGCGAAGGCTTGCGCGATGGTGAGCCACTTCTCGGCGTCGTCACCCTCGGCGACGAGGTCCGTGTCGTCGCGGTGGATGCGCTGGGTGACGAGCTGGCAGAAGTCGAACGCGGAGCCGCTCACTGTCTGTGCTGCGCCCTCCGGTCCCCATGCCCAGAGCTCGCCGCTCGGAGCCGTGAGCTCGATCCGGAACTCCTCGGCCGGGGCCGGGAGCTCGTTGTTGGCGAAGGAGAAGTTGCGGGTGCGCACGCCGATGTGGGCGACGTGGCGGATCCGGTCGGTCACGTCGGGCGTGAGGCCGAGGGCGTCGTACACGTCGAGGGCGTGCGCCCAGGTCTCCATGAACCGGGCGGTCGCCATCGAGGTGGGCGACATCGGCGGGCCGAACCACGGCATCTTGAACCCGTCGGGGTAGGCGCGCAGTGCCTCGGGGAGCGCGACGCGGCCGGCGTCCCAGCGGGCCAACAGCTCCTCCGGGGCCAGGGCGCCGAGCTCGAGCGCTCCCTTGTCGACGAACCCGGTCGGGTCCTCGATCGCCCGGAGCACGACGGCGTCCCATGCCTTCTTGCCCTCGTCGGTCAGCGCACCGGCAGCCAGCACGGCCACCTCGTCGGTCCAGAGCAGGTGCCCGACGGTGGTCGCGACGGTCCACCCCTCGGCGGGCGTGAACGTGGTCCACCCGTCGCTGTCGAGACCGGCGACCGCAGCGCGGAGCTGGTCCCCTTCAGCGGTGAGGTCGGCGATCACGCCGTCCAGGACAGTCATGTTTTCCTCTCGGTGGTTGAGGTGCGAGCGGAGCGAGCCTCGAAACCAAGCGCTTCGTCGAGCGTGCGCGCCCATTCGTCGAGGATCCGGTGGCGACGGCGGGCGTCGTCACCCAGCGTGTTGGCCAGGCCCAGGCCGCGAACCAGGTCGAGGGTCGCCTGGACGAGTTCACGGACGCCGGGAGCGGCTTCGTCGACGTCGAGCAGTTGCACGGTCAGCCGGTGCGTCTCGCGGCCGACCCGCTCCTCGAGGGGGGCGACGGCTTCGAGCAGGGCGGCGTCGGTACGCGCCGCGACCCACAGCTCGAGAGCCGCGGTGAAGACGGGCGACGCGAAGTGGTCGCCGAGCATCCCGACGATCGCGCGGGTGCGGTTCCTGCCGCGGGGCAGCTGTGCCGCAGCCGCGGCCAGTTCCTGACCGCGGATCTCGGTGAGATGGGCGACCGCCGCGACGACCAGGTCGTTCTTGGTCGGGAAGTGGTGCAGCTGGGCACCCCGGCTCACGCCGGCCCGCTCGGAGACGAGCGTGGTCGTCGTACCGCTGAAGCCCTTCTCGACGAGGAGGTCGACGGTGGCCTCCATCAGCCGCTGCCGCATGACGCGCGTGCGCTCCTCCTGGGGCACACGGGTCACGGCAGGGGTCGACACACCGCCAGCATGGACCCCAACTCACAAACAGTCAAGCATGACTGTTTGTTTACGTCGTCGTGATCAGGCGGTGACGGACTCCCGGTCACTGCCGTTGAGGTGGACCGGCAACGCCTCGACGCCGTACACGGCCGAGAGCTTGCGGAACTCCAGCGCCGAGATGTCGGCGGCCATGCTCAGGTCGGGGAAGCGCTCGGCGAGCATCCGCAGCGACGTGCGCAGCTCCATCCGGGCCAGCTCGGCCCCGACGCAGCGGTGCATGCCCCAGCCGAAGGCCAGGTGGCGCGTGGGTTCGCGGGTGGGGTCGAAGTCGCCGAGGCCCTCGCCGAGCTTCGGGTCGCGGTTCGCGGCGAGCAGCGAGACGCCCACCGCGTCGCCTGCCTTGATCTTCACGCCACCGACGACGACGTCGGTCTTGGCGAAGCGCAGGAAGGCGAGCTGGACCACGCACAGGTGGCGGAGCAGCTCCTCCACGACCCGGTCGACCGAGTCCGGGTCCGAGCGGAGCATCCGGCCGGCCTCGGGCGTGGTCGCGATCAGGTAGGTGCCGAGGGCGAGCATGCTCGCCGAGGTCTCGTAGCCGCCGAGGAAGACGCCGTCGGCGATGCCGCCGAGCGTCACGTCGTCGAGCTCGTCACCGTGCTCCTTGAGGAGCGCACCGATCAGGCCGTCGCCCGGGTTCTTGCGCTGCTCGCGCACCGCGTTGATCAGGAACTCGCGGGTGTGGGCGGCTGCGCCGAAGGCACCGGCTCCACCTTCGGTGAGGTCGAAGCGCGCGACGCCGAGCTCGAGGAACCGCGCCCGGTCGTCGACCGGCAGCCCGAGCAGGTCGCAGATGACGTCGAACGGTACGGCGAAGGCGAACTCCTGCACCATGTCGACCGACTGGCCGTCGGCTCCGGCCGCAGCCATCGCGTCCAGGCGCTGCGTGACGATGGTCTCGATGCCGGGCTGCAGCCGTGCGAGGCGGCGCATCGTGAACTCGGGGGTGAGGTACTTCCGCAGCTGCGTGTGCAGCGGCGGGTCGATCATGCCGAGCCCGCCGATCTGCTCCTCGTCGGACTTGCCCTCCTGGGAGACGAACTGGCCGAGGTCGTTGGACCACGACGCGGCGTCCCCGGCGAGGACGTCGCGGGCCTCGTCGTACCCGCTGACCAGCCAGACCGTCTTGCCGAACATGTCGGCGAGCTTCTTGACCGGCGCCTCGGCCTGGACGTCCATCAGCGCGGGCAGCGGGTCGAGCCCGTCGCGCTTGAGCGGCAGCGTCACCGAGTCGGGCAGGAAGCGCAGCTTGCGCAGGTCGATGCCGTTGCGCATGGTCCGGTTGAGCAACCAGATGCCGACACGCTGTCTGAGCGGGCCGAAGATGGGATCGAACACCGGCCCGACCTTGGGACCGACGAGGGGGAGGCGACGCATGGCTCCATTCCACCAGACGATTCGTGACACGCGCGAAACCGATGTGCTCGCCACTGAGGGCTAGCCTGACCGCGTGGCTGATCACACCGTGCGCTGGGACGACTGGGATGCCGTGCTCTTCGACCTCGACGGGGTGGTGACGCCGACCGCCGAGGTCCACATGCACGCGTGGGCGGCGATGTTCAGCGCGTTCCTCGTGGAGCAGTCGGCGAAGGACGGCGTCACCTACCCGCCGTACACGGAGCAGGACTACTTCGACCACATCGACGGCAAGCCGCGGTACGACGGCGTGCGGGCCTTCCTCGCCTCGCGCGGCATCACGCTTCCCGAGGGCTCTCCGTCGGACCCGCCGAGCGAGGCCACCGTGTGCGGTCTCGGCAACCGCAAGAACGATGTCTTCTCCGAGGTGCTGGCCACCGACGGGGTCGTCGCCTACCCCGGGTCGGTCGCCCTCGTCGAGGACCTGCACCGCCGCGGCAAGGCGATGGCGATCGTGTCGTCGTCGCGCAACGCACCGGCCGTGCTGGCCGCGGCCGGCCTCACCGACTACTTCGGGATCATCGTGCACGGCGGCCTGGCCGCCGAGCTGGGACTGCCGGGCAAGCCGGCGCCCGACACCTTCTCCTACGCGGCCGCGCACTTCGGCGCCACCGATGCCCGATCGGTCGTCCTCGAGGACGCCACCAGTGGCGTGGCCGCGGGACGCGCAGGCGCCTTCGGACTCGTGATCGGCGTCGACCGCGGCGCCGGACCGGACGCCCTGGTCGAGGCCGGTGCGGACCTCGTCGTCACCGATCTCGACCAGTTGCTGGAGGAGTCCTGATGAACGCTCCCGAAGGGCCCGGCCCCTCCCACAAGGCCCCACCGGTCGCCGATCCACTCGACCGGACCCGCTTCCCCATCGACGAGTGGCGACTGGTCGAGACCCGCTTCTCGGGCGCCGACCTCGGCACGACCGAGTCGCTGTTCACCGTCGGCAACGGCTACCTCGGCCTGCGCGGCAACTACTCCGAGAGCCGCGACGCCCACCTCGACGGCACCTTCATCAACGGGTTCCACGAGACCTGGCCGATCTCCCACGCCGAGGAGGCCTACGGCTTCGCCCGGATCGGGCAGACGATCGTCAACGTCCCCGATCCCAAGGTGATCAGGCTGTACGTCGACGACGAGCCGCTGCAGGTCTCCGTCGCCGACCTCATCGAGTACGAACGCGCGCTCGACTTCCGCACGGGCGTCCTGACGCGGGAGCTGGTCTGGCGCACCCCCGGCGGCAAGCGGGTGCGGGTGCGCAGCACCCGGATGGTGCCGCTCGAGCAGCGTCACCTCGCCGTCCTCACCTTCGAGGTGACCCTCCTCGACGAGCGGGCGTCGCTGGCGATCTCGTCGCAGCTGATCAACCGGCAGGACATCGAGCCCGAGGCCCCGACCGACGACGGTGACACCGGCGCCGGCTCAGACCCCCGCAAGGCCGAGTCGTTCAAGGGCCGCGTGCTGGTGCCCCGCCTGCACGACGCCGACCCGAACACCGGACGCGTCAAGCTCGGCTACCGCACGGCCCAGAGCGGCATGACGCTCGGCGTCGTCGCCGACCACACGCTGGAAACCGTCGCGCACACGTCGATGAGCGTGCACTCCGAGGACGACATGGCGAAGGTGATCTACCGCGTCGCCGCCGAGCCCGGGGTCACCGTGAAGCTCACCAAGGTCGTCTCCTTCCACACCGCCGACTCGGTGCCGCCGCGCGAGCTGATCGACCGCTGCGAGCGAACCCTCGACCGGACGCACGAGGAGGGCATCGCCCACCAGTACTCCGCCCAGGAGGCGTGGCTCGCCGACTTCTGGCAGCGCGCCGACGTCGAGGTGCCCGGCCAGCCCGCCATCCAGCAGGCGGTCCGGTGGAACCTCTTCTCGATCCTGCAGGCCTCGGCGCGCGCCGAGGGGCGCGGCATCGCGGCGAAGGGAGTGAGCGGCTCCGGGTACGGCGGCCACTACTTCTGGGACACCGAGATCTACGTGATGCCGTTCCTCACCTACACGATCCCGTGGGCCGCCCGGAACGCCTTGCGGTTCCGCCACGCCCTGCTCGACAGCGCCCGGTCCCGCGCCCGCGAGCTCTCCCAGAAGGGAGCGCTCTTCCCGTGGCGGACCATCAACGGCCACGAGGCATCGGCCTACTACGCCGCCGGCACCGCGCAGTACCACATCGACGCGGACGTCGCGTACGCCCTGAGCCAGTACGTCGGCGCCACCGGTGACCAGGAGTTCCTGGCCCACGCAGCCGTCGACATCTTCGTCGAGACCGCCCGCCTGTGGGCCGACCTGGGCTTCTGGCGCGACGAGAGCCGCCGGACGTTCCACATCCACGGCGTCACCGGGCCCGACGAGTACACGACCGTCGTGAACGACAACCTCTACACGAACGTGCTCGCGCGCTTCAACCTCCGTCGCGCGGCCCGGGCGGTGTGGGAGCTGGAGCGCGACGACCCCGAGGCGCACGCGGCGCTGGTCCGTCGTACCGGGTTGGCTCCGGAGGAGCCACAGGAATGGGCCGACTGCGCGCAGGGGATGTTCATCCCGTTCGACGAGTTCCTCGGCATCCACCCGCAGGACGGCCACTTCCTCGAGCGCGAGATGTGGGACCTCGAGAACACGCCGCTGGAGAAGCGCCCGCTGCTGCTGAGCTACCACCCGCTGGTGATCTACCGGTTCCAGGTGCTCAAGCAGGCCGACGTGGTGCTCGCGTTGTTCCTGCAGGGCGAGGAGTTCACGCCCGAGCAGAAGAAGGCAGACTTCGACTACTACGACCCCATCACCACCGGCGACTCGACACTGTCCGCCGTGATGCAGTCGATCGTCGCGGCCGAGGTCGGCTACCACGAGCTCGCGCTGCGCTACTTCGTCTCAGCCCTGTACGTCGACCTCGACGACCGCCACAACAACACCGCCGACGGCGTGCACGTCGCGTCCACCGGCGGCGTGTGGAGCGCGCTGGTGTCCGGCTTCGGCGGCTTCCGCGACATCGGGACCGCTGCCGGCGACCAGCAGTGGCAGATCGATCCGCGGCTTCCCGACGACTGGTCGTCGCTCGTCTACCGGGTGACGCTGCACGGCACCCGGGTCCGGGTCACCGTCCGTCCCGAGGAGCTCGAGCTGTTCGTCGAGGACGGCACGGACCCGGTGACCTTCTCGGTGCGCTCGGAGCTGGTCACAGTCGGCGCCGGGTCACCGGTGACCCTGTCGTTGAAGCACCAGGGACCGCGCCTGGAGGGCGAACCGCCGTACCCGGCCGGGATCCAGCGCGCCGACGGAACGGTGATCTCGGCGATCGTCCCGACGGGCGACTGAACCCTCCGGTCAGCTGGCGCCGCAGACCTCGAAGCCGTAGTCCTGGGCGATCTTGTTGGCGTCGGCGAACGGGTCGCCCTGGAGGATGGCGAGCGGGTCCGCCTCGACCTCGACAAGGCCCGACTCGATGGAGTCGAGCATCTCGTTGATCGTGGCCGCGTCCTCGGCCGGCGCCTTCAGCGCGCGCAGGTCCTCGACCTGGCCCTTGACCTCGGGGACGAGCGTGTCGTTGACCGCCGCCCGGAACTCCGCCTCGGTCGGGTTCTCCGGGTCGATGAACCGGTCGTCGGCCGCGTCGATCTTCTCGTTGCTCGCCTTGCAGATCGCGTCGCCCTGCTCGATCAGCTCGGCCTTGGTGAGCGTCTGGTCCCGGGTCTCGGACGCCTTGTCGTCGGACTTGGCGGGTTCGTCGTCACCGCCGCATCCGGAGAGGCTGACGCAACAGGCAAGGACAGTGGCGATGGCGAGCTTCTTCACGCCCGGAGTCTAGGGGGAGACCGATCTCACAGCCCGGGTCGGGCGGAACGATGTGCGTCGCGGGGACGCCCGGGCGTTCACTGGACCCGTGACCTCGACCGCCGCCCCCGAGCAGATCAGCATCGCTCGTCGCTGGGCGATGCTCGCGGTCGGCACCGGGTCGCAGGCGGCGTCGGCGGCCATGGTCGTCGCGCCGGCATTCCTGATCCCCGAGCTGCACCGTCCGGTCTCCGAGGGCGGGCACGGCATGAGCCTGGCCGAGGCCGGTCTCGTCGCGTCCGCATCGATGGCCGGGATGATGCTCACCCTCGTGCTCTGGGGCATGGTCGTCGACCGCCACGGTGAGCGGTTCGCGTTGCTCAGCGGCCTGCTCGTAGCCGCCGCCGGCGGTGCACTGGCCACCATGGCCGGCGGTCCGTGGCCGATGGCGGCCGCCCTGGCCCTGGCCGGCATCGGCGCCGCAGCCACCAACTCCGCCTCCGGCCGTGTGGTCGTGGGGTGGTTCCCGCCAGAGAGGCGCGGCTTCGCGATGGGGATCCGGCAGACCGGCCAGCCCCTCGGTGTCGGCCTCGCAGCCGGCACCGTCGCCGTCATCGCCCACGCACACGGCATCGGCCCGGCGCTGTGGGTGCCGACCGGCGCCGTCGCCCTGGGCGCCCTCCTCGTTGCGTTGGTCGTGATCGACCCGCCCCGCCCGTCGGTCGTCGCGGGCAGCCTGGCGAACCCGTATCGCACCGACTCCTTCCTCGCCCGCATCCACGGCGCCTCGGTGCTGCTGGTCGTCCCGCAGTTCCTCGTGTGGACCTTCGGCCTGACCTGGCTCGTCGAGGACCTCGACTGGTCCCCCGGCCTCGCCGGGCTCGTCATCGCCGGAACCCAGGTCGCGGGCGCCGCCGCCCGGATCGGCGCCGGCTGGGTGTCCGACGTCGTCGGCAGCCGGATGCGGCCGATGCGGTCGGTCGCACTGCTCGCTGCCGTGACGATGGCGTTGCTCGGGCTGGCGGCCGGCCAGGCGGGCCCCGACGGATCGACGTGGGTGACGGCGCTCGCCGTCGTCCTGCTCGTCGTCGCCTCCGCCATCACCGTCGCCGACAACGGCCTCGCCTTCACCGCGGTCGCCGAGCGGGCCGGCCCGTTCTGGTCCGGCCGCGCCCTGGGCATGCAGAACACCGCCCAGCACATCGCCGCCGCCGCGGTCCCTCCCGTGGCCGGCCTGTCCATCACGGTCTGGGGGTACGGCGCCACGTTCGCCCTCGCCGGCCTGCTCCCCCTGCTAGCGATCGCCGTCGTGCCGGTCGCGGCCGAGGGCGACTTCAGCTGACGTCGTAGTCGACGACGACCGGTGCGTGGTCGCTGAGCCTGGTGCCGCGGTGGTCGCGGTCGACCACCGCGCTGCGGGCCGAGCGCGCCAGTGCGGGTGTCGCGAGGTGGTAGTCGATGCGCCACCCGGCGTCCTTCTCGTACGCGCGGCCGAGCCAGCTCCACCACGAGTACGGACCGTCCACGTCAGGATGCAGGCGGCGCACCACGTCGACCAGGGTGCGCGGTGTCAGCTGGCTGTCCAGCCAGGCCCGCTCCTCGGGGAGGAAGCCCTCGACCTGGTTGCTGCGCCGCCAGTTCGCGACGTCCTGGCGGTCGTGCGCGACATTGAGGTCGCCGGTCAGGAGGAACTCCCGTCCGGCGGATGCTGCGGCACGGCGGGCGGTCGTCAGGTGCCGCGCGAACCCGGCGAGGAAGGCCATCTTCCGCTCGTACTTCGCTCCGCCGTCCGGCGCCTCCCGCATCCGCTTCGGGTCCTGCAGGTGCACCGGCAACCCACCCTTCGGAAGGTAGAGGCTGGCCACCGTGATCGGGTGGTCGGCGAGGTCCACCTCGATGTAGCGGCCCTCCAGCGCATGGGGACGCAGCGCTCGTGGCAGCGGCTGCGCGAGGTCCGGCGCCGCCCACGTGCGCACCGCCGCGGGCGGAGTCCGGGTGAGCACGGCCACCCCGTTTCGCCCGGGGATCGTCCCCGCGTCGTACGCGGCGTGGAAGTCACCGAACGCCCCGTCGGGCAACGCCTCGACGGGGCAGCGCACCTCCTGGAGAGTGATGACGTCGCAGCCGCGGGTCGCCATCCAGTCGTCGAAGCCACGGCGGTGCGCGGCCCGGATTCCGTTGATGTTGGCGGTGGCGATGCGGAGCACCGGGCGAGGCTAGTCGCCTGTTGCGCAGGCTGGGTCAGCGGTCCTTCCAGGCGGCCAGCAGCTCGGCCTCCCGCTCGGTCGTGATCCCGTCGATGCGGGCCGCCGGATCCGACTCGAGCCAGGCCCGCGTGTCGCTGGTCGTGTCCTTGACGGGACGGAGCACCAGCCCCGCGGCAACGGCCGGCGCTGCGTCGTGGGCCAGCATGCCGTCGTACTCGGGACGGGGGAGCCAGAGCGGGATGCTCTCCGGGCCGGCCCACGGCTGCACGCCCTGCTCGCTGAGGAACTCCTGGTCCACCCACACGACCGTGGCGTCGGGGAGTGCCTCGCGCAGCAGGTCCGCGAACGGGACCGCCGGCCCGATGGCGTCGAAGGTGCCGGGCGTACGACGGTCGGCGAGGTCCACCAGCCAGGCCGCGAGGTCGCGGACATCGATCACCTGGACCAGGTCGGCCGGGTCGCCGGGCCCGAGGACCTCGCCCGTCGCCACGGACCGGCGGGCCCAGTAGCTGAACCGCCCGGTCGGGTCACCGGGGCCGACGATCAGTCCGGGACGGACGACCGCCGCCGAGGACGCGGCACCCAGGACCAGCTGTTCGCAGGTGACCTTGAGGCCGCCGTACGCCTCGGGATCCGTGGCGAGGTCGACGTCATCGGCGATGGGGGTCTTCAGCGGGCCGACCCCGGGACCGGACGGGTCGGCGTCGTCGGCGTACACCGAGATCGAGGAGACGTAGACCCAGTGCGCGTCGGCGACCGCGTCGAGCGCGTGCCGCACGTGGGAGGGCTGGCGGGCGATGTCGATCACCGCGTCGAAGCCGGCGTCGGCCAGCGCGGCGGGCGCCGGTTCCGCCCGGTCCCAGCGCACCTGCGTGACGCCGGGCGGGACGCTGCCCGACTGGCCGCGGTTGGCGCACACCACCTCGTGTCCCCGTCGTACGGCGTCCGCCGCGACCGCGTAGGACAGGAACCGGGTACCACCGAGGACGAGGAGTCTCATCCCTCCATCTGAGCACGTGGTTGGCTGGGCGCCATGAATCACCGGAGTGCCGTGGCACTGGTCGTGGCCGGGCTGGTCGTGGCCGGGCTGCTGACAGGATGTGGCGACACCAGCGATCCCGCCTCGTCCTCCGGCCCGGGCGAACCGACGACCGCGACCTCCAGCACAGCCACCTCCCCCACCTCGACCCCCAGCCCGGCCGGCTCTTCGGCCACCGCCTCGGCGACCGAGTCCGAGGCGGAGGTCGGCGGCGACCTCTCGCCGCGACAGGGCATCGACGCCTCCCACCACCAGGGCCCGATCGACTGGGCGAAGGTGGCCGACCACGGGATCTCCTTCGCCTACCTCAAGGCCACCGAGGGCACCGGCTTCGTCGACCCGCGCTTCGCCGCCCACCGCAGGAGCGCGGGCAAGTACGGCATCGCGGTCGCCGGCTACCACTACTTCCAGCTCTGCACGGACGGTGCCGCCCAGGCAGCCCACTTCATCGACGTCCTCGGTGACGGTGGCGCGGAGGCCCTCGCCCCTGCCGTGGACCTCGAGCTCGTCGGGAGCTGCACGAACCCGCCCGCGCGCGCCACCCTGCTCGCCGAGGTGCGCGAGTTCCTCGCTGCCGTCGACAAGGAGTACGACACCAGGACGGTGGTCTACCTGTACCCCGACTTCGAGAAGCGCTTCGGCTTCGCCGCCGACCTCGCCGACCACCCGCAGTGGGTCCGCCGGATCGGGGACCGGGCACCGCGGCGCCCCTGGGACATCTGGCAGTACGACGACCACGGCTCCGTCCCCGGCGTCTCCGGCCCCGCCGACCTGAACCTGATGCAGCCGTCGGCCTGAGTCCCGACCGATCCACCACTCGCCGCCTCGCCGCCGCTCGGTGGGCGTGATCCGGTGTCCCCAGTGGTCGAGCGGTGGATCCGGCGGTCCCCTCAGTATCCGGAACACTCTGACCACGTGACGCGTTGACGAGACATGTCCACCATCGACCTGACGTCCGGCAACTTCGAGCAGACCGTGCTCGACAACGAGATCGTCTTCGTTGACTTCTGGGCGTCGTGGTGCGGCCCGTGTCGCAACTTCGCGCCCATCTACGAGTCCGCGGCGGAGCAGCACGGCGACCTGGTCTTCGGGTCGGTCAACACCGAGGAGGAGCAGCAGCTCGCCTCGGCGGCCCGGGTGTCGTCGATCCCCACGCTGATGGCGTTCAAGAAGGGGACGCTGGTCTTCTCCCAGGCCGGCGCCCTCCCCGCACCCGCACTCGAGCAGGTCATCGCCGCGGTGCGCGCGGTCGAGGTCCCCACGGAGACGAACGACTGAAATGTCGTTCGCCCCGCCGCAAGAGCTCCTGCGGCGGGGCGAACACCCGGGTAACCGGGTTCGTCAGATGCCCCTCACTGCTCCCAGACCTTCGTCCGGAGAGGACCACCCGACCATGGTCAGGCGGAGTGGGGACGCCTCACCATGACCAATGCGGCACCGGCGAGTACCAAGCCGGCACCGACAGGAACGAGCCATCCGTCAGGACCACCCGTGTTGGGGAGGTCACCGTCGTTGTCGACGATCCCACCGACGTCCCCTTCGTCATAGGTGTAGGTCACGTTGACCTCACCTGCTCCCGAGGCCAGGAACACCAGCGTCCACTCGGACGGCTGGGCCAGGTCGGACGCGGAGGAGGCCGTGTAGTCGAAGCCCACCGTGCCCGTCCCCGTGTACGGCGCCAGCGCGGCCTCGTCGGTGATGGTGGTCGAGAACGTGTCGCTGTCCGACCCTGCCGTCAGGCTGCTGTTCGCACCTGCCGGTGGAGTGTTCGGATCAGCGCCCGCCTCCAGCCATGCCGAGCACCCGTCGCTTCCCTCGTTGGGCGGAAGCTCGACCGCGGGCACCGCCATGGCACCCGAGGTCTGGGCGATGACATCACCGGCGAACGTCAGGGGCGCTGCGCCCGAGACGTTGCCGCTGTTGACCGACGCCGCTGCCTCGCTGAGGTTGGTGACGCAGACCGCGAAGTCCATCGTCACCTCGGCCTCGATCTTCACGGAGGTCAACTCGCCGAGGGCGGGATCGAACTGCTCGATCTGTCCCGTCCCCGACGCGTCGAGGTCTCCCAGGTCGAAGGTCACGGTCTGGGTTTCGCCGGTGACTGCTGATGCCGGCGCCACCCCCATGGTCAAGACCGTGACCGATGCTGCTGCCGTGGCCGCCGCGATCCGCAGTGTCCGCTTGGTCATCAATGCTCCTCGCATGATCATCGCCTCCCTCTACTCGCCCGCAGGCGCGTCGCCTGCAGCCGGCTCGGGGGTGGGCTCGGGCTCGGGCGCCGGGGCGGGTTCAGGCGGCGGTGGCGGCGTCTCCTCCACCTGTGGCTCGGGCTCGGGTGCGGGTTCCGGCTCGGGCTCCGGGTCGACATCCCCTTCGCCCTCGTCCTTCTTCGGCGCGGGGACCGGGTCGACCTTGGCCGCCGGCTGTTCCTTGGACTTCTTCTGGTCCTCACCCGGGGTCTTCGCGGTGAGGCCAGCGGGGCCCTCGGCTTCGTCCGGCTCCACGCACAGGTGGCTGAGGCCGTACCACTTGCCGCTGTTCGGGTTGAGGATCGCGTGCAGCCCCGTCCCGCTCGTGGCACCGTCGGGTGCGTAGGAGTAGAACTGCGGGTCGTTGTCGACCGGACCACCCTTCACCGTGATCGCAAGGATCGGCACCGTCGACGTCCAGTCGAAGACCTGTCCTGCATCGGTGTTGTAGATGTCGGTGATCGTGAAGACTCCATGGTCGCCCTCGGTCACCGGGTCGATCTTGAATCCTTCGTCCTGCACACACTGGTTGGAGGCGGGGTCGCAACCTTCCATGGTCGGGTCGTCCTCGCACGTGGGCTCGTCACAGCCCTCCATGGTCGGGTCGTCCTCGCAGGTCGGCTCGGAGTCGCCCGCGCACACCGTGAGGTGGCTCAGCCCGTAGTACTTGCCGCTGTTCGGGTTGTCCGGAGCGTGCAGGCCTTCGCCCGACAGCGCGCCTTGCGGCTGGTAGTCGTAGAACTGCTGCGGAATCGCCTGGGGGCCACCCTTGACGCTGATCCAGAAGATCGGGACGTCGGAGGTCCAGTCGAAGGTCTCGCCGAGCTCCTCGCTCTCGTGCTTGACGATCGTGAAGGTTCCGCCGCCCGGCAACGCGTGGTCGCCGGCGCTGACCGGATCGATCTTGAAGGCGTCAGCCTCGAGGCAGTCCGGAGGCGAGCAACCCTCCATCTCCGGGTCGGTCTCGCAGTTCGGCACCGGTTCGGAGCACACCAGGATGTAGTTCACCGAGTGCCACGTGTCCTGGCTGATCTGGAGCGGCGCGTGCAACCCCTCGTCACCCATGGAACCGCCCGGGTACAGGTACGGCTCGAAGCCCGGACCACCCTTGACCTGGATCTCGAACACGTTGACCGTCGAGGTCCAGTTGAAGATCTCGCCGATCGGGTTGGACTCCGCCAGGAGCGTCATCGAGAACGTGCCGCCACCGTCGAGGTCGAAGACCTGCTCGGTCTCGTTCTTGACGGGCGCGATCTTCGTGACGCTGACGCCTTCGGTGCTGCAGTCCGGTTCGGCCGGCGAACAGACCTCGTTCTCCGGGTCGACGACACAGGTGTCCTCGTAGGTGTAGTCGATCTTGACGGTCGCCTCACCCTCCGCGACACCGGTCGTCTTGTACGGCGCCGGCCCGTCGATGTGGACGTTGATCTCACTGTCCACCGTGTAGTCGAGGTCGTCGTCCCCGACGAAGCCTTCGAGCACGACGGGATCGGTGATCGTGACCTCGATCGAATCACCGGTGCCCAGCAGTGTGATCGGCTGGGTCTCGCCGGGCGCGAGGTTCCACGTCTCGCTGTCGGCTCCGGCCGCGTCGAGATTCTCGACGCCGACGCCGTTGACGACGATCGACGCATCGAAGTCCCCGTTCAGCGTCTTGTCCTGGGAGTCGCTCAGGTTCGTGACCGCACCCTCGAGCTCGCCGTCGACGGTCGCGACGACCTTGACCTTGGTCAGCGTCAGCAGACCGTCCTCGTCATTGAACTTGTCGACGAGGATGTGCTGGGTGTTCGGGAATGACTCGATCGCTACCGAGCCCTCTTCAGTGATGGTGATGTCTGCGGCATGCGCCGGAGCGGCAGCGATGAACGGAATACCCATCGCAGCGGTTCCGACCAGAAAAGCGACCCCAATTCGCCTTCGAGCCGTACCGATTGACCTCATAGGGAGGCTCTCCTGTACTCGAGGTTCGCCGCCCAGACGGGAGCATCGCGGGCGACCGGGACAAAGTCCCTACGCCTCCATGACGAAGTCCGGCGACACGTATGACGCGTGATCTGTAAAAACATTGGTAAAGACTTCGCCGATCCGGCCGCGAAGTTCTCCATTCCCCGGCGGAACCCACGGGGCCGTGATTACCGTCGAATGATCCGAATCCCCGTCGAGGTGGCCATCGTGATCACGACACCGGAACCGTCCGCGGACGACACCGCTCTCCTGACTCGCGCGCGCACCGGCGACGGCTCTGCGATCGGTGAGCTGTACGCGATCCACCGGCCCGCTGCCCACCGGCTGGCCGTCCTGCTGGTCGGCTTCGACGAGGCGGACGACCTCCTGGCCGACGCCTTCGCCCGGGTCGTCGCGCGGTTCACCTCCGGCGCGGGACCGACCACCAACTTCCACGGCTACCTGTTCACCACGATGCGCAACCGGCACCGCGACTTGCAGCGACGCGGCGGACACGAGGAACCCGCATCGGACCACCCGTGGTTGCTCGAGGCGGCCGTGGCCCCGAGCGAGGACACGTCCGAGGACTTCGACACCGACCTCGCCGCCGCGGCACTGGCCAGCCTGCCGCCCGCCTGGCAGCAGGTGATCCACCTGCTCGAGGTCGAAGAGCGGACCGTCGCCGAGGCGGCCGCCCTGCTCGGCCTGCGACCGGCAGCGCTGTCGTCACTGGCGTATCGCGGACGCGAGGGTCTCCGGGCGGCGTACCTCGACCAGCTGATCAAGCTCGCCCCGGCCCGCACCAGCGAGTGCGACTGGGTCCGCCAGCGAATGAGCCGGTACGTCCGCGGCACCCTGTGCGGTTCCTCCGTCGCCCGTTCCGACAGTCATCTGCTCCTGTGTACGACGTGCGCCCCGCTGCTGGGCCACCTGCGCCAGGTCAACGGCAAGTTCCGCTTCCTGCGCCTGCGCAGCACCAGCGCGGACCGGCAGCTGGCCGGCTGACCCGGAAACCAGCACCGACTCCCCCGACCAACCAGCCAGCAAGACGGCGATCGCCCCGCCGCAGCTGTGCTGCGGCGGGGCGATCATCCGGTCAGACCGTCTGGTTCACCTCAGACGGTCTCGCGGCGACGTGCGAGCACCAGGGCGGCACCTGCCAGCACCAGCCCGGAGCCGAGCGGCACCAGCCAGCCGGCGGGACCGCCGGTGTCCGGCAGCTCGACGATGCCACCGACCGTCGGCGGCTCCTCGACGATGCCCGCCACCGCGCCGCAGAGCGTCGCAGCGTCGAACGCGCTCAGGTCCACACCTTCCGGCAGCTCCTGGAGGATCGTCACCTCCGAGGCACCCTGTGCGTAGGTGTACGGGAAGGTTCCGAGGAAGCCGTTCAGGAGCGCTTCGGCCTGGTCGACAATCGCGAGGACACCCTTCGGGATCAACGAGAGCGCGACGCGAGGTGCGACGTCATCCACCTGTGCGGTCGGGTAGACACAGGCCACGTAGATCGGGCACGCCTCTCCGCTGTCGGTGACCTCGTAGACGATCACGAGCGTGTCCTGCTCGTCGAACGCGTTGCCCTCGGTGGCAGTGATCGTGATCTTGGTCGGGTTCACCTCGGGCTCGGCCACCACCGTGTACTCGTCGGTGCTCTCCGGCACCGTCGTGTAGTAGGCGTTGTCCGGACCACAGTCATCGGTGACGTCCGGCTCCTCGGGGGCGACGACGACGCAGAGGTCGCCGGAGTCCTCGACGGTGTAGACGACCGGTGCGTCGGGGGTGAAGACGAAGCCCTCATTGGCCGTGATCGTGATCGTCGTCGGCTTCTCCGCCGGCTCGGCCACCACCGTGTACTCCTCGGTGCTCTCCGGCACCGTCGTGAAGTACGCGTTGTCCGGACCACAGTCATCGGTCACTGCCGGCTCGTCCGGAGCCGTCGCAGGACACGGGGTGTTGGAGTCCTCGACCGTGTAGATGACCGGTGCGTCGGGCTCGAACACGAAACCGTCGTTGGCCGTGATCGTGATCGTCGTCGGCTTCTCCGCCGGCTCGGCCACCACCGTGTACTCCTCGGTGCTCTCCGGCACGTTGGTGTAGTACGCGTTGTTCGGACCACAGTCATCGATGACGTCCGGCTCGGCAGGTGCGGCACCGATGCACGGCTCGTCCGAGTCGACCGCCGTGTAGACGACCGGCTCGTCGGGGGTGAACACGAAGCCAGGGTTGGCCGTGATCGTGATCGTCGTCGGCTTCTCCGCCGGCTCGGCCACCACCGTGTACTCCTCGGTGCTCTCCGGCACCGTCGTGAAGTACGCGTTGTCCGGACCACAGTCATCGGTCACTGCCGGCTCGTCCGGAGCCGTCGCAGGACACGGGGTGTTGGAGTCCTCGACCGTGTAGATGACCGGTGCGTCGGGCTCGAACACGAAACCGTCGTTGGCCGTGATCGTGATCGTCGTCGGCTTCTCCGCCGGCTCGGCCACCACCGTGTACTCCTCGGTGCTCTCCGGCACGTTGGTGTAGTACGCGTTGTTCGGACCACAGTCATCGATGACGTCCGGCTCGGCAGGAGCCGTCGCAGGACACGGCGCGTTCGAGTCCACGGGCGCCGGGTAGCTGTGGGTGGGCAGGTCGCCCTCGAAGACGTAGCCCTCGTTGGCGGTCAGCAGGATGCTGCCGTCCGGGTTGATCGTGACGGAGTAGTTGCCGGCCGGCACCGGGTTGTAGGCGGCGTTGCCCGGACCACACGGGTCGTTGACCGTCAGGTCAGGCGCAACCACCAGGCCCGGCGGAACGTACGGCGGGCACTCGGCATCGATGTCGAGCTCGTTGGAGTTCTCGCCGTCCAGCGGGTGCCGGATCGCGATCGAGGCGATCTGTGCGTCGTTGAAGAAGAAGGGGAAGGAGACGGGGTCGGGGAAGTCGTTCGGCGTGTCACGGATGATGACCGTCTGGGCCTTCTCGCCGATCTCCGGCGTCGCGGAGTACTTGCAGATGACCACCTTCTTGGTGTTGATGTCTGCAAGGGCCACCACCTTCGCCACGAGGCGGGCGCCGGTGTCGGCGGCCTTGCCCGCGGGGACCGCGTCCTCGGGGATCTCGATCGGCGTCGCCTCGGCCTCCTCGGTGGCCTCCTCGCTCGCCTCCTCGCTCGCCTCGTCGCCGGACTCGTCGTCGGACTTGTCGTCCTTCGGCTCCGGCTTGGGCTCGGGCTTCGGGTCGTCCTTGGGCTCCGGCTTGGGCTCGGGCTTGGGCTCGGCCTCCGGCGCCGGCTCGGCCGGCGGCGTCTCGGTCTCGGTGACGGCAGGCGGGTCGCCGCCGTCATCGGGCGTCACGTCGTCAGCGAAGCTGGGCGAGACCATCGCGGTGATGGCCAGGAGCGCGGTCGGTACGACCAGCGCGAGCCGTCCTCCGCGAGGAAGTGGGCGGCGCAGGCGCCGCGAAGAGCTTGTCATCTCGATATGTCCCCATGTCCTTGTCGGCGCGGGAGCCCCGCGACCGTCTACTACTCACAACAGGACGGCCCGATACCGAAAAGGGAGCGCCCGGACCCGTCCGCGCAGCGTTGCGTGGACACGGTCGAACACTCCCTCTTGCTGACCACAACCCCACTCGTGGCTCAGCTCCCACCGACGACGGTAGGCGCGTCACTAGCGCCAGAGACGTGAAATTCGGCGGATTTTGCCCAAAACCATCGGAAACGATAGTCCCGCGGGGCCCGAAACCAGCGAAACCGGCAAACCGGTCACCAAAAACCCGATCACCCCGCCGCAGCAGGGCTGCGACGGGGCGATCATCCGGTCAGACCGGTTGCCTCAGGTCAGGCGGTCTCGCGACGACGTGCGAGCACCAGGGCTGCACCCGCCAGGACCAGCCCGGCGCCGAGCGGCACCAGGAAGCCCGACGGGCCACCGGTGTTCGGGAGCTCGGCGGCTTCGACGATGCCACCGACCTCACCGGGAACCTCGGTCCCCGGCTGCTCCTCGACCTCACCAGCGACGCCACACAGGACGCCTTCGATGTCCTCGGCCACCTCGCCCTCCGAGGCGAAGCGGATCGCCGTCCACGTGGCACCGGCGTCGCTGTACTCGTACGGGAAGAGACCCGCGAAGCCGTGGGCGACCAGGTCGGCCAGGTCGAGGATCACGACCGTGCCGAGCACGTCGGAAGCCCGTGCGACGTCCGGGTAGGTGCACAGCACGACGCGGGTGTCGTCGACCACCGGGCAGGCCTCGGTGTTCTCCTCGACCAGCACCGGGTAGGTGTGCATCGTCGCGTCACCCGGGAAGTGGAAGCCCTCGTGGGCCTCCAGCGTGATGCTGCCGTCCTGGTTGTAGGTGATGACGTAGTCACCGAGCGGCACCTCGCCGTACGACGCGTTCCCGGTGTCACACGGGTCGTTGACCGGTACCTCGGGCACGTCGATCTCCGACGGCTCTTCCTCGGTCGGGCAGTTGACCAGCTCTTCGTCACCGGGCTGCTCGTTGCCGATCGCCCAGCGGATGGCAACCGAGTCCTGCGCGTCGGCGAACGGTCCCGGGAACTGGCCCTCGACCCAACCCTGGTTGAGCGCGGAGGCCTTGCTCACCACGATGATGTGGTCCGGAACGCCGGGGGGCGGGCCGACGTACTTGCAGACGACGACCTTGTCCTCGTCCTCGCCCTCGGCGCAGACCACGCCGTTGTCGACCAGGGCGGGGTACGTGTGGGTCGGGCCGTCGGCGAACGTCGAGCCCTCGTGGGCGGTCAGCGTGATGCTGCCGTCGTCGTTGAGCGCCACGTCGTAGTCGCCGGCCGGAACCTCGCCGTAGGCGACGTTGTCGGGTCCGCACGGGTCACTTGAGGGAACCGTGGGTGCGTCGATGAGGACGGGCTCACAGGGAACGTTCTCGTCGGTCGGTGCCGGGTAGACGTTCTCGTCCGTGCCGCCCGGGAACTCGTAGCCGGGGTCGGCCTTCAGCGTGATCGAGCCGTCCAGGTTGCGCACGATCGTGTAGTTGCCGGTCGGCACCGCGCCGTACGCGGCGTTGTCAGGACCACAGGGGTCGTTGACCGGGATCTCGGGGAGGGCTTCCTCCGCGAGCGGGCAGCTGCCCAGCTCCTCGTCGCCCGGCTGCTCGTTGCCGACCGCCCAGCGAATGGCAACCGAGTCGTGCGCGTCGGCGAACGGGCCCGGGAACTGCCCCTCGGTCCATCCGGCAGCGAGCGCGGCGTTCTTGCTGACCACGATGACGTGGTGCGGAACGCCCGGAGGGGTGCCGACGTACTTGCAGACGACGACCTTCTTGTTGTCCGGCTCGTCGTCCTTGGCGGCCGCCTGGACCCGCAGCGACACCTTGGCCTGGGCGGCGTCGCTGAACGCAGCACCCGCCGTGGGCGCCGGGGCGGCCTTCGGCTCGGACTTGGCGTCGGGCTTGGGCTCCGACTTCGGCTCGGGTGCCTCGGCTTCGGGAGCCGGGTCGACCTCGGGGGTCGGGTCGGGCTCGGCCGACGGAACGGGCGTCTCGGTCACGGCAGGCGTCTCGCCCCCGTCACCGGGCGTCACGTCGTCAGCGAAGCTGGGCGAGACCATCGCCGTGATGGCCAGGAGCGCGGTCGGTACGACCAGCGCGAACCGGCCTCCACGCATGAGCGGGCGCCGCAAAGGGCGCGAAGAATCAAGCATCGTGTATCCCCACGTTTTCGGGCGCGTTGGTTCGCGACCTCGTCGTACAACAACCAGGAATCGGTTCGGAAGAACGCGACGCGGAGTGGCTGGCCCACGCGTCCCTGCGCGGCCGTCCGAGAACTCCACCCTCTGGTTGCGCCCCCCGCAACCAGTCCCGGACACAACGTAGGTGAGCCTGACCGGGACCATGTCCTGAATTTGTAGGGATTGCGCAGATTTAACTGTGCGTGCGAGTGATTTGTGTCTCAGCGCCCCAGGTCGGCCAGCGCCTTGCGGGCTGCGAGGTGCCCGCACATGCCGTGGGCGCCCGCGCCGGGCGGGGTGGCGGCGGAGCAGAGATAGACCCCCTCCACCCCGGTGGAGTACGGCGACAGGCCGGCCCGCGGCCGGAAGACGAGCTGTCGCGCGTCGTTGGCGCCCGTGGTGATGTCGCCGCCGACGTAGTTGGCGTTGTGCTGCGCCATGCCCGCTGCCGAGCGGACGTGGGTGGCCAGGATCCGGTCACGGAAGCCCGGGGCGTGCTCCTCGATGCGGGCGATGATCGCCTCGGTCACCACGTCGTCGGGTCCGTCGTAGCCCGCGGGGACGTGGGCGTAGGAGTAGAGGGGGTGGGTGTCGCCGACGGAACGGGACGGATCGGCGAGCCACTGCTGGCCGACCAGGACGAAGGGACGTTCGGGCAGCACGCCCCGGGCGACGGACCGCTCGGCGGCGACGGTCTCCTCGAAGCGGCCCCCGAGGTGGACGGTGCCGGCACGACGGGCCGGCTCGTAGGACCACGGAACGCCTTCGGCGACGGCGAAGTCGACCTTGAAGGCGCCGGGACCGTGGCGGAACCGGCGGAAGCCGCGGCGCACCCGTCCGGGCACCCGGTCTCCGAGGATCTGCAGCGCGGCGCCCGGGGTGGTGTCGAGCAGCACGAGGTCCGCGTCGGTGATCTCGTCGTAGGCCGTGACGGTGCGGCCGGTCTCCGTCGTGACGTCGTACTCCTCGCACCTGCGCAAGATGGCGTCACGGATCGCGGACGAGCCACCCTCCGCGACAGGCCAGCCGAACGCATGGGCGGCGGTGGTGAGCGCGACACCGATGGCCGACGACAGCGGACGGTCCAGCCGGTTGAAGGCGTGGGCCGCCACGCCCCCGAACAACGCCCGCGCGGGATCCTCCCGGAAGCGGCGGCCGAGCAGGGTGGCCGGCGGTGCGGAGAAGGCGCCGAAGCGGGCCAGGTGGAGCGGGTGCTTCGGCACGTGCAGCATCGGCTGCAGGAACTCGCCACTGATGGTGCCGAACCGCTCGGCCAGTGGGCCGAACGTCCGTTGCCACCGGTCGCCGTCGCCGCCGAGGCCCGCGGCGGTCTCGGCCACGGAGCGCAGCAGGACGGCACCTTCGGACCCGGAGAGCGGGTGCGCCAGTTCCGCCGGGGCCCAGAGCCAGGTCAGGCCGGCGCCCGCGAGGTCGAAGTCGCGGCCGAACGAGGAGCCGAGCGCGAAGGGGTGGAACGCCGAGCACTCGTCGTGGACCAGGCCGGGCAGCGTGAGCTCGGCCGACCGGACGCCGCCACCGAGCACGTCGGCGGCCTCGATGATCCGCACCCGGACGCCGGCGGCCGCCAGGGTCAGGGCAGCAGCCAGCCCGTTCGGGCCGCTGCCGACGACGACGGCTGAGGTCACGTGGTCACTTCGCTGGTCACTCCGCTGGCGGCCTCCGCGCGCCAGGTCACCTCGAGCGGGATCGGGCCGTCCGGCAGCCACGGCTGCTGGGCGACCGCGTCGGCCACCCGCCAGGTCCCGCGCTCGATGACGCCCAGGGCGGCGTCGATGACGCGGTACTCCTGGACCCGCTTGTGGACCGGCTGCGACTCGACGAACACCACGATCAGCTCGCCGGGCTCGAACCCGACGCGGGCCTGGATGGCGGCGATCATCCGTTCATCGTGCAGGTGCCCGTCACCGAAGTTCCAGCCACGGACCCAGTTGGACATGAACTCGCCTTCGCGCACCGTTCGCTGGTCGATGTCGTCGTACCGGTCGATCAGGACGCTGAACAGGCCGCGGCCCTGGCTGTGCAGCGAGCGCCAGCCGGCGATCAAGGACATGCACTGCTCGGCGGTCGGGCGGTCGTACTTCAGCAGCGCCATCAGCTGGTCGGTCATCGGGGGTGCCGGGAGGTCGAGCCTCGACATCTTCTCCTCGGCGCCCGGGGAGAACGCCCACACGGCCGAGGCCCAGTTGCCGGCGTACTGCCGCATCGACGGCAGGAACGAGACCTTGTCCGGCCGCAGGTTCCCGATGACCGGGCAGGTCAGCAAGGCCGCGGCGATCAGGGCGAGCAACCACGGCTCGCTGAAGTCGCTCAGGGCGTAGCCGTCACTCGCGTGGTGACCCCAGAACAGGAACACCGCCAGGAAGGCGAACAGCACGTTCCACTCCAGCGGCACGGCCAGCGGGAACGTCATCGTGATGAAGAGGTGGAAGCTCACCATCACGCCCACCGCGAGCAGGGTGACCGTCTCGTTCGTGGAGAACAGCAGGACCAGCGGCGTCAGGATCTCCACGCAGGTGCCGCCGAAGTGCGCCAGTCCCCAGGAGAGCTTCGAGGGACGCAGGTCGTCGGGGGCGTCCTTGTAGTGCAGGCGTCGCGCGAACGTGCCCGGCACGAACGGGGCGTTCGACACCATCGGCGGGATCACGTTGGCGAAGTGCAGCCCGAACTTCGAGAAGCCGGCGCCGATCCACACCGTCACGATCAGCACCTTCGCGGCGATGACGAGGTCGGCGCCGTCGAGAATCGCGGTGAAGACCAGGGCCGGGAGGTACTGCTCGCCCCGCGCGGCCAGGAACACGATCGAGTCGCGCAGCCCGTTCACGACCAGGAGTACGGCGGCCCCGGCTGCCAGCGCGGCCGGCACCCGGTCGCCCTGCCACACGACGGCGGTGGCGAGCGACACCAGCAGGGCGGCGTACAGGGCGATGTCGACGAGGGTGCGGCTGTCGCCGGCGGTCCCGGGGACCCAGCGCCACGGGGCGACCCGGATCGTGCCGGGCCGCAGCCAGTAGCGTGCGCCGCCGGTGAACGGCTTGAAGTGCGCGCAGAGCGGGCCCCAGGCGCCGCCGAACCCGACCACCTCCATCAGCACCGTCCAGGCGACCGCCTTCTGGTAGACGACCGGCTCCTTCCACCACTGGTCGATGTTGCCGAGGCCACCGAGATCGCTGGTCGCGGAGATGATCAGCAGGCCGCCGAGGGAGTACCAGACGGTGACCTTGAGGATGTAGACGAGGTGGACGTAGCGGGGGGTGCCGAAGCCGTTGTCGGCCCAGAAGGTCGCCGCGATCCGGATCCGCTCGCGCAACGGCAGCGTGGCGTGGACGACCGGGTCGACGTCGGGGAGAACCGCTCGGAGCAAGGGCATGATGCGACTCTAGGGACGGCGTGTGGCGTCGGTCACTGGATCGGGAGCACAATGTGTCCGTGAGGTCGGGATGAGCGCTGCGGGGGATGCCACCGCCGCCTTCGACCGTGCGTGGAACGACCGGGTGGCGGCTCTCGGGACGAGCATGGCCGGCCAGCTGCCGGCACTCACCGACCGGCTGCACGCGGGCCTCCTCGCCCACATCCCCGAGCTGAAGAGCGACCCCGTCCTCGAGGACCTGCTGCGCAGCAGCGTCGACGCCAACCTCGAGACCGTTGCCCACCTGCTCCAGCACGACCTCGACGTCGAGGACGCGACGGTCCCGGTCGCCGCTCGCGAGTACTCCCGACGCCTGGCCCAGCGCGGGGTGAACTCGACGGCCCTGGTGCGGGCGTACCGGCTCGGCCAGCAGTGGATCTCCGACTGGGCGTTCGAGGAGATCCGCGGCAAGGAGAAGGATCCCGACGTCGCCTACCGCGCGATCCGGGAGATGATCGACGTCACCTTCCACTACATCGACCAGATCACCGAGCAGGTCATCGCGGCCTACGAGACCGAGCGCAAGAAGTGGCTCGCCCACCAGAACACCGTGCGCACCCAGCTGCTCGAGCAGCTGCTCGCGGGCGAGCCGATCGATGCCGTGACCGCCGAGACGACCCTCGGCCACCGGATGCGCCAGCACCACGTGGGCGCCGTGCTCTGGGCGGTGGACGCGGCCACCGACGTGCTCGGCGACCTCGAACGGCTGGCCGGCACGATCGCCCAGGAGATCGGCGCGGTCGGCGCTCCGTTCGTGGCCCCGCGCGACCGGTCGACGACCTGGGCGTGGTTCCCGATGGGCACCTCCACGACGCCTCCGGAGCTCCCCGACAGCGTGGTCGGCGCGGCCGGTCCGGTCCGCGTCTCCCTCGGTGCCCCGGCCTCCGGCGTGGCCGGGTTCCGGGCCACGCACGACCAGGCCATGGCCGCTGCGTACGTCGCCCGGCTGGCCGGTGAGCGCGGGCAGCGCGTGACGTCGTACTCCGCCAACGGGCTGCGCGCGGCGACCCTGCTGGCCGCCGACCTCGGGGGCAGCCGGCGGCTGGTGACCGACGTTCTCGGTGGACTGGCCTCGGCCGACGGCGGCGCCACCCGGCTGCGCGACACCCTGCTGGTGTTCCTCGACTCGGGCGGCAGCTACCTCGCCACCGCCGAGCTGCTGCACCTGCACAAGAACACCGTGCGCTACCGGGTGGAGAAGGCCGTCGAGCTCCGCGGCCGGAGCCTGGACGAGGCGCCGCTGGAGCTGCACCTGGCGCTCCTGGCCTGTCACTGGCTGGGCGACGCCGTGCTCTCTCCGACGACCTGATCGGGCCTCACGACGGGTTGTATCCGGAGTCCAAAGGAGTCCCACGACTTCGTCGGCGCACGCCGACGACTCCGTGCCGGCGCGCGCCCAGACTCGGGGACATCGAGAACCCGATCCCACGGAGGCGACCATGAAGGACCTGCTGCAGGTGCTGCCGATCTACGCGTTCATGCTGATCCCGGTGTGGATCCCGCTCATCGCCATGACGGTCGGCGGCCTGCGCGACATGATCGCTGCCCCGGCCCGCCGTGCGAGCCAGCCCGCGGTCCGGACGGTCAGATCCGCCGGTCCTCGGGTCCCCGCGGCAGGAACTGCTGCGTGAGCGCAGGCCACGCCTCGGCGATCAGCTCCTCCATGTCGAGGTTCATCGCCTTCTGCACGTAGGACTTGTTGAGCTCGGTATCGATGACCTTCAGCACGAAGCGTCGGAGCTCACCGTCGATGCCGGCGATCTTGCGGATCACCGACCCCCGACGCGTGTCGGTGTGGAGCTGGAGCTGGATCTGCTCCTCGGTCGGCGTCCGGATCTCGAGGCGCAGCCGCAGCGGCTCCTCGGTGTGCACCACCAGCACGAGCGGGATGACGACCTCGCCGTTGAAGGTCAACCGGTCCATCGGCAGGTCGAGGTCGAAGACCACGGTGATCGGCAGGTTGATCGCATAGGTCAGCAGCTCGGCAGGGATCTCGTGGCCGGTGGTCGGGTGGAACGTGCCGACGAAGCTGATGCTCGCGAAGGCGCGCCCCGGACCGGCACCGATCGGCCCGAGCGCGAGCTGGTCACCCAGCACCTGGTCGACCGTCGTCAGGATGCGATCGAGGTGGAGCACCCGGTGGACCCAGTTCACCCCGAAGCGTTCGTACGACGACGGCGCGTCGTCGTACAGCACCGGAGCGGGCACCTCGGCCATCCCCATCAGTCCGTCGACCACGGCTTCCCCCCTGTCACCGCGAGGCGGAAACCCCCATCGGCGTTGATGATTCTTCTACACGGTGACACAGTTCGGGCGAGAACAACCGGTTCTGGCCAGCGCGTTCTTCGCCACAGGTCCCGCCCGTCACCGCAGGTCGAGGAGATCGCCCTGCGACCGTCTCGAGACGTCCTCAGGCCTCGGCATCCGGCTCGGCGGCGACCCCGAGAGCGCGCGCAGCGGCGGAGATCGCCTGGGCCAGGTCGCGGTCGGCGGTGGTGAGGGTGCCGGTGTCGTGGGTGGAGAGGCTGACGCCGACCTTCGGGTAGGTGAGGGTCAGGTCGGGGTGGTGGTTGGCCTCCTCGGCCAGCCGCCCGATCTCGTTGACCAGGGCCAGGCCGGTGACGAAGGTGCCGGTGGCGAAGACCGCGCGGGCCTCGACGCCCTGGACACGCCAGTCCTCGACCCCGTCGGCGACCGTGAACTCGTCGGCCGTGAGGCGTTCGTAGGCGTGGGCCATCTCAGCCGTCCAGACGCGGATAGGTGGTGACCTCGCCGGGCGGGTCCTCGCCGGTCAGTCCGTCGATCGACTCCCGCAGGAGGTCGGCGTGGCCGACGTGGCGGGCGTACTCCTCGATCATGTCGACGACGAGCCGGCGCAGGCTCGGGTGTCCGCCGTGCACGAACGCGTCGGCCGGGTGGTCGAGCCCGTCGCTGCGCATCGCCTTCGCGACCGCGGCCCGCGAGCGGCGGACCGACGACTGCCAGAGCGCGTAGAGCGACTCGGCACCGTCGTCGGCCGCGGTGCGCCACTCCCAGTCGGAGTCCCGCTCCCAATCGACGCCGTCCCACGGGGCCGGCAGCGGCCGACCCAGCAGCGCCCGGGTGAACACCTCGTCCTCGACCAGCGCGAGGTGCTTGAGGAGCCCCCCGAGCGTCATCGTCGACCTGCCGAGGGTGAGCCCGAGCTCCTCGTCAGCCAGGTCGCCACACTTCCACGCGAACGTGAGGCGCTGGCGCTCGAGCGAGCCCAGCAGGGTGGCCGTCTCGTCACCCGCCAGCGGTGGTTCGGGGCGGGCGACGTCGATGTCGAGCGTGAAGGAAGCCGTCATGCTTCGACGCTAGAACGGCCCGCCGACATCCGGCTAGGGGTGACTGGTGAGTAACGGGTCTCGAGAGGCCGTTGGTCGAGGAGGGCCGTCTCACGGCCCGTCTCGAGACCTCACCCGGCGTGGACGTGCGGGCGCCTCTTCGGATCCTTCTCGGCCCGCCGGACCACCTCGCGCGTCAGCGGGGCCACCTCGCCCGTGCCGAACAGCAGGAACCTGCCCAGCTGCGCGATCGGGCTGCCCTCGGTCCACTCGAAGTACATGTGCGGACGGACACCGCTGCGGTCGCGCAGGTCGAGCAGCAGCGCGGCGAGTGCGTTCGGGATGGTCGCCGCGTGCACCCGGAGCACCCGGAACTCGCCGTGCACGACGGAACCCTCGACCGCGATCCGGCTCTCGAAGTCGGAGTAGTCCTCGACCACGACCTCCACGAAGACCAGGTCGCCGCCGTTCTGCAGGTCGTGCGAGTCGACGATCTGGCGCACCTTCGCGCGATAGGCACCGGCGTCGCGGTGCTCCGGGTCGTGGGCGACCAGCCGGAGGGTACGACGGGCGCAGTCGCGGATGAAGGCGTCCGCCTTGGCGTCGTACTCGATCTCGGTGGTGCGGAGCTCCAGCGAACGGGTCAGCCGCGAGAGCAGGGAGACCGCGATGATCGCCGCGATGAAGCAGCCACCGATCTTCACGCCGTCGGGACGCTCGTAGATGTTGTCGAGGGTCGTGTAGGTGAACACGATCGCGATCAGGGTGAAGCCGATCGTCCAGCCACGCTGGCGTGCCTTGCGCGCGGCCAGCGCCACCGCGACGCTCGCCGAGGTGATCAGCACCAGCACGCCGGTGGCGTAGGCGCCGCCCTGCGCGTCGACGTCCGCGTCGAAGATCCAGGTGATCAGGAAGGCGGTCGCGGTGAGCACGCAGACGAGCGGCTTCACCGCGCCGGCCCATTCCGGCGCCATGCCGTAGCGCGGCAGGTAGCGCGGGATCAGGGCCAGCATCGCAGCCATCGCCGATGCGCCGGCGAACCACAGGATCAGGATGGTCGAGACGTCGTACGCCGTGCCGAAGGTGTTGCCGAGGTACTCGTGGGCCAGGAACGCCAGGGCGCGGCCGTTCGCCTCGCCGCCGTCCTCGAAGGCCTCGGTGGGGATCAACAGGGTCGTGACCAGGCTGGACGCGATCAGGTAGACGCTCATGATCAGCGCCGCCGCGGTCAGCAGCCGCTTCGTGTTGCGGATGCGTACGACGGGCCGGACCGGGTCGTCGCCGGGGGCACCTCGGACGTGGCCCATCACGGCGACACCCGTCTCGAACCCGGACAGGCCGAGCGCCAGCTTCGGGAACAGCGTCAGCGACACCGCGATCATCAGCGCGATGTTGCCGTGCTCGGCGGTCAGCGAGGTCGACCAGTCGGTGACGACGTGGCCGTTCTGGATCACGTGCACCGCGCTGACTCCGATGACGACGGCGTTGAGCAACAGGTAGGTCAGGACGAGGACGACCGCGACCCCGACGGCCTCCTTGAAGCCACGGAGGAACACCCCGCCCAGCAGGGCGATCAGGCCCAGCGTGATCCACAGCTCCTGGCCGTGCAGGAACCCGGGGACGTGGGGGTTCTCCACGACGTGCGCGCTCGCGTCGGCGGCGGACAGGGTGATGGTGATGATGAAGTCGGTCATCGCGAAGCCGAGCAGGACGAGCACGAAGATCTTGCCGCGCCAGCGCGGCAGCAGTCGCTCGAGCATCGCGATGGAGCCCTGCCCGTGCGGGCTCTCCTGCGCGACGCGGCGATAGACCGGCAGCGCGCCGAACAGGGTGAGCAGGACCAGGATGATCGTCGCCAGCGGGCTGAGCAGTCCGGCCGCGAGGAACGCGATGCCCGGCTGGTAGCCCAGGGTGGAGAAGTAGTCGACGCCGGTCAGGCACATCACCTGCCACCAGGGGCGGGTGTGCTCGTCGGCGCTCGCGGGAGCCGGCCCGGCCGTCGGTTCGACGGTCACGGACGGCGTGGTGGAGGTGGACACGGATCCATGCAACTCCTGCCGGAGCCCGTTTCCCCGTGCCCTAACGGACCCCTAACAGGGCGGCGCGTCAGGATGTTGTCAGGACGCGGGGTTTCCGCGGAGAGGCCGCCTTCACTGGAGGCATGCAGCAGCAGACCCTGCGTACCGCGACTCCCCTCGGTCGACCCGAGGTCCGCTTCGGCATGGCCGGCGGCTCGTTGTTCGTGACAACCGGCCTGTGCGTGGCGCTCTCGCTCCACGGTTGGTACGGCGTCGTGGTGCTCCTCGCGGTAGCGACGGCCTGGTGCGTGGTGCTCCCCCTGGGGTTCGCCGTCGGCGTCGGGGTCTCCGCGTGGGCGTTCGCGACCGGCTTCGCCATCAACGACTTCGGCCTGCTCACCTTCCTGCCGGCCGACCTGCTGCGCCTCGCCCTGTACGCCGGCGTGGCCGTGCTGGTGTCGGGAGCACAATGAGCACCGTCCGTCGGTACGACGACCGGCGCGCAGGTCAGGAGGTGGGGATGAGCACGAGCCTGAGTCGGCCGCGCCGTCGTACCGGCCTGGTCGTGGCGGTCGTCGCTCCCCTGCTGCTGCTCCCGGTCCTGGTGCCGTTGCGGGACCGGTTGAACCTCGCCAGCGACGTCGCGCTGTTCCTGGTCGTGGTGGTGGCGTCGGCGCTGGTCGGTGGGCTGGTGCCCGCCCTCGTCGCCGCGTTCCTCTGCGCGACAGTGCTGAACTTCTTCTTCACCGCGCCCTTCCACGAGTTCGCCGTCAGGGACGGGAACAACGTGGTGGCCCTGGTGGCGTTCGTCGTCGTGGCCGTGATGGTGGCGTGGGTGGTCGACCTGGCTGCGCGTCGGGCGAAGGCGGCCGCCGCGGCCGCCGAGATCGAGGCCGCCGACCGGCTCCGTACGGCGTTGCTCGCTGCCGTCGGCCACGACCTGCGGACCCCGCTGGCCGCGGCGAAGGCGTCCGTGTCGGGCCTGCGCAGTCCCGGGCTCGTGCTGCCTGCCGAGGACCGCGACGAGCTGCTCGCGACGGCCGATCGCTCGCTGGACCGGCTGACCGGCCTGGTGGAGAACCTGCTCGACATGAGCCGCCTGCAGGTGGGCGCGATGCCCGTCCACCTGCGCCCCGTCGCCCTCGGTGACGTGCTGGCGCGGGCGCTGGACGACCTCGGTGTGGCGCCGCGGGGAGTACTGCTCGACGTACCCGACGACCTGCCGGACGTCCTCGCCGACGCGGGCCTGCTGGAGCGGGTGCTGGTCAACCTCGTCGCCAACAGCCAGCGCTTCTCGCCGCCCGGCCGGCCGGCGCTGGTCAGCGCCGCTGTGATGGGCGCGGGCATCGAGCTGCTCGTGATCGACCACGGGCCCGGCATCGCCGCGACCGACGAGGAACGGATCTTCCTGCCCTTCCAGCGACTGGGCGACACCGACACCACCACGGGCATCGGCCTCGGGCTCGCCCTGGCCCGCGGACTCACCGAGGCGATGGGCGGGACCCTGCTGCCGCGGGAGACGCCCGGTGGCGGGCTGACGATGGCGCTGACCCTGCCGGTCTCGCAGGAGGTGGGGCCGTGAGCAAGGTGCTGGTCGTCGACGACGAACCACAGATCGTCCGCGCCCTCGGCATCCACCTGCGCGCCCGCGGCTGGGAGGTGGTCACGGCCGGCGACGGCGCCGAGGCATTGGCGGTCGCCGACGCGGCCCAGCCCGACGTCGTCGTACTCGACCTCGGGCTGCCCGACCTCGACGGCGTCGACGTGATCACCCGGCTCCGGGAACGATCGGCCGTCCCGATCCTGGTCCTGTCCGGGCGCAGCGACAGCGCCGACAAGGTCGACGCCCTCGACGCGGGTGCCGATGACTACGTCACCAAGCCGTTCGGGATGGACGAGCTGCTCGCGCGGCTGCGGGTGATGCTCCGGCGCAGCGCGCCGGTCGAGGCCGGCGACGACGTCGTCGAGTTCGGTGCCGTGCGGGTGGACCTCGGCGCCACGCGCGCCACCGTCGACGGCGAGGAGGTCCGGCTCACGCCGACCGAGTGGCACCTGCTCACCGTCCTGGTCCGCAACCCCGGGCGGCTGATGAGCCAGGGCCGGCTCCTCACCGAGGTCTGGGGACCGGGCTACGAGACCGCCCACGGCAACCTGCGGCTCTACATGGCGCAGCTGCGGCGCAAGCTGGAAGCCGACCCGGCCAGGCCGGTGCACTTCCGCAACGAACCGGGCATGGGCTACCGCTTCGAGCCCGGTGGTTGAGGTGCGAGGCCGCCCGCGGCCGAGCCTCGAAGCCCCCGGCCCCACAATGTGACCGTGGGTGACTACTTCGAGTGCGAGATCCAGGCCCGGCTGCGCGACGTGAACCTCGGCGGCCACGTCGACAACGTCGAAGCGCTCCGGGTGCTCGACGAGGCGCGGCTGCTGTTCTTCCGCTTCGCCCCGCTGCCGGGGTCCGACCTGCCCGGCCTGTTCCGCGACGTGCCCGCCGGCATCACCGACCTGATGGGCTCGCAGCAGGTCAACTACAACGCCGAGATGCGGTTCGTCGCCTACCAGCCGTTCCTGGTGCGGATGTGGGTCGGTCACGTAGGGCGTTCCTCGCTGGCGCTCTCCTGCGAGCTGCGCGTCGCGCCCGATCACGAGCCGGCGATCGTCGCGGAGAGCACGGTCGTGCTCTGGGACCCGGCCGCCCAGTCGTCGTGGCAGCTCTCCGACGCGGTCAGGGAGACGCTGGCGTCGTACTCGAGGGAGCCGGTGGCACTGCGGGAGCGTCCGGGGCGCTGACCGGCGGATTGACGGGCTGCGCCCACACCCAGGCCACGGTGACCGTCCCGACCGCGATGCCGAGGCCGACGATCCCGGCCACCGCGGCGTAGAAGGCCGCGGGGTGCGCGCCCGTCCCGAGCCGCGCGAGGAAGGTGCCGACCGAGACCAGGCTGGCGATCGCGAACGCCGCCGGCAGTACGACGCCCGGCAGTCGTCGTGGCCGAGGGGTATCGGGCAGCACCGGACCCTGCACCACGGCCAGGATCGCCGCCCCGACGACGAGCAGACCCAGGATCCCGCTCGCGAACTGTGCCCACTGCGAGCCGTGCATCCCTGCGTGCGTCTCGTGCAGCCACGGAATCGCCTGCACGCCCCATCGGCCCGCGTGGGTGAAGGCGTCCCACAGGACATGGGTGGCCGATCCCAGGACCGCGCCCAGCGGCGCGAGCAGCCAGGCAGTCCGTCCGATCCGGACCCGCCCGGGCATCCGGTTCCGCACCCACGACGGCGCGGTGTCGACGAGGGCGTCGCGACCCCAGCGGTCCCAGAACCCCAGCAGGAGCAGGGTGATCGCGAGGTCGATGGTGACGAGACCGACCAGGCTGTGCGTGAACTCGTAGATCCCCCACGACTGCGAGAACACCGGCAGGTCCGGCGCCATCGAGCCGATCACCATCGCCGAAAGCGGAAGGCCGAGTCCTCGCAACGGCAGCACCGCTGCCGGATGGGCGAGGGTGACAGGCATGCGCCGAGGCTAACCGGGCCGCGAAGCCAGGCTCAGCGAAGCGGTCAGTTCGGCGTCGAGCTCGATGCCCGCGGTTCGTCGTACGGCTGCCTTGAGGGGAACGAGGTAGCGGCCGTCCTTCGGGAACAGGGCCGTGGTGAAGTCCGTGTCGCCGATGCGGACCTCGACGGCCACCTGCCCCCAGTACTCCTGGCCCCGCGCCGCTTCCTTGATGTCGTCGCTGTCCTCGACGGGCACCGCGAGGAAGAAGTACGGCGCCGGGCCGCGCCACTCGATGACCGGGCCGGTGAAGGTGAACTCCACGTCAGCGACCGATGTCCTCGAACGGGTCGTACTCGTAGTCGTCGTAGTAGTCGGGCGGCCGCTCGTTCCCGATCTCGCAGATCACGGCAGGCGACACCAGCCCGGGTTCGCCGGCCTTCTTCTCGGCGACGCAGTCGTAGAAGCCGGAGTAGTCGGGCTCGGGGTCCGACGACCCGATGGCGATGCTGCCAACGGCGATCACCGCCGTTGCGACGACACCCACGACCGCACCGGCACCGCGCGACCGCATGCCGCTCGCGACGATCGGCGGCCGCCGGGTCGCGCGCTGCGCCGGCGGCTGCTCGGACTCCTCGCCGGGCGGTTGGTACTGCTCCCACATGGCGTCATCATCGCCGATCGCGAGGTCGGCAAACGTCCGGACGGTCAGTCCCGCAGCAGCGCCGCGATCTCGTCGTACCCGCGACGCTCGGCGTGCTGCAACGCGCTGACCCCGTCGGCATCGGCGATGGTCCGGTCGGCACCGGCGGCGAGCAGGGTGCGGACGACGTCCTGGTGGTCACGACCCCCGTCGCCGAGGATCACCGCCTCCAGCAGGGCCGTCCAGCCCAGGTCGTTGACGTGGTCGAGGTCGATGCCGGTCTGGACGACGCGGCGCACGTAGTCGGCGTGGCCGCGTTCGCTGGCCGGGATCACGGACAGGCCGCCGAACCGGTTGCGGATCGTCAGGTCCGGGTGCGCGGGCAGCAGCGCCTCAAGCATGGCGACGCTGCCGGTCACGCCGGTGACCAGCCAGGGGGTGTCGTGCCGGTCGTCGAGGGCGTCCGGGTCGGCACCCATCGCGACGAGCAGCTCGGCGACGGCGACCCGGTCGTGGGTGCTGGCGAGCAGGAGCGCGGTGCGCTCGTGTCCGTCGCGGGCCTCGATGTCGGCTCCGGCACGCAGGGCCACGGCGACCGCATCGGCATCGCCGCGCTCGGCAGCGCGGAGCAGGGCCGCGTCCGCGTCGGCCGGGGGCTGGGCAGTGGTCACGGTGGTCAGGATCCTCTCCAGTCGGTCGAACCCGCGCTCGCGGGCCATCTGCAGCGGGGTCAGCCCCGCGGTGGTCGAACGGTCCTGGAGCCGCACTCCGCCGGCGGCCAGCACCCGCACGGTGGTCGCGTACGACGCCGTGTCCTCGCCGAGCCACACGGCCTCGTGGATCGCCTGGTAGCCGATCCGGTTCACGTGGTCGCGATCGACGCCCGCCCGGAGCAGCTCCCCCACCACCAGCCCGTGACCGCGCTCGGCAGCCCGGATCAGGCCGGTGCCGTTCCAGCTGTCCTTGTCGTCGGCCTTCGCGCCGTTGCTGAGGGTGAGCCGGAGCAGCTCGAGGTGGCCCTCGCTCGTCGCGACGAGGTACGCCGACTGCTCGGTGCCGTCCTTGGCGTTGACGTCGGCGCCCTGCCGGACCAGCCGACGAGCGGCCGGTACGTCGTTCGCCCAGGCTGCGTCGCGGAGCTGCTGGTCCAGCGCGGCCTGCTGCTCGGGGTCTCGAGACGGTCGCGGGGCGACCTCCTCGACCTGCGGGGGCGGGGCGACCTCCCCGGCATCCGGCGTGGCGCCACCCCCGCACGCGCCCAGGACGAGCGCGAGCGGGAGGGCGGCCAGGACGGAACGCTTCATCGCGTCGGGTCGGTGACGACGTCGTACGGGCCGGAGGCGACGGCCTCGTCGAACTTGCTGTCGACGTACAGGACCCGGCCGCGCAACGTCTTCGCCGTGGTCAGCACGCGGTCCGCGGAGGACGCCTCCTGGCCGAGGGTGACCAGGCGGCTGCCGTCGGGCGAGACCCGCAGGGTCGCGATCATCCTGCTGAAGTTGCGGACCACGGTGAGCCGGTTGCCCTGGCGGACCAGGCCGTCGGCGTTGACCAGGTCGGTGTCGGTCTCGATCGCGGTGGCCTCGCCGGTGCGGGCATCGAAGCGCCACATCCGGCCCACGTTGCCCTGCGCAACGACGAAGCCGCTGCGGTCCGCGGAGAGCACGATGCCCCCGAGGTTGAAGCCCGCCGAGCGGGTGATGGTGCCGGTCGCGTCCGCCCACAGCGTCGCCTCCCAGCCGTTCGCACCCGCGGCAACCCGGAAGACCTGCGGGTCGTTGGAGTTGGTGAAGTACGCCGCGCCGTCGGGGCCGATCGCGACGTCGTTGAGGAACGCGTCGGCGGTGCCGGGCACGCGGAGCGCGGTCAGCAGCTCGCCCTGCGGGGAGTAGACCCACAGGTCGGGGCGACCGGTGCCGATGCCGTTCGGGCCACCGGCGACGTAGACCCGTCCGGCGGCGTCGACCGTGATGCCGCGGGCCGTGTAGCGACCGTCGGTGCCGTGGCCGGCGATCCACTCCCCGGTCTGCGCCGAGGTCGCCGAGCCGCGGTGGATCTCGCCACCGGTGACCTCGCTGACGTAGAAGAGGCCGCGGCGCTCGTCGGCACCGATGCCCTCGAACTTCGATCCGGCGGGGTTCGCCGGGCCGACGGCGTCGCCTTCGAGCTGGTACGACGACGGGCGGCCGGGTGCGTCGGCGCTCGCGGTCGTCGTACTGCCGACGGCGAGGGCGGAGAGCGTGAGCAGGCTGCTGATGACCGTGGTGGTGACGAGGTGGGTTCGCTTCATGCCTCCACCTTGCGTCGGCAACGGGGTCCCGGACGTCGGGCGGGCGGCTACCGCTCGATAGCCAATTGGATGATGCCGCCCGCGCCCGCGATCCCTAGTCTGGATCGACCATGAACGCGACATCCACGGGGCCTACGGAGCGCCGCCGCCCCGGCGTGCACGGCATCCTCGCCCCGGCCGCGGGACTGGACCGCTGGCTGCTCGTGGTCCTGGTGGTCCTGCTCGTCACCTGTGCGGTGCGGTACGTCGACCGGCACGGCCTCGGCGCGACCGGCGTCGCCGTGCTGGCGGGTGCGCTGGTGCTCGCCCTGGCGTACGCGACCCGGGCGCTGCTCCCCGGGCGCTCCTGGTGGCCGACCGCCTGGGTGGTCGCGATGGTGGTGCTGTGGGGTGCCCTGACCACGGTGGCCCCGTCCTTCGCGTGGTGCGCGGTGCCGGTGGCGTTCGCCGTGCTCCGGGTGTTGCCGTTCCCCTGGGCGGTCGGAACGGTGGTGGCGATGACGGCGCTGTTGACCGCGGCGTGGTCGCGCATCACCGACGACACCGACCCGGTGCAGGTCGCCGGCCCGATCGGCGTCGCCCTCCTCACCGTCCTCGCCTACCGCGCGCTCGACCTCGAGACGCAGGCCCGCCAGGACCTGCTCGACGAGCTGGTCGACGCACAGGCCGACCTCGCCGAGGAGCAGCACCGCTCCGGCGCGCTTGCCGAGCGCACCCGCCTGTCGCGCGAGATCCACGACTCCGTCGGCCAGGGACTGTCGAGCATCAACCTGCTGCTCCAGGCCGCCGAACAGGACTGGGACGCGCAGCCGGCGTCCGCCCGCCAGCACGTCCACACGGCCGCGGCCACCGCCCGCGACGGCCTGGACGAGGTACGACGAGTGGTGCGCGACCTCGCACCCGCCGATCTCGCCGCCGACTCCACGGGCGCTGCCCTCCCCGACGCACTGCGCCGGACCGCTGCCCAGGCTGCACTCGCGATCGACACCGAGGTACGGGTCCACGGCACGCCGGTCGTGGTGGCGCCGGACGTCGCGTCCGCCCTCGTCCGCACGGCCCGGGGCGCGCTGGCCAACGTGCGCGAGCACGCCGACGCCGGCCGCGTGGCGCTCACCCTGACCTACCAGCAGGACGAGGTCGTGCTGGACGTGCGCGACGACGGCCGCGGCTTCGAACCCGACCACGTCCGGGCCGCCGGGTCCCGTGGGCGCGGGCTGACGGGGATCCGCGACCGCGCTGCGTCCCTCGGCGGGCAGGTCGACGTCGAGAGCGCTCCGGGCGAGGGCACCACTGTCTCGGTGCGCTTCCCGGTCACGAAGGAGGAGGCGCCGTGATCCGGATCGTGCTCGTCGACGACCACCCCGTCGTGCGCGCCGGGCTGCGGGCACTCATCGACGGACAGGCCGACCTGTCCGTGGTCGGTGAGGCCGACGGACTCGACCGCGCGCTGGCCGTGGTCGCGGCGGACCGGCCGGACGTCGTACTCATGGACCTGAGCCTGGGTGCCGGCCAGCCCAGCGGCGCCGAGGTGACTGCTCGGTTGCGGGCGCTCGCGACGCCGCCCGAGGTGCTGGTGCTGACGACCTACGACACCGAGTCCGACATCCTGCGGGCGCTCGACGCCGGGGCGCGCGGCTACCTGCTCAAGGACGCGCCGCCCGAGGAGCTGTTCGCCGGGATCCGCGCGACGGCCCGCGGTGACACGGTGCTCGCGCCGTCCGTCGCCGCCACGCTGGTCCGCCGTACGACGCCGGGCGCCACCACCATCACCGAGCGCGAGGTCGAGGTGCTCGAGCTGCTGTCGCGCGGCCTCGGCAACAAGGAGATGGCGCGCGAGCTCTTCGTGTCCGAGGCGACCGTCAAGTCCCACCTGTCGCACATCTACACCAAGCTCGGCGTCGACACCCGGGCCGGCGCCGTGGCGGCCGCGATCGACCGGCGGATCATCCGCTCCTGACCCAGCCTTCGTGCGCTCGTCCGGGTCAGGTGTAGTCGAAGGTCAGCAGCGCCAGGCGTTCGACCGGTTCGAAGAACAACAGGATCCCGTCGGCGCCGGCCGTGCGGTAGTGCCAGCCCGGCACCTCGGCGACGAAGTGGAACCGACGGCCGGCCGGGCTCATCGGGGTCGCGGTGGACTCGTCGCGGGAGAGCTCGATCGGGAAGTCGTCCATGGCCCAGTTGCCGGCGCCGGCAGCCCCACCCAGCTGGCACAGCACCGGGACCGGACGGGTGTTGCCGTACGCGGCCACGCCGCGCCGGTCCAGCCGGACCAGGGTGTCGTTGCGGGCGAACCACCGCCGGGTGGCGTCGTACGACCTCGCCTGCTCCTCACCGAAGGCGCGGAGTCTGTCGTAGGCGGGCCCCTCCATGGGGGCGTCGTCACGGTCGTAGGAGAGAGCGAAGTAGCGCTCGTCGCCGAGGAAGCGCATCCGGTCACCTTCGACCCGGAACGGCATCCAGTTCTCACGGAGCATGCCGGTCGGGTCCGCGGCCGCCGCGACCTCGGCGGTGCGCCAACCGATGGTGACCTCGTCCGGCTCGATCGGACTGAGCAGGTGGATCCAGCCGGACCATCGCTTGTTCACCCGCGCCAGGTCGATCGAGACGAGCGGATGCACGTGCGCGGCCAGCCACTGCTGGTCGTCGACGAACACGTCCGCGGCATCGGGAAGGACGCGCAGGCCCTTCGCCGGCCAGTGCAGGTCGTGCTCGGCCTTGCCTCTGCGCATGCGCGCCAGCCTGTCAGCCCTTCTCGACGGCCGCCAGCACCTTGTCGAGCTTGGCCTTGACGTCGGGGACCTCGTCGAGCAGCACCAGCTTGTCGTTCAGGTCACCGAGCAGCGTCTGCACCTCGGACAGGACCACCTTGGTCTCCGCGAGGGTCGCGTCGACCGTGGCGAGCTTCTCGTCGACTCCGGTGAGGGTGCCGTCGACGGTCCCGAGCGTCTGGTCGACATTGCTCAGTGCGGTCTCCGCCGCCTTGAGCGTCTTGTCGGTCCGCTTGAGGATGTCGGCAACAGGATTCAGTCCCACGGTTTCTCCTTGTCGTACGTCGTTGTGCCCACCTTCTCAGGCAAGGCGTCCCAGGACCGGCTCCGACTCGAGCAGGCCGGCATCGCTCGGCGCCTCGCCGAGGCCGAACACCTTCTCGTGCTGCTTCTGCCGCCACGCCAGGTGCGCCTCGGCCGGCTTGTCGAAGCCGTAGCGGGCGCGGGCCTCGGCAGGCGTGAGGACCTCGGGGTTGGCCGGCGCGACGCCCCTGAAGACCGGCGTGACGACCTTGATGGTGCTGGGCGAGAGCAGTGCGAGGACCCGCAGCTGCAGGCCCTTGCTCAGCGCGATCGCCATGAAGGTGGCCCGCAGGATCGGGCGCACCGCGATGTCGACAGCACGCCGCTGGGGCAGGTCGCCCATCTCGCGCATCCAGCCGGGCAGGGTGGCGATCACGCCGGCGGTGAAGAACTTGCTGACGACCCACTGGGCCGGGCGCAGCACCAGCGGCACCTGGACCAGCTGGTCGATGTCCATCAGGTGGTGCATCGCCTTCTGCGCGATCGGCGAGCCGGACATCAGCGGGTGCATCCGCTCGTAGTAGGCGTGCAGCTCGGCGCGGTCGCGGGGCACGTCGTCGGGGTTGCAGGTCTGCAGCTCCGCAGCGATCGCGCACTCCTCCCAGAACCGGAGCTCGTCGGCTTCCGACAGCTTCCCGGGGCCGTACATCTCGTAGGCCTTGAGGACCGAGTGCCAGCCCGTGACGAGGATCCACAGCTGCGAGTCGGGGTCGTTGGCGTCGTACTTCCCGCCGCCGTACGGCTCGGTGCCGATCGCCTTGCTGTGCACCTTGACGAGGACGTCGGCGGCGCGGCTGGTGCTGCGGCTGTCGCCGAAGGCGACCAGCGCGAAGTAGTGGATGGTGCGGTCGTAGCGGGTCTTGGGGCGCTTGTAGATGTCCTGGGTCCGGTCGACGGACGCGACGAGGTTCGGGTCCAGCTCCTCGACGACGACGGCCCGGCTGAAGCCGATGGTCAGGGAGGTGGGGTAACCCCACACCTTCCAGGCGACCGAGTCGGGGCCGAAGAAGCCGTAGTCCTCGGCGGGAGTGATCTCGCGCTGCTTGCGAAGTGCCATACCGACAGAATGCTACAGTTGTGTAGTAAATGGAAGACCTATCGCTCACCTAAGGTGTGATCATGTCCGACCTGGCCCGGAAGAGACGGCCGTACGCCGCCCGCGTTCCGATGGCCGAACGCCGCGAGCAGCTCCTCGACGCCGCCTTGAGGATCATCGATCGCGACGGGTACGACGGGGTCTCGATCGACGCGATCGCGAAGGAGGCCGGCGTCACCCGACCCGTCGTGTACGGCGCCTTCGAGAGCCTCGGCCCGTTGCTGATGGCCCTGCTCGAGCGCCAGCAGCAACGCGCCCTGCTGCAGCTGTTCGGCGCCCTTCCCCACGACCTCGGGGACGGCAAGCCGGCCGACCTCATCCGTCAGGCCGGGCCGCCCCTGCACCAGATGCTGCTCGACGACCCGGTGACCTGGCGGGCGATCCTGCAGAGCGCCACCCACGCACCGGAAGCGGTGCGCGAGCGCGTCGAGGCCGACCGCGAGCAGGTCCGGCTCGCCGTCGAACGGCTGGTCGCCGGGGCCCTCGGACGCAAGGCGGACTCAGAAGTGCTGTCGCACGCGCTCATCGCCGTGCTCGAGCGGTTCGGGCAGCTCGTCATCGCGGATCCGGAACGCTTCACCGCCGAGCGACTGACCGAAGCGGTCGTCGCCCTGCTGGGGCCGGCGCCCCGACGCGTCACTTGAGCGTGATGTCGCTGAAGATCAGCAGCGGCCAGGCGACGATCTCCCCGAGGTAGGAGAAGAACGCGTCCGGGCCGTAGAGGCCGTCGAGGTGCTTCTGGTGGGCGTCCGCCCACAGGACGCCGACGATCACGTAGGGAATGCCCAGCCAGATCGCCACGATGAACAGGTCCTTGACGGTGATCGGCTTCTTCTCGGTCTCGGTCGAGGTCGTCATGGAATCCACCGTAGGTGAATCCGGGCGCAATTGCTACATGTGTGTAGTAATTAGTCCGGTCTCCCCGGAGGGCGATGTCGGTGGCGAGGTGCACGCTGGATCCATGACCACTTCCACCACCCCGATCACCGAGCTGATCGCGTTCACCATCGACTCGTCCGACGCCGCACGCCTCGCGAAGTTCTACGCCGACCTCACCGGAGGCGAGGTGACCGGCGACTACCCGGAGTACGGCTACGCCGCCGCGTCGATCCTCGGCTCGGCCTTCAACTTCCAGACCGTGGCCGACTACGCCCGCCCGCAGTGGCCCGGCCAGGAGCACCCCCAGCAGTTCCACATCGACCTGCGCGTCACCGACGTGGCCGCGGCCGCCGACCACGCCATCTCACTGGGCGCGACCGTGGCCGGCGAGCAGCCCGGCGGTGGTGCGTGGCAGGTGATGATCGACCCCGACGGTCACCCGTTCTGCCTCTGCCCGCCGAAGGACTGAGTCTCAGCCGCGCCGGTAGGTCAGGTGCGTGACGTGCGGCGTCACGCGCGAGGCCACCGGCACGAGGTCGCTCGTCGGGACACCGGCGAAGAGGCGTGACCCCTCGGCGAGCCCCGAGACCTGCGGTGCGACGTGCCAGCGGAGCTCGTCGAGCAACCCGGCCGCGAGGTAGGCGTTGACGGTCGAGGCACCACCCGCGATCGCCACGTTGGCGTCGCCGGCGGCCTCGCGCGCCCGGTCCAGCGCCTCCTCGATCCCGCCCGTCACGAAGTGGAACGTGGTGCCACCCGCCATCTCCACCGGCTCGCGCTCGTGATGGGTCAGCACGAACACCGGTGCGCGGTACGGCGGCTCCTCGCCCCACCACCCCCGCCAGGCCAGGTCCCAGTCACCGCGGCCCGGGGAGAACATGTTGCGCCCCATGATGAAGGCGCCGGCGTCGAGGATGCCGGCAGCCTCGTCCGCGTTGTCGTCACGGTGCTCGATCTGCCACGCATGCAGGCGCAGGTGGTCCAGGCTGCCGAACGGGTGCTCGAGGCTCTGGTCGGCCGCCGCCCCGAACCCGTCGACGGTGGTGGTGATGTCCGCGGTCACGATGCCCATGCCGAACCAGACCCGCGCGCCCTCGAAAACTCATCGTTCGGGTGATCCACCCCGTGGGAGGATCGGCCCGTGCTGGGCATCACCGACCTGTCGACGTACCTCGTCGGACTGATCCTGATCATCCTGCTGCCCGGACCGAACTCGCTCTACGTCCTCTCCGTGGCAGCACGCCGTGGAGTGCGCGACGGCTACTCCGCAGCCGCCGGCGTCTTCACGGGCGACGCCGTCCTGATGACGCTGTCGGCCGCCGGCGTCGCCTCGCTGCTGCAGGCCAACGACCTGGCCTTCTCCATCGTGAAGTGGGTCGGCGCCGGCTACCTCGGCTACCTCGCCTTCACCATGCTGCGCGGCGCCTTCCTGATGTGGCGCGCGCGGCACCGCGCGGTCCAGGCCGTCGCCGACGGCTCGCCGCCGCTGGCGCCCGACGAGCGTCCGTACCGCCGCGCCCTGGTGATCAGCCTGCTCAACCCGAAGGCGATCTTGTTCTTCGTCGCCTTCTTCGTGCAGTTCGTCGACCCGGCCTACGCCCACCCGGCCCTGTCGTTCCTGGTGCTGGGGATCTTCGCCCAGATCGCGAGCGTGGCGTACCTGTCCGCGCTGATCTTCGGCGGCACCCGCCTCGCCGAGGCCTTCCGGCGCCGCAAGTCGCTGTCCGCGGTCGGCACCTCAGCCGTCGGCGCGATCTTCCTCGGCTTCGCCCTCAAGCTCTCGCTCGCCCACGCCTGACCGCGACTTGGGGTTTGTCACCGCCGAGTTGGGGTTTGTCACGCGCGACTTGAGGTTTGTCACCGCCGTACCGGCGCCAAGTCACAACTCGACGGTGACAAACCCCAACTCGGCGTCAGGCCTTCGCGAGCCCGTCGTCGATCATCTGCTGGTAGTGCTCGGTGACCGTCTCGGCGACGGGGCGGAAGTCGATGCCCAGCTCAGCGGTGGTGCGGCTGCTGTCGTACGCCAGCGGGTGGCCGACGTTCTTCTCGACGTACTCACGGGTCAGGCCGGCGAACGGGGCGCTCACCTTGACGGCCAGCTTGGGGGCGATCATCCGCGGGAAGGTGAGCTTGTTGCCGAAGGACGCGGCCAGGATCCGGCCGATGCCGAGCATGCTGATCGTGTCCGCGTTGGTGAGGTAGCGACCCTTGGCCTCGGGGGTGAAGCCAGCAGCGATGTGCGCCCGCGCGACATCGCGTACGTCGACCACGCCGAGGTAGAGCTTCGGGACACCGAGGGTCAGGGAGTAGTCGGTGAAGTGCTTCATCGTGTCCATCGAGCCGGAGACGCTCGAGGTGGTCAGCGCCGGGCCGAGCACGAGGCCGGGGTGGATGGTGACCAGGTCCCACCGCTCCTGGGCCTCGGCGATCGCCCAGGCGTCCTTCTCGGCGACGGTCTTGGAGTACGGGTAGGGCTGGTGCTCCAGGCTGCTGGTGGTGTTCCAGTCGGCCTCGGTGACCGGCCGACCGACGATGTCGCAGTTGTCGCCGTGCAGGGCGACCACGCTGCTGGTGAGGACCACCCGCTTGACGCTCTCGGTGGCGTTGACGCTCGCCAGCACGTTGCGGGTGCCGTCGAGGGCGGGGTCGACGAGCTGTGCCTGCGGGTCCTTCACCTTGCCGAGCAGGAACGGCGACGCCGTGTGGATGACCAGCTCGACGCCGTCCATCGCGGCCGTGAAGCTGCCCTCGTCGAGCAGGTCGGCCTGGTGGAGGGTCAGCCGGCCGGGGTGCGCGTCGGCCAGCGCGTGCAGGTGCTCGAGACCGTTCGGCTTCTGCGGGTTGCGCACGGTGGCGCGAACGGTGCGGCCGTCCTCGAGCAGCTGGCGCACGATCCAGCTGGCGACATAGCCGCTTCCACCGGTGACGAGGACGGGTGCGGCGAGATCTATCTGCGTCATGCGGTCACACTAGATGGCTCACCAGCTGACGGCGTCGCAGTCCGTGGAGCGGTGGCCCTCGATCTGCAGCGTGGCGTGCTCGATCTGGAACTGGTCGCGCAGCAGTGCCTGCCCGGCGCGCAGCGCGCCGCCGCTGTCGGCACCGTCGTCGAGCACGAGGTGCGCGGTGGCGACGTTCATGCCGGAGGTCAGGGTCCAGGCGTGCAGGTCGTGGACGTCGCGCACGCCGTCGATCGCGGCGAGCGCGGAGGTGACGACGTCGATCTCCAGTCCTGCCGGGACGTGCTGCCCCAGGACCGCCAGCACCTCGCGCCCCAGCATGACCGCTCGGATGGCGACGAAGCCGCCGATCAGGAAGGCGACGACGGTGTCCCAGACACTCGACCCGGTGGCGATGATCAATCCACCGGCGATGAGTACGCCGACGCTGCCGGCCGTGTCCGCGACGACTTCGAGGTACGCGCCCCTGACGTTGATGGAGTCCTTCGCGCCGGCACGCAGGAGGAACAGGGCGATCACGTTGACGACGAGGCCGAGGAAGCCCACGACGAGCAACGGGCCGCTGGCCACGTCGGGGTCCTCGCCGATGCGCGTGACGGCTTCGATGACGACGTACACGGAGACGCCGAGCATCATCAGCACGGCCAGGCCGGAGGCGAAGACCTCGGCCCGGTAGGACCCATAGGTACGACGACCGGTGCTGTCCTCGCGGGTCGCGATCTTCGTTGCGACGAGTGCGGCACCCAGGGCCACCACGTCCGCCGCCATGTGCCCGGCGTCGGAGATCAGCGCGAGGGAACCGGTGGCGATGCCGACGACGAGCTCCACGACGAAGAAGGCCGCGACCAGGCCGAACGACAGCGCCAACCGCCAACGGTGGCGCGCGCCCGCATGGCCCGTGGCAGCCGGAGTGTGGCCGTGCCCGTGTCCGACGCCCATCACCACTCCTCGTCGTGCAGGGCCGCGGGCCCGAAGTTCGCGCTGAGCACGACCGCTTCGCCGGTGGCCTCGAGCAGGCGCTCGGTGGCGCGCAGGATCTCGGCGGTCGCCGCGGGGTGCGCGAGCGAGAACATCGAGGCCCGGCCGCTCGGCCGCGACACGACCAGGCCGCAGTCGCGGAGCAGGGCCAGGTGCTTGGAGACCGTCGACTGGGCGAGGCCGAGGTGGTCGGTGAGGTCGATGACGCGGTGCTCGCCGAGGGCGAGGTGCTGCAGGATCGCGAGCCGGTTCGGGTCACTGAGGCCGTGCAGCAGGCAGGCCGCCGCGACGAGCGCCTCGACCTCGCTGGCCGTCTCCACCTGATTCATCGCCATATGGCGATGTAATCACCATCTGGCGTCGCCGGTCAAGTCCGGTCCGGGATCAGAACGGCAGGCTCAGCACCACGCGGAGCGGCAGTCCCGGCCACGCGACACCGAGCCACAGGCTCCGGGCGACGACACATCCCGGGTGCAGGTGGCCGCGGGCGAGGGAGGTCGCCCCACCCACGACGGCGGCCAGCGCGAGGACTCCGAGCACGCCCCAGCCCACGAGGTGCGGTGTCTCCGGGACCACGACGGCCGCCACCCCGAACCCGAGCAGCACCAGGCCCGCCAGGAACGAGGCGGGGCTGACCGGGGTGTCCCGCTGCCGCCACGGTTGTTGGACCGGACGGCCGCATGCGCAGCGCTTCATGGCGGGAACGTACCCGGGCCCCCTCCCGTCCCACCCGTTCGGTGCCTATGCTCCGATCGTGCTGATTCGACCGGGCGAGCTCGACGCCATCCGTGCGGGCGACATCGACCTGGCCTTCCGCCGCTGGGACCGGGCCCGGGTGAAGGTCGGCACCCACCTGCGCACGGCCGTCGGCCTGCTCGAGGTGACCAGCGTCGAAGCGGTCGCCCTCTCGGCCCTGCGCGCGGACGACGCACGCCGCTGCGGCGCGGCATCGCTCGCCGCCCTCAAGGACGCACTCAGCGTCCGCAAGGACGGCCAGGTCTTCCGGATCGGTCTCCGCTACGCCGGCCCCGATCCGCGCGAGGTCCTGCGCGAGTCCGTCCCGACCGCCGACGAGCTGGTCGACATCCTGGCCCGGCTCGACCGCCTCGACGCGGCCTCACGGATCGGCCCCTGGACCCGCGCGACGCTCCGGCTGATCGACGCGAACCCCGAGGTGCGCGCCCCCGAGCTCGCGGAGCAGATGGGGCGTCCGACGCCGGAGTTCAAGGTCGACGTACGCAAGCTCAAGGAGCGGGGGCTGACCGAGTCGCTCGCGATCGGCTACCGCCTGTCACCGCGCGGCGAGGCGGTCCTGGACCACGAGGACGGCCCGCGCGAACGGGCACCCCGGCGCACCGGAACGCCACTCCCGCGCACCATCGGCGCCCCCGCCACCCGCGCCCTGCGGGCCGTCGACCTGCACACCCTCGAAGCCGTCAGCGGCTGGACCCGGCGCGATCTCGCCGCGTTGCACGGGGTCGGTCCGATCGCACTCGACCGGATGGCCGCCGCGATGGCTGCCGGCGGCCTGTCCTACGCGCCGGACTGAGCTTTCCCCGCGTGCTGCAATGGACCCATGCGCGCTGTCATCCACCACGAGTTCGGCAACCCTGCGGAAGTCCTCGGCGTCGAGGACGTGGAGGTGCCCGAGCCGGGTCCCGGCGAGGTGCGCGTGCGCACCCTGCTGGCGGCGATCCACAACCACGACCTCTGGACGATCCGTGGTTCCTACGGCTTCAAGCCCGAGCTGCCGGCCCGCGCCGGCACCGAAGCGGTCGGTGTCATCGACGCCGTCGGTGAGGGCGTGGACAGGTTCCAGGTCGGCCAGCGGGTCGCGAGCGGAGGGACGTTCGGCGCGTGGTCGGAGCTGTTCATCGCCAAGGCGGGCGGGCTGATCCCCGTCGCCGACGGGATTCCGGACGAGGTCGCCGCGCAGCTGGTCTCGATGCCGTTCAGCGCGATCAGCCTGCTCGAGTCACTGGAGCTCGCCCCGGGTGACTGGGTCGTCCAGAACGCCGCCAACGGAGCGGTCGGCCGGATGGTCGCCCAGCTCGGCGCCGCCCGCGGCATCAACGTCATCGGGCTCGTCCGGCGCGCCGCGGGCGTCGAGGAGCTCGCCGACCAGGGCATCACGAACGTCGTCGCCACCGACGCCGACGGCTGGGCCGACCAGGTCCGCGCGATCACCGGCGGAGCGCCGATCAAGGCCGGCGTCGACTCCGTCGGCGGACCCGCCAGCGGCGACGTCCTGTCCCTGCTCGCCGAGAACGCGACCCTCGTCGTGTTCGGCGCGATGGAGTCGCCCACGATGGAGCTGTCTTCCGGCGACCTGATCTTCAAGCAGGCCACGGTGAAGGGCTTCTGGGGCAGCACGGTCAGCCAGACCATGCCCGCCGAGCAGCGCCGCGCACTGTTCGGCGAGCTGATCGAGCGGATCGCGCAGGGCAAGCTGACCCTGCCCGTCGACACGGTCTACTCGTTCGACGAGGTCCGGGCCGCTGCCGCCGCGAACGGCGAGCCCGGCCGCAAGGGCAAGGTCCTGCTGCGCCCCTGAGCCGCTGCGGGTTCATCAAGGTATGTGGCCGAGTTGGCACTTCCCAGTGGTTGCCCACCGTGGGGAGTGCACCTTGGCCTGCATCCCTTGATGAAGCCGCACGTGCCAGTCAGGTGACGACGACGAGCTTGCCCGCGTAGGTCCCGTCCTCGAGGTCGCGGTGCGCCTGGACGATCTCGTCGAACTCGTAGACGTGGCCGATCGGCACCTGCACGCGACCGGCCTCGGCGTCGTCCAACCAGGCCTGGAGCACGTCGGCAGGCAGGTCGCCCGCGCCGCCGGAATAGCCGCCCAGCCACACGCCGCGCGGCAGGTCGCCCGTCGGGTAGAAGTCCGGCAGCGTCCACGAGTTCGACAGCATTCCGGTCATGCAGGCCACGCCGTGCACGCGGACGGTGGCGAGGGTGTCGAGCAGGGTCGGCGCCCCGACCAGTTCGAGGGCACGATCGACGCCGTCGGGGAACAGCGCCCGCACCTTGTGCGCGATCGTGCCGTCATCGATGACGACGTGGTCGGCGCCGAGGTCCCGCAGCACCTGCTCCCGGGCCGCCGAACGCGTCGTGGAGACCACCGTCATGCCGCGCTGCTTGGCCAGGATCGTCGCGGCCTGGCCCACCGACGACGTACCGCCGCGGACCAGGAGGGTCTCGCCGGGCTGCGCATCGAGGCCGACGGTGAGGGAGCCGTAGGCGGTCTGCAGCATCTCGGGCACGGCACCGAAAGTGGCCCAGTCGAGGCCGGTGGTGACCGCGATCGTGTTCTCGACCCGTACGACGACCCACTCCGCGTAGCCGCCGTTGAAGGTGCGGCCCATCCCGCCCATCATCGCGACCACCTGCTGCCCGACAGGGAGCTCGCCACCGGGGCACGCGGCCACCTCGCCCGTCGCCTCGATCCCGAGGACCCGCGGGAAGGTGACGCCGTGGGCCAGGCCGATCCGGGTGTGCAGCTCGGAGCGGTTGAGCCCGAAGGCGCGCACGCGGATCAGGACTTCACCGACGCCCGGCACCGGCACGGGGAGCTCACGGATGACGAGGCCCTCGGGCGGAGCCGGTGCCTCGTCGAGGACCACCGCGCGCATCGTGTCTGTCGGCTGCTTCTGCCCTGTCGTCATGGGACCAGAACCTACGCCGACGGCGAGCGATTCCAGTCGGTCAGGAATCAAGAAGCACGGCCGGCGGACCGCGCCTAACGTCGTCCACATGTTCACCAACGACACCCAGACCACACTGTCCGCCCTCACCCTCGAGGTGGCCGACCCGGCCGCCGCCCGGGCCTTCTACGCCGAAGCGTTCGGCTTCGACACCCAGATCGACTTCCGCGCCACCGACGACACCACGAGCGGCTTCCGGGGCTTCTCGCTCTCCCTCACCGTCGCCCAGCCGGCCAACGTCAACGCCTTCATCGATGCCGCGATCGCGGCCGGGGCGAGCGTCCTCAAGCCGGCCACCAAGTCGTTCTGGGGGTACGGCGGCGTCGTCCAGGCTCCCGACGGGACGATCTGGAAGGTCGCCACGTCGAACAAGAAGGACACCGCCCCCGCCGAGAAGAAGTACGACGACCTGGTGCTCCTGCTCGGCGCGTCCGACGTGGCCGCGACCAAGCGGTTCTACGTCGAGCAGGGCCTGAAGGTCGCCAAGAGCTATGGCCGCAAGTACGTGGAGTTCGAGGCCGGCTCCGGCCCGGTCAAGCTCGCCCTCTACGGCCGGCGTGCGCTGGCCAAGGACGTGGGCGTGCCGGAGGACGGCGCCGGCTCGCACCGTCTCGTCCTCGGCGGCTTCACCGCGACGGACCCCGACGGATTCATCTGGGAAGCCTCGGCCTGAGAGCCCTCAGCCCTGCTCCCACTCCAGGTGGTGCCGCAGCTGCTGGATGGCCGCCTCGAGGTGCCGGTGCATGATGCCGCGGGCGAACTGCTCCGCGATCCGTGACATCACCAGCCCCGACAGGGTGATCGTCATCGTCATCGTGACGAGGGACCGCTCGGCGCCATCGGGTTCGACGAGCAGGTCGAAGGTGTGGCGGGTGCCGCGCCGGGCGGTCCACGCCAGGTGGTGGTCGGCGGTCCGGTCGACGTCCACGGCCCCGCCGATGTGCAGGGTGCCGACGTCGAGGAAGACCTCCCACTCCTCATGACCGGTCTCCTCGAGTCCTCCGAGGAACCGGAACCGGCCGAACCCGCTGATCAGCGGCAGCACCCGCTGGGGGTCGGTGGCGATCGCCGAGACCAGGTCGCGCGGGCGAGCGACGGTGGCGGTGACGGTGGCCGTCGCACTCACGCCGTCACCCGAGCACCGGCAGGACGGTCTTCGCGGCGAGGGTCGAGAGGCCGGCCTGCATCACGCTGGTGACGTAGTCGTACGCCTCGTCCCAGTCGGGCTCGTCGCCGAACCGCTCGGACAGGTCGATCGGGTCGAGCACCTGGATCCGGATCTTCGCCGGCAGCGGGATGTGCGGCAGGTCGCCCGGCAGGAAGCCCCACGGGATGCTGAACGAGATCGGCAGGGTCTTGACGCGCAGCAGCTTGTCGAAGCGCAGCAGCTTCGCGGTCTTCCGCCCGTCGTTCAGGACGAAGAAGGTGTCCTGGCCGCCGGTCGCCACGACCGGCACGATCTTCACCCCGTTCTCGTACGCCAGTCGGAGGAAGCCCTTGCGCCCGTCGAAGACGATCTTGTGGCGGTCGCGCCACGGGCGCAGTGCCTCGACGTCGCCGCCGGGATAGACCAGCACCGAACCGTCCTGCGCGAACACGTCGGCCGCCGCCCGCGGGGTGGCGGTGACCACGCCGAACTTGCGGGCGAAGCCGCCGACCCCGGGCAGCGAGGTCACCATCTCGTGGCCGAGCGAGAACAGCGGTCGGCCCTCGACGGTCATGTAGGTGTTGTAGGCGAGCAGGAAGACGAAGGTGTCCGGTACGCCGGCCCCGCCACTGTGGTTGCCGACGAACAGCACCGGCTCGTCGGGCACCTTCTCGAAGCCGTCGACGTCGGCCCGGAACCACACACTGGCCACCAGCCACAGCCGCGGCAGCATCCGCCGGATGAAGGCCGGGTCACGCCCGCTGAGGTCCGCCAACGGCGCCTTCAGCAGTCGGCTCTTGCCGGCGGGGCGATCACTGCTGCTGGCCACGAGCGATCAACGAGGCGGTGGGCGGCGAGTGACGTGTGGCCCTGGTGCGCAGCGCCGGGAGCCTGGTCAGCGAACGACGAAGCCGAGCCACGAGCCCACGACGAGCGTCCCGACCAGGACCTCGACCCGGCGGGCGATCTTCGCGGGGTACACATTTCCCTCGAAGTAATGGGCGATGAAGCCGCGCTCGCTCATCGGCTGCCGACCCGCACCCTCGCGTCCCCAGTCCTCGATCCGCGACAGCGGGCACGCCGCACGCGAGATCGACATCCGGCCTCCCCAGGCCGCAGCGGCGAGGTGGGGCAGGAAGACCCACGGCATCAACCAGGCGAGGAAGCCGCCGAGGACGGTGAAGGCAACGAAGAGCATGTGGACGACGCACGCCGCGGCGGCCACCAGTCGATGCATGCCTCGACACTAGGGCCGCCGGGGTGGCCGCCCGTCATCCTCGACCCGGTCACTACCAGGCGACCGGGCCTGCTGCATCGAAGAAGGTCCCCGACGGTCCGTCGTCGTCCAGCAGGGCGGCACGGGCGACGACGACGGCCGCCTCGTCTGCGGGAGACGGGGCTGCGGCGCGGTTCTCGGGGCCGCCCAGGTCGGTCTGCACCCAGCCGGGACAGACCGAGTTGACCTTGAGGGGCGAGTCGGCGAGCTTCTTCGACAGCGCGATCGTCACGGCGTTCAGCGCCGCCTTCGACGCCTGGTAGGCGGGGACCACCAGGCCGAAGTACGGCGACGCCGGGTCGAGCTGGTCGTTGAGCGAGCCCATCGTGCTCGACACGTTGACGATCCGGCCCGCGTCGGAGCGCATCAGAAGAGGCAGGAAGGCCTGGGTCACAGCCACCGCACCGAGCACGTTGGTCTGGAAGGTACGACGGAACAGCTCGACATCGAGCGGCTGGTCCTGATCGGGGCTGGTCGCCTCCGGCAGGATCCCCGCGTTGTTGACGAGGATGTCCAGGCGGCCGAACTCGCGGGTGACCCGAGCGGCGGCTTCCTGCACGCTCCCCGGATCCTCGACGTCGAGTGCCACGGCGCTCGCCCAGATCCCCTCCGCGCGCAGCTCGAGCACGGCAGCCTTCGACCGTACGTCGTCGCGTGCCGCCAGCACGACGGTCGCGCCGGCCTTGCCGAGCAGGCGGGCTGTGGCCAGGCCGAGGCCGCGGTTGCCGCCCGTGACCAGCGCCATGGTGCCGGCCCGTACGGTGTGGTCCTTCGTGATCGTTGTCATGTCAACGATCTTCGGTGAGCCGCCGTTCAGGTGCTGGCGGAAATCCGACCTGGCACTCAGCGCACGAGCACTCAGCGGGCAGGCAGCTCAGCGACGGTGCTGGCTGAAGAACCCGCCCGGCCGTTCGGCGGTGTCGTCGAGGGGACTGCTGCGCTTCCACTCCGCGAAGGTGCTGCGGGCGTCGAGGTCGATGCCCGGATTCGCGCGGGCGTACTCCGCGACGGCCACGGCCGGATCGACGCGTTCACGACGCTCGATCAGCCGCTGGTAGGCGACGAGCTGCCGGATGGAGTAGACGGCCGGCGGGCGGTGGGCCTGCGTGCCCGGGCCCGCCGCTGTGTGGGCGCCAGCATGTTCATGATCCCGAGTCATGTGCTCCACGCTAACCCGAGAAGCGACCTCGGGCGCAATGCCGTTCCCGGAATCCGGCGTCAGCCGGGCCCCGGGCAGCGGCGATCAGAGCTCGGCGAGCAGGGCCTTCATCCGGTCGATCTCGGCGCCCTGGCCGATCACGATCTCGCTGGCGATCTCGGTGACCTGGACGTCGGTGCCTCCGGTCGCGACGGCATCGGCCATCGTGATCGCACCTTCGTGGTGCTGGATCATGCCCTCGAGGAAGAGCCTGTCGAACTCCGCGCCGTCCGCGTTCCTCAGGGCCTTCAGCTGGGCGTCGGTGAGCATCCCGTGCATCGTGTCGTGGCCGTGCTCGCCGTGGTCGAAGTCGGCCGGGTCGTCCTTGGCCGACGGTACGGCGACGCCCTTGTTCTCGAGCCACGCGGCCATGGTCAGGATCTCGGGGCGCTGCGCGGCCAGGATCCGGCGCGCGATGGACTTCACCGCGGGCGACTCCGCCCGGGTGCGGGCCAGCTTCGACATGGTCAGTGCCTGCGCATGGTGGGGAATCATCATCTGCATGAAGGCGATGTCGTCATGGGCGACGTCGGACTGCTTCACCACCTGGCCGGGATCGACGGTGGTCTCGTCGTCCCCCGGTCCGCCGGGCTGCACGACCCGGGGTGACGACGAGGCGCCCGGCTCCGCGTCGTTCTCCTTCTCCAGACAGCCGCTGAGGGAGAGCGCCGCCACGGGGGCGACGAGGACAGCGCACAACGACGTCCGCCAGGACATCCACCAGGACCGAGACCGAGACACCGAGAAGCTCCTCAAAGGGGTTGCGTGAAGCCCTCACCATAGGCGAGGGTCGAAGCTCGGATCCGCAGCCAACTTTTCTCGGGAGTGAACATGGCGATCCCTGTCCCCCTGCGCCTGCGCAGGCTCGGCGTCACCACGCTGGGCGTGCTGGCCCTCGGCATCACGGCAGTGACCCTGCCCGCCGACGCCCATGACGGCAACCACGACGACCCGGGCGGGCACGCATGTCCACCCGGCCAGGAGCGCGCCGCCGAAAGGGCCGGCGACAACTTCGACGATGCCTGCCAGCCGGGCCAGGACATCGCGCAGCTCGATGACAGCGCCGCGGTCCTCGCACCCGGCGAGGTCGACAAGAGCCGCAACATCTCGTTGCTCGCCAACCTCCCCAAGTCCGGCGCGTTCACGGCCGAGTCGTCGTTCGAGACCGACCTCGCCTTCCAGGGCAACTACGCCTTCCAGGGCAACTACGACGGCCTGACCGTCTACGACATCCGCAAGCCGCACAAGCCGAAGATCGTGACCCAGGTGCTCTGCCCCGGGTCGCAGAACGACATCTCGGTCCACGGCGACCTGCTCGTCCTCAGTGTGGACTCGAGCCGCAGCAACAACACCTGCGACAACGTGCCCCAGTCGGCGACGATCAAGGAGTCGTGGGAGGGCATCCGGGTCTTCGACATCAGTGACCCGACCTCGCCGCAGTACGTCGCAGCGGTCGAGACCGCGTGCGGGTCCCACACCCACACGCTGGCGCCGTCGGAGGACGGCAAGGACGTGTTCGTCTACGCGTCGTCGTACTCACCGAACGCGAACTTCCCCGACTGCCAGCCGCCGCACGACCAGATCAGCGTGGTGAAGGTGCCGGTGGATGCGCCGGAGGACGCGGCGATCGTGAGCACGCCCGTGCTGTTCCCCGAGGGCGGCAACCCCGCGGGTGGGTACTCCCGCGAGACCTCCGGCTGCCACGACCTGACGGCGTACCCGGCCAAGGACATCGCGGCCGGCGCCTGCATGGGTGACGGCGTGCTGCTCGACATCTCCGACCGGGCGAACCCGGTGGTGACCGAGCAGGTCCGCGACACGGAGAACTTCGCGTTCTGGCACTCCGCCACGTTCAACAACGCCGGCACCAAGGTCGTCTTCACCGACGAGCTCGGCGGCGGCGGTGGCCCGACCTGCAACCCGACCGTCGGTGACGTGAAGGGGGCCGACGGCATCTACGACATCGTCGGCGGCAAGCTGCAGTTCCGCTCGTACTTCAAGATCCCGCGGACCCAGGCCAACACGGAGAACTGTGTGGCCCACAACGGCTCGCTGGTGCCGGTGAAGGGCCGCGACATCATGGTCCAGGCGTGGTACCAGGGCGGCATCTCGGTGTGGGACTTCACCGACTCGGCCCACCCCAAGGAGATCGCGTACTACGACCGTGGACCCCTCTCGGAGGAGCGGCTGATCCTCGGCGGCTCGTGGTCGGCGTACTGGTACAACGGCCACATCTACTCCAGTGACATCCAGCTGGGCTTCGACGTGTTCAAGGTGAACGACCCGCGCGTCGCCCCGGCCCAGGGTGTGTCGATCGGCGAGCTGAACGTGCAGTCGCAGACGTCGTACTAGCCGCAAGCACGGAAGCCCCCGCAACTCTGGCGGGGGCTTTCGTGTGTCCGGAGGACTTGACCTCAACGAAAGTTGAGGTTGGACGGTAGGTCCATGACCGCCGTCACCAGCCCGTCCCTCGCGTCCCGCAGCGCCACCACCGTCGCCCTCACCGTCATCGCCGGGACGGTGATGATCCCGCTCGACGTCACCGTCGTGGCCGTGGCGCTCGCACCCCTCGCCCAGGAGACGGGCGCGTCGCTGCCGGTGATCCAGTGGGTCAGCACCGGCTACACGCTCGCACTGGCCAGCGTGATTCCTGCCGCCGCCTGGGCGATCCGGAGGTACGGCGCCCGATCGGTCTTCCTGATGGCGATCGCCCTGTTCACCGCAGGATCGGCACTGGTCGCCACGGCCTGGGACGCACCGAGCCTGATCGCCTTCCGGGTGGTCCAGGGCATCGGCGGCGGGTTCGTGATGCCGGCGGCGATGACCCTCGCGCTGCGTGCCGCGCCGGCCGGTGACCGCGGCCGGGTGATGGCGCTGCTCGGGCTGCCCATCCTGGTCGGGCCGGTCCTCGGGCCGCCGCTCGGCGGCTGGGTACTGGACACCCTGTCGTGGCGCTGGATCTTCCTGGTCAACGTGCCCGTCGGACTGGTTGCGCTGTGGCTGGGCCGGCGCAACCTGCCTGCGGTGCCGGGCGACCCGACCGTGCCCCTCGACCGGGCCGGCCTGTTCCTGCTGGCTCCGGCGATGGCGCTGCTGGTGGTGGGGACGTCCCTGTCCGAGGGCAGCCTCTCGGACCTCAGGTCGGTGCTGCCGATCGGGCTGGGACTGGTGCTGCTCGCCGGGTTCGTGCGGCATGCCCTGGGCACCGCCGTACCGCTGCTGAAGGTGCGCCTGCTCGGGGTGCGGGCCACGGGCGGCGGAGCTCTGCTGCTCGTCCTCTTCGCCGGCGGCTACTTCTCGACGCTCATCCTGGTGCCGCTCTACTTCCAGGTCGCGCGCGGCGAGACGGCCACCACGGCCGGACTGCTGATGGTTCCCCAGGCGATCGTCGCCGGGATCTCGATCCAGGTCTCCGGCCGTCTGATCGACCGGGTGCCGCCCGTGCGGGTGATCTCGACCGGGATCGCGATGGCGGTGGTCGGGTACGGCGGCTTCACCCTGCAACTGGCTGCCGACACTTCGTACTGGTCCCTGGTGCCGTTCCTGATGCTCGGCACGACCGGGGCGGGAGCGACCATGCTTCCGACGATCACCCTGGCGACCCGCGACCTGGCGGACGACGACATCCCGTCGGGCAGCACGATGATCAACGTCCTCAACCAGCTCGCCGCCTCGGTCACCACGGCCGCCGTCGCGGTGCTCCTCGCCGGCCAGCTGTCGACGCGGCTTCCCCGGTTGGGCGACGACGGGATCGGCGAACTGCAAGGACTCTCCACCGCTGAACGGCTCGCCCTCGCACCGGACGTCAGCGCTGCCGTGCAGTCGGCCTTCTGGCTCCCCGTGGCCATGATGGCCGGGGCGCTGGTCGTCGCCCTGGTGGTGCTCCGTCCCCGTACGACATCGGCTGATCGCGCCGCCACCTGACCGGAGGTGCACCGGATTCCTTCAGGAACCCCACAGGTTCGTGCGCCAGCATTGGATGAAGGTTCAACTACCTTGGACCGCTCATCAACGACGCCCACTCGGAGGCACCATGCACGCCCTTCTCGGATTCAGCACGCCCGCTCCACTGCGCGACATCGTCCTGCTCGTCGCCCGTGTGGGCCTCGGCATCGTCCTGCTCACCCACGGTCTCGACAAGCAGGAGTCCGGCTTCGGCCCCACCGCCGACGGCTTCGCGGCCATGGGGATCCCGTTGCCGGAGGTCGCCGCCGGCTACGCGCTCGTGGCCGAGATCGGCGGTGGAGCCCTCCTCATCGCCGGACTGCTGACTCCCCTGGCCGGACTGCTGGTGGTGGGCCAGATGGCCGGCGCGTTCTGGTACGCCCACCGCGGCACCGAGGTGCTCTCCTCGGCCGGTGGCTGGGAACTGGTCGGCGTGATCGGGTTCCTCGCGCTCGTCCTGGCCGGCACCGGGGCCGGGCGGATTTCCCTCGACCGGCTGATCGTCGGGCGCGCCGAGCCCGCCCCGGTCACCAGCTGACCCCTGGTCCGATCCGCCGGGGTCTGGTGGGAGGCTGGATCCATGCACGACGAGTCCAACGCCTGCCGGTCGACCGCTTCGGGATCATCCGAGGTCGGGGCGCAGCTGGCGGCGTGGCTCGAGGAGCTCGACCTCGCCCAGCACCTGGGCGAGGCCGGGCTTCCGACATTCGAGCGCGACTCCGACGGGGTGGCCCGGTGGCGCGATCCTGCGACCGGGTTGCCGATGAGCGCGGACCAGATCCAGGCCCTGGACCGGATGCTGCACCAGGACGGGGACGACCCGGCCCACGCGGTCCCGCTGGCGCTGGTGCAGCTGCGGCGACAGGCACGGGTCCGCACGGCCCTGCTCGCCACGGCGTCGCACAGCTACGCGAGCCTCGCCGAGATCCGCGGCGCGTCGGAGAACGCGACCCGGTTCGACGTCCACAAGGCAGCGGAGCGCCGCGCCCTGCTGGTCGTGCCGCACGACGGCGGCACCCTGGTCCCGGCGTTCCAGCTCGATGCGGCCGGTGAGCTGCGCGCCGAGCTCGGCCCGGTGCTCGAGCCACTGCTCGCCTCGACGATGGATGCGTGGCAGGTGTGGGCGTGGCTCACCCAGCCCGCCGGGCTGCTGGGTGGTGCGGTCCCGCACGAGGCCGCGCGCGACAGTGAGGAAGCCGCGATCGTCCGGCATGCCGCCGTACGACTGGCGGAACGGGCAGCTCGTTGAACGAGGGCCCCGTGGGCGCGGACCTGGAGGATCGCATCCTGTCCGTTCTGCCGTTCGGATCGGCGTCGGAGCGCGAGCACCTCATGGCCAACCTTGGCCGGGTCGGTGGCAACCGCACATTGGCGGTGCTGATCCCGATCGTCGATGGCTCGACGAAGACGTCGGGTTCGGAGCGCGACGTCGCGCTGCAAACTCTCGGTGCTCACCGGTCGGCCGCGGACCACGTGCACCTGTATGCGCGGGCGCTCAAGGAGCGGAACCTGCACAACCAGTGCGTCGCCCTGATGCTGCTGCGGCGCTGGGACACGACAGGGGCCGCAGCCCCTGCGGTGGCAGCGTGGGTCAAGCAACGCCTGCACGGTCGAACGGCCAGAAAGACCAAGGACTTCGCTGAGCTGCCGATGGCCATCGGCTACTTCGCGGGCATCGACGATCTCGCCACACTGGCGTCGCTTTTCGAGCGGTACGACGACCAGGTGGATGGTGTCGACCGTCTGGTGCTGGAGTTCATGTGGCCCCGCGAACAGCGACAGCGGTGGGCGAGCGGAGCCACAGCAGACCGGCCCAACCTCGACGGACTCGGCGACCACGGCCACTCGTATCAGTTCTACCTCCGCTACGACGCCCTGCTGGCCGGGATCGAGAACCTCCAGTTGCCGCCTGAGATCGGCGCCGAGGAGGAGGCTCAGTGGGCAGCTGAACGAGAGCTGGAGTGGGAAGCCGAGCTCACCCAACTCCTGACCAAGCTGGAACGTCGCCGGGACAAGGCCCGTTCGTAGCCCCACCCTGAGCCACTCAGATGCGCTCCAGCTTCGTCCACCCGGTCCAGCCGCGCTCCTCGAGGAGCCCGAGCAACGTGCGGGCCAGGGGCACGGCGTCGAGGAACACCGAGTCGAGCAGCTCGACGAGGTCGTTGGGGAGCTCGAAGGCCTCCCACTCCTCGAGGTCGGTCTCCTCGCTGGCCTCGAACATCGACACCATCCGGTCGGCGAACGCGGGGAGGCGCGGGTCGTCGGGCGCCCATTCGAGGGCTTCGTCGAGGTCGCCGTAGAAGTCGGCGACCACGGGGTCGTCCAGCTGGTTGCCCTTGAGCTCCATGAAGAGCGGCATGTGCTCCGGGAGCTGCGCAGCGACGAGGATCCACGCGTCGCGCTCGCCCTCGATCAGGCGCTCCGAGACCCCCGCTGCCCGCAGCCGGTCGAGGTAGGCCACGGCTTCGGGCGGCAGCGCGAGGTTGTCACCGGCCGCGAGCTGGGCGATCCGCTCGCGGTGCCGCTGGCGTTCGCGGATCTCGGCCCGCAACCGCTGGTCGATGTCGGTGACCGCGACCGCGAACTCGTCAGGGTCGGCGGCGAGCAGCTCCTGGACCCTGGCCAGGGGCACGCCGGCCTCCGCCAGCGTGCGGATCTTGATCAGGTCGGCGACCGCCCTGGCGTCGTACCGCCGGTAGCCGGAGTGATTGCGTTCAGGCTCCGGCATCAGGCCCTTCGCGTGATAGTGGCGTACGGCGCGCACCGTCACTCCGGCGTACGACGCCAGCTCACCGATCGTCAGCATGGGATCAGCGTGCCTGAGCCCGGGCGAAGAGTCGGCGTGCCCACGCGAAGCTGAGCACGGTGATCAGCACGCACCAGGCGATCGCCCACGCCAGGTCGGCGCCCGGGGCACGACCGTCGAAGCAGGCGCGGAGGGTGTCGATGATCGGGGTGAAGGGCTGGTTCTCCGCCACCCAGGCCAGCCCGGTCGACATGGAATCGGTGGGTACGAACGCGCTGGAGATGAACGGCAGCAGCACCAGGAACATCGGGGTGTTGCTGGCCGTCTCCACGCTGTCCGCAACGAGGCCGAGGGCGACGCAGAGCCAGGTGAGCGCGATGGCCAGCAGCGTCAGGACGCCGATCGCACCGAGCCAGCCCACGGGACCGGCGTCGGGGCGCCAGCCCAGCGCGACCGCGATCGCCAGCACCACCGTCACAGCCAGGACGGTCTGCACCAGTGCGGCCAGGACGAGACCGGTCAACACGGACGACTTCGCGATCGGCATCGTGCGGAACCGGTCGATGATCCCCTCGGTGGCGTCCTTCGCGGCATAGATCGCGATGCTGAGCGCGACCGAGGACACGGTCACCAGCAGGATCGCGGGCGACACGTAGGCGAGGTAGTCGTCGCGGTCGCCGCCACCGGGCAGCCCGGCGCCCATGGTGCCGCCGAAGACATAGACGAACAGCAGCAGGAACAGGACCGGCTGCGCGATCAGCATGATCGTGAGCGACGGGTAACGGACCATGTGCTTGAGGTTGCGGCGCAGCATGGTGATCGAGTCGCGGGCGGTGAGGGCGAGCGTCGTCATCGGACCGGCTCCTTGGTGTCGTCGTTGCTGTCGAGGTCGGTGGCCGGGGTGGCCGGATGACCGGTTAGGGCGAGGAAGACGTCGTCGAGCGTCTCCCCTCCCGCCAGTGCCTTGAGCTCGGCCGGTGTCCCCTCGGCGACCAGCCGGCCGTTGTCGAGCAGCCCCACTTGGTGGGCGAGCTGGTCGGCCTCCTCGAGGTACTGGGTGGTGAGGAAGACCGTCACCCCTTCGGTGAGGAGCTCGCGCACGATCTGCCACAGGTCCCGGCGGCTGCGCGGATCCAGGCCCGTCGTCGGCTCGTCGAGGAAGATCAGCTGCGGTCGGCTCACCAGCGTCATGGCCAGGTCGAGCCGCCGCTTCATGCCGCCGGAGTACGTCGCCGCACGCCGGTCAGCCGCGTCGGTCAGGCCGAAGCGTTCGAGCAGCTCGGCCGCGCGCGCCGCTGCCTCCCGCCGGGGCAGGTGCGCCAGGTCGGCCATCAACCGGACGTTCTCCCGGCCGGTGAGCAGCTCGTCGATGGCGGAGAACTGCCCGGTCACCCCGATCGATCGTCGTACGTCGTCCGACTGGGTGCGGACGTCGTACCCGGCGACGCGGGCGGAGCCCCCGTCGGCGGTGGTGAGGGTGGAGAGGATGCGGACGATGGTGGTCTTGCCGGCGCCGTTGGGGCCGAGCAGGGCGTAGACCGTGCCCTCGGCCACGGCGATGTCGACGCCGTCGAGGACGGTGTGGTCGCCGTACGCCTTGCGCAGCCCGACGACGTCGATGGCGGTTGCTGTCTGGTTCATGCGACCACCCTCAAGGGTTGACGCTGCGTCAGGGTCAAGCCCTGTTTTCGAACGACCAAAAACGCGAGAGGCTGGGTCCACCATGGCCGTGATCGAGGACGTACGAGCGCTGGGCTCCGAGCTCGAGCGCTCCTACGAGGTGTACGTGCGCAACCGCCTGAAGTTCCGGGTCAAGCAGATCGTGTACGCCGCCTTCTCCCTCGACGAGACGGTGATGGGCTTCGCCTTCCCCAAGGAGGAACGGGCCGCGCTGGTCGCAGGCGATCCGCACAAGTTCCAGCTGCCGTCGGAGTCGGACCTGCGCTTCCACTGGGTGCACGCGAGCCTGGCGGCGCTGGACCCGGTCGAGGCACGCGAGCTCGTCGTCGACGCCTGGCGGATGGTGGTGCCGCAGAAGGTCGCGCGTGCCTACGACCTCACGCACGCCGACGGACCCGGCGAGCCGACGGAGTCGTAGACACGTCCACTAGCCTCGACGGTGACCGGAACATTCGAGTTCCACCGAAGGAGCCTGCGTTGAACGTCGTCGTCTGGATCGTCTCGGGCCTGCTGGCCGCGCTGTTCCTCATGGCCGGCACCATGAAGCTGGCCAAGTCCAAGGAACAGATCCTCGCTGACCCGAAGATGGGTTGGGCCGAGTCGTTCTCTCCGGGGACGATCAAGCTCATCGGCGCAGCGGAGGTCGCCGGCGCCCTCGGCCTGATCCTGCCGGGCGCCTTCGACGTCGCCACCTGGCTGGTCCCGGCCGCGGCCATCGGCCTGGCCGTCACGATGGCCGGCGCGGCGATCACCCACACCCGCCGCAACGAGTGGCCGAGCGTCGCGTTCACCGTCGTCCTGCTGGCGCTCGCTGTCTTCGTCGCGGTGGAGCGGATCGGCCCGCAGGCCTTCTGACGGACGCGACCACCACCCGGGGAGAACCAGCACCATGAACAAGAACGTCCTGGCCCTTCTGGTGGCGGTGTCGCTCAGCCTCGCCGCCTGTTCAGACGACCCGGAGCACGGCGCTGACCACCCCTCCTCCAGCATCGCGGAGAGCGAGGACTTCAACCAGGCCGATGTCGACTTCGCGACCGACATGATCCAGCACCACGCCCAGGCCCTGTCGATGGTCGACCTGGTCGATGCCGACGCGTCCCTCGAGCTGACCACCTTGGCCGAACAGATCCGGCTCGCCCAGGGTCCCGAGATCGAGACTATGGTCGACTGGCTGACCGACTGGGGCCAGCCCATCCCCGAGACCATGCGCGACCACGCCAACGCGCACAGCGACGACGAGATGGCAGTGGACTCCGACATGCCCGGCATGGTCAGTGCCGAGGACCTGGACGATCTCGACGCCGCTCAGGGCGAGGAATTCGAACGGAGGTGGCTGCAGCTGATGATCGAGCACCACGAGGGCGCCATCGAGATGGCCCGCGACGAGGAGTCCACGGGCGAACACCCCGACGCACGCGACCTCGCCGAGACGATCATCGAGACCCAGCAGGCCGAGATCGACGCGATGAAGGCGCTGCTCGGGTCCTGACTAGCCCGTCGCCGAAGGCAGCACCACGCTGACGACCAGCCCGCCCTCGGGGCGCGGCGTCAGGGTGAGCGTGCCGTCGTGCGCCTTCACGATGCTCTGGACGATGGCCAGTCCCAGGCCGATGCCGGCGTGGTCGGTACGGATCCGCTGGTTCCCGCGCTGGAAGGGCTCGACGAGGGTCGCCACCAGTTGAGGGGTGAGCTTCTCTCCCGTGCTCTCGACCGTGAGTACGACGCCCGCCCGATGTGCGCCGGTTCGTACCCACACCGCCCCGGACTCGGGCAGGTTGTGCACGATCGCGTTGTGCACGAGGTTCGTCGTCATCTGCAGGAGGAGCGCCTGCGAGCCGGTGGTCAGTGCCTGGTCGCCGGACGTCTCGATGGTGGTCCCACGCTTCTCGGCGAGCGGGAGCAGCGTCTCCGTTGCCTCCTCGGCAGCGAGTGAGAGGTCGACGGCGCCGCGGGCGAAGGCCTGCTGGTCGGCGCGGCTGAGCATCAGCAGCGCCTCGGTGAGGTCGATCGCGCGCGCGTTGACGTGGTGCAGCCGGTCGATGAGCTCGTCGACGTTGCGGGTCGGTTCGTTGCGGGCGACCTCGAGCAGGGTCTGGGTGATCGTCAGCGGCGTGCGCAGCTCGTGCGACGCATTCGCGGCGAAGCGCTGTTGCTCGGCGACATGCGCCTCGAGGCGCGCGAGCATGGCGTCGAAGTCGTCCGCGAGCTGGCGGAACTCGTCGTTGCGCCCCTCCATCTGGATCCGGTGGGAGAGCGAGCCGGTCGTGGCCTGTCGCGTGGCGCGGGTGATCCGGTTCAGTGGCGCGAGCATGCGGCCGGCGAGGATCCATCCACCGACAAGCCCGAACAGCAGCATGCAGCCGAGCGCGATCGCTGCCTTGGGCACGAATGCGCGTTCGAGGTCGGACCGGTTCGGGATGAAGGCGGGCTGTGGGGAGGACCGATCGGGGACGACGAATCCGCCCCCGGTGCTGGTCACCTCCGGCACGTAGCGCAGCAGGAACACCCACACCACCGCGAGCAGCAGCGTCCCGGCCACCATCAGGAACCCGGCATAGCTGAGGGTCAGCTTGAGCCGCACGCTCAGGCCCGGCGACCTACGCACTGCCAGCTCCTTCAGCGGTCGACGGAGTGGTGTCGATCCGGTAGCCGACCCCGGGCACCGTCGCGATCAGCCACGGTTCACCGAGCCGCTTGCGCAGCGACGACACGGTGATCCGTACGGCGTTGGTGAACGGGTCGGCGTTCTCGTCCCACGCCCGCTCCAGCAGCTCCTCGGCGCTGATCACGCCTCCCTCTGCCCCGACCAGGACCTCGAGGACGGCGAACTGCTTGCGGGTGAGCGCGACGTACCGACCGTCGCGGTAGACCTCGCGGCGGAACGGGTCGAGCCGCAGGCCGGCGATCTCGCTGACGGGCGGCCGGTTGTGGGCTCGCCGACGATCGAGCGCCCGCAGCCGGAGCACCAGCTCACGCAGGTCGAAGGGCTTGGTGAGGTAGTCGTCCGCGCCGAGCTCGAAGCCGGTGGCCTTGTCGTCGAGCCGGTCGGCGGCGGTGAGCATCAGGATCGGCATCCCGCTTCCGGACGCGACGATGCGCTCGGCGACCTCGTCGCCCGACGGACCGGGGATGTCGCGGTCGAGGACCGCGATGTCGTAGGTGTTGATGCCCAGCAGTTCCAGTGCCGTGTCGCCGTCGCCGGCGATGTCGGCAGCGATCGCCTCCAGGCGCAGGCCATCGCGGATGGCAACTGCAAGCAGGGGTTCGTCCTCGACGATCAGCACGCGCATGGCAATGCCGATGCTACGAGCACGCGCATATCGCCGACATATCGAAAACCGCATACGGGCCGGCAACGCCGCATTGCCTTGGCTGGACGCATGAACTACGCCAAGACCATCGCGGTCGGGACGATCGTGCTCACCGCAGCGATCGCGGTCCCGCTGAGCCAGCAGGTGCTGGGCTCCACCGCTTCCACCATCACGACCCCGTTCGACGCCTTCCTCGGTGGCGACGACGGCGCCCTGGGTGAGGACGGCGGTGAGCTCCCTGACGGCGTGACCGTCTTCGACGACGACTACCCGGCCGTGGCCAACCTCGATCCCGACCTGCTGCAGGCGCTGCGCGACGCCGCGGACGATGCGGCCGGCGCCGGCATCGCCTTCCAGGTCAACAGCGGCTGGCGCTCCGAGGCGTACCAGGAGCAGCTGCTCGACGACGCTGTCGACAAGTACGGCTCCCGCGAGGAGGCGGCCCGCTGGGTGGCCACCCCGGAGACCTCCGCGCACGTCTCCGGTGACGCCGTCGACATCTCCCAGGGTGAGGCCACGAGCTGGCTGGCACGCCACGGGTCGTCGTACGGCCTCTGCCAGATCTACCGCAACGAGCCGTGGCACTTCGAGCTGCGGCCGGAAGCCACCGAGATCGGGTGTCCGCGCCCGTACGCCGACCCGACCGAGGACCCGAGGTTGCAGCAGTGAGAGGACCCGGAGTGCACGACATCCTTGGTACGGCGACGGGTATCGCCTTCGGCGCCGTCGCCCTGTTTCCCCTTGCCCTGCTGGGGATCTGGGCCCTGGCCCGTCTGCGCGTCCTCACCGGTACGCCGACCAGGTGGGCCTGGCGCACGGCGCTGGCCGACGTGGGAATCGTCTACGGGACGGTGCCGTGGGTCTGGATGACGATGTTGCCCGGCAACCAGGCGGGGCTGGTCACGGGCGCCGTGAGCCTCGTGCCGTTGCGCGACCTCGAGACGATGTCCGAGATCCAGGTCGTCGGCAACCTCGTGCTGCTCTCGGCACTGGGCTTCTTCGTCCCACTGCGGTTCCGGTCGTTGGCGTCACTGCCACGGATCGTCGTGCTCGCGGGGTGCTGCTCGGCGCTGATCGAGTCGGCGCAGTACCTGCTTCGACTCGACCGTGTGTCGTCGGTGGACGACATCCTCCTCAACACTGCAGGTGCCGGGATCGCCGCGCTGCTCTCACTCCCCTGGTGGCACCGTCCCGCAGACGATCAGCCGATCCCGGTCCGGAACCCCTCGCGCCAGCTCGTGTAGCGCGGCGCCCAGACCAGCTCGCGCTTGGCCTTCGCGTTCGACGACCCCCGCACGGTGGTCATCAGGGCCAGCCCGAACTGGCCGATCAGCGGCCGGGCCAGCCAGGCCGGCAACCTCATCGGCAACTTGCCGTCGAGCTGCTCGGCCAGGTAGGGCAGCCACTCGGCGACGGGCGCGGGGTCGTCGTCGACGACGTTGTAGATGCCCGCGGCTCCCCGTTCGATCGCGGCCACCGTCGCGGCAGCGGCGTCGTCGATGTGGATCCACGACCACACCCCCGCCCCACCGCCGACCACCGGGAACTTCGCACGCCGCACCATCTCCCCCATCTCGCCGTCACGCGACAGGGCGTTGCCCGGGCCGTAGAAGTTGCCGTAGCGAAGAACCACGCCCTCGATACCGGGCGCCGCGGTGACGACCTCCTCGACGTGCTTGATGGCGCGCAGCGTCTCCCGCGCCTCCTTGCCGGGGTCCGCCACGAGCGGGTCGTCCTCGGTCTTGACCCACCCACCGGCGCGCTCGTTGGTCCAGTGCCCGCCGTAGCTCTGCGCGACGAAGCGTCGGACACCGGACTCCCGAGCGGCCGCGATCAGGTGGTCCGTGCCCTCGATCCGCAGCCGGTTCGTCATCGCGAAGTCCTGGTCCCACTTCTTCATGTTTCCCGAGAGCGCGCTCAGCGCGGTGAGCTGGTGGACGACGACGTCGGGCTTCGCCTCGGCGACAGCGGCGCGCACGCTGTCCGCGTCGAGCGGGTCCATCACGATCCCGATGGCGCCCAGGGCATCGACGGCGGCGCGGCCGGCCTCGTTGCGGCTCGAGCCGAACACCTCGTGGCCGGCTTCGGCCAGCAGGGGCACGAGGCGGCTTCCCAGCGCTCCGGTGGCACCGGCAATGAAGATTCGCATGATCCTTTTCCCTTCGGTTGGGGGCTTGTACCCCTTCGACGGGACAGGCCTGTCAGGTGTGACAAGTCCCTGGAAGTTCTTGGCTAGTCTTGGCCGGACGATGACGGATCTCGCCCTGGCGCACGACGAACTGCGCCCGCTGATGTTCTCGATCGCCTACCGGATGCTCGGCAGCGTCGTGGAGGCCGAGGACGTCGTCCAGGACGCCTTCCTCCGTCTCCACCGCAGTTCCCTGGAGGGCGTGGACAACCTCGACGCGTACGCCACCACCGTCACCACCCGGCTCGCCATCGACACCTTGCGCTCGGCCCGCGTCCGTCGGGAGCAGTACGTCGGCCCCTGGCTGCCGGAGCCGATCGTCGACTCCGACGACGCCGACCCGGCGCACCGCATCGTGCTGGACGAAACGGTGTCGACGGCCTTCCTCGTGCTGCTCGAGGCACTCTCACCGGTGGAGCGTGCGGTGTTCGTGCTGCGCGACGTCATCGGCTACGAATACGCAGAGATCGCGGACGTCGTCGACAAGAGCGAGGCGAACTGCCGACAGATCTTCGCCCGTGCAAAGAGGCGGATCAACGACGGCAAGCCGCGCTTCGAGGCGACCCACGAAGACCGCGACCGGCTGGCCTCGGAGTTCCTCGCCGCGATGAACGACGGCGACCTGGCCGGCCTCGAGCGGTTGCTCGCCGAGGACGTCGTGTTCGTCGGCGACGGCGGCGGCCGGGCACCGGCGATCCAGAAGCCGATGGTGGGCGCGCTGGCCGTGGCCCGCTTCCTGCTCGGCCTCGTGCGTCAGGGCGACCGGTTCGGCGTCCTCCTCGACCTGGTGCAGGCCAACGGCCAACCGGCACTGCGCACCCGCGACGCCGACGGCGCGCTCCTGTGCGTGATGACGATCGATGTCGACGCCGGACGGATCGTCGGACTCGGCAACCTCCTCAACCCGGAGAAGCTCGGCCACCTCGGCGCGGTCGGTGACCTGAACACGCTCCTCGGCCACCGCGACTGAGAACCGTGCCCTCGCGCTGAACCCGGCTCTTCTGGGTACCGCAGGGGCGACGGCAGACCCGAGGAGGTCAACATGCGACAGACATCAGGCATCGGCGGCATCGTGGTGGTGATCTGGCTGGTCTTCGGCGTGCTGGCCGCGGTCCAGCGCGGCTACTTCAGCGACGACCGCGAGGTGAACTGCAAGACGTTCAGCGACACCGCGCTGACCATCGTGGCCGGCCCGCTGAACTACTTCGGCGTGAACCCGAAGGTCGAGTGCGACACCGAACCGTCTGAGTGAACGTCTGACTCAGGCGCGGTGCGCTCCCGGTGGTGCCACACGACGTGGAGCCGGCCCGACTCCGGGTGCGGGCCGACCGAGGTCTGCACCCCGTAGACCCGCTGGATCGTGGCCGGGGTCAGCACGTCCGCGGCGGCCCCCGCCGCCACGACCGCGCCGTCCTGGAGCAGCACCAGCTGGTCACAGAACGCGGCTGCCAGGTCGAGGTCGTGCAGCGCCGCGACCACCGTCAGCCCCAGTCGCCGCACCGTGGTGAGGAAGTCGATCTGGTGACCCAGGTCGAGGTGGTTCGTCGGCTCGTCGAGGATCAGGATCTCCGGCTCCTGCGCCAGCGCGCGGGCGAGCTGGACCCGCTGGCGCTCCCCACCGGACAGGGTCTGCCACCTCCGGTCGAGCAGGTCGCCGACCTCGGCCAGCCGGACGGCCCGGGCGATCGCATCCCGCCCCTCGGTGCGCGACGCGGGCCACCGGCCGCGGTGCGGGATCCGTCCGAGCTCGATCACCTGGCGCACCTGCAGGTCCAGCCCGGTGACCGAGTGCTGCTCGAGCACCGCCACCCTGCGGGCCCGGTCGCGGGCAGGGAGCCGGTGGAGGCTCTCCTCACCGAGGTGCACCTGGCCGGCGTCCGGGCGACGCAGCCCCGCGAGGACGTGCAGCAGCGAGGTCTTGCCCGAGCCGTTCGGACCGAGCAGTCCGGTCACGGTGCCCGGCGGGCACTCCAGCGACACGTTGCGGAGGATCGTGCGTTCCGGCACGCCCCACGTGATCGATTCTGCCCTCATCGCGCACGCTCCCGTCGAAGCAGTACGGCGAACACCGGGGCACCGAGCACGGCCGTGACCACGCCGATCGGGATCTCCTGGCCGTCGATGATCGACCGGGCCGCCGTATCGGCCCACACCAGCAGGATCGCCCCGACCAGTGCGCTCAACGGCAGCAGCCGACGGTGGCTCGGTCCCACCAGCAACCGCACGACGTGCGGCACCACGAGACCGATGAAGCCGATGGCACCGGTGTAGGCCACCAGGCTGGCGGTGACGAGCGCCGTACCCGTGAGCAGGATCCAGCGGGTCCGGTTGACCGAGACACCCAGCGAGCTGGCCGCCGACTCCCCGAACGCGAAGGCGTCGAGGTCCGAGGTGAACGCAAGGACTGCGACCGACGCGACCACGGCGACGACCAGCAACAGGATCGCCGAGTCCCAGCGCAGCCCGGCCAGTGACCCCATCGTCCAGGCGAGCACGCGGCGAGCGGCGTCGTGGTCGCCACTCATGATGGTGACGAACGACGTGTACGCCGCGCACACCTGCCCGACCGCCACACCGGCCAGCACGGTGCGCGCCGGTGGCAGGTCCCCCGCCCGGCCGGTGGCCAGCAGGAGGACCGCGACCAGCGCACCGAGCGCGCCGAGGAACGAGCCGAGAGTGAGCATCGTGGTGGCGAGCAGGCCGCCGACCGACACCCCGAGCACCAGCACGCTGACCGCGCCGACAGCCGCACCGCCGGAGATGCCGAGCAGGTAGGGGTCGGCGAGGTCGTTGCGGGTCAACGACTGCAGCACCACGCCGACGAGCGCCAGGGCCGCACCCGTGGCCGCGGCCCCGAGCACGCGCGGCATCCGCAACTGCCAGACGATCTGGTCGTCGAGCAGGGACACGTCCCCACCGAGACCGAAGCGTTGCGCGATGACCTCGAGCACGGTCGACGTCGGGATGGGCACCGAGCCGATCCCGACGCCCATCACCACCGTGACCACGAGTACGGCGACGAGCAGCGCACCCAGGCCGACCGCGAGCAGGCCACCCGTCGCGCCGGGCCCGCTGGCCCGGCGCGACGCGAGTGCCACGGACATCAGCGCGGCAGCTTGTCGAGCTGCCCACCGACGTTGACGGCACCATCGGCGAGGCGGACCCCGGGCGTGGTCTCCGAGAACGGCAGCGCCACGAAGGCCCCGGCCTTCACGGCGCGCATCTTGCTGAGCACCGGGTCGTTCCTGAGGTAGGCGATCTTCTCCTTCGCCGTGGACCACGAGGCGTCGGCGAGGACGATGACATCGGGGTCGGCCGCGATGACCTTCTCCCACGCGACATCGGTCCAGCCGTGCGGGATGTCCGCGAACACGTTGGTCGCACCGACCGCATCGAGGATCAGCTGCGGGCCACCCTCGCCGGTGCCGACGTACGGCGTCTTGTCACCCGAGTCGTACCAGAAGACGTCGATGCCGGCGCCGGGCTTCTCGGCCTCCAGTTCCTCCAGCACCTCCGACTGTGCGGTGCGGATGGCTTCCGCCCGTTCCGGGACGCCGAACGCCCTCGCCACCAGGTCGACCTCGTCCCAGACCGTCTCGAACGTGGTGCCGCCCTCCGGCTTGGCGTCGCCGTCACCGCACCCGAAGAGCGAGGTCATCGAGGCGATGCCCAGCTTCTCGAGCTGCTCCTGCGAACCGGCGGCCTCGTCGTCGTACGCACTGATGTAGGAGCCGTAGATGAAGTCGGGCTTCGCGTTGATCACGGTCTCGTGGTCGGGGTACTGGTCGGAGAGCACCGGCACCGCGTCGTAGGCCGCCTTCCACTTCGCGGGGACCGCGTCGTCGATGTAGCCCGTGCCGACGAGCTGGTCCTCGACGCCCAGGGCGAGCGCGACCTCGGTCGCGCCCTGGTTCATCGTGATCGCCCGGGTGGGGCGGGCGTCGAGGGTGGAGGTGAAGCCACAGGTGGTGACCTCGAGCGGGTAGCCGCCCTGCGGGGACGCCGCCTTCTCCTCGCTCGGAGCACCCGCGCAGGCGGTGAGTGCCGTGAGGAGCGAGACGGAGGCAAGGGTCGCCAGGGGTCGGGAAATGCGCATCATGAGTTCTCATCTCATGTCGAGACCTTTGTCGCGAGGCCTGTTGGACAGATCACGCGGACGTTGTCGTCCACGGCCAGCAGGTCTTCGGACTCGGGATCACCCAGACGAGGCGCCTTCCCGGATCGCAATGATCCAGTGGCAAAGTGCCCCGCCCGTCACCCTCACCGCTGCGCGTCAGTCCCGGATTCGCACCGGGTTCCCTGACTCCGTTCGGAGTACGACTGGCGTTCGAGAACGTAGCAGAGGCAGGTCACCGCTTCACGCGGTGACGGAGGAAGACCACCCCGGAGTCGAAGGCGCGGGTCTCGACGAGCTCGAGGTCCACCCGCCGCTCCCGGTGGACGAAGAAGGGCGTCCCGCCGCCGACCAGCACCGGGCAGACCCGGATCCGGTACTCGTCGATGAGGCCGAGCTCGGCCGCCTCGGCCGCGAGGGTCGCGCCGCCGATCGCGATGTCCCCCTCGCCGGGCTCGGAGCGCAACCGCTCGATCTCCTCGGCGATCGTGCCAGTGGCCAGCCGGGCACTCCCCCGCACCTCGGCGAGCGTGGTGGAGAAGACCACCTTGGGGAGCGGGTTCCAGAGACCGGCCCATTCGAGCTCCGCTCCGTCGAAGCCCGCCTGGTGCTCGGGCTCCTCCCAGTACAGCATCGTCTCGTAGAGTCGCCGCCCCATCAGGTGGACGCCGACGCCCCGGATCTCGTCCATGGACAGCTGGAAGACCTCGTCGGAGGGCGCGCTCCAGTCAATGCCGCCGTCCGGGTCGGTGACGTAGCCGTCGAGGGACATGGACATCGAGTAGGTCACGTCACGCATCACAGCTCCTCCGGGAGGCCGAACCGTTCGAACATCTCGGGTCCGAAGGTGAGCAGCTCGGCAATGAGCCCACCCTCCACCCGCAGGACGTCCATCGCGAGGGCTTCGTACGTCGAGGACCCGGGTGGGCGGTAGTACGCCGCCACGGCCGGCTGGCCGTTGGCCGTCGTCGTCAGGCACCGGAAGCCGGTCGGGTCGGCGTCGCTGAGCCCGTCGACCCAGGTCTGGAAGACCGCCTCGAGACCGACCCACACACCGACCTGCGGCGGCATCGCGAACCGGACGTCGTCACGCAGGAGCTCGCTCAACCCCTCGAGGTCGAGCTTCTCGAGCCGCTCGACGTACGCCGACACCAGCGTCTGCTCCTGCTCGCTCAACCCCTGCCCGGCTCGGGCGCTCCAGTCGAGCCGACCGTCGGGGAGGTGCTGGCGCATCGTGGTCCGACCCCGGGCCAGCGCGCTGTTGGCCGAGGCCAGGGTCAGGTCGAGGGCGTCAGCCGTCTGCTGCGCCGGCCACCCGAGCACGTCCCGGAGGATCAGTACGGCGCGCTGGCGTGCGGGCAGGTGCTGGACGGCCACGATGAACGCCAGCTCGATGGTCTCCCGGGCCACCGCCTGCGTGTGTGGGTCCTGCGGCTGGCTGTCCGGCCACGGCTGCAGGTAGAGCACCTCGGTGCCCGTCCCGCCCGCACCGTGCAGGTCGGCCGGGACCGGCGTGCGGTCGCGCCGCTTCTCGAGGAAGTCCAGGCAGGCGTTGGTGGCGATCCGGTACAGCCAGGTGCGCAGCGACGCCCGTCCCTGGAACGACTCGCGCTTCGCCCACGCCCGCAGGAAGGTCTCCTGCGTGAGGTCCTGCGCGTCGTCGTACGACGCGAGCATGCGGTAGCAGTGGACCTGCAGCTCCCTGCGGTACCGCTCGGTCAGCAGCGCGAACCGACCGCCGTCACCGGCGCGGGCCGCCTGCATGAACTCGGCTTCGTCCGCTCCGAGCGGACCGGCCGGTCCGGTCGGGGTGGGTGCTGTCGTCTTCATGTCGTCTCCTGGGATCGCTGGAACTGTCGCAGGTAACGACGGTCGAGCTCCGGAGAAGTGATCGGTCAGCTCACAGCCACTGGGGGCCGTAGTCCCAGCAGACGGGCCAGAACCACGACGGTCCGTCGGTGAGCGCGTTCAGCGTCAATTGCATCGTGGGTCCGTCGAAGGCCAGCCCCGCATGGCCGATGTTGTCGTTCCAGCAGTAGTCCTGGACGACGAGGTTGCGCACGTTGGTGCCCGCGAGCCGCTGGCTGGAGTACGGCGTCACGACGGCGTCCCAGCGCGACATGATCACGGTGTACTTCGGCCCGGTCGGGACGGTGTTGGTGTCGGCCCAGAGCGCCTTCGTGTAGGCGCTGGTCAGCATCTGGTCGGTGACCCCGCGGGTGCCGAGGTAGGCCGACGCGTCATTGATGAAGCCCAGCGCGTCAAGGTCCTCGGCGAGGGTGACGATGCCGTTGAGGTCGGTGCCGTGCGAGGACGGCGCCAGGCCGACGTAGTGGGCGGTCCTGGCCGCTCCGCCCATCCGCTTCATCCAGTAGATGGGGACGTTGCCGCCCTGCGAGTGCCCGACGATGTCGACCTTGGCTGCGCCGGTCGCGGTGCGCACCCTGGCCACGAAGGCGTCGAGCTCGCGGGCGGAATTAACGATCGGGCCGAGGCCCCCGACCCGGCCGTTGGAGAGGGCTGTCATGCCGTAGTTGAGCCCGAAGACGCAGAAGCCGTCGTTCTTCAGGCGCGGTGCGAGCTTGGTGAAGTTGGCGCCGAGATTGGCGAAGGTGCCGGGAACCAGGACGACGGGGTTGGGCCGGGCCGCGGTGGGCTTGCAGGTCCAGTCGTTGCCGCCGGGCAGGTAGTCGGGCCGGTGGATGTAGTTGTAGACGGCCTCGCTGAGACCACCCTCCGGTACGGCGGCCTGGGCCGGCAGCGTTCCCCCGACGAGCACCGAGAAGGTCACCCCGACGGTGACGAGCAACGTCCTGAACGAGCGCATGCCAGATCCTCTTCCTCCCAAGATGTGACGGGCGTCACAAGGTCTGGAGGACAAGTTACTGACGCGTTGCGTTGCTGGGAACCCTTGCCTGCTGCACGGGCCCGGCCGTGAGGCCCACGTTCCCAGGACCACTGCATGTGAGGTGGCCAACAAGTCAATCTTTTAGAGCAGATGCTCTATTAATCTCGAACCGGAACGGCGGTGATGAACCAGGGCCGCCGCCGACAACATGTCGAACCGACGACCCAAGGAGCAGTAGCGATGGTGACGATCTCCACCGACGGACCGATCTGGACCCTGGATCTCGGCGCGGACGAGAACCGCTTCACGCCCGAATGGCTTGATGAAGTGAACGCCGCCCTCGACAAGGTCGAGACGGCCGAGGGACCAGCCGTCCTGGTCACGTCCGGGCACGGCAAGTTCTACTCGAACGGTCTGGACCTCGACTGGCTGGGCCAGAACTTCGATCAGTACGCCGCCTACGTCGAGCGAGTCCAGACCTTGTTGGCACGCCTCCTGACCTTCCCGGTGCCGACGGTCGCGGCGCTCAACGGTCACGCCTTCGGTGCTGGTGCGATGCTGGCCATCGCCCACGACTATCGCGTGATGCGGGAGGACCGGGGTTACTTCTGTTTCCCGGAGATCGACATCCAGATCCCCTTCACTCCGGGCATGAACGCTCTCATCACGAGCAAGCTGACCCCTCGTTCTGCGTTCAATGCAATGGCCACGGGACGCCGCTACTCCGGTCCCGACGCACTGGCAGAAGGGCTCGTCGACGCCACCGCCGGCCTGGACCAGCTGACCCGGACTGCCAGCGACCAGGTGATCGAACTGGCAACCAAGGATCGGGCAACACTGGGCACCATCAAGGCCCGACTCTTTGCCAGCGTGGTCGATGCCCTGCGCGACGTCGACGCGAGCGCGTAGAGACGATGGGACGCCCCCGGCAGCATGGCCTCGAAGACCTTCTCGACCAGGCGCGCAGCCTGTGGATCGAGGACGGTGTCGCCGGGGTGACCATCCGTGCCCTCAGCACAGCATCGGGAGCCTCGAACGGCGCCATCTATCACGCCTTCGGTTCGCGCGACTGCCTGCTGGCGAGTGTCTGGACCCGCGAGGCTGACAAGTTCCTGTCGTTCCAACGCGATCTCGTCGAGCGCGCCATGGGCGAGGGCGGTCCTGTGGATGGGCTTGTCGCCGCAGCTCTCGCGCCAGCGGCCTACGCCGCTCGGGACGATCAAGGAGCACGCCTGCTCCTGACGGCATCGCTCAGCGACCTGCTCACTCCGGAGCTGGACGACGATCGACGCTCTGACCTCCTGCGGCTCCAGCGCGAACTGGGTGGCCTGATGGGCGAGCTCGCCGAGGCGCTGTGGAGCCGCCGCGACGGCGCAGCCATCACCACGGTGCGGTATTGCGTGGTCGACCTGCCCGGCGCCTTGCTCCTCAAGGCCTCGGCGGTGACCGACCCCGTTGCCCGCCATGCCCTCGAACGAGCCGTTCGTGGCATCGCGTCGATGCCTCCCCCCGCCTCGCCCCGCAAGACCAGGGCGTCGACGTCGACCGTCAGGGAGTGACCCCGAGGTCGCCGCACTCCTTCTCCACGGCCTTCAGGAACTTGTCCTCGTCGCCCGTCGCGTCCTTGTTGTCCTCGGCCCAGTCCAGGAGGTCTTCGTTGGCCTCCTTGACCTTTTCCGGATCGCCCGACTTGGCGGCGTCGGCCGACTTCTTTGCGAGATCGCAGTATTCGCTGGCGAGATCGCTCTCGCTGGCGCCACAGGCAGTGAAGGTGAGGGCAGCCGCCAGAACGATGGTGCCAAGACCGAGCGTGTTCTTCTTCATGAGACATCCCTCAAGGTGAAGTGACTGGACCCCACCGGACGCTAGCGGATGCTGGCGCATCGCGCGATGGGTGCGTCGTCTGCGATCGCGCGACAGCATTGACCGGCCTTCACCTGTCTGCGACGCTCCGACGAACCGTGCGGGCGTGCCCTGTGCCCGACGACCCACAGGAGGCAATGCGAATGCTTCACACAGTCCGCTCACACAGGATCGTCGGTCGCCGTATCTCACGACTGACGGCCATCTCCTCCGCAGCCGTGATCGCGATCGGGCTGGGTGCGTCGCCAGCATTCGCCGCCAACGTCACGGCGAACAACGGCAACGGCACCATGACCCACATCGACGACGGTGACCGGTTCAAGGTCTGTGACACGCGGGTCAACGGCGTGGGAGTCACCGGCACCCTCGGCTGGACCATCCCCGGTGTCCAGACCCGCATCGTGAAGACGATCCAGGACGGCGGTGACGCTGGCTGCGACTACTTCACGTACGACATCGACGATGACGTGTTGTGGTTCATCTCCATCTGCGACACCGGCGCCAGCAGCGGTTGCGACAGCAAGTTCTTCAGGGAGTAGAGGTCCCGAGAGACGGCCTGCTCCGGGCCGCGACCAAGAGGGGCAGGTCCCCATGGGGAACCTGGCCCTCTTGCATGGGGCAGCTCTCAGTGGGCCATGTCGACGAAGCGGCTGTAGTGACCCTGGAAGGCCACGGTGACGTCGCGGGTGGCGCCGTTACGGTGCTTGGCGACGATCAGGTCGGCCTCGCCGGGGCGGGTCGACTCCTTCTCGTAGACGTCCTCGCGGTGCAGCAGGATCACCATGTCGGCATCCTGCTCAATTGACCCGGATTCGCGAAGGTCGCTCATCATCGGCTTCTTGTCGGCGCGCTGCTCGGGACCACGGTTCAGCTGCGACAGCGCGATGATCGGGACCTCGAGCTCCTTGGCCAGCAGCTTCATCTGACGGGAGAACTCCGAGACCTCGAGCTGACGCGACTCGACCTTCTTGCCGGAGCTCATCAGCTGGAGGTAGTCGATGACGAGGATCCGGAGGTCGTGCTTCTGCTTGAGCCGGCGCGCCTTGGCGCGGATCTCGGTCATCGTCATGTTCGGGGAGTCGTCGATGAACATCGGCGCCGCGGAGATCTTGGCGACGTGGCGGGCCAGGCGGTCCCACTCCTCGGTGCCCATCTTGCCGTTGCGGATGTGGTTGAGCGGGATGCGTGCCTCGGCCGAGAGCAGGCGCATCACGATCTCGGCGCGCGTCATCTCGAGGCTGAAGAAGGCGCTCGTCATGTTGTTGTGGATCGAGGCGGCGCGGCAGAAATCGAGAGCCAGCGTTGACTTGCCCATGGCCGGTCGAGCGGCGACGACGATCATCTGGCCGGCGTGCAGGCCGTTGGTCAGGTCGTCGAGGTCGGCGAACCCGGTCGGGACGCCGTAGATGCCGGACTCACGGTTCTCGATCGCCTCGATCTCGTCGAGGACGCCGTCCATGATGTCGCCCAGCGGCGCGTAGTCCTCGGCCTTGCGGCGGTCGGTGACCTGGTAGACCTCGGCCTGCGCCTCGTTGACGATGCTGTCGACGTCGCCCTCGCCGGCGTAGCTGATCTGGACGATCTTGGTGCCGGCGTTGACCAGGCGGCGCAGGATCGACTTCTCGCGCACGATCTCGGCGTAGAAGCCGGCGTTGGCGGCGATCGGGACGTTGGCGGCCAGGGTGTGGAGGTACGGCGCCCCGCCCACCTTCTGCAGCTCGCCACGGCGCTGCAGCTCGCCGGCGACCGTGACCATGTCGGCCGGTTCGCCGCGACTGTAGAGGTCGAGGATCGTCTCGTGGATCGCCTCGTGGGCCGGACGGTAGTAGTCGGGGCCGCGAAGGACCTCGACGACGTCGGCGATGGCGTCCTTGGAGATGAGCATGGCGCCGAGCACGGACTGCTCCGCCGCCATGTCCTGCGGTGGCACGCGGCCACCGGCGGACTGCTGCGGGGAGTCACCCGGTGCGTACGCCGCGGGACCATCACCCCACTGCGCGGGTGGCTCCGACGTCCACGACGGCGCGTCGTCCGTGAGACTCACGGTGCCCTCTCCCTCTGTCGTTGCACTGCTGTTTGATCGAACGAACTGGCCAACACGGTACGGACCGGCCCCGACTCAAAGGGGGAGCCACGCGCCATACCCCGGGAGGGGCGTCGTGCACCCGGACTGGCAACCTACGGGTCAGTAGCCCTGCCGCGAAAGCGGCCTGTACACAGGGGCTGGGGATAACCTGCGACACCCCGTGGACGACACGCGGAGACGGTGTGCACGGGCTGGGGAGGAACCTGTGGAGGGAGGGGACATGCAAGGGGCAAAATGGCCGCTGACCTGCACAAACATTCTCCCAAGCCTGTGGATGAAGAAAAAGATCAGTGTGATCCCGTTCACTTTCCGGACATCCGGGTGTCACAAGGGGTCTGCCCTCCGCCACCCCGGGGCTGACGCCACCGCGATCGCCTATCCACAACTGCACCCGAGTTATCCACCGGTCGGGTTCACATGCGTGTGAACCCTCTCGCCCGACGCCCCGAGCACCGGTTGCTCGACCGGGAGATCGCCCGGCTGGCCGTCCCCGCGTTCCTGGCCCTGGTCGCCGAGCCGCTGTTCCTGCTCGGCGACGCCGCCGTCGTCGGCCACCTCGGCACCCGCGAGCTCGCCGGCCTCGGCATCGCCGGGACCGTGCTGGCCACCATCGTCGGACTCTGCGTGTTCCTCGCGTACGGCACGACGGCCAGCGTCGCTCGCCAGCTCGGCGCCGGGCACCGCCGCGCGGCGCTCGCCCAGGGGATCGACGGCCTTTGGCTCGCCATCGCGATCGGCGTCCCGGTGACCCTCGCGACCACCCTGCTGGCCGGTCCGCTCGTCTCCCTGTTCGGCGCGTCCGCGGCGGTCAACGACCCCGCGACGACGTACCTCCGGATCGCCGCAGGCGGCATCACGCCGCTGCTCCTCGTCCTCGCCACGACCGGGGTGCTGCGCGGCCTCCAGGACACACGGACGCCGCTCGTCGTCGCCATCGTCGGCAACATCGCGAACATCGGCCTCAACATCCTCCTCGTGTACGGCGGCGGGCCGGTCCCGCGCCTGGAGATCGCCGGTTCGGCGCTCGGGTCGGTGATCGCGCAGGCCGCGATGGCCGTGGCGCTGGTGCTCGTCGTGATCCGGGCCGCGCGCCGGGAGGGCGCCGACCTGCGTCCCGACCTGCCCGGGGTGCGTGCGGCAGCCCGGGCCGGCGTACCCCTGCTGGTGCGGACCCTGACCCTGCGCGCATCGCTGCTCGTCACGACGTACGCGGTGGTGATCGCGGCCGGCTCGACCGGCCCGGCCGGCGACGACGCGGTCCCCATCGCCACCCACCAGCTGGCGCTGACCCTGTGGGGCTTCCTCGCGTTCGTGCTCGACGCGATCGCAATCGCCGCCCAGGCCATCACCGGACGCCATCTCGGCGCAGGCGACGTGGCCGCCGCTCGTGCCGTAACGAACCGGATGGTGGGCTGGGGCATCGTGAGCGGCGTCGTCACCGGCGTCCTGCTCGCCGCTTCGAGCCCGTGGCTCGGTGCGCTGTTCACTCCCGACCAGGGCGTGCGCGACGCGCTGGTCCCGGTGCTGCTGGTCGCAGCCGCCGCCCAGCCGATCGCCGGTGTCGTCTTCGTGCTGGACGGCGTCCTGATCGGGGCCGGTGACGGCCGCTACCTGGCGGTCGCCGGGCTGATCGTGCTCTGCGGCTACGCTCCGGTCGTGCTGCTGACGAGTGGGCTGGGCGCCGGGCTGCCCTGGCTGTGGGTGGTTTTCGGTGTGCTCTTCATGGGCGGACGCCTGGCCACGCTGCTGCACCGCTCCGCCGGTGACCGCTGGTTGGTCACGGGCGCGGGCCGATGAAGCCGCTGTACTGGATCGCCGCCGGCCTCGCGCTCGTGGTGTTCACCAAGGCGCCGCCCGACCGCTACGACTACTCAGAGGTGCTCGGCACGGCGTTCGTCCTGATCGGCTGGATCAAGCTCGCCCGGGCCCGCCCGGAGATCCCCCTGCGCCTGACGCTCTGGTACCTCGCCGTGCTGGCGTTCCTGCTCTCCACCGTGCTCAGCGCCGTCCCCGCCCGCGACTGGCTCGAGGACGCCGACGCGGCCGTGGTCTGGGCGGCGTCCCTGCCCGCACTCGGCTTCCAGGCCGCGCTCTGCCACGCGCTGACCCGCCAGGCCCGCGCCGCCCGGGCCCGTAGCGGCTGGTGGTGGACGGTCGCCGAGGCCGGCATCCTGATCGCCCTCGTCGCCACGGTGCTGTACGAAGGGGCGGACTGGAGCTGGCTCTACGGCGTCGGCACCGTCGGGCTCGCCGGGGTGCTCCTCGTGATGATCCTGTGCCTGGTCCACGGGCCGGCCGACTGGGCGGGTGGGCCGGAGCCGGAGACCGAAGCCGCCTGATGCAGGAGTACCCGCTTCAGCGGGGAAACTGGCGCTTCTTGGCCGTTGCAACGGCCAAGAAGTGCAGGGATACCCGCTGAAGCGGGGATTCCTGCATCACCCCTGCAGCGCCGCCAGCACCAGCTCGGCAATCGCGATGGACTGGCTGCGCGGGTCGCCCTCGTAGTCGACGCCGTCCTCGTACTCCAGCTCGACCTCGACGAGCGCCGTCGCGGAGCAGGCTCGCAGCGTTGCCTCCAACGGCGGGGCGTCGCTGACCTTCCACCAGCCGTCGGTGGCGCCGGCGATGTCGTCGACCGGCTCCACGATGGCCGCGATCTCGGTGGGCTGCGGGCAGCCGAAGGTGCCGGCCGTGAAGTCGTCGGGGGCGGTGAGCTTGACCTTCACCTCGACCAGGCCCTGGGCCTCGAAGGCGCAGTTGTCGCTCTTCCAGTCGACACCCTGTTCGCTGGTGGAACCGCCACCGATCTCGCCTGCCCCGAACGACACGCCGAAGGCCTTCGCGACGTCGTCGGAGGTGACCACGTCGCACGCGGCGGGCAGTCCGGACGGTGCAGCCGACGTGGTCTCGGCCGCCGAGGTCGTCTCGGTCGGAGCAGTGGTCGTGTCGGACGGGGCCGGGGTGCTCGAGGTGTCCGTGGGCGTCGTGAGGCCCGATCCGTCGACGCCTCCGTCCTCGCTGCAGCCGGTCAGGACCGGGACGAGGAGCAGGAAGGCAGCAGGCCAGAGACGTCGTACTCGCACAGGAACTCCTGGGGTGGGGGAAGTCCTCCAAAACTAACCGCGTGGCCGGCCCCGAAGGGACCGGCCACGCGGATGATCTCGAGACGGTTGCTACGCAACCTCCTCGATCAACGATGCATTCAGCCAGGGATCACGTTGAGCGCGACCGCGACGGTCACGTCGTCGTGCAGCTTCACCGACACGGCGTGGTTGCCCAGCGCCTTGATCGGGTTGCCGAGCACGATGGTCCGCTTGTCGATCGCCTCGCCGGCGGCCTCGCCGAGCGCGGCGGCGATGTCGGCAGCGGTGACCGCGCCGAACAGCCGGCCGCCCTGGCCGGCCTTCACCTTGACGTCGACCGGCTTGCCCTCGAGCTTGGCCTTGATCTCGGCGGCGTGCGCCTCGTCACGAACCGCGCGAGCGGCCCGGGCCTGCTTGATGGAGTCGGCCTGCGCCTGCGCGCCACGGGTCCAACGAATACCGAAGCCGCGCGGGAGGAGGTAGTTACGGCCGTAGCCGTCCTTGACCTCGACCACGTCGCCAGCGGCACCGAGGCCGTCGACTTCCTGGGTCAGGATGATCTTCATTGTTCAGTCTCCTTCTTCGCGTCGCTGATCAGCGGCCGGCGGAGGTGTAGGGCAACAGTGCGACCTCGCGGGCGTTCTTCACCGCGATGGCGACGTCCCGCTGGTGCTGGACGCAGTTGCCGGTCACCCGACGGGCGCGGATCTTGCCGCGGTCGGAGATGAACTTCTTCAGCAGGCCGGTGTCCTTGTAGTCGACACCGGTCGCCTTCTCCTTGCAAAACTGGCAAACCTTCTTCTTCGGCTTGCGGACGACTGCCTTCGCCATTGTGGTGCTCCTCCTCAGAGCCCGGCCGCGCCCGCCTGGTCAGGCGGCGACGGCCGGAATGGTTGATGTGTTGTTGCCTAGAAAGGGGGCTCGTCGGCCGAGACACCCGGTGCGGCCCACGGGTCGCCAGCCGGCGCCCCGCCACCGGACGGCGCCGCAGCACCGCCGCCGTTGCCCCACGGGTCATTGCCGGCCGGACGGCCGCCACCCTGGTTGCCGCCACCCTGGCCGCCGCCGTAGCCGCCGCCCTGGTTGCCGCCACCCTGGCCGCCGCCGGAGCGGGCAGCACGGGTGACCTTGGCCGTGGCGAACGTGAGCGACGGGCCGATTTCCTCGACCTGAAGCTCGTTGACCGTGCGCTTCTCGCCCTCACGGGTTTCGTAGGAGCGGGACACGAGTCGGCCCTGAGCGATGACCTTCATGCCCTTCTGGAGGGACTCGGCGACGTTCTCCGCCGCCTGCCGCCAGATCGAGCACCGCAGGAAGAGGGTCTCCCCGTCCTCCCAGGCGTTGCTCTCGCGCTTGAAGATGCGAGGGGTCGACGCCACCGTGAAGTTGGCAACCGCGGCGCCGGAGGGCGTGAAACGCAGCTCCGGGTCGTCGGTCAGGTTGCCGATTACGGTGATGATGGTGTCGCCAGCCATGGTGCTCTCCTGATGAGGGTGGGTTCGAGTGGCCAACCCGGGTCAGACCCGGGCGATGGCCCCCATCGTTGCCTGTGGTGCCGACATTGAGTAGCGGTCGTCCACAGGCGACGGGGATCCTCAGATGGTGGGTCGGATGACCTTGGTCCGCAGGATGACCTCGTTGAGGCCCAGCTGGCGGTCGAACTCGTCGACGGTCGCCGGCTCAGCGGTCAGCTTGATGATCGCGTAGATGCCTTCGGCATTCTTCTTGATCTCGTAGGCAAGACGGCGCTTGCCCCAGATGTCGACGTTGTCGACGGTTCCTCCGTCATTACGGATGACGTTGAGGTACTTGTCGAGCGACGGCTGAACCGTACGCTCATCGAGGCTCGGGTCGAGGATGACCACGACTTCATAGTTACGCAAAGCGGTCTCCACCTCCTCTGGACTCAGGCGGCCGCGGACTTTCCGTGGCAGGAGGGCTCTGCAAACCGATCCGGATCTGCCCGGCTCGGTCGGACCGGCGCCTTGCGGCACCGGACAGGAGAGGTTAACAGCGCAGGCGACGCGCCTCACAATCGAGCCAGCAGGCCATCGACCGGGCCACCCGACCCGGGCTCCCGGACTACTCGAACAGCACCGGGTTCTGGATCTCGACGTCGCCGATGACCAGCACCGCATTGGCCCCGTCCAGGTCCGCGGGCAGGTCCAGGCTGACCGCTGCGCACACGTCGTCCGACCCGAGCGACCACTCGCCGTCGGACGACCCGAGCACGTCCCCGTCGGGGTTGCGCAGCTCGAGCGAGAAGGCGGTGCCGTCGGAGAGACCCCTCACCGCGAAGTGCGCGAAGAGGGTCGCGGGGAGCTCCACCCCCGACAGCGTCTGCGGGTCGTCCAGGGTGCTCGGCTCCGAGCAGTCGTTCTCGCCGTCTATCGACCAGCCGGCGCCACCGGCGCTGGCCTGGCCCATCGGGTCGGACGGCGGGGCCGGTACGTCGTCGAGGTACGGCGACACGTACTCCGGATCGCCGCCCTTCTTCGCGATCTCGACAATCTCCCTGGTCAGGTTGACCGGCCGGATCCGGGCCGAGCCGCCGGTGAAGCTGCCGCCCGCACCGGACTGTCCGACCGTCGCCTCGGTGACGACGGCACTGTTGACGCCGACGAGCTCGCCGTCGAGGTTGATCGAGGCGCCGCCCGAGTTGCCGGACCCGATCCGGATGTCGCTGTCGATCCAGGCGCGCGGGCTGTCGACCGCGGACTCGGTCAGGAACGTCGACACGACGCCACGCGTGACGGTGAGGCCGCTCTCGATGCCGTCGTCCGACGCCACGTGCGCAACCGCAGGGAAGCCGAGCGCCGTGATCTCGTCACCGGTGCGCAGCTCGTCGCTGTCACCGAGCTCCACCGGCGCGGGCAGGTCGAGGTCGCCCTTGATCTCCTTGCCGTCGGCATCCGCGGTGATCTTGAGGACCGCGAGGTCGAGCACCCCGTCGGCCACGATCGGCTCCGCCGTGTACGACGCAGCGACGGGCACGTCGTCGTTCATCGAGGTGAGCGCGATCCGCAGCGCGGCCGGGTCCTCGGCCGGTGGCTGCTGGCCCGGTGCGCTCGGCTTGCCGACGTGCGCGTTCGTCAGGATCAGGCCGTCGTCGCTGATGATCGTGCCCGAGCCGGTGTAGAGCGGCTCGTTGGAGTCGTCGACCGCGATGATCAGGACGCTGGCGAGCTTGGCGCGGTCGAGCTCGGCGGTCGTCAGGCCCTCATCGGAGCCACCGGGCCCGTTGGCGTTCGACGTGGTGTCGTCGTCGCCACCGAGCAGGACCGCAGCCGTGACGCCGCCACCGAGGAGCACCAGGGCAGCGGCGATGCCGCCGACCAGGGCCAGGGTGCGCTTGCGCTTCTTCTTCGCGATCGACTTCTGGGCCTTGCCGGCCGCCACGATCGGGACCACCTCGACCTCGGCGCCCGCAGTGGGGTGGCCGAGCATCAGCGTGGTCGGGTCGACGAGCTTGCGCTGGGCGACCCGGTCCTCCTCGAGGTACGTCCCGGCGGTCGACCGGTCGACGTACCACCAGCCGTCGGGACGGCCCTCGATCACGCCGTGCAGCCGCGACACCGACGGGTCGTCGATGGTCACCTCGTTGGCGGGGTCGCGGCCGATCCGCACGACGCTGCCCGGCGGGAAGCGCAGCGGGCCGGACGCCGTACGCACGAGCAGGCCGGGGCCGCTGACGTAGTTCGGGCCGAGCGGGCCGACGCCCGGGAGCACGGTCTGGGCGAGTCCCGGAGGGATGCCGGCGACGTCGACGGTCGGGGTCGGGCGCTGGGCGGTGGCGGCCGGGGTGAGGACCAGTTCCTCGCCGTCGTGGGAGCCGAACCGGATCGCCGTACGGCCGTTGATCCGGACCTCGGTCACGCGCACGCCGCCCTGCCAGGTACCGCTGCTGGACCCGCTGTCGACGAGCGACCAGCCCGAGCCGTCGTACTGCAGGCGGGCGTGCTGGCGGGAGACGGACGGTCCGCTGAGGACGATGTCGCAGCCGGGGTCGCGACCGATGGTCACGGCACGCTGGCCATCGAAGTCCCACGCTCGGCCCGCGACCTCGACATGAAGGGTGCTCACGGGGTCGAACGCTAGCCCCGGTGGGCGGTCGCGGCGAGCCGCACCGCCGGGTTCGGGTGTCGGAGCCGCTGCCTACGATGGCGGCCATGAGCGAGCTGCGCATCGGTGCCCACGTCGACCAGACCGACCCCATCGGCGAGGCCCGCGCCCGCAACGCCCCGCTGGTGCAGTTCTTCCTCGGCAACCCGCAGTCCTACAAGGGCCCCGTCCTTGCGTACGACGGCGGGCCGGCCCAGCTGCGTGCCGACGCCGAGGAGGCCGGCATCGACCTGTACGTGCACGCGCCGTACCTGATCAACGTGGCGACGACGAACAACCGCCAGCGGATCCCGAGCCGCAAGCTGCTGCAGCAACACGTCGACGCCGCGGCCGAGATCGGCGCGAAGGGGCTGATCGTCCACGGCGGGCACGTCACCGACGAGGACGACCCGGCCAAGGGCTTCGACAACTGGCGCAAGGCGATCGAGGCCACCGACCTCAAGCTCCCGTTGCTGATCGAGAACACCGCGGGCGGCACCAACGCGATGACGCGCTACCTCGACCGGATCAAGGGCACCTGGGACGCGATCGCGGCGGCCGAGGGTGCCGACATGGTCGGTTTCTGCCTCGACACCTGCCACGCCCACGCGGGCGGCAACCGGCTCGAGACGATCGTCGACGACATCCGCGCCATCACCGGCCGGATCGACCTGGTCCACGCCAACGACAGCCGCGACGACTTCGACTCCGGCGCCGACCGGCACGCCAACTTCGGCGCCGGGCGGATCGACCCCGACCTGCTCGCCCAGGTCGTCCGCGACGCCGGTGCCCCGGTGGTCTGCGAGACGCCCGGTGGAGCGGACGAGCACGTCACCGACTTCGCCTGGCTCCGCGAGCGGCTCTGACTGCCCCGGGCAGACCCGATAGCCTCGGGGCCATGCCCAGCGTGCGCCCGATCACCCCGACCGAGCACCGCGACTACCTCGCCACGCTCCCCTCCGCGAGCTTCCTGCAGACGCCCGGGTGGGCGCAGGTGAAGAGCGAGTGGCGCAGCGAGTCGATCGGCTGGTTCGACGACGCCGGCAAGCAACAGGGGGTGGCCCTGGTGCTCTACCGCCAGCTCCCGAAGCTGAAGCGCTCGCTCGCGTACCTGCCCGAGGGTCCGGTCCTGGACTGGACCACCGACCAGCTCGGCGACTGGCTCGCGCCGATGGTGGCGCACCTGAAGAAGCAGGGCGCGTTCGCCGTCCGGATCGGTCCGCCCGTCGTGACCCGGCGCTGGTCGACCGCCCAGGTCAAGGAAGGCATCGCCGACCCCGAGGTCAGGCTGCTCAGCCAGATCCCGCCGGTCGAGCGCGCCCCCGCCGGTGCCCGCGTCGTCGCCCAGCTCCACGAGCTGGGGTGGCGCCACCAGGGCGTCGAGGGCGGGTTCGCCGCGGGGCAGCCGCAGTTCGTCTTCCAGATCCCGCTCCGGGACGCCGACGGCACCCAGCGCACCGAGGACGACCTCCTCAAGGGGATGAACCAGCTCTGGCGCCGCAACATCAAGAAGGCCGCCAAGGAAGGGGTCGAGGTTGTCCGCGGCACGCGCGACGACCTGGCCGCCTTCCACGAGCTGTACGTCCACACCGCCGAGCGCGACCACTTCACCCCGCGCCCGTTGCGTTACTTCGAGACGATGTACGACGCCCTGACGGCCGACGACCCCGACCGGTTCGTGCTCTGGCTGGCCCGCCACGACGGCGACCTGGTTGCCTCGACGATCGCGATCCGGGTCGGCGAGCACGCCTGGTACTCCTACGGCGCCTCCTCCACCGAGAAGCGCGAGGTCCGCGGCTCCAACGCCATCCAGTGGGCCATGATCCGGGACGCCGTCGCCGCCGGTGCGGCCGTCTACGACCTGCGCGGCATCACCGAGACCCTCGACACCGACGACTCGCACGTCGGCCTGATCCAGTTCAAGGTCGGCACCGGCGGCGAAGCCGTCGAGTACGCCGGCGAGTGGGACCTGCCGATCAACCGGGCGCTCTACAAGGCGTTCCAGGTCTACCTGGCTCGGCGGGGCTGAGCCGTGTCCCTCACCCTCACCGTCGACGGCCCGCGCTGGCGCGAGCACCTCGAGTCCGTCGCCACCGCCCACCCCGGCCTGGTGCCGGTCGCGAAGGGCAACGGCTACGGCTTCACCAACGCCCGCCTCGCCCGCAAGGCGCAGTGGCTGGTCGAGCGCGGCCACGACGTCCACGCCCTCGCGGTCGGGATGTACGACGAGCTGCCGGACGTCGTCCAACGCTGGCACGGTGACGTGCTGGTCCTCACGCCGTGGCGCCCGTGGGTGGCCCTGCCCGAGCCTGCACTCGCGCGTCGACTGATCCACACCGTCAGCCGGGTCACCGACCTGCGCGACCTGCTCCACGCCGACCCGACCGCCCGCGTCGTCCTCGAGCGGATGACCTCGATGCGCCGCCACGGCATGGCCGCGCGCGAACTGTGGGAAGCCGGCGACCTGCTGCGCAAGCACCCGGGCGCCCGCGTCGAGGGCCTCGCGCTGCACCTGCCGCTCGGCCAGGGCACGCACCTGGGCGAGGTCACCCGGTTGATGAACGACTACGTCGCCGCCGAGCTCCCTTCCGAGTCACCCGCGCACCGGCCCACGGTCTGGGTCAGCCACCTGACCGACGCCGAGCTGGCGACCCTGCGCAGCCAGTACGGCGACTTCACCTTCCGCCCGCGCATCGGCACCGGCCTCTGGCTGGGTGCGCGGTCCGCGCTGCGCGTGACCGCGACCGTCCTCGACGTGCATGCCGTCGACCGGGGCGACGCCTTCGGGTACCGCGGCCGAACCGCCCCCAAGTCCGGCCACGTGCTGGTCGTCTCCGGTGGCACCGCCCACGGCATCGGCCTGGAAGCGCCGACCGGCGAGCAGACCATCAAGGCGCGCGCCGCGACGCTCGCCCGGGGCGGCCTCGACGCGGTCGGATTCGTGCGGTCGCCGTACTCCATCGACGGGAAGCAGCGGCTCTTCGCCGAGCCCCCGCACATGCAGGCCTCGATGCTGTTCCTCCCGCACGGTTCGCGGGTGCCCGAGGTGGGCGAGGAGGTCGACGTACGGGTGCGTTACACCGCGACCGCGTTCGACCGGGTCGTGGTCACGCCGTAGGCGTCTCGATACGCCCTCGCCTAGCGGCTCGGGCTACTCGACGAGCCTGCCTGCGCAAGGTCGTCCGGTGCGTCGAGACGAACGGGGTCGTGGTCGGGGCGGTACAGGTCGCGCACGATGACCGCCGCGAGGTAGAGCTCCCCGAGCACCCGGACCGCGATGCCGACCCAGTAGAACCCGGCGTCACCGCCGCCCGCCGGGGTCAGGTAGCCGCCGAGGTACCACCAGATCGTGCAGAAGTAGAAGACCTCCGTGCCCTGCCAGATCAGCTGGTCGCGCCAGCGCGGCCGGGCGAGCACGGCGAGCGGCAGCAGCCACAGGACGTACTGCGGGGAGTAGACCTTGTTGACCAGGAGGAAGCCGACCACGATCAGGTAGCCGAGCTGGGCTAGGCGCGGGGTGACACTGTCGGCGCACCCACTTCCTGACGTCTTCTGACGCTTCTTGCCCGTTGCAACGGGCAGGAAGCGCAGGAATACCCGCTTCAGCGGGGATTCCTGCGCCCCTCGCCCAGCGGTCATGCCGATCACGAACACCCCGAGGCACCAGGCGCCGAAGATGATCCACGACCACACGTTGATCGTGTGTGCCTTGAAGCCGATGTCGCCGGCCTGGTCGATCAGCATCCACACCGACCCGAGGTCGGCGGTGCGTTCGGCGTTGAAGCTCCAGAACACTTTCCACTGGTCCGGGCCGGTGAGGAACCCGGGCGCGTTCGCGACCAGCCAGGCCAGCGCGGCGGAGACGGTCACGGACCCGAACGTCCAGTACTGGCGCCGGCGCAGGCAGATCACCAGGATCGCGCCGAGCAGGAAGAGCGGATAGAGCTTCGCCGCCGTCCCGAGCCCGATCAGGATGCCGGTCAGCACGGGCCGGTCGCGCGACCACGACCAGAGCGCCCCGGCCACCAGCGCGACGGCGATCAGGTCCCAGTTGATCAGGCCGGTGAGCAGCAGGGCGGGTGAGAGGGCGAACGCCGCGGCGTCCCAGGGACGGCGCTCGTGGGTGCGCGAGAGGAGCCACACGGCGGCCAGGGCGAGGAAGGCGAACCCGATCGCGTTCACCAGCAGGAAGATGGTCTGCTCGTCGTCGACCTCCTCGTCGTCGTACAAACGGTCGACGGGCGACTGGTAACGCTGCTCGACGTCGGGCGAACCGTTCAGCCAGTGCGTCACCCACGCCGTGCCCCACGCCCAGTAGGCGATGCCGACGGGGTACTCCATCACCTCGTAGCGCGCCCGGGTCTGCTCGTCGTCGGAGTACGGCCAGGCGTGCTCGGCCAGCCCCCGCGGCACGTAGAGCGGCCGCAGGTCGGTGTAACACATGTGGGAGTAGACCCAGTTCTGGTCCTTGCCGTCGACCAGCGAGCACGGCGCCTTCTGGACCAGGCCCAGGCAGCAGGTCAGCGCGGTCAGCAGCAGCAGCACCCGCATCGGCGTCCACCAGCGGTGCGGCCGCGCGCGCTCACCCATCGGCCCGCCGACCACCTCGCTCAGCGCGGTGACGACGGGATCGTCGTTGGTGGCGTGGACGTGCGGCATCCGCTCGCGGGGCATCGAGCCGTCGGCCTCAGGCGGCGGTACGACGACGGCCGACCCGCACCCGGTTGTTGCCGTTGCCATTGCCCGGCACGGCCGGGTTCAGCGGTTGCGGATCCGAGACGTCCGGCACGCCGTCGCCGTCGTCGTCCTCGTCGAAGACGTCCGGGTTGCCGTCGCCGTCCGTGTCGGTCGTCGGGTCGGGCGGCGTGCTGGACGGCGGACCCGGCTCCTTGGTCGGCGTCGGGGTGGGCGTCGGCGTCGGGGTGGGCGTCGGCGTCGGCTTCGGCGTCTTGCTCGGCGTCGGCTTCGGCGGCGGGGGCGGCTCGTGGCCCTCGCCGGGCGCCTCGCCCTTGACGTACGCAGCCGGCGGGAGGTCCTCGATGTCGACGTCCTCCATGGCCCGCTTCATCACCTCGGTCCAGGTCTGCGCCGGATAGGCGCCACCGAAGTACGACGGCAGCCAGCCCTGCAGCTGCTCGTTGCCCTTGCCTCGGACGTACATCACGGCGGTGGCCAGCTGCGGGGTGTAGCCGACGAACCAGGCCGAGGAGACCTCGCCCTTGCCGTTGGTGGCGGTGCCGGTCTTGCCGCCGACGGGACGACCCAGGGCGAGCGCTGCCGAACCGGAACCCGACTTCACGACCTGCTGGAGCGCGAAGCCGACGTCGTCGGACACACCTTCACGAATGGCGCGGTGGTCGGTGACCTTGTGGGCGTAACGGACCACGCCGTCGCCGTCGACCACCTTCTCGATGATGTAGGCGTCCGCCGCGACACCGCGGTTCGCGATCGTCGCGTAGCCGTTGGCCATGTTGATCGGGCTGACCGTCTGCGAACCCAGCGCGACACCGGTGTTCGCCTGCAGGCCGGGACTGGAGGTCGGGAACCCATAGGGCTTGGCGGCAGGCTCGGCCGGCGGGACGCCCATCTTGTTCGCCGTCTCGATGATCTTCTCGGGGCCGTCGGGCGTCGCCAGCGTCAGGTCGATGTAGGCGGTGTTGATCGAGTCCTCGGTGGCCTTGATCAGGTTGACCTTGCCGTAGTCCTGGTCGCCCTGGTTCTCGATCGGTCGACCGCCTCCGGGCAGCTCGTAGGGCGAGTTGCCGTCGAAGGTGTCCTTGAGCTCCCAGCCCGACTCGATCCCGGCCGCCAGCGCGAACGGCTTGAACGTCGACCCGGCCTGGCCACCGGCCACGGCCCAGTTGAGCTGCGACTTGAGGAAGTCGTGGCCGCCGTAGAACCCGCGCACCGCGCCGGTCCCGGGCTCGACCGAGGCGACTCCGATGTGGAGGTTCGCGCCGAAGCCTTCGGGCCGCGCCGCCTGGACACCCTGCTGGGCGGCCCGCATCGCCTTCCGGGTGAACGTGGTCGTGACCTTCAGGCCGCTGCCGTCGATCTCGTCCTCGCTGAACCCGAGGCGGATCAGCTCCTTGCGGACCATCGTCAGCGCGTGGCCCTTCTGGCCGGCGTACTGGTCGCCCTGCTTGATGACCGGGAACTTCGGCAGGCCCTCCTCGAGAGCCTTCGCCGCGACGTCGGGGTCGACGGTGTCCATGTCGAGCATGGCCTTGATGATGCGCTCGTGGCGGCTCTCGAGCCGGGCCGTCGCGGCCTCGCCGTTGGCGGGGTCGAAGAGGAGCGGGTTGTTGAGGACAGCCGCCAGGACGACCGACTGGCTCAGCGTCAGGTCCTTCGCGTCCCGCCCGAAGTACGCCTGGGCAGCCGCCTGGATGCCATACGCACCGCGCCCGAAGTAGATGGTGTTGAGGTAGCCCTCGAGGATCTCCTGCTTGCTCAGCTGGTTCTTGATCTTCAGCGACAGCAGCGCTTCCCTGGCCTTGCGCTTCCAGGTGCGGTCCTGGGTCAGGTAGAGGATCTTCACGTACTGCTGGGTGATGGTGGAGGCACCCTGCTTCGAGTTGCCCTGGGCGTTGCTGAACGCGGCACGCAGGATGCCCTTGGGGTCCAGCCCGCTGTCGGTCCAGAACGTCTGGTTCTCCGAGGCGACGACCGCGTCCTTCACGAACTGCGGCATCTCCTCGTACGGGATCGAGTCGCGCTTCTGGATCGCGAACTCACCGAGCTCGGCCTTGCCGCCGGCGTAGAAGACCTGGGTGGTCTCGGTCAGGAACTCCGCGTTGGGGTCCGGAATGTCGATCGTCCGGTAGGCGATGAACAGGGAGAGCAGGCCGAGCAGGCCGAAAACGACGCTGGCGACCATGCCCCACAGGGCGAACCGCTTCACCTTCTGCTTGAACGTGCGCGGCGCCTTGCTGCCCGACTTGCCCTTGCCGGCCGACTTGCCCGACTTGCCGGACCTGCCGCGCGACGACGACGTCCCTTGCTTTCGCTTTCCCTCGACCACGCACCACAGGGTACGGCGCACACCTGTGTCACCCGATTCGTGACGGGCGGTCGGCCGCTGGACACTCCCGATCCATCGAAAGTTCACGTTCCGTGGATATATCGCTACGATAGGTCGCATGGCACGGCGTGGCGACACCATCGAGTTGGCAGTCCTCGGACTGCTGCACGAGGGACCCATGCACGGCTACGAGCTGCGCAAGCGGCTCAACCTGATGCTCGGATGGGGCCGCCTGCTGTCGTACGGCTCGCTCTACCCGGCGTTGAAGAAGATGCTCCGCGGCAATCTCATCGAGGAAGTCGTTCCGTCAGGCCCCCAGAGCCGCCGGCAGCGAATCGTCTACGAGGTGACACCGCAGGGCACCGCAGAGTTCCAGCGCCTCATGTCGGAGGTGGGTCCTGCCGCATGGGAGGACGACAACTTCGACATCCGGTTCCGGTTCTTCTCCTCCACCGACATGGAGATCCGCCTGCGCGTCCTCGAAGGACGACGTTCGCGCCTCCAGGAGCGGCTGGAACGGGTTCAGCGCGACCTTGCGATGACCCAGAAGGAAGCCGACCGCTACGCCTCCGAGCTCCAGAGGCACGGCGTCGAATCGGTCGAGCGGGAGGTCCGATGGCTCTCGGACCTCATCAACGCCGAGCGCGGCGCCCAGTCGCGCGCCGAAGCAGCGCCCGAGACGCCGACACCGTCGACGTCTTGATCTCCACCTCCAGCACACGTTCATGAACAGTCACCAGTCATGAGTACCAAGGAAGGAACACACCCCATGGGTTCGGTTCGAGTAGCGATCGCCGGCGTGGGCAACTGCGCCACCTCCCTGATCCAGGGCGTGCAGTACTACCGGGACGCCGATGCGACGAGCACCGTCCCGGGGCTCATGCACGTGAAGTTCGGTCAGTACCACGTCTCTGACGTCCAGTTCGTCGCGGCGTTCGACGTCGACGACAAGAAGGTCGGCAAGGACCTTTCCGAGGCCATCAACGCCTCGGAGAACAACACCATCCAGATCGCCGAGGTCCCGACCCTCGGTGTCGAGGTCCTCCGCGGCCCGACGCTCGACGGTCTCGGCAAGTACTACCGGATGACGATCGAGGAGTCCGCCGCCGAGGCGGTCGACGTCGTCCAGGCCCTCAAGGACGCCGAGGTCGACGTGCTGGTCTCGTACCTGCCCGTTGGTTCCGAGGAGGCTGACAAGTTCTACGCCCAGTGCGCCATCGACGCGGGCGTGGCCTTCGTCAACGCCCTGCCCGTCTTCATCGCCTCCGACCCCGAGTGGGCCAAGAAGTTCGAGGACGCCGGCGTCCCGATCGTCGGTGACGACATCAAGTCGCAGGTCGGCGCCACCATCACGCACCGCGTGATGGCGAAGCTGTTCGAAGACCGTGGCGTGGCGCTGGACCGCACGTACCAGCTCAACGTCGGCGGCAACATGGACTTCAAGAACATGCTCGAGCGTGAGCGCCTCGAGTCCAAGAAGGTCTCCAAGACCCAGGCCGTGACCTCGAACCTCACCGGTTCGCTGGCCAACCTGACGGACAGCAAGAACGTCCACATCGGCCCGTCCGACTACGTCGCGTGGCTCGACGACCGCAAGTGGGCCTACGTCCGCCTCGAAGGTCGCGCCTTCGGTGACGTTCCGCTGAACCTCGAGTACAAGCTCGAGGTCTGGGACTCCCCGAACTCCGCCGGCATCATCATCGACGCCGTGCGCGCCGCGAAGATCGCCCTGGACCGTGGCGTCGGTGGCCCGATCATCGCCGCGTCGGCGTACCTCATGAAGAGCCCGCCGGTCCAGATCGAGGACACCGAGGGTCGCCTCCTGCTGGAGCAGTTCATCTCCGGCGAGTGACCTGACGACCAGATAGCCGAAGGGCCGGTTCCCCCACGGGGAACCGGCCCTTCGTCATGGTCAGGTGGGGCTCAGGCCGCCTCGGCCTCGGCCTTGATCTTCTCGAGCGTCGCGCGGATGCCGGCGCGCAGTTCCTCGGCGAACGGCTCCTGGCCACCGAGGACCAGCTTGGTCAGCACCTGCGACAGCTGCGAGATGCCGTCGGGGGCCTCGCGGCGCTCGGTGAGGCGGGTGCCACCGGTCGCGGTCGGCTCGATCTCGAACGACCAGACGGTCCAGTTCTCGCGGATCCGGAACGCGAACTCGCCCACGGAGGAGTCGGTGGGAGGGGTGAAGCGCACCACCTTGCCGGCCGTCGGCCAGCGCTTGATGCCCTGCTTGTTGAGGTTGCGGAAGGTCGCACCTTCCTTGACCACGCCACCCTTGACGGTCGACTTCACGACCTGCGGGCTTCGCCTGGACATGGCGGGGATGTCGGTGACGAGCGCCCACACCTTGTCCGCGGGAGCGTCGATCTCGATGGAGTCTTCGAGGAGCTTGTCGATCGTGTCAGTCATGCGCGGAGGCTACCGGCCAGTAGGGATCGCCGGCATCCGCCCCAGGTAGGACATGTCAGGCGCGCGCGGCCCACCACTCCTTGAGCGCGACGATCGCGTCGGCCTCGGCCATCGGACCGTTGTCGAGGCGCTGCTCCATCAGGAACTTGTAGGCCTCGCCCACCTCGCGGCCGGGGCCGATGCCCAAGATCTCCATGATCTGGTTGCCGTCGAGGTCCGGGCGGAGGGAGGCGAGCCCCTCCTCCTCGTTGAGCCGGTCGATGCGGGCCTCGAGGTCGTCGTACGTCCGGCTGAGGCGGTCGGCCTTGCGCTTGTTGCGCGTCGTGCAGTCGGCGCGGGTCAGCACGTGGAGACGCTCGAGCTGGTCGCCGGCGTCGCGGACATAGCGACGTACGGCGGAATCGGTCCACTCGCCGGAGCCGTAGCCGTGGAAGCGCAGGTGCAGCTCGACCAGGTCACCGACCGCGTCGATCTGGTCGTTGGAGAAGCGCAGCGCCTTCATCCGCTTGCGGGTCAGCTTGGCGCCGACCACGTCGTGGTGGTGGAACGTGACGATGCCGTCGTCCTGGAAGCGCCGCGTCTTCGGCTTGCCCACGTCGTGCATCAACGCGGCGAAGCGGGACACGAAGTCGGGGGCGGCGATCCCGGCCCGCTCGGTCAGCCGCGGCTCGAGGTCGATCGCCTGCTCGAGCACGGTCAGGGTGTGGTCGTAGACGTCCTTGTGGCTGTGGTGCTCGTCGCGCTCGAGCTTGAGCGCCGGCAGCTCCGGCAGCACGTGCTCGGCCAGCCCGGTCTCGACGAGGAGCGACAGGCCCTGGCGCGGGTGGGCGGCGCAGATCAGCTTGACCAGCTCGTCGCGGACGCGCTCGGCGGAGACGATCTCGATGCGGTCGGCCATCTCGGTCATCGCACGGACGACGTCCGGGTCGACCGTGAAACCGAGCTGGGACGCGAAGCGGGCAGCCCGCATCATCCGCAGCGGGTCGTCGGAGAAGGACTGCTCCGGCGTCCCGGGCGTGCGGAGCACCTGGTGCGCCAGGTCCATCACGCCGCCGAACGGGTCCTCGATCACCCGACCCGGAACCCGGACCGCCATGGCGTTGACGCTGAAGTCGCGGCGACCCAGGTCGCCGGCCAGCGTGTCGCCGTACTGCACCTCGGGCTTGCGGGAGTCGGCGTCGTACTCCTCGGAACGGTAGGTGGTCACCTCGACCACCCAGTCGCCCTTGCGGCAGCCGATGGTGCCGAAGTCGCGGCCCATGTCCCACCAGGCGTCGCCCCAGGCCTTCAGCAGCTTCTCGGTCTGCTCGGGGCGCGCGGACGTCGCGAAGTCGAGGTCGTTGGAGCGCCGGCCGAGCATCGCGTCACGGACCGGTCCGCCGACGAGCGCGAGCTCGTGGCCAGCCGCTTCGAAGAGGCGGCCGAGGTCGTCGATGACTGGTGCGATCCGGTCCAGCTCGGCGGTGACGGCCGCTTGTACGTCGACCAGCCGCAGTGGGGCAGCGGGCGAGTCGTCAGCGGGGTCGGTCACGGCGCAGGAGTCTAGGCCGTAGGAGCCATGACCCCTTCCTCGCCGAGGTTGATTGATGTCAATCAACCTCGGCGAGGGCACCTGCGCCGTGGGGTCCGCTGGGTGCCGGGGTGGCCCCACTACCCTCGGGGGGTGGTCGTCCGTCGTTCTCCCCTGCGCTCTCTCGCGGGTGGACTGACCGGACTGCTGCTCGGCGCGGCCGTCCTGGCCGGGCCTGCGGCCAGCGCCGACGACAATGCCGACGACAGTGCCACCGCTGCCTACGAGGGCGGCCACGCCACCACTCCACGCGTCGCGGCAGGCCCCGATGACGACGGTGACGACGCCCCGCTGGCGATCACCATCGACGAGCTGACCCCCGGTGGACTGCCCCGCTCCGGACCACTCGTCGTCAGCGGCACGATCACCAACGTCGGCCTGGAGACCTGGGAGGACGTCAGCCTCTACCCGATGTTCAGCTCCGGGCCGGGCTGCACCATCTGCGCCAGCGTGATGACCACGTCGGCAGAGCTGGAGGTCGCTGCCGACCTCGACGCGGAGGCACCGGTCGGCGAGCGCTACACCGCCGTGCAGTCGCAGGTGAGCGCACTCGTGCCGGGCCAGGTGGCTTCGTACACCCTGCGGATCCCGCAGGCGGCGCTGCGGGTCCTGTTCCCGGCGCCGACCGCGGGCGTCTACTGGTTCGGCGTGCACGCCCTCGGCGCCAGCCAGAGCACGCCGCGCGACCTGATCGCGGACGGGCGGGCGCGCACCTTCCTGCCGTACATCCCGGGCAACGTCGACGGAACCGTCGAGACCGCCGTCGTGGTGCCCCTGCGCGGCCCGGTCACCCACGCCAGCGACGGTTCCCTCAGTCGTACGGCGTCGTGGCAGGAGGCGCTCACCCTCGACGGCAACCTCGGCGGACCGCTGGCCTTCGGCGCGGCCAGTGGGATCAACCCCGTGACGTGGCTGGTCGATCCCGCCGTGCTCGACGCCGTGCGGCACCTGTCCCTGCGCAACCTGCCGCGCGACGTGGCACCGGCACCCGATCCCGAGGAACCCCCGGCCAGCGAGGAACCCGCGGGCAACGAGGACGAGGAACCCGCGGGCAGCGAGGACGAGCCCGGCCTGCCGGCCGACCATCCCCTCGTCACCGCCGCAACGTCGTGGCTGCTGCAGGCCAAGACCGTCCTCACCATCGACACCACCGCCGCGCTGCCCTACGGCGACCCGGACCTCTCCGCCGCCGCCCACCACCTGCCCAGCCTCTACGACACGGCCCGCAAGCACCCGAGCGCCGAGTTCGACGCATGGGACGTCGAGCCGCTCCCCGTGGTCACGGGCCCCGACGGCTTCCTCAGCCCGGGCGGCATCGACACCGTGGACGACGGCGCCGCGGTGCTGCTGGGCGACCAGATGTTCCCGACCGAGACCTTCTCCGGCCGACCGCCGACCGACGGGCTGATCGGCGACCGGCCGGTCATCGTGACGGCGACGACGGCTGCCAGCGGCGGCCCCGGACCCGACCCCGTCACCGCGCCCGTGGCCCTGCGCCAGCGGATCCTGAGCGAGGCCGCGGTGCGACTGCTGGGCGCGAAGGGCCAGGCGCCCGAGCCCCTGGTCGTGGTCGTGCCCGACACCGTCACCGCGACCGATGCCGCGGCCTTCTGGACCGGGCTCGACGTCCGCTGGCTCGACCTCACCGACCTCCGCCAGGTCGTCGCCACGGCGCAGCCGACCGAGGGCACCGGCACCGACGAGCGGCAGATCGACGCCAGCACGCTGACCTATCCGAAGTCCCAGGCCAAGGCGGAGCTCAGTTCCAGCGTCCTCGTCGAGGCCGGCCAGCTGGTCCGGGCCGCGCGCTCGCTCCAGGCGATCCTCGGCGACGACTACGACATCGGCGACGAGCTGATCGCGGAGGCGATCGCCGGGACGTCGTACGCCCTGCGCGGGGACCGCGACGCCGCCGTACGCCTGACCCGCACGCGGCAGTGGATCGAGGAGCAGCTCGGCCAGGTCACCATCGACGCCCCGAACGGCGTGACCCTGTCCGGCACGTCCGGCGGCTTCAGCGTCTCGGTGCGCAACGCACTGCCCTACCCCGTCACCGTCAACGTCGATGCCCGCACCGACGACGGCGCCAGGATCGGCGTCGCCAACCCGGTCCGCCTCGCCGCGAGGAGTCGTACGTCGGTCCCGATCACCGCCGACATGACCCGCACCGGCGTCCACAACGTCACCCTGCGCCTGACCGACCCCGACGGCGCCGCGATCGGCGCGGACGACGCGCTGCCGCTGCGTTCGGGCCAGGTCGGCGTCGTCATCTGGATCATCATGGGCACCGGCGCCGCGATCCTGTTCCTGGCGATCGGGATCCGCCTGGCCCGCCGGTTCCGGAGGCGCAGCGAGCAGGACGCCGAGGCCGTCGAGGCGACACCGTGAGCGAGACCTCCGCCGGCACCGGCTCCACCGAGCAGAAGCGGATCCTCGCCAACACCGCCGTGATGGCGGCCGGGACGGTCGTGTCGCGGTTCAGCGGCTTCATCCGGTCCACCCTGCTGGCCGCCGCGCTGGGCATCTCTCTGCACGCGGACATCTTCACCATCGCCAACACCGTCCCGAACATGCTCTACATCCTGATCGCGGGCGGGGTCTTCAACGCGGTCCTCGTGCCGCAGCTCGTGCGCGCGATGAAGAACGACACCGACGGCGGAGCCGCGTACGTCGACCGGGTGATGACGCTCGCGATCTGCTTCCTCGCCACCGTGACCGTGCTGCTGGTCGTGGCGGCACCGTGGGTCATGCAGGTGATGCTCAACCACGACTACAACGAGCCGGCGCTCGCCGACCAACGCCAGTCCGCGATCGACTTCGCCCGCTTCTGCCTGCCGCAGGTCTTCTTCTACGGGATGTTCGCGCTGATCGGGCAGATCCTCAACAGCCGCGGCAAGTTCGGACCGATGATGTGGGCGCCGATCGCCAACAACATCATCTCGATCGCGGTGCTGGTGACCTACCTCGTCGTGTTCGGCGCGGCGACGAGCTCCGAGCAGCAGGGGGCGTTCAGCGCGAACCAGGAGCTGCTGCTCGGCATCGGCTCCACCCTCGGCATCGCCGCCCAGCTGCTGATCCTGGTCCCGTACCTGCGCGCCGCCGGCGTGCGCTACCGACCCCGCTTCGACTTCCGCGGCGTGGGCCTGGGCCAGACCTTCAAGCTCGGCGTGTGGACCGTCCTGTTCGTGGTCGTCAACCAGATCGCGTACGTCGTCGTGGTGCGCCTCGCGTCCGGCGGTACCGCCTCCTCGGCCGAAGGCACCGGCATCACCATCTACTCCAGCGTGATGCTCGCGGTGATGGTGCCGCACTCGGTCATCACCGTCTCGCTGGCCACCGCCATCCTGCCCCGTCTCTCGGCCTCCGCCGCGCGCGGCGACCTCGCCGCGCTGGGTGCCACGCTCGGCAGCACCCTGCGCACGGCGCTCGTCGTCGTCGTACCGTTTGCGGCGCTGCTGCCGGCCCTGGCGCTCCCGTTGGCGACGGTGCTGTGGGGACACGGTGCGACCGCCGGGAAGGCCGGCCGGTTCGAGCCGTCGATGGTGCTGTTCGGGCTGGGCGTCGTGGCGTTCACGGTGCACTACCTGGTGCTGCGCGGGTTCTACGCGCTGGAGCGCAACCGCGCCGTCTTCTTCGTGCAGTGCGTGATCGCCGCGACCAACATCGGCCTGGCCACGCTGCTGGTGGGCCGGGTCGACGAGGACCACACCGCGCCGATGCTGGTCGTCGCCTACACCGGCGCCTACACCGTCGGCGCCACCCTCTCGACGATCGTGCTGCTGCGGTTGCTCCGCTCGGGCGAGGAGCCCGCGCCCCGGCGGATCGGGGAGTGGGTCGGGTTCGTGGTGCGCCTGCTCGTGGCCGCCGCAGTCGTGCTCGGCGTCGGCCTCTTCCTCGACCTCGTGGTCACCGACACGATCGCCGAATTCGTGAGCCGCCCGCACTGGACCTGGTCGGTGCTGGAGGCCGCGATCGTGAGCGCCGGTGCCGGTGGAGCCTTCCTCGCGGCGGCCCAGCTGCTCCGCCTGGACGAGGTGACCTCGGTCGTCTCGACGGTCACGGCACGCGTTCGACGCAGGTGACCCCCGTGATCTCGGGGGTCTCCTAGGATGGCAAAGGATCCGAGGAGATCGGAGGGGGACTGGGTGGCGACGTCGACGCGGTCGGGGGATGTGCTCGCTGGCCGGTACCGGTTGATCGACCTGTTGAGCGAGACCGGTGGCGGTCGGTTCTGGCGCGCGCGCGACGCCGTCCTCGAACGCTTCGTCGCCCTGCACGTCATCGCTGAGGACGACCCGCGGGCGCCCGGCCTCTTCGACGCTGCCCGTACGTCGGCCTCCGTGCTCGACCCGCGGATCCTGCGCGTGCTGGACGCCGAGAGCGAGGACGGCCGCTCCTTCGTCGTCAACGAGTGGGGCACCGGGATCTCCCTCGACATCCTGGTCACCAACGCCGGCCCGCTCGGTCCACGACGGGCCGCCTGGCTGGTCGCCGACGTGGCGTCCGCCATCGCCCGCGCCCATGCCGCAGGCGTCACCCACGGCCGGCTGAACCCCGAGAACATCCTGATCGACCGGTACGGCTCGGTGCGCATCATCGGCATGTGCGTCGATGCTGCGTTGCACGGCCTGCCCCCCGGCGAGGTCCGCGGCGACCTCGAGGACCTCGGCGGACTGCTCTACTGCGCGCTGACCGGCACCTGGCCCGGCCCCTCGGGCTCGATCGTCCCGGCCGCGCCCCGCGAGAACGACGCCTTCCTCAGCCCGCGCCAGGTCCGCGCCGGCGTCCCGAAGCCGCTCGACCTGCTCTGGCGCGAGTTCGACTGCAACCAGGACCACGGCCGCCGGCGCCGGCTCGGCTCGGACCATCCGGACGTCACCACGGCCCAGGGCATCGCGGCCGAGCTCCTGGAGTTCGTCGGGGACCCGGCGGGGATGCCGGACGCGCTGGCACAGTCGATCCCCCCGATCAACGAGCTGCGGCCGATCTGGCTGCCTGCGGTCCTCGACCCGCTGCCGCACGACGCCTCCCAGGACGACCTGCCGGTGGTTCCGCCGGAACGGGAGGAGCCCGAGCCCGCGCCCGTCGTGATCGAGGTCGACGAGCGGACCCAGGAGAGCGTCGACGCACGTCCGACGCCCGAGCCCGACGAGCCCGACGAGCCGCCCATTCCGCTCGTCTCCGAGCTTCCCACCGAGGCCGGCATCCCGCTCTTCGGTGGTGACGACGACGACGAGGTCCAGTGGCTGCGCACCCGCAGCACGCCACCGCCGCCCCCACCGCCGTTCGAGGACCCGCCCGAGCGCCCCCTCTTCGTGCCCGACTCCCCCGACGGTCCCGCCGTACGACGCCCGCGACCCGACGCCGTACCCCTGGATCCGCACCCCGGCGATCCCGGCGAGGACGGCGTGCGCCCGCACGGCTACTGGCCGTGGGACCCGAGTGGTGCCCCGGCGACGGACGCCGACGACACCACGGAAGCGGAGGCCGTACCCGGCCGCAACTGGCTGCGCCTGGCCATGGCGGTGGCGATCGCCGTGATCCTCCTGGTGGCGGTCGCGATCGCGTTCAACCTCGGGCGCGGCCGCACGGCGCTGGGCGGCGACCCGGACCCCGATCCGACCGAGCCGACCACCAGCGCGGCCACCCAGGCGCCCGTGATCACGGGAGTGCGCGCCACCGACTTCGACCCGCTCGGCGAGGACGGCGAGAACCCCGACGGGTTGCCGAACCTCTTCGACGGCGACAACGCGACGAGCTGGAACACCTCGACCTACAAGGACCAGTTCGGCCCGCCCCTGGGACTGAAGACCGGGGTCGGCCTGGTCCTCGACCTGGGCCGCAAGCGCGACGTCCGCAGCGTCAACCTCCGCCTCGCCCAGGGCACCGCGACCGTCGAGCTCTACTCCTTCGACACACCTCCCGAGGCCGCGCCGACCGGCAAGCCCGTCGCCACCGCCACCGGCTCGGGTCGGCTGACCCTTGCTCCGCCGGCTGAGGGCGCGGCGGCTGCTCCGGTCACCGGCCGCTACCTTGTCCTCTGGTTGACGGCATTGCCCGAGGTCGATGGAGACTTCCGGGCCGAGATCTCTGAGGTGGTGGTCCGTGGAGAGTGAGCCCCGCGAGCTGCCCGACTCCGACCTCCTCGCCGCCCACATCGCCGGTGACCCCGACGCCTTCGGCATCCTCTTCGCCCGCCACCGCGACCGCCTCTGGGCCGTCGCCCTGCGCACCTGCAGCGACCCCGAGACCGCGGCCGACGGGCTCCAGGAGGGCGTGATCGCGGCGTTCCGGCGGGCGTCCTCCTACCGTGGTGACGCCCAGGTCACCACCTGGCTGCACCGGATCGTCGTCAACGCCTGCCTCGACCGGCTCCGCTCGGCCAAGGTACGACGGGCAGAACCCCTGCCCGAGGACCTGGACGAGCACGCGAGCAGTGCCCGCACCACCGTCGGCGACAGCATCGACCCGGCCGAGTCCAGCGTCGCGCGCGAACGCCGCGACCGGGTCCGCGCCGCCCTGGCCACCCTGCCGGTGGAGCAGCGTGCGGCCGTGGTGCTGGTCGACATGGAGGGCTACCCCGTCGCCGAGGTCGCCCGGATCCTGGACTGCGCCGAGGGCACCGTGAAGAGTCGCTGCTCGCGGGGGCGCGCGCGCCTCGCCGGGCTCCTGGCCGATGTACTCCACGACGGTGAGGACGAGGCCGACATCACCTCGCCCACCGCAGCCCGCGACGCCGTACCGGGGAACCCGGCGGCGGACCCGCACGTCGGACCCTTGGCGACGCGTGGGCCTCCCCCGGCCGGCGCGCCGACAACCGACTGACTCCGACCGCACCCGGCCGGGGTCCGAATGCCAGGGGACCTGATGACTGACCCGATCGACCCGATCGACCCGAGCGCCACCGATGGTGCCGACGACGCCGAGGACACCGGTGCGCCGTTGACGCCTGCCCAGGACGCCGCCGTACGACGCGCGCTCGCCGAGGCCGGCGGTCCGGAGCCGATGCCCGAGGAGGTCGTCGCACGACTGGACGCCGTGATCACGTCCCTGGCCGCCGACCGCCCCGTCACCCCCGAGATCTCGCACCCCGAGGACCACCGGATCCTCCCCCTGGACCCGTTCGCCCGGCACCGGCGCGTCCGCGCCCGCTACCTGCTCGCCGCTGCCGCGGTGGTCGTCGCCGGTGCGGTCGGCGCCGGCATCGTCAGCGACCGCGGGGGCTCCGACGACGCCATGACCGCGGCCGACCAGATGTCCGACGACGACCCCGCCCGCAGCGACGCCGGCGGTGATTCCGGCCTGGCCGAGTCGCCGGCGTCCGGGGACGACAAGGCCGTCGTACCGTCCACGGCGGGCCAGGAGGCCGCGCCCTCACAGCCGTCGTCGCTCCCGGTCGAGCCCCGGCGCATCGTGACGGACGAGCCGCTGCGCGAGGTGCGCGCGGACTCGCTGCGCGAGGACCTCGTCGCGCTCCAGCACATCACGCTGCCGCACCCGGCAGCCGCCGAGTACGACGGCGCGACGCTCACGGCACCGAAGGACTTCATGTGCGAGCCGGCCGACTTCGGCCTCGGCTACCTCGTCGGCATCGTGTACGACGGCAAGTCGGCCGTCGCTGCCTTCCGCGAACCCGTGGGCCAGACCCAGGAGGCCGAGGTGCTGGCCTGCGGTACCGGCGACGTGCTGCACTCGACCACGCTGGCGGCCACGGGCTGACTCCCTCGTCACACGGGGAACAGGGCCGCCTACCATCGGGTTGTTCCGTCGAGCCCACTGTCGACCCATCGGGGAGTTCCATGTCCACCGCCGCCACGTCCGAGACCCGCAACGTCATCGTCATCGGGTCCGGTCCCTCCGGCTACACCGCGGCGATCTACGCCGCCCGCGCCCAGCTCGCGCCCCTGGTGTTCGAGGGTTCCGTGACCGCCGGTGGTGCGCTGATGAACACCACCGAGGTCGAGAACTTCCCCGGCTTCCGTGACGGCATCCAGGGCCCGGCCCTGATGGACGAGATGCGCGCGCAGGCCGAGCGCTTCGGCGCCGAGCTGATCGCCGACGACGTCATCGAGGTCGACCTCACCGGTGACATCAAGGTCGTCAAGACCGCCGACGCCACCTACACCGCCCGCTCGGTGATCCTCTCGACCGGCTCCGGCTACCGCCACCTCGACCTCCCGAACGAGGAGAAGCTGTCCGGCCGCGGCGTCTCCTACTGCGCCACCTGCGACGGGTTCTTCTTCCGCGAGCAGCACATCGCCGTCGTCGGTGGTGGTGACTCCGCCGTCGAGGAGGCCACGTTCCTGACCCGCTTCGGCTCCAAGGTGTCGCTGATCGTGCGCCGCGACGAGCTGCGCGCCTCGAAGATCATGCAGGAGCGGGCCTTCGCTGACCCGAAGCTCGAGATCATCTGGAACTCCGCCGTCGAGACCATCAACGGTGAGGAGTCCCTGGAGTCGCTGACCCTGAAGGACACCGTCACCGGCGAGCTCAGCGAGCTGCCCGCTACCGGCCTGTTCATCGCGATCGGCCACGAGCCCCGCTCCGAGCTGCTCGTCGGCCAGGTCGACCTCGACGACAACGGCTACGTGCTGGTCAAGCCCGGCTCGACCGCGACCAACATCGACGGCGTGTTCGCGGCCGGCGACCTGGTCGACCACGTCTACCGCCAGGCCATCACCGCCGCCGGCACCGGCTGCGCCGCCGCCCTCGACGCGGAGCGCTACATCGGCTTCCTCGACCACGCCGCAGCGACCGCAGGGAATACCCCCGCGAACGCGTAGGTTCTACGACCAGACGTTTCGTTCAAGATTCAAAATACCCCTGAAGGAGCCCTCGTGGCCGACAACATCTCCGCAGTGACCGACGCCGAGTTCGACGCTCAGGTCCTCAAGTCCGACAAGCCTGTCCTCGTGGACTTCTGGGCCGAATGGTGCGGTCCGTGCCGCCAGGTCGCCCCGATCCTCGACGAGATCGCCGGTGCCCACGGTGACAAGATCACGTTCTACAAGCTGAACGTCGACGAGAACCCGGTCACCCCGGCCTCGTACCGCGTCACCGGCATCCCGACGATCAACGTCTACCAGGGTGGCGAGGTCGTGAAGACGATCGTCGGCGCCCGCCCGAAGGCCGCGATCCTCAAGGAGCTCTCGGAGTTCATCGACGCCTGAGCACGACCGCTGGTTGAGGTGCGAGGCCGCCCGCGGCCGAGCCTCGAAACCACGCAGACGCCCCCGGGGACTCAACCCCGGGGGCTTCCTGTTTCCCGTGAAACAGGCGTCGGCGCCGGCTTCGGCCGTCGTACGACGCCCACGATCCGCTCCCACGCAGCCTCCACCTCGCCCCGCCAGGTGATGAGCGAGCGCATCTCCATCCGCATCCGCGGCGTCCGCGGGTGCGCCCGGTGCGTCTTGAAGCCCACCCGGGCCAGGAATTCCGCCGGTACGACGCAGGTCGGGCTCTTCCGGGCGCCCGGAACGGCCACACCGGTGCTGGCGAACGCCTCCACGGCGCGGATGTCGTCGCGGCCGACCAGGTCGCGGGCCATGCCCTGCACCAGGAGGCGTCCCAGGCCGGCTCCGGTGAACTCCGGACGCACCCAGGCCGTCGTCAGCAGCACGGCATCGGCCGAGACGGGGGCGGTGGGGAACGCGGCGGATCCCGGCACGAACGCGGGCGGGGCGTAGGTCAGGTAGCCGACCGGCTCGCCGTCGACCAGGGCCACCCGACCGCAGGAGCCCCACTCCCGCAGCACCTCGGAGATCCAGGTCTCCTTCTCGCGCGCCCACTCGGGCTCGGGGATCGCGTCGCGGTGCACCGGTTCGCGCTCCCAGAACAGGCAGGAGTGGCAGGGCGCGTCGAGGGCCTCGAGCAGGTCGAGGGTCAGCGGAACCGTCGTACGCGCCATCGCGCTCTCCTTGGCGGGGTGCTGTCGATGGTAGTCCCGAAATCCGCTGGCGCGGACCTGCGAGAATGCCGTGTGCGCAAGATCCGCCAGAGCCAGAAGCTTCGCAATGTCCGGTACGACGTCCGGGGACCCATCCTCGTCGAGGCCCAGCGCCTCGAGGCCGAGGGCCACCGGATCCTGAAGCTCAACATCGGCAACCCGGCACCGTTCGGGTTCGAGGCTCCGGAGGCGATCCTCGCCGACGTGATCCACCACCTGCCCGAGGCGCAGGGCTACAGCGACTCGCGCGGCATCTACTCCGCCCGCACCGCGGTCGCGCAGTACTACCAGTCCCGCGGGCTCAAGGACACCGACGTCGAGGACGTCTTCATCGGCAACGGCGTCTCCGAGCTGATCTCGATGGTGCTCCAGGCGTTCATCGACGACGGCAACGAGATCCTGGTGCCGGCGCCCGACTACCCGCTGTGGACCGGCGCGGTGTCGCTGTCCGGTGGCAAGCCCGTGCACTACAAGTGCGACGAGGACAACGACTGGATGCCGGACCTCGCCGACATCGAGTCGAAGATCACCGAGAACACGCACGCGCTGGTCATCATCAACCCCAACAACCCCACGGGTGCCGTCTACAGCAAGGACATGGTCGCCAAGCTCGTCGACATCGCGCGGCGCCACGACCTCGTGGTCTTCGCCGACGAGATCTACGAGAAGATCCTGTTCGACGACGCGGTGCACCACCACGCAGCCGCAGCAGCCGGTTCCGACGTCCTGTGCCTGACCTTCAGCGGCCTCTCGAAGGCCTACCGCGTCTGTGGGTACCGCGCCGGCTGGGTGATGATCTCGGGCCCCAAGGAGATCGCCGAGGAGTTCCTCGAGGGCCTCACCCTGATCGCGAACATGCGGATGTGCGCCAACGTGCCTGCCCAGCACGCGATCCAGACCGCCCTGGGCGGCTACCAGTCGATCAACGAGCTGATCGTGCCCGGAGGCCGCTTCTACGAGCAGTCGATGCTCGCCGACCGGCTCCTGAACGAGATCCCCGGCGTCTCCTCGGTCCGCCCGCGCGGCGCGCTCTACTGCTTCCCCCGCCTGGACCCCGAGGTCTACGCCATCGACGACGACGAGCAGTTCGTGATCGACCTGTTGCGCTCGAAGAAGATCCTGGTCACCCACGGCTCCGGCTTCAACTGGCCCGCCCCCGACCACTTCCGCCTCGTCACGCTCCCCGACGTCGACGTGCTCGAAGAGGCCATTGGCCGGATCGCGGAATTCCTCGCCACACGACGCTGACACACTGGGGGGTATGCGCGACATCACGTACCCGCCCGTCATCATCACGGCCAAGGTCCTCTTCAAGGCCCTCGGCCAGAAGTTCCAGCTGTCCGGCACGGAGAACGTGCCGAGGACCGGCGGGGCGCTGCTGGCGATCAACCACACCGGGTACGTCGACTTCATCTACGGCGGCCTCGGCGCCAACCCGTCCAAGCGGCTGGTCCGGTTCATGATCAAGAAGGAGATGATGGACACCCCCGGGGTGGGCCACCTGCTGCGTTCCTTCCACCACATCACCGTGGACCGCTCGTCGGGCGCACAGTCGATGCTCGACGCGAAGGCCTACCTGGAGGCGGGGGAGGTCGTGGGCATCTACCCCGAGGCCACCATCTCGCGTTCCTTCGAGATCAAGGAGCTGAAGGTCGGGGCGGTCAAGATCGCCGCCGAGACCGGCGTCCCCCTGATCCCGATGATCGTGTGGGGCGCCCACCGGCTGATGACCAAGGACCACGCGAAGGACTTCTCCCGCAAGCGCAAGACGATCGCGGTCAAGGTCGGCGATCCGATGTACCCGACCGGCGAGGACCTCGCCGCCGAGACCGCCGCCCTGCGAGCGGCGATGCAGAAGATGCTCGACGAGGTCATCGCGGAGTACCCCGAGGACGAGAAGGCCCCGGGCTCCTGGTGGACCCCCGCCCGCTTCGGTGGCTCCGCGCCGACGCCGGAGAAGGCCCTCGAGATGGACGCCGCCGAGCTCAAGGAACGGGCCGCCAAGCGTGCGGCCAAGGCGGCCGAGAAGCGCGCTGCGAAGAAGGACAAGTAGACCTACCGATATATCGGTTTGTCGCCTTGTCGCTTTGTCGACAATCGGTGTTTCCGCAGGTCAGCCCGGTGGTTGAGATGCGAGGAGCGCCAGTGACTGGCCTCGGAACCTCCGAGCTGATCCTGCTGCGGGTTCATCAAGGTATGTCGGCGAATCTGCACTTCCCCGGCATTGCACGTCGAGGGAAGTGTCGCCTCGACCACATCCCTTGATGAACCCGCACGAGGTCAGATCGGCCGGTCCTGGCGGTTGCGCGGGTCGATCAGGTCGACGATGCGCTGTAGGTCGCCGGTGTTGGCGAACTCGATACTGATCTTGCCCTTGGCCTTGCCCAGGTCGATCTTGACCCGCGTCTCGAGCCGGTCGCCGAGGCGATCCGAGAGCTCGACCAGCCCGGGCGCCTTCGGGCGGGCCCGGGGCGGACGCGGGGCAGCGCCGCCGACGTCACCGACCGCGACGATCTCCTCGAGGCCGCGCACCGAGATGCCCTCGGCCACGACCCGCTGCGCGAGCCGGTCCTGGAGGTCGGCCTCGGAGACGCCGAGCAACGCCCGGGCGTGACCGGCGGACAGGACGCCCGCTGCGACCCGGCGCTGGACGGCCGGGGAGAGCTTGAGCAGGCGCATCGTGTTGCTGATCTGCGGACGCGAGCGACCGATCCGCTGGGCGAGCTCCTCGTGCGTGCACGCGAAGTCCTCGAGCAGCTGCTGGTAGGCCGCGGCCTCCTCCAGCGGGTTCAGGTTGCTGCGGTGCAGGTTCTCCAGCAACGCATCGCGGAGCATCGCGGTGTCGTCGGTCTCCCGGACGATCGCCGGGATGGTGGCGAGGCCGGCCTGCTGGGTCGCGCGCCAACGCCGCTCCCCCATGACCAGCTCGAAGGTGTCCGGGCCGCTTCGTCGTACGACGACGGGCTGGAGCAGGCCGATTTCGCGGATCGAGTGGACCAATTCGGCCATCGCGTCCTCGTCGAAGACCGTCCGCGGGTTGACCGCGTTGGGCTTGATCTGGTCGACGGGCAATTCGGCGAAGTAGGCCCCGTCAACGGGCGCCAGACCCGAATCTTCGATCTGAGGGCCTCGCGCCGATTCGGTGGACCCGGGGTCCACGGACGCGCTGGAAGTGGCTCCTGCGGAAAGGTCCGCATCCTGAAATGTCGAGTTGACAGGGGGAGCCGTCGGGATGAGCGATCCGAGGCCGCGACCGAGGCCGCGACGAGGTGCCCCGGCGTTCACTGAAGACTGCCCTTCGTGACGATCTCGCGCGCCGCTTCGAGGTAGCTGAGGGCCCCCGGCGAGCCCGGATCGTAGGTCATCACGGTCTGTCCGTACGACGGTGCCTCGGAGACGCGGACCGATCGCGGGATGGCCGTCTTCACGACCTGGTCACCGAAGTGGTCGCGGACCTCCTGGGCGACACCGGCCGCGAGGCGGGTCCGGGCGTCGTACATCGTCAGCAGGATGGTGGAGACCGCGAGGTCGGGGTTCAGGTGGGCGCGGACCATGTCGACGGTCTTGAGCAGCTGGCCGAGGCCCTCCAGGGCGTAGTACTCGGCCTGGATCGGGATCATCATCTCGGCACCCGCGACGAGCGCGTTCAGGGTGAGCAGGCCGAGCGACGGCGGGCAGTCGATGAAGACGTAGTCGAACCGGTCCTCCCCCACCTTCTCCGCGGAACCGATCCGCGGGTGGGCGTCGATCGCCTTCTTCAGGCGCTGCTCGCGGGCGACGACGCTGACCAGCTCGATCTCGGCTCCGGCGAGATCGATGGTCGCCGGGACGACCCAGAGACCGGCCGCGTCGGGGCACGGCTGCGCGATGTCGGCGATCGCCAGGCCGTCCACGAGGAGCTCGTAGGTCGAGGGGGTGCCCTGGTGGTGATCGATGTTCAGCGCGGTCGACGCGTTGCCCTGGGGGTCGAGGTCGATGACCAGGACCTTCTGGCCGAGCTGGGTCATCGCCGCAGCGAGGTTGACGGTCGAGGTGGTCTTGCCGACCCCGCCCTTCTGGTTCGCCACGACGAAGACGCGCGTCTCCGAGGGTCGGGCGAGGTGCTCCTGCGGGATGCCGGCGCGCACCAGGACGGTGGCCTGTGCGGCCCGCGCCAGGGGCGTCAGGTCGTCGTCGAAGTCGGCGGCGGCCTCGGCCAGCTGAGCCGCGGTCCGGACCTGGCTCGACATCGGCGGGTACGGCGCCGTCACCGTTTCACGTGAAACGTCAGCGTCCTCGGCGGGACCGGTTTCACGTGAAACATCGTCGTTGGCCGCGACATCACTCGACACCGCTACCTGTGGATAACCAGGGCCGGTCTGTGGATGGGCACGCTCAGGACCGGTACTCCCATCGGTGGAAAACCCTTCGGGGGTGAACGGGTCGCTCACGACTTCCTCCTCTTGGAACGTGACGTACCGGGACGTGATTCGCGAGAACCACGGGTGCCACGAGGGGGCAACGATACGCGTGTTGGGTCGGCCCAGGTGACCCGGACGACCTGAATCGGATCGACACCGTCCAGGCCACCAACCTCGGCGCCGAGGGTGTCGATGGTGGGGGGAGCGCACCGCAGCTTCGACAGCGTCGGACCCGCGGCGGCGACCTCGTCGGCAGCCGAGCTGCCCTTCATGGCGACGAGGGCTCCGTGCGGTGCGACGAGCGGCATGCTCCACCCGAGCAGTCGCTCCAGGGGAGCCACCGCGCGGGACGTGACGACGTCGTACGTCGCCTTGCCGTGCAACGCGTCGGCGCGGCCCCGGACGACCGTGACGTTGGACAGGTCCAGTTCCGCCACGACCTCCTCCAGGAACGTCGTACGACGCAGCAGGGGCTCCACCAGGGTGATGGAGAGGTCAGGGCGGGCAACAGCCACCACGAGGCCGGGCAGGCCCGCCCCGGAGCCGATGTCGACCACCGTGGCGCCCTGGGGGAGCGCGGGCGACAGCAGCGCGCAGTTGATCAGGTGCCGGTCCCACAGGCGCGGGGCTTCACGCGGCCCGATCAGGCCGCGGATCACTCCCTCGGTGGCCAGCAGCTCGGCGTACCGGATCGCCAGCGGCAACCGGTCGGCCGGGAAGACCTCGGCGGCAGCGGCCGGGACGGGTCCCACAGAAGACCGCACCCCCGGGCCTTCCGGATCCTGCGGATCCGGAGACACCGGGGGTGTGGTGGAGTCGTCTTGTTTCACGTGAAACGTCGACTGGGCCGCGGAGGCTCAGGCGTCCGCGGGGAGCACGACGACGTAGCGACGCGGCTCGACGCCCGCGGACTCCGACCGGAGACCGGCAGCGGCGACGGCGTCGTGGACGATCTTGCGCTCGAACGGCGACATCGCGTCGAGCGACACCGGCTCGCCGGAGGCGATGACCTGGGCGGCCGTCTCCGCACCGAGCTGGGTGAGGCGGGTGCGCTTGTCCGCACGGAAGCCGGAGATGTCCAGCATCAGGCGCGAACGCTCGCCGGTCTCGCGGTAGACGGCGAGGCGGGTGAGCTCCTGCAGGGCTTCGAGCACCTTGCCGTCGGAGCCCACGAGCTGCGAGAGGTCGGCACCGACGATCGACACGGCGGCTCGGTCGGCCTCCACGTCGATGTCCAGGTCGCCGTCGAGGTCCGCGATGTCGAGCAGCTCCTCGAGGTAGTCGGCGGCGATGTCGCCTTCCTGCTCGAGGCGGGCAACCCGGTCGGCCTCGGTCTTCGGGGCGGCAGCGGCCGGAGCGTCGACGTCCGCGGCGTCCGTCTCCTGCGCGTCCGTCTCCCGCGCGTCCGTCTCCACGACCTCGTTCTCGGTCACGGCTTCGGTCTCGATGTCGGCGCTCATTCGGGTTCTCCCTGGTTCGTGGTGGGCTTCGTCTTGTTGGCGGCGCTGTTACTGGCGCCGCCGGCGTTCTTCTTGCGCTGGGCCTTCGTCTGGCGCTTGGGCTGCTGTCGTACGGCGGCCGCACGGCGCTCCTCGGCGGCAGCAGCCTCAGCGGCCTCCGCCTCGGCGACGAGGTCGACCTTGCCGTGCTTCAGGGCCTTGGCGCGGTCGCGCTCCTTCTTGGCCTGCTCGGCCGGCGTTCCGGGCGCAGGGTTGTTGCGGATGACGTAGAACTGCTGGCTCATCGTCCACAGGTTCGAGGTGGTCCAGTAGAGGAGCACGCCGATCGGGAACGCGACGCCACCGAGGCCGAAGGCCACCGGGAGGATGTAGAGAAGCATCTTCTGCTGCTGGGCGTACGGGCCGCTCATCGCCTCGGCCGGCATGTTCTTGGCCATCAGCTGGCGCTGGGTGAAGAAGGTGGTGGCGGTCATCGCGAGCACGAGGACGAGCGCGACGATCATGACGGCCGTCTGGGGCTCGGGGCCCCAGGTGCGCGAGCCCCAGAACGAGTCGGCGAGCGGGATCTTGCCGAAGACCTCGGACTGGCCGAACTGCTTGGCGCGGTCGGCGTCGAGGAAGCCGTGGGCCTTGTTCTTCTTGGCGGCCTGGTCGAGCAGGCGGAACAGGGCGAAGAAGATCGGCATCTGCAGCAGGATCGGCAGGCAGGACGCGAACGGGTTGGTCCCCGCGTCCTTGTAGAGCTTCATCGTCTCTTCGGCCAGCTTCTGCCGGTCGTGGCCGTACTTCTTCTGCAGCTCCTTGACCTTGGGCTGCAGCAGCTGCATGTTGCGGCTGGACTTGATCTGCTTCACGAACAGCGGGATCAGCGCCGCCCGGATCACGAGCGTCAGGCCGATGATCGACAGTGCCCACGACAGACCACCGGCGGGATCCAGGCCCAGCAGGCTGAACAGCTCGTGCCAGCCGATGAGCACCGCGGAGATGATGTAGTAGAGCGGCACCATGATGAAGTGGCCGATGTCGCCGAAGATGCCCACGGATCAGGCTCCTTGCTGAGTGTGAGGTCCGCCGGCGGACGCCGTACGGAGTTCGGGGGAGCGCGGAGTGCGCTCAGGGACGTGGTCAACGCCCCCGGGAGACCAGGGGTGGCACCGCAGCAGGCGTCGTACGGCCAGCCAGGTGCCCTTGAAGGCTCCGTGCACCTGCAGCGCCTGGACGGCGTACGCCGAACAGGAGGGGTAGTAGCGGCAGGTGGGACCCAGCATCGGGCTGATCAGGAGCTGATAGCCGCGCACCAGACCGATCAGCAGCCACTTCATCACGCCTCCCCGGCCATGGCGTCGGACGGGACCACGCGTTGCAGACAACGGTCGAGGTCCGCCACCAGTTCCGGGTACGACGCCGTGGCAGCCGGTGCCTGGGCCCGCACCACGAGCAGGGAGCCCGCGGGAAGCGCGTCCAGGCGATCGCGCATGGCGTGCCGCAACCGGCGCTTGACCTGGTTGCGGACCACCGCCGTACCGACGGCCTTGCTGACGACGAACCCGACGCGCGCGGAACCTGCTCCGGACACGCCAACGACCTGCGTGCCCTCAGGGGGCAGCAGGTGGGTGACGACGGAGCGGCTTCCGGCGCGACGGCCGCGACGACTCGCCGCCCGAAAACCCTCGGGGTCGGTGAGCCGGGAACCGGCGGTGAGCACGGTCAGCCCCACGGAATGCGCTGGGCGGACACGAGCCGTCCTCAGACGGACAGGCTCTGACGGCCCTTTCGGCGACGGTTCGCCAGAATCGAGCGACCCGCGCGGGTCCGCATACGAAGGCGGAAGCCGTGGACCTTGTGCCGGCGGCGGTTGTTCGGCTGGTACGTGCGCTTGCTCACGATGACCTCTCAGGTGCAAATGTCGGGAAGGGTCAGCCGGCAGCCCAGGAGAGGCTCCGGTCAGGAGCCGCAGGACCTGTCGGCCGGCACCGCGCAGCCACGAGGCGGTCAGGGCCTCGTGGACATGCGGCACCGGTCGACTCCGGTTGACCAATCAACGGTACGCGCAGGCCCAATCCGGGGTCAAACCGACGGCACCCCCGCCCTCCTTGCACAGATGAAGGTGAAAACCTGTGGATAGCGGGTTGATCCGCAGGCCGATCGGCGTCTAGGTTCGATGGATCCGGGTTTCCCCGCCGGACCTCGAAGCAGCCCGTCGACACCGTGACCCGCAGCACCATCAACCCCCACCACAAGGCGTTGACCTGCGGAAACAGTGATCGGAGCGCCGATTCGAGGCGGCCTCGGTTTCGTATCACGCGCCAGTGATGCAAATGTTCACAACCTGTGGACAAACTTGTGGAGCCAGCCCCTTGAATTCGGCCGGCACCACCCGAAGGCCGCCCACCGGCGGACCGGACAAGACGAACAGCGAGAGGTGTGAGGCGTGACCGGCAACCCCGATCAGCCCCAGAACGACCCCAACCCGGACTCGGTCCCGGACTCGGCGACGACCCGTCTCGGCGTCGAGTGGTCCGCTGTCGTCGGTGAGCTCCAGGCCCATCAGCGTGCCTGGCTCCAGGCGAGCCGGCCCGTCACGCTGCACGGCACCACCGCGATCGTGGCCGTCCCGGACGACTTCACCCGCAAGCGCCTCGAGGGTCGGCTGCGCAGCCAGCTCGAGGACGCCCTGACCGAACGCTTCGGCCAGGAGGTGCAGCTGGCGGTGACCGTCGACAGCACGCTGCGCCATGACGTGCCGTTCGAGGGTGGCCCGGCGCCGTACGACCAGGGACCCGGCTACGACCAGCCGACGTTCGAGCAGCCGGCCCCGACGCCGCAGATCGACTTGTCGACAAAGCCACAAACCGATTCGTCGACGTACGACGCGGCCGCAGTCGTCGCCGCCCCCGGGTACGACGCCACGTTCACCCCGCCCGACCTGAACGCCGCCAACGCGGCCGGCCCCTCGGCCACCGGGACCGGCGAATCGCGCCTGAACCCGAAGTACACCTTCGAGACGTTCGTCATCGGCTCGTCCAACCGCTTCCCCCACGCCGCGGCCGTCGCGGTCAGCGAGGCGCCGGGCAAGAGCTACAACCCGCTGCTGGTCTACGGGGAGTCCGGCCTCGGCAAGACGCACCTGCTGCACGCGATCGGGCACTACGTCCGCACGATCTATGCCGGTTCCAAGGTGCGCTACGTCTCCAGCGAGGAGTTCACCAACGAGTTCATCAACGCGATCCGCGACGACCGGCAGGACCGGTTCAAGCGGAAGTACCGCGAGGTGGACGTGCTGCTGATCGACGACATCCAGTTCCTGGCGGGCAAGACGCAGACCCAGGAGGAGTTCTTCCACACCTTCAACACGCTCCACAACGCGAACAAGCAGATCGTGCTGACCTCCGACCGGCCGCCCAAGCTGCTCGAGGCGCTGGAGGACCGGCTGCGCAACCGCTTCGAGTGGGGCCTCATCACCGACGTCCAGGCGCCCGACCTCGAGACCCGGATCGCGATCCTTCGCAAGAAGGCCGCCATGGACCGCCTCACCGCGCCCTCCGACGTCCTCGAGTTCATCGCCAGCAAGATCCAGACGAACATCCGCGAGCTCGAGGGCGCCCTGATCCGGGTCACCGCCTTCGCGAACCTCAACCGCCAGGACGTCGACATGACGCTGGCCGAGATCGTGCTCAAGGACCTGATCCCCGACGGTGGCGAGCCGGAGATCACCGCGCCGCTCATCATCGCCCAGACCGCGGCGTACTTCGGCCTCTCCATCGAGGAGCTCACCGGTCCCAGCCGCGGCCGGCACCTGGTGATGGCCCGTCAGATCGCCATGTACCTGTGCCGTGAGCTCACCGGCCTGTCGCTGCCGAAGATCGGTGCGCAGTTCGGCAACCGTGACCACACGACCGTGATGTACGCCGAGCGCAAGATCAACCAGCTCCTCGGCGAGCGTCGTGCCGTCTTCAACCAGGTCAGCGAACTGACCAACCGCGTGAAGATGCAGGCCCGGCAGGGCTGATCCTGCGGCTCGTGCCAGAAATCTTCTGGTGATTCCAGCCTGTGGAGAAACCACCCCGAATTGTGCGAACTACACGGGGAGGATTCCGTGGAACCACCTGGAGCTCGTCGTACGACCGGGGGTTCGTGCACAGGGGCACCCCGTTCGTACCGATTTCATCCACACCCTTCATCCACCGGTCATCTGCGGTCTGACCTGCGAAGACGTCGGTCATCCACAGTTTCCACCGCACCTATGACTACTCCCTCTTGAACTCCAACACTTCGAAGCGCAGCACCTCTCCGGGCCCTTTCCCTGTGCACTCAGCGGACCGGGACCGATCCCCGAGGGGCTTCGACGAGGTTCTGGGTGCAGGTCTTGGGAATGACATGGCAGGATGCAACCCCACACGGGCACGAACTCCAGATCTGTCATTCCCCGGCAGGCGCACCGCAGCGAGTTGGGCCCGGCTCCTTCGAACTAGTGATGAGGTACGACGCCGTGAAGTTCCGTGTCGACCGTGACGTCCTCGCCGACGCCGTGGCCTGGGCTGCCCGCAGCCTTCCGGTGCGCCCCAGTGCCCCTGTCCTCGCCGGCCTGTTGATCGAGGCCAGCGACGAGGGCCTGATCCTCTCGACGTTCGACTACGAGACGTCGGCCCGCGCCACGCTCAACGCGGAGGTCAGCGACGAGGGCAAGGCACTCGTCAGTGGCCGGCTGCTCGCCGACATCTGCCGCAGCCTCCCGAACAAGCCCGTCGACATCACCCTCGACGGCACCCGCGTCTCGCTCACCTGCGGATCCTCGCGCTTCTCGCTGCAGACGATGCCCGTCGAGGACTACCCGTCGATCCCGGACATGCCGAGCGCCACGGGCACCGTCCCGAGCGAGGCGTTCGCCCACGCCGTCGCCCAGGCCGTCACGGCCGCGGGTCGCGACGACATGCTTCCCGTCCTCACGGGCGTCCGGGTCGAGATCGAGGGTGACACCATCGCCCTGCTCGCCACCGACCGGTTCCGGCTGTCGCAGCGCGAGCTGACCTGGAACCCCGGCACCCCCGACGTCACGATGGCCGCCCTGGTCCCCGCGAAGGTCCTCGGCGACACCGCCAAGTCCCTCACCGCCGGCCCCGAGGTCACCATCGCGCTCTCCGCATCGGGTGCCGGCGACGGCATCATCGGCTTCGAGGGCACGGGCCCCGGCGGTGTTCGTCGTACGACGACCCGACTGCTCGACGGCGAGTTCCCCAAGGTGCGGGCACTCTTCCCGAGCGAGAAGCTGACCGTGGCGCGCATCGACCGGGCCGAGCTGATCGAGTCCGTCAAGCGCGTCTCGCTCGTCGCCGACCGCAACACCGCCGTCCAGCTCAGCTTCCGCGACGGCGCCCTGGTGCTCGACGCCGGCTCGGGCGATGACGCCCAGGCGTCGGAGTCGGTGCCCGCGCAGATCGACGGTGAGGACCTGGTGACCGGCTTCAACCCGGCGTTCCTGCTCGACGGCCTCGGCGCCATCGACGAACCGGTCGTGGAGCTCGCGTTCACCCAGGCCTCCAAGCCCGTCGTCATCAGCGGCACCGGTGACGAGAGTGCGCCCACCGATGGTGGTTCCTTCCGCTACCTGCTGATGCCGCGCCGCCTGCTCAGCTGACCCGTAGCACCCTTCGTCGTCACCCATTCGTCGCCAGCTGGAGGAATGCGCCATGGACATCGGACTGGTCGGACTCGGCAAGATGGGTGGCAACATGCGCACCCGGTTGCGCAATGCGGGCCACACGGTCGTGGGCTACGACCGCAACCCCGAGCTCGCCGACGTGGAGAGCCTGGCCGCGCTGGTCGAGGCACTCCCCTCCCCCAAGGTCGTCTGGGTGATGGTTCCTGCCGGTGACCCGACGCGGTCCACGATCGAAGAGCTCAAGGGCCTGCTCAGCGCCGGCGACGTGGTCGTCGACGGCGGCAACTCCAAGTACACCGACGACGCCATCAACGCCGCCTCCCTTGCGGAGAACGGCATCGGCTTCGTCGACTGCGGCACCTCGGGTGGCGTGTGGGGCCTGCAGAACGGCTACGCCCTGATGTACGGCGGCTCCGTCGAGGACGCCGCCAAGGTGATGCCCGCGTTCGAGGCGTTGAAGCCCGCCGACACCGAGGACGGGCTGGTCCACTGCGGCCCGACGCCGGGTGCCGGCCACTTCGCCAAGATGGTCCACAACGGCATCGAGTACGCGATGATGCAGGCCTACGCCGAGGGCTGGGAGCTGCTCGACAAGGTCGACATCGTCGAGAACGTGCCCGAGATCTTCGCCTCCTGGCGCACCGGCACCGTCGTCCGGTCGTGGCTGCTCGACCTGCTGGTCGACCAGCTCCGTGCCGACGAGCACCTCGACGGGATCCGTGGCTACGCCGACGACTCGGGTGAGGGCCGCTGGACCGTCGAGGCCGCGATCGAGAACGCCGTGCCGATGCCGGCGATCTCCGCCTCGCTGTTCGCGCGGTTCGTGTCGCGGCAGCCGGAGGACCACGCCATGAAGGCGATCTCGGCGATGCGCGCCGGCTTCGGCGGCCACGCCATCAAGAAGGACTGAGTCGAAGAAGGCTCAGATGGCCAGGGCCAGGCGGATCAACCCGTAGCCCAGCCAGATCGCACCCAGGCCGATGGCCACCGGGTGCCGCAGCATCCTGTCCAGTGAGGGCGGCGGCAGTCGCCGCGCCCGTCGTACGACGACCAGGACCACGAACGTCACGACCGCCGCGAGGGCGACCAGGCCGAACGGGTTGGCGGCGAACGACTCCGGCCACCAGCCGTGGGCGCCGTAGACCCACGACCGGGTCAGGCCGCAGCCGGGACACGGGAGTCCGGTGACGGCGCGGAACGGGCAGAGGACCGGCCCGTCCTCGATGTGGTCGGGCGACAGCAGGAACGCCGTACCGACGGCAGCGACCCCACCCGCCGCGACGACGTCCGCGCTCGAGAGGCGGACGTGTCGGAGGAGGCTCCTGGTGGAGGGCTCCTCGGTGGCGGGTGGGGTCGTGGTCACGCGTGTGCTGCCGGGGTGATGATCAGCGGAAGGGGCGGCCGTCGGCGTCGTGCTGCTTGCGCAGCGCGAACATGATCAGGTCGTAGATCGCCCAGATGCCGCAGCCACCGCAGGTGAAAAGCTTGCCGAGGCCCAGGCCGGTCTGGCCGAGGTAGAAGCGGTCGACACCGAAGCTGCCGAGCAGCCAGGAGAGCAGGACAACGGTCAGCCACTCCTTGTCGGAGTACAGGCCGGGGACGTCCTTGGCCGCGATGTACTGCTGGCTGTCAGCCGAACGCACCGGGGCGTCGGACTTGATCTGGCCGGAGACAGCCATCTGCGCGAGCGTGTTGAAATCGATCGGGCCCTGCTCCTGGCCGAGCACGTTCACGTAGAAGGGGCCGCCGGAGGGGATGGGCGCGGGGGCGCCGTAGCCATAGCCGCCGGGGGGCGGAGGGTTCTGAGGAGGTTGCGTCATGGACGTCAGCCTAGGTCCCCGAGGGCCTCTTCAAACATGTTGCCCCGGAGGATGTCCGATGAGGCACGTAAAAGTTGTCGTCGGTGAGGGGGATGATGGGGCTGTGCACGTCTCGCATCTGACCCTCCACGACTTCCGGTCCTACGCCGATGTCGACGTGGCGCTCGACGCCGGGGTCACCGCGTTCGTGGGACGCAACGGGCAGGGGAAGACCAATCTGGTCGAGGCGATCGACTACCTGTCGCGGCTCTCGTCGCACCGGGTCGCGACCGATGCCCCGTTGATCCGGGCCGGTGCCGACCAGGCCGTGATCCGCGCGGCGGTCGTCCGCGAGGGGCGTACCGCGATCCTCGAGGTCGAGCTCAACCCCGGTCGCGCCAACCGTGCCCGCATCAACCGTTCACCCCTGTCGCGCGCACGCGACCTCGCGGGAATCGTGCGCACCGTCGTGTTCAGCCCCGAGGACCTCGCCCTCGTGAAGGGCGACCCGAGCCAGCGCCGCCGGTTCCTCGATGACCTGATCGTGCTCCGCACGCCACGGATGGCGGGCGTGCTCTCCGACTACGAGCGCGTGCTGCGCCAACGCAACACCCTGCTGAAGACGATGTACGCCGCCCGGGGCTCCTCGCGCGACGGCGCCCTCGCGACGCTGGCGGTGTGGGACGACCACCTCGTCGCCACCGGCACCGAGCTGCTGCGGGCCCGGCAGGCGCTCGCGACCGACCTGGCGCCGTACCTCGGCAAGGCGTACGAGGCGGTGGCCCGTGGGGCGTCGCGGGACGACGCGCGCCTGGAGTACCAGCCGAGCGTCCCGCCGCCCGGGCCGGAGGTCGAGGAGCTTGCTCTGCAAGCGTCTCGAGACCCCCTCACCGACAGCTTCCGCGCCGAGCTCGAGCGCCGCCAGCACGACGAGATCGGGCGCGGGGTCACGCTCGTCGGCCCGCACCGCGACGACATCCTGCTGACCCTCGGTCCCGGTGACGAGCAGCGGTTGCCCGTGCGCGGCTACGCCAGTCACGGCGAGTCCTGGTCGTTCGCGCTGGCGCTGCGGCTGGCGTCGTACGACCTGCTGAGGGCCGACGGCGACGACCCGATCCTGGTCCTCGACGACGTGTTCGCCGAGCTCGATGCCGAACGGCGTACCCAGCTGGCCGAGCTCGTCGCCGGCGCCGAGCAGGTGCTCGTCACCGCAGCGGTCGAGGCCGACGTCCCGCCCCAGCTGCGGGGTGTCACCTTCCACGTGGCCGGCGGTGAGGTGACCCGTGACTGAGCCGCCGATCGAACCCGACGACGCAGCAGCCGACACCGCAGCCGACGTTGCTGATGACCTCGACGAGATCGCCGTCGAGCCCGATCCGGACCACCACGCCGACGGCCTCGACCTGGCCCGCGCGCAGACCCTCGGCACCGCCGGGTCGAGCACGACGCCCGCCAAGCACCGCGGCGGACGGTTCTCCGACACGACGGCGTCGGCCAACGGCACCTTCCGTCCGGGCTCGTGGGCCCGGCGCGGTGACCCGCAGTTCAGTGGCGCCTTCCCGGACGGCCGCGACCCGCAGGGGCTCTCGGGCGAGCTCGGCAAGCTGATCAAGGACCGCGGCTGGGCCCTGGACCTGCAGGTGCGCGGGGTGTTCGGTCGATGGACGGAGATCGTCGGCGACGAGATCGGCGCCCACTCGACCCCCGAGTCGCTGGTCGACGGCGTCCTGGTCGTCCGGACCGAGTCGACCGCGTGGGCGACCCAGCTCAAGCTGCTCGCCACGACCATCGTGCGTCGCCTGAACGAGGAGCTCGGGACGGGCACGGTCACGGTCGTGGAGGTGCTCGGACCGCTCGCGCCGACCTGGAAGCACGGCAAGCGCGGCGTCCGCGACGGCCGCGGTCCGCGGGACACCTACGGGTGATCCGGTTGCGGCGGATCTGCGGCCCGAACAGCCCTCTCGGCCGTACGGGGACACATCGGACCCCCTCGCAGGCCCTCCAAACCGGCGTTATGAGCCGCTCAGGGCCGGTTTTCCACAAGGATCCCCCCGTACCGAGGGCTTAGAACGTGTTCTGAGGCCCTCAGCAGGCTAGAATGGCCATCTGGCCGGGAACGCGTCACCTGTGTGCACGACTCGGCCTTCGCCATGCCTCCGGCATGGCGGTGAAGAGGTCCAGCCAGAAGAGGTCCTGCGTGTCCAACGACAACCAGCCCGTGTCCGCGGTTCCCGCCGATGAGGTCGAGTACGACGCCTCGGCAATCCAGGTGCTGGAGGGGCTCGAAGCCGTCCGCAAGCGCCCCGGCATGTACATCGGTTCGACCGGTGAGCGCGGCCTGCACCACCTGATCTGGGAGATCGTGGACAACGCGGTCGACGAGGCGCTGGCCGGCTACTGCGACACGATCAACATCACGTTGAACGCCGACGGCTCGATCAGCGTGATCGACAACGGCCGCGGCATCCCGACCGACACCGCACCCGGCCAGGACCTGCCGGCGGCGACGCTGGCCCTGACCGTCCTGCACGCCGGCGGCAAGTTCGGTGGCGGCGGCTACAAGGTCTCCGGCGGTCTGCACGGCGTCGGTTCGTCGGTCGTCAACGCGCTCTCGACGCACCTGCACCTGGAGGTGAAGAACCGCGGCTACCTCTGGGAGCAGGAGTTCTCCCTCGGCGTACCCGACTATCCCCTGCGCCAGGTCCGCCCCCTCGAGGACGGCGAGAGCACCGGCACCACCGTCACGTGGTGGGCCTCCCCCGACATCTTCGAGACGACCGACTACAGCCTCGAGACGATCGCGACCCGCTTCCGCGAGATGGCCTTCCTGAACAAGGGCCTCAAGATCGTGCTCGTCGACGCCCGGCCCAAGGCCGAGGAGCTGGCCGACGCGGTGGAGGACGGCACGGTCGAGGTGGAGGGCGTGGCTGCTGCCGCGACCGAGATCCACGCGACCGAGGTCGACGGCCACAAGGCCCTGGAGCAGGTCTTCCAGTACGAGCGCGGCCTGGCCGACTACGTCGACTTCCTCAACCGTCGCAAGACGGTCGTCGGCTCGATCATCGACTTCGATGCCGAGACCCCGGTCGACGCGAACAACCCGATGAGCCTCGAGCTCGCGATGCAGTGGCAGACGACGTCGTACAACGAGTCGGTCCACACCTTCGCGAACACCATCAACACCCCCGAGGGTGGCACCCACGAAGAGGGCTTCCGCGCTGCACTCACCACGCTCATCAACAAGTGGGGTGAGGAGTGGGGAATGATCAAGAAGAAGGAAGATCGCCTCACCGGTGACGACATCCGCGAGGGCCTGACCGCGATCATCAGCCTCAAGATCTCCGAGCCCCAGTTCGAGGGCCAGACCAAGGCCAAGCTCGGCAACACCGAGGCCAAGGGCTTCGTCCAGTCGATCGTCAACGACCGCCTCGGCGCGTGGCTCGAGCAGAACCCGAGCGACGGCAAGGAGATCATCCGCAAGGCGCAGGCCGCGGCGACTGCCCGGATCGCCGCCCGCAAGGCGCGCGACCTGGCCCGCGGCCGCAAGGGCCTGCTCGGCAACGGCAGCCTGCCCGGCAAGCTGTCGGACTGCCAGTCGACGAACCCCGCCGAGTGCGAGGTCTTCATCGTCGAGGGTGACTCCGCCGGTGGCTCGGCGCGCCAGGGTCGCGACCCGCGCATCCAGGCGATCCTCCCGATCCGCGGAAAGATCCTGAACGTCGAGAAGGCGCGCATCGACAAGGTGCTCGGCAACGCCGAGGTCCAGTCGATCATCTCCGCCCTCGGCACGGGCATCCACGAGGAGTTCAACGAGGACAAGCTGCGCTACCACAAGGTCGTGCTGATGGCGGACGCCGATGTCGACGGCCACCACATCAACACCCTGCTGCTCACGCTGCTGTTCCGCTTCATGAAGCCGCTCATCGAGCACGGCTACGTCTACATGGCCCAGCCGCCGCTCTACCGGCTGCGCTGGAACAAGCCGCACGAGCACGAGTTCGTCTATTCCGACCATGAGCGCGACTCGCTGATGGCCGACGGCCTGAGCAAGGGCAAGAAGCTCCCCAAGGAGAACCCGGTCCAGCGCTACAAGGGTCTCGGCGAGATGAACGCCAAGGAGCTGTGGGAGACCACGATGGACCCCGACCAGCGCCTCATGCTGCAGGTGACGCTCGACGACGCGGCCCAGGCCGACGAGATCTTCTCGATCCTGATGGGCGAGGACGTCGAGCAGCGTCGTTCCTTCATCCAGCGCAACGCCAAGGACGTCCGATTCCTCGATATCTAGAACTCTCGCGGTTTTCTTAGATATCGATAGACGACGCCAGAAAGACCAATCGTGACTGAGACTCCCACTCCCCTCGGCGGCCGGATCGAGCCGATCGAGCTGCAGACCTCCATGCAGCGCGCCTACATCGACTACGCCATGGCCGTCATCGTCGGCCGGGCGCTGCCCGACGTGCGCGACGGCCTCAAGCCCGTGCACCGCCGCGTCCTCTACGCCATGTACGACGGCGGGTACCGCCCCGATCGCGGCTTCTCCAAGTGCTCGCGCGTCGTCGGTGACGTCATGGGCCAGTACCACCCGCACGGCGACACGGCGATCTACGACACCCTCGTCCGGCTCGCCCAGCCGTGGGTGATGCGCGCGCCGTTGATCAACGGCCAGGGCAACTTCGGTTCGCCGGGCAACGACTCCGCCGCAGCCATGCGGTACACCGAGTGCCGGATGGCGCCGCTGGCGCTGGAGATGGTCCGCGACATCGAGAAGGAGACCGTCGACTTCCAGCCGAACTACGACGGTCGGTCCGCCGAGCCCGTCGTCCTCCCGGCCCGGTTCCCGAACCTGCTGGTCAACGGCTCCGCCGGCATCGCGGTCGGCATGGCCACCAGCATCCCGCCGCACAACCTGCGTGAGGTCGCGGCCGGCGCGACCTGGGCGCTCGAGCACCCGGACGCCACCCGCGAGGAGCTCCAGGAGGCGCTGCTCGAGCGGATCAAGGGCCCCGACTTCCCCAACGGTGCGCTGATCGTCGGCACCACCGGCATCGAGCAGGCGTACCGCACCGGTCGTGGCTCGATCACCCAGCGTGCGGTGATCGAGGTCGACGAGGACAGCAAGGGCAGGACCTGCCTGGTCATCACCGAGCTGCCCTACATGGTGAACCCGGACAACCTGGCGCTGAAGATCGCCGAGCTCGCCGACTCCGGCAAGGTGCAGGGCATCAGCGACGTCCGCGACGACACCTCGGACCGCACCGGCCAGCGCCTGGTGGTCGTGCTCAAGCGCGACGCCGTCGCCCGCGTCGTGCTCAACAACCTGCTCAAGCACACCGAGCTGCAGACCAACTTCAGCGCCAACATGCTGGCACTGGTCGACGGCGTTCCGCGCACGCTGACGATCGACCAGTTCATCAGCAACTGGGTGACCCACCAGATCGAGGTCATCCGACGTCGTACGGAGTACGAGCTCCGCAAGGCCGAGGAGCGCGCCCACATCCTGCGCGGCCTGGTCAAGGCGCTCGACATGCTCGACGAGGTGATCGCCCTCATCCGGCGCTCCCCCGACGCCAACGAGGCCCGCACCGGCCTGATGGCGCTGCTCGACGTCGACGAGGTCCAGGCCGAGGCCATCCTCGGCATGCAGCTGCGCCAGCTGGCGGCGCTGCAGCGCCAGAAGATCATCGACGACCTGGCCGAGATCGAGATCGAGATCGCCGACTACAAGGACATCCTCGCCAACGTCGGCCGCCAGCGGCAGATCGTCATCGACGAGCTCGGCGAGATCGTCGAGAAGTACGGCAACGACCGCCGCTCGCAGATCATCGCGGCCGACGGCGACCTGTCGATGGAGGACCTGATCCCCGACGAGGAGCTCGTCGTCTCCATCACCCGCGGCGGCTACGCCAAGCGGACCCTTGCCAGCCAGTACCGCACCCAGAAGCGTGGCGGGAAGGGCGTTCGTGGCGCCTCGCTGCGCGGTGACGACGTCGTCGAGCACTTCATCTCGACGACCAACCACCACTGGTTGCTGTTCTTCACGACCGCCGGCCGGGTCTACCGCACCAAGGCGTACAACCTGCCCGAGGCGTCGCGCGACGCCAAGGGCGGCCACGTCGCCGGACTGCTGTCGTTCCAGCCGGACGAGTCGATCGCCCAGGTGCTCGCGATCCGGGACTACGAGCAGGCGCCGTACCTCGTCCTCGCGACGCGACGCGGCCTGGTCAAGAAGACCCGCCTCGGGGACTACAACAGCCCCCGCCAGGCCGGCGTCATCGCGATCAACTTCCGCGAGGACGACGACGAGCTGATCGGGGCCGAGCTGGTCAACAGCGAGGACCACATCCTGCTGGTGTCCCGCAAGGGACAGGCGATCCGATTCCCCGCGGACGACTCGCAGCTGCGGCCGATGGGCCGGGCCACGTCCGGTGTCACGGGCATGAAGTTCCGCTCGGGCGACGCACTGCTGTCCATGGCGGTGATCCGGGCGGCCGACGTGGCGCACGAGGAGTCCGACGCCGATGTCCAGTACGTCTTCACGATCACCGACGCCGGCAAGGCCAAGCGGACCCGGATCTCCGAGTACCGCCTCCAGTCGCGCGGCGGCCTCGGCATCAAGGCGATGACCCTGACCAACGAGGACCGCGGTTCGCTGGTCGGCGCGTTCATCGTGATCGACGGCGACGGGATCCTCTCCATCACTGCCACCGGCCAGGTCGTGCGCAGCCCGATCAACGAGGACTTCCGGGTCACCGGCCGGTCCACGCAGGGCGTCAACTTCGTCACCCCGAAGAAGGGCGACTCGGTTGCGGTCGTCGCTCGATCGGTCGAGGCGAAGGAGCTGGACGAGGAGGGTGCGGGCGAGGAGGCCGACGCCTCCGCGCCGGCGACGGAATCGCCCGATCAGGCTCCGGATGCCACAATCGAAGGATCCGAATCCGGAGAGAGTGAGAGCTGATGACCGAGCGCATCGATGACACGGCGAGCCGCACCGCCTTTGCAGCGGCGCCGGGCGCAGGTCAGTCGGCGCGCGCTCCGATGCCGCAGGCGACACCGGCCGCTGCGGCGGCCGGGGCCGCCGCACGGGGGCGTGCTCCGCGTCGCGCACGGCTGCGCCTGACGCGGATCGACCCCTGGTCGGTCATGAAGACGGCGTTCCTGTTGTCGATCGCGTTCGCCGTCGTCACCGTGGTCTCGGTCGCGATGGTGTGGCAGGTCCTCGGCGCTGCGGGCGTCTGGGACTCGATCAACTCCACGATCCAGGAGAGCATCGGCGGTGAGGACGTCGCCGGGTTCCGGATCGAGGACTACGTCGGCACCAGCCGCGTGCTCGGCTTCACCATGCTCGTGGCAGCCATCGACGTCGTACTCATCACCGCGACGGCGACGCTCACCGCGTTCCTCTACAACATGGCCGCAGCCCTGCTGGGCGGCATCGAGATCACCCTCGCCGAGGACCCGCACTGATCCACCGCACACCGCGTTTTGTTCGGTGATCCAGTGCTCCGGTAAGGTTCCTTCTCGGTCTGCTGCGGAGGGGCTTCCACCCAGAAGCAGCAGGCCACCCGGGCCTATAGCTCAGACGGTTAGAGCACCACACTGATAATGTGGGGGTCAGAGGTTCAAGTCCTCTTAGGCCCACAAGTTGCCCCGGCTGCGGACACGCAGACCGGGGCTTCTTCGAAAAAGGAGTGGACCAGTGAAGAAGCTGATTCTCGCAGCGCTCGCCGCTGCCGGAGCCGTGTTCGCACGCAAGAAGCTCCAGGAGAGCAAGGCGGAGCAGGCCCTGTGGGCCGAGGCCACCGACACCCTCCCCAAGAACTGAACAACCCGACCGGAGGTCGAGGAGGTTGCCCAGCAACCGTCTCGAGACCCCCGGCCAGGGGCCTTAGCTCAGCTGGTAGAGCGCTGCCTTTGCAAGGCAGATGTCAGGAGTTCGAATCTCCTAGGCTCCACCGATGAAACCGCAGCTCATGCTGCGGTTTCTTCTCGTTGTGGGGTTTGTCGGGACCGGACCGGGGGGAGGGTCGCCATCCATGAACCTCTCTGGAGTCCGGCGTGCTCCCCTCGCCGTACTGGTGGCCTGCGTGGTCCTGGCCGTCGCGGGCTGCAACGACCAGGACCGGTCTGGCGGACCCGGAGGGGAATCGCGGCACGAACCGACCAGTCCCAGCGCCGCGACCTCGGACGCTGCTGTCGACGAGCAGGCGATGCACGCCCCGGTCGACACGTGTGCGCTGCTCTCCGCCGACGACCAGGTCGAGGTGATCGGCGCCGAGAAGGTGACGGGTGTCGGTGCGGAGATGGATCCCACAGACGCACGACTGGCCCGCTGTGTCGTCGCCGGCAACGACGGCGTCGCACTCATCTACTACGGCTTCAGCCAGGTTCCCGGCCGGAAGTTCGCCGCTGACCTTCGTAGTGCGGCCGAGTTCCGGGGAAAGCTGATACCCCTCGCTGGTGTGGGCGACGAGGCGCTCTACGTGCGCGGCTCGAAGTACGGCTTCGACGCGTGGGCACGCGAGGGTGACTATGCGGTGTTCGTCGGCTCGGGGTGGTTCCAGGGCTCTCCGGCAACCGTCCAGGAGCTCCTCACCAGGTTGCTCGACCAGGCGACTCCGGGAATGCACGAGCATCCGATCCAGGTTCCGCGCGCCTGCCCGTCGCCGCGCTCGAAGATGGTCACGGCGGCGGTCGGCGAGGTGAAGTACGCCACCGGGCATGACAACGACGAGGCCGGGCTCCTCTGCACGTACGCCGGAAAGCGGGTGCGGGTGTCACTGGCCGCTGGGCGCAGCACCCGGAAGGAGGTGGCCGACAGCTACGACCGGTTGAAGGCAGCCCCGAAGTTCGGCGACGACGAGTCGGTGGAGTTCAGGATCGTGCCCGATGCACTGACCGTCCTCGAACCGTCCGTGTACGGACCGTGGGCCAATACCTATGCGTCCAAGCCGCCGGCATTGATCCGGGTCTCGATGAATGAGTCGATTGACCCGACGGGCGGGCGGGACATCAGGTTCTCCCAGGCCGACTTCCGCCGCGTCAACGAGGCATGGGTGCGCAACCGGCTCGCCGCGTTGCGCTAGGTGCGTTTCGAGCCAGGTGCGTTCGAGGGTGACGCGCAGGTGGGGGCCACGCCGGCGTCAGCGGTACTCGGGGTTCTCGTGGTCGAACCGGGCACCGGCGTCCCAGGCCGAGCGCTGGTTGCCGTACGCCGGGATCCCGCCGGCCTGCTTGAGCATCCGTGCCAGGTGCAGCAGGTTCCAGGTCATGAACGTGGTGTTGCGGTTGGTGAAGTCGTTCTCGGGGCCGCCGCTGCCGGGGTCGAGGTACGACGGCCCCGGCCCGGCTTCGCCGATCCACCCGGCGTCGGCCTGCGGCGGGATCGTGTAGCCGAGGTGCTGGAGCGAGTAGAGGATGTTCATCGCGCAGTGCTTGACCCCGTCCTCGTTGCCGGTGATCAGGCAGCCGCCGACCCGCCCGTAGTAGGCGTACTGCCCGCGATCGTTGAGGTCGGCGCTGCCGCCGTACAACCGCTCGATGACCTGCTTCATGACGCTGCTGTTGTCGCCCAGCCAGATCGGTCCGGCGAGGACCAGGATGTCGCTGGCCATCACCGTGCGGTGGATGTCCGGCCACGCGTCGACCTCCCAGCCGCGCTCGCGCATGTCCGTGTAGACACCGGTCGCGATCGGGTGGTCGACGGCACGGAACTTGTCGACGGTGACGCCGTGCTTGCGCATGATGGCGGCGCTCACGTCGACGAGTCCCTCGGTGTGGCTGAGGTCGGGTGACCGCTTCAGGGTGCAGTTGATGAAGGTGGCCCGCAGGTCACTGAAGTCGTAGCTCTCGGACATCCGACCAGCATGGACCCTTCGGTTTGTCGGTGCACTCTCCTAGGCTCAAGTCATGACTGCTGGACAGTGGACTGCAGACTCGATCCTTCAGCGGTACGACGAGGTCCGCTCCCACACCGAAAGGCTCGCGGCACCGCTCTCGCCCGAGGACCAGACGGTCCAGTCGATGCCCGACGTCTCGCCGACCAAGTGGCACCGCGCGCACGTGACGTGGTTCTTCGAGACGTTCCTGCTGGCGGACAACGAGGCGGGCTTCGCGCCGTACCAGGACACGTACTGGTTCCTCTTCAACAGCTACTACGAGGCGGTGGGTCCTCGCTATGCGCGCGCCGAGCGCGGCGTGATCAGTCGCCCCGGGGCCCATGACGTCGGGGTCTACCGCAGCAACGTCGATGACCGGGTGCGCACGCTGGTCGACGCCCTCGACCAGGGCAGCATCGACAAGCTGGCCGCCACCATCGAGCTCGGCTTCCACCACGAGCAGCAGCACCAGGAGCTGTTGTTGATGGACATCAAGCACGTGCTGTCCCTCAACCCGCTGCAGCCGGTCTACGCGGGCGCACCTGCAGCGACCGCGTCCTCCGACCAGCTCGGCTGGGTCGAGATCGAGGGCGGGCTGGTCGAGATCGGCCACTCCGGCAGCGGATTCTCCTTCGACAACGAGCTCCCCGAGCACCGCGTGCACCTCGAGCCGTACCGGCTGGCCGACCGGTTGGTCACCAACGAGGAGTGGCTCGCGTTCATGGCCGACGGCGGCTACCAGCGTCCGGAGCTGTGGCTCTCCGACGGCTGGGCGGGACTCGACAAGGTCGACCAGCGCAACAACGCGCCCTTCTACTGGCAGCAGGTCGACGGGGTCTGGTTCGAGCACACCCTGAACGGCACCTGGCCGGTCAACCCGGGCCTGCCCGTGAGCCACGTCAGCCACTACGAGGCGGACGCCTATGCGACGTGGGCGGGCAAGCGGCTGCCGACGGAGGCGGAGTGGGAGCACGGCGTCTCCGTCGCCGGGGACGTCGAGGCCGTCGGCCGCCCCGACACGTGGCACCCGCAGGCAGCCGGCCCGGCCACCGGCCGGCTCCGCCAGGTCGGCGGCGACTGCTGGGAGTGGACCTCTTCGGCCTACCTCCCCTACCCCGGCTTCCATCCGGCCGCCGGGGCCATCGGCGAGTACAACGGGAAGTTCATGTCGAACCAGATGGTCCTTCGGGGCGGGTGCGCGTTGACGTCGCCCGACCACGCCCGCGTGACGTACCGCAACTTCTTCCCGCCAGGTGCCCGCTGGGCGCTCAGCGGGGTGCGCCTCGCCGACGGGGGCGTGCCGGCATGAGCGAACGACTCGAGCCCGAGCTGGCGGTGCTGCTGGACCCCGACTGGGCCAGCGGCAGCCTCGTCGACGACGTACGCCGTGGCCTGACCCGGCACCCGCGGACCCTCCCCCCGAGGTGGTTGTACGACGACCACGGGTCGGCCCTGTTCGACCAGATCACCCGGCAGCCCGAGTACTACCCGTTCAACGCCGAGCGGGCGATCCTCGAGGCGCACGCCGACGAGATCGTGGCCGCCAGCGGTGCGACCGCGCTCGTCGAGCTCGGCAGCGGCACCAGCGAGAAGACGCGGCTGCTGCTCGACGCGTTCACCCGCACCGGCCAGCTGACGCGCTTCTCCCCCGTCGACGTCTCCGAGGGGACCCTGCGCGAGGCAGCCGCGCAGATCGCCGATGCCTATCCCGGCCTGGAGGTCGCGGGTGTGGTCGGTGACTTCACGCTGCACCTGTCCCACCTGCCCGAAGGCGGTCGGCGGATGGTGGCCTTCCTGGGCGGCACGATCGGCAACCTGTACCTCGAGGAGCGCAAGGCGTTCCTCAGCATCCTCGCCGACCTGCTGGAGCCCGGGGACTCCCTGCTCCTCGGCACGGACCTGGTCAAGAGCACCGACCGGTTGATCGCCGCCTATCACGACGCGGCCGGCGTGACCGAGGACTTCATCCGCAACTCCCTCACGGTCATCAACCGCCAGCTCGGCGCCGACTTCGACCAGTCGGGGTTCACCTACATCCCGTTCTGGGACGCCCACATGGAGCGGATCGACATGCGGCTGCGCTCCGAGGTCCCGCAACGCGTCACGGTTCCCGGTGCCCTGGTGCTCGACCTGGACGTGGGTGAGGAGATCCGGGTGGAGATCTCGACCAAGTTCCGGATCAGCAAGGTGGCCGCCGAGCTGGAGGCCGCGGGCCTCGTGGTCGGTCGGGTCTGGACCGATGAACCCGGCGACTTCGCTCTGACGCTCGCGACCAAGCCCTGATCCGGCGCCGGGCGTGGCAAGATCAGCGCCGTGATGGGCGTGCGGATGGGTGCAGCGCTGGCCGGGCTTGCCCTGCTGACCGCCTGCAGTGGTGACCCGAAACCGGTCTACCAGGACGCACCCGCGCCGGCCGCCGTCGTGTCGCAGTACGACGAATCGCTGGAACCCTCGGCCGCCGTACTCGCCCTGGTGCCGGCCGACGCCACCACCGTGATGGTGACGGACTTCGACCAGCTACGCCTCGTGCTGGGCTTCGGGTCCCTGGCCAGGGACAGTGCGCCGACCGAGCGCGACGAGTTCTGGGCCGAGGTCCCGCGCACGGCAGCGCTGTCGCGTGGCATGTTGCGCCCGTTCGAGGCTCGCCTGCGCGACGACTTCGGCATCAGCCAGGACGACGTCGCGTGGGAAGCCACCTACGCCGGCGCCGACGGGACCGGCTGGGTGCTGGCCTTCCGGCCGACGACCGCGATGGCCGCCGTGTCGCGCGCGGTGCAGGCCGGCGTCGGTCCGCTCAAGGGCGCGTCGGTCGACACCGCCCGCCGCCTGGTCACCTCGGCCGCGGCGCCGGACGTCGCGGATTCCTGGGGTGCCGAGCCGACGTTGGTCGCCCTGTCCGGACGCGAAGCCGTGTCGACGTACGTCACGCGCGGTTGTCTCGACTTCGACACCGTCTTCGGCGCCGGGATGGAAGCCCAGCTGGCGGCCGCACCTGCCGCCGCGCTCGGGTCCCTCGACGAGCTCGACGGGTTCGCCGTGGCGCTCGGTACCGAGCTCGCCACGGTCCTGTTGGGTGACGACCGCTCCGATGCCTTCGAGCGCGCTCGCCTCGCCGAGGTGATGCCGCCGACCGATCCCGAGTTCCCGCTCGCGATGAGCCGCCCCGTGGCCGACCCGTCGACCGGCCGGCTCGGCTACACGCTGAGCAACCCGGCGGCCGCCGCCGAGCTCACCCGGACCCAGCACCTGCCGTTCGCCGTCTGCCGCGGCTAGTTCAGCGCCCCAGGTCGTGCAGGCGCTGCACGGTCGGCGAGGTCGGGACGCTGCTCGGCTCGGGCGCCGTACCGAAGAGCCGGTCCGCCGTACCCGCGGAGGTGACGGTGAACCAGTAGTGCTCGCTCTTGTAGTGGTGCAGGCGGTGGTTGCGCCAGATCTTGCGGTAGTACGCCGACTTCGGCCGGTAGTCGCTGTGCAGCAGGTAGTGCGTCCACTCGTAGCCGGACATCAGCGTGTAGATGGCGATCAGCAGCGAGAACATGGCGCTCGGGTCGGGTGTCGTCACCCAGGCGAGCGCGGTGTACGCGGGCGCCAGCCACAGCTGGGCCTGCCACGGGATGAAGACGAGCGGGATCTCGCGCGGGTTGGCGTGGTGGGCGCGGTGCTTGCGGGCGAGCAGCGGGTCCAGGGTCAGGCCGGCGAGCTTCCGCGGCCGCCAGTGCAGGATGAAGACGTGGACCAGCCACTCCACCACGGGCAGGATCGCGACCAGCCCCAGCGGGATCGCGAGCTCCCACCAGGAACCGCCACCGTCGCGGCCGGCCAGCACGCGGCCGGTGATCGCCGCAACCAGGCAGGTGCTGAGCAGGTACGGGCTCGGGTGCTTCCAGTACTCCCGGAACACCTCCCCCGGGCTGAGGTTGGTACGACGACCGGTGGCCTTGTCGCCGACGATCAACCGGGCTTCGTCGGCATCGACCCGCTGGGCCGCGAGGGTGGATCTCGAGACGGTCGCTGCGCGACCTCCTCGATCAGCGGAACGCGGGCTCACAGGTCGTCTCCGCTCAACGCGGCCAGCGCACCGAGCAACGAGCTCGCCGTCGGGGTGAGGACACGGGTCGCGGCGGCGCGGGCGGTGGCCGGGTCGCCGGCCCGGATCGCGGCGGCCAGCAGGCGGTAGGGCTCGACCTGTCCGACCTCGTCGGCGAGCACGGCCGCGAGGGCCGGGAGGGCGGGCTCGTAGGCCGCGCGGAGGCTGTTGTACATGAGCCGGAAGACCAGGGAGTCGGCTCCGTCGACGAGCAGGTCCCAGTAGTCGAGGGCGAGGCGCTGCCAGGTGATCGCGTCGTCGGTGGCCGCCAGGTCCTGGACGACGGCGTCGAGCGCCACCGCCAGTGCCGGGCCTCCGCGTTCCGCAGCCAGCGCCGCGATGCCGGGGCCGACCTCGGCGCGGGCCTCGACGACGCTGCGCGCGATGGCCGCGTCGAGGCGCCCGCCGCGCACCAGGAGCTTCGGGAGGAGGTCCAGTCCGGCGGACTTCCGGAAGTCTCGGACCGTGGTGGCGCCGCCGTGGCGGACCTCGACCAGGCCGGTCTGTCCGATCCGCTGGAGCGCCTCGCGGACCGCGGGGCGGGAGATGCCGAGCACCTCGGCCAGTCGGCGTTCGCTCGGGAGGGCTTCGCCGACCGCGATCTCGCCGTCGACGACGTCGTCGACCAGCTGGTCGAAGACCTGATCGGACACGGAGCGGCGGGTGACGGGTCGCAGGGCCATGGCAGGACCGTAAGCCGGATGTGGCCAGCTGGTCAAGTGGTCAGACCAGTACGCTTCAAGTGTGGTCCAGGAGTCGAGAGTGCGCCCCTGGAGCCCGCGTCTGCTGGGCGCCCACCTGCTCGCCCTGGTCTGCATCGCGTTCGCCGCCGGCATGGGCCTGTGGCAGTACGACGCCTGGCAGGAACGGCGCGCGGCCGAACGGGTCGACCTGACCGAGGCCGAGCCGGTGCCACTGACCGACGTCCTCGGACCCGACCAGCCCTTCCAGACCGCCGGACTCGGGCGCCCCGTGGAGGTGCGCGGCACCTTCCTGGCGGAGGGCACCGTGCTCGTCTCCGACCGCGAGAGCGCCGACGGCAAGCCGGGCCGCTGGCTGGTCACGCCGATCAGCGTGGGTGCGCCCGGTGCGCCCGCCGTACCCGTCGTGCGCGGCTGGGTCCCCGCCGACACTGCGATCGAGGACCTGCCACCGCCGCCGTCGGGAGAGGTCGACGTCCTCGGCTGGCTCCAGCCCACGGAGGCAGCGGGCGAGCCCGACGACGACCCGAAGGACGCCGTCGTCCCCGCACTGCGGATCGCCGACCTGCTCCAGCTCCTCGACGAGGACCAGGACCTCTATGAGGCCTACGTCGTCACCGAGGAGCCGTTGGCCACCGACCTCGCCGACGGCGTCACCGCGGCCACGCTCGACCAGCTCCCGCCCGCCAGCCGGTTCACCGGTCTGCGCAACATCCTCTACGCGATCGAGTGGTGGGTGTTCGCTGCGTTCGCGGGGTTCCTGTGGTGGCGCTACGTGCGCGACGCCGTACGCTCGCAGTCGTGACCAAGCTCTTCAACACCTACCGCGTGCTCGCCCTCGTGGTCGGCGTACTTCTCGTCATCGGCACCCTCGGCTCCGTCCTGAAGTACCTGCTCGAGGACGGCAGCGGACTGCAGCAGTTCGGCGACGACCTGACGCCGATCTGGCTGGTGCACGGGTGGATCTACATGGTCTACGTCGCCGTGGCGTTCGTGCTCACGCAGAAGGCCCGCTGGACGCTGCCGCAGTTCGGCCTGATGATGATCGCCGGCCTGATCCCCGGTCTGATCTTCTGGGTCGAGCGCCGGGTGGCTGATCGGCTGCGCGAGGAACATCCCGAGCTCGTCAGCTCCTGAGAAGGGTGCCTGCTCGCAGGTTGATTGATATCAATCAACCTGCGGCATGGGGCGGTGTTTCGGGGCCACCGATCTCGCTTGTGGAGAGTCCGTGTCGATGTCGGCGCCGGGTGTCACCGTCGTCCACATGCGATTGATCAGCTCCCCCTACGAGCGCCCGTTCCTTCGGCCGGCCTCACTGAATCCCTTCGACATCATCGGGGACGGCGTGGTGGAGACCCTTCGTGACCGTGGCGCCCAGGAGCTCAGCATCAGGTCCGTGGCCAAGGCCCTCGGGGTGACATCGCAGGGCCTGCACCAGCGATTGCAGAGTCACCGTCATGACGACACCGAGACGCCGACCGCGGTCCTGTGCCGCATGGCATCGGTGGCACTGGGGCAACGATGGTTCACGTGGGTCCGTGAGTCGCTGATGGCACTCGCCCCGGAGGTTCCAGAGATCCGCCTCCCGCAGACAGAGCACGAGCGCATGGGAGTCGCGGTCTGGACGGCCTGGCATGAAGTCGCCCGGGGACGGGACCTCCTCGGGGATCCGGTACCGGGCGAGATCCTTGCCGCGACGCGGGACGACGAGCGCCAGTTGCTCGCGGACGAGATGGATCGGGCCATGGGTCGGCGGCCGTCCGATCACCAGCTGGTGACCCTGCTGGCTCTGGCCGATGGGTTGCGTGCCCAGTTGGTGCAGCCGGCTTCGAACTTGCCGGTGGGTACTGCGCAGGAGGTGATGGCCCGACAGGTGGCCTCTGTTCTCCAGGTGGAGACGCGACCGGCCGCCTGACGGCCATCACCGGGATCGGTCAGGCGGTCGGCCCTGCCGACTGCCACTGGGAAGCTTCGGCGCTGCCACCCTGCAGCTTCTTGGCCACGGCGGCCACGACCGCACCGAGTGCGGCAACCAGCACGAGCGTCTTCAACTTCTTCATCCCGAGTACTCCTTGCGGTGGTGGTTGTACGGGTAGGACCCAGCATGTCCCATCGCGCAAGCACGGTGCCCGTAGGATCGACCGCGCACGAAGACGTACCCATCACCGAGACGAGGATTTCATGGCAGACCAGGCCATCCTGAAGACGAACAAGGGCGACATCAACGTCACCCTGTTCCCGAACCACGCGCCGGAGACGGTTGCGAACTTCACCGGCCTCGCCACGGGCGAGAAGGCGTACGACGCCGGCAACGGCAAGACGGGCCCGTTCTACGACGGCCTCGGCTTCCACCGCATCATTCCGGGCTTCATGATCCAGGGCGGGTGCCCCCTCGGCACCGGCACCGGTGGCCCCGGCTACACGTTCAAGGACGAGCCGCACCCCGAGCTCGTCTTCGACAAGCCGTACCTGCTCGCGATGGCGAACGCCGGCCCCGGCACCAACGGTTCGCAGTTCTTCATCACCGTCGGCGCGACCACGTGGCTGAACTTCAAGCACACCATCTTCGGTGAGGTCGCCGACCAGGCTGGCCGCGACGTCGTCGACGCCATCGCCGCCGTGCCGACCGGTCGCAACGACAAGCCGGTCGAGCCGATCGTCATCGAGTCCGTCGAAATCGTCGGCTGACCTCGGGTCACGACAGGCTCGACCACCGAGAAAAATGACCAACCCTCCGGTCGGGGTGCCGACCTGTTACCGGCACCCCGACCGCGAGTCCTGGATCCGCTGCCAGCGCTGCGACAAGTCCATCTGTCCGGACTGCATGAATGACGCGGCCGTCGGTTTCCAGTGCCCTGACTGCGTGGCCGAGGGCCGCAAGTCAGTCCGCCAGGCAACAGCGGCGTACGGCGGCGCGCGCTCCACGAACCCGGCGCTGACGTCGCAGGTCCTGATCGGCATCAACGCCGTGATCTGGATCGCGATCATGGCCACCGGCCGGTACGGCAGCTGGCTGTACCAACACTTCGCGCTGCAGCCCACGGGCTCGTGTCGCGAGAGCGACGGGTCGTACTACCCGTTCATCACCGACTCGGCGACGTGCACCAGCGGTGCCACCGCGCAGTGGGTGCTTGGTGTCCACGACGGCGCGTACTGGCAGTTGCTCACCAGCATGTTCACCCACGTCGAGCCGTGGCACCTCGGCTTCAACATGCTGGCGCTGTGGGTGCTCGGCCCCCAACTGGAGCAGGTCTTCGGCCGGACCCGTTTCCTCGCCATCTACCTCCTCTCGGGCCTCTCCGGCTCGGTCGCGGTCTACTGGCTCTCCGCCGAGGCCGGCAGCACTGTCGGTGCCTCCGGCGCGATCTTCGGGATGATGGGCGCGCTGGTCATCGTCGGCCTCAAGGTCGGCGGCCAGCTCCAGGGCCTGCTGATGTGGATCGGCATCAACGTCGCCCTGACGTTCACGTTGTCCAACGTGTCGTGGCAGGGCCACTTCGGCGGCCTGGCCGGCGGCGCGCTGATCGCGGCGGTCATCGCCTACGCGCCGAAGGGTCGTCGTACCCAGCTCCAGGTGATCGGCCTGAGTGCCGTGGGTGTCGCCCTGATCGCGGCGACCCTGGTCCGCACGCTCACCCTGTCCTGATCCGGCCGTGGGCGGCACCTTCATCCACAGGGTTATCCACCATTGTGGATGAATAACACCGGTGTAGTTCTCCACAGCTGGGGACAAGCCTGTGGAACGACAAACGCCGGCGGACCCTGAGGTCCACCGGCGTTCGGGTCTCGAGACGGTTGCTACGCAACCTTCTCGACCAACGACGTCACTCCCAACGCGTGGCGAAGGTGAAGCCGACCGCCATGAAGGCGATGCCGACGAACAGGTTCTTCTGACCGAGGTCGTTGAAGATCGCCAGGTCCTTCGGGTCGTTGCCCGTGAGGAAGATGTAGAAGATGCAGATCCAGATCAGGCCGATGATGAAGCAGCCGAGCATGCCGACCACGACACCGCGGCCACGGCCCAGCGGCGTCTTCGGGTGGGCCGAGATGGCCAGGCCGAGGAACAGCGCGATGAACCCGATCAGGTAGTTCTTGCCCTCGAGGTCCTGGAGGAACGACGGCCCGGTCGGCTGGTTCGGCTTGCCGTCGGCGTTGATGCTGCCGAAGCCGTCGGTCGGACGGACGCCGAAGTAGTAGAAGAGGATCCAGGCGATGCCGCCGACGATGAGCAGCAGGGCGAGCGCGAACCGCAGTGTGAACAGCGGACCGCGGTCCGGCGCGAGCACGTCGCGTTCCTTGCTCTTCAACAGGCGGGGCAACTTGGCCACGGAGGGCTCCTCGATCGTTCTGGGACTTGGGTAGTAGACACTGTCAGTATGACGGGTACGCACACCGGAGGTCCGACGGGCCATCGCTCAGGCCGCTCGTTGGCCTGGCGCATCGGTACGCCCGCCGTTGCCGTGCTGTGCGGCAGCCTGCTCGCGGTGTCGGCCACCAACAGCGACGGCACCGACCTGCGGCCCGGTCGCTACAACGATCTCGCCGGTCTCGTCGAGGGTGAAGCGGCCGACTACCAGGACGTCGAGGACCAGTTCAACACGCTGTCGGCCGAGGTCGACCGGCTCGGCGCCGACGTCAGCGACGAGGGCGTCGACAGCGCCCGTGCGAAGGTCGAGGAGCTCAACGACCCCGCCGGGTTCACCACCCGGCGCGGCGAGGGCCTGCGGATCACGCTCGCCGACGGCCCCGAGGACCTCCTCGAGGAGGCCGCCGAGCGCAACCGCGACCTCCCGCCCGAGAAGCGGCTGAACCTGAACCGCTTCGTCGTGCACCAGCAGGACATCCAGGCCGTGGTCAACGCCCTGTGGAGCGGTGGCGCGCGGGCGGTCACGATCGCCGGCCAGCGCGTCATCAGCACCACCGGCATCAAGTGCACGGGGCCAGTCGTCCAGCTCGCCGGTGTGCCGTACCCGCAGCCGTACGTCATCGAAGCGGTCGGGGACCAGACCGCCCTGCTCGCCTCGGTGGAGAACGACGAGCTGGTCAGTCGCTACCGCTCGGACTCCGACAACCCCGAGATCCAGATCGGCTGGACACTCGAGGAGCCTGACCTGGTCACGGCGCCGGCGTACGACGCCGTCCTCGACCTGCAGTACGCCCGACCGCTGCGCTAGCCGCCGGGTGGCGGGTCGAGCGGGTTGAGCGGGTCGGTGCCGGCGGTGACCTCCGCGCCGTCGCTGACGCCGTCCAGGTCGGTGTCAGCGATCGTCGGGTTGGTGCCCCGCGTCGCCTCGTCCGCATCGGAGAGTCCGTCGCCGTCGGTGTCCACCGGCTCGGGCGGCTTCACGTAGATCGACACGTACAGGACGACCCGGTCGCCCTGGCGCAACGGCTCACCGGCGACCGGGTCCTGGCGCGTGATCCGGCCCTTGGGCTGGGTGTCGTCGTCGGCGGCCGCATTGTTGACGACAGGGATGAACCCGGCGTCGCGGATCGCCTTCTCGGCCGCCGCCTGCGTGCGCCCGACGACGTTCGGCACCTTGGCCGGACCGTCGGACACGCACAGCTCGACGATGGCGGACGTGTCGACGGCCATGCCCGCGTCGGGCGACTGGCTGACGACGGTGCCCGCCGGGTCGTCGGACTCCTTGCACTCGGTCTTCTTGATGTTCGCACGCAGGATGCCGACGTCGAGCAGGTCGTTGACGGCGTCCTTGAACAGCTGGTCGGTGACCGGCGGGAGCGGGAAGTCGCAGGGTCCGGTGGACAGGGTCAGGAAGACCGTCCCGGTGGGCTCGATGTAGCGGTCGCCCAGCGGGTCCTGCTTGATGACCTGCCCGCCTTCGGGGTAGTCGTCGCTGCACTCGGTGGTGCGGTCGTCGATGGCCAGGCCGACGTCGCCGATCCGGTCCCGGGCCAGGTCGCTGTCGAGGCCGATCACCGACGGCACCTTCACGTCGGGCGCCTCGGTGTCGAAGAGCTTCGGCCACACGACGGCTGCCGTGGCGAGCAGGGCGAGGAGGAGGACGCCGAGCACGACCCACAGTGCGACCCGGCTGCGCCGGTCGTCGTCGCGCACCGGCGGCACTGCCGAACGGACGGCGGTCTCGTGGTGCGCGTCGGTCGTGCTGGTCGCGGGCCCCGTCACGACGGGAACGGGCGACACGAGGGCCGTGTTGTCGGCCACGGCCGCCTGGACCGGGCGGCCGGCGAGGTAGCGCTCGATGTCGGCGCGCATCTGCGCGGCGGACTGGTAGCGGTCCTCGACGCGCTTGGCGAGCGACTTCATCACGATCGCGTCGATCTGCGGCGTGAGGTCACCCTCGTGCGTCGACGGGGGTACGGCGGGCTCCCGCACGTGCTGGTACGCGACGGCCACGGGTGAGTCGCCGACGAACGGCGGCCGTCCGGTGAGGAGCTCGTAGAGCAGGCAGCCGGCGGAGTACACGTCGGAGCGGGAGTCGACGGTCTCGCCCCGCGCCTGCTCCGGGGAGAGGTACTGCGCCGTACCGACGACCGCAGCGGTCTGCGTCATCGACGACTGGGCGTCGCTCATCGCGCGGGCGATGCCGAAGTCCATCACCTTCACGTCACCCGACGGCGTGAGCATCACGTTGCCGGGCTTGATGTCGCGGTGGATGATCCCCGCGCGGTGGCTGTAGTCCAGCGCGGACAGCACGCCGCTGGTGATCTCCAGGGCGCGCTCGGGCAGGATCTTGCGACCCTCGCGCAGGATGTCGCGCAGGGTCCGCCCGGCGACGTACTCCATGACGATGTAGGGGACGATCTCGCCGTCGTCGACGCCGCCGACGGTGCGTTCCTCGCCCGTGTCGTAGACCGACACGATCGAGGGGTGGTTCAGCGAGGCGGACGACTGTGCCTCACGGCGGAACCGGGCCTGGAAGGTCGGGTCGCTGGCGAGGTCGGTGCGCAGGCGCTTGACGGCGACGACGCGGCCGAGTCGCGTGTCGGTGCCCTTGCGGACCTCGGCCATGCCGCCGCGGCCGAGGAGCTCGGCGAGCTCGTAGCGGCCGCCGACCGTGGTGCCGCTGGAGCCGGGTTCGGTGGGGGGAGTCGTCATCCGTCTTCACCCCCTGGGAGTTCGGTGAGCGGGTTGCTCGGGTCAGTGGTCTCGTCGGTCGGGCTGGTCTCCTCGGACGGTTCGACGACCGGGCCCCAGTAGTAGACGGTGATCGGGTCGCCCTCGTTCAGGGTGCCGTTGGTGGAGAAGCGGCTCACGGTGTCGGCGGGGCAGGTGCCGTCGTTGACGGTGGAGTCCTGCTCCCAGGTGACCTGGAGACCGTCGTCCTGCAGGTCGGCCACCGCATCGCGGTAGTCGGCGGTGCAGGAGTACGGGGTGTCATCGACCTGGACCGTGGTGGCTTCGGGGGTGGTCTCGGTGGTCTCGGTGGGCTCGCTCGAGGACGACTCCGTGGTGGCCTCGGAGGTCACGTCGGAGGTGGTGTCGTCGGCGGCCGGGTCGTCGTCGCGGTCGCGCCCGAGCAGCAGCGCGGCCACGACCACTGCGGCGATGACGAGCAGGATGACGGCGATCGCGACGGGCCACGGGGAGCGCCCCTCGCGCTGGTTCTCCGGGGAGCCGGCGTAGGCGCCCGGCGCGTCCAGGCGCTGGATCGGCTGGGCGGGCACGGGGACGGGCATCGGGGTGTGGGTCGGCGTGGCCGGCGGGATCGGACCGGTGACCGACGGCAGGACCTGGGTGGAGCCCTCGGACGGCGGCGGGAACGCGCCGGGAACCGGACCGGCCCCCAGGTCGGCCCCGCGTACGGCGGCGGCGAACGCCGCTCCGTCCGGGTAGCGGTCGGCAGGGTCCTTGGAGAGGGCGCGCGTGACGATCGCGGCCAGCGCCGGCGGCACCGTCGAGGGCAGCGCCGGGACGGGCTGCTGCAGGTGCGCGAGGGCCGTGGCGACGGGTGTCTCGGCATCGAAGGGACGCCGGCCGGTGAGGCACTCGAAGGCCACGACACCCAGCGAGTAGACGTCGGAGGCGGGCGTGGACGGGTTGCCGCGGGCCTGCTCAGGGCTGAGGTACTGCGGGGTGCCCATCACCGATCCGGTGCGGGTCAGCGCCACGGCGTCGGCCGCGCGGGCAATGCCGAAGTCGGTGATCTTGACCCGGCGGTCGGCGGTGATCAGCAGGTTTGCGGGCTTCACGTCGCGGTGCACGGTCCCGGCCCGGTGCGCCACGGCCAGCGCCTCGCCGGTCTGTGCGATGAGGTCCTGCACGACGGCGGTGTCGAGCGTGCGGTCGTTGCCGCGCGCGGTCGCGAGCAGGTTCGAGAGCGGCTGGCCGTCGACCAGCTCCATGACGAGGTACGGCGGCATGTTGCCGCTGACCTCGCCGGCGCCGTAGTCGTAGACGCCCGCGATGCCCGGGTGGTGCAGGGCAGCGGCACTGCGCGCCTCGGCCTCGAAGCGGGTGCGGAACATCGGGTCGTCGGCGTACTCGGGCTTGAGCACCTTCACGGCGACGGAACGGTTGAGGCGCGTGTCGGTGCCCCGCCACACCACGCCCATGCCGCCGGTGGCGATCACGGAGTCGAGGTGATAGCGACCTGCCTGGTCTGCGAACTGCCCCTGTGCCGAGTTCACTTCTTCAACACCGCTTCCATCACTGCCTTTGCGATCGGGCCGCCGAGCTGGCCGCCCGCGATCTGCTTGCCGGGTGCTTCCTGGATCATCACGGCCACCGCGACCTGAGCGTCTTCCGCAGGCGCGAAGGACACAAACCACCCGTACGGTGCCTTCCCGGTCACACCGCGCTGGGCGGTACCGGTCTTGCCGGCGACGCTGACGCCGTCGATCGCGGCGGGCGAGGCGGTGCCGTCGTCGACGGTCGCGACCAGCAGGTCCGTGAGCTGGTCCGCGGTCTGGGGCGAGATCGCGTCACGGAGGCTCTCCGGCTCGGTCGTCTCCAGGACGTCGAACGTCGCGGTCTGCACCTCGTCGACGAGGTAGGGCCGCATCAGCGAGCCCCGGTTGGCGATCGCGGAGACCACCATCGCCATCTGGAGCGGCGTCGACTGGACCGAGAACTGGCCGAAGCCGGAGCGGGCCGTCTCGGCGTCATTGAGATCGCGCGGGTCCTGCTGGACGCCGTCGATCGTGTCGATGACCTCTTCGGGGAACACCGACCGCGCCTGCGGGCCGAGATCCCGCAGGTAGTCGCTGTTGAAGCCGAACGCCTCGGCCTGCTCGCGCAGCTTCTCCGGTCCCAGCTCGACCGCCATCTTCGCGAAGGCCGTGTTGCAGGAGTTCTCCATCGCCGCCGAGAACGAGATCTTCGCGGGGTTGCAGCCGCTGCGACCCTCGTTGTCGATCACGTTCTGGGAGCCCGTCGTGCCGGGGGCCTGCCAGGTCGCGCCCGCGGGGACGTCGTCGTCGGCGTCATAGAGCCCGTTCTCGATCGCGGCGGCAGCGGTGACCACCTTGAACGTCGAGCCGGGGAAGAGCCGGGTCTGGATCGCGCGGTTGAGCAGCGGCTGGCGCTTGCTGGCGTCGAGGCGGTCGTACGCCTTCTCGCGGACCTCCCGGTCGTGGGAGGCCAGCTGGTTCGGGTCGTACGACGGGAAGGACACCATCGCGAGGATCCGGCCGGTCTTCGGCTCGATCGCCACGACCGCACCCTCGCCCTCGGGACCGACGGTGTCGCGCAACGACTTGTAGGCAGCGCGCTGGGCGGCCGGGTCGAGGGTCAGCAGGACGTTGCCGCCCTGGTTGGTGTCGCCCTTGAGCAGGTCGACGAGGCGGTTCACGAACAGCCGCGGGTCCTCTCCCGAGAGCACCTCGTTCTGGCTGCGCTCGATGCCGGTCTGGCTGCCGAGCTGGAGGTAGCCGGTGACCGACGCGTACAGCTGCTTCTCGGGATAGACCCGGAGGTACTTGTACTGGTCGTCGACCGGTTCACTGCGGGCGATCGGCTCCTCGCCGACCAGGATCAGGCCCCGCTCACGGCTGAACGCGGCGGCCGCGACCCGGGAGTTCTTCGGATCGGTGTTGTAGTCGTCGGCCTTCCAGAACTGCAGGAACGTCACGTTCGCCATCAGGGCGAGGAACAGGAACATGCAGAAGATGGAGACCGCGCGGATCGGCTTGTTCACTGCGGCACCACCTTCACGATCTGGGTCTGCTGGTCGTCGGGGTCTTCCTGCTGCTCGTTGAGGTCGGGCACCGGGCGGCGGGCCTGGTCGGAGATGCGCAGCAGGATCGCGATGATCACCCAGTTCGCGACCAGGGAAGAACCGCCGTACGACAGGAACGGTGTGGTGAGGCCGGTCAGCGGGATCAGCCGGGTGACGCCGCCGATGACTACGAAGATCTGCAGCGCGAACACGGCCGCGAGGCCGGTGGCGACCAGCTTGCCGAAGCCGTCGCGCGAGATCAGGGCTGCACGCAGGGCGCGCTCGACGACGAGTCCGTAGAGCAGCAGGACAGCCATGACAGCGGTCAGGCCGAGCTCCTCGCCGATCGCGGCGAGGATGAAGTCGGACTCGGCGTACGGCACCCGCTCGGGCATGCCTTCACCGAGGCCGCGCCCGATCAGGCCGCCCCAGGCGAAGCCGTAGAGGGCCTGGACCAGCTGGTAGCCGCTGCCGCTCGGGTCGGCGAACGGGTCGAGCCAGATGTCGACACGGTTCTGCACGTGGCCGAAGATCCGCACGGCCGTCGCGGCGCCGCTGAAGAACATCAGCGCGCCCACCACGATCCAGCCCGGGCGCTCGGTGGCGACGTACAGCATCACCAGGAAGAGGCCGAAGAACAGCAGGCTGGAGCCGAGGTCGCGCTGCAGGATGAGGATGCCGAGGCTGACGACCCACATCATCAGGATCGGCCCGAGGTCGCGGCCACGGGGCAGGTCCAGGAACAGCACCCGGCGGCCGGCCAGGGCGAGCGCGTCGCGGTGGACCACGAGGTAGCCGGCGAAGGTGATGACGAGGAGCAGCTTCGCGATCTCGCCCGGCTGGAAGCTGAACGGGCCGATCGAGATCCAGATCCGGGCGCCGTTGATCTCGGTGCCGAGCACCGGGAGCATCGGCAGGATCAGCAGCGCGATGGCCGCCAGGCCGGAGGTGTAGGTGAAGCGCGCGAGCAGCCGGTGGTCGGGCAGGACCACCAGGGTGCCGATGAACAGCACGACACCGAGCGTCATCCAGGTCAGCTGCTGGCTGGCCAGCCCGCTCTCCTTGGCCAGGTCGAGGCGGTGGATGATCGCCAGGCCCAGGCCGTTGAGGGCCGCCACCACGGGCAACAGCACCGGGTCGGCGTACGGCGCGACCCTGCGGACCGCGACGTGGGCGGCGACGACGAGCAGGGTCAACCAGCCGCCGTACCCGATCAGGTTCGTCGGGACCTCGCCGTCGACGCCGAGCCCGACGGCGGCGTACGCGCCGACGCCGACGAGCAGCGCGAGGACCAGCAAGAAGAGCTCCGCGCCCCGCCTCCGGCGGTGGACGAAGCCCATCAGGGCTGAGTTGGTGGCCATGTCAGTGCCGTCGCGGTTCGCTCAGGAGCCGTCGGGGCTGCCGAAGTCGCTCGCCTCGCCGGCGGGCGTGGTGGGCGGCGGCGCGGACGTGGTGGTGGACGTCGGGGGCGTGACGGAGGGCTCCTCGGTCGGGTCGTCGTTCGGCGCCGGGTCCGTCTGGTCGCCGAGCTGGCGCAGCTTCTTGACGGCGTCTTCGTAGTTGTCGTAGTTCAGCCGGCCGTCGACGGCGCTCTTGTCGGCCTGGCTGAGGTCGTCGAAGGACAGGCCGGGGCGCCAGACGACGTCGGAGAGGCCCGGGACGTCGACGCCCTGGAAGAGCACGACCTCACCCTTCTCCTCGCCGATGTAGTACTGCCGCTGGCTCCACCAGTACGCCGTACCGAGGACCACCCAGACCAGGCCGAGGAGGACGGCGAGCGCGAGCAGGCGGCGCGCCCAGGTGAACCGCGGCGGGGGCTGCAGGGCGTAGCGGACCGCTTCGGGGTCCGGCGGCGGATCGGCGCGGATGGCGTACTCGACGCCGGGCAGGATCTCCTCGTCGATCGGCTCGAGCTCGCCCGTGTCACCGGAGCGATGGCCGCGGAACAGGGCCCGCGGACGGCGGTGCCTGAGCTCGGCGGCAGCGCCGACGACCTGCGCCTCCGGGGGTACGACGGCCGTGTCGCCCGCCTGGGGAGCGAGATGGACGTCGGCGACCACGCAGGTCACGTTGTCGGAGCTGCCGGCCTCGAGGCTGGCCCGGACCATCTCGACCGCCGAGAACTCGGGGGTCCCGTCGGCGAGGATCTCGGTGATCCGCGGGTCGTCGAGCACACCGCACGCGCCGTCACTGCAGAAGAACAGGCGGTCGCCGGCGACGAGCTCGATCGTGAAAAGGTCCGGCTCGACGTCGTGCAGGCCGTCGAGGGCCTTGAGGATGAGGTTGCGGTGCGGGTGGACCCGCGCCTCCTCCTCGGTGATCCGGCCCTCGTCGATCAGGCTCTGGACGAACGTGTGGTCGCTGGTGAGCTGGGACAGCTCGCCGTCGCGGTACAGGTAGGCGCGCGAGTCGCCGACGTGCCCGAGCGCGAGCCGGGCGCCGTCGAAGAGCCCGACGGTGACCGTCGTGCTCGTGCCGTTGAGCGAGGGGTCCTGGTCGACCTGGGCGCCGATGGAGACGTGGGCCTCGTTGAGGCCGTCGGTGATCCGGTGGATCAGGTCGACCGAACCGGGTGCCTCGTCGAGCTGGCGCAGCTCGTTGACGGCCGTGCTGGACGCGATGTCACCGCGGGCCGCACCCCCGACCCCGTCGCAGACGGCGAGCAGCCACGGGCCGGCGTACCCGGAGTCCTGGTTGTCCTTGCGGACCCGGCCCACGTCGGAGACCGCGTGGAAGCTGAACGCCAGGGCCGGCCGCGGCGCGGGAGTGGGGGCGTCGACGGTGTCGACCGGGACCGGCGGAAGGACCGTGTCGTTCTCGACCGTCGGGCCCGAGATGGGGTCCGGGTCGACGGGGCGGTCGCTGGTGGGCTCGGGAAGCGGCTCGGCGATCGGCGGGGCGGGCGGCGGGAGGGGAGCCTCGGGACCGTCCGGTGCTGTCGGTTCGGTCATCTACTTCCTCAGCTCCACGATGGTCTTTCCGATCCGGATCTGCGAGCCGAGGCCCACGGGGACGGGCTGGGTGAGCCGCTGGCTGCCGATGTAGGTGCCGTTGGTGGAGCCGAGGTCCTCGACGTACCACTGCCCGCCGGACGACACGATCCGTGCGTGCCGGGTGGAGACGTAGTCGTCGTCGAGCCGGATGGCCGCGTCGTTGCCGCGGCCGATGAGGACGGGCGCGTGCGCGAGGTCGGCGACGATGCCCGTGTTGACGCCCTGGACGACGGCGACCTGCTTGGGCTGGCCGCGGCGCGGGGCGGGGGCCTTCGCCGGCTTGGGCTGCTTGCCGGGGCTGGCGGGCGCGGGAACCCGCGCACCGAACATGTCGGACCGGATCACCGAGATGGCGGAGAGGACGAAGATCCACAGGATCGCGAGGTAGGCGATCCGGACCAGGAACAGGGTCAGCTCAGACATCGGCCGCCTCCTCGAGCATTCGAAGTACGAGCGACGTGTGGCCGATCTGGACGCGGGAGCCCTCGCGCAGCACGGCGCGGGCGACCTTCTGTCCGTCGACCCGGATGCCGTTGGTGGAACCCATGTCGTGGACCTCGATGAGGAGCGGCCCCTCGCCGGGGGCGAAGCCGTCACCGGACTGGGTGCTGATCAGGAACTCGGCGTGCCGCCGGCTCACGCCCGGGTCGTTGATCCGGATGTCGGCCTCGCTGCCGCGACCGACCACCAGGCCCGGCGGCTGCAGCGGGTGCTGGGTGCCGTTGACCTCGATGACCGCGCGGGTGCGCTGGTTGCCGCCGCGACGCGAGTGACCGGTGACGGTGGCCTCGGCCTGGCTGCGGACCCGGAACCGCCCGGTGCCGAGGTCGTCAGCGGCCTCGAAGACGATCCGGATCGGGCCGGGGAAGACGTAGGACTGCAGCTCGGCGTGCTCGGTGAGCTGCTCGACGAGCTCGGTCTCGAGCGCGGAGTCGTAGGGCCCCAGCCGCTCCAGGTCGCCCGGGGAGAGCTCGACGGCGAAGCTGTTGGGCACCAGTCGGCGGTGCCGCGACAGCACCTGCGCCTTGTTGTCCAGCTCGCGCTGGAGAGCGGCCGCGATCTCGACCGGCTGGACGGCGCTCCGGAAGGTGCGCGCGAAGGCGCCCGAGATCGCTTGCTCGAGGCGCTGCTCGAAGCGCTGCAGTCCCCCCACGTGGGGTGCCCTCCCTTCCGAGGTCGCCTGACGGGTCTCTCGATCGTATCGGTGGCACCCTTCCGCACCCGGTACATCGTCCGCGACCCCGCGGTTCGTCACCCGGTTTTGGGCGAGCGGTGAGGACTGGGATAACCTTGCCGACGCTTCACGCGCGAGTGGCGGAACGGCAGACGCGCTGCGTTCAGGTCGCAGTGTCCGAAAGGGCGTGGGGGTTCAAATCCCCCCTCGCGCACGTGAGACGAAGCCCCGGGTCATCGATCCGGGGCTTCGTTCATTTTCGGATCGCCGCCCGTGGACTTCATTCCTCCCTCAGGACGGCCGCCGGGTCTGGACCGTGCTTGCGGACGTGGGACGGAGAGGCTCCGAACCAGCGCCTGCTGGCCCGGGTCAGTGCACTCTGCTCGCTCAGGCCCAGGACGCCGGCCAGCTGGCCCAGGGGCATGTCGGTCTCGCGCAGATAGCGCGCGGCCTCCTCGCGACGTACCTGGTCGACGAGCCCGGCGAAGGTGACGCCGCGCTCCGCGAGCTGGCGCTGCAGCGTGCGGCGGTGCAGCGCCAGCTGCTCGGACACCAGGTCCAGGTCGAGCCCGCCGGTCGGCAGCATCGTGCGAACGAGCCGGGTGACGGCATCGACCACGCTGGTCGTGGTCGGGGCCACGACGGTGCTCAGGTAGTCCTCCACGACGGCGTGGACCGCGCTGTCGGCATCGAGCGGGCGGGCCAGGACCGCGGCCGGGAACCGGAAGCCGTAGGTGCTCGCGGAGAACTCCACCGGGCAACCGAAGTAGCGCACGTACCCGGACCGGTCGGTCAGGGCATCGTGACGCAGTTGTACCGAGGTCGGTACGAAGTCCGGGTCGGACAGGAGGCGGAACACCCGGCAGGTCACTCCCAACGCCAGTTCGGCCGACTGTCGATGTGCGGGCGGGCGGTCGACGATGATCCGCCACTCGAAGGTGGCCAGACGGTGGCCCGGCTCATGGGTGACGGTGATGGCGATGGCCGGGCTGTAGACCGTCATGTACTTCTCGATCGACCCGAACGCAGCCCCGACCGTCGGTGCGGTGCGGGCCGCCACGCCGAGGGGCCCCAGGATGTCCAGCCCCTGCCTGTCCGCGAGGCGACGCCCGAAGTCACCTGTGCCGGTCGCTCGAGCGGCGGCTTCGAGGACGCTGATGACGCTTCGGTAGTCGACGAAGGCGTCGTGGCGGCCGACCACCTCGGGGCTCAGGTGCGCGAACCGGAGCAGGCCTTCTGCGTCCGCACCCAGCTCGTCTACGAGCTCGACGAACCCCTGCAGCGAGGTCCCGCGGATCAGCGACATGTCACCCAGAGTCAAGAATCAGTCGTCCTGGGTCAAGACCCACGGGTCGTTGCGACGAGATTCTGGTGGCACCCCAGCGCCACCCGACCAGGAGACCCCGATGAGCCGCTTCGACATCACCCAGACCAACATCGCCGTCGAGCGCCTGCTCGAGACGACGGAGAACCCGCGCCATCGGTGGCTGCTGCACGCCTACAACCGGCACCGCTACCTGGAGATGGCCGGGCGTTGGAAGGAGATCTTCGCCCCGGAGATGACCGTCGAGCACCCCGTCTACCACTTCAACGTCTTCGGCATCAGCACCGTTCTCGACGGCGCCGAGGCCGTGCAGGCGGTGTACGAGGAGTGGTCCCGGACAGCCCAGTGCGTCTTCTACGCCGAGGACGAGAAGCTCGCGGTTGGGGACAACATGATCGTCTCCACCGCCACCATCTACCAGCAGACACCCGGCCGCCTGCTCGTCGAAGCCGGTGCTCCCGCTGACCCGGACGCGCACTACCTGGTCGCCAACGTCGAGCACATGATCTGGCCGTACGACGACGAGGGCCGCCTGGTTGGCGAGGACGTGTGGGAGATCGACGAGTCCCAGCGACAGGTCATCCCGCTCGATGCCACCGAGGTGCTGACCGTGGAGATGACCGCCAGGCTCCTCGACCCGTTCATCAAGCCGCTCCCCGTCCGGCCGTTCTGACCAGTCCGTCCTCCGGGAGGCACGTCCCCGTCGCTGGGACGAGAGCGAACCTCAGAGCAGGTCTGCGATCTTCCGGGCCAGGTCCTCAGGCGACTGTGTCGCGATCTCCTCAGGGGCAAGCCGGTCGCGGTAGATCACTGCCAGTCCCTGCACCAGCGACCAGCACATGAGAGCCACGACGTTGGTCGGCTGACCTTCCCGCCAACCCTCGGCCTGGGCGTCCGTGACGGCGTTGACGAGCACCAGCCAGGCCTCGTTGCGCGCGCGTACCAGGTCGGGGTCGGTCAGGTCGAGCACCTCGGAGCGGCTGGCCAGCGCGAACAGTGCCTGTTCGCGCAGTGCGACCTCGATGTAGTGCTGGCCGATGGCGACGACCACCTGCGCGCCGCTCTTGCCCGACGCCCGCGTTTCCTCGGCGGCGGCGATCAGCTCGTCACGCATCCGGACCACGGCCTCGGTTGCCAGCGCCGTGAGAAGCCCCCTGCGAGAGCCGAAGACATGGGCCGGCGCCTGGTGGGAGACGCCGATGCGACGAGCGATGGCACGCAGGCTGACACCGTCGACCCCGACCTCGGACACCTCGACCGCGGTCGCCACCAGCAGGCGCTCCCGGAGGGAACCGGGTGCCAGGTCCGCGCTGGGTCGGGGCTTCGGCACGCTCCGATCGTGGTGCGCCACCGACACGGAGTCAACTCGAGCCATCCCCGGTGGGGCACGCGTGGCTGCGATCACAGGGGGTTTTGGTTGACACTGTCACATCGCGCACTTGACAGTGTCACAGGACCCGATCGACGGGTCAGACGTCGACGGCGCTACGGCGCATCGCAAGGAGTGCACGCCATGGCGCACGAGCCCAGTCGCTGGATGGTCACCCTGGCCCGTACCTGTATTCGGCGACCCCTGCCGGTGTTGGTGGCGTGCCTGGCCCTGGTCGGACTGGTCAACGTGCTGGTCCCCCAGCTGGAGCAGGTGATGGCGAAGGACACGACACCGGTGGTCCCGCCGCAGGCACCTGCAGTGCAGGCCCTTCGCACGATGGATCGTGAGTTCGGGAATGGCCGCAGCCTCGGCACCGTCTTCGTCGTACTGGAGCGCGACGGCGGTCTCACCCGGGCGGACAAGGCCTACTTCGGCCAGCTCCTCAAGGACCTCCGAGCGGACGAGGAGAACGTCGCGTTCGTCCAGGACGTGACGAAGAGTCCCGAGATCATGAAGGCGGTGACCAGCCGCGACGGTGAGGCGGTCTACGTCCAGGTCGGCCTTCCCGGCGACGTCGGCGCACCGGCCGCACTCGGCCAGATCCACGCGGTTCGGGACATCGTCAGGGAGAACCAGCCGGCCGGCCTGAACGTGGTCGTCACCGGACCGGCGGCGACGATCGCGGACATGTCCGTCGAGGTGGAGCACAGCATCCTGCACATCACCTTCGTGACGGTTGCCTTGATCGCGATCATCCTTATGCTCATCTACCGATCGGTCCTGATCACCTCCCTCATCCTGGGATTCATCGGGATCGCCCTGGCGAGTGCCCGAGGTCTCACCGCTCTCCTGGGAGGCCATGCCTTCGACGTCTCGACCTTCACTGCCTCGTTCCTGACGGCGGTGGTCCTGGGGGCCGCCACCGACTACGCGGTGTTCCTGGTCAGTCGCTTCCAGGAGCTGCGCAGGGAAGGGGTTGCGCCGCGAGAGGCCGCCGTCCAGGCCTGCAGTCGCGTCGCACCGGTCATCATCGGTTCCGCGATGACCGTCGTCCTCGCAAATGCCTGCATGGCTCTGGCCGACGTCGGGATCTACCTCACCACCGGTCCAGCGATCGCCGTCAGCATCGTGGCGACGCTGGTCCTCTCGCTCACGCTGATGCCGGCACTCATCGGCCTGCTGGGCGTGCGGGGGTGGCTGGATCCACGACCTCGCGCCACGGGGCCGACGGGGTGGGAGCGCATCGCGGGGGTCGTGGTGGCGCGGCCCGCACGAGTGCTTGCGGCCGGTCTGGTTCCGCTGATCGGGTTGGCCTGCTTCTACCCGCTGCTGCAACCGAGCTTCAACGAAGCGTCCGTGCAGCCGGACGACACCGAGAGCAACATCGGGTACCAGCTGCTCGGCGAACACTTTCCGCTCAACGAGACCCTTCCCGACTACGTCCTGGTGACCGCCGACCACGACCTCCGCAACGCGAAGGATCTCGCTGCGCTGGAGCAGATGTCGGCCGCCGTCGCACGGACCCCGGGAGTGGTGTCGGTCCGTGGGGTGACCCGACCGCTCGGCGCGACGATCACCGAGGCCTCGCTCGGTTACCAGGCCGAGAAGGTCGGCGACCGGCTCAACGGCGCCGGCGAGGACCTTCGTGAGGGTGAAGCCGACGCGGAACGGCTCGCCGAGGGTGCCGGCCAGGTGAGCGACGGGACCGTCGCCGTTGCCGACGGGGCCGACCAGGCCGTCGACGGCGCGGGTCAGCTGGTGGCGGGAGTCCGTCAGCTGCAGGCCGGTGTCGAACGCCTGGCCACGGGCAACGGCAAGGCCCTGGCGGGCAGCGAAAGGCTGCGCGTCGGTGCCGACCAGCTGGCTGACGGGCTCGAGCTGGCGCACACCCAGACCAAGGTCGCGGTCGACGGCCTGGGGTTGGCATACGGCGCCCTGAAGCGCAGCCTGACCTGCTCGCTGGACCCGGTCTGCAAGGCCGCTCGTGACGGAGTCCGCCAGGTCTACGAGGGCGAGCGCGACCAGCTGTTGCCCGGGTTGAGTGAAGCCGCGACGGCCGCTCGCCAGATCGCCGACGGAACCGTGGATCTCGAGCGTGGGCTCAGTGCTCTCGACGCGGGACTGTCACGCGCGGAGCGGGGGGTCGAGAAGCTCGAGACGGGTTCCCGAACGATGGAGTCGAAGCTCGGCGAGCTCGCGCTCGGCGCCGACAAGGTCGCCGACGGGAGCAAGGCGGTGGAGGACGGCACGGGGGAGATCGTCGTCTCGGTCACCGAGCTCCGAGGCGGCCTGGAGCGCGCTGCGTCGTACCTCCGCGAGGCCGGGAGGGCTGGCAAGGACCCGGCGATCGGTGGCTTCTACCTGCCTCCCGCGGCCCTCGACAGCCCGCGGTTCGCATTGGCCAGTGGCCTCTTCCTCTCTCCCGACGGCAGGACCGCCCGCTTCGTGGTGCTCGGTGACACGGACGCGTTCGAGCGCTCTGCGACCGAGCGGGCCCTGGAGGTCAGGAAGGCAGCGGAGCGGGGCCTGCGGGGCACCCAGCTCGAGGACAGCACGGTCACCACGACGGGGATGGCTTCGACGATGGCCGATCTGGAGGCGATCAATGACGGGGACTTCGCCCTGATCGCGGTGGTGGCGCTGATCGGCGTCTTCCTCATCCTGCTGGTGCTGCTGCGGAGCGTCGTGGCAGCCGGGTTCCTCCTGGCCTCGGTCGCGCTGTCCTATGCGGCGGCCATGGGCCTGGGCGTCCTGGTCTGGCAGATCGCACTCGACCGTCCGATGGACTGGAGCGTGCCGACCATCGCCTTCATCCTCCTCGTTGCTGTCGGCGCCGACTACAACCTGCTGTTGATGAAGCGGATGCTGGAGGAGGCTCCCGACGGCTCGCGGGAGGGAATCGCACGCGCCGTGACAGCCACGGGAGGCGTGATCACGGCGGCGGGGGTCATCTTCGCGGCGAGCCTGTTCGCGATGATGGCCGGCAGCGTCCTCACGCTCGTGCAGATCGGGTTCACCATCGGGGTGGGCCTGCTGCTCGACACCTTCGTGGTGCGCACGCTCGTGGTCCCGGCCGGGGCCGCCCTGCTCGGTCCACGGTTGTGGTGGCCACGGACAGCGGACGAGGTGTCCTGACGGCGATGCCGTCAGGGCAGCAGCGTTCGTCCCTGCCACGTCCCGTGCTCCGACAGCGGCCGGAACCGCATGAACGCCGATTCGTGGTGGAACTCGCGCCGGCGCTGCTCGGCCATCGCGACCGTGTGGGCGGGTTGTTCGCCGACTCCCTCGCTGCGCCCGTGCACCATCTCGGTCATCTCCCGCACGGTGCGCCAGATCGAGAAGGTGGAGAAGGTGTGCGGCGGGCGCATCGCGGCGGTGGAGAAGACCGCGGCCGGGTGACCGGCCACGAGGCGTTCGACCGGCTTGCCCCAGCTGAGGAAGCGGGGCAGCTCGCGCAGGCGCAGCCGGGCCAGGGTGACCGCGACGATCGGCTCCTCCGGGTCCCAGTCACCGGCCTTCTGCGGCAGCGGCGCGAGGGCCGCCACCTCGCCGTACCTCCGCAGGAACTGCAACCGCACGTGCCAGCCGGTGGCGAGCTGCCGGCCGAGCGGCTGCGTCGCCAGGAAGGACTCGAGCGCGGCCTCGTCCTCCCACGCAGCGAACACCGCGAGCCGGCGCAGCTGCATCCGCTCCAGTGACACGGTCGGTGAACCGAGGCGCATCATCGCGAGGGTCTCCGCATGCTTCAGGCCGGGTACGACGCCCGCGCGGGGCGGGCGCAGCATCGCGCGGCTCGTGGAGCGGGGCGGCAGCTCGGCCAGGTGGAAGGAGTGCAGCACCGGCTCATTGAAACAGTGCTGCCGGCCCGGGGGTTTCGAGGCTCGCTTCGCTCGCACCTCAACCACCGGGCCGGCACGTGCAGGGTCAGCGGCCGGTCGGCACCAGCACCCCGTTCTGGGACTCCCACGACGTGGGCGGCAACTCCGGTGCGCTCGACGCGACGGGAGTACGACGCCTCGGCCAGGCCCGGTCCCCGAGCAGGACCAGGATCGCGGGCAGCACGACCAGGCGGATGACCGTCGCGTCGATGAGGATCGCGGCCGAGAGGCCGACGCCCATCATCTTCATCTCCATCATCGACAGTGTCGCGAAGATCGCGAACACCGAGACCATCACCGCCGCAGCACTGGTGATCACGCCGGCGGTGTCGGCGATGCCCCGATGGACGGCGTCCCTCGCAGAGAGACCGGAGTCGATGAGCTCGCGGATCCGGCTGAGCACGAACACGTGGTAGTCCATCGACAACCCGACGAGCACCACGAGGACGAACACGGGGATCCAGTCGATGACGAAGCCCGGGCTGGTGAAGTCGAGCAGCGACTCGCCCACGCCGTGCTGGAAGACGACCGCGAGGATGCCGAACGCGACGCCCACCGACGCCAGGTTGAGCACGGTCGACACCACGCCGAGCAGCACGCTGCGGAACGCGGCGATCATCATCACCATCGTCAGCAGCAGCACGAACCCGAGCAGGAACGGCATCCGCTCCGACTGCTTCTCCGAGCTGTCGAGCGCCTCGGCCGCGCTGCCGCCGACGGCGTGCTCCGCCCCGGTGAGGTCGTCGAGTGCGGCCGGCACGAGGTCGGTCCGCAACCGCTCGATCGCCGCAGTGGCGCGGTCGTCGGACTCCTCGTAGGGCATCGGCAGGTCGAGCACCGACGTGTTGCCGTCGTCGGAGACCTGCACTTCAGCACCGGCCGTCGCGAAGTCGTCGAAGCGACCGGCCTCGTCGGCGAGGCGCTCCAGGGCCGCCTTCGCGGCGGACGGGTCGGCGCCGGTGACGACGACCTGGGCCGACGTGCCCTCGCTCGGGTACGCCGCCGTGATCGCCTTGAACGTCTGCACCGTGGGGATGTCGCCGGGCAGGGTCTCGGGCGTGGCCTGGTGGGTCTTCATCGACAACGCCGGGACGGCGAGCGCGACGATGCCCACCGAGGCGACGACCAGGGCGGCGACGGGGTGACGGACCACGGGGCCGAGCAACCGTCCGCTGATGGAGCCGGTCGTCGTACGACGGGTGAGGCGCCAGAGCAACGGAACCCGCGGCCGGTCGACCCAGCGGCCGAGCTTGGCGAGGAGTGCCGGAAGGACGGTGATGGAGCCGAGCACGGCGACGGCCACCACGATGATCGAGCCGGTGGCGAGCGAGTTGAACGTGACGTCGGTGAGCACGAACAGCCCCGCCAGTGCGGCGATCACGGCGCCACCGGACACGAGGATCGCGTGGCCCGAGGTCTCGGCGGCGATCGCGACGGCGTCGAGGGTGGAGCGTCCGGCGGCCCGTTCCTGGCGCTCCCGCTTGAGGTAGAAGAGTGAGTAGTCGACGCCGACGGCCATGCCGATCAGCACGATCATGCTGGTCACCGTGGGCTCGGCGGGCACGAGCAGCGACACCGGTGCGCTGATCCCGATCGTGGCGGCGACGCTCGTCGCGGCGAGCAGGACGGGCAGTCCGGCGGCGATCAGCGCACCGAACGCCAGCAGCATCAGCACCAGCGTGATCGGCAGGCTGATGAACTCCGCGGAGTGCAGGTCCTCGGCGACGCGCTCGTTGATGGCTTCGTCGATCGTGACGTCACCCGCCTGCTCGACGACCAGCCCCGGATGTGCCTTCTGTACGGCGGCCGTCGCATCGAGCAGCGGCTCGGCATCGATCTCGTCGGAGGTGAGCTCGACCGGGACGAGCAGGGCGTTGCCGTCGTCGCTGGCGATGGCGTCCCCGACACCGACGACGCCCTTCACGTCGGCCATCGAGGACGCGACCTCGGCGGCGGCTGCCTGGGCGTCGGCGCCGTCCAGGTCGCCGGACCTGCTGGTGATCAGCACGTTCTCGGTCGGCGGATGGTCGAGGCCGGCACTGTCGAGCAACGCCTCGGCGCGGCCGGACTCACCGATCCGGTAGTCGGCGTCCTTGACCTCGTTGGTCGACACGGTCATGGCGAGGCCGACGGCGACGGCCACGAGGAGGAACCAGGCGCCTATGGCGCGCCACGGATGGGTGGCGCTCCAGCGCGCCGCGCGGGTCGGTAGCTGGGCGAGGGGGTTGGACATCGGGACTCCTGGGGGCTGGGAAGCTGTGGCCTCCAGCGAATCGCCCCGGGCGCCGTGGGTCAGGGGTGGAGCGTCCCGACCCGGGGTGGTGCCTGCACCACTGTCCGGCAGCCGCCGACGCGAGAGACTGGGCCCATGACTGATGGCCCGTCCCACGCCGACGACCTGCGCGCCGGTCCCTGGGCGGCCACCGGGTACGCCGCGCTGCACCTGCTGCTGTTCGTGCCGGTGGTGGTCGTCTTCGTCCTGGTCAAGGTCAGTGCGGTGCTGGTCGTGGTGTGGGTGGGAGTGCTCCTGCTCGCGGGCCTGCTGCCGCTGATGCGGGCCCTGGTCGGCGTCCACCGGTCGATCGCGGGCCGGCTGCTCGGCATGCCGCTGGCGGCGCCGTACCACCCCCTGCCGGGCGGGCTGCTGCGCAACCTCCACACGCGCGCCACGGACCCGATGACCTGGCGCGACATCCTCTGGATGCTCTGGGCGATGACGTTCGGGTTCGCGATCTCGCTGCTGGCGCTCGTGCTGTTCGTCGGCGTGGTGACCTGGCCGGTCTGGTGGTACGGCGTCGGACCGCTGATGCGCGCCCGGGCGACGGTCGACCGCGCGATCCTCACGGTCGGCCGGACCGAACGCCTCGAGCAGCGTGTACAGGTGCTGACCGAGTCCCGCGCCGTCGTGGTCGACCACTCGGCGGCCGAGCTGCGCCGGATCGAGCGCGACCTGCACGACGGCCCCCAGGCCCGGTTGGCCGCCGTGTCGTTGAGCCTGGGTCTGGCCGAGGACCTGTTCGAGAGCGACCCCGAGACGGCCCGTCGCCTCGTGCTCGACGCGCGGTCCAACTCGTCGGCGGTGCTCGGCGAGCTCCGTGACGTGGTCCGCGGGATCCACCCGCCGGTGCTGGCCGACCGCGGCCTCACCGGCGCCGTCTCCGCACTGGCGCTGGACATGGCCGTGCCCGTCGAGCTCTCCCTTGCCGTCGACACACGGCTGCCGGCACCGGTCGAGTCGGCCGTCTACTTCACCGTCGCCGAGTGCCTCGCCAATGCCACCAAGCACGCGAGTGCCGCCCGGACCTGGGTGCGCCTCCACCACTCCGATGGCGTCCTGAGGGGCGAGGTGGGCGACGACGGACGCGGTGGTGCGGACCCGCGCACCGGCACCGGCCTGCAGGGAATTGCCGCGCGCCTGGCCGCCTTTGACGGCACGATGGCCGTGTCGAGCCCGGTCGGTGGCCCGACCGTCGTCAACTGGGAGATCCCGTGCCGCCCCTCCGCGTAGTCCTCGCCGAGGACCACGCCCTGCTCCGCGCCGGCCTCACCCAGCTCCTCGAGGCCAAGGGCTTCGAGGTGATCGCCGCGGTCGACAACCTCCCCGAGCTGGAGCGCGCGCTCGCCGACCCCCGCGCGGATGCGGCCGTGGTCGACGTACGCATGCCGCCGACGTTCACCGACGAGGGCCTGCGCGCCGCGATCGCGGTGCGGGCGGCGCGGCCGGGCTTCCCGGTGCTGGTGCTGTCGCAGTACGTCGAACAGCTCTACGCCCGCGAGCTCCTGGCGAGCGGCGAGGGTGCGGTGGGGTACCTGCTCAAGGACCGGGTCTCCGACGTCGCCGAGTTCGTCGACGCCGTACGACGGGTGGCCGACGGCGCCACGGTGCTGGACCCCTCGGTCGTGGCGGCCGTGATGGAACGCCGCAAGGACTCGCCCATCGAGCGGCTGACCGAGCGCGAGCGCGAGGTCCTCGCCCTGATGGCCGAAGGCCGCGCCAATGCGGGGATTGCGGAGTCGCTAGTGGTCAGCGAGAAGGCCGTGGCCAAGCACATCAACAGCATCTTCGCGAAGCTCGACCTGCCGGCCGACACCGACGACCACCGCCGGGTCCGCGCCGTCCTGGCGTGGCTGCGTGTGTAGCCGCTCCAGCTGCGCTGCGTCGTACATCTCCAGCGGGGCGGTCTCGCCGCCGGAGTCGCGGTACCGAGCGGTGAGGGACGCCAGCGCGGCCCGGACCCGCGCGTGCGCCGGGTCGTCGGCGAGGTTGTGGATCTCGTACGGGTCCGCGTTGCGGTCGTAGAGCTCCACGCCGCCGCGGCGGTACTCGACGTACGTCCACGGCCCGACCCGGACGCCGGCGTACATCCCGAGGGCAGTGAGGCCGACGCCGACGGCTCGCCAGGCCGCGACCGGCACCACCCGTACCTGTGTCGGTGCGTCGATCCAGGGCAGCACGTCGACGCCGTCGAGAGGCCGGGGCGCCGAGACCCCGGTGGCGGCGAAGATCGTCGCGGTCAGGTCCGGGACGGTCACGGCGGTGTCGACCACGACGCCGCGCGGCAGGCCGGGACCCCGCATGTAGAGCGGGATCCGGAGCGACTCGTCGTAGTGGAAGCGCTTGCCGTTCATGTTGTGCGGGCCGATGGCGTAGCCGTTGTCGGAGTGGAAGATGACGAGCGTGCGGTCCAGCTGCCCGGTCCGGCGCAGGGTGCGGAACAACCTGCCCATCGCGCGGTCCAGGCTGCGGGCCGCCTCGATCCTGCGCTGGTAGACGACGTCGAGCGCGCGCTTCTCCAGTGCGTCGAAGCGTTGCGCGTTGGCCGGCGCGTGGGCCGGGACGGACGGGTCGCCGTCCGGGAACGAGCTGGGCACCAGGGGCAGGGGCACCTTGCGGTAGTGGCCGCGGTCCTTCGGGTCGGGCACGGTGGTCTCGAACTTGCCCGCAGGGGTGCCGGGGTACAGCTTCTTCGGGTCGCCCGGGCCGGCCGGCCCGCCCACGTGGGGCGCGACGTAGTTGACCCACGCGAACCACGGCTTGTCGCCGCGGTCGGCGCTGATCATGTCCTGGGCGTGCCGGGTCATCACGTCGGTGGTGTAGCCCTTCGACCGCACCAGCGTCCCGTTGACGTTCAGCTTCGGGTTGAAGAACCTGTACGTCGACGGGTCGACCGTTGCGCGCCAGTCGGTCCAGCCCTGCGGCACGTCGTGGTCGGTGCCGTCCTTGCCGTAGCCGTTGATGTACTTGCCGGTGAAGAGCGTGTCGTAGCCCGCCGCCTGGAGGGCGGTGGCGAGCGTGCCGTGGTCGGCGAACGCGGTGTAGCCGCCGTTCGGGCCGTTGACCGAGAGGGCGCCGTGGTTGTGGGCGTACTGGCCGCTGAGCAGGGAGGCGCGCGACGGGGCGCACAGGGGCGTCGGTGCGATGGCGTCGCTGAAGGCCACGCCACCCTTCTCCATCAGCCGCCGCACGCGCGGCAGGTACGGCATGTCGATGGTGGCCAGGTCGTCGATCGTGACCACCAGGACGTTGGGTCGCTCCACCCGGCGGGTGACACCGGGTGGCGGCGTCGGCGTCACCGCGTCCTGGTCGATGCCGATGAGCGCGTCGCTGCTCACGGCGACCGCCGCCCGCAATTCGCCTGTCCTTCGTCGTCCCACGACGCCTCCTCTGACCGTCCGGTCAAAGTGAGGTTACTCGATAGACTTAGGAAAGTACGAACGCGCGCTCCGATCAGGCCAGGGCGACCGCCGGCGGCTGCACCCCGAGCTCGGTGAGCTCGGCGGCGTACTTCTCCACGTTGCGGAGCTTCACGTGCTCGTAGCCACGGACCAGGTCGGGCAGCTCGGCGATCCGCACGGCCCGCTCGTAGTCGCCGGCCAGACCGCCCGGAGCAGAGGCCAGGTCGGCGACGAGCGCGCGGTAGTGGTCGCGCAGCTCCCGCTCGACCTTGCGCAGGTGGGCGCGGCCGAACGGGTCGGCGGCGGTGCCACGCAGGCGCTTCATCCGGGCCAGGGTGCGCAGGGTGCCGTGCGAGCGGGGACCGAAGCTGATCTTCTTGTCGCGACCCAGGGCACGCAGTGCCGGCGGGTGCAGCTGGAAGGCCACGGTGCCACCGGGGAACTCCTCGCCGGTCGCGGCCAGGAAGGCCGGGTCGGTCAGCAGTCGGGCGACCTCGTACTCGTCCTTGTAGGCGGTGAGCTTGAAGAGGTGGCGGGCCACGGCCTCGCTGAACCGGGTCTCGGTCGTCACCGCACGCTCGGCCGCGGCGACCTGGGCCACGAGCGCGACGTACCCGTCGGCGAGCTTCTCGTCCTGGTAGTCGACGAGGTCGGCGGCGCGCAGGCTGACCAGGCGCAGCAGCTCGCCGTCGAGGCCGGACGCCGCGACGGATGCCGGGACCGGCCGCTCGCGGACGACGGCGGTCCGCTCGTTGGCGGCGCGGAAGGCGGCCGGGTCGGCGACCGCGGCGCGTCCCCACCGGAAGGCCGCGATGTTGGCCGCGACGGCGGTGCCGTTGATCCCGATGGCCTCCTCGATGGCGGCGGCCGGCAGCCGGAGCGCACCGGTCTGGTGGGCTGCACCGACGAGGAGGAAGTTCGCGGCCACGGTGTTGCCGAAGATCCGGTCCGCCGCCTCGAGGGCGTCGAAGTCGAACAGCTCGGCACTCGCGGTCCGGACGCGGTCGAGGAGGCCGGCCTCCTCGGGGTGCTGGACGGTCACGTCGTGGACCATCGCACCGGTGGCGGTGCGGCTGGTCGAGACGACCGTGCGGGTCGCGGCGGCGCTGCCGAAGACGAGGTTGCGGTCCTCGGCGAGCGTGAGCAGGTCGAAGCCGAGGAAGCAGTCCGCCGAGCCCGGGGTCAGCCGGTTGGCGGGCTCGAGGTCGCCGTCGGCGAACCGCAGGTGCCCGACGACCGGCCCCGCCTTCTGGCTCAGGCCCGTCTGGTCGAGCGACTCGACGGCGTACCCGGCCCGGAGGGCGGCGGTCGCGAGGACCTGGTTGACGGTCACGATGCCGGTGCCGCCGATGCCCACCATGAAGACGTTCTGGGTCGCGGTGACCCGCTCCTCGGCCGGGCTGGCGGCGACGGTCGGCGGCGTCGGGTACGTCCGCTTCTTCTTCGCGGCCTTGGTCGTCCGGGTCTCCTGGCGCTTCGCCTTGCGGAGGGTACGACGGGTGCGGGGTGCCGTCTCGACGGTCACGAACGACGGGCAGTCGCCGTCGAGGCAGCTGTAGTCGGTGTTGCAGGACGTCTGCTCGATGCGGGTCTTGCGGCCGTACTCGGTGTCGACGGGCTGGACGGAGAGGCAGTTGCTCTTCACGCCGCAGTCGCCGCAGCCCTCGCAGACGGCCTCGTTGATGACGACCCGCTTGGTGCGGGTGGGCAGCGAGCCGCGCTTGCGCTGGCGGCGCGCGTCGGCGGCGCAGTGCTGGTCGTAGATCAGCACCGTCACGCCGGGGATGTCGCGCAGCATCCGTTGCGCCTCGTCGAGGCGGTCGCGGTCCCACAGCAGGGTGCCGGGCGCCAGGTCGCGCTTGCGGTGCCGGTCGGGCTCGTCGGCGCAGATGATGATCTTCGCGACGCCCTCGGTGTGCAGCTTGTGGGTCAGCTTCGGCACGGACAGCGCACCCTCGGCGTCCTGGGCGCCGGTCATGGCGACGACGTCGTTGTAGAGCACCTTGTAGGTGATGTTCACGCCGGCCGCGATGCAGGCCTGGACGGCCAGCTGGGCGGAGTGGAAGAAGGTGCCGTCGCCGACGTTCTGGAAGATGTGCGGGGCGTCGGTGAACCACGCCTGCCCGATCCACTGGGCGCCCTCGCCGCCCATCTGGGTCACGCCGGTCACGGCGCTCTCCGGGCGGTCGGAGATGGTCACCATGGCGTGGCAGCCGATGCCGCCACCACCCATCGAGCCCTCGGGGATCACGGTGGAGCGGTTGTGGGGGCAACCGCTGCAGAAGTACGCGCCGCGGCTGGCCGAGAGCAGCGGCAGCGGCGTGCGCTTCGCGGCCGGCGGCTTCAGCTCGACGACACCCTGGAGCAGGTGGCGCATGGGCGCGAGCAGCCGCCCGGAGGTGAGCTCGCCGTCCGCGGGCACCAGCAGCATCCCGGCGGCGTCGCGCTTGCCGAGGACCTGCGGGGCGGCGGGCGTGCCGTAGAGGATGTCGCGGATCTGGGCCTCGATGAACGAGGTCTTGTCCTCGATGACGACGATGCGGTCCAGTCCGTCGGCGAACCGGTGGATGACCGACGGGTCGACCGGGCTCATCATGCCGAGCCGGAGCACACGGATGCCTGCCGCGGCGAGCGCCTCGTCGGTGATGCCGAGGTCCGTCATCGACTGGCGCATCGAGTCGTAGCAGCTCCCGGACGCGATGAACCCGGTGCTCGCGCCCGTGACGTCGACGTCGACGACGTCGAGGTGGTTCGTGGCGGCGTACGCGCGCACCACCTCCGTGCGGGGGCCGACCAGCTCGGCCTCGGCCCCGACGATCATCGCGGGGCGCAGCACGATCGGGCTCTGGGTGTAGACGTAGGGCAGGCCGTTCCACTCGATGGCGGGGATGACCGGTGAGACGTCCAGGTCGGTGCCGTCGACGACCCAGGCGCCGTCCGCGACGTCGGCCACGATCTTGAGGGCGACCACGCAGCCCGAGGCCCGCGAGATCTCGATCGCGTGCAGCCCGAGCGTCACGATCTCGCTGGCGTTGCGGGGGAACAGGACGGGAATCCCCAGCGCGGCGAGGGACCGCTCGCTCACGGCCGGGACGGTCGAGGACTTCGAGGCGGGGTCGTCTCCGACCAGCAGGACGGCGCCCCCGCGCCGGTTGACGCCGTACATGTTGAGGTGGCGCAGGGCATCGGTGGCGCGGTCGACGCCCGGTCCCTTGCCGTACCAGAAACCGGTGACGCCGTCGTGCGTCGCGTTGGCGGCCGGGAGGTCGACCTGGCTGCCCCAGACGGCCGTGGCGGCAAGCTCCTCGTTGAGGCCGGGGACGAAGCGGATGTCGTTCTCGTCCAGGACGTCCTGCATGTCGGCGAGCATCTTGTCGAGGCCACCGAGCGGGCTGCCCTGGTAGCCCGAGACGAACGACGCCGTGTGCAGTCCGCGGCGGCGGTCCAGGGCGCGGTGCTCGACGAGCAGGCGCGCGATGGCCTGCACGCCGGTCAGCAGCGTTGGGGGTGCACCCACGCGGAACCGGTCGTCGAGGTCGTACGACGGCGTCGGCTCGGAGGCCGGGCGGTTCAACAATTCGGTCACGCGCACGAGCGTGCGCCTTCGGTGGGGTGGATCACAACCTGTGTCGTCGAGTTTGGCGACAATCCGCAATCCGCGGAGGGTCTGAGGCCAGTACCGCGCAACGGATCGGATGCAGAGCCTCCTGTTTGTTGCGCAGTCGACGCGCTTCAGTCCTCGGCAGTGCCTGGCGCGTCACCGATGGCCGTGGCGATCGCGACGAACCGGTCGTAGCCGGCGGGCGAAGGCGACTTCCAGGTCTTCTGGGCGACGACCCGCAGGCCGATCAGGCTTCCGTCGAGGATCTGCTGGTCCGTCATGACCGGGCCATCGCTCCAGATCGCGAGCTTGGAGCCGAGGTTGTCCGGTTCGTCGGGCCGAACCGACTGTGGGGGCGCCTGGATCGTCGAGTTGTAGTAGAGGGTTCCGTAGAAGTCGTGCACTCGCCACTTGTCGTAGGCCTGGTTGAAGTCGGGGGCCGGCAGGCCGCGAGCCGCGTAGTACGTCGGCCACCAGCCGTTGTTCAGGACCCGGTGCCCACGGTCGAGCAACCGCTGGGGGCTGGGCGGGATCAGGCCCGAAAGGGGCGTGAAGTCGGTCCACCACTCGACCACGATGCGGGGGTCGAGGCGCACGGCAAAGCCTCCGCCGGCGTCGTCGTTCCAGATGCGTGGGGCGCGGCCATTCGCCCGGAGGTGGGCCGCCATCTCGTTGACGAAGTCATGGACGGCGTCCTTGCCGTTGGAGAACAGCCCGAACTTCTTTCGCGCGTAGGTCGCGAGCGCGGGATGGAGCGGGTACTCGTAGGCCGGCATGTACTCGTCCGCGCCGATGTGCCACTCGGCGTCGGGGAACAGTGGCAGCAACTCGTCGATCAGGTCGCGAGCGAACGCGCGGGCAGAGGGAGAGGTGACGTCCAGTCGGCTGGCCTGCGGTTGGCCGAACGCGTTCCGCAGCTGGAGCTCGGGGTGGCTGCGAAGGATGCCGGTCATGTGTCCCGGCATGTCGATCTCGGGCATCACCCGGATGTGGTGCTGCTGCGCGAGCTCGACGATGTCGCGGATCTCGTCCTTCGTCAGGTGCTGGGGAGCCACTGACTCGGGGTGCCGCGTGCTCTCGACGCCGAGCCCGGCATCGTCGCTGAGGTGGAGGTGCAGCAGGTTCAGCTTGAGGTAGGCCATCTGCCGGATCTGGCGGTGGTAGAACGAGGGCGGGAAGTAGCGGCGCCCGGCGTCGACCATGAGCCCCCGATCGGGGTAGCGCGGTTGGTCCGTCGCGGCGCCAGCGGGGACGGTGGTGCCCTGGCGCATCAGCTGGATCAGGCTCCGCCCGCCGTAGAAGGCACCGGTCGTCGTCGGTGCCGTGATCGCGAAGGTGTCGCCGACGTCGAGTCGATAGCCTTCCGTGCCCAGCGTGGGATCGGGGTCGAGCGACAGTACGACGTCGCCGGGCCGGGGTACGGCGCCGGTGGCGACGCTCGGCGTGGTCGTCGTCATCCGGGCGAGATCGGTCGCGAGGAGGTGCGCTTCCGCGCCCAGTGCGTCGGCGTCCTCGTGGGCGACGACGACGCGTGGGTCGGCACGGAGCGTGAATGCCCCTGTCGCCGGGGTCCACTCCTGCAGCGCCGGGATGGTGGCCGGTGTCCCCGCCGGGGCTTCGGGGGCAGCGGCTGATCCGGGCGGAGTGCCGAGGGTGACGGGCAGGCCCACCGTCACGATCACGCTTGCGGCCACGGCGATGAGGTTCTTGCGCACAGCGAGAGCGTAAGCCGCTCCCTTGAGGGTATCAAGCAGCGTGCCTTGCTGATTTAAAGCAAGTGGATTAGCGTCCGGATCTGGTCCTGCTGTCCATCGTCGGAGGAAGATCATGCGTAGACGTCGTACTGCATCAGCCCTGCTGTTGGGCGCCCTGCTCGGGAGCACGCTCGCCCTGTTCGGTGTGGCGGCACCGGTCAGCTCGGCGGCCGCAGCCTGCAGCACCACCACGACGAACGGCACCAGGACCGTCACCGTCTGGGCCGGGTGGGACCAGGGCTTCCGGTCCTACAACCTGCACGTGCCGACGGGGTTGACCGGGAGCACGCCTCTCTTGGTCGACCTGCACGGACTGGGATCGAACGCCTTCTTCCAGGAGGTCACCTCCGGCTGGAGCGGGTACGCCGACAGCGAGAAGTTCATCGTCGCCTACCCTGCCGGTTCGGCCTGGGGCCAGGCGTGGAACGTGGGGCAGGGCTCGGCCGATGTCGCGTTCCTCAAGCAGGTGGTCGCCGACATCAAGGGCAAGTACTGCGTTGACGCCGACCGGGTCTTCGTCGAGGGCGGCTCGCTCGGGGGCTTCATGGCGCAGCGGATGCTGTGCGACGCCGAGAGCACCTTCGCTGCCGGCGCCAGCACGATCTCGTCGTCGCTCGACTACTTCAACAACCCGTGCACCTTGAGTCGTGGCGTTGGATTCGCCGCCTTCGGTGCGGAGAGCGACCCACTGTTCGGCTCACTCAGCGCTCATCAGAAGGACTGGTGGGTCGCCAGGAACGGCTGCTCGACGACCGGTACGGCGGACCCGAACCCGTACGGCGCGAACGGCTCTGTCCACGGCGGTTGTGACGACGGTGTCCGGGTGCTGTGGCGGACCTACGGCTCTGCGCACGCCAACGGGCATGCCTACCCGACCGGCGCCGCGTTGGACGACCTCCACGCCAAGGCCTGGTCGTTCCTGATGGCGCACCCGCGACCGTGACGACGGGAGATCGGCGCCACTGGGGGGTGGCGCCGATCTCCCGTCGCGGAGATTGCGAGCACCGGACAGTCAGGGAGCCTGCGGTGCGGTGAGCATGCCGACCAGCATGTCGACCACCGGCGCGGCGGCGGCCGCCTTCGGCCGCCGCCCTGCCCGCTCCAGCTGCCGCTCGGCGTCGGCGAGCAGCGCGAACATCGCCGACATCATCGACCGCAGTCGAAGCTCGACCAGCCGGGGCGGGAGATCGTCCAGGGCCTTGGCCATCCGGCCGATCAGCATCTTGGTCGCCGGCCACTGGCGGCTCTCCAGCGCTGAGCTCTCCAGGGCGGGGTGGTCCCGGACCTTCTCGAGGAACCGGGCGTAGTGGGTGGCGCCCATGGCGTACGGCGTGTGGAATGCAGGTGCGACGAGGACCTCGACGAGGGAGTGGAGGTCCGTGCCGCCGTCGGCGTCGAGCTGGACCAGGCGCTCCAGTCGTTCCTGCTCCAGGGCCTGCTGGCGCAATTCCACGACCGCTTCCACGAGGGCGTCCCGGGTGCCGAAGTGGTAGTGCACGGCGGAGTTGTTGCGCTGGCCGGCAGCCACCGCGATCTCCCGGAGCGACACCTCGAGACCGCGCTCGCCGATCAGCCGCTCTGCGGCGGCAAGGAGCAGGTCGCGTGCGCCGGTCGAGCCTGAGGGCTGTGCGGTCGCGTCGGGACGGGTGACGGTCATGGGCCCATCCTAGGTGGGTGACTTGACAGAATAAAGCAAATGTCTTAATCATGCCTTCCGTGGAAGTCCCGTGATCAACTGAAGAGAGGTCCGCGATGACCATCGTCTCCGGTCCCGTTGTCCAGCTCTGCTGGGTGGTCGCCGACATCGAGGCCGCCGAGGCCTTCCATGCCGACCACTTCGGCGTCGGGGAGTGGACGCGGATGGTCGATGTCCACTTCGGCCCCGGGGAGGCGACCTACCGGGGGGCCCCTGCGGACTTCACCGCCCATGTCTCGCTCGCCTACGCCGGCGACCTGCAACTCGAGCTGATCCAGCCGGTGGCGGGGAAGTCGATCTACTCGGAGTTCCTCGACCAGGCGGGACCCGAGTGGTCGCGCGGCGGCCTGCACCACCTCTGCTTCGAGACCGACGACCTCGCGGCCGCGCTCGAACGCGCACGCAGCGCCGACCTGGAGATCGTCCAGCAGGGCGTGATGGCCGGGGGACTGATGTCCTTCGCGTACGTCGACGGCGCTCGCTGGGGGGCGCCGTACGTCGAGATCGTCGAGCTGACCGATGACATGCGGGCCTTCTTTGCCGCGATCAGACGAGGAAAGGGATGAACACGCACTGCTGGGCGCAACGACTGACCTGTCCGACGTAGTGTTTGTTGCGTGACCGACCAAGCTGTTCTCGACCGGACCGATCGCGCGATCCTCGATCTCCTGCGTGAGAACGCCCGCCGCCCCCTGCGGGAGATCGCGGGGATCGTCGGACTGACCGTCGCGCCCGTGCAGCGCCGGATCGCGCGCCTGGAGAAGATGGGCGTGATCGAGCGCTACACGGTGCAGATCAACCACGGGCGGATCGCCAGCGGGATCGAGGCGGTGACCGAGCTCCAGTTCGCCGACGACCTGGACCTCGCCCAGATCATGGAGTTCGTCGCCGGTATCCCGGAGGTCGAGGAGGTGCTCACCCTGGCCGGTGACCCCGACGCACTGCTGCGCATCCGGGTCGACGGCGTGGAGGACCTCCGGCGGGTGGTCAGCCAGCTGCGCTCGGGTGGTCAGATCTCCAGCACCAAGACGCTGGTCGTCCTGGAGGAGTGGAACCGCTTCAAGTGAGGGGCCGGGTCAGCGCGGGCGCCACGAGCAGCTCGAAGCGCTGGTCCTGGAGCGTCCGTTCCTGGTCGACGAGGTGCCGGAGGTCGGTGAGGAGCTGGCGCGGGAGCCGGAGCGCGTCGGCGGCCCGCGTGATCCGGTCCAGCTCGTCGGCGGTGAGGTCGCCGTCCGCCGTACACATGCGCAAGGTGCAGTAGAGGACACCCCGGCCGCCCGCGGCCATCCCGGGCAACGCCATGACCGTCTCGAGGTCCTCGTCGACGTCGTAAGCGCGCAGGTCGTCGAGTACCCACGGCGCGGCACCCGCGGCGGCCTCGAAGCCGAGCGCCCACTCGCGCTGGCGCGGCGTGATGCGGCTGACGCCCCCGGCCGCGGCGAACATCGCCCGTACCCAGGATCGCTGGTCCTCCTGCGTGAGCTGGTCGTAGGTCTCGGCCGGGAGCTCGTACATCTCCCAGCCCACCCAGCGCAGGGCGGCCAGGCTGTACGGGTCGCGGACGGTGACCGGGTGGTCGGCGAGCGGGATGCAGGCGCTGATCGTGGTGCCTTCCCCCGCACGGCTCTCGATCTCGAGTCGCCCCCCGAGGACCGCGACGCGGTCGGACAGGCCTTCGAGCCCCGAGCCCGGTGAGGGTGCGGCGCCGCCGCGACCGTCGTCGGTGATCGCGATCCGCAGGCCCGCCGCGGTGAGGGTGGCCTCGACCACGGCGTGGGTGGCGTCGGCGTGCTTCGTGGCGTTGGTGAGCGCCTCCGCGACGACGTAGTAGGCGGCGACCTCAACCAGGTCCGACAGGGCAGTCGGTACGTCGACCCGGAGCTCGACCGGCAGTCCCGGCCGCTCGGCCAGTGACTCGAGCGCGCCGACCAGGCCGGTGGCCCCGAAGATCGCCGGGTGCATGCCGCGGGAGAGCTCGCGCAGCTCGCCGATGGCGCCGTCGAGCTCGCCCGCCGCGCTGGTGAGGATCGCCGCCAGCGCAGCGTCGGCGATCGACCGGTTGCCGGCCAGCCGCAGCATCAGGGCCACTCCGACCAGGCGCTGCTGGGCGCCGTCGTGCAGGTTGCGCTCGGTGCGCCGACGCTCGAGGTCGATGGCCTCCAGGATCCGGGCTCGCGACGCTCGGAGGTCGGCGACCTCGGCGCGCAGGTCGGCTCGCTCCTGCTCGTTCTCGAAGGCCAGGGCGGCCGCGTCGACCGCGGCCTTCAGGCGCCCCCGGTTGCGCAGCAGCGCCGGGTCGTGGATGAGCGCAGCGATCGGCTTCCCGCCGCGGTCGATCGGTGTCACCGAGCGCCCGTCGGTGCTGACGGGTGCCGTCAGGGACTGGCCGCGTTCGTCGATCCAGCCGCCGCTCCCGACGCGGAGGTAGACGATGTCGAGGTCGGGGTCGCCGAGGGACCTGCGCAGTGCGTTGCGGAGGGTGTTTCCGGGCCCGACGGTCTGCAGGTCGGCGACCATTTCGACCAGCCGCTGTGCGGCATGCCGGTCGCCGAGTCGCCATGGCCGGAGCCTCGTGATCACCACGTGCCCAGCCTGACCTGCGCGAAGCCGCTGCGCCACTGCCTCCGGGGGTCCATAATTGGCAAGGTGCAGGCAATTCGGGTGGTCCTGGTCGATGACGCCGCCCTTGTGCGTGAAGGAATCGCCCGCCTGCTCGACGAAGAAGGACTCGACGTCGCTGCCCAGCTCGCCGACGCCACCGACCTCGTGGCGATCGTGGACGAGACCAGGCCGGACGTGGTCATCCTCGACGTACGGATGCCCCCGACCCACACGACCGAGGGCCTCGACGCCGCCGTCGAGCTCAAGCGCACCCATCCGCACGTCGGTGTCCTGGTGCTGTCGCAGTACGTCGAGACCCACCACGCGATGGACCTGCTGACCGATGGCCACCGCGGCGTCGGGTACCTGCTCAAGGAGCGCATCGCGAAGCCGGAGGACCTGGTCGATGCCGTGAGGCGGGTGGCTGCCGGCGGGACCGTCGTCGACCCGGACGTCGTACGACGAGTGCTCGAGACGCCGCGGCGGGCGGACCCGGTCACCCGGCTGACCGTCAAGGAGCGGGAGGTCCTGACGCTGGTGGCGGAGGGGCACTCGAACGCCACCATCGCCCTCCTCCTCGACTCGAACGTCCGGACGGTCGAGACCCACACGAGCCGGATCTTCACGAAGCTCGAGCTGGAGATGAGCGCGACGACGCATCGGCGGGTGCTGGCGGTCCTGGCGCATCTTCGGGCCCGGTCGTCGGCCGCCGACGACTAGGCACGAGGGAGTACGTGCCAGCACGGACGACAGCCGGGTGCGTGCGGCTTTACGTTCCCCGGGAACACACAGGGGTTTGAACTCGGGTCGCCATGGGGCAATCCGGCGACCCCTGCTTCCGGCCCTCCTCCGCTCCCCCTTCTGGAGGGCTTGTGCCTTTCCGTCAGTTGCTGCGCCCGGTCGGCTACGTCGCCGTGACCCTCTGTCTCGCTTCCACCGTCCTCGGCGGGACGCTCGTGCCGGTCAGCGACGCCGCTCCGTTCGCCGCGCGTGCGAGCGTGTCGCCCGGGTTCCAGTACCTCGGCGACTCCGCGGGCACCACGTTCACCGTCACGATCAAGAACACCAGCACGTCCGACTCCATCGGTGCCGTCGAGGTCGGGCGCCCGGGCAAGTCATGGTCGATCACTGCGTGCCCGGGGGCACCGGCCGGGTGGACGGCCCAGGTCGCCGACACCAAGTGCCGGTACCGCAGCAGTGCCTCCACCGCTGACGACATCCCGGCCGGAGGGGAGAGTTCTGCCTTCCAGGTCACCGCAACGTCGCCGTCCGGGCCCCAGAACCAGACCGGTACGTGGCCGGTCAAGGTCAGCCGCAGCAGCAACTTCGACACCAAGAGCACGCTGATTGCGGCGTCCGCGACGCCTCCCGGCCTGGACCTCACGGCGTACTCGTTCGAGGTCCTCGACGTCGTCGTCGATCCGGAGGAGACCACGCCGGGTGACCCCTGTCCGGAGGCCAGCCGCTCGGCCGAGTCGGCGACCACCGGGCACACGCTGGTGGTCTGCGGACGCAACCGCACGACCGGGACGCTGACGCCCACGGCGTCGCGATCGAGCCTGGCCGGCACCTTCATCGCCGGCGCGGACGGGTTCAGCTCCGGCCCGGTCGCGCCCACCACGGACAGCCGGATCCTCGGCTCGTGGGATGACGTGGCGATCGTTGCGGCGCTGGGCGACGACAAGACGGTCATCGCCCGGATCGGGTCCGCGACCAACCGCACCTCGCCGCTGACCACGCTGGAGGACTACGAGGTGACGGGGGCCTCCCCCAACCACCCGCCCGTGGCAGTCGCTGACGAGGCCGACGTGGCGGCGGACTCGACCGGGGTCGACGTGGACGTGCTGGGCAACGACACCGATGCGGACGGCGACGCGTTGTCGGTGCTGACGGTCGACACCGGCGGGACGCTGGGGGTGGTGACGGACAACGACTCGGATGTCACCTACGACCCGAATGGTGCCTTCGACGGGCTCGGTGCGGGTGAGACCGCGACCGACACCTTCGAGTACACGGTCACGGACGGGAACGGCGGGACGGACACCGCGTCAGTGACGATCACCGTGACCGGGGTGGGAGCGCCCAACACGCCGCCGGTCGCGGTGGACGACGAGGCCGACGTGGCGGCGGACTCGACCGGTGTGGACGTGGACGTGCTGGCCAACGACACGGATGCCGATGGCGACGCGTTGTCGGTTCTGACGGTCGACACGGTCGGGACGCTGGGGGTGGTGACGGACAACGACTCCGATGTCACCTACGACCCGAACGGTGCCTTCGATGCGCTCGGTGCGGGCGAGACCGCGACCGACACCTTCGAGTACACGGTGTCCGACGGCCAGGGTGGGACGGACACCGCGACGGTGACCATCACGGTGACCGGGGTCGAGACGCCCAATGCCGCGCCGGTGGCGGGCGATGACGAGCAATCGCTGGCGGAGGACTCCGCCGGAGTGACGGTGGACGTGTTGGCCAACGACACCGACGCGGATGGGGACGTGTTGTCGGTGTCGGCGATCGACACGGTCGGGACGCTGGGCCTGGTGACCGGCAACGGCACCGACGTCGGCTACGACCCGAACGGTGCGTTCGACTCATTGGGTGTGGGGGAGTCGACCACGGACACGTTCGGGTACACCGTCTCCGACGGAAACGGGGGCACCGACACCGGGACCGTGACGATCACGGTCACGGGTGTCAACGGTGCCCCCGTGCTCGCCGGCATCGAGGGCTCGGCGCTGAGTTACACCGAGAACGCTGCCGCGACGCCGATCACCGCGACGGGCACGGCGGTCGACATCGACTCCGACGACCTCGCCACGGGCACGCTGACGGCGAGCTTCATCGCGGGTGGCCAGGCCGAGGACCGGCTCGCCGTTGACGGCGGTACGACGATCGGCACCGTCGTGGGCGGCACCAACGGGAGCACCCCGCTGGTGATCACGCTCAACGCGACCGCGACACCGGTCGCCGTACAGGCGCTGTTTCGGGACATCACCTACCGCAACGTCTCCGACAGCCCGTCCACGACGCCGCGGACGGTGCGGTTCGTGCTGACCGACGGGGACGGCGGCACCAGCGCGCCGGTCACCCGCGACATCACCGTGGTGCCGGTCAACGACGACCCGGTAGCGGCGAACGACTCCGCGACGGTGGCCGAGGACGCCACCTCGACGGTGGTCACGGTGCTGGACAATGACACGGACGCGGACGGCGACTCGCTGGCGGTGACAGAGGTCGACACGACCGGGACCGCCGGGACGGTGACCAACAACGGCACCGACATCAGCTATGACCCGAACGGTGCCTTCGACGACCTGGGCGCGGGCGACACGGCGCCCGACACCTTCTCCTACACCGTCTCCGATGGCCATGGCGGCACGGACACCGCGACGGTGACGATCACGATCACCGGTGTGGCCACCCCCAACACGGCCCCGGTCGCCGTCGACGATTCCGCGACGATCGGCGAGAACGCCGGTCCGACGGTGGTCTCGGTGCTGGGCAACGACACCGACGCCAATGGCGACACCCTGGCCGTGTCGGTGATCGACCAGACCGGGACGCTCGGGGTGGTCACCAACAACGGCACCTCTGTCAGCTACAACCCCAACGGGGCGTTCGAGGCGCTCGGCGTGGGCCAGACTGGGTCCGACACGTTCGGCTACACCGTCTCCGACGGGCACGGGGGCACGGACACGGCCGTCGTCACGGTCACCGTGACCGGGGCGAATGATGCACCGGTGATCGCGGCGATCGAGGCCGGTTCGCTGGCCTACACCGAGAACGCTGCCGCGACGCCGATCACCGCGACCGGCACCGTTGTCGATGTCGACTCCGACGACCTGGCGACGGGCACGTTGACGGCGAGCTTCACCGCGGGTGGCCAGGCCGAGGACCGCCTCGCCGTTTCCGGCGGTACGACGATCGGCACCGTCGTGGGCGGCACCAATGGGAGTACACCGTTGGTCATCACCCTGAACGCGACCGCGACACCGGCCGCCGTCCAGGCGTTGTTGCGGGACATCACCTACAGCAACGTGTCGAACAACCCGTCCACGACGCCGCGGACCGTTCAGTTCGTGCTGACCGACGGGGACGGCGGCACCAGCACGCCCGACACCCGCGGCATCACCGTGTCCGCCGTCGACGACGCTCCCACAGCGGTCAACGACGCGACCATCGTCGGCCAGGACGCACCGGCAACGGCCGTTGCCGTCCTCGGCAACGACACCGACGTGGACGCGGGTCCGAAGGTGATCGCGTCGGCCAGCGACCCGGTCCACGGCACCGTGGTGCTCACCGGTGGCACCCCGGGCGCCCACACCGGACTGACCTACGAACCCGACGCGGGCTACTGCAACAACCCGCCAGGCGGCATTCCCGACACCTTCACCTACACCCTCAACGGTGGCAGTACGGCGACCGTCTCCGTCACCGTCGACTGCACGCCCAACGCCTCGCCCGTCGCGGACGACGACGCGGCGACCATCGGCGAGAACGCCGGTCCGACGGTGGTCCCGGTGCTTGGCAACGACACCGACGCCGACGGTGACACCCTGGCCGTGTCGGTGATCGACCAGACCGCGACCGCGGGTGTCGTCACCAACAACGGCACCAGCGTCAGCTACAACCCGAACGGCGCGTTCGAGGGGCTCGGCGTGGGCCAGACCGCGTCCGACACGTTCGGCTACACCGTGTCCGACGGCAACGGCGGCACGGACACGGCGGTCGTGACGATCACGGTGACCGGGGCCAACGACGCACCGGTGATCGCGGCGATCGAGGCCGGTTCGCTGGCCTACACCGAGAACGCCGCGGCGACGCCGATCACTGCGACCGGCACCGTTGCCGATGTCGACTCCGACGACCTGGCGACGGGCACGTTGACGGCGAGCTTCACCGCGGGTGGCCAGGCCGAGGACCGCCTCGCCGTTTCCGGCGGTACGACGATCGGCACCGTCGTGGGCGGCACCAATGGCAGTACCCCGTTGGTGATCACCCTCAACGCGTCCGCGACGCCGGCCGCCGTACAGGCGCTGCTGCGGAGCGTCACCTATCGCAACGTGTCCGAGAACCCCTCGACCGCGGCGCGGACCGTTCAGTTCGTGCTGACCGATGGCGATGGCGGCACCAGCACGCCGGACACCCGCGGCATCACCGTGACGCCGGTCGATGACCTCCCGGTGGCCGTCAACGACACCGCGACCGTTGGCCAGAACGCACTGGCCACGGCCGTTCCCGTGCTCACCAACGACACCGATGTCGACGCCGGGCCGAAGGCGATCGCGTCGGCCAGCGACCCGGTCCACGGCACCGTGGTGCTCACGGGCGGCACCTCTGGCGCGCACACCGGGCTGAACTACCAACCCGATGCGGCGTACTGCAACAACCCGCCAGGCAGCCTTCCGGACACCTTCACCTACACCCTCAACGGGGGCAGTACGGCGACCGTCTCCGTCACCGTCGACTGCACGCCCAACGCCGCGCCGGTCGCGGACGACGACGCGGCGACCATCGGTGAGAACGCGGGCGCGACGGTGGTCCCGGTGCTGGTCGGTGACACCGATGCGAACGGCGACTCCCTTGCCGTGACGGGTGTGGACGTGACCGGGACGGTCGGTCTCGTGACCAACAACGGCACCGACGTCAGCTATGACCCGAACGGGGCCTTCGAGTCCCTGGGCGCCGGCCAGACCGTGACCGACACCTTCAGCTACACCGTCTCCGACGGCCACGGCGGCACCGACACCGGACTGGTCACCATCACGGTGACCGGCGTCAACGACGCCCCTGCGATCGCCAACATCGAGGCCGGGGCGCTCGCCTACACGGAGAACGCCGCCGCGACCCCGGTCACCGCGACCGGCACCGTTGCCGACATCGACTCCGCGAACCTCGCGACCGGAACGCTGACGGTCAGCTTCTCGGCCGGGGGCCTCGCCGAGGACCGGCTGGAGATCGCCGGCGGTACGACGATCGGCACCGCCGTGGGCGGCACCGGCACGACGCCCCTGGTGATCACCCTCAACGCGACCGCGACCCCGGCCGCCGTCCAGACGCTGTTGCGCAGCGTGACCTACCGGAACGTGTCCGAGGCACCGTCCACAGCGGCACGGACCGTGCGGTTCGTGCTGACCGATGGCGACGGCGGCACGAGCAACGCCCCGACCCGGCAGGTCAATGTGACGGCTGCCAACGACGCCCCGGTGATCGCCAACATCGAGGCGGGGGCGCTCGCCTACACCGAGAACGCCGCGGCGACTCCGATCACCGCGACCGGCACCGTGGTCGACGCTGACTCGGCCGACCTGGCCACGGGCACGCTGACGGTGTCCTTCACTGCTGGAGGTGCCGCCGAGGACCGCCTCGCCATCGCGGGCGGTACGACGATCGGCACCGTCGTGGGCGGCACCAACGGCAGCACGCCGCTGGTGATCACCCTCAACGCGACCGCGACACCGGCCGCCGTACAGACCCTGGTGCGCTCCATCACCTACGCCAACGTCTCGAACAACCCGTCGACCGCTGCGCGGACGGTGCGGTTCGTGCTGACCGACGGCGACGGCGGCACCAGCGCACCCGTCACCCGCGGCATCACCGTGACGGCTGTCGACGATGCGCCGGTCGCGGTCGATGACGGGACCACCGTTCCCCAGGGCGCCACACCCACGGCGATTCCGGTGCTCACCAACGACACCGACGTGGACGCCGGGCCGAAGACGATCGCGTCGGCCAGCGACCCGGCCAACGGCACGGTCGCCCTCACCGGCGGCACCACCGGCGCCCACACCGGACTGACCTACGCGCCCGACCCGGGCTACTGCAACAACCCGCCCGGCACGACTCTGGACACCTTCACCTACACGCTCAACGGTGGCAGTACGGCGACCGTCTCGGTCACCGTGACCTGCGCGGTCAACGGCGCCCCCGTGATCGCAGCCATCGAGGCCTCGCCCCTGGCCGTCAGCGAGGGCGACCCGTTCGCGCCGATCACCGCAACGGGCACCGTCACCGACACCGACTCGGCGAACTTCGCGACGGGCACCCTGACCGTCGACTTCTCGGTCGGCATCCAGCCCGCTGACCAGCTCGGCATCCGCAACGAGGGCGTCGCGGCGGGCCAGATCGGCGTCTCGGGATCGAACGTCACCTACGGCGGAACGAACATCGGCGTGTACGCGGGCGGTCTCATCGAGCCGCTCGTGGTCAACCTCAACGTGAGCGCCACGCCCGCCGCCGTACAGGCCCTGCTGCGCAATGTCACCTACCGCAGCCTGTCCGACACGCCGGCCGCGTCCCGGACCGTCCGGTTCGTCCTCACCGACGGGGACGGCGGCACCAGCAACGCGGCCACCCGGGCCATCACCGTCACGCCCGTGAACGATGCGCCGGTCCTGCTGATGGGAGACTTCGGCTCCCTCGCGTACGACGCCGGCGACCCGGCGACCGTGATCACGCCGAACAGCTCGGTCAACGATCCCGACTCGGCCAACTTCGACACCGGCAGCCTGTTCGTCGACTTCCCGTCCGGTGGCCACGCCGATGACCGGTTGGAGATCCAGAACCAGGGCACGGCCGCCGGCCAGATCGGCGTCTCGGGAACGAACGTCACCTACGGCGGCACCACGATCGGCACCTTCAGCGGCGGGACCGGCCTCACGCCACTGGTCACCACCTTCAACGCCAACGCCACCCAGCCGGCGGCCCAGGCGCTGCTCCGCGCCATCACCTACCGCAATGTCGCGGCGAACCCGGTGACCACGGACCGGTTCGCCCGTTTCGTGCTCGCCGACGGTGACGGCGGGGTCAGTGGCCCGATCATGCGGACCATCACGGTCACTGCGCCGGCCCAGCCGCCCGTGGTGACCACCAGCGCCGGTACGACGGCGTACACGGAGAACGGTGCGGCCCTCGTCGTCGACGCCACCGTGACGGTCACCGACAGCGACAACGCGAACCTGGCGGGCGCCACCGTCCAGATCACCGGCGGCTTCGTCAGCGCGGAGGACGTCCTGTCCCTCACCCCGCCCGCGGGAATCACACAGTCGTACGACGCCGCGACCGGGACGCTCACGCTCAGCGGCTCCGCCCTGGTGGCGACCTACCAGACCGCCCTGCGCGGTGTCCGGTACAACAACAGCAGCAACAACCCGGCGACGGCCAACCGCACGCTGACCTTCATCGCCAACGACGGCAGCGCGCCCAGCAACAGCGCCACGAAGACGCTCTCGGTCGCAGCGGTCAACGACCCGCCGGCGGCCTCGCTCGAGGGCGCGGTCCTGGCGTACACGGAGAACGCCGCGGCCACGCCGATCACCGTCGCGGGCACGGTCACCGACGTCGACTCCGCCGACTTCGCGGGCGGCACCTACACCGCCGACTTCTCGGTGGGTGGCCAGGCCGAGGACCGGTTGGCGATCCGCAACCAGGGCGTCGCTGCGGGACAGATCGGTGTGTCCGGCGCCAACGTCACGTTCGGTGGCGTCACCATCGGCACCTTCGTCGGCGGCAACCCCGGCACCACCCCGCTGGTGGTCACCCTCAACGCCAGCGCGACCCCGGCCGCCGTACAGGCTCTCCATCGGAACGTGACCTACCAGAACGTCTCCGAGAACCCGGTGACGGCGTCGCGGACCGTGCGGGTCGTGGTCTCCGACGGCGACGGCGGCACCAGCGGTGCAGGCATCCGCACGATCACGGTCGCCAGGGTCAACGACGCGCCCGCCGTCTCGGTCTTCGAAGCCGCTGCGCTGGCCTACACCGAGAACGCGGCCGCGACCCCGATCACGGCGACCATGACGGTCACCGACGTCGACTCCGCCGACCTCGCGACCGGCACCCTCACCGTCGACTTCTCCGCCGGCGGCCTGGCCGAGGACCGGTTGGCGATCCGCAACCAGGGCACGGCGGCCGGCGAGGTCGGGGTCTCGGGGGCGAACGTCACCTTCGGTGGCGTCACGATCGGCACCTTCGTCGGCGGCAACCCCGGCACCACACCGCTGGTCGTGACCTTCAACGCCAGCGCCACCGCCGCCACCGTGCAGGCCGTCGTCCGCAATGTCACCTACGCCAACGTCTCCGAGGCACCGTCGACCGCCGCGCGCACCGTGCGGGCGGTGGTGACCGACGGCGACGGCGGCACCAGTGCCGCGCGCACCCGCACCATCACCGTCGCCGCGGTGGACGACGCCCCCGTCGTCGCGGCGAGCGCCGGGACCACGCCGTACACCGAGCAGGCGCCGGCCGTCGTGGTCGATGCTGGACTCAGCGCGACCGACCTGGACGCGGGCAACGTGACCGGGGCGACGGTCTCGATCGTGTCCCCGCTCGCCGGCGACACCCTGCACTTCACGACGCAGGGCACGATCACCGGTGTCTTCGCCTCGAACGTGCTGACCCTCTCGGGATCGGCGACCCTGGCGCAGTACCAGGCCGCGTTGCGGACGGTGCAGTTCTCCAACGCCACCAACGACGCACCCGGAGCCACCCGGTTGATCGGCTTCCGGATCACCACTCCCGTCGCGTCCAACACGTCGAACAAGACGATCGCGATAACCCAGGTCAACGACGCGCCGGTCGTCGATCTCAACGCCGCGACCCCGCTGGCCTACGCCGAGCAGGCACCGAACCTGGCGGTCGCACCGGCGGCCACCATCGTCGATCCCGACTCCCCGACGCTGAGCTCGCTCGTCGTCACCATCACGGTTGGCCGATCGGCCCTCGACACCCTGCGGCTCGACCCGCTGACGACGGGCTTCACTGCGAACTACGTCGCGGCCACGGGGGCACTCACGATCACCCGTGCGGGCGGCACACTCGCCCAGTTCCAGGCCGCGCTGCGCACCGTCCAGTTCGCCAACACGTCGAACGACCCGGACAGCCGCAATGACGGTACGCCGAACCCGACCGACGCCGACCGCACCTTGTCCGCAGTGGTCAACGACGGGGTTGCATTGAGTGCGCCGGTCACGCGCGGCGTGACCATCACCCCGGTCAACGATGCCCCGGGTGCGCCGACGACGCTGCCGGTCACGACCGGCATCCGCAACACGGCGATCAGTGAGGGAGCGATCCCGGACTGGGCACCGCACATCGATCGAGCCATCGACTTCGTGGGTGGCTCGGTCGACCCCGATGGCCTGGAGAGCAACATCTTCGCCGCGAACGCGTCGGCAGCGACGGCCCAGGGCGGGAGCATCCTGCTGTCGGGCGGCGGCATGACGTCCTACAACCCGCCGGCCAGCGGGACTCTGGCCAGCGACACCTTCGGCTACTCGTTGACCGATGGGACCACGGCGTCGGCGCCGTTCACCTTCACCATCAACTTCTCCGGTGCCGTCTGGTACGTCAGCCCCGGTCAGTCCGGCAACGGCACCTCGGGGAGCCCGTTCGGCACGATCGCCGCTGGTCTGGCGGCAGCGGGAACCGGCCAGCCCGTCTTCGTCTTCGAGACGAACGGCGGCTCCATCGCCAATGGACCCGTGGTGCTCGCCGCCGGCGACAAGCTGCTCGGCGAGGGAATCGCCCTCACCTGGACCGAAGTCGGCTCAGCGGCCCCCGATCAGATCCTGGCTGCTGGGGACCGGCCGGTCCTGACCGCCTCGGGCGCGGACGTGGTCACGCTGGCCTCGAACACCACCGTCGCCGGGCTGAGCATCAACCCGGACGGCGCCAGCAACGGCGTGTTCGGCAACGCCACCTCGGGAGTGAACCTCCGCTCGATGGACGTGACCGACACCGGTACGGCGGCCACCCAGCCCGGCATCGAGATGACGGGGAGCGGCAACGGCCTGACCTTCACTGCGCCGGTGTCGCTGAGCACGACCCAGGCCGGTGCCCTCAACCTCACCGGTGCGGCGGTGACCGGCACCGTCGACTCGATCACGGTCAGCAACGCCAGCACGAGTCCCGGCATCCGGCTGGACAACACGACCGGCACGCGGACGTTCACGAACGTGGCGATCACCACCACCGGCCAGCCCGGTGTCGTGCTGAACAGCGCAGGCACGGTGAACTTCCCGGCGGCGGGCGCGGTCACCGTTGCGACAACGGGTGGCAAGGCTCTCGACGCCACCTCCACCAACCTGGCGACCAGCGTGTTCGACAGCATCACGGTGACCGGATCGAGCTCGGGCGGCGTCCGGCTCAGCAGCACGACCGGCGCGCCGCGTCTCGGCGACGGCGTCGGCACCGACCTGTCGCTGCAGACCACTTCCGGCGCGGCCGCGGCCCTCGACATCGCCAGCACCGACAACGTGATGGTCGACGCGGCCGGCACCGACGCGATCTCGGCCACCGGTGGACCGGCCCTCGACATCCGCAACAGCAACGGGTCGTCGTACACCTTCGACACGGTCAACTCGACGAACAGCGCGAACGATGGCATCAATCTCGACACCAACCTCGTGTCGCCGGTCGACGCCAACGCCGGGGCGATCAGTGGCGCCGCAGGCATCGCGGTCGACGTCAACGGCGGTGCTGCTGTCGTCAACTTCGCCGGCGCGGTCAACGACGGCTTCGGCCAGTCGGTCGAGGTCACCGGCCGGACCGGCGGAGTGGTGACCCTGAGCGGATCCATTGCCGACGGCACCGATGCCGGTGGCGGAATCGTCGTCAATGCCAACTTCGGGGGCAGTACGACGTTCAGCGGCACGTCCAAGATCCTCAACACGGGCACCGCCGGCGCCGTCCTCCTCAGCAACAACGGCGCGCCGGGCGCCGGCCACCTGGTGACGTTCAGCAACGGCGGTCTCGACATCGACACGGTCACCGGCCAGGGCCTCGCTGCGAGCACCGGTCAGGTGGCGGTCACCGGGACGGGCAACTCGATCACCACCTTCACCGGGATCGCGCTGAGCATCTCGGGTACGACGATCGGCTCGGCTGACGTGACCTTCCAGAGCATCTCCGCCAACGGTGCCCCGAGCGGGATCGTGTTGAACGACACCGGGTCCCTGGGCGGCGTCAACGTCACCGGAACGGGCGCAGCGCCCACCGGTGGGGTCATCCTCAACACGACCGGCGCCGGCATCTCGCTGACCAACGCCGACGACGTCTCGTTCAACAACATGCGGATCGCCGGAACCAACCGCAGCGGCGTCCAGGGCGTCGGGGTCACCGGGTTCTCCTTCACCAACGGGATCATCCTGCAGGCCGGTGACTCCGCGGTGAACGACAACGACTCCTCCATCGCGTTCAACACCACCACCGGCGGCCAGAACAACAACGTCGACGGCGCCGTCACGATCACCGGCAACTCGCTCCAGGCCGCCTACGGCGGCGGGGTCGACATCTTCAACTACGCGGGCACGATCACCAACGCGAACATCTCGAACAACCAGATCTCCAGCTCGTTCGACAACGCGCTCTCCCGGCGCAGCGGCATCGCGCTCAACCTCTTCGGTTCGACGACGACGGTGGCCAGCCTGGTCATGGGAACCATCGACAACAACACCGTCACCGGTTTCCCGAGCGGTGACGGCATCACGGTCCAGGGCGCCAACACGGCCAGCGCGACCGCGCCCCAGGGCACCTACGGAACGCCGGGCGGAGCGCGCGTCACGATCAGCGGGAACATCGTCATCGGCGACACCACCAACAGGATGAACGGGTTCGGCATCTCGGCTAGCGTCACCGGGCGTGGCCAGGGCAACTTCGCGATCACCAACAACGGTTCAGCCGGCAGTCCGATGCAGAACATGAAGGGGTCGGCGATCGGCATCGGTGCCGCCGGGGACGTCACCGTGACATTCACGGTGACGGGCAACCGGATCGCCGCCAACAACCTCTTCGGCAGCTCCGGGATCGCGCTCGGAACCGACAAGAACATCCAGGCCGACCTGAGCACGCTCGCGAACCCGGTCGTGCGGGCGACGATCACCGGCAACATGGTCTCGAACACCAGTGGCTCGGGTGTGGGCGTGCTGCACCGCGATTCCAACGGCAGCCTGGACCTGCGGCTCGAGAACAATGTGGTCCAGCTCGTGCAACAGAGCGGTCCCGGCATCCGCGTCGACCACGGCAGCTCCGGCAACGCCGCCTACAACCCGACGATGTGCGCCAGCATCGCCAACAACAACTCGGCCACCGGTCCCGTCGACGGCTTCGGGGACACCACCCCCGGCATCACCCTCTCCAAGCGGAGCGCGCTCGCGGCGACGTACAAGTTCGGACTGGTCGGACTGGTGCCCTCACCGGCGACCAACGCCCAGGTCGAGACGCACCTGACGACGTTGAACCCGTTCAGCGCCCTCGGTGCGGGCTTCTTCGCCGGCAAGAAGGTCGCCGTCCGGACCGGCAGCAACTTCACCAGTTGCAGCCTGCCGGCGGGGGTGTAGGCATCCGCCCGCGGCGGCCTGCCGCAATACTCCCTCCATGAACCCCGTCGACATCGTCGAGCCCCTCCGCTCCCGCTGGAGCCCCAGCGTCTTCGACGCCGCCCACGAGTTGAGCGACACGGAGATCAGCCGACTCCTCGAAGCGGCCCAATGGGCGCCGAGCAGCGGCAACCGACAGCCCTGGCGCTACCTCGTGGCGGTGCGTGGCAACGCGGCCCACGACGTGCTGGTCCCGCACCTGAGTCGCGGCAACGCGGGCTGGGTGCCGCGGGCCTCGGTCGTCTTCATCTCGGTCACCGTGGTGGAGCCCGAGGGCGACGGGCCCGGCGACCCGACGTACCCGCTCCACGACCTCGGCCAGGCCTCCGCCCACCTCACCCTGCAGGCGAAGGCGATGGGCCTGGAAGCCCACCAGTTCGCGGGATTCGACCACGACGCGGTCGGTGCGGCGCTCGGAGTACCCGACCATGCGCGGGTCGTGGCGGGCATCGCGGTCGGGGTGCGCGGCAACCCCGCGGAGGTCAGCGAGCGCGACGCGGAGCGTGAGCACAAGGTCCGGACCCGACGCCCCCTGGTCGAGACGGCGTACGGCGACCGCTGGGGCACGCCCTGGCCGGGGATCACCCCCTCGGGGCCGACCACGGCCGAGCCCGCATGACCTCTGACGTCATCGTCAGGAGACACCCCGGCGGGTGAGGGTCGGGGCATGACCAACACCATCACTCCCCGCACCACCGCTGCTTCCACCACGACCGGGCGGTTCTGGTTCGCCGCCGACGCCGTCATCTCCGGCGTCAACGGCCTCGCGTACCTCGCCGCCGCCGGCCCGATCGCCGACCTGCTCGGCGGGCAGGCCGCCACCTACCGCTGGCTCGGCGTCTTCATGCTGGGCTACGCCGCCGTCGTCGGGCTCTACGCCCGCAGCTCCCTGTCCAAGCGGACGGGTTGGGCGGTCGTCGTCGGCAACGTCGTGTGGGTGCTCGCCTCGCTCGAAGTCGCCCTCACCGGGATGTTCGACATCGACGGATTCGGCCGGGCCTGGGTCGTCGCGCAGGCACTCGTCGTCGCCGACCTGGCCCTCATGCAGGCACGGTCGCTTCGCGCCCGATGACAGACTGGGCGCCATGACCAGTCTCCACGACTTCTCCGCCACCGCCATCGACGGCAAGCCCATCGAGCTGTCGTCGTACGACGGCAAGGTGGTGCTCGTCGTCAACACCGCCTCCAAGTGCGGGTTGACCCCGCAGTTCGAGGGTCTGCAGCAGCTCTACGACGAGTACGGCGACAGCGAGTTCACCATCCTCGGCTTCCCGTGTGACCAGTTCGCCAACCAGGAGCTCGCCGCCGACGACGCCATCGCAGACTTCTGCCAGAAGAACTACGGCGTCACCTTCCCGATGTTCTCGAAGATCGACGTGAACGGCGACGAGACCCACCCGCTCTACCAGTGGCTCAAGGAGCAGAAGGGCGGGCTGGGCAGCGACGGCATCAAGTGGAACTTCACGAAGTTCCTCGTGGGCAGGGACGGCCAGGTCATCGACCGCTACGCCCCCACCACCAAGCCCAGCAAGATCAGCAAGGACATCAAGAAGGCCCTCGCCTGATCGCGAGTTGGGGTTTGTCACGCGCGAGTTGGGGTTTGTCACCGGGTGAGCCGGTGCGAAACCCCAACTCGGCGGTGACAAACCCCAACTCGGTGGATCAGACGCTGACCAGCTCGCGGTCCTCGTCGCCCTTGCCGACGTGCACGGGACCCGAGGTGCGCTCGAGGGACTCGCCCTCGATGTCGACGTTCGGGAGGATCCGGTCGAGCCAGGCGGGCAGCCACCAGGCCTTCTCGCCGAGCAGGTAGAGCACCGAGGGAATCAGCACCATCCGCACGATGAACGCGTCGAAGATGATCGAGGCGGCCAGGGCGAAGCCCATCGACTTGATGATGGCGTCGTCCTCGAGGATGAAGCCGGCGAACACCGCGATCATGATCGTGGCGGCCGCGGTCACGACCCGGGCGCTGTTGCGGAACCCGTCGATGACGGCCTCGTGCATGGGCAGTCCGTGGACGTGTGCCTCGCGCATCCGGGTGACGAGGAAGACCTGGTAGTCCATGGCGAGCCCGAAGACCACGCCGATCAGGAACACCGGCATGAAGCTGACGATCGGCTGTCCCTCGAAGATCCCGAAGGCACCTTCCTGGAAGATCGCCACCGTCGCACCCAGCGTGGCCAGCACCGAGAGCAGGAAGCCCAGGGTGGCGGTCAGCGGGATCAGGATCGAGCGGAACACCAGCACCAGCAGGATGAATGCCAGCCCGATGACCACCGCGAGGTAGACCGGCAGCGCGTTGTTGAGGCGGTCCGACACGTCGGTCGTGATGGCGGTGAGGCCGGTGACGCCGACAGTGGTGCCGGTGTCGGACTCGATCGCTCCCTGGCCGTTGCGCAGTGCCTCGAGGAGGTCGAGCGTGGCCGGCTCGTCGGGACCCGACGACGGCGTGACCTGGATGATCGCGCCGGTGCCGACACCGGTCGGCGTGCCGTTCTCGTCGTACGACGCATTGGTGGCGACGAGGTCCGCACTGGCGACGTCGTCCTGGGCACCTGCCCAGGCCACGACCTTGTCGAAGGCCGCCTGGCGCTGGTCGTCGTTGGCGATGTCGCGGCCGTCGACCACGACCACGAGCGGACCCTCGCGGCCGGGGCCGAACGCCTCGGTCATCAGGTCGGACGCCTGGCGCTGCGTCGTGTCCGACGAGGCGGTGCTGTCGGTCGGGAACGCGAGGTACATCTGCGTGATCGGCGCGGCGAGCGCACCGAGCAGCAGGACGACGCCGAGCGCCCAGGCGACGGGAGCCTTCGCGAGGACCCGCGCCCAGCGGACGCCGTTGTTCTCGACACGGCCGTGCTCGTCGCGCTTCGGCTCGTACTTGCGCACCTGGCCGCGGAACGCCCACGACTTTGTCAGGCCCAGCAGTGCGGGCAGCAAGGTCAGCGCCACCATCACGGCGACGAACACGGTCGCCGCTGCGGCCAGGCCCATGGCCGTCAGGAACGGAATGCGTACGACGGCAAGGGCCGACAGCGCGATCAGGACCGTGAGTCCGGCGAAGACCACGGCGGAACCCGCCGTACCGACGGCGATCCCGGCCGCGTGGGCCCGGTCGTCGGTGTGGTGCAGCTCGGTGCGGTAGCGGGCGAGGATGAACAGCGTGTAGTCGATGCCGACCGCGAGGCCGATCATCGTGGCGAGCATGGGCGTGCTCGAGCCGACGTCCATGACCGCGGTCATCGCGGTGATGCCGGTCATGCCGAGGCCGACGCCGAACACGGCGTTGAGCAGGGGCATGCCTGCAGCGAGCAGCGAGCCGAAGGTCAGCACCAGCACGATCAGGGCGATGCCGAGCCCGAGGAGCTCGGCCGAGCCGCCCGGCGGTTCCATGACGGCCATGCCGGGACCGTTGGCCGTGGCCACCAGGCCGGTGTCGTCGGTGGTCTCGGTGAGCAGGTCCTTGAGGTCGTCGACCGTCGTCGTCTTGAGGTCGGAGGGCGACTTCACGTCCCAGGTGAACGACAGCACGCCGATCCGGCCGTCGCCGGAGAGCGTCACGGCGCCGGGCGGCGTACCTTCGGCTGCCGCGACGGGCGCGACCAGCTGCGGGTTCTCCGCAGCGGTCTGCGGCAGCGTCGGGACTTCGCCGATTAGGTGCTGGATCGCCGCCTGGTAGTGCGGTTCCGCGAGGGTGTGGCCCTCGGGCGCGGCCACCACGATGTTGACCGTGGCGTCGTCGAAGGCGTCACCGGTGTCGGGGAACAGCTCCTTCTGGATGTCGGCGGCCTGCTCCGAGGGGATGCCCGGGATCGTGAACGAGTCCGTCATGGGCTTGGAGAAGGCGGCGGCAAGGCTGCCGACGATGACGGCGAGCAACAGCCAGCCGGCGATGAAGAAGGGCCAACGGCGGTACGCCGTCGAGCCGATGCGGTAGAGCAGGCGGGCCATGTGAGGACTCCTGTGAGGGTGGCGAGGTCGACACAGGGATCGCCCGTGTCGGACCGGATGGGGTGGGGAAGGGGTCAGGCGAGGATGCTGCGGGCATCGCTGACCGCTGCGTCGAAGTGCTCGGAGAAGGTGCGCGTGGTGTCCTCGACGGTGCGTTCCAGCGCGTGGTCGAAGCAGGTGATCAGGATCCGCAGCAGGAGGCGGACCTTCTCGGGCGGGAAGTCGTTGCCCTCGCGCTGCCGGACGCAGTCACCGAGGAGCGTGGCGGCCAGCTCGAAGCGCTTGTGCACCAGCTGCAGCAGGCGGGGTTCGCCCATGATGGCCTCGCGGACGGCGCCCATGGCCTGGCCGGCCTCGGCCCGCTCCCGCGTCGCCTCGTGGGCGATCAGGATCAGGTCGTCGAACAGCTGGCCCGTGGGCCCGCCGGCCACGAACGTGTCGACGTGCTCCTGGTCGACCTCGGGCTCCGGGCCGAGGATGACCTCCGCCTTGCCGTCGAAGTAGTTGAAGACGGTCCGGCGGGACACGTCGGCGGCAGCGGCGAGGTCGTCGATGGTCCAGCCGTCGAACCCGCGGTCGATCGTGAGCTGCACTGCGCACTGCTGGAGACGGAGCGCGGTCTGGGTCCGCTTCGTCTCACGGCGATTGCACAGTTCGTTCATGAGTGCATCTTTGCACCGCTATGAATCGAAGTGCAAGTTTTGTGAGGGCGGTCACGCGCAGGGTGGGCTCGTGGGGTCAGCCGGGTGCCGGGGTGACCAGCCCGTTGTCGTAGGCGTAGACGATCGCGGCGGGCCGGTCGCGCAGGCCGAGCTTGGTGAAGATCCGGCCGACGTGGCTCTTCACGGTCAGCTCCGAGATCACCAGGTCGAGGGCGATCTCGCCGTTGCTGCGCCCGAGCGCCATCCGGCGCAGCACCTCGAGCTCGCGGACGGTCAGCTGGTCGACGGCACCCCGCACGCCCGACGCCTCGGGGCGCGGAGCAATGCTCCGGAACCGGTGCAGCACCCGGCCGGTCACCGACGGGTCGAGCCAGTTGCCGCCTTCGGCGACGGTGCGTACGGCGCGGATCAGGTCGTCCGCCGAGGAGTCCTTCAGCAAGAAGCCCGCAGCGCCGGCGCGCAATGCACCGGACAGCATCTCGTCGTCGTCGAAGGTCGTCAGGACCAGGACGGGCGGACCGTCGCCCCGCGCGACCACCGCGCCCGTCGCGGTGATCCCGTCGACGGTGCGCATCCGCAGGTCCATCACGATCACGTCGACGCCACCGGGCAGGCCGTCGAGGACGGCGGGCACCTCCGAGCCGTCGCCGCACTCGGCGACGATCTCGAACCCGTCGCGTCGGCGCAGGATCCGGCGCAGTCCGGACCGCACCAGCTCCTGGTCGTCGACGAGCACGACCCGCACGGTCGGTTCGATCACGTGGGACTCACCTTTCCGATCGTCCTGCCGCACGGCAGCTCCACCCAGGCCTCGCGACGTGTGCCCCGTTCCGGTCCCAGTCGTACGACGACCTCCCACTCACCGTCCGCGACGCCGGTGCGCAGCGTCGCCCCGAGCTGGGTCGCCCGCGCCTGCATGCCGGCGAGGCCAGAGCCGAGCCCGTCGGCACGGGGTCGACCGGGCGGCAGGGGGTTGCGGACCCGCAGCGTGGCGGCACCAGCACCGGTCACCTGGAACGACACCCGGGCCACGCCGCCGCCGTGCTTGGTGACGTTGGCCAGCGACTCCTGGGCGATCCGGTACAGACCGAGGCCGGCGGCGGCACTGAGGGTGCCGGGGTCGCCCTGCTCGTCGTACTCCACGCGAAGGCCGGCGGCGGACACCTCCTGCACGAGGGCCGCGATGTCGGTGGCACCGGGCAGGGCGTTGCGGTCGCTGGGGCCGTCGGCCATGGCGCTGACGGTGCGGCGGATGTCGGCCATGGCGCGTCGGCCGACCTGTTCGGCGTCGGCGAGCGCTGCGTCGACCTCGGCCACGGCGTCGGCGGTCTCGGCCGGACCGGGCGCGTCGGCGATGTCCCTGAGGGCCCGGCGGGCGCCGGTGACCTGGAGCAGCGAGACGCTCAGCGAATGGGCGACGAGGTCGTGGATCTCGCGGGCGATGCGTTCGCGTTCGGCGGTGGTGGCCTGGGCCCAGGCGCCCTCGCGGGCCGCGCGCTCCGATGCCAACGCACGCATCTGCCACCACAGCATGGCGCCGACGACGAAGCCGAGGAGCACCTCCAGCAGGTAGACGCCGTAGCTGTCGAGGTCGGCAGTGACCTCGGTCGCCACGATCACGACGGCCGCGACCGTGGCGACCACGGCCCCGGGTCGCAGGCCGTCACGGGCGACCGCCTCAGCCGCGATCAGGGCCAGCAGGGCCGGGGCGAGGTCGATGCCGGACGCCACGGGGGACGCCATCAGCACGGCCGCGGCCACGATCGTGGCCGCGCTGTCGATCCACCACGGCAGCCAGCCGCCGAGGCCGAAGTGCACGACCGGTGAGACGAGCACCAGCAGCACGGTCGCGGTCATCGGCTGCACCGGCCACAGGGCGTCGCGTTGGGCGATGGCCACGACGACGGCGACGATCTGCCCGACGAAACAGGTCATCGGCACCCACCACGGGTAGAGGATGTCGCGGCGCGCGAGATTGCGCTCGATCCGCTGGTGCACCCAGCGCGGCAGCCGCCACAACATGACCCCAGCCTAGGCACCCCGCGCGGGGTCGGCATCGGTCCGCGGGAGGTGGTCGGACTACTCCCGTGGGAGGAGTCCAGGTGCCTGCCGTGGACCGATGTCCCTGCCGCTGGTCCTCCGTAGCGTCGTCGGCATCCCCCGGGACACCTCCGTCCCACCGAAGAGAGGCCGTGAGGACCATGACCTGGACCGAGACCCACCGACGCTGGCAGGCGCTGCGCTCCATCGAGGAGCAGTTGGCCGACGCCACGAACCCCGAGCTTCCCTGGAACGACGAGCTCGCGCTGATCTTCGGCGATCGCGCCGGCCTGCTCGCCGCGCTTCGCTACCGCCACCACCTGAGCGTCAACACCCAGATGGACACGCACCTGCCCGAGCGGGTGCTCGAGGAGCAACGCGCCGAGCTGATCCGCCGGACCCGTGGGGTGTTGCGGGTCCTGCAGGCCGAGGCGGATGCTGACCACGTGCGCGGGAGCCAGGACCACCAGGACAAGAGGGGTACGACGCGTGCGGTCGCCTGATCTGCCGCGCTCCTTCGCTGCGTGGACCCTCGCCCACGGGATCCAGCGCGCACTCATCCAGCGCGGGGCGCGCAAGGGTGACCTGATCAGCCGGATGGTGATGGATCCCGCGCTGCGCCTCGACCCGTTCCCGGCGTACGAGGAACTGCGTGGCCGTGGGTTGATCAGCGCCAATGAACTGATCTCGGCGAGTGTCGATCACGCCGTGTGCAACGAGGTGCTCCGTAGCGATGCCTTCGGTACCGCCGGCGGGCAGGGTGAACTGCCCAAGCCGTTGCAGTGGCTGCACCACAAGGTGATCGACCCCGACACCCTGGGCCCGGTGGACCCGCCGTCGATGCTCGCGGTCGATCCGCCGCTGCACACCCGCTATCGCAAGCAGGTGGCTCGCGCGTTCACCGCCCGCAAGGTCGGCCGGATGGGGGACCGGGTCGAGTCCGTGGCGGCCGGCCTGCTCGACGACCTGGACGGCGTCGAGGACTTCGACCTCATCGACCGCTACGCCTCCCAGTTGCCGGTCACGGTGATCGCTGACCTCCTCGGTGTCCCGGAGCAGGACCGCGGCCGGCTGCTGGAGCTGGGCAACGCGGCCGCCGTCACTCTCGACCCGGGCCTGCCGTGGCGCGAGTTCCGCCGGGCCGAACGTGCCATCCGCGAGATGCACACGTGGTTTCGCGGTCACGTCGAGAGAATCGAGGCGAATCCCGGCGACGACCTGATCAGTCAGCTCGTCCTGCTCGACGGCCCCGACCGGCTGGACCCGGTCGAGCTGCGCCAGGTCGGCCTGCTGGTGCTCGCGGCCGGCTTCGAGACGACCGTGAACCTCATCGGCAACGCCGTGGCGATGCTGGACGAGCACCCCGAACAGCTGGCCTGGCTGCTGCAGAATCCCGACGGCTGGGGCAATGCGGTGGACGAGGTGCTCCGGCACCAGTCGCCGGTGCAGCTCACCTTGCGGATCGCGCTGCGCGAGACCGTGGTGGCCGGAAAGGTGTTCGAACCGGGCCACGGCATCCTGCTCTACTTCGGCGGTGCCAACCGCGACCCGGCCGTCTTCGAGAACCCTGCGGCGTTCGACGTGACGCGCACCAATGCCGACCAGCACCTCGGCTTCTCGGCGGGTGTGCACTTCTGTCTCGGTGCGAGCCTGGCCCGGCTCGAAGCCGCGGTGGCGTTGCGAGCGTTGTACGAGCGCTACCCGGACCTCCGCGTGGCGAGCGCTCCCGAGCGTCGTGGCACGCGCGTGCTGCGGGGCTTCGAGCACCTGCCGGTGACGACCGGGGCCCGGGTCGTCGCCTGACGGTGCTCACCAGCCAGGGCGCAGGTCAGAGGCGCTGGATCGGACCACTCGAGGCGCCCACCACGCCGAATGCCTCACGCAGCCCGGACGCCTGGCCGCCGGACTCCAGCGCGTCGGCGAGCTTGCCGACCGGGCGCGCCCACGGCCACACGTGCACGACCATCAGGACCAGTGCGACGAGTGCGCCGCCGGCGTAGATGAGGAAGCCACCATCGGTCAGCACGAAGGCCAGCGCGAGCGACAGGATCGCGATCGTCTCGCTGAGGGCGAAGCGCACGATCATGGTCGACTGCCAGCTTGCCCTGGCCTGGGCCTCGGCGTCGTCGCCGGTGAGCGAGGGATCCAGTGCAGCGACGTGGTAGCCGATCGCCTCGAGCACGGTGTGGACGGCGATGCCGGCAACCACCTGGGCGATCGGGACCCACAGCGGCGGAGCCTCGTCGACCGGGAGCACGAAGAAGCACGCCAGTCCGATGAAGACCAGGGCCCCCATCAGCGAGCCGCTCAGGATCCGGGTCGACGTGGCGAACGGGGCGGCGGCAGGCGCGGGCGTGGTTGACGGCATGACGTGACACTACCGAGCACCGTGAGCCCTCCGGGGCGCAGCCGCGGGCCGTCCGGGCCAACGGTGACCGGCGTCATCCACTTTACAGATCACTGGGGGTTGTCAAATGCCCTTTACAAGTCGTACCGTCTTGTCAAGCGACATTGAACGTCGCTGCCGCTGTGCCCGGGGAGGGACCCAGCGTGTACCCAGATGGAAGGCAGAGATCGATGGAGACCTCGAGCGCCGGGATGAATCCCGAGCAGATCGGCAAGACCGTCCCCGACGGTTCCACCGAGAAGTGGAAGGACAAGAAGCGCTACCTGTGGCTTCTTGGGCTGATGGTGCCCGGGCTCGGCATCACTGCCGTCATCGCGTGGCTCTACACCGACTGGATGTGGCTGCTGCTCGCCGGACCGATCCTGGTGAACGCGGTCATCCCGCTGCTCGACCTGGCGCTCGGCCTCGACCCGTCCAACCCGCCGGACGACGTGATGGAGGAGCTCGAGAACGACAAGTACTACCGCTGGGTGGTCTACGCGTACATCCCGCTCCAGTTCTTCATCCTGTTCGCGGGCTTCGCCATCATCGCGGGCACCAACCCCGTCGCCTGGTTCACCGACCTCGTCGGCGCGACCAGCTGGGTCACCGACAACCTCGGTGCCGACCTCGTGCGCTCGGTCGACATGACCTGGTACGAGAAGCTCTTCCTCGCCGTGTCGATCGCCGGCGTCCAGGGCATTGCGATCAACACGGCCCACGAGCTCGGCCACAAGAAGGAGAACGTCGAGCGCTGGCTCAGCAAGATCGCCCTCGCGCCGACCTTCTACGGCCACTTCTACATCGAGCACAACCGGGGCCACCACGTCCGCGTCGCCACCCCCGAGGACCCCGCGTCCAGCCGCCTGGGTGAGTCGTTCTGGGCCTTCTGGCCGCGCACCGTCATGGGCTCGCTCAAGTCCGGGTGGGGCGTCGAGGCCAAGCGCTACAAGCGCAAGGGCACGCACCCGTTCCACGTCGGCAACGACGTGCTCAACGCCTGGGTGATGTCGGCAGTCCTGTACGGCGGCATGTTCGCGTTGTTCGGCTGGCAGATCGCGCCGTACGCCCTGGTCACGATCGTCTTCGGCTTCTCGCTGCTGGAGATCATCAACTACCTCGAGCACTACGGCATGAAGCGCCAGAAGGTCGGCGAGAAGCAGCGCTACGAGCGGGTGCTGCCGATGCACAGCTGGAACAGCAACAACATCGTCACCAACCTGTTCCTGTACCACCTGCAGCGCCACAGCGACCACCACGCCAACCCGACCCGGCGCTACCAGACGCTGCGCGACTTCAAGGAGTCGCCGGCCCTGCCGACCGGCTACGCCGGCATGCTGACCCTCGCCCTGTTCCCGCCGCTGTGGCGCAAGGTGATGGACCACCGCGTGGTCGAGCACCTCGACGGCGACGTCACCCTGGCCAACATCCACCCGAGGAAGGTGGAGAAGTACCTCGCCAAGTTCCCGCCGCCGGAGGTGCACGTCCAGCACGAGGACCACTGGCTGCAGAACCAGACGGGCGAGGTCCTCGCCGCCAAGTGCCCCGGCTGCTCCTACACCTACGAGGTGGCTGCGGGCGACGAGCACCAGGGCTTCGCAGCGGGTACGGCGTGGGCCGACATCCCCGAGGACTGGTTCTGCCCTGACTGCGGCGTCCGGGACAAGGCAGACTTTGTCCCCTTCGACCCCGAGAAGATTGAGGCCTGATCCAGATGAACCACCCCACGAAGTTCTTCTCCCCCGCTTCGCTCCTCCGAACAACTTCGCGGGGGCCCCGGTGAAGATCGTCGCTGACCTGAACAAGTGTGAAGGCCTCGGCATGTGCGAGGCCATGGCCAACGACTACTTCATGGTCGACGAGGACGAGGACAAGGTCGAGGTGCTCGACGACTCGCCCCCGGAGGCGGATCGCGCGCACGTCTACGCTGCAGTCCAGGCTTGCCCCGTCCTTGCGCTGACCCTGGAAGGCTGATTTTCCCGATGTCGATTCTCGCGGGACGTCCCGCGAAGGCGTACGAGGTTGTCTCCCCTGCGGGGGAGGCAGCCTCGTCGCTGCGGGATCGCCTGATCGATTCCGCGGTCGGGGTCATGACGACCGCCGGCTGGGGGAAGGTCACCATGGCCCGCCTGGCCGACGAGGTCGGCGTCAGCCGGCAGACGGTCTACAACGAGATCGGCACCAAGAACGACCTCGCCGAAGCGATGGTCATGCGCGAGCTCGACCGGTTCCTCGCCGGCGTGACGCGCTCGTTCGACGAGAACCCGGCCGACCTGATCAACGCGATCCGCGCCTCCGCGCGCCGCGTGCTGAAGTACGCCGAGGACAACGCCCTGCTCCACGCGGTCGTGTCCGCCACCCATGGCGCCGACACCGAGCTGCTGCCGCTGCTGACCACCCACTCGGAGTACCTCCTCGAGGGAGCCAAGACCGTCATCTCCGAGCGCGTGGCGTCGTACGACGTCGACCTGCCCGCGGAACGTCTCGACGCCAGCATCGACATGGTCGTGAGGCTGGTGCTCAGTCACGTCATGCAGCCGTCGGGCGACCCGGCCCGGACGGGCGACGACATCGCATGGATCGCTGAACGCGTCCTGCGCTGACCGGTATCCTCCCTGTGGGAGGACTACCGGGTCACCGGTGGCAGGGAAGGGACAATGGGGTTGGCGCGAGGACGCGTACGGCTGACGGCTGGCCTGACGACTGGGCTGTCGGCCGTCGTTGCCGCGACGCTGCTGGTCGGGTGTGGAACGCCCGAGAAGGGCACGTCGGAGGCCAAGCCGAGCAAGGCGGCCGCCTCCACGACCGAGATTCCGACCGACGCGGCTGATCCGTCCCACGCCGTGGCGCCACCGGGCAAGTTCGACGGCACCCAGTTCGGCGACGACCTGCTCCTGGTCAGCAACAAGACCATCCCCGCCGACGTCCTCAAGCAGATCACCGGCGTGAAGGTGAAGGGCAAGGTGGGCGTGGCCGCCCACACCCAGCTGTCCTACGGACAGTTCTCCGTCGAGAACAAGCTGTTCAACATCGCCGCGGTCGACCCGGCGGAGTACCGCCGCTTCTCCGGTCCGAACAGCGCGAAGTTCCAGGAGCAGTGGGACCGGATCGCCGGTGGCGAGGTCTCCGTGGCCGTGCACCTGCAGCAGGAGCTCCCGATCGACGGCAAGGGCTACCTCGAGGTCGGCAAGCAGAGCATCCACGTCGGCTCGTGGGACCGCGAGGGAGTCGACAGCGTCGACGCCGTGGTCAACGAGAAGTGGGGCGAGGAGCTCGGCCTGCCCGAGGACAACGCCGTACTGATCAACACCGGCATCACCTCGCCGCAGGCGGTCCGCAAGGTCATCGAGAGAACCTTCGGCGAGGACGCCTTCTCCATCACGGCCCTCGACATCGTCGCCCAGGCCGGCATCGACCTCGACACCTTCCAGAACGTCATCCCCGTCGGCGCCTTCGGCGACGCGGTCGGGGTGTTCCGGTACCGCCCGATCGGCGGCGGCCGGATCGCGCCCGACCCTGCGTGGGTGCGGTCCCACATCGTCACCGAACAGGTGCCGATCCTCGGCCGGGTGACCTGCAACAAGTACATGATGCCGCAGCTCAAGGCCGCGCTTATTGAGATTCAGCGCCGCGGGTTGGCGCAGGAGATCCACCCCGGCGAGTACGCCGGGTGCTACTACCCGCGATTCATCGCGGGATCCGCGACCCTCTCCAACCACTCGTTCGGGTTGGCGTTGGACTTCAACGTGCCCGGCAACCAGCGCGGGACCGTCGGTCAGATGAACCGGGAGGTCGTCCAGGTCTTCAAATACTGGGGCTTTGCCTGGGGTGGGGACTGGGCATACACAGACCCAATGCACTTCGAACTGGCCCGCATCGTCAATCCTGGTTAGATCCGGCAGGCGTCGGTCGAGCCGGGCAGCTTGTAGCGGTACCGCGCCACCAGCCGGTAGCCGATCGCCGCGAACGGCCGCACCACGGGCCAGGTGAGCACGCGGCCCATCCAGCGCCACGGACGGCCGCAGGTCAGCAGTGCCTGCGCGATCGCGTCGGCCCCGCTCGCGGTGACCGCGCCGGTCGGGTCCTGCCACTGGACCGCCGTGGAGACCTGCTCCTCGGTGAGGCCGAGGGCGTCGAGGTCGAGCGCCTGCCACGGGACGATCGCGCAGTCGCCGTGGCGCTGCAGCCACTGGGCCGACCGGGTGCAGAAACCGCAGTCGCCGTCGTAGATGCAGGTGCCGGTCATGCCTCCAGCGTACGGCGTCAGGTCTCACGGGACGGCGGACGTTGACACCATCACTGTCACGTTCATGCCATGATCGGGCCATGACGTTCGCACTGGGTCAGGGAACCGGTCCGCTCAAGGGCCTCAAGGTCGTCGAGATCGCCGGCATCGGGCCGAGCCCGCACGCGTGCATGCTGCTGGCGGACCTGGGCGCCGACGTGATCCGGGTCGAGCGCCCCGGCGGGCAGATGCTCTCCGGTGGTTCGCACGACCTGCTCAACCGGGGCCGGCCGAGCATCGCGCTCGACCTGAAGAACCCCGAAGCCGTCGCGACCGTGCTGGACCTGGTGGCCGAGGCGGACGTCCTCGTGGAGGGCATGCGCCCCGGCGTCACCGAGCGCCTCGGCCTCGGCCCCGAGGACTGCCATGCGCGCAACCCGCGCCTGGTCTACGCCCGGATGACCGGCTGGGGCCAGGACGGCCCGTGGTCACAGGTCGCCGGCCACGACATGAACTACATCGCCATCACCGGCACCCTCCACGGCCTCGGCCAGTCCAAGGACAAGCCGCAGTTCCCGACCAACCTCGTCGGTGACTTCGGTGGCGGGTCGACGTACCTCGTCATCGGGATCCTGGCCGCGATCTTCGAGGCGAAGACCTCCGGCCAGGGCCAGGTCGTCGATGCCGCGATCGTCGATGGCACCGCGAGCCTCAACGCCATGACCTCGGCCTTCCTGGCCGGCAGCGGCTTCAAGGAGGAGCGGGCCGCCAACATGCTCGACGGTGGGGCGCCGTACTACGACATCTACGAGACCTCGGACGGCGAGCACCTCTCGGTCGGCGCGCTGGAGCCGCAGTTCTACGACCTGCTGATCGACCTGCTCGGACTCAAGGAGCAGGCCCCGGACCGCTGGGACCCGGAGAAGACCGACGAGCTGCGCAAGCTCCTCACCACCACGTTCCTCACCAAGACGCGCGACGAGTGGTGCGCGATCTTCGACGGCACCGACGCCTGCGTGGCGCCGATCCTCAAGCTCAGCGAGGCGCCCGAGCACCCGCACATCAAGGGCCGCGGAGTCTTCGTCGAGCACGAGGGGATCCTGCAGCCGCAGCCCGCGCCGCGGTTCTCCCGCACGCAGGCCACCCTGTCGCACCCGCCCGCCCCCGGCGCCGGCGCCCACACCCGCGAGGCCCTGCTGGCCTGGGGGATCGAGGACGTCGACGGGCTGATCGAGCGCGGCGCGGCGGTGCAGCTCGGCTGATCGGGCCGCCCGGCTGTAACACGCTGTCCGCCCCTCAAGGCGCCCCATGTCAGTGGTAGCCGCCCCTCACAGAGCCCCCTTTGCGATGTCATCGGTCGGGCAGTGGAGCGGACAACGTGTTACAGCCCACACCCGCTCCACGCTCCGGGATGCAACGCGACACGTCCGCAACCCCTAGTGTGGAGTCACCGATCCGGCCAGTCTTGCCCTGGATCCTGCGCTCCGCCCGCGGATGCGCCCTCTACCTGAGGCACCGCTTCACCGCCCGTCACCAGACGGGCAGCACGGCGAGACGCCCACATCAGGGGGCTGCGCCGAGTTGTTGCGGTCCCCGGAGAGAACCATCCAGTGACTTCCACGTTCGCCGACCTCGGCGTTCCCTCTGACCTGCTCGCCGTCCTGACGGCCGACGGGATCACCATCCCCACCCCGATCCAGGCCGCGACGCTGCCGGACTCCCTGGCGGGACGCGACGTCCTCGGCCGCGGTCGTACCGGCTCCGGCAAGACCTACGCGTTCGGCCTCCCGCTCGTCGCCCGGCTCGCCTCCGCGAACCGCCGCCCGGCCCCCAAGAAGCCGCGTGCCCTGGTGCTCGCGCCGACCCGTGAGCTCGTCTCGCAGATCGCCGCGACCATCACCCCGCTCGCGAAGGCCTCCGGCCTGAGCGTCACGACCGTCTTCGGTGGCGTCGGCCAGGGCCCGCAGGTCAACGCCCTGCGCCAGGGCGTCGACATCGTCATCGCCTGCCCCGGCCGGCTCGAGGACCTGATCCAGCAGCGCGCCTGCGACCTCAGCGACATCCAGGTCACCGTGCTGGACGAGGCCGACCACATGGCCGACCTCGGCTTCCTTCCCGCCGTACGACGCCTGCTGGACCAGACGCCGAAGAACGGCCAGCGGATGCTGTTCTCCGCCACGCTCGACGGAGCGATCAACGTGCTCGTCAAGCGCTTCCTCGCCAACCCGGCCGTCCACGAGGCCGACTCGGCCCAGTCGCCGGTCGCCAAGATGGACCACCACGTACTGCACATCGAGCGCGAGCAGCGCCTCGCCGTGCTGATCGACCTGGTCAGCGCGCCGGGCCGCACGGTCGTCTTCACCCGCACCAAGCACGGCGCGAAGGGGCTGGCCCGCCAGCTCAACAGCAACGGCGTGCCCGCGGTCGACCTGCACGGCAACCTGAGCCAGGGCGCCCGCACCCGCAACATGGACGCCTTCCACAGCGGCACCGCGACCACCCTGGTGGCCACGGACATCGCTGCCCGAGGCATCCACGTCGACGACGTCTCGCTCGTCGTCCACGCCGACCCGCCGGCCGAGCACAAGGCCTACCTGCACCGTTCGGGCCGCACGGCGCGCGCCGGTGCCGCGGGCACCGTCATCACCCTGATGACCAGCGACCAGCGTCGTGACGTCAGCGACCTGACCCGGGCGGCCGGCATCAAGCCGACCACCACCCGGATCGACAACCCCAACCACCCGATGCTCAAGGAGCTCGCCCCCGGCGAGCGCTCGCGCCCCGGTGGCATCGACCTCGGCCCGGCCCCCTCGGCCGGTGGCGGCGGCAACGGTGGCGGCGGTCGGAACCGCGGCAAGTCCGGTGGTGGCCGTCCGGCAGCCAAGACGGGCACCAAGACGGGCGGCGGCCGCTCCGGCGGAGCCCCGCGCGGCAACGGTGGCGCCTCCGCTGGTGCCAAGTCCGGCCAGTCCAGCAAGACCGGCCAGTCGGCCGGCGGCAACCGCGGTCGACGCAGCGGTGGCGGCGGCGCGGCTCGCAGCGCCAGCAGCGCGGGTGGCAGCAGCCACAGCGCGGCGAACTTCAGCGGTCGCCGCTGACGCCCAGTCAGCACAGCGTCAGCACGACGACCAGCTGGAACTGGCCCGACTCGTCCAGACGAGTCGGGTCAGTTCGACTTTTGCCGCGGCGCCCGGGCGACGCGGCCCACGGCTGCTTCGTACGCGGTCACCAGTCCACCGACCGACAGCGGCTTGAGCCGCTCCATCACCTCGCGGAAGTGGTCGGACTTGGTCGCGTCGTCGTACAACGGGGCGAGCTTGGCGTTGATGACGTCGTAGAGCTCCTTGGCCATCTGCTCGCCGTGCTCCTGGTAGACCGCCGCCGCCGCAACGGCGACGTCGCGGGGGAAGCCGAGCTCGAGCAACCGGACGCCGATGGCCAGCTGGTTGCTCGCCACGAGGTACGACGTCCCGCGCAGCCGCAGCACGCCGAGCGCCTGCAGCGTGGCGATGTCCTCGGCCGAGAGTGCGCGCCCGGCACGGGTCTCCAGCTGCTCCAGGTCCATCTCGACCGGGAGGTCGGACTGCCAGGGCGCGAGCATCGTGCGGGCCAGCGAGATGTCCTCGGGGGTGGCGTCCTCGGGGATCCCGGCGACGTACCGCTCGATGGCCGACAGCGTGAAGCCGTGGCTCTGCAGCTCGAGGACCAGCTCGATCCGGGCGATGTGGATCGCGGAGTAGTAGCCGGACCTGCCGCGCCGGATCGGCGGCGGCAGGAGGCCGCGTGAGGTGTAGAACCGCACCGTCCGCACGCTCAGTCCGACCCGGGCCGTGAGCTCGTCGAGGGTCAGTGCCGCAGGCTCCGATGCGGCGTGTGTCACACGTCCGTCCTGACCGTCGCTCTTGACCATGACAGTAATAGTGTCACAATCGTCTGCAGGGACACCCCATTCCGGTACGGCGCGCCCGAACGGCGCCGTACCACCACCCGAGCAACGCCAAGCAACAAGGACGGTCATGGCAGAAGCATTCGTGTACGACCACATTCGCACTCCGCGAGGACGAGGCAAGGCCAACGGCTCCCTCCACGAGTCCAAGCCGGTCGACCTCGTCGTCGGGCTGCTCGACGCACTCCAGGAGCGCAACCCCGGTCTGGACCCGAACCGCATCGACGACGTCGTGCTCGGCGTCGTGTCCCCGGTCGGCGACCAGGGTGGCGACATCGCCAAGACCGCGGCGATCGCTGCCGGCCTGCCCGACACCGTTGCCGGCGTGCAGCTCAACCGCTTCTGCGCCTCGGGCCTCGAGGCCGTCAACCAGGCCGCGAGCCGCGTCCGCGGTGGCTTCGAGGACCTGATCGTCGCCGGTGGCGTCGAGTCGATGAGCCGTGTCGCCATGGGCTCCGACGGTGGCGCCTGGGCCTCTGACCCGGCCACCGCGTTCAAGGCCGGCTTCGTCCCGCAGGGCATCGGCGCCGACCTGATCGCGACGATCGAGGGCTGGTCGCGCGAGGACGTCGACGCGTACGCCGCCGAGTCGCACCACCGCGCCGCCAAGGCCTGGGCCAACGGCTACTACGACCGGCCCGTCGTGCCCGTCAAGGACATCAACGGCCTGGTCCTGCTCGACAAGGACGAGACCGTCCGCCCCGACACCTCGGTCGAGGGCCTGTCCGGCCTCAAGCCGAGCTTCGCCTCGCTCGGTGCCGACGCCGGCTTCGACGACGTCGCCCTCGAGAAGTACCACTGGCTCGAGAAGATCAACCACGTCCACCACGCCGGCAACTCGTCGGGCATCGTCGACGGCGCCGCGCTCACCCTGATCGGCACCGAGCAGGTCGGCAAGGACCTCGGCCTGACCCCGCGCGCGAAGATCATCGCGACCGCCGTCTCCGGCGCGGACCCGATCATCATGCTCACCGGTCCCGCTCCGGCCGCCCGCAAGGCGCTGGCCAAGGCCGGCCTCGAGGTCGGCGACATCGACCTGTTCGAGATCAACGAGGCGTTCGCCGCCGTCGCCATGCGCTTCATGCGCGACATGGGCATCAGCCACGACATCACCAACGTCAACGGCGGCGCGATCGCGATGGGTCACCCGCTGGGTGCGACCGGCGCGATCATCCTCGGCACCCTGATCGACGAGCTCGAGCGACGCGACCTGCGCCGCGGCCTCGCCACGCTCTGCGTCGGTGGCGGCATGGGCATCGCGACGATCGTCGAACTGGTCTGAGACCAGCTCGCCTCGAACCCTCTTACGAATCTCAGACTGAAGGACACACATTGAGCACCGAGACCCAGAGCGCGGTCCGCTACGACCGTGACGCCGACGGCATCGTCACCCTCACCCTCGACGACCCCAACCAGAGCGCGAACACGATGAACGAGCTCTACCGCGAGTCCATGGCGGCCGCGGTCGAGCGCCTGTACGCCGAGCAGGACGACATCACCGGTGTCGTCATCGCCTCCGCGAAGAAGACCTTCTTCGCCGGCGGCGACCTCAAGCTGATGGTCCAGACGACCAAGGAGAACGCGGGCGACGTGTTCGCCCAGTGCGAGAGCATCAAGCACGCGCTGCGTCGCCTCGAGCTCTTCCCCAAGCCGGTCGTCGCCGCGATCAACGGTGCCGCGCTCGGCGGTGGCTACGAGATCACCCTCGCCACCCAGCACCGGATCCTCGTCAACGACCCGAAGATCAAGGTCGGCCTCCCCGAGGCGACCCTGGGCCTGCTGCCCGGCGGTGGCGGCGTGACCCGCACCGTGCGCAAGTTCGGCCTGCAGAGCGCCCTCATGGACGTGCTGCTCCAGGGCACCCAGTTCAACCCCGAGACCGCGCTGAAGAAGGGCATCGTCGACGAGCTCGTCGCGACCCAGGACGAGCTGGTCCCCGCTGCGAAGGCGTGGATCAAGGCCAACCCCGACGCCGCGCTCAGCCCGTGGGACGCCCCCGGCTACAAGATGCCCGGCGGCACCCCGAAGTCCCCGGCCCTGGCCGGTTTCCTCCCGGCGTTCCCGGCCCTGCTGCGCAAGCAGGTCAAGGGAGCCGACTACCCCGCCCCGCGGGCGATCCTGTCGGCCGCCGTCGAGGGCGCGAGCGTCGACTTCGACACCGCGTCGCGGATCGAGTCGCGCTACCTGGCCAACCTGGTGGTCAACCAGGGCTCGAAGAACATGATCCAGGCGTTCTTCTTCGACCTGCAGGCCATCAACTCCGGCTCGCTCCGTCCGCAGGGCATCGAGCCGTGGAAGCCCACCAAGGTCGGCGTCCTCGGCGCGGGCATGATGGGTGCGGGCATTGCCTACGTCTGCGCGAAGGCCGGCTTCGAGGTCGTCCTCAAGGACGTCGCCGTCGAGAACGCCGAGAAGGGCAAGGCGTACTCCGAGGCCATCCTCGACAAGGCGATCTCCCGCGGCAAGTCCACCGAGGAGAAGAAGGCCGAGCTGCTCGGCCGGATCACCGCGACCGCCGACCCGGCCGACCTGACCGGTGTCGACCTCGTCATCGAGGCCGTGTTCGAGGACCCGGCCCTCAAGGCCAAGGTCTTCGCCGAGATCGCGCCGTTCATCAACAAGGACGCGCTGCTCTGCTCCAACACGTCCACCCTGCCGATCACCCAGCTCGCCGAGGGCGTCGACCGTCCGGCCGACTTCATCGGGCTGCACTTCTTCTCCCCCGTGGACAAGATGCCGCTGGTCGAGATCATCACCGGCAAGGAGACCAACGACGTCGCGCTGGCCAAGGCGTACGACGTCGTGCAGCTGATCCGCAAGACGCCGATCGTCGTCAACGACAGCCGCGGCTTCTACACCTCGCGGGTCATCGGCTACATGGTCAACGAGGGCATGGCGATGCTCGCCGAGGGCGTGGCGCCGTACTCCATCGAGCGGGCCACCACCTCGGCCGGCTACCCGGCCCCGGTGCTGCAGCTGTCCGACGAGCTCAACCTCGAGCTGATGGGCAAGATCGCCAAGGCCACCCGCGAGGGTGAGGAGGCGGCAGGCAACACGTACGTCGAGCACCCGGGCATCGCCGTCGTCCAGAAGATGCTGGACGCGGGTCGCCCCGGTCGCCTTCGTGGTGCCGGCTTCTACGACTACGTGGACGGCAAGCGCGGCTCGATCTCCGCCGAGCTCGCCACCCTGTTCCCCGTCGCCGAGGTGCAGCCGCCGATCGAGGACATCCGGGACCGGATGCTCTTCGCCGAGGCGCTCGAGACCGCGAAGTGCTTCGAGGAGAACGTCATCACCTCGGCTGCCGCCGCGAACATCGGCTCGATCATGGGCATCGGCTTCCCGCCGAACACCGGTGGTGCCGCGCAGTTCATGACCGGCTACGAGAACAAGGCGACCGGCGAGATCGGCCTCAACGCGTTCCTCGCGCGCGCCGACGAGCTGGCCGCGAAGTACGGCGACCGCTTCCAGGCCACCGCCTGGCTGCGTGACCTGGCCGCTTCGGGCGGTTCGTTCCCCGCCTGATCCTGCTGGATCAAACTACGGCGCGGTTCCCGTCAACCTGGTTGACGTGAACCGCGCCGTTGTCGTTGTCAGACGGCGACGACGGCCTCGGCAATCGCCGCGGCGACGTCGGCCGCGTCGTCGGGGGAGACCAGGCCGGTGGTGACGCGCACGAACGCCTCGCCCGGGGTCGTGGCGTCGCCGGCGAGGAAGGGTGTACCGCCCGCTGCCCGGATGCCCGAGGCGGACAGGTGCACCAGGGCAGCTCGCTCGTCACGGACGGCCAGCCACAGGTTGATGCCGTCGGGCGGCGGCATGTCGATGCCGTGGGCGGCCAGCTCGGTGACGATCGTGCGCTGGCGGGCGAAGTACTGGCGGCGGGCCTCGCCGACCTCGTCGAGCGACTGCGAGGACGTGAGCAGGTCGAGCAGGATCGTCTGCACCATGCGCGAGGTCCAGGCCGGACCGAGCATCCGGCGCGCGACGATCCGGTCGATGAGCTCCGCCGGACCGGACATGGCGGCGATCCGCAGGTCCGGTCCGTGGGACTTGGAGTAGGACCGGATGTGCACGACCTTCTCGGGCAGCAACGAGGCGAGGGTGACGTCCGGCGAGGTGCTGATGCCGGCCGAGTGATCGTCCTCGATCACCCACGGCACCCCGTGGGGGGCTCGCTGCAGCACGCGGGCCAGCTGCCCGACGCGGGTCGCATCCATCGCCACGCCGGTGGGATTGTGCGCCCGCGGCTGCAGGACGACGGCGACCGGACGAGACGCCAGGGCCTTGCGCAGGGCATCGGGCCGGATCCCGCGATCGTCGAGCTCGACCGGCACGATCTCGCCGCCCAGCGCCTCGACGAGGTCGAAGAAGGGCGGGAAGCTCGGTGACTCGAGCACGACCCGGTCGCCGTACTGCACGATCTGTTCCAGGGCCCGGGTGAGGCCGTCGGTGGCACCGTCGACGACGGTGAGGGCCTCGGCGGCGTACGGCCAGGATGCCGCCAGGACGGTCCGGAGCTCGGGGAGCACGGGCTCGTCCTGGTAGGTCAGCGTCCCTGCGCGCTGCGAGACCCGTTGCAGGGCGGGCGCGAGCGACGGCAGGAGCTGGGGGTCGGGCGTGCCGCGCGACAGGTCCAGGCGCAGCCCGTCCGGTCCGGCGCCGACCAGCTCGCGCTGTCGCGGTGAGAGCCACGGGGTCGGGATGTCGTGGACGTAGGTCCCGGCCCGGCCCCGCGAGACCACCGCGCCCGTACGACGAAGCGCCTGCCAGGCCGCGGACACGGTGGCCGGTGACACGCCCAGCTCGGCGGCGACGGCGCGCACGGTCGGGAGCCGGTCGCCGGGCAGCAGGTCGCCGGCGCGGATGGCCCGGCTGAACGCGCCCGCGATCCCGGACGGGGTCCGGTCCTCGAGGGAGGCCAGGTCGGGTGCGTGGGCCACGACGGCGACCTCCTCAGTGAGCCGGATTTGCAGGAGAACCTTGACAGAAGGGAAATGAAAGCGAAATGTTCAACCCGAAGGATAACGAAACATCCGAACTCCTGCTTGCCCCACCCGACCCCCCTTGGAGGTGGACGTTGACGATCGTGCGTGCAGCCATCAGCCAGACGACCTGGACCGGCGACAAGGACTCGATGCTGGACAAGCACGAGCAGTTCGCGCGGGACGCAGCCGCGCAGGGCGCCCAGGTGATGTGCTTCCAGGAGCTCTTCTACGGTCCCTACTTCGGCATCACCCAGGACCAGAAGTACTACCGCTACGCCGAGCCGGCCGACGGGCCGATCGTGCAGCGCTTCGCTGCCCTCGCCAAGGAGCTCGGCCAGGTCATGGTCCTCCCGATCTACGAGGAGGAGCAGACCGGCGTCTACTACAACACCACCGTGACGGTCGACGCCGACGGCACCATCCTCGGCAAGTACCGCAAGCACCACATCCCGCACCTCGACCGGTTCTGGGAGAAGTTCTACTTCCGGCCGGGCAACCTCGGCTACCCGGTCTTCGACACCGCCGTCGGCAAGGTCGGCACCTACATCTGCTACGACCGGCACTTCCCCGAGGGCTGGCGCGAGCTCGGCCTCAACGGCGCCCACATCGTGTTCAACCCGAACGCCACCAAGCCCGGGCTGAGCAACCGGCTGTGGGAGGTCGAGGGACCGTGCGCGGCGGTCGCGAACGGCTACTTCGTGCTGCAGCCGAACCGGGTCGGCCGCGAGGACAACGAGTACGGCGACCTCGCCGTCGACTTCTACGGCACCAGCCAGGTGATCGACCCGCGCGGCAACTTCGTCGGCGAGCGGGGGTCGGCCGAGAAGGAGGAGCTCCTCGTGCGCGACCTCGACCTCGGCATGGTCCAGCAGATGCGCGACGACTGGCAGTTCTACCGGGATCGTCGCCCGGACTCCTACACCCACATCGCGCAGGCGTGAGGGGGCGACGATGACCATCCTGATCCAGGGCGGCACGGTCGTGAACGCCACCGGCACCGTCGCCGCCGACGTGCTCGTCGACGGCGAGAAGATCGTGGCGCTGCTGACCCCGGGGGACCGGACTCTCGGCACGATCAACGCCGACAAGGTCATCGACGCGACCGGGAAGTACGTCATCCCCGGTGGTATCGACGCCCACACCCACATGCAGCTCCCGTTCGGCGGCACGGAGGCGAGCGACACCTTCGAGAGCGGTACGACGGCCGCCGCATGGGGCGGTACGACGTCGATCATCGACTTCGCGGTCCAGAAGTACGGCGAGCGCGTCGAGGACGGGCTCGCCGCATGGCACGAGAAGGCGCGCGGCAACTGCTCGATCGACTACGGCTTCCACCAGATCATCGGCGGTGTCGACGAGGAGTCGTTGAAGGCGATGGAGGGCCTGATCGACGAGGGCATCACGTCGTACAAGCTCTTCATGGCCTACCCCGGTGTCTTCTACAGCGACGACGCGCAGATCCTGCGCGCGATGCAGAAGGCCCGGGAGCTCGGGCTCCTGACGATGATGCACGCCGAGAACGGCCCGGCGATCGACGTCCTCGCGGCGCAGCTGGCGGAGTCGGGCAAGACGGGTCCGTACTTCCACGGCATCGCGCGCGCCTGGCAGATGGAGGAGGAGGCCACGCACCGGGCGATCATGCTCAGCGACCTCACCGGGGCGCCGCTCTACATCGTGCACATGAGCGCGAAGCAGGCCGTCGAGCAGGTGGCGTGGGCGCGCGACAAGGGCCGCAACGTGTTCGGCGAGACCTGTCCGCAGTACCTCTATCTCTCGCTGGAGAAGCAGCTCGGCGCCCGCAGCGAGGAGTGGGGCGACTTCGAGGGCGCGAAGTGGGTCTGCTCGACGCCGCTGCGCTCCGAGGAGGAGGGCCACCTCGAGGCGATGTGGCAGGGGTTGCGCACCAACGACCTCCAGATGGTGTCCACCGACCACTGCCCGTTCTGCATGAAGGACCAGAAGGAGCTCGGCAAGGACGACTTCCGGGCGATCCCCAACGGCATCGGCTCGATCGAGCACCGCGTCGACCTGCTCTACCAGGGCGTCGTCGACGGCCGGATCACGTTGTCGCGATGGGTGGAGCTGATCGCGACCACGCCGGCGCGGATGTTCGGCCTCTACGGCAAGAAGGGCGTCATCCAGCCGGGAGCGGACGCCGACATCGTCGTCTACGACCCGAACGGCCACACGTCCATCGGCCTCGGTGAGGGCAAGACCCACCACATGAACATGGACCACTCCGCCTGGGAGGGCTTCGAGATCGACGGCCACGTCGACGTCACGATCTCCCGCGGCACCGTCCTCGTCGAGGACGGCCAGTTCAAGGGGACCAAGGGCCACGGCCAGTTCCTCAAGCGCGACCTCACGCAGTACCTGGTCTGACCGGCGTCTCGGTCACTCGACGAACTCAGGGAGTGAACATGGATTTTGGTGTGGTGCTGCAGACCAACCCGCCGGCCTGGCGGACGGTCGGCCTTGCGAAGCAGGCCGAGGAGCACGGGTTCGACTACGTCTGGACCTTCGACTCGCACCTGCTCTGGCAGGAGCCCTACGTCATCTACTCGGCCATCCTCGCCGCGACGAGGCGGATCATCGTCGGGCCGATGGTCACCAACCCCGCGACGCGGGACTGGACCGTGACCGCGTCGGTCTACGCGACGCTCAACGAGATGTACGGCAACCGCACGGTGTGCGGCATCGGCCGGGGCGACTCCGCCGTACGGGTGCTCAACGGCAAGCCGACCACGCTCAAGGAGGTCCGTGACGCGACGCACGTGATCCGTGAGCTGGCCAACTGCCGCCCGGTCGAGCACAACGGCTCGACGCTGCAGTTCCCATGGGCCCGGACCTCCTCGCTCGAGGTGTGGGTGGCGGCGTACGGCCCGCTGGCGCTGAAGACGGCCGGCGAGGTGGGCGACGGCTTCATCCTCCAGCTGGGCGATCTCGACGTCGCGAAGTGGATGATCGATCAGGTCAGGACGGCGGCGTCGAACGCCGGCCGCGATCCCGATGCGCTGACGTTCTGCGTGGCCGCGCCGGCGTACGTCGGCAGCGAGGACGAGATCGACCACATGCGTTCCCAGACGCGCTGGTTCGGCGGCATGGTGGGCAACCACATCGCCGACATCGTCGCCAAGTACGGCGAGGACGCGGAGTTCCCGAAGGTGCTCGTCGACTACATCAAGGGCCGCACCGGCTACGACTACAACACCCACGGCAAGGCCGACAACGACCACGTCGACTTCGTGCCCGACGAGATCGTCGACCGGTTCTGCATCCTCGGCACGCCCGAGCAGCACATCGAGAAGCTCAAGGCGCTGAAGGAGATCGGCGTCGACCAGTTCGCGGTCTACCTCCAGCACGACAACAAGGAGGAGACCCTCCGGGTCTACGGCGAGTCGATCATGCCGGCCCTGCGCGAGCACGTGACGGCGAAGGCCTGAGGACTTGGCGCAGATCTGGAGGCGCTCTCGCGCCGTGGTCCTGGGGATCCTCGGCGTCGCTGCCGTCGTCGCGACGTGGGACCTCTACAAGGCGCTCGGGCCCGAGCAGGGCGTGTTGCTGGGCGACACGCGGATCCTGCCGCGCACCACCGACCTGGCGATGCCGCACTCGTGGGAGATGGTGCAGCGCTTCACCGAACCGGTGACCTCGCTCGCCGGAGCGCCCGACGCCTTCTCCGCGGTGTACGACGCCAGCATGTTCTCGCTCGGACTGGCGGCCCGCGGCTGGCTGATCGGCGTGGTGGTCGGGCTCCTGCTGGCCCTGGTGATGAGCCGGTTCCGCATCGTCGAGTCTGCGCTGCTGCCGTGGGTGGTGCTGAGCCAGACGGTGCCGCTGATCGCGATCGCCCCGCTCGTGCGGCGCTGGGGGTCGGAGATCGAGATCGGCAGCCACGTGTGGACCAGCCAGGACTCGGTGGCGGTGATCGCGGCGTACCTCGCGTTCTTCCCCGTCGCGGTGGGGGCGCTGCGCGGACTGAAGTCGCCCGAGGCCACCCATCTGGACCTGATGCGCGCCTTCGGCATCGGCTGGTGGCGCACCCTGCTGACCCTGCGGATCCCGGCGAGTGTTCCCTACTTGCTGCCGGCGCTGCGGCTGGGGGCCGCCAGTGCGGTGATCGGTGCCGTCGTCGCCGAGGTGTCGATCGGGCTCAAGGGTGGCCTGGGCCGGATGGTCATCGACTACGCCGTGGCCGCCAGCGGCGACCCGGCCAAGCCGTGGGCGCCCATCTTCGGCGCCGTGGCGATCGGGCTCCTGGCCGCCGGCGCCGTCGGCCTGCTGGGCCTGGCCCTCCGACCCTTCCGACTGACAGGAGTCGCCCGATGATCAACCCGATGAGCGAGCTGGTGCACGACCCGGCGATCCGGGCCCGCAGTGTGAACCGCGTGTTCGGCAAGGGCCGCAAGCAGGTCGACGCCCTCAGCGACGTCGACCTGACCGTGGCCGACGGCGAGTTCGTCTCGCTCATCGGCCCCAGCGGCTGCGGCAAGAGCACGCTGTTGCGTCTCGTCGCCGACCTGGACGCCGCGACGTCGGGGGAGATCACGGTGTTCGGCAAGACGGCCCGCCAGGCGCGTCTCGACCAGGAGTACGGCATCGCCTTCCAGCAGTCGGGCCTGCTGCCGTGGCGCACGGTCGCCGGCAACGTCGAGCTGCCGCTCAAGCTGCACGGTGTCCCTTCCGAGGTACGACGCAGTCGGGTCGCCGAGCTGCTCGAGCTGGTGGGCCTGAGTGACTTCGCGAAGAGCCACCCCGACCAGCTCTCCGGCGGCATGCAGCAGCGGGTCGCGATCGCCCGGGCGCTGGCCGAGAGCCCGCGACTCCTGCTGATGGACGAGCCGTTCGGTGCGCTCGACGAGATCACCCGCGAGCGGATGCAGAACGAGCTGGTCCGGATCTGCGCGGAGACGGGGGCCGCTGTCCTGTTCGTGACCCACTCGATCCCCGAGGCGGTGTTCCTCTCCGACCGGGTGGTCGTGATGTCGCCACGACCCGGTCGCATCACCGGCATCGTCGACGTACGCGCCGACGGCATGGCGCCTGCCCATGACCGTTCCGCCGGCGCCCGGGACGAGGAGGGCTTCTTCCACGCCGTCAGCGATGTCCGCAGCCTGTTGCACGGCACGCCCGAGGCAGCCGTCACCGCACGCGGGGTCGACTCACGATGACGACGGTCGCCGATGCGTCGCCCGCCAAGGACACCCGTGCCCGGCTGCCCATCGCCGAGGTGCGGTGGAGCACGGTGCTGGCACCGCTGGTGGTCGGCGTCCTGGCGATCGCCGCGTGGGAGTGGCTGGTCGACTCCCACGAGATCGAGCCCTTCGTCCTGCCGGCACCCAGCGCGATCTGGGACCAGGTCACCGCGAACTTCGACAGCATCGTCAAGGGCGCCGGCGTCACCGGTCGCAACGCCCTGATCGGGACGGTGGCCGGTGCGCTGATCGGTGTCGCGGGGGCGATGCTGGCCGGCACCTTCCGGTTCCTCGACCAGATGGCAGCACCCGTGGTCGCCGCGCTCGCGGTGATCCCGATCGTCGCGCTGGCGCCGGTGCTCTACTCGATGTACGGCGCGGCCGTCGACACCGGCCGGATCATCGTGGCGGGGCTGTCGGTCTCGATCCCGGTCTACCTGAACACCCTTCGCGGACTGCGCCAGGTGCGCGCCGTGCACCGCGACCTGATGACCGCCTACGCCGCGGGGCCGTTCCAGGTGATCCGCAGCGTCACGTTGCCGACCGCGACGCCGTACGTCTTCACCGGGCTGCGGGTCGCCTCGTCGCTGGCCGTGATCGCTGCCCTGATCGCGGAGTACTTCGGCGGCCCGATCGGCGGCCTCGGCAAGTCGATCACGTCGTCGGCCGCCAGCAGCAACTATCCACTCGCCTGGGCCTACGTCTCCGGCGCCATCGTGCTCGGGCTGTTGTTCTACGTCGTCACCCTGCTCGTCGAGCTGTGGTTCTCACGGCACCACCGAACCCCCTGAGGAAACAGGAGATCCAATGAAGACAACACTGAAACTGGGCGCCGCCGCTGCCGTCCTCGCACTGATCACGTCCGGATGTGGGAGCGACGACGGGAAGAACTCCTCGGAGGTCGACGTCGCGGCCAACAAGGACTGCGCGGAGCGCACCCAGGAGGCGCGGGACGCGGGGAAGCTGGACGAGGTGTCGTTGCAGCTCCAGTGGGTCTCGCAGGCCCAGTTCGCGGGGTACTACGCCGCGGTCGCGGAGTGCTACTACGTCGACGAAGGCCTCGACGTGAAGATCGTCGAGGGTGGCGTCGACATCGTCCCGCAGGACGTGCTCGCCTCCGGCGACGTCGACTACGCGATCTCGTGGGTCCCGAAGGTGCTCGGTTCGATCGAGCAGGGCGCGAAGATCACCAACGTCGCCCAGATCTTCGAGCGCAGCGCGACCACCCAGATCTCCTTCAAGGACAAGGGCATCACCAAGCCCGCGGACCTCAAGGGCAAGGCGGTCGGCAGCTGGGGGTTCGGCAACGAGTGGGAGCTCTTCGCCGGCATGCAGGAGGCCGGAGTCGGCGTCGGTGACATCAACCTGGTCCAGCAGGCGTTCGACATGAACGCCTTCCTCGCCGGCGACATCGATGCCGCCCAGGCGATGACCTACAACGAGTACGCGCAGGTGCTGGAGACCGTGAACCCGGACACGGGCAAGCTCTACACCCCCGAGGACCTCAACGTCATCGACTGGAACGACGTCGGTTCGGCCATGCTCCAGGACGCGATCTGGGCCCAGACGGAGAAGCTCTCCGACGCCGCCTACGAGGAGCAGACCGTTGCCTTCATCAAGGCATCCATCAAGGGCTGGGCGTTCGTCCGCGACAACCCCGAGGACGGCGCGCGGATCGTGGCGGAGTCCGGGTCCGAGCTCGGCACCAGCCACCAGCTCTGGATGACGAACGAGGTCAACAAGCTCCTGTGGCCCTCCACCAACGGTGTCGGGATCATCGACGACGCTGCCTGGAAGCAGACCGTCGACATCGCGCTCAACACGAAGAACGAGACGGGCGCGTCGATCATCAGCAAGGAGCCGCCGGCCTCGTCGCACACCAACGAGTACGTCGAGAAGGCACTCGCCGAGCTCGAGGCGGACGGCGTGGACACGAAGGGCGCGGGCTTCAAGCCGATCGACGTGGAGCTCAAGGAAGGCGGCAAGTAGCCATGTCCCAGGACCGAGACACCCTCACGACGGAGCTCGATCGGGAGCACGTCTTCCACTCGTGGAGCGCGCAGGCCGCGCTCGCGCCGCTTGTCGTCGCGGGGGGTCTCGGTTCCCGGGTCTGGGACCACTCCGGTCGTTCCTACCTCGACTTCGCCAGCCAACTGGTCAACGTCAACATCGGGCACCAGCACCCGCGCGTGGTGGCTGCGATCCAGGAGCAGGCCGCCACCCTGGCCACGATCGGACCGGCGACCGCCAACCTGGCCCGGGGGGAGGCGGCGCGCCGGATCACGGCGCACGCGCCCGACGGGTTCAACAAGGTGTTCTTCACCAACGGCGGCGCGGACGCCAACGAGAACGCCATCCGGATGGCCCGGCTCCACACCGGGCGCGACAAGGTCGTGTCGACGTACCGCTCCTATCACGGCAACACCGGCGCGGCGGTCGTCTCGACGGGGGACTGGCGGCGGCTGCCCAACGAGTACGCCCGAGGTCACGTCCACGTGTTCGGTCCGTACCTCTACCGCTCGGAGTTCTGGTCCACGACGCCGGAGGAGGAGGCTGAGCGCGCACTGCAGCACCTGCGTCGGGTGATCGAGTGCGAGGGCCCCGGCGACGTGGCCGCGATCCTCCTGGAGACCGTGCCGGGTACGGCGGGCGTGCTCGTGCCGCCGCCGGGCTACCTCGCCGGCGTGCGCGCGCTCGCCGACCAGCACGGCATCGTCCTGATCCTCGACGAGGTGATGGCCGGCTTCGGGCGGACCGGGGAGTGGTTCGCGTTCGACGCCCACGACGTCACGCCGGACCTGATCGTGTTCGCCAAGGGGGTCAACTCCGGCTACGTGCCGGTCGGCGGCGTGGTCATCAGTGACCCGATCGCGAAGACCTTCGACGACCGGGTCTTCCCGGGCGGACTCACCTACAGCGGCCACCCCCTCGCGGCCGCGTCCATCGTCGCGTCGATCGATGCCATGCAGGACGAAGGCATCGTCGACCACGCCAGGAAGATCGGGTCGGAGTCGATCGGACCCGGTCTCGCCCTCCTGGCCGAGAAGCACCCGGTCGTCGGGGAGGTCCGTGGCACCGGAGTCTTCTGGGCCGTCGAGCTCGTGGCCGACCGGGCCACCCGCGCACCGCTGCCCCCCGCACTGGTGGGGCGGGCGAAGACCGCACTGCTCGAGCGCGGCCTGATCCCCTTCATTGCCGACAACCGCATCCATGTCGTACCGCCCTGTGTCGTGACCGCCGACGAGGTGGCCGAGGCCCTGGCGGCGTACGACGCCGTACTCACCCTGCTCGACGAGGAGCTCTGAACACGATGACTGCCATCGACCCGACCCTGCCTGTTCTCGACCACTGGATCGCCGGAGGACCCGACGCCGGCGTCTCGCCCCGCACGGGGGAGGTGTTCGACCCGGCCCTGGGCCAGGTCTCCAAGCATGTCCGCTACGGCAGCGCCGAGGACGTCGCCCATGCGGTCGCCGTGGCGAAGGAGGCGTTCGCGACCTGGGGGCAGGCGTCGATCACGCGCCGCCAGCAGGTGATGTTCGGCTTCCGTGAGCTGCTCAACGCCCGCAAGGACGAGCTCGCCGCGATCCTGACCTCCGAGCACGGCAAGGTGCTGTCGGACGCCGCGGGCGAGGTGGCCCGCGGCCTCGAGGTCGTCGAGTTCGCGTGCGCGATGCCGCAGCTGGCCAAGGGCGCGTTCTCGCAGAACGTCTCGACGGATGTCGACGTGTACTCGCTCAAGGAACCCCTCGGCGTCGTCGGCATCATCAGCCCGTTCAACTTCCCGGCGATGGTGCCGCTGTGGTTCTTCCCGATCGCGATCGCGACGGGCAACACGGTCGTCCTGAAGCCGAGCGAGAAGGACCCGAGCGTCGCGAACTGGATGGCCGGACTGCTCAAGGAAGCGGGCCTTCCCGACGGTGTCTTCAACATCGTGCACGGCGACAAGGAGGCCGTGGACGCGCTGCTCACCCACCCCGACGTCGCATCGATCTCGTTCGTCGGGTCGACCCCGATCGCACGCTACGTCTACGAGACCGCGACCTCCCACGGCAAGCGGGTGCAGGCGCTCGGCGGTGCGAAGAACCACATGCTGGTGCTGCCCGACGCCGACCTCGATCTGGTCGCGGACTCCGCGGTCAACGCCGGTTTCGGCTCGGCCGGTGAGCGCTGCATGGCCATCTCCGTCGTGGTCGCCGTCGAGCCGATCGCCGACGACCTGATCAGCCGGATCAGCGACCGGATGGGCAAGCTCGTCATCGGTGACGGCCGCCGCTCCTGCGACATGGGCCCGCTCATCACCCGTGAGCACCGCGACAAGGTGGCGGGCTACCTCGACGTCGCCGCGACCGACGGCGCCACGGTCGTCGTCGATGGGCGCGAGGTCGAGATCGACGGTGCGGCCGAGGGGTTCTGGCTCGGCCCCACGCTGATCGACAAGGTGCCGACGACCTCCACCGTCTACACCGACGAGATCTTCGGGCCGGTCCTGTCCGTGGTGCGGGTGGCGTCGTACGCCGACGGGGTGGCGTTGATCAACGCCGGGCCCTACGGCAACGGCACCGCCATCTTCACCAACGACGGCGGCGCGGCCCGACGGTTCCAGCGGGAGGTCGAGGTCGGGATGGTCGGCATCAACGTCCCGATCCCGGTGCCCGTCGCCTATCACTCGTTCGGTGGCTGGAAGGCGTCCATCTTCGGCGACGCCAAGGCCTACGGACCGCAGGGTGTCGAGTTCTTCACCCGCGAGAAGGCCGTCACCTCGCGCTGGCTGGACCCCTCGCACGGCGGGCTGAACCTGGGCTTCCCGCAACACACCTGATCGGTCGCCGGGACCGGCCCGAACGGACTACCCGGGCAGGACGCTCGGCCCGATTTGGTCCCGGCCTCTGGTCTTCTGGCCGAATCGGCCGGACAGTGGACTCGTGATGGGGAGGGAGACCCACACCGCGATCGAGGTGTCCGGCCTGCGGGTGCAGTTCGGCACGGTAGAAGCGGTGACGGGCGTGGATCTGAACGTCGAGCCGGGCCAGGCGATGGCGCTGCTCGGCCGCAACGGCGCGGGCAAGTCCACGACGATGCGCGTGCTGGCCGGCGTGGTGCCGCCGACCGAGGGCACTGCCTTCGTCGGTGGGTACGACGTCCGCGACGCGACGCTCGAGGCGAAGCGTGTCGTCGGGTACTGCCCGGATGTCGGCGGCCTGGTGCCGCGCGCGACGCCGTGGGAGCACCTGCAGCTGAGCGCGCGACTGCGCAACCTCGAGGGCTGGGAGTCGCGGGCGAAGGCGCTGCTCGAGCGCTTCGACCTCGGGCTGGTGGCCCACCGGGTGACCGCGGGCTTCAGCCACGGCATGTCGCGACGCCTGAGCGTGGTGCTCGCCGCCCTGCACGAGCCGTCGGTGCTGCTGCTCGACGAACCGTTCGACGGGGTCGACCCGGTCGGTGTCAAGGCCACGTTCGAGGTGATCGAGGACGCCCGCGCCCGTGGTGCCGGTGTGCTCGTCTCCACGCACCTGCGCGACCTCGCGGTCCAGGTGTGCGGCGAGGTCGCCGTCCTCCGTGGCGGGACGCGGATGGCGACCATCTCGTCCGGCTTCATGGCGGGCGAGGACGGGGCGCGTGCGTACCGCGCTCTCCTCGCCTGATCGTGTCGGGCCCGATCGCTGGGGGCCCGATCGCTGGGGGCCTGATCGCTTGAGCGACGTCAGCCGTGCCGTCGCGGACGTGCGGCACCTGCTGTGGTTCCGGGCCGCGACCCTGCGTCGCCCACGGGCCGTCGTGGTGGCGCTGGCCGTCTTCGCCGTGGTGACCGTGCTGTCGGCGACCGTGCCCGCGTGGGTCACCCTCGACCCGGACACGATCTCCCGGGCCGCGCGCGCCCTGCCGGCTGCCCTCGGCGCCGTGGTGGCGATCAGTGTGGCGAGCGCGGTCGCCGGTGGCGGGGGACGCGAGCTGCTCGCCCGCGACCCGGCCTCGATCCACCCGATCAGCCCGGTCACCGACCACCTCGGCGCCCTGGTGCTGGCGCCCCTCAACACGGGGTGGCTGCTGCAGACCTGGCTGCTGCTGGGGTTCACGGCGGTCGTCGCCGGTCCGTCGCGGCTCCTCGGCGTCCAGCTGCTGACACTGGCCTGGGTGGTGGCGGCCACCGCCCTCGGCCAGGCGGTGGCGTGGGGCGTCGAGTGGGCCCGGCGTGGTCCTCGCGGCGTTCGGCTGGTGCGCTTCGGCATCGTCGTGGCGCTCGCGGTGCTCGCGGGCGTCGGCGCGACCCCGGACGTCCGCCAGGTCCTCGTCTCCGGCCCGGCCCGGATCACGGCCACCGCCATCGAACGCGGCGGCGCGACGTCCCTCGCCCTGCTCGCTGGCGTCGTGCTGGTCGGCGGGGTGGCGCTGGTGGTCCTTGGCGCCCGGCTCGCCACCCTGGCCGCCACCCGGATGCCGCGCGACGAGGGCCAGCAGGAGACCCGCATCCATGCCGCGCGGACGACGCCTCGGTCCGGACTCGTCACGTTGATCCGGATCGACCGCGCCTCGGTGTGGCGGAGTGTTCCCCTGCGTCGCGGGACCCTGCTGCTCGCCGTCGCCCCGGGCCTGGTGGCCCTCGCTGGTGGTCTCCTGTGGGAGACGCTGATCCTGCTGCCCGGCCTCGTGGCATCCGGCTGCGTGCTGCTGTTCGGCGTGAACCTGTGGTGCCTCGACGGCCGCGGGATGCTGTGGCGCGAGACGTTGCCGGTCGCGCCCCGCACCGTGCTGGTCGCGAGGGCCTGGGTGCTCGCCGAGGTGCTGCTCGGCGCTGCCCTGATCACGATCGCCCTCGGCGCCGTCCGCGCCGGGAAGCCGACACCGCCCGAGGCACTGGCCGTCGTGCTCGCCCTGCTCACGGTGGTCGGCCAGGCCCTCTCGGCCGGCCTGCGGTGGTCGGCGAAGTCGCCGCACGCCGTCGACCTCCGTTCGGCGCGCGCGACGCCGGCTCCGCCGCTGACGATGGTCGGCTACTCGCTCCGGCTCGCCCTGACCACCACGTTCACGGGACTCTTCTTCGCCACGCTCGCTGCCATCGAGCGGCCGCGCCCGATGCTCGCGGTCGCCGCCGTCCTGCTGGTCGTCTCCACCGTCCGGATCGTGCGCGCCGCCCGCCGCTGGTCGGATCCGGAGCACCGGGCCGCGGTCGTGGCGGTCGTCGCTGCCTGATCGCAGCGACGGCGGAATTCGAATCGTCCGGCCGCAGGCCCTTGACGCGGCGGATCTTCGCCGCTTGGGTGACGGAGGCGGAACGATCTCCGCCTCACGACAGGACCCCCACCCTGTCGCATCCCTCTCGGACCCGGAGGACCCCCATGCACGTCCTGCGCACGCGCGACCGCGCACGCCGCCTTCCCCCGCTCCTCGTGCTCGCCCTCGCGGCGACGCTCGGACTCACCGTCGCCCTCGGCGCACCGGCGCTGGCCGATCCCAGCGACCCGGGCCCCGGTGCCGCTGACGGTGAGGGCCAGTCAGCAGCCAAGGCCGACCTGACCCGCTACAAGGCCGGGCGCTACGTCGTGATGCTCGCGGCTCCACCCGCGTCCACGGCCAACCCGACCCGCGCCGCCGCGGGCGAACAGTTCGATGCGAAGGGCGCCGGCGTGGCGTCGTACACGAAGAAGCTGAGGGCCACCCACGACAAGCTGGGCACGGACCTCGGCTTCGACGTCAAGGTGCACTACACGATCTCGGCCAACGGCTTCGTCGCCGACCTGACGGCCAAGCAGGCGACCGAGCTCGCCACGGACCGTCGGGTACTGACGGTCCAGAAGGACTCGATCGTCTACGCCGACACGTGGAACACCCCCGACTTCCTCGGCCTCTCCGGCAAGAAAGGCGTCTGGAAGCAGACCGGCGGCCAGGACAAGGCAGGCGAAGGCGTCGTCGTCGGCGTGATCGACAGCGGCATCTGGCCCGAGTCGAAGTCGTTCAAGGGCAGCCCCCTGACCGCCGACCCGCAGGGCAGGTGGGGCACGAAGATCACCGGTTCGATCACGTCGATGAAGAAGTCCGACGGCAACCTGTTCCGCGGTGAGTGCGAGACCGGCGAGGAGTTCACCCTCGCCAACTGCAACACCAAGCTGATCTCGGCCCGCTCCTTCGTCGAGGGGTACGGCGAGAGCCGCACCATCGAGGAGGACTACATCTCGGCGCGCGACGGCAACGGCCACGGCTCGCACACGGCGTCGACCTCCGCGGGCAACCCGGTCAAGGACGTCTCCACCGAGGGCGTGGACTTCGGCAGCATCAGCGGTGTCGCCCCGGCGGCCAAGATCGCCGTCTACAAGGCCCTGTGGGCCACCCCCGACGGTCGCGCGTCCGGTACGACGTCCGACCTCGTCGCCGCGATCGAGCAGGCCGTGACCGACGGTGTCGACGTCCTCAACTACTCGATCTCCGGTCCGACCGGCACCGTCCTGGAAGCCGCCGAGATCGCCTTCGAAGGCGCGGCCGAGGCAGGCGTCTTCGTGGCTGCCTCTGCCGGCAACGAGGGCCCGGGTGCCTCGACCGTCGCGCACAACAGCCCGTGGGTGACCACGGTCGCGGCGAGCACGCACACCAGCTTCGAGAACACCGTCGTCCTGGGCGACGGCCAGGAGCTCGTCGGTGCCTCGATCAGCCGGACCGCGCTGCCGGCCACCAAGCTGGTCGACGCCGCCGAGGTCGGCAACGGCTCGGCGCCCGACACGGCGCTGTGCCCGCCGAACAGCCTGGACCCGGCCAAGGTCGCCGGCACCATCGTGGTCTGCCAGCGCGGCGTCTACGACCGGGTCGTGAAGAGCGAGGAGGTGAAGCGCGCCGGTGGCGTGGGCGTCGTCCTCGCCAACATCACCGAGGGCAGCCTGGACGCCGACTTCCACGCCGTGCCGACGATCCACGTCTCGCACGTCGACGCTCCGAAGGTCTACGACTACCTCGAGTCCGCCGGTGCCGGTGCGACCGCGCGGTTCGAGCTCGGCAACCTGACCGGCACCGTGACGCCCGTGCCGCAGATCGCCGGCTTCTCCTCGCGTGGCCCGGCCGCGTCCGACGACAGCGACCTGCTGAAGCCGGACATCTCCGCGCCCGGAGTCAGCGTGCTGGCCGCCGTCGCGCCGCCGTCCAACCATGGCCGCGACTACGACCTCTACTCCGGTACGTCGATGTCGGCTCCGCACATCGCCGGGCTCGCTGCGCTCATCCAGGGCGAGCACCCGAAGTGGTCGCCGATGCAGATCAAGTCGGCCATGATGACGACCGCGACCGACCTGAAGACCGCGTCGGGAGGCAGGTCGAACGACCTGTTCGCGCAGGGCGCCGGCCACGTCAACGCCAAGGCCTTCCTCGACCCGGGCCTGTTCGTCCTGTCGGACTGGGAGCAGTGGTACGGCTACATCACCGGCCTGGGCCTCGACACCGGCGTGCCGGCGATCGAGCCGAACGCCGTCAACCTGCCCTCGCTCGCCGAGGGCCACGTGATGACCGAGGTCACCCTGAAGCGGACCTTCACGGCCGCCCGCAAGGGCACCTGGAAGGTGAAGGTCGAGGTGCCCGGCTTCAAGAGCACCGCCAGCCGCTCCTCGGTGAGTGCGAAGAAGGCCGGCCAGGAGACCACGGTCGGGTTCAGGTTCGAACGCACCACGGCGCCGCTCAGCCAGTGGGCCTTCGGCCACGTGACGCTGACCGGACCGACCACCGTCCGCCTGCCCGTGGCCCTGCGCCCGGTGTCGGTGAAGGCGCCGACGTCGATCGCCGGCACCGGCACCGACGGCTCCACGAACGTGCCGATCACCGGCGGGTTCACCGGTGACCTGCAGGTGTCGACGGCCGGCCTCGTGAAGGGCCAGGTCGCCGAGGGCGCCCTGGCCGTCGGGGACTACGCCCTGGAGTGCGTCACGATCGGTTACGGCAACGACCTGGCCCAGTTCGACCTCGTCGCTCCCGACCAGACCAGCGACCTCGACATGTTCGTGTACGCCGCCGCGTCCTGCGACCCGGGCACGATCTTCGCGGTCGCCGGCGAGGCAGCCACGCCGTCCCCGGGCGAGACGTTCTCGCTCGAGGGCGCACCGGCCGGCACCTACATCGTCGAGGTCGATGCGTTCGCCGCCGGCGACCAGGGTGCTCCGGTGTCCTACTCGTTGCGGGTCTACGATCTCGGCGGCAGTCCGTCGGTCGGCAACCTGGCTGTCGACCCCAACCCGGTGCCGGTCACGACCGGGGGCGACACGTCCTTCGACGTGTCGTGGACCGGCCTCGACCCGGACGCCCACTACTTCGGGTTGCTCGGGTACGACGGCGCACCGAACTCGACGTTCGTGTACGTCGACACGGCCACTCCGTAGCGGTCTCGCTCGGCCGGAGGTCGAGGAGGGCCGTCTGACGGCCCGTCTCGAGACCAACCTCCTCGACCAACGATGAGGAAGGGTCGGTCCCGCACGGGGCCGACCCTTCGTCGTACGGAGGTGACATCCTGTTGTGCATGGGCTTCGAAGCACGCGATCACGCCGATCACGCCGAGGTTGACGACGTCGCCGACGTGGTCCGTGTCGCCCACGCGGCGGGTGACCACTGGGCGTCCACCTCCGTGGCCGAGCGGGTCCGGCTGCTCCGTGCCTGGCGTGGCCGCCTGTGGCGCGCCTCGGACGACCTCGCCGGATCGCTCCATCATGAGAGTGGGTTGTCGATCGACGAAGCGATGCTCGAGGTGCTCCAGAGCATCGAGCACCTGAAGTGGGTCGAGGCGAATGCTGCCCGCGTGCTCAGCGCGACGGCACAGGGCGCCGGGCTGCTGAACCCGGAGCTGGCCACCCGGACCAGCTACGCGGCTGAGGGTGTCGTCGCGGTGATCGCGTCGTCGTATGCCCCGCTCTACGGCCCGTCGAGCGCGGTGGTCAACGCCCTCGCCTCGGGCAATGCGGTCGTCCTCAAGCCGGCGTTCGGCCACGAGTCGGCGCTGCTCGCCTATGCCGATCTCCTCCGCGCCGACTTCCCCCTGCTCCAGGTGGTGACCGGCGACGACGCCACGACGTCGGCGCTCGCGGCGGCTCCCGTGGACCGGGTCTGTGTCTTCGGCACCGCGGCGGCCGCCGCGCGGATCAGCGCCGTGAGCGCGCGCTCGCTGGTGCCGGTCACGGTCGTGCCGGTGGGACCCGCGGTCACGGTGGTCGCACCCGACGCCGACCTGCGGGCTGCCGCAGCCAGCGTCGCGCGCGCCGTCGGACGGGCGGGGACGGTCGAGACCGGTGCCGTTCCGGAGGTGTTCGTTGCGCCCGACGTCAGCGCCGATTTCGATGTCGAGCTGCGCGAGGCCCTGGCCGGCGACGGCACTGCGCCGCTCGGCCTCGGCAGTGGGCTGGCGCGGGCACTGGGCGTACGACGACCGCGCGTGCCCGCCAGGGAGCTGCCCGCCGGCCCCACGGCCTCCGACCCGCGGCTGCGGGTGCACGGCCAGGCGGAGTTCGGCGACGTTCTCGCCCGCCTGCGTGATCGCCCCTACGCCCACGTGGCCGTCTTCTCCCGCGAGAAGGGAGCACAGATCGGCGAGGCGCTGCGAGCCGCCCAGGTGAGTGTCAACGTCGGCGTCGCCTCCGTCGCCGGCGCCCTGCCGCGCCAGGTGGTCGGGGCTCGCGGGTACGGGCCCCTCTCGGGCGATCACGGGCTGCGCACCTTCGGGCGGGCCGTGTCGCTGACCACGCGGCGCCGGCTCGCGGTTCCCCTGCCGGGCAACCCGGCCGACGTACTCCTGGCGACACCGGCGGGCAAGCTCGCGGCCCGGCTGGCCTTCCACCTGCGCCACTCACTGGGCTGACCTCGCCTGGCCACCGGGCCCTGGACGTCATACGAGACGGAGGCGAGAGCCCACGTTCCGTGTGACGTCCCGAGCCCTCGACACCTGGTGCATATCGGGTATACAGTCCGGTATACCGAGTATGTAGGCCACCCGAGGGGGCACGATGTCCGTCAAGCACGCACTACTGGCACTGCTGGAGCAGGAGCCGATGTACGGCTACCAGCTGCGCGCCGAGTTCGAGCAGCGCACCGGGGAGACCTGGCCGCTGAACGTCGGGCAGGTCTACACGACGCTCACCCGCCTCGAGCGCGACGGCTTCGCCGAGGCCGAGGCCGAGAACGCCGAGGGGCACGTGGTCTACCGGATCACCGCGGCCGGGCGCGAGGAGGTCGCCGCGTGGTTCACGACGCCCGTGGCCCGCACCCAGCCCCCGCGCGACGAGCTCGCGATCAAGCTGGCGCTGGCGGTGACGGTGCCCGGCGTCGACATCGGCACGGTCATCCAGCAGCAGCGCAGCGCGACGATGGCCGCGCTCCAGGACTACACCCGGTTGAAGCGGCGCGCGGTCGGCGCCGACCCGCGCGAGCTGGCCTGGAGCCTGGTGCTCGACTCGCTGGTCTTCGGTGCCGAGGCGGAGATCCGCTGGCTCGACCACTGCGAGGCGCGACTGCGACGAGCTGCCCGCGAGCCGGCGCCGGGTGCCGCGGCTCCGATCGCGCAACCGACTCAGGACCAGCGGGCGCACGACGAGAGGGCGCCGCGATGAGCGACACGGTGCACGACCCCGCGAGCCGGCTGGCCCGCGCCGAGCGCCGTTGGCTGCTCGATGCCCGGGCGCGGCTGCGGAGCACGGCCGCCGTACGCCCGGCCCCGGCCGTGACGAAGCCGGACCAGACCGAGGAGTCGCGATGAATCCGATCCTGAAGCTCACCGACGTCACCCGGGTCCACGGTGACGGCGCCACCCAGGTCCATGCGCTGCGGGGCGTCTCGTTCACCGCGCACGCCGGCGAGCTCGTCGCCGTGATGGGCCCGTCCGGCTCCGGCAAGTCCACCCTGCTGACCATTGCAGGGGGCCTCGACCAGCCGACCGCCGGCACGGTCCAGGTGGAAGGCACCAGCCTGGGCGGCCTGGACCTCCAGGGCCGGGCGCGGATGCGTCGTACGTCGATCGGGTACGTCTTCCAGGGCTTCAACCTGATCCCGGCGCTCACCGCCGCGGAGAACGTCGCCCTGCCGCGCGAGCTCGACGGTGTCAGCGCCCGGACCGCACGCCAGGAGGCGCGCACGGCGCTGGCCGAGGTCGGCATCGGCGAGCTCGCCGACCGGTTCCCCGACGACATGTCCGGGGGCCAGCAGCAGCGGGTCGCGATCGCGCGCGCCATCATCGGCGAGCGGCGCCTGATCCTCGCCGACGAGCCGACCGGCGCCCTCGACACCGAGACCGGCGAGGAGATCCTGCAGCTGCTGCGTGCGCGCTGCGACGCGGGCGCTGCCGGCGTCCTGGTCACCCACGAGGCGCGCCACGCTGCCTGGGCCGACCGGGTCGTGTTCCTCCGTGACGGTGTCGTGGTCGACGAGACCGGCGCCGACCGGGTCGACGTCCTCACCGAGCACGCCGCGCGATGAGCCAGAGCCTGTCGACCAGCGGAGGCTGGCGGGTGGCCCTGCGCCTGGCCCGCCGCGAGGCGCTGCGCCGCAAGGGCCAGACCGCGCTGATGCTGGTGCTGATCTGCCTGCCCGTGCTCGCCGTCAGCGCCGCCGCGATCGTGTGGCGGACCGCCGACGTGTCCAGCATCGAGGGCATCGACCGGCGGATGGGCTCGGCGCAAGCTCTCATCGAGACGAGCTGGAGCGACAACATCGTCCAGAGCCCCGACCCCGAGGCCGGCGGCTACGGGAGTGCCGACAACGAGGACAACGAGGAGGCCATCCTCGACGGGACCGACCTCGCTGCGGTGCGCAAGGCCGTGGGCCGCGATCGCCCGATCACCACCTTCGGGCAGGAATCGCTCGGCTTCCGGACCGACAAGGGCATCGGCGACTTCGAGGCGTTCACGACCGATCTCGCCAACCCGCTCACCGACGGCCTGTTCCAGCCGATCAGCGGCACGTACCCGCCCGGCCCCGGCGAGGTCGTCGTCAACCAGGCCCTCGCCGAGCGTGGGTCCGGCGTCGGCGACACACTGACCGCGGTCCGCAAGCTCATGGACGGGACCGAGCAGACCTTCGAGCTCAAGGTCGTCGGTATCGCGGAGAGCGCCGGATCCAGGGGGTATCCCCTCGCAGCGGCCCTGCCCGGAGCGTTCGGAACGGGCGACAGCACGATGGGCCGCTGGCTGGTGGGCGGTGCCCCGGTGAGCTGGGACGACGTCAAGGAGCTCAACAGGATCGGCCTGCTGATCACCTCCAGGGCCGTCCTGACGGACCCGCCGGATTCCACCGGTCCCGATGGCGTCCCTGCAGAGGACGGCATCGACGACATCACGATGACCGTGCTCGCGCTGGTCGTGGCGATGGTGCTCCTCGAAGTGGTGCTGCTGGCCGGCCCCGCGTTCGCCGTACGGGCCAAGGCGCAGGCGCACACGCTGGCCCTCGTCGCTGCGGCCGGGGGCACCCCGCGCCAGGCGCGTCGCACCGTCCTCGCCTCGGGGGTGGTGATCGGTTCGATCGGCGGCGTCCTCGGTGTCGTGCTCGGCGTGGTCGTCGGGGCCCTTGCGGTGCCCGTGGCCCAGCGGTTCGACACGACGCGGTTCGGACCGTTCGAGATCCCGTGGCTGTTGCTGCTCGTGGTCGCTGCCTTCGGCCTGATCTCGGCCCTGCTCGCTGCCGTCGTGCCGGCCTTCTCGGCGTCCCGGCACGACGTGGTCGCGGTCCTGGCCGGACGTCGCGGTGAGGGCAGCCCGTCGGTTCGCTCGCCGATCCTCGGGCTCGCCCTGCTGGGTGGCGGGATCGTCAGCGCCGTCCTGGGCTCCGGCGGAGGACGGGACACGGCGCCGCTGTTGATCGCGGGATCCGCGATCGTGTCCGTGTTCGGAATGATCCTGCTGGTGCCCATGGCCGTCGCGCTGGTCTCACGCCTGGCCGCGCGGTGGCCGCTCGCGCTGCGGTTCGCCGCCCGCGACGCCGCTCGCCACCGGACCCGCACCGTGCCCGCCGTGGCCGCCGTCGGCGCCACCGTCGCCGGCGTGGTGGCGCTCGGGATCGCCGTCAGCAGCCAGGAGGCCGCCAACAAGGACGCGTACGCCCCGCAGCTCCCCATCGGCCAGGCATCGGTCGCCTACGGCTTCGACGCGGACAAGGACGCTGTCGACGAGACCCTCGCGCGCTACCTGCCCGGCCAGGGTGCCGAGCAGGTCACGGGGGTGCAGACGTCGGGCGAGGCCGGTGAGCTGGAGATCGAGTTCAGCGCTGACGGCGAGGCGCTGATGCTGGAGTACTGGTCCTCGATCGGCTCGCCGTACCTCGTCGGCACGGAGGTGCCCGACTTCATCGAGATGGACGCCGCGGACAGGGAGCGGGCCAACGCCCTGCTCGGCGACGGTGGACTCGTGCTGCTTCGCGGCGCCGACGACAACGGTGCCGACGCGAGCAAGGTCCGTGTCGACGTACGGCAGTACGTCGCGACGGAGGAGCTGCCGCAGCCCATCGCCTCGGCAACCGCGAAGGCCGACGTCATCCAGGTGCAGCGGCCCACGCCACCGGCTCCGGCGCTGATGTCGCCCGAGGTCGTCAAGGAGCTCGGTCTCAAGGTCGAGACGGTCGGCGTGGTGCTGGCCGGGCCGATCAGCGAGAACACGGAGAAGGACATCCAGGAGGCGTTCGGTGCGCTGCCGGTCCAGCCCTACTTCTACGTCGAGCGCGGCTACCAGGCTGACTCGGCCGTCCGGATCATCCAGTTCGTCCTCGGTGCCCTCGGCGCGATCCTGATGCTCGGCGGCACGCTCACGGCGACCTTCCTGGCCCTGTCCGACGCCCGACCCGACCTCGCCACGATGGCGGCCGTCGGAGCGCGCCCCCGCGAACGGCGTCGGGTCGCAGCCGGCTACGCGCTGTTCGTCGGCGGCATCGGCGCCCTGTTGGGAGCGCCGGTCGGCTTCATCCCGGGACTGGCGATCAGCCAGCCGCTGACCCGGCAGTTCGAGACCGGCGCCACCAGCATGGACGTGCCGTGGTTGCTCATCGTGTCCGTCGTGGTCGGGTTGCCCCTGCTCACGGCGGCGGCCGTCGGGGCGTGCGCGCGAGGCCGCCTGCCGCTGACCGCCCGGGTGGAGTGATCCGGTGGGCCCAAGCGGAACGCTGGGCCCACCGGGCCGGTCACTTGCTGGTGGTGAGGCGGTACTGCCGCACCGCGAGCGGGGCGAAGACGACCAGGATGATCGCTACCCAGATCAGCGTGTAGAGCACGGGGTTCTGCATGGACCACGCATCGGTGGGCTCGAATCCGCCGGTGTTGCCGAACAGCTCGCGCGACGACTGCGTCAGCGTCGACACCGGGTTCCACTCGACGATGGTGCGCAGCACGCCGTCGAACGACTCGGTGGGGACGAAGGCGTTCGACACGAACGTCAGCGGCATGATCACGATGAACGAGGCGTTGTTGATGACCTCGACGCTCGGTACCAGCATCCCGACGAACGCCATCACCCAGCTCACCGCATAGGCGAAGAGCAGCAGGAGGGCGAAGCCGAGCATCGCGTCGACGAAGCCCTCGCGGATCCGCCAGCCGACCAGGAGGCCGGTCAGCGCCATGATGATCAGCGACAGGATGTTGTAGACGACGTCGGACGTCGTACGACCGACCAGGACCGCGGAGCTGGACATCGGCAGCGACCGGAACCGGTCGATGATGCCCTTCTGCATGTCCTCGGCGAGGCCGGCGCCGGTGAACGTCGCACCGAAGACGACGGTCTGGGCAAAGATGCCCGCGATCAGCCATTCCTTGTAGTTGACCGATCCCGGCGGGTCGATCGCTCCGCCGAACACGAAGGCGAAGAGCAGCACGAACATGATCGGGCTGATCAGCACGAACACGAGCACCTCGGGCACGCGCTTGATCTTGATCAGGTTGCGCTGGGCGACGACCCAGCCGTCGGTGAGGGCCTGGACTGCGGTGCTCATCGGGCGACCTCCTTGGTGTCGGCGGGGGCGTCGGCTGTGGTGTCGGCCTCTTCGGCCGCGTGACCGGTGAGGGAGAGGAAGACGTCGTCGAGGGTCGGCCGGCGCAGGCCGACGTCGAGGACGGTGACGGCGTCGCGCTCGAACCCCTGCAGGACGTGCAGCAGGTGGCCGGCACCGCGCCCGGAGACGGCGGCACTGAGCTCGCGCCCGTTGTCGCTGACCCGGACGTCACCGACCGCCACCTCGGCGACGGTGCGGACCGCGGCCTCGCGGTCCTCGACGTCGGCGAGGACGACCTCGATCCGCTCGCCACCAGTCGTCGCCTTGAGCTCGTCGGCCGTGCCGTGCGCGATCGCGCGGCCGTGGTCGATCACGACGATGTCGTCGGCGAGGCGATCGGCCTCCTCGAGGTACTGCGTCGTCAGCAGCAGTGTCGCCCCACTGGCGACGAGCTCGCGGATGACGTCCCACATCTGCTGGCGGCTGCGCACGTCGAGCCCGGTGGTGGGCTCGTCGAGGATCAGTACCGGCGGCTCAGCGACCAGTGCACCGGCGAGGTCGAGCCGGCGGCGCATGCCGCCGGAGTAGGTCTTGGAGGGTCGGTCGCCGGCCTCGGTGAGGTCGAAGCGCTCGAGCAGCTCGCGGGCGCGGGCCTGCGCCCGGGCCTTCCCGAGGTGGTAGAGCCGGCCGACCATGACGAGGTTCTCGTAGCCGGTGAGGTGTTCGTCGACAGCGGCGTACTGCCCCGAGAGTCCGATCTTGGCGCGTGCGCCGGCCGGGTCGGCCAGCACGTCGACGCCGGCGACCGTCGCCGAGCCGGAGTCCGGCTTCAACAGCGTCGTCAGGCAGCGGACCGCGGTCGTCTTGCCGGCACCGTTGGGGCCCAGCAGCGCGAGGACCTTGCCCTCGGGGACGGCCAGGTCGAGCCCGCCCAGGGCCTGCACCGTCTTGTAGCTCTTCGTCAGTCCGCTGGCGCGGATCATTGCTTCGCTCATGGTTCGCGTGTTCTTTCTCGTCGTTGCGGGTGCCCTGCCTCGAAGACTAGAGACCGCCACCGACAGCCGGACTCATCGCGACGGCACTGGACAGATTCCCCGATCTGTCTCATCATCGACACATGTCAAACCAGACGTCCAGCGTTGCGTACCGCCCCGGAGGTGGTGAGGCGTGGCGCGACCCGTGGTCGTCGTACGCCGTGCTGCGGGAGCAGGATCCGGTCCACCACGTCGTGCCGCCGGATCGCCCGGAGGCGGACCACTACGTGCTGTCCCGCCATGCCGATGTGCTCGCGGCGGCCGTCGACGTGGCCACCTTCTCCAGCGCGCAGGGCCTGACGGTGGAGTACGACGAGCTCGAGCGGATCGGGCTCGTCGACAACCCGCCGTTCGTGATGACCGACCCGCCCGTCCACACCGCCTTCCGGCGCCTGGTCGCCCGCGGCTTCACGCCCCGGCAGGTGCGCGACATCGAGGCGGAAGTGCGGGCGTTCGTCGTCGAGCGGGTCGAGGGGCTGCGCGCCGCGGGAGGTGGTGACATCGTCGCCGGGCTCTTCAAGCCGTTGCCGAGCCTCGTGGTCGGGCACTACCTCGGTGTCCCCGAAGCGGACCGGGCCCGGTTCGACGAGTGGAGCACCGCGATCGTCGGCGCCAATGTCGGCATTGTGGGCACCGATGCGGCGAGCGCGACCGTCGAGCTGATGGGCTACTTCTCCGAACTGATCGAGCGACGCCGTCGCGAACCCGGCGACGACACCGTCTCCCAGCTCGTTGCCGCAGGCGTGGCCGACGGGCCGGACGCCGACGCCGGCCTGCTCTCGATCCTGGCGTTCGTCTTCACCATGGTGGCCGGGGGAAACGACACGACCACCGGTGCGCTGGGCGGTGCGGTGCAGCTGCTGTCGTCGCGTCCGGACCAGCGCGCCCTGCTCGTCGCCGACCCGTCGCTGCTGCCGGACGCCGTGGAGGAGTTCCTCCGCCTCACCTCGCCGGTCCAGGCCCTCGCCCGGACGGCGGTTCGCGACGTCGTACTCCACGACACGGTCATCCCCGCGGGTCGCAAGGTGCTCCTCTTGTACGGCGCCGCGAACCGCGACCCGCGTCGCTACGGGCCGGACGCCGACGAGCTCGACGTACGCCGCCGTCCGTCGCAGATCCTGAGCTTCAGCCAGGGCCACCACCACTGCCTCGGCGCCGCGGCCGCGCGGATGCAGATCCTGGTGGCGCTCGAGGAACTGCTGGCGCGGATCCCCGACTTCACCGTCGACGACGCGGCGATCACCTGGGCTCCCGGCCCCTATGTACGACGCCCGCTGGGCGTCCCGCTGGAGGCGAGATGAGCGACTGGGTGGATCGGCGGGCGCCCGCTGTCGAACGGATCCTCGACGCGGCCGGTGGCCTGTTCGCGGAGCGCGGCGTCGACGTGGTCGCGATGTCCGACATCGCCACCGCCGCGGGGTGCTCGCGCGCGACGCTCTACCGCTACTTCCCCGACCGGCCGGCTCTGCAGGCGGCGTTCGTGCAGCGGGAGGCGATCCGGGTGGGTGGCCTGGTGGCAGCGGACCTGGCTGCCCTGCCTGGCAGCAGGGACGTGGTGACGGAGGCAGTGCTGTCGTCGCTGCGCCACGTGCGCGAAGCGCCCGCGCTGGCGGCGTGGTTCGGCGGCGGTGACGCCGGCCGTACCGCCGACCGGGCCATCGAGTCCGAGGTGATCGAGGCGCTCGGCCTGACCATGGCGCCCGATCCCGACGCCGCGCGCTGGCTGGTCCGTGCGATCGTCTCGCTCCTCACCGTTCCCGGTCGCGACGCCGCGGAGGAGCGGGCGATGGTGGCGCGGTTCGTGGCGCCGGTGGTGCGGGTTCATCAAGGTATGTAGCCGAGTTGTCACTTCCCACGGTGGGCACGCCGTGGGAAGTGCCGGGCCGCCGACATACCTTGATGAACCCGCAGCCGCTCCGAAGACGAGGCGAGCGAAACCCGGTCGACGCCGCCGTCGGCGATGCGGTTCGATCGGGGCATGATCCTTTCCCACGACGACGAGGGCTCCGGCCCGGCAGTCGTCCTCCTGCACTCCGGCGTCTGCGACCGACGGATGTGGGCGGACCAGGTCGCTGCACTCGCGCCCTCGCACCGCGTCATTCGTCCGGACCTGCGGGGGTTCGGGGAGACCCCGTTGCCGGCGGAGCGGTTCTCGTTCGCCGCCGACGTGGTCGCACTGCTCGACCACCTGCAGGTCGACCGCGCCGCGATCGTCGGGTCCTCCTTCGGCGGACGCGTGGCGCTCGAGGTTGCGGTCACGGCTCCAGAGCGAGTCGCGTCGCTGGCCCTGCTGTGCCCGGCGCTCCGGGGAGTCCCGAGCACCCCGCGCGCCGATGCCTTCGACGAGGAGGAGGACCGGCTGCTGAACAGCGGGGACGTGGCGGGGGCGGTGGAGCTGAACGTCGCCACGTGGCTGGGGCCGGAGGCCTCGGCAGCGACGCGTGACCTCGTCCGCGCGATGCAGGCACACGCCTTCGAGGTCCAACTGGCCGCCGACGAGCTCGATCCGGGCCCCGAGGCGACGCGGGTCGACGTGGACCTGGCGCTGGTGTCCGCACCCACGCTGGTCGTCAGCGGTGGCCTCGACGTGGACCACTTCCAGGACGTGGCCCAGCACGTGGCCGACTCCGTCGCGGGTGCGCGACTGGAGAAGCTGGCATGGGCCGGACACCTCCCCAGCCTCGAACGGCCGGCCGAGGTCAACGCGTTGCTGGCTGGCTTCCTAGCGTGACCCGGTAGCGCACGAACGACGGCACCGCGAGCGCGGCCACCACGGTCAGCACGACGACGAGCACGCCGCCACCGGCAGCCGCGGTCGCCGTACCCACCATGGCGGCGGTGGCGCCGTGGGCGACGTCCGCGATGCGTGGTCCACCGGCGACGACGACGATGAAGATGCCCTGCAGCCGGCCGCGGACCTCGTCGGCCGCGGCGCTCTGGAGCATGGACGTGCGGAACGCGGCCGAGGCCATGTCGGCTGCGCCGCCGATCACGAGCATGAGGACAGCGAGCCCGAGCCACAGGTGCGGCGAGCCCGGGAGCTCGTCGGCACCGAACACCGCCAGGCCGAACCCGACCATCGCCAGGCCCCACACCACGATGCACCAGATCACGGCGCGCCCCTGGCCGGTGACGCGCGAGACCCAACCCGAGAACACGCCGCCGATCACCGCACCTGCGGGGATTCCGGCGAAGAGCAGTGCGAACGCGAGTCCGCCCTCCTCCGGTCCGAGGAAGCTCTCGTGCGCGATCTGCGGGAACAGCGCGCGCGGCATGCCGAAGACCATCGCGATGATGTCGACGACGAAGGACATCATCAGCACCGGCTGGGTGCGCAGGTAGGTGATCCCCTCGATCACCGAGCGCAGGCCGGGGGTGCCGGTCACGCCCTGGATCGGCAGGGACGGCAGGCGGATGACCGCGAACAGGGTCGCGAAGAGACAGACCGCGTCGGCGAGGTAGAGCCACGAGAACCCGACGAACGGGATCAGGATGCCCGCCACGAGGGGGCCGCCGATCGCACCGGCCTGCATCACCGTCATGTTCAGCGAGTTCGCCGCCGGCAGTTCGTCGGGCTCGAGGAGGCGCGGCAGGACGGCCGAGCGGGTGGGCTGGTTGACCGCGAAGAACGCCTGCTGCACGGCGAACAGGCACAGCAGCAACCAGACGTTCTCCAGTCCCAGAGCGGCCTGCAGCCAGAACAGCACCGCCGTGCCGATCAGCCCGGTCGTGGTCACCAGCAGCAGCGTGCGCCGGTCGAAGTGGTCCGCGAGCGCCCCGCCCCAGAGGCCGAACACGACCAGCGGCACCAGGCCGAAGAGCCCGGTCAGGCCGACGTACGCCGACGAGCCGGTCTGCGCGTAGATCTGGGCCGGGACGGCGACGACCGTCAGCTGCGCGCCGACGACCGTGATGATGTTCGCGGTCCACAGCCGCCGGAAGTGCTGGTTGCGCAGGGGCCGGGTGTCGGCCAGCAGTCCGCGCATCCTCACCCGGCAAGGCTACGGACCCGTTGGTCGACCTACTGAACCGGAGGCCAGCAGTACCGGTAGTGCGGGATCTTGTCGAAGTCGGTGCTCACCCAGCCGTAGCCGCTGACGACGTCGCCGACGACCTCGGCCGTGCGCACCAGTGCCCCGAGGACCCCGCGGTCCAGGGCGCTCTGCCTGTCGACCGGAGCCCGAACCGCCGTACCCACGGACAACTGGGCCTGCAGGACGTCGCGTTCGTACGACGCCCAGCGCTCCCGCCCGGCGACGTACTCCGGCGCGTCGCGGTAGGCGACGACCACCCGGCTGCCGCCGCGGAACCGCTTGCGCAGCTCGCCGTCGGCCGCCGGTTCCTTCTCGGCGCCGGTGGTGACGGTGTGGGCGCTGCGGCCGATGAGATTGCCGGGCTGGTCCTGGGTGACCTGCGCGCTGTAGCAGTCGCGCGGCTTGATGCCGACGATCGACAGGTAGGCCTGGAGCAGCTCGGCCGCGGTGCCCGGCAGGTACGGGAAGGGCGAGGGAACGAGTGGCCGCTTGTCGGGGCGCGGCATCACGACCCGCCGGATCTCCAGCCAGTTCAGGACGGCGACCTGCAGGTCGGGCGGCGGGACCACCTGCAGTGGCCGGGCCGCCCGCATCCGGTCGACCGCCCCGACGGCGAGTCCGGCGGGATGCAGGACCACGACACCCGTGACCCCGGCCAGGACGTAGGGATCACTCCCGCCACCGTCCTCGCCACCGCTCCCTCCGCTGGCGTCGACCGCCACCCGGCGCGCGATGCCCAGGCACTGCTCGGGTCCGAGGTCCCCGGCCCGGAGGTACTCCACACCGAGGTCCTCGTCGAGCACCGACGGCTCTCCGGGACGACGGGCGGCCCACGTCTCGCGGGCGTCGAAGGAGACGGCGGTCGGGGGTGGCGCGGGAGGCAGTGCCGCCACGGAGGCGTGGGTGATCTCCCACTCGACGATCGCCGCCCGCCCGATCCCGAGCTTGCCGGGGACGTGGTCGGGTACGCGCGCGACGCCGTACACGAGGTCGGGCCGGCCGGCCAGGCCCGACGTACCGAGCCAGGCGCACAGGTCGTCGAGGGGCTTCTTGCGGTCGGCGGCGATCCGTGTGAACACGACGGGGCTGCGATCGGCGGCCAGGTACGGCGTCCGTGCCTCGTCGCGCATCGCTCGCTCGGCGGCGGATTGCTCGGCCGGGTCGTTGCTGACCGGGGGGAGCGGCGGCGGGGGGATGGGGCGTCCCTTGACCGTGTCGCGCAGGGCCTGCTTGAAGCCGTCCCTGGCCTGCGCGATGTGTGCGCCGATGTCGGTCGACGTCATCTGCTCGCGGTCGGGCATCGGCCCGTAGTGGTAGTCGCCGGCCGGGCCGAGCAGGACGCGTCGGGCACGCTCGTTGGCGATCGTGTCGTCCACCGACTGCTGGGCCCGTGCCATCGCCTCTTCGTACTGCGCCCGTTGTTCGGGCGGCAGCGCGGCCAGCTGTTCGGGCGTGAGGCGCCCGCCGTTGGCCATGGCCTCGCGGCTGGCGGCGAGTCCCTGCCTGATGGCGTCGGGGCTGAGGGCCTGCCCGATCTGCTTCAGCTTGTTGAACACAAGCCGAGCGTCCTCCCGTCGCCGCCCGCTGTCATCGAATCGCGTTGAAAAGTTTCGTGGCAGGGTGTCGTATCGGCACCACCCCCTTCGTGGTGAGGGTGAGAGGCGGTCATCGGGCCGTCCTGGACACACCGGCTCAAGGAGTTCGCGATGACGCAGTACCTCATGTCCGTCCACGGCAGCGAAGAGGAGTACGCCAAGGTCCCCGAGGACCAGTGGCCCGTGATGTTCGAGGCCGTGGACAGGTTCAACAAGCAGCTCGAGGCCGACGGGGTGTGGGTGTTCGGCGGTGGGCTCGAGGGTGCGGAGACGGCGACCGTCGTCGACGCCTCGGGTGACGCCCCGGTGTTCGCCGACGGCCCCTACCTGGAGACCAAGGAGCACATCGGTGGCTTCTGGATCATCGAGGTGCCCGACCTGGACGCCGCGCTGAAGTACGCCGCCGCGGGCTCGAAGGCATGCCAGGGCAAGGTCGAGGTCCGTCCGTTCCAGGCCGAGCCCCCGACCGAGTGACCGGTTTCGATGGTCGAGGAGGGCCGTCCGACGGCCCGTCTCGAGACCCAGTCGAGCGGATCTTCCGTGAGGAGTACGGCCGCCTGATCGCCTCCCTGGTCCGCCGCTTCGGTGACATCGACATCGCCGAGGACGCGGCCGGGGAGGCGCTGGTGACCGCCCTTGAGAAGTGGCCGGAGAGCGGCGTGCCGCCGAACCCCGGTGCGTGGTTGACGACCACCGCCGGCAACCGGGCGATCGACCGACTCCGTCGCGAGAAGCTCCGCGAGAGCAAGCACCAGGCGGCCGAGATGATGCATGACGACACCCCCCACGAGCCGACCGGCGTCATCACCGACGACCGGCTCCGGTTGATCTTCACCTGCTGTCACCCGGCCCTGGCGCCGGAAGCGCGGATCGCGCTGACGCTGCGCCTGATGGGCGGTCTGACGGTGGCCGAGATCGCGAGCGCCTTCCTCGTCCAGGAGACGACGATGGGCCAGCGGATCACCCGCGCCAAGGCCAAGATCAAGGGCGCGAAGATCCCGTACCGCGTCCCCGCGGCCGAGGACCTGCCCGAGCGGATCGGCGCCGTGCTCGCCGTACTCCTGTTGATCTTCAACGAGGGCTACCTCTCCAACAGCGACGGTGACCCCATCCGTGCCGACCTGACGGGCGAGGCGATCCGGCTGGCCCGGATCCTGCACGAGCTGCTGCCCGAGGACCGCGAGACGACCGGCCTGCTGGCGATGCTGCTCCTGACGGAGTCGCGGCGCGCGGCACGGGTCCGCCACGGTGAGCTGGTTCCGCTCGACGAGCAGGACCGCGGTGGCTGGGACCGGGCGCTGATCACCGAGGGACATGCGCTGGTCCGCGAGTGCCTGGCCGCCAACCGCCCCGGCCGCTACCAGATCCTCGCGGCCGTCAACGCCGTCCACACCGATGCGCCGTCCGCCGCCGACACCGACTGGTCACAGGTCGCGGCGCTGTACGACCAGCTGGTCCGTCTGGACCCCTCGCCCATCGTGGCCCTCAACCGGGCCGTGGCGATCGCCGAGCTCGACGGCCCCGAGGTCGCCCTCGCCCAGGTCGACCGGCTGCCCCTGTCCGGCTACCACGCCTGGCACGCCACCCGCGCCGACCTCTTCCGTCGCCTGGGTCGCAGCGCCGAGGCGCGTCAGGAGTACGACGCCGCGCTCGCCTGCTGCGACAACACCGCCGAGATCGCCTACCTCACTCGCAAGCGCGGAGAGCTGGTCTGATTGCGCGAGCGCCGCAGTTGCCTTCCGTAGGACCTCGGCCGGTCTGGCGGCAAGCCGACAGTGTCGGTCGAGCGGTGCTCCTAGGCTGTGCCCCATGACCACGGAGCCTCTCGCCCTGCCGACCTCGCCCGACGCCTGGCCGGCGTGGATCCGCGATCGGGCAGCGTCCGAGCTGGCGCTGGCGACCGGGCTGGTCGAGGGACTGCGCACCGACCCGCCGGCCGATCCGGTCGCGGTGCTGCGGCAGTGGGACCGGGCGGGTGGGCACCTCGGCAACGTCGCGGCGGTCGGCTCGCTGTTCGGCAACGTGCACCCCTCCGAGGAGGTGCGGGAGCTGGCGGACAACGCCGAGCAGGAGGCCTCGCGGGTCGGGACCCGGTGGAGCCTGGACCGAGAGTTGTACGACGTCTTCGCCGCCATCGAGGACAGCGCGGTCGCCGACGACCCGCTGGCCGCGCGGCTGCTCGCGAAGGTGCGCGCCGACTTCCGCCGCTCCGGCGTCGACAAGGACGAGGCGACGCGCGACCGGATCTCGGCCATCCGTGAACGGATCACCGAGCTCGACCAAGAGTTCAGCCGCGTCATCCGCGACGACGTGCGCACCATCCAGGTCGCGCCGGACCAGCTCGACGGGATGCCGGCGGACTGGCTCGAGGCGCACCCGGCCGACGAGGAAGGCCTCGTCACGGTCACCACCGACTACCCCGACTCCGTGCCGGTGCGGATGTTCGCGCACGACCAGGACGTCCGCCGCGACATCACCATCGCGTTCCAGGAGCGTGGCTGGCCGACGACCGAAGCGCTCCTCGACGAGCTGTTCAGCCTGCGCCACGAGCTCGCCACCACCGTCGGCTACGCCGACTGGCCGTCGTACGACGCCGACGTGAAGATGATCCGCACGGGACCGGCGATCCCGGAGTTCATCGACAAGATCGCCGCCGCTGCCGAGGAGCCGATGCAGCGCGACCTCGGGCAGTTGCTCGAGCGGTACCGCCGAGACTTCCCCGACGCCACCGTCGTCCCCGGCTACGACTACAACTACTACGCCGAGCTCGTCCGGGCCGAGAAGTACGACGTCGACTCCCAGCGGGTGCGCACCTACTTCGACTTCGGCAAGGTCCGCCAGGGGCTGCTCGACGTGACCGGCCGGCTCTTCGGGCTGCGCTACGAGCAGGTCGACGTACCCGTGTGGCACGAGGAGGTGACGGCGTACGACGTCTCCACCTCGACCGCCGGGGAGCCCATCGGGCGGATCTACCTCGACCTCCACCCGCGCGACGGCAAGTACAAGCATGCGGCGCAGTTCACCCTCGTCGACGGCGTGGAAGGGGAACAGGCGCCCGAGGGCGTCCTGGTCTGCAACTTCGCGCGCGGCCTGATGGAGCACGACCACGTCGTCACCCTCTTCCACGAGTTCGGCCACCTGCTGCACCACGTGCTGGCAGGCCACGGTGACTGGTTCCGGTTCGCCGGCGTGGCGACCGAGTGGGACTTCGTCGAGGCGCCGAGCCAGATGCTGGAGGAGTGGGCGTGGCACGCCGACGTCCTGCAGACGTTCGCGACCAGTGCCGACGGTGAGCCGATCCCGGCGGACCTCGTCACCGCGATGCGCGACGCCGACGACTACGGCAAGGGGATCTTCGCGCGCACGCAGATGTTCTACGCCGCGATGTCGTACTGGTTCCACGCCGACCGGGCCCGCGCCGAGGTCCCCGACCTCACCGCCCGGATGGTCGAGCTGCAGGAGAAGTACGCCGCCCTGCCGTACCTCCCCGGCACCCACATGTTCGCGAGCTTCGGCCACCTCGGCGGCTACAGCTCGGGCTACTACACATACATGTGGTCGCTGGTGATCGCGAAGGACATGTTCAGCGCGTTCGACGAGACCGACGTGTTCGCGACCGGGGCCGCCACCCGCTACCGCGACCGGATCCTCGTCCCGGGCGGGACCGGCGATGCCGCCGACCTGGTCGCCGACTTCCTCGGTCGGCCGTTCTCGTTCGACACGTACGCCGCCTGGCTGGCGCGCTGACGCAAGGGGGTCTTGTGCTCCGGGTTTCGTCGGCGTACGCTTGCGATATATCGCGATAGCAACACGAACCATCACGCGATATTCACGAACCAGGGGCCGATCGCCCCGCCCGATACAGAGGAGGTCCCCACCATGGGACGCCACAACTTTCAGCAGAACTTCGATTCATCCGATGACCGCGACCCGTTCGGACGCGGAGAACCCCGCGGCTTCCAGCGTCGCGGTCGGGGCAGCTTCGGCCCCGGCGGCGGTCCCTGGGGCGGTCCCTGGGGTGGCTGGGCCCAGTGGGGCGAGCCCGGACGCGGTGGCCACAGCCACGGCCCGGGCGTGCCCCCTCCGTGGCTGGCCGGTCTCTTCGGCCAGGGTCGCCCCGAGGGCGCCCGCGGTCCGCGGGTCCGCCGCGGCGACGTCCGCTCCGCGATCCTCGACGTGCTCCGCACCGCGAACGAGCGGGAGGAGTCGCCCAACGGCTACCAGGTGATCCAGCAGATCACCGAGCGCAGCGGTGGCGCGTGGAAGCCGAGCCCCGGCTCGGTCTACCCCCACGTGCAGCAGCTCCAGGACGAGGAGCTCGTCGAGCTCGACGACGCCCAGGGCCGCCGCTCGCTGCGGCTGACCGCCAAGGGAGCGGCCTGGTGTGCCGAGCACGCCGATGAGCTCGCCGCGGTCTGGGTGCCCTTCGACCGGAGCCGGGAACGTGCCGAGGGTGCTCGCGCCGCGGGCACCGGCGGCCACGCCGACCTCAAGTCCGAGATCGGACAGGTCATGGGTGCGGTCTGGCAGATCGTCAGCGCCGGTTCCGACGCCCAGCGCCGGGCCGCCGTCGACGTACTCGTCGAGGCCCGCAAGGGGCTCTACGGCATCCTCGCCGCCGGTCCCGAGGCCGACCTCGGGGACAACGCCGGGGACGACGCCGAGGACGACGACACCGACGCCTGAGCATCACCCTCACGCAATCCCCCGCCGGGATCACTCGGCGGGGGATTGCGCATGCCTCGGCGCGGATAGGCTCCCTCCGTGTTCTCCCGTCGACTTCCCGCCGCCTTCGTCGGCGTCGTGTGCCTGTCCTGGCTGACGCTGACGACCGGGTACGGCGCCGCGTCGGCCCTGGCGCCGTCCGATCCCGTCGACCTGGGTGGCGCGAAGCTGTCCGGCACGCCGAGCACCAGCCCCGCCGAGCCGACCCCGCTCGCACCCGGCCTGTGGAAGGCCACGCTCGCACCGGAGTTCCCGCAGTACTTCAGCTACCAGCGGCGGATCAACGAGAGCACCGTCCACGTCGGCGTGCTCGGTGCGCCGCAGGGCACGACCAGCGACGGCATCCGCGTCAACGCGGGCGTCCGGACCGAGGGCAGCACCGACCTCACCAGCTGCGGCGACGAGACCGACTCGACCGACTACGCCTTTCCGCACGCCGTGGTCGGCAACCGGGTGACCATTGGCGACGAGGACAGCAGCACGGGCGACACCTGCCGCGCCGCCGACACGGTCGTCATCGCCGTGAGCCGCTCCTCGAGCAGCCCCGACGACCTGCCGTACGTCATCAAGGTCGTCGAGGAGGCGCCGGTCTCCGACGCCGGCGGCATCGAGCCCGACGAGAAGCCGGCGTACGACGTCCCCGAGCCGGTCGGCACCACCGACGAGCCGGGCGCAGCGTCCTTCGACGACGCACCCCGGGTCGACGCGCGCTCGGGCACGGTCACGATCGAGACGACCATCAAGGAGGGGACCGAGCTGCTCTGGCGGGTCCCCCTCACCTGGGGCGACCTTCCGGTGGTCCGCGTCGACGTACCGGCTGCCTCGAAGGAGCACGCCGAGGACTTCGCCTACAGCGGCCCGGACCTGACCCTGCACTTCATCGACCCGCTGCGTGGTCGGTTCCGCTACGTCAACACCGAGCGCGAGGACTCCGCCACCGGCGAGTACAAGGCCAGCGAGACAGGCGAGACCGACCAGCTCCTCGCCGCCGGCTTCCCCGTCCGGCGCGCGAACGGCCGCCTCCCCGGCGACTACTGGATCTCGCTGGCGACCGAGGCAGCCGCCGAGGGCCGCGACCCCGTCGACATCCCGGTGACGATCACGTTCGTCGTCGAGAGCAGCGGTGCCGATGCGCCGACGTACGACGGTGTGGCGGTCTCCCACGACAAGTCGACCAACGTCGACGGCTACTCCCCGGACAAGCCGTTCCTCGTCGCTGACGACACGTTCTCCGCTGCCGCCTCGGGCAACCCGGTGGTCGACGGCGACGACTCCGACAGCTGGCTCAACGGCCGCCACCTGGCCGGACTCGGCCTGGGCGCAGCGAGCCTCGCCTGCCTGGCTGGCGGTCTGCTGCGCCTCCGCTCCCGCCGCTGACGTCAGCCCAGCAGCAGGATCAGCGCGACGACCAGGCCCACGAGACCGAGACCGAGCAGCACGAACGCGTCGACCGGCGGACCCGTCCGGGCGCCGTGCTGCGGGCGGGGCGCGTCGAGCCGGGTGGGCGCTGCGGCCGGGTGCGGCGGCAGCACCGCGGTGCCGATCGGCGGCGTAGAAGGCGGCGTAGAGGGCGGCGTCGAGGGCGGCGGGCTGTAGCCCGGCGGCGGGGGCGGCGGTGGGTACGACGTCGTGGGCAGGTTGGTCGCGGAGATGTCCGGCGTGGGCGTCGGGTACTCGTCCGGCACCTCCAGGTCGTCCAGCAACGCCGGGTCGTCCCAGCGCGCGGCGAGGGACTGGAGGGCCGGGTGGGCGCGCAGTGCCGCCGCGCTCGGGCGGGCCAGGGCGTCGTACGACGTCGCGGCCTCGACCACGTCGAGGATCGCATCGTGCTCGGGGTTGCCGTTGCGGAGCGCACCCACGTCGATCGCCGGCGGCTCGCCGTCGCTCGGCGGGCGGTGTCCGGTGAGCATCTCGAGGACCACGACACCGAGGGCGTAGATGTCGGCGCTCGGGTCGGGGTCCGAGCCGCGGTACTGCTCGGGCGCCATGTAGCCCGGCGTGCCGATCACCATCGCGACGTGGGTCAGTCGCGGTTCGTCGCTGGGGACGGCGATGCCGAAGTCGGTCAGGCGCAGGTGCGGCCGGGTGCGTCCGGTGGGTTCGAGCAGCAGGTTGCCGGGCTTGATGTCGCGGTGCACGATGCCCGCGGCATGCACGGCCTCGAGGGCCTGCAGGGTCTGGTCGGTGAGCACGGCGATCCAGCGCGGGGGCAGGCGGCCGCCGTTGCGCCGGGTCAGGTTCGAGACCGAGCCGCCACGGACCAGCGGCATCGTGAAGAGCACCCGGTCGTCGACGCCGGCCCACGACTGCGGGGTCACGACGTGCGTGTGGTCGATCCGCACGGACTGCTCGCGCACGAATCGCAGCAGCATCGCGGCGTCGGTCTGGCGCAGCATCTTGGCGGCCTTGACCTCACCGGCCGTGCGGTCCAGGACGCGCCACACCGTTCCCATGCCACCGGTGGCGATGGGGTCGAGCAGCTCGTAGCGTCCCGCGAAGACCTCACCCATGGCAGGGAGCCTATCCAGCGCGGAGCGCGTTCACTCCTCGCCGAGCGGGATCGCCCGGTGCAGCCACACGGACGCCGGTCGCATGCCGACCTTCTCGTACAACGACAGCGCCCCGGTGCGGGAGTCCGTGGAGAGGCTGGACGACGTCGCGCCGCGTTCCCGCCCGGCAGCGAAGACGGCCACCAGGAGTGCCTGCGCCAGGCCCAGGTTGCGGTGCGAGGCGGCCACGGCCAGCTTCGACACGTAGGTGTCGACGCCGTCGTCGGTCGGCGCGTTCCACGCGTTGGCCACGGCCACGACCTGCTCGTCCGGAGCAGTGACGACCTGCAGGTGCCACGGTTCGAAGCCGGGCCGCTGCCAGACCCGCGCCGCGAAGTCCTCGAAGGACGTACGTGCGCGGACCGCCCATTCGAGGAAGGCGTCCTCGGTCACGGTCCACACCTGCTCGTGATCAGCCGGCGTCGCCTCCCGCAGCACGTAGCCGTCAGGCAACGGGCGCTCCCCGACACTCGCCCCCTCGGGCAGTCGCAGCACCCAGCTGGTCCACCGGACGTCGTACCCGAGAGCGGTGAGGAGGTGGTCGCCCGCCGAGCCCTGCGGCACGGGCATGCCGAGCATCGCGGCGCCGCGGCTGCGGGCCAGGTCCTGCACCCACGCGGCGAGCCAGGTGCCGATCCCGCGTCCGCGGTGGGACGGCAGTACGGCGGCGTCGTACCGCTCCTCGCCCATGTACTCGACGTACGCGACGACCTGCTCGCCGTCGAGGACGCCGATCGAGTTGCCGGCGAGGTCGTACGACGGTTGCTGCCACTCGCTGACGAGGTCGTCCTCCTCGATCTCGGCGACGCCGACGTCGGCGCGTTCCTGCTCGGCGATCAGCTCGAAGACGGCGCGGGCGTCACTCGGGACCAGCGGGCGGGTGGTGAGGCCGGGAGGGAGAGCAGGTTCTGGCACCCCGGGAGTCTCGCCGATCCGTCGCCGGAGGCGCACCGCATTTCCCGCACCAGGTCAGGCCGGAGCCAGCTCGAGGACCAGGTCGCCGCCGTCGACCGGCTTCGTGCCGGTGAAGGCGAGCCGCTGGACGACTCCGCTGACCGGTGCGGTGATCGAGGCCTCCATCTTCATCGCCTCGATCGTCGCGACGACCTCGCCTGCCTGCACCGTGTCGCCGACTGCGACGGTCGGGGTCACTGCTCCCTGGAAGGGGGCCGCGACGTGGCCGGCCTTCGTGCTGTCCGCCTTCTCGGCGGTGGCGACCTCGGCGGCGACGGACCGGTCGCGCACGCTGACCGGCCGCAGCTGTCCGTTGATGGTGCACATGACGGTGCGGAAGCCACGCTCGTCGGGTTCGCCGATGGCTTCGAGCCCGAGGAGCAGCTTGACGCCCTCGCCGAGGACGACTTCGTGCTCCTCGCCCTGGCTGAGCCCGTAGAGGTAGTCGCGGGTCGGCAGCACCGACACGTCGCCGTGGGCCTGGCGTGACTCGTCGAAGTCGCGGGTCGGGCCGGGGAACAACAGCTGGTTGAGGGTACGACGGCGACCGAAGTGATCGCCGGTCGCGAGCGCGTCCTGCTGCTGGAACGTGAGGGTCGGCTCGGACGCCTTCCACGTGCGTCCCGCCAGCGCCTTCGTGCGGAACGGCTCGGGCCAGCCGCCGGGCGGGTCGCCGAGCTCGCCGTTGAGGAACCCGATGACGGAGTCGGGGATGTCGAACTTCCCGGGATCTGCCTCGAAGGCGTCGGGGCTGGCGCCGGCGCCGACGAGGGCGAGGGCGAGGTCGCCGATGACCTTGGACGACGGGGTGACCTTCGGGACGTTGCCGAGGATCCGGTTGGCGGCGGCGTACATGTCCTCGACCTGTTCGAACTTCTCGCCGAGGCCGAGCGCGATCGCCTGCTGGCGCAGGTTGGAGAGCTGGCCGCCGGGGATCTCGTGCGTGTAGACGCGGCCGGTGGGCGCCGGCAGCCCCGACTCGAACGGGGCGTAGAGCCGGCGGGTGGCCTCCCAGTAGGGCTCGAGGGCGTTGACGTTGTCCAGGGACAGCCCGGTCTCGCGGTCGGAGTGGTCGGTGGTGGCGACCAGGGCGGAGAGCGCCGGTTGCGAGGTCGTGCCCGACATGGAGGCGCAGGCCGCGTCGACCGCGTCGACACCGGCCTCGATGGCGGCGAGCAGGGTGGCCAGCTGGCCGCCCGGGGTGTCGTGGGTGTGCAGGTGCACGGGCAGGTCGAACTCGTTGCGCAGGGCGGTGACCAGGGTCCGGGCAGCGGGAGCGCGGAGCAGGCCGGCCATGTCCTTGATCGCCAGCACGTGCGCGCCGGCGTCGACGATCTGTTCGGCCAGGCGCAGGTAGTAGTCGAGCGTGTAGAGCTTCTCGTCCGGCGAGGACAGGTCGCCGGTGTAGCAGAGGGCGACTTCGGCGACCGTGGTGCCGGTTGCGCGTACCGCCTCGATCGCGGGGCGCATCTGGTCGACATCGTTGAGGGCGTCGAAGATCCGGAAGACGTCGATGCCGGTCTCGGCGGCCTCGGTCACGAACGCCTGCGTCACTGCCTCCGGGTACGGCGTGTAGCCGACCGTGTTGCGGCCGCGGAGCAGCATCTGCAGGCAGATGTTGGGCACCGTCTCGCGCAGGGCGGCCAGCCGCTCCCACGGGTCCTCGGCGAGGAAGCGCAGCGCGACGTCGTACGTCGCCCCGCCCCAGCACTCGAGCGACCACAGCTCGGGCGTCAACCGGGCGACGTGCCCGCCGACACCGAGCAGGTCGATGGTCCGCACCCGGGTGGCGAGCAGGGACTGGTGGGCGTCGCGGAAGGTCGTGTCGGTGACCGCGACGGTGGTGCGGGCCCGCAGGTCGCGGGCGAACTGCTCCGGACCCGCGGCGAGCAGCTGCTGCCGGCTGCCAGCGGGCGGCGGGGTCGACAGGTCGATCGCCGGGAGCTTGGCGACCGGGTCGACCCAGTCGTCGGAGGAGGCCCGCGCTGCGCCGTACGGCTGGTTGACGGTGACGTCCGCGAGATAGGCGAGCAGCTTGCTGCCCTGGTCGCCCGACGCACGGGTCGCCAGCAGCCACGGGTGGGTCTCGATGAACGAGGTGGTGACGTGCCCGGACGCGAAGTCCGGGTCCCGCAGCACGGCCTCGAGGAAGGCGATGTTGGTGGAGACGCCGCTGATCTTGAACTCCGCCAGCGCGCGCCGGGCCTTCTCGACGGCCTTCTCGAAGGTGCGTCCACGACACGTCAGCTTGGCGAGCATCGAGTCGAAGTGGGCGGACACCTCGGCACCGGTGTAGGTCGTACCGCCGTCGAGCCGCACGCCCGGTCCGCCCGGTGAGCGGTAGGTCGTGATCTTGCCGGTGTCGGGACGGAACCCGTTGGCGGGGTCCTCGGTGGTGATCCGGCACTGCAGGGCCGCGCCGCGCAGCCGGATGGAGTCCTGGGTGAGCCCGAGGTCGGCGAGCGTCGCGCCTGCCGCGATCCGCAGCTGGGACTGGACCAGGTCGACGTCGGTGACCTCCTCGGTCACCGTGTGCTCGACCTGGATGCGCGGGTTCATCTCGATGAACACGTAGTTGCCGTCGGGGTCGAGGAGGAACTCGACCGTGCCGGCGTTCCGGTAGCCGATCTCGCGGGCGAACCGGACGGCATCGGCACACATCCGGTCACGGATCGCGGGGTCGAGGTTCGGCGCCGGCGCGATCTCGACGACCTTCTGGTGGCGTCGCTGCACCGAGCAGTCGCGTTCGAAGAGGTGGATCACCCCGTCGGCGCTGCCCGTCCCGTCGGCGAGGACCTGCACCTCGATGTGGCGCGGATCGACCACGGCCTGCTCGATGAACACGGTCGGGTCACCGAAGGCGCCCTCGCCCTCGCGCATGCACGTCTCGATCGCCTCGCGCAGCTGTGCCCGGTCGTCGACCCGACGCATGCCGCGCCCGCCACCACCAGCGACGGCCTTGACGAACAGCGGCGCCGGGATCGCCTCGGCGGCCGCCAGGAGTGCGTCGACATCGGTCGACGGGTCGACCGACTGCAGGGTCGGCACCCCCGCCGCCCTTGCCGCCGCGATCGCCCGCGCCTTGTTGCCGGTCAGGGTCAGGACCTCGGCCGAAGGCCCCACGAAGGTGATGCCGGCGTCCACACATGCCTCGGCCAGGGCCGGGTTCTCCGACAGGAAGCCGTAGCCCGGGTAGATGGCGTCGGCGCCACAGGCCAGCGCCGCCGCGACGATGGCGTCGGGATCCAGGTACGTGCGGACCGGATGGCCGCGCTCGCCGATCTCGTAGGCCTCGTCCGCGCGGAGCCGGTGCTCACTCCACCGGTCCTCGTGCGGGAACACGGCGACCGTACGGGCGCCGATCTCGTGGGCGGCGCGGAAGGCGCGGATCGCGATTTCGCCGCGGTTGGCAACGAGGACCTTGGTGAACATGGGACTCCCGTGGTGAGGAAGAGGCGCCCGGGCGCAGGGTGGTCCCGGACGGCGCAAGATTATTCGCGCGTGCCGTCACCGCGTGGGGCTGTCCGTACTCCGGAGCAGCAAAAACCCACCGGGGCAGGTCCTTGCGGACTCGCCCCGGTGGGTTGGGCTGCAGCTGTGCTCAGGCGTTCTTGATCGCCGAGATGTCGAACTCGAGCTTGATCTTCTCGGAGACGAGCACGCCGCCGGTCTCGAGCGCGGCGTTCCAGGTCAGGCCCCAGTCCTTGCGGTTGACGGTGACGTCGCCCTCGAAGCCCACGCGGATGTTGCCGAACGGGTCCTTGGCCGAGCCGTTCTCCTCGAAGTTGATGGTGACCGGCTTGGTGACGTCCTTGATGGTCAGGTCGCCGGTGACGGCCCAGTCGGTGCCGTCGCGGGAGACGTCGGTCGAGACGAACTTCCACTCGGGGAACGTGGCGACGTCGAAGAAGTCGGGGGAGGAGAGGTGGCCGTCGCGGTCGGCGTTGCCGGTGCTGACGCTGCCGGCGTTGATGGTGACCGTCACCGAGGAGTTGGCCGGCGTCGCGGTGTCGATGTGGGCGGTGGCGGACCAGTCGCCGAACTGGCCGCGGACCTTGGTGACGACAGCGTGGCGGGCCACGAAGCCGAGGCGGCTGTGCGCCGGGTCGAGCGTGTAGTCGCCGGTGATGTCGGAGAGGGCTGCGTTGTCGGTCATGTAGGGCTCCTGGGGTCGAGTAGTTGAAGTATCAATGACTTGAACCAATGGTGACATGTCAACCATTCCCCCGCAAGGGGTGACCTGGGTCACGTTGCCACAAGCGCCGCCCTCGATCAGCCCACAAAAAGCAGGAAGCCGCCCCCTGGGCGGGGGCGGCTTCCTCGGGTCTGGGTCAGGCGGCAGCGTGACTGTGCGCGATGGCGGGCTGGCCGACCTCGATCCACACCGCTTCCATGCGGGTGCGGCCGTCGGCTGCCGTCACGGGTACCCAGCGCATCTCGAGCCTGGACGTCGTCTCGGTGTTGGTCATGGGACACCTCCTGTTCACCTTGTGTTCACCAAGATAGCACGTCCTCCACCTTGAACCCGGAAAACGCAGGAAATGGACCCGACCTGCTCCACCCGAGGGCCGGATCGCTCGTTCCAGCGGGCGTCGACCCTCCATTTCCCGAGCCAGTGACGGTGGTCACTCAGGCCAAGGAGCCAGTTCCTGCCCAAATTCGGGCAGGAACTTGAGATTTGGTGGACACGGCTGCACTCTCAACCTTGTGTACGTCGACCCGCGGCTGCTGCGCCACGTCCAGGAGTCCAGCGGGCTGGCCCCCTCGGAGGCCGAGCGCCTGGTGGAGGACGTCCTGTCCTTCCATGCCGAGGCGGTGGAGGACCTGGTCCGCCGCCGGCACGCCGAGCTGAAGACCAACGGCTCGAAGAACGCCGAGATCTTCGCCCGACTCCGCGACGAACTCAGCGGCCGCGTGGTGGCCGCCCCCGACCTCTCCGAGCGCCAGCTGCGCCGGATCATCTACGGATAGGTGTCTCGAGACGGTCGCTGCGCGACCTCCTCGACAACCGAAAGGAACCACACATGTGCGGCATCGTCGGATACATCGGCACCCAGCAGGCGGCCCCGCTGCTCCTCGAAGGGCTGACCCGACTCGAGCACCGCGGCTACGACTCCGCCGGCGTGGCGGTGGTCAGCGGTAGCGGGGTGAAGGTGGCCAAGCGGGCCGGCCGGGTCCGTGACCTCTCGGACGGACTGCCCAAGCGGTTCTCCGGGAAGGTCGGCATCGGCCACACCCGCTGGGCGACCCACGGGCCGGCCAACGACGTCAACGCCCACCCGCACACGAGCGTCGACGGCCGCGTCGCCGTCGTCCACAACGGGATCATCGACAACGCCTCGGCCCTGCGTGCGGAGCTGGGGGACCAGGGCATCGAGCTGGCCTCCGACACCGACACCGAGGTGCTCGCCCACCTGATCGGCCGTTCCACCGCGTCGACCCTGGAGGCCCGGGTCGCCGAGGCGTTGAGCCGGATCGACGGCACCTACGGCATCGCCGTGACGCACGCCGACTTCCCCGACCGCATCGTCGTGGCGCGCAACGGCAGCCCGCTGCTCATCGGCGTCGGCGACCACGAGATGCACGTCGCCTCCGACCTGGCCGCGTTGATCCGCTACACCACGACGGTGGCCCACCTCGAGGACGGCGAGATGGCCACGGTCACCGCCGGCGGTTTCAAGACCTATCGTCTCGACGCATCCGGCCTGTCCGCCACGAACCGCAGCGCCAACGAGGTCGACGTCGACCCCGAGTCCTACGAGGCCGGCGACCACGACTCCTTCATGCACAAGGAGATGCTCGAGCAGCCCGCCCGCGCGGAGGCCGTGCTCCGGGGCCGGATGGACGAGCGCTTCGGGACCGGCCACCTCGGCGGCCTCAACATGGACGCCCGCCAGCTGCGCGCGATCCGGCGGGTCAAGATCCTCGGGTGCGGGTCGGCGTACTACGTCGGCCAGATGGGCGCGGCCCTCATCGAGGAGCTGGCGCGGATCCCTGCCGACGCCGAGGCGGCCAGTGAGTTCCGCTACCGCAACCCGATCATCGAGCCGGACACCCTCTACGTCGTCGTCAGCCAGTCGGGCGAGACCATCGACTCGTTGCTCGCCGTCCAGGAGGTACGACGCAAGGGCGGCCGCGTGATCGGTCTGGTCAACGTCGTCGGCTCGGCCATCGCCCGTGAGGTCGACGGCGGCATCTACCTGCACGCCGGGCCGGAGGTGGCCGTCGCGTCGACGAAGGCGCTCACCAACATGTACCTCGCGTTCGCCCTGCTCGCCGTCCAGCTCGGGCGGGTGCGCGACCTTTCGATCTCCGACGGCCAGCGCCTGATCGCCGCGCTGAAGGCCATCCCCGGCCAGATCGAGGAGATCCTCGCGAGCGAGGACCAGCTGGCGAAGGTGGCCCACTCGCTGGCGCGGGCCGAGAGCCTGTTCTTCATCGGCCGGGTGCGCGGCTTCCCGGTCGCCCGCGAGGGCGCCCAGAAGTTCAAGGAGATCAGCTACCGGCACGCGGAGGCCTACCAGACCAGCGAGCTCAAGCACGGTCCGCTGGCACTCATCTCGACGTCCCTGCCGACGGTCGCGATCGTGCCCGACGACGAGCTCGTCGAGCGCAACGTCGCTGCCCTGCACGAGATCAATGCCCGCGGTGGCCCGCTCACGGTGGTCACCCACGCCAGCGTGGACCTCGGTGACCTGTCGGGCGTGGTCGAGCGGATCGACGTACCGCGCAGCGAGCGCGAGCTGGACCCGATCCTGCTGACGATCCCGCTGCAGCTGCTGTCGTACCACGCAGCGCTGGAGCTGGGTCACGACATCGACAAGCCCCGCAACCTGGCGAAGTCCGTCACTGTCGAGTGATGAGGAGCGAGACCAGGACCGGATGGTGGTCCGAGGGCAGCGGCGCGAGGTAGCGGGAGCCGTCCATCCGGTAGTCGACCTCCCAGGTGGCCACGTGCGTGCGGGCCGGCGCGAACACCCGATCGATGTGGTTGCCCCACCTCCACGACGTGCGGGGCGTCGTGCTCGTCCCGCAGGCGGAGTTGCGGTACGGCCGGGACAGGTAGCGAGCCGCCTGGTCGTAGGCGTCGTCCTGGCCGTCGGAGTGCATCCGGTTCAGCGGGGTGTCCCTGGCGCGGCTGCGGGTCGAGTTGAAGTCGCCGGCATAGACGATGGGCGAGTCGGGGAAGGTCGCCTTGACCGTGTCCGCCAACAGGTCGGTCTCGAGGCCTCGTCGCGTGTCGCCCGCTGTGTCGTCGCCGTTCCAGAGGTGCGCGCTGACCACGACGACCTCCTGCTGGGAGGCCTTGTCGCGCACCTTCACCCAGCACGCGCCGTGGACGGGGTCGTCGTACTGCGCGAAGAGAAGACCGCCGGCGGTGCCCGGCACGACCTCGTACGTGGCGTAGCGGACGAACAGGGACTGCAGGTCGTGGGACGGGTGGCCGGTGCCGTCACCGGTCTGGCAACCGCGGGTGAAGGTGCCGTCGAGCGCGCTGGTCAGGTAGGGCGTGGCCAGGTTGCCCTCCTGGATGGCGACGATGTCGGCACGTCGGCCGTTGGCGCCGATGTTCATCTGGAGGACCCTGTCGCGCACCCGGGGGCCGCGGGCGCTCCACGCGCCCAGCGTGCTGGTGCAGGCGCTGCTGCAGGTGTTGTAGGTCGCGATCGCCATCGGGATCGGGCTCGGCGGCACTGGCCGGTTCGCTCGAACCGTGACCTTGCAATGGAGGCCTCCGCGATGGCCGAAGCCACTGCGGTTGCGAGCGCGGATCTGGAAGCAGTACGTCGACCCGGGGCGGAGTCCGGTGGCAACGCCCCTCTGGACGCTGCTGCTGGTCCCGCGGACCGTCACGGTCCGCTTGGTGCTCGAGCCCTGGACCTCGGTGCTCGAGATCGCCCCGGACGAGAGGGCGAGCTCGATCTGGTACGACGTCGCGCCGCGCACGCGCGGCCACTGCACCTCGACGGCCACCGACGGTCCCCGGTTGAGGATCTGCGCGTTCACCCACGAGATGCCGGCCCGGCCCGGCCTGGCAGCGAGGGCGGGAGCAGCGCTCAGGCCGACCAGTGGCAGAGCACAGAGGAGCGCAACGAGGGCACCCGCCCAGCGATGTGTCCGGTGGGTTCGCCTGCCGATCGTGGTGCGCATCGAGTCCTTCTCCCTGCCTCTCCCTGCCAGTCGGCGCCGGGGATGGCGACCTGAGAATTCCGGCCGCCGGGGGCGCCGCCGGGGAGGGTGACCCATCGCACCGCGCTGACGATCGCCCGTGATAAGCCTCACGGCCCTAGGCTGAGGGGGTGAGTGAGCCCGCAGAGCACGAGACCGCCACGTTTGCCGACCTCGGTCTCGGCGAGCGGATCCTGAAGTCCTTGTCGGACGTCGGCTATGAATCGCCGTCCGCCATCCAGGCGCAGACCATCCCGCACCTCCTCGCAGGTCGCGACGTGATGGGCCTGGCGCAGACCGGAACCGGCAAGACGGCCGCCTTCGCGCTGCCGATCCTGGACCGCCTCGACCTGAGCCAGAAGACCCCCCAGGCGCTGATCCTGGCCCCGACCCGTGAGCTCGCGCTCCAGGTCTGCGAGGCCTTCGAGAAGTACGCCGCCACCATGCGCGGCGTCCACGTCCTCCCCGTGTACGGCGGCCAGGGCTACGGCACGCAGCTGTCCGCGCTCCGCCGTGGCGTCCACATCGTCGTCGGCACCCCCGGCCGGATCATGGACCACCTCGAGAAGGGCACGCTCGACCTCACGCAGCTGCGCTTCCTGGTCCTCGACGAGGCCGACGAGATGCTCAACATGGGCTTCGCCGAGGACGTCGAGACGATCCTCGCCGACACCCCGGACACCAAGCAGGTCGCCCTGTTCTCCGCGACCATGCCGAAGACCATCAAGTCGCTGTCGGCGAAGTACCTCAACGACCCGGTCTCCATCTCGATCGAGCGCAAGACCCGCACGGCCGAGAACATCACCCAGCGCTACCTGATCGTCAGCTACCCGCAGAAGGTCGACGCCCTCACCCGCATCCTCGAGGTCGAGAACTTCGAGGGGATGATCGTCTTCGTCCGCACCAAGAGCGAGACCGAGCTCCTCGCCGAGAAGCTGCGCGCCCGGGGCTACAGCGCCGCCGCGATCAGCGGTGACGTCCAGCAGGCCCAGCGCGAGCGGACCGTCAACCAGCTCAAGAGCGGCAAGCTCGACATCCTCGTCGCCACCGACGTCGCGGCCCGCGGCCTCGACGTCGAGCGGATCAGCCACGTCGTCAACTACGACATCCCGACCGACACCGAGGCCTACGTGCACCGGATCGGCCGCACCGGCCGCGCCGGCCGCAGCGGTGACGCGATCTCGTTCGTCACCCCGCGCGAGCGCTACCTGCTCAAGCACATCGAGAAGGCGACCCGGTCGACCCTCGAGCAGATGCAGCTCCCCACGGTCGAGGCCGTGAACGTGACCCGCCTGGCCCGTTTCGACGACCAGATCACCGCCGCCCTCGAGTCGCCGAGCATCTCGTTCTTCCGCGACGTGGTCAGCCACTACATCCGCGAGCACGACGTCCCCGAGGTCGACGTGGCCGCCGCCCTGGCGATCGCGATGCAGGGCGACACCCCGCTGCTGCTCGACCCGGCCGCCGAACGCACCGTGCGCGCCAAGTCGTTCGACCGCCCCGACAGCTCTGACCGCGGCGATCACCGCAAGCGCGACGGCTACGGCTCCGACCGTGGCGGTTCGCGTGGAGACCGCCCGCGCCCCGACCGGAGCGACCGTCCGCCGGCGGCCGGCCTGGCGGCGTACAAGATCCAGGTGGGCAAGCGCCACAAGGTGGAGCCGCGCCAGATCGTCGGCGCGCTCGCCAACGAGGGAGGCCTCGACCGTCGGGACTTCGGCCGGATCACCATCCGCCCGGACTACTCCGTCGTCGAGCTGCCCAAGGACCTCTCCGCCGAGACGTGGGCGAAGCTCAAGACCACGCGGATCAGCGGCAAGCTGATCGAGCTGCAGGTCGACCAGGGTCCGCCGAAGCGCTGATCGGTCTGGCTGTGGAGCAATGGTCGCGTCGCGCGAGGGCAACCGCCCTCGTTGCGGTCGCGACCACTGCTGTCTCGTGGGCCGCAGGGTGCGCGGCCACGACGGCCGAACCCGAGGCCGTGGCGTCGCCGAGCGGTGCGAGTACGACGACCACGGCACCTGCCGCGACGCCGACCTCCCCGACCTCCCCGGCCGCGCCGTCCGCACCGGCCACGTCGGCCGTCCCGGCGAAGGCGGGTGGCGCCCGCGCCGACGTACCGCTGGTCGAGATCATGGCCCAGCTGGCCCGCCGGGCCGAGCGGATCGCCAAGAAGCTGCCCAAGGTCGTCATCCCGACCGACGTCGACAGCGGCAGCAACCGGGCGCTCGGCTACCAGCTGATGATCGAGTTCGGCTTCCCTGAGGACCAGTGGCCCTACCTCGACGCGCTGTGGCACCGCGAGTCCGGCTGGAACCAGTTCGCCGACAACCCCACCTCCAGTGCCTACGGCATCCCGCAGTCCCTGCCCGGCACCAAGATGGCCGTCGTCGGCGCGGACTGGCAGACCAACCCGGAGACCCAGATCCGCTGGGGCCTGGCCTACATCGCCGCGCGCTACGGGAACGCCCAGCGGGCGTGGGCCCACTCGGAACGCGTGGGTTGGTACTAGGCCGTTTCGGATGAGCCCTGGTGGACGTCGAGGTGGAGCGCTCGCGCGATCAGGTCGACGAGCGGGCCGAGCAGCACGATGACGGCGAGCGTGCCGACGCCGACGGTGGCGCCGAGCAGCCACCCGATCAGCGCGCCGCCACCCTGCACCGCGCTGTAGGTCCACCGGAACGGGACCGGCGGGTCCCACGCGAGTGCCGCGGCCTCGGCCGGCCCGGCGCCGGTCTGGCTGCCGAGGTAGGTCGCGATGCCGATCGCCAGCACCGGGAACGCGACGGCCAGGAACACGATCCGCAGCGCCAGGTCGTCCGGTCGGGAGAGCAGGTCGAGGGCGACGGACACGGTCACGCCGACGAGGAGCACCTGGACCACGGTCCCGACGCCGGGGAACACCTTGCGTGTCGCGGCGAGTGCCACGAACAGCACGCCGATGCCGAGGTTCGCGATCCAGAACTCGACGTCGAGCGCCATCGCGACGCCGTTGACGAGCGTCGAGTAGCCGTCGGAGCCGAGGTCCGCGCGGAGCAGGAAGCCCACGCCGATGCCGAGGACGACGCAACCGCCGAGGAGCAGGCCGTAGCGGCGGAGGAGGGGGGCCACGGCCCCCACCCTGTCAGGTGGCGGGTACGACGGCCGCGAGGTCGGCCATCGCCAGGTCCCGGTCGCACGCCGCGCCCGCGACCAGGCCCGTCGCCGCAGCGGTGAGCACCGAGGCCATCGGCATCGGCAGGTCGCGGTGGTGCGCGAGGTCGCCGGCGGCGTACACGCCCGGACGGCTGGTGGCGCCCATGATGTCGACGTGGATGCCGCCGAGGTCGCCGCTCTCCAGGCCCAGCTGCTCGGCGAAGGGCGCAGCCTGGCGCCAGGTCGGTGCGACGAACATCCCGCCCAGCTCGACGGAGTGCTCGTGGCCGAGCAGCGCGCGCAGCCCGTCGCCCGAAGCCTCGACACCGAGGACCGGACCGGTGTGCACCTCCAGGCGCAGCGCCTTGATCGCGGCCAGCACCTCGGGTTCCGGCTCCGCCCCGTTGGTGAGTACGACGACCTCGCTCGCCAGGCGCGACATCAGCTGCGCGAGCATCGGGATGTGCGGCCCGGCGCCGAGCAGGCCGACGCGGCCGTCGGCGAGCTCGTGGCCGTGGCAGTACGGGCAGTGCGCGACGACGGTGCCGAACAGGTCGGTCAGTCCGGGGACGTCGGGCAGCTCGTCGGTGAGACCGGTGGCGAGCAGCACCCGCCGAGCGGTCACGTCAGGCGCGTCATCGACCGAGACCACGAACGCGTCGGGCTCGCCGCTGATCTCCGTCACGGCCTGCTCCACGAACGAGACCGTGTCGTAGCGCTCGATGTCCTTGCGGGCCGCGAGGCGCAGCTCGGCGGGCGGGGCGCCGTCGTGGCCGAGGAAGTTCTGCATGTGCTCGGCCGGGTCGTTGCGGAACCGGTCGGTGCTGAACACCACCACCGAGCGCCGCATCCGGCCGAGGGTCAGGGCGGCCTGGAGGCCGGCGGAGCCGGCGCCGATCACCGCGACGTCGTACTGCTCTGTCTTCTGTGATTGCTTCATGGCCTCATCGTGTGAGTTCATGTTCACATGAAGTCAAGCCCGCAGGACGTGCGCTGGTCGATCGGTGATCTCGCGAGCCGGTTCGAGCTCGAGACGCACGTGCTGCGGCACTGGGAGGACAAGGGCCTGCTGCATCCGGCGCGCGACTCCGCGGGCCGGCGGTACTACGGCGAGGACGACGCCTACCGGGTCGCCGCGATCATCGCGAGCAAGGAGTCGGGGATGAGCCTCGACCAGATCCGCACCCTGGTCGACGCGTCGGCGGACGGCCGTCGGCAGGCGCTGAAGCAGCATCTCGTCGAGCTCGACCGGCGTGAGGCCGAGCTCGCCCGGTCGCGTCACATGACCGAGCACGCGCTCGAGTGCCGGGCCCACGACATCACCACCTGCCCGTCCTTCCAGTCGCACGTCGCCGACATCGTCGAGGGCACCCGTCGCGGTCTGCCGTGGGTGAACGGGCACGGCACCCACTCTTCATGAAGGAGGGGAGTGACCGGACGGCCCTCCTCGTGGTCTAGTGACCCAGATCACATTCCTCGGCAGAAGGTGTCGCTCCATGTCCCGGTCACTGCGTCTCGTCCTCTCCTCCCTCAGCGGCCTCGCGGCCGCGCTCGTCACCCTCGTCGGCGTGCCCGCACCGGCCCAGGCCGCCGCGGCGCCGTACGTCGCCCTCGGTGACTCGTACTCCTCCGGCGTCGGCACCCGCAGCTACATCAGCGACGGGACCAGCTGCCAGCGCTCCAACTACGCCTATCCCAAGCTGGTGGCGGCGCAGAAGGGCTACGCGCTGAACTTCAAGGCCTGCTCGGGCGCCACCACGAGCACGGTCACCAACAGCCAGCTGAGCGCGCTGAACACGGGCACGGAGTACGTCACCATCTCGGTCGGCGGCAACGACGCCGGCTTCAGCAGCGTGCTCACCGAGTGCGCCCAGCCGGGCTGGATGTCCAACTGCGACGGGGCGATCAACACCGCCCAGTCCTTCATCAACAACACGCTGCCCGGACGGCTGAACACCCTCTACGCCTCGATCAAGTCCAAGGCGCCCAACGCCGTGGTGGTCGTCGTGGGCTACCCGCGGATCTTCCAGGGCGAGGACTGCAACGCCGCCACCTGGTTCTCCCCGGCCGAGGAGACGCGGCTGAACGCGACCGCCGACCTGCTCAACGGCAAGCTCTCCGCAGCCGCCAGCGCCAAGGGCTTCAAGTGGGCCAACCCGACGTCGCGGTTCATCGGGCACGCGGTCTGCGACGACGTCGAGTGGCTCAACGGCCTGTCCAACCCGGTGAGCGAGAGCTACCACCCGAACAAGCTGGGCCACTCGTCCGGCTACCAGCCGCTGGTGGCGGGCCTGCTCGTCGGCTGACGGGAACCGCGGTGGGTGCGTGCTGGTAGAACCATCGGCATGCGTCGGATCTCGGTGACCCTCGGCTTCCTCCTGCTCGTGACCGGCGGGCTCACCGCATGCAGCGGCCAGGAGGACGAGAAGGCAGGGCGATCGATGGCCGACGACCTGGCGTCGGCGCTGGAGGCAGCGGCCGCGCCGGACGGGGCCGACGCCGGGAAGCCGCAGCCGGCAGCGTTCGACGCCGTCGACTTCGGTGACGTGAAGGCGGCCGCCGTGGCGGAGGAGTACGCCGCGATCATCGACGACATGGACGGCATCGCCCCCGCCGTCGAGGTGCAGGAGTTCAGTGCCGACGACGGCAAGGGCACCGCGACGCTCGCGTGGTCCTGGCCCGAGAGCAAGGACGCGGCCTGGACCTACGAGACCGAGGTCGCGCTCGCCGAGGTGGACGACAGGTGGAGCGTCGCCTGGGCGCCGTCGGTCGTCGAGTCGACGCTGAAGCCGGGTGACATCCTCGACGCCGTCACCCAGCCGACGGACCGCGGCGACATCCTCGGCGCCGGCGACGAGGTCCTGGTGACCGAGCGCCCCGTCATCCGGATCGGCATCGACCGCACCCGCGTGGAGGCAGCCCAGGCTCCGGCCTCCGCCAGGGCACTGGCCGAGCTCGTCGACATCGACGTGGCGCCGTACGTCAAGGCGGTGAAGAACGCCGGCCAGCGGGCCTTCATCGAGGCGATCACCTACCGCGAGGGCGAGGTCCCGGGCGCCGTCCAGACCGGCGTGCGCACCATCGACGGTGCCCACCAGGTCAGCGACGAGGTCGCGCTGGCGCCCACCCGCAGCTTCGCGGCACCGATCCTCGGCCGTGTCGGCCCGGTCACCGGCGAGATGGTCGAGAAGGACCCGGACAAGTACCGCACCGGCGACATTGCCGGCCTCTCCGGCCTGCAGGCGCGGTACGACGACCAGTTCCGCGGCAACCCCGGCCGGATCGTGTACGCCGTCCCCGAGGCCGCCGACGCGAAGAAGCGCACCCTCTACGACCGCGCCGCCACGGCGGGCCGGCCGCTCTCGCTGACCCTCGACGCATCGACCCAGAAGATCGCGGAGAGCGTGCTGGCGGAGGTCGAGGGCGTGACCGCGCTGGTCGCGATCCGGCCCAGTACCGGAGCCATCGTGGCCGCCGCCTCGCCCGAGCAGAACTACGCCGCGTACGGGCAGTTCGCGCCCGGCTCGACGTTCAAGATCGTCACGTCGCTGGCCCTGCTCCGCGCCGGTCTGACGCCCGAGTCGCCGGTGGAGTGCACGCCGACCACGACCGTCAACGGCAAGCGGTTCAAGAACTACTCCGACTACCCGTCCTCGGGGCTCGGCACCATCCCGCTCAGCAAGGCGATCGCGAACTCCTGCAACACCGCGTTGATCAACGCCCGCGCCAAGGTCGACGACGGCGACCTCGCCGCGGCCGCCGCCAGCCTCGGGCTCGGCATCGACCACGACCTCGGCTTCCCCGCGTTCTTCGGCGAGGTGCCCGAGCCCGCCAGCGACACCGAGGCTGCCGCCGATCTGATCGGACAGGGCAAGGTGCTCGCCTCGCCCATGGCGATGGCCGCGGTGATCGCGAGCGTGCAGGCAGGAAGGACCGTCGTACCGCGGCTGCTGGAGCAGGTCGACGTGAGCGTGCCCAAGGAGGCCGCGCCGCTGACCGCCGAGGAAGCCGCGGCGCTGAAGAAGATGCTGCGCGGCGTGGTCACCGACGGCAGCGGCCGCGGCCTCGCGGACGTGCCCGGCGCCCCGGTGATCGCCAAGACCGGCACGGCGGAGTACGCCGACGGCGGCACCATCAGGACCCACGCGTGGATGGTGGCCGCCCAGGGCGACCTCGCCGTCGCCGTGTTCGTGCAGACCGGGGTGTCCGGTTCGCAGACCGCGGGTCCGCTGATCGAGCAGTTCCTCCGCCGCGCCCGGTGAGGCCATGCCACCCGGGACCTTGGTCCCGGGTCGAAATGGTCGATCGGTGGGACCTTGCCCCACGCCCTATGGCGGCCACCAGCCCCGCGCTATCGTGGAGGAAGTCGTACATCGGAGGGAGCACCGATTCCGACAAGAGCCCGTCGTTGACCCCATGCAATGACGGGCTCGCTCCTTTTTCGCCCGGGACTGGCAGGGTGGGGGCATGAGCTTTCGTGAGCGCCTGACCCACCTGCTTCCGGAGGGGCGACGCCAGCTCCTGATCGACGGCGCCTGGACTCCGGCCGGCAACGGTGCCCGGCTCGACGTCATCGACCCGGCCGACGGATCGGTCCTCACCGACGTCGCCGACGGCACCCTGGACGACGCCCGCGCGGCCCTCGATGCGGCGGCCGCCGCTCAGCCGGGCTGGGCCGCCACGGCGCCGCGTGAGCGCGGCGAGATCCTGCGCCGGGCGTTCGGCCTGGTCACGGCCCACGCCGACGACCTCGCGCTCGTGATGAGCCTCGAGATGGGCAAGCCGATCGCCGAGGCCAAGGGCGAGGTCACCTACGGCGCGGAGTTCCTGCGCTGGTTCTCCGAGGAGGCGGTGCGCATCCACGGACGCTGGATGCACAACCCCGCGGGCGGCAGCCGGCTGCTGACCGTGCGCAAGCCGGTCGGTCCCTGCCTGTTCATCACCCCGTGGAACTTCCCGCTCGCCATGGGCACGCGCAAGATCGGGCCGGCCATCGCGGCCGGCTGCACGATGGTGGTCAAGCCGGCCGCGCAGACGCCGCTGACGATGCTGCTGCTCGGTGGGTTGCTGGCCGAAGCAGGCCTGCCTGCGGGGGTCCTGAACATCGTCACGACCGACGACGCGGCCGGGCTCAGCACCACCCTGATGGCCGACCCACGGCTGCGGAAGGTGAGCTTCACCGGCTCGACCCCCGTCGGGAAGCGACTGGTCGAACAGTCCGCCGGACAGCTGCAGCGGGTGTCGATGGAGCTCGGCGGCAACGCCCCGTTCCTCGTCTTCGCCGACGCGGACCTCGACGCAGCCGTCGACGGCGCGATGCTCGCCAAGATGCGCAACATGGGGGAGGCCTGCACGTCGGCCAACCGGTTCCTCGTCGAGGCGTCGGTCGCAGACGAGTTCGCCGCCCGCCTCTCCGAGCGGATGGGAGGACTCCGGGTCGGCCGCGGCCAGGACGTCGGCATCCAGGTCGGGCCGCTCATCGACGAGAAGGCGGTCACGTCGGTCGCCGCGGTCGTGGACGACGCCCTGGCGCGGGGAGCACGAGCGCTCACGGGTGGACAGCGGGTCGACGGTGCCGGGTTCTTCTACCCTCCGACGGTCCTGGTCGACGTACCCGCGGACGCGGACGCGGTCACCACCGAGATCTTCGGCCCGGTCGCGCCGATCACGACCTTCACCACCGAGGACGAGGCGATCACGCTGGCCAACGCGACGGAGTACGGCCTGGCGGCGTACGCCTTCACCCGGGACCTCGCGCGCACCCTGCGGCTGGCCGAGCGCCTCGAGACCGGGATGCTCGGGATCAACACCGGCATCGTGTCCAACCCGGCCGCGCCGTTCGGTGGCGTGAAGGCCAGCGGGTTCGGGCGTGAGGGCGGCTTCGAGGGCATCGAGGAGTACCTCGACACGACGTACGTCGCGTTGCCTGCTCCGTAGGTCGCTTGACCTCAAGGATGCTTGAGGTTGTTGTGTGGTCTCGAGACGGTTGCTGCGCAACCTCCTCGACCAACGGGGCGCTGGGTGTGCCGATGAATTCGGTGGCCGATGTCGGTCCTCACGTGCAGACTCGAAGGACCACCATGACTGATCAGATCACCCCCCTCGCACCGCCTCCCGAGGATTCCGGCCTCGAGCCCTCCGGGCGGCGGTTGCCGCGCGCACTGACGCCGTTCCGCCATGCCGCCTACCGACGGCTCGGCACGGCCCTGGTGCTGCAGACGTTCGCGAGCGGGGTGTGGGTGGTCGCGCTGGTCTGGGAGGTCATCCGGATCGACGGTGGCCCCGGGCAGCTCTCGGTGGTGTCGACCGCCGGTGCCGTCGGCGTCCTGCTCCCCGCCCTGCTCGGCGGTGTCGTGGCCGACCGGATCCCGCAGAAGCTGATCCTGCTCGTCGTCGCGGCCGTCGAGCTGGCTGGCATGACCGTCGTCGCGCTGCTGTCGTGGGCCGACCTCACCCAGCTCTGGCACCTCGCGGCCGTGTCGTTCAGCACCGGTGTCGCGATGGCGTTCTACTACCCGGCCTACTCCGCCTGGCTGCCCGCGCTGGTTCCCGAGGAGGACCTGATGGCGGTCAACGGGTTCGAGGGGATGGTCCGCCCGACCGTCGGCCAGGCGATCGGCCCGGGTGTCGCGGGTGTCGTCGTCGGCGCCGCGTCCTCATCGGCGGCGCTCGGCGTCGCGGCGACGTTCAGCCTGATCGGGCTGCTGGCGCTGACCACGGTTCCGCTCACCGCCGTACGACGCGAGATCGCCGCCGACCCGGAGTCGGGCCCGGCAGGCGCGGTGGCGACGGCCTTCGCCGACATCCGCGAGGGCTTCGTCTACATGATGAGGACGCCGTGGCTGCTGGCCACGCTGCTGTTCGCATCGATCATGATCCTGGTCCTGATGGGGCCGCTCGAGGTGCTGGTCCCGTTCCTCATCAAGGACAAGCTCGATGGCGGTCCGGGTGACCACGCGATCGTGCTGGCCTGCTTCGGTATCGGTGGCGCGGTGGGCTCCATGGCAATGGCCTCGATCCGGATGCCGCGGCGCTACCTCACCTGGATGAACCTGATGTGGGGCCTGGGCTGCCTGCCCTTCCTGCTGATCGGCTTCGCGCAGGACGTGTGGGTGATCGCGGCGTCCGCGTTCGTGATCGGCGCCTTCTTCTCCGCGCCGATGGTGATCTGGGGGACGTTGCTGCAGCGCCGCGTTCCGCCGCACCTGCTGGGCCGCGTCGCCTCGCTCGACTTCTTCGTCTCGGTCAGCCTGATGCCCGTCTCGATGGCGATCGCCGGCCCGGTGGCCGAGCTGATCGGCCTCGAGGCGACGTTCGCGATCGCGGCGATCGTGCCGGGCATCGCGGCGATCGTGGCGGTCACGTGGGCGAAGCTGCCGGCCGACGAGCTGGCGAACCCGCTCAGCGACTGAGGCGGGCCACCGCCGCCGCGACGTGGCGGTGACCGACCGCCTCGTAGCCGGCGACCGTGACCCACGGGGCGAGCGACAGCACGACCAGGCACCAGGTGAGGTCGACCTCGGCGGCAGCCATCAGCACCGGCGCGACCAGCGGGATGATGGTCAAGGCCAGCAGGAGCAGGTGGAACGCGTCGGCCGAGTGCGTGATCGCCGAGTAGAGCAGGTAGTAGCCGATGATCACGATCGCCACCGGCACCACCACGGTCAGCACCGATCCGGTGAGCCCCAGCTTGCTGTGGTGCTCCAGGTAGTACGCCGCGACATGCAGGCCGGCGCCGATGGCGACGATGCCGCCGAACAGCACCATGTGGCCGTAGCCCCAGACGAACGAACGGTCGCGCCGGGCGTGCAGGATCTCGCCGTGGGGTACGCCGAAGTACATCCACCAGATCCCGAACGTCAGCGCGGTGCCGGCGAATGCCAGCAGCGCCACGTCAACGGTGACGCCGCCCTCGGAGAGCGCGGTCAGCGACACCATCGTGCCGATCATCCCCTCGCCGAGGGTGATGATGACCATCAGGCCGTAGCGCTCGGCGACGTGGTGGGCGTGCCAGGGCGTGCCGCCGCGTCGGGTCTCGGCGTACGCCGGGCCGCCGATCTCGATCAGGAACGGGATCACCATGAGCGCGAACGTCGTCCCGACGGGGAGGTCGACAAGGGCGAGCACGCACCAGCACACCTGGGCGACCAGGATCGAGACGATGTAGGTCCGGCACGCCGGCCCCCGGGATGCGTCGTGCCGACCGGCCCGCCACCACTGGAACACCATGGCCACGCGCATCACGACGTAGCCCCAGACCATCACGTCGTTGTCGAGGGTGTCGCCGTCGTGGACCGACGTGAACATCGCATGCAGGCCGAGCGCGAAGACGAGGACGCCGACCATCTGCAGCATGGTGGTCAGCCGGTAGATCCAGTCGTCGGTGTCGTACGCCGAGGCAAACCAGGTGAAGTTGATCCAGGCCCACGAGATGCCGAACGTCGCGAAGCCGAACGCCACGATCCCCGCGCCGATGTGGTCCTGGGACAGACCGTGCGCGAGCTCGTTGGCGGCCGTGCCGAAGGCGACGACGAAGGTCAGGTCGAACAGCAGCTCCAGCGGTGTCGCCACCCGGTGCGCCTCGTGCGGGTCGCGCCCGGACATGCGTTGCTTGCGGTGTGCCACCGCCGACTCAGCCATGGCGGCGAGTCTAGGCGTCTCGGTACGCCTCGCCTGGCGGCTCGGCTACGCGACGACCATCCGACGGCCCAGCAGGCCGAGCAGTCGTCGCGCCGGTCCGGCGTCCGCGCTGACGGGCACGGGCGGCCCGAACTCGCCATGCTGTTCCAGCGCCACCGCGAGGGCCGTCGGCAACAGGCCCTCGGCGAGCTCGTCGGGGAGTACGGCGTCGTACCCGGTCGTGCGTGCGACGTCCCAGCCGTGGGTCGCGATCTCCAGGGCAGCGAGGCGGGAGATGGTGCCGACCGGCACCGGGCGCCCGCCGACCTCGACGAGGGGCGTGGTGGCCGACGCCCAGGCGCCGAGCAGGCCGCACGCCTTGGACTGCAGGGCCGCGATCTGGTCGCCGACCGGCGCGGGTGCCGCACTGTGCAGGCTGATCACCCCCGTCGCACCCTCCGCGAAGGCATCGAGGGAGTCCTCCATGTGGGCGAGCAGGTCGACCAGTCGCCACTGCGTGCAGGGCGTGCGCAGGCCCAGGTGCGCGGGCGTGATCGTGACGAGGGCGCCCCGCGTGTAGGCGAGTGCGCGCTCGAGCAGCTCCACCCCCGGGTCCGTGGGCACCGGCGGGAGGCCGGGAACCGCGGACATCGCTCAGCCGGCCGGGGCGAGGTCCGGCACGTAGTCGGCCGGCAGTCGTTCGGGGAGCCCGAACCGGGCGAACAGCGCCGTGTCGAAGAAGGCCGTCACGTGCTCGACGCGGAGGTCGTCACCGCTGCCGACCATCTGCAGCACCTGCAGGTGGAACGGCTCGAAATGACCCTCGGGCTGGCGCATGTAGAGCCCGAACGCCGGCTGGCCGTTGGCGGTCGTGGCCACCATCGGCATGTCGGCGACCCCGCCGGGGCACTTGGTGCCGATCAGCTCGCCGATGTTCTCGGGGCCGCGGTAGTGGTTGAGGAACGGCGGCATGTCCCAGGTGGCGTCGTACGTCAGGAGCTGGACGATGCGGTCGATGTCCTTGCGCCAGAACGCCTCGAGGTAGGCGTCGAGCAGGCCCTTCTGGGCCGCGTCGAGGTCGGCCTCGACCGTCTCGGGCGTCAGGCCGCGTTCGGCGAGCTGGGCGTGCGCGCGCTGCAGTGCGGAGTTCACCGCCGCGGTCGTGGTGTCGAGGGCGGTCGCCGTCTCGGCAGCCGACCAGCGCAGCACGTCGCGCAGGATCAGGACGGCGCGCTGCCGCGCCGGCAGGTGCTGCAGCGCCGCGATGAAGGCGAGGCGGATCGTGTCGCGCTCGGCGACTTCCACCGCAGCGTCCGGGATCGGCTCCAGCCACGGGACCTCGTGGTCCTCGAGCAGCTCGTCGGCAGGAGCGGAGTCCGCCGTACCGAGGCCCGTCGGGAGGGGCCGGCGGGGCTTGCTCTCCAGGTTCGTCAGGCAGACGTTCGTGGCGATCTTGTAGAGCCACGTGCGCACCGACGAGCGGCCCTGGAAGTTCGCCGACGCCTTCCACGCGCGCAGGAACGTCTCCTGCACGAGGTCCTCGGCCTCGTGCACCGACCCGCTCATCCGGTAGCAGTGCGCCATCAGCTCCCGCTGATAACGCCCGGTCAGGGTGTCGAAGTCAGCGAGCTCCTCGCTGCCTGCCACTGCCGTCTCGATCTCGGTCACCGTCGCGCTTCCCATCGCTACCCCTGTGTGTCGCCAGTGTGCCTGACGGGTTGACCGGGGTCGACCGGAAAACTCATCGGACCCCGGTGGGTGAGGTGCGAGCGAAGCGAGCCTCGATGCCCCGGATCAGGAAAATGACCAGATCAGCATCTCTGTCGGCACCGCTGCCGTGACGTCGTACGACGGCTGGTCGGTGAGGCTGAACGCGTCGCCCGCCGACAGCGGCTCGGCCAGGGAGAACCGCAGCAGTGCGCCGGTGGTGAGGTAGCCGTGCACCTGGTGGGCGGCCGGGAGCGTGAGGACCTCGCCCGCCTCGAGCCGGACCACGTCGAGGGTCGCCCCGGCGACGCCGACGCCGAGCGGGCCGCCGTCGCCGACGACGCGCACGAGCCCGGCGCCGGGCGCGGCCGCCACGGGGGCGTGGGTGTGGGCCGGCGCCGCATCGGGGTCGTCCGCGGTCAGCCAGACCTGCACGAAGCGGACCGGTCCGTCGGGGCCGGCGAACTCCGAGTGCCGCACGCCCGCACCCGCGCTCAGCACCCCGCACTCACCGGCGCCCAGCGTCACCGACGCCCCGGTCCCGTCGGTGTGCACCACGGAACCGGAGACGACCCACGTGACGATCTCGAGCGCCTGGTGGGTGTGCTCCTCGAAACCGAGGCCGGGACCGAGCACGTGGTCGTCGTGGCAGACCATCGGCCCGAACGACAGCCGTTCGGGGTCGAAGTGCGGCCCGAACGAGAACCCGTGCCTGCTCAGGCGTCCGCGCTCGCGCTCGACGAACCTGACCGAACCCCTGCGGATCTCCACGTTCACATGTCAGATTGTGCCGGTGCCCGATGCCGACCTCGCAGCGCGGTTCCCTGCGGGCTTCCGGTTCGGCACGGTGAGCGCCGCGGCCCAGATCGAGGGCGCCGCCGCCATCGATGGCCGCGGGCCCAGCATCCTCGACACCTTCGCCGGTGAACCCGGTCGCGTCCTCGACGGATCCACGCCCGCGATCGCCTGCGACCACTACCACCGCTTCGGCGAGGACGTCGCGCTGCTGGGGCGGCTCGGGGCGCCGGGCTACCGGTTCAGCATCTCGTGGTCGCGGGTCCAGCCGACCGGTCGCGGCGCGGTCAACACCCAGGGCCTCGACTTCTACGACCGGTTGGTCGACTGCCTGCTCGAGGCGGGCATCGAGCCGATGGCCACGTTGCTCCACGGCGACCTGCCCCAGGGCCTCGAGGACGATGGTGGCTGGCTGAACCGCGAGACGTCGGAGCGCTTCGGCGAGTACGCGGCCATCGTCGGGGCACGCTTCGCCGACCGGGTGAAGGAATGGATCCCGGTCGCGGAGCCGGCGGTCACCGCCTTCCTCGGCTACGGCACCGGCGAGCGGGCGCCCGGCCGTCGCCTGCTCTTCGACGCGCTGCCCGCTGCCCACCACCTGCTGCTCGGCCACGGACGTGCTGCGGGTGCATTGCGCGCCGCCGGCGCCGAACGGGTCGGGTGCGCGAACAACCACGCACCGGTGTGGCCTGCCTCGGACGACCCCGCCGACGTGGGCGCGACCAAGCTGTTCGACGCCCTGTGGAACGGACTGTTCCTCGAGGCGATGGTGCTCGGACGGCATCCCCAGGACATCGGACCGTTGCTGCAGGAGCTCGTGCTCCCCGGTGACCTGATGGCGATCCGCCAGCCGCTCGACTTCTACGGCGTCAACTACTACTCGCCGCTGCGCGTCGGTGCCGCGTTCGACGAGTCGGGCGACGAGGTCAACGAGTACGACGAGGCCGACGGGGACGACGGGGAGTCGCCCTTCCGCTTCCTCGACATCCTCGGTCGGCCGAAGACCGAGACCGGCTGGGCCGTCGTACCCGAGGCTCTGCAGGAGTGGCTGATCATGACGCGGGCCCGCTACCGGGCAGCGCTGCCGCCGCTGGTCATCACCGAGGCCGGCGCCGCGTACTCCGTGCCGCCCGGGCCGGACGGGACCATCGACGACGCCGAGCGGATCGCGTACCTGACCCGCCACCTCGAGGCCGTGTCCAACGCGATCGTCCAGGGGGTCGACGTCCGTGGTTTCTACGTCTGGTCGCTCCTCGACACCTGGGAGGGCACCGACGGTTTCGTGCCCCGCTACGGCTTCGTCGACGTCGACCACGTGACCCAGGAACGGACCCCCAAGCGGTCCTTCGGCTGGTACGCCGATTTGGTGGCTGCTCACCGAAAGCTCCGCCCCTGAGACGACCTGTCCGATCGGCTGACGCCCACCCGTGGACGTGGGAAAGTGACGCTCATGGCGGACCGGGAGAGGGACCTGGCCGACCGGCTCCCGAAGGACTTCGTCTTCGGCACCAGCACGGCGGCCTATCAGATCGAGGGCGCCGTCCACGAGGGCGGGCGCGGCCGATCGGTGTGGGACACGTTCGCTGCCGAGCCCGGCCGGATCGTGGACGGTTCCACCGGTGCGGAAGCCTGCGACCACTACCACCGTTTCCCCGAGGACATCGCCCTCATGAAGGAGCTCGGTGCCCCGGGGTACCGCTTCTCCGTCGCCTGGCCGCGCATCCAGCCGACGGGTAGCGGGCCCGCCAATGCTGCGGGCCTGGACTTCTACGACCGCCTGGTCGACGGGCTGCTCGAGGCCGGCATCCGGCCGATGGCGACGCTGTTCCACTGGGACCTTCCGCAGGCGCTGGAGGACGACGGCGGCTGGCTCAACCGCGCCACGATCGACCGCTTCGCCGACTACGCCTCGATCGTCGGCGAGCGCCTCGGCGACCGGGTCGCCGACTGGGTGCCCGTCAACGAGCCGAACGTCGTCACCCTGATGGGGTACGGCGTCGGGATCCATGCGCCGGGCAAGGAGCTGATGTTCGACGCGATGGGCGTCGGCCACCACCTGCTGGTCGCGCACGGGCGCGCCGCCATCGCCCTGCGGGCGACCGGCGCGACGAGTGTCGGCTGTGCCAACAACCATGCGCCGATCTGGCCGGCGAGCGACGACCCGGCCGACGTCGGCGCCGCCAAGATCTTCGACCTGATCTGGAACGGGCACTACCTCGAGGGCATGCTGCTCGGCCGGTACTCCGACGACCTGATGATGCTGTGCGAGGAGTACGTGCGCGACGGCGACTTCGCGACCATGCGCCAGCCGCTCGACTTCTACGGCATCAACTACTACAACCCGATGCGGATCGGTGCGGCCGCCGAGGACGCGGAACTCCCGTTCGACTTCCGCGAGGTGCTCGGGTACCCCGTCACCGACTTCGGCTGGCCGGTCGTGCCGGACGCCCTGCGCGAGTGGCTGATCATGTTCCGGGCACGGCTCCGCGCCGCCGTACCCCCGATCGTGATCACGGAGTCGGGGTGCGCCTACAACATGGGCCCCGACGACCAGGGCGTGATCGACGACCAGCTGCGCATCGACTACCACCAGGCCCACCTCACCGCCGTCGCCGAGGCGGCGGAGCGCGGGGTCGACGTGCGCGGCTACTACGCCTGGTCGACCATCGACAACTTCGAATGGGCAGAGGGCTACACCAAGCGGTTCGGCTTCGTGCACGTCGACTACGAGACCCAGGTGCGCACCCCCAAGCGGTCCTTCAGTTGGTACGCCGACCTGGTGGCCCGGCACGCACAGCGGACCTGACCGGCACCGGGCGCGGCTCAGACGCGTTGCTGCAACCCGTCCCGGACTGCCGCCAGGTGCTCCTGCGCAGCGGCCGCTGCCGTCACTCCGCGGGCCTTGTCCGCCTGGAGCGTCTCGGCCGCGATCACGATGCTGCGCTCCGTGGACCGGAGGCTCCGCTCCTGCTCCTCGGCGAGCTCGGTCCGCTCGCGGTGGGCGGCGAACAGGGTGCCCGCGCCGCCGAGGATCCCGGCGATGGCCAGAACCAGCCAGCCCTGTGCCACGAACGTCAATCCGGCGAAGACCATGCCCACCACGATCAGGCCTGCCCCGATCGGTACCAGGAGCTTGTTGACCGGGTTGCGGGTCGCGACACCCGAGAGGACGCTCGACTGCCATTCTGCGGTGGCTCCCGTGGTGTCGACCGTGACGATCCCGCCGACGACCTTGAGCGCGCGGGTGTCCTCGACCGGTACGGCTGCCTGGCGACCGAGGTGGTCGGCGAGGGGGAGCAGGGTCGGGGCGAGGACCTGGCACGCGACGGCGAAGCGCGGCGAGTCGGCGTCCTCCAGGTCGGACAGGAGCAGGGCGAGGACGTCGCCCACCGGGGAGGACCAGTCCGCAGCCATGGTCGCGGTGCGTTCGTCGAGGAATCCGAGGTCGACACGCACGGTCGCCATCCGGTCGAGGATGTCGCCCTCGGCTGGTGACCCTTCGTCGACGAGCGAGCGCAGGCAGTCGGCCAGCGGATCCTCCGATGTGTGGACGGGCGGCGGGTCCGTGTCGGCCGAGCGGTCGGCCGAGCGGTCGGCGTGCAGGACCGCGGCGATCGTCGGGTCGTGGGACACGTCGGCGCGCGCGCCGGAGGCCAGCACCCGTCGCAGGGCATTCAGCTGGGCAGCGGCCTGCTCGCCGTGCAACGCGTCCCGGTCGGTGCCGGTCTTGTCCCGCAGCCACGCCGCCACCTGCTCGGCAGCGTCGCCGTCGGCGGCGACCAGGTTCGTCAGCGCAGACACGAGCTCGGCAACGGCGTCGGTGTGGGTGGGCGCGAGCCGCCCGTCGGCGATCGCGAGCCAGACCTCGCGCTGGGCGACCGAGACGGAGGGCTGGTCGGGCAGGATCCGCTCGAGCGGGCTCGTCGCCCAGCGCGGGTCACGGGTCTGCGCGCTCAGGAGGCTCAGGAACAGGGCGGTGCGCTGGGGGTCGCGGTGCCCGGCCTCGGTCAGCAGTGCTTCGCCGCCGGCGTCCCCGCGGGCGATCGCCGCCACGCCCCGCGCTGCGGCCGCGAGCCAGTATCCGGGCACGTCGGCCGGGTCGACCGCGCCCCGCAGGGCAGCGCCTCCGGTCACGACCACGGTCGACACGACCTCGCGCGCGTAGCGGCGGCAGCCGGCCGCGTCGGCGTACTGGCCCAGCTCGGCCCGGATGTCCTCGTGCTCGACCAGGGCCACCAGGGCGCGCGTGAGCCGGTCGATCTGTCCCTGCAGGTTGCCCTGCTGGGTGCGCATCTGTTCGACGAGGCGGTTGCGGGCGCGGCGTTCGGCGGCGAGTTGTTCCTCGGCGGCGTCGATCCGCTTGTTCTGCTGCCAGTCGGCCCAGTAGTTGTTGCTCACCGGGGTGATGTGCCCGCACCCGCGTGACGCAAACGCCGGTGGGTCGCGCCGGCACCGGGCGCTAGCCTGCCGGTCATGCGCGCCATCCAGGTCATCACCACCACGGGTCCCGCCGACGTCACCGTCCGCGAGGTCGCCGAGCCCACGCCCGGTCCGGACGACGTCCTCGTCGAGGTGCACACGGTCGGGGTGTCGTTCCCGGACCTGCTGCTGAGCCGCGGCGAGTACCAGCTGCGCCCCGAACCGCCCTTCTCCCTCGGTGTCGACTACGCCGGAGTCGTGGTCTCCGGGCCCGGCTTCGAACCGGGCCAGCGCGTCGTCGGCGTCGGAGGGTACGGCGGCGCGGCGGAGCTCGTGGCCGGACCGCGTGAGGCGACGTTCGCGCTCCCTGACGGCGTCAGCTTCGAGGAGGCCGTCGCACTGCCGATGAACTACCTCACCGCCCTGTTCGCACTCGACGAGCGCGGTGGCCTGAAGGCAGGCGAGACGGTGCTCGTGCACGGCGCTGCCGGTGGCGTGGGCACGGCCACGATCCAGGTGGCCCGGGCTCTGGGTGCCCGCACCATCGCGGTGGTCAGCACCGAGGAGAAGGCAGCGTTCGCGCGGGCCGCCGGTGCCGACGAGACCGTTCTCGTCGAGGGTTTCCGGGACGCCGTACACACCCTCACGGAGGGCAAGGGAGTCGACGTCGTGCTCGACGTCGTCGGCGGCTCGCTGTTCACCGACTCGCTGCGCTCCCTCGCCCCGCAGGGCCGGGTCCTCGTGGTGGGCTTCGCCGCCGGCGAGGGCATCCCCGAGGTGAAGGTCAACCGGCTGCTGCTCAACAACGTCGACGTGCGCGGTGTCGGCTGGGGCGCCTACGCGTTCTTCAAGCCGGGCTACCTGCAGCAGCAGTGGACCCAGCTCGTGCCGATGATCGAGTCAGGCGTGGTGAAGCCGCCCATCGGCAAGGTCTACGCGATCGACGAGTTCGGCCAGGCCCTCGTCGACATGGACGCCCGCGCGACGCTCGGGAAGTCCGTCGTGCGCCTGCGCTGACCTGCTGGCTGTCCGACCGGCGCTCGCTCAGCGTCGACCCAGGTCGATGGTCCACCAACGGGTGCCGTCACTGCTGAGGGCGTACCCGGCACCGACCGCGCGGAACCGGCAGTCGAGCAGCAGCGCGCGGTGGGCCGAGCTGTTCATCCACCGCGTCACGGCCCCTGATGCCGTCGTCGGTCCGACCGCGAGCACCTCGCCGAGCAGCTTGGCGTTGGTGTAGCCCGCGGTCGCCACTCGCGTCCGCAGCGTGGCCTCGCCCGGCAGCTGGTGCGACAGTCGCCGGGCACGTGCCATCAGCGCGTCGTGCCGGCCCGAGGCGGTCTGCAGCGAGGAGCGGACCAGCAGGGCGACGCAGCCCCTGCGGGCTCGTGCCCGGTTGATGAGCGTGACGACGTCACGCTCCATCAGGTCGGCGGTGCTGGCGCGGGCCGGTCCGGGAACGACGAACGCCGCTCCCGTGGGAGCGGCGCTGACGGACGGTCCGACCAGCAGTCCCGCGAGGACGGCCGCCGTACCGATCAAGGTAAAGAGTGGGCGCACGCGCACATCATGGTGGCGCGAGGTGCCCTTTCGGGCAACAACGGTAAAATTCAGCGTCGGCCGAAGTCCTGGGTCCACCACACGCGGCCGCCGTAGGGCACGACGCCGATGCCGATCTCCCGCAGCGTGCAGTCGGTGATGTTGCGGCGGTGCGACGCGCTGTTCCACCACGCCCGGACGACGAGGCGCGCGGTGCTGTAGCCGGCCGCGATGTTCTCGGCAACCTTGCGCCAACCGGTGTAGCCGGCCAGCGTCACCCGTCGGCCCAGGCGGTACTCGCCGGGCAGCTGGTGCGACATGACCCCGTTGCGGGCCATGACGTACGAGTGCTTGCGGGCGGCCTGGCGCAGGTCGAGGTTGAGCCGCAGCGGCCGGCAGCCGACCGCGGCCCGCTTGATGTTGGTGAGCGTCAGGACGGCGCCCTCGAGCACGGCGTTGACGGTGAAGCGGCCGGCGAGCGGCGCGCTCATGACGCTCGTGGTCGTCGGTGTGGCAGCGGTTGCTGCCGTGGCTCCGGACGTAGAAGTGAAGGCCGCTCCGATGACGACGAGCAGGCCGATGACAATGTTTTTGATCCCCCAGTGACGCATGTGTCAATGGTCACTTCGGGCAGGGGGCGAACACACCGGTGGCGCGTTCGGTCCGCGCTAGTCCTATCGGACTAGCGTTACCCGGCGGACGGCCATCCCTGCGGTATGTCAGGTCAGCCGGGCAAGCGGCGATCGGCGGGAGTCAGCGCCGTCCGAAGTTCTGGGTCCACCACAGCTGGCCGTTCTGCAGGACCACGCCGACACCGAGGTCGCGCAACCGGCAGTTGAGCATGTTGCGGCGGTGGCTGGGGCTCTTCATCCAGGCCCGTACGACGGCGTCCGGACCACTGAATCCGCGGGCGACGTTCTCGGCGACCAGGCGCCACCGGGTGTAGCCGGCGCGGGTGATCCGGGTCGAGAACCTCGGCTCGCCCGGGAGCTGGTGCGACATCACGCCGCGCGTCGCCATGGTCACCGTGTGGCCACGAGCCGACTTGCGCAGCGACAGTGAACTGCGGAGTGCACCGCAGCCGTGGGCGCGACGCTGGCGGTTGGTCAGGGCCAGGACCCGGTCCTCGAGCACTCGCTGGATGAGGCCCGCGGCGACCGCGCCGTGGAGGGGGCCCGGTGTCAGCCGGGCAGTGGCGGCGGCCGTTGGTCCGGGCGAGGCGTCGGCAGGTGCGGCAGCAAGGCTGAGCAGCAGCCCCAGCACGATGCAGGGCACGAGTCCGATCTTCTTCGCCATGAACCCCACATCGGCCCCGCGCCGTCCGGCCTGAGGCTGGTGCGACGAATCAGGACGATGTCCTGCCCGCCCGTCGTTGCGGCGAGGTCCTAGGCTCAGTCCCGTGAGCATCCTTGATGACGCCCGTCCGGGCATGGACCTCGGAACCCGCCCCCAGGACGACCTCTTCGGTCACGTCAACGGGGCCTGGCTGGCGGAGACGGAGATCCCCGCCGACCGGTCGAGCTGGGGACCGTTCGTCCAGCTGGCCGACCAGGCCGAGGAGGACGTGCGCGCGATCATCACCGAGCTCGCCACCGGCGCGCCCGCCAACGAGGACGCCCGCAAGATCGCCGACCTCTACAACTCCTTCATGGCCACCGACCGGGTCGAGGCGGCTGGCCTCGCGCCGGTGCAGCACCTCGTCGACGCCGTCGCCGGCCTGCGCGACGTGCGGGACGTCGCGGCCTTCCTCGGCGAGTTCGAGCGGATCGGCGGCTACGGCCTGTTCGGTTCCTACGTCGACACCGACGACCGCCAGTCGGACCGCTACCTGTTCCACCTGGTCCAGGGCGGCCTCGGCCTGCCGGACGAGTCCTACTACCGCGAGGACAAGTTCGCCGAGATCCGCGAGGCCTACCTCGCCTACCTCGACCGGCTGCTCACCCTCGGCGGCCACGCCGACGCCGCCGGTGCCGCGCAGCGGATCCTCGACCTCGACACCGCGCTGGCCCTGGGCCACTGGGAGCGTTCCGAGACGCGCGACGTCCAGAAGACCTACAACCGGTTGACCGGCGACGAGCTCCGCGCCCTGTGCCCCGCGTTCGACTGGAACGCCTACATCACCAACCTCGGTGGCCAGCTCACCGGCCCGCAGTCGACGATCGCCGAGGTCGTGGTCCGCCAGCCGTCGTACCTCGAGCACCTCTCGAAGGTCCTCGACGAGACCCCGATCGAGACCTGGCGCGACTGGTTCACCTCGCGCGTGCTGCGGTCGGCGGCGCCGTACCTCTCCGACGACTTCGTGCAGACCAACTTCGACTTCTACGGGCGGACCCTGTCCGGCACGCCCGAGCTGCGCGCGCGCTGGAAGCGTGCCGTGTCGTTCGTCGAGGGCGCGATGGGCGAGGCCGTCGGCAAGGAGTACGTCGACCGGCACTTCCCGCCGACGTCGAAGGCGATGATGGACGACCTCGTCGCCAACCTGCTCGCCGCCTACCGCACGTCCATCGGCAAGCTCGACTGGATGACGGAGGAGACCAAGCAGAAGGCGTACGACAAGATCGCGACCTTCCGTCCGAAGATCGGCTACCCGACGAAGTTCCGCGACTACAGCGCGCTGACCGTGGTGGGCGACGACCTGGTCGCCAACGCCCAGGCCTCGGCGGGCTTCGAGACCGACCGCCAGCTCGCGAAGATCGGTGCGCCGGTCGACCGCGACGAGTGGTTCATGCTGCCGCAGACCGTCAACGCGTACTACAACCCCGGCACCAACGAGATCTGCTTCCCGGCCGGCATCCTGCAGAAGCCGTTCTTCAGCCCCGACGCCCTGCCGGCCGAGAACTACGGCGGCATCGGTGCCGTGATCGGCCACGAGGTCGGCCACGGCTTCGACGACCAGGGTGCGCAGTACGACGGCGAGGGCAACCTCAACGACTGGTGGACCGCCGACGACAAGGCCGCGTTCGAGGTGAAGTCGAAGGCGCTCATCGAGCAGTACGACGCCTTCTCCCCGCGCAACCTGCCCGACGAGAAGGTCAACGGCGCGCTCACGGTCGGCGAGAACATCGGCGACCTCGGTGGCCTGACCATCGCGCACACCGCTTTCCTGATCGCGGCCGAGGCCGCCGGCACCGAGGCGACGCTGGAGGACCGCAAGACGCTGTTCTTCAACTGGGCCTACGTGTGGCGCACCAAGCGCCGCATCGAGCAGGAGACGCAGTACCTCACCATCGACCCGCACAGCCCGCCGGAGTTCCGCGCCAACATCGTGCGCAACCTCGATGAGTTCCACGAGGTCTTCGCGACCACGCCGGGTGACGGGCTGTGGCTGGACCCCGAGGCGCGCGTCCGGATCTGGTGACCGGCGAGGACCACGGCCCGGTGGGACGTTCGGAGAGGTGGCCTCGCTACCTCCGGCCCGGCCCGGACGAGGTGCTGGACGAGCATCTCGACGGGGATGGCCTGCCGCTGCCGGTCGAGGGCGAGATCGACCCGGTTGCCGAAGAGGCCGCGCGTCGCGGGGAGGAGCGACGTACGCGGAGCAAGTGGATCCGGCTGGGCGTCATCCTTGCGGCCGTCTCGGTCTGGGCTGCGGTGGACCGTCCCGGTGGCGAGGACCCTCCCGACCGGCTGCCGGCGGAGCAGCGGTACGAGCCGATCGCGACCGACCAGGGGCTCGCCGACCTCCGGGCAGCCCTGTCGGACGCGACGGGTTCCACACAGGTCCTCATGCTGCGCACGTACGGCGTCGACGAAGCCCAGGTGACGGTGCCGCCCGCCGTGCCGGGTGATCTCGCCGAGCTGTGGCGGTGGGACGGCGACGTCCTGGAGAAGTGGATGGGCGAGGTGGTCCGTGACCGCGTCGCCTTCGACCTGGCCCAGGTGGACGCGGACGTGCTGGTGGCCGTCGACGAGGAGGCTCGACGGCGCAGCCACGGCCGCATCAGCGACAGCCGGATCAGCGTCACGAGGCCGGCGGACGGCGACTCCTGGCTGCAGGCGCACGTCGACGAGGTCGACCACGGCGGCGTGACGCTGTGGTCGGACCTCGACGGCAGGATCGAGTCGGAGCTGGTCAACAAGAGCTGGCGCGACGACTGAGGAGTGCGCGTCGGTCCTGCCCTGCTCCGCTAGCGTCGGCTCGACCTGCCCGGACACTGCACACCCAGGAGTCGCGATGCGCCGCACCCTCACTGCCTCGTTGACGATCCTCGTCATCACGCTGTCGGGCTGTTCGGGTGGGGATGACGAGGACGACGACGGAGTCGAGGTGGCCGGCGCGATCGGCGGAGCCGATTCCACGTGCCCGCTGCCGGTGACCTTCGACCGTGAGCGGGGCTGGGTGCCGGAGCGGATCGTCGACACCGACGACAAGGGCGAGGCGGCCCTGGGCGCCCTCCTGACCCCCGGCCCGTTCCGGGTGGCCTGCGAGCTCGAGTCACCGGTGAACGTCGGCTACCTCCGCGTCTACGTCGGCCCGCAACGGCTGGCGTCGCAGGACCCCGAACGCCTGCTGCGCACCTTTGTCGCGGAGCTCGACGAAGGAGTCGAGCTCACCTTCAGCACCTCCGAGTCGGACGACGGCCTGGCCGTCACCGAGGTCTCCTACGTCGAGGTCCGCGAGGTCCTCGAGGAGCGAGCGAAGCGTCGCGCGTTCCTGGTGGCCGGCAAGGACGGTGTCGTCGTGGTCCACGTCGGTGGCCTCGACGACGAGGAGCACGCGGGCATGCTGCCCACCTTCGAGCTGGCCAAGGAGTCCGTCCGCGTCTCCGGCTGATCGCCGAGGCGCTCGGTGCTCAGCCGGCGTCGACGAGGAGCGTCAGCAGCTTCTCGCTGATCGCGACCAGCTCGGCCTCGCTCATGCCGGTCGCCTGCGACAGGTTCACGGTGTAGACGGAGCCGCCGACGAGCGCCCCGCCGGCCGCCTGGAGGCTGGAACCGCCGCCGAAGGTGCCGGTGGTGACGAACGCCTGCTCGCCGATGCCGTCCAGTGGGTGCGCGGCGGAGTCCTCGAGGGAACCGCCGGCGCCGGAGACGTAGGCGTCGTACCCGCCGTTGCCGGTGTCGACCTCGACCGCGCCCACCGACCCGCTCAGCGCCCGGGGGTCGTCCTGGTCGAACTCGCAGGCGTCGAACGGGCCGGTGCTCAGGTTGACCGCAGCCCCCACAGCTGCGGACACCTGATCGGCTGTGAGGAGGTCACAGAACTTCGGCAGCCCGGCAGGCTCGTCGCCCTCCGGGTCGACGTCGTTCGATTCCACGGCGCTGGTGTCGCCGGTGTCCCCGGAGTCGTTGCTGTCGCCGTCGTCACCGCATCCAGATGCGAGTGCACCGACGACCAACAGGCCGGCAAGCCATGCGCGCTTCATCCTCGTCCCCTCACAGGTCAACGCCCGACTGTCCCGTTTCGCGGCGGCCCTCGGTAGTAGGGGATCGGCGTAATCGCCGGATCGACTACGTTGCGTCCATGGATCGGGCCGGCCGGGTGGGCGAGGTGCTCACCCACCTCGCGCACGGCACCGCGTCCGTCGCGGCCACCGAGTGCGCAGCCGCCTGGGACGCGGACCGTGATCCCGTGGCTGCCGCCCTCGCCGCCGTCTGTGGGTTCTGGCAGGGCGACTTCACCGGGGCGACCGCCTGGGCCGGCCGCGCCGCGGAATCGGCCACGGACGACGAGACCCGGGCCCTGGCGCTGGTGGCGGAGGCGCTCGCCGCAGCTGGCGACCCGTGCGCCTGCGCCGAGCCGGCCTGGAGCACGACGAGCGCACTCCTCGCGGCGGCCCCGGATCCGGACTCGGCCTGGTGGACGGCGATCCGGTACCTGCTGGCCGAGTCCGCGCTCGTCGGTGCCCGGCTCGCCGACGCGCAGCGGGTCGTCGCCTCCGGTCCCTTGCCGGGCACGTGGACCGGCCATCCGTTCGCCGCGGTGATGGCGGCGTGCGTCGTACGGACGGCTGCGTTCTCGGGGCAGATCGACCGGGCGACCGCCCTGCTCGAACCGATGCGCGCCGCGGCCGAATCCGGGTCGCGCCTCGAGGGCGTCGTGGAAGCGGTGGCCGGGCTGGTGCTCGGCAACGCGGACGACGCCGGAGGGGTGTCGCGCAGTCGCGAGCTGACGCCCGTCGCGGGAGACGGGGACCGGGACTTCATCGACCGGGGCGTGCTGCTGCTCCTGGCCTTCGGCGCCATCGCGATCGGGGACGTACCGACGGCCGCGCGCCTGGTCTTCCAGGCCGGCGACGACGGCGACCTCGGTGCCTGCACGATCATCGACCGGGCCCTCGGGCTCGAGATGCTCGTCGTCGCTGCGCTCGCCGAGGAGGACCTGCCCGCGGCGGAGACCTGGCTCGCGAGCCTGATGACTCTCGCTGACCATCCCACGGCGGCACCGACCGTCGACCGCGTACGCAGCCGGTACCTGCTCGTCGTCGGTGACGTCGAGGCGGCCGTGGCCGCGGCCACCGCGAGCATCGAGGCCTGCAGCGCGCAGGGCCGGGGAGTCGAGGCAGCCGAGGGCGAGATCGTCCTCGCGCGGGCCCGGATCGCCGGGAACGACATCGCCGGGGCGAGCCGCGACCTGCGCGCCCTGGTCAACGCCGCGGACGCCAGCGGCCACCGCGCCGTACGACGATCGGCCGCCTCGACCCTGCAGCCGGCCCGCCGTCGCCTTCCTCCCGTCGCCGGTGGTGGCTGGAAGGCGTTGTCCGAGCGCGAGCGGGAGATCGCCCGGTGCGTGCTGGACGGCCTCGAGGTCGACCAGATGGCCGCGGCACTGTTCCTCTCACCCGCCACGGTGCGGACCCACGTCTCGCGGGTGCTCTGCGCCTTCGGCGTACCGACCCGGATCGGGCTGTTGGCCGCCGTGGGCGAGGGCCGGGTGGCACCCGCGACCGTCCCGACGCCGCTGTCCCCGCGCCAGTCAGAGGTGGCGCGCCTGGTGGCAGCCGGCGCGACCAACCAGCAGGTGGCCGACGAGCTGGGCATCTCGGTCAAGGGTGTCGAGAAGCACGTCGGCGACATCCTGGAGCGGTGGAACGCCGGGACGCGGTTCGAGGTGGCCCGGATCTGGTGGGGCTCCGGCGCCGGCCAGCGCGGCGCCTGACCCCGGACGAAGGGGGCGGTCGGTCCCGGGGGGTGAACCACCGCAACCCCCACGACTGCGGCACCCGGAGACGCAACCGGCCCCCTCAACTATCCCGGGTCCGACCAGCGGTAACGATGGGGTTTTGGCGTAATTGGACCGTCGGGCCAGGCCCTCTGGCACGCTGCTCGCCATGGACCGGGGGGCCTTGATGGCGGACGTGCTCGATCACCTGGCTGCGGGCACCGCCGAGGTGGCGATGGAGGACTGCGTCGCGGCCTGGGAGGCCCATGGAGACCCAGCCGCGCTCGGCCTGGCCGGCCTCGCCGGGTTCTGGCGGGGTGACTTCGCCGATGCGACCGCTCGCGCGGCGGAGGGGTTGGCCGCGGCACGCGATGCCGAGGCCCGGGCGGCGTGTGCCGCTGCGCTGTCGCTCGCGGCCACCGGTGACGTGTTCACCGACCCGGGTGACGCCTGGTCGCTCGCCCGTGACCTGGTCGTCGCGGCTGCGGATCCGGGGTCGCGCTGGTGGTCCTGTGTCCGTTACGTCGTCGCGGAGGCCGCCATGGTCAGTGTGCGCATCGACGACACCGCTGCGGTCCACCGGAGCGGCCCGGCGCCGGCCGCGGCCTGGGCGGGGCATCCGTTCGCTCCGCTGATGGTGATCTGTCAGGTCCGGGAAGCGACCTTCTCCGGCCGCGTGGACGAGGCCCTCGGGTTGCTCGGCCCGATGATGGCCTCGGTGGTTCCGGGCACGCGCGTCGAGAGCGTCATCGGATCGGTCGCGGCACTCGTCCACGGCTTCGCCGGGGACAACGCGGGCGTCGAGGGCTCGCTCCCGGTGGCTCGGCACGTGCCCGAGACGCCCCACGACTACATCGACCGCGGCGCCCTGATGCTGCTGGCCTACGGGGCGATGGCGGTGGGCGACGCGGCCACGGCGGCCGCGATGACCTTCCGGGCCGGGGCCGACGAGGACCTCAGCCGGTGCACGATCATCGACCGCGCCCTCGGCCTGGAGATACTGCTCGTCGCCGCCCTCGAGGAGGGGGACGACGAGGCGGCCGCCGCGTGGCTCGTCGGGCTCAGGCGCCTCGCGGGACACCCGATCGCCGACACCGTGGTGCTGCGCGGAGAGGCCCGACACGCCCTGGCCACGGGCGCCCCGGAGGCAGCGATCGAGCTGGCGAAGCGCAGCGTCGCGCTGTCGGTGGCTGCTGGTCGGCAGTTCGAGGTGGCCGACGGAGATCTCCTGGTCGCCCGTGCGCAGCTGGCCCTGAGTGACGCGGGAGCCGCCTCGCGCACCCTGCGGAACCTGGTCGTCGAGAGCGACCGCACCGGCCATGCCGCCGTACGGCGCTCCGCAACTGCGGCGCTGGCCGCCTCCGGTCGCCGGCTTCCCCCGATCGCTGGTGGCGGCTGGTCGGTCCTGTCAGCGCGTGAGGCGGAGGTGGCACGGGCGATCCTCGCCGGCCAGGGCGTCGACGAGATCGCCGGCTCGCTGCACCTCTCGCCCGGCACCGTGCGGGTGCACATCTCCCGGGTGTTGTGTGCGTTCGGCGTCGCGACCCGGGTAGGCCTGCTCGCGGTCGTCGGCGCGATCGAAGGTGCCGCGCCACCACCCGTCCCGGCACTGAGCCCTCGCCAAGCCGAGGTGGCAGGCCTCGTCGCCGCTGGTCGCACGAACAAGCAGGTCGCCGAGGAGCTCGGCATCGCCCTCAAGAGCGTGGAGAAGCACGTCGCCGACATCCTGCTCCGTTGGGGCGCCGGCTCGCGGTTCGACGTCGCCCGGATCTGGTGGGGCGCAGGCGCGGGCGAGCGCGGCGCCTGACGGGAAGCGAGCGGCCCCTCAGGCAAGCGCGAAGCGTCTTGCCGCCAGACCAAGGCAAGCGGAGCGAAAGACAACTGCGCGCGCGGCAGCGGGGCGAGAGCCGTTCGACGGCGAGCTTGCTCGCCCTCAGTTTCGGCGAAGACCCGCTCGCGCCAAACAAAAAAGGTGCAGCCGCAAGAGTCTCGGGTCTCCTGCGGCTGCAAACAGAAGACTAGCCGTCGGGTGGGTGGCTGTCTGGGGAATGTCCAGATTCGTCGAGGAAATTGTGTGGTCGGCGGCCGCTGGTAGACACGACTCATGACGTCACCGACCGCGGCCGTGCCCGGGACCGACCCGCGGGAGCGGGCCGAGGAGCACCTGCGCGCGCTGGTGGGGCGCCCCGACGCCACCTTGTACGACGACCAGTGGGCCGCGATCGCGGCCCTGGTCGAGGACCGGCGGCGTGCCCTGGTCGTGCAGCGCACGGGCTGGGGGAAGTCGGCGGTCTACTTCGTCGCGACGCTGCTGCTGCGCGAACGGGGTGCTGGTCCGACGGTGATCATCTCGCCGCTGCTGGCCCTGATGCGCAACCAGATCGCCGCGGCGGAGCGGGCCGGGATCCGGGCGGTCACGGTCAACTCCACCAACGTGGAGCAGTGGGACCAGGTGCACCAGGCGATCCAGGCCGGGGAGATCGACGTACTGCTGGTGAGCCCGGAGCGGCTCAACAACCCGGGTTTCCGCGACGAGGTGCTGCCGCGGCTGGCGGCGACGTGCGGCCTGCTGGTGATCGACGAGGCGCACTGCATCTCCGACTGGGGCCACGACTTCCGCCCCGACTACCGCCGGATCCGCACCCTGCTGCAGGACCTGCCGACCGGCATCCCGGTGCTCGCCACCACCGCGACCGCCAACCAGCGCGTGACCGACGACGTCTCCGAGCAGCTCGGTGAGAAGACCCTGGTGCTGCGCGGCAGTCTCGACCGCGAGTCGCTCCGGCTCGGCGTCGTACGCCTCAAGACCGCCGAGCAGCGACTCGCGTGGCTGGCCGACCACCTCTCCGAGCAGCCCGGCAGCGGGATCGTCTATACGCTGACGGTGGCTGCGACCCAGGAGGTGGCGGACTATCTCCGTTCGCGCGGGCACAACGTGGCGGCGTACTCCGGACAGACCGAACAGACCGAGCGCCTGGCGCTGGAGCAGGCGCTGCTCGACGGCGAGGTGAAGGCGCTGGTCGCGACCAGCGCCCTCGGCATGGGCTTCGACGCGTCGCTGGGCTTCGTGGTCAACCTCGGTGCGCCGAGCAGTCCGGTCGCCTACTACCAGCAGGTCGGCCGTGCCGGTCGTGGCGTGAACCTGCCGCCCGAGGGCGCGTCCGTGGTGTTGCTGCCGGCGATCGAGGACCGCGACATCTGGGCGTACTTCGCCTCGCTGGCCTTCCCGCGGGAGGAGCTCGTGCGCGAGACCCTCGCGGTCCTCGCCGAGTCATCGGGGGAAGGGCGGGCGCTGAGCACCGCCGCCATCGAGCCGCGGGTCGACCTGTCCCGTACCCGGCTGGAGACGATGCTCAAGGTGCTCGACGTCGATGGCGCCGTGCGCCGCGTCCGGGGTGGCTGGGAGTCGACCGGCCGGGAGTGGTCGTACGACGCCGACCGCTACGCCCGGGTCGCCGCTTCCCGGGCTGCCGAGCAGCAGGCGATGCTGGACTACCTCGGCTCGGACGAGTGCCGGATGCGGTTCCTGCGGTCCCAGCTCGACGACCCGGCGGTGCTCGCTGACCCCGCCTGGCGCTGCGGACGTTGCGACAACTGCGGCGGCCTGACCCTGTCGACCGACGTGTCCGAGGCTGCCGTCGAAGAGGCTGCCGATCGGCTGGCCCGTCCGGGTGTTCCGCTCGAGCCGCGCAAGCTGTGGCCCACGGGATTGTCGGCCGTCGGGGTCAGCCTCTCGGGCAAGATCCGCCAGCCCGCCGAGACCGGCCGTGCGATCGCGCGGGCGACCGACCTGGGCCACGGCGCCGCACTGCGGGGCCTGTTCGCGATCGACGCCGAGGACGGCCCGGTCCCCGTCTCGCTGGCTCGCGCCATGGTCGCGATGCTGCAGGACTGGCAGCCCAAGGTCGACGCGATCGTCGTCAGCGAGTCGGAGCGGCGTTCGCAGCTGACCATGGACCTGGCCAGCGGGCTCTCCCGCTTCCTCCAGGTCCCCGTCGTCGGCCGCTGGGCGATCGTCGACCTCTCGGTCGGCCCCGACCGCGGCGCCACGAACTCGGCCCAGCGGGTGGCCGCGGTGTCCCGGCGCTGCGCGCTGCAGCTCGACGACCCCGCCGCGGTGCGCGACGCCCGGGTGCTGCTCGTCGACGACCGCAGCGTGACCGGGTGGTCGCTCACTCTCGGCGCGGCGGCGTTGTACGACGCCGGTGCGGCTGCCGTCGTACCGCTGGTGCTGGGGCTGACGAACTAGCGGTCGCGGGCTGCATGAATACCCGCTTCAGCGGGGATTCCTGCGCTCCCTGGCCGTTGCAACGGCCAGGGAGCGCCAGCAAAGGTCAGGGAGTACGACGGTCGAGGGGCCACGCGCGCCCACCCCTCGACAGAAACTAGAACGCGTTCTACTCTCGCGCCATGAGTGCGCCCCGCTTCGACCGCCCCCTCAGGGTCATCCAGTGGACGACCGGCAACATCGGCCGGCGGTCGGCGCACGCCATCCTGGCCAGGCCCGATTTCGAGCTGGTCGGCGTCTACGCGCACGGCGCGGACAAGGTCGGCAAGGACGCCGCCGAGCTGTGCGGGTGGCCGGAGCCGACGGGTGTGGTCGCCACCAACGACGTTGCCGCCCTCCTCGCCCTGCAGCCCGACGCCTGTTGCTACAACCCGCTGTGGCCTGACGTCGACGAACTGGTCGCGCTCCTCGAGAGCGGGGTGAACGTGTGCACCAGTGCCGCCTGGATCACCGGCGGCAAGCAGTCGCCCGAGGACCGGGCGCGGATCGAGAAGGCGTGCGTCGAGGGCAACGCCACGATCTTCGGCAGCGGTGCGCACCCGGGCATGACCAACGTCATCGCGATGACCCTGAGCGGATCCTGCGAGCGGGTCGACGAGGTCCGGATCACCGAGTCCGTGGACTGCTCGACCTATGAGTCGGCCGAGACGCAGACCGCGATGGGCTTCTCGCAGGACCCGGCGACGCCCGGGCTCGCCGAGAACGTACGCCGCGAGAGCGAGGTGTTCGCCGAGTCCGCCGCGATGATGGCCGACGCCATGGGCGTGACCCTGGACCGGATGACCTTCGACGTCACCTTCACCCCAGCGACCGGTGACTCCGACCTCGGCTTCATGCAGATCCCCGAGGGAACCGTCGCCGGCGTCCTCGGGTACCACCGCGGCTGGGTCGGCGACCGCAACGTCGTGAGCGTCGGCTTCAACTGGACGATGGGCAGCCACGTCGCGCCGCCCAAGCCGCTCGCCCACGGCCACGTGATCCAGGTGTTCGGCGTCCCCAACATGCGTACCGTCCTGCACTGCCTGCCGCCGGAGGGCTGGACCGAGCCCGGGTTCATGGGGCTCGGCATGATCTACACCGCGCTCCCCGTCACCAACGCCGTGCCGTACGTCGTCGCCGCCGAACCCGGCATCGTCACGCTCGCCGACCTGCCGCCGATCACCGGGCGGATGCTGGCCTGATCGTCCGGGGCGCAGCATCCCCCGATCGACGCCTCGCCCCGCCTAGATTGGCGAGCATGAACGACGACGCTCCCACTCCTGGCACGCCGGATCCCGCAGCGGACTCGGGCGACGCGCCGCCGCCTCCGCCGCCGGTGCCGCCCGTCCCTCCGCAGTTCCAGCCCGACAAAACCGTGATGCGTCCGGCCGACCCGCAGCCGGCCGACCCGCAGCCGGCCGACCCGCAGCCGGCCGACCCGCAGCCCCCCGAGACCGTGATGACGTCACCCGGCGCGCACGGCGGCGCGCACGCCGGCCCGCCCGCTCCCGAGTCGCCCGACGACGGCCTGCTTCCGTTCGGCGCGTTCGAGGGTCCGGAGTCGGCGGTCCAGCCCGGCCCGATCCACCCCGAGTTCCCGACCAAGGCCTCGAAGGCCGGGACCACCGGTGCCCTGATCGCCGTCGGCACCGGCCTGCTCGGCGCGGCCGTCGGCATCTCCGCCCTCCGCAGCCGCGACACGAGCGACGGCGACCTCGACTGGTCGAACTTCGCCGGCGGCCTCGGGGCCACCGCGGTGCTGCTGCTCGTGGCGTTGCTGGGCGCGTTCGTCGCCCGCCGTCGTACCGGCGGACGGGCGCGGGAGGAGGTCGTCACCTGGCCCGGCGTGGTCGGCATCCTCGCGACCGCGGTGGTCCTCAACGTCGGCATCGACAGCGACGAGAACTGGATGGGCTACCTCACGGGTGCCGTGCTCGTGGTGCTCGGGGCCATCGGGTACGTCGCCGCGAGGCGGGCCGCGTTCGTGGTCGTCGCCATCGCGGGTCTCGCGATCATCTACGCCCTGGCCTTCGACGACTTCGTCGCGGACAGCATCGACGGCAACGAGCAGATCACGGGCGCCGTCCTCGTCGCCCTCTTCGTCGTGGTCGTCACGCTGCTCGGCTGGGCGCTCCCGAGCCGGGCGGTCAGTGGGGTCGCCGTCGGCGTCGCCGGCCTGGTCGGCTTCGTCGGGATCATGGCCACGTTCCTGATCGCGCGCCTCCTCGGTTCGGTCTTCGGCGGCATGCTCGGTGGGCCCGCCATGTTCGGCGACGAGGAGTCCTCCGACAGCTTCCAGGTGGTGCCCGAGGAGCTCGGCTTCAAGGAGTCCGACGTCTGGGTCGTCCTCGGCCTGGCTGCCGTGCTCACCCTCCTCTGGGCGCTGGCCGCGGCCATCTCGAACCACGCCGGGTTCTCGATCCTGGCGATCGCCATGCCGACCGTCCTGGTGCCGATGGCCAGCATCGCGCTGGCCGCCGAGCACCCGAGCCAGTGGTCGGGCGCGCTGGCGATTGCGGGCGCCGTACTCCTCCTCGGCGGGGTCGCGCTGGCCCGCCTCCGAGGCAAGAAGGTCGCGAACGCGATGTGACCGTGGGCGCCGCCCTCGTCACGGACGGGGCGGCGCCAGCACGGCCAGGGCGTCCAGCGCCCGGGCCAGTCCGAAGTCCCACGCCAGTGACGGGCTCGAGGCCGCACCCATCGCCTCGCCCGCCGCGGCGCCGACGCTCTGGGCCAGGGGGTAGTCCTCGCCCAGGTAGGCGCCGAGCCGGATGCTCCACTCCGGCCAGTGCTCGGCCATCTCGCCGGCCCGCGGGTCCGGCCGCAATGCCCTGGCCGAGGCGCCGACGAAGTCGAGGACGAAGGTGAGGGCGGCGTCGCAGGTCACCGGCTCGAGTCCGAGCGGCACCAGGGCGGCGAGCTCGTGGTCGTACTTCGCGATGGTCCCGGGGCCGAGCGCCGTCCGGTCGTCGTCGATGTCGTGCAGCCACGGGTGGGCCTGGAGCAGGGCCAGGTTCGCCTCGGCCACCCGTTGGACCCTGCTCCGCCAGCCGAGCCGCCCGTAGGCGGGCCGCTCCATCCGGGCGTACGCCGCGTCGGCCATCAGGACGAGCAGGTCGTCGCGGCCGTTGACGTGCGTGTAGATCGACATGGTCGACACGTCGAGGGCCTCGGCGAGCCGCCGGATCGTGACCGACGCCAGTCCGGAGGCGTCGGCCAGCCGCATCGCGGCCTCCACGACGTCGCCGGTGGAGACCCGCGCCCGCGGACCGCGACTGCCCCCGGTCGGGGCGTCGGGGTGGTCCCGCCAGAGCAGGTCGATCAGTGAACGCGGCAACTTTCCTCCCAGGTGGGGAATCATCCTATGACACTGTACGTTGTACGGCGTACAAGGTTGAGTACACAGAGGAGTTCCTATGCAGGTCACGTCCACCGCCATCTCCCTCAACGTCGCCGACGTCGAGGCCTCGGCCCGCTTCGCCGTCGACCACTTCGGATTCATCGAGGCGATGTCGGCCGACGGGTTCGTCTCCCTCGAGCACCCGTCCGCCGCGATCAACGTGATCTTCCTGCGCACCGGACTGGAGACCTTCCGGCCGCCGGAGGTCGCCGGGTCCGCCGGCCAGGGCCTGCTCCTGGTGTTCGTCGTCGACGACCTCGACGACCAGTTCACCCGGATCTCCGCCGCCGGGGCGCAGGTCGCAACACCGCCCGAGACCGAGCCCTGGGGCGAGCGGTACTGCCAGTTCGTCGACCCGAACGGCCTCGTGTGGCAGCTCGTGCAGTGGATGGTCACGCCGTCGCCCGGAACTGCGTGACCGCCGCCGTCCACGTGTCGGGGCCGGGGATTACTGTCGCTCCGGTGAGCTTCGTTCCCGTCACCGGCCCGGCGACATTCCGGGCCGGCGACCCACCGACGATCGAGTTCACCGACAAGGTCCCCGGTGCCCGCACCATCGCGCTCCCGGTCAACGCCGCTCTGCCCGTGCTCAGTCGGGCGCACACGCGCGACGACGCCCATCCCAGCGTCGCCCTGCTGAGCGGCGCGGCCCTGCTCGCGCTGCGCTTCGTCGCCGCAGGGAAGGTCGCTCCGGCTCCCGAGGGAGCCACCGGGTGGCGGGTGGACGGCCTCGACGAACGCGACCACGACGCCGTACGACGCCTCGCCGAGGCCCGGTCGTACGACGACCTGCCGCCTGCCGACGCCGTCGGACTCGTGCGCCAGGTGCTCGACGCCGTCGCCGACACGATGCCGCGCGCGGCGCCCGCGGTGCGGGTCCGATCGACCTCCGGCGAGACCGCGCCGCGCGAACCGGAGGCCTTTGCCGAGCGGGTGCGGCAACGCCTGGCCGAGCGCACGGCACGCCAGCGGACCGCCAACGCCGAGGCGGGACTGGACGACGACGGACGTCCGCTGCCCGAGCTGGTGCGGATCTCGTTGCGGGTCGAGGCGGCCGAGGAGGAGCTCGTTGCAGGGGCGGTCCGGGTGGTCCTGCAGGTCCACGACGAACGCGATCCGCTGCACGTCGCCGACGCCGCACTGCTGTGGACCACCGGTGCTGCCGAGCACGGCTTCGGTGCCCGGGCGCGGATCCACGCGAGCATCGCGCTCCGGGCGGCGGCCGACGTCTGGCCGACGCTCGACCGGCTGCTCGCCCTGTCGGTGCCCGACCAGCTCACGCTCGATGGCGACGAGATCTCGAGCCTGCTCGAGCACGTCGGGCCGCTGCGCAACGCCCGCGTCGACGTCCACTGGCCGCGCGCCCTCGGCCCCGAGCTGACCGCGCGTGCCGTGCTCGACCGCCGTCCGGGCGCTGCAGAGAAGCGGGGCAAGGCTGAGCGCAACCCCGAGCTGCCCCTGCAGGACAGCCCGTTCTCGACCGAGGGGCTGTTCTCGTTCTCGTGGCAGATCGCCCTGCACGGCGACCCGCTCACCGAGGACGAGATGGCGGAGCTGGCCGCTGCGGCGAGCCCGATCATCAAGCTCCGCGGGGCGTGGACGGTGGTCGACCCGACGACCGCGCAACGTGCCCGCAAGCGGCTGATCCGCAAGGCCACCGGCGCCCAGGCGCTGGCCGCCGCGCTCACCGGCGTCACCGACCTGCCCGCCACCGAGGGCACGGCCACCCAGGATGCCGAGCCCGCGACCGCGCAGGTGATCGTCGGCGCCTCGCTGCTCAAGGTGCGCGAGCAGGTGCTGGCGGCGGCCACCCGCGACCCCCTGGCCGCGCCCGAGGGCCTCGACGCGACCCTGCGTGACTACCAGCGCCACGGGCTGACCTGGCTCGCCGACCTGACCGGCCTGGGCCTGGGCGCCTGCCTCGCCGACGACATGGGCCTCGGCAAGACGATCACCCTGATCTCCCTGCACCTGCACCGCCTCCAGAGCGGCGCCTCCGGCGGCGGCCCGACGCTCGTCGTGTGTCCGGCCAGCCTGCTCGGCAACTGGGAGAGCGAGATCCAGCGGTTTGCGCCCGGCCTGGCCGTACGACGGTTCCACGGGGGAGCGCGGTCCCTGGAGGGCCTGGGGGAGACGGGCGGGTTCGTGCTGACGACGTACGGCACGCTGCGTAGCGACCCGGCGACCCTGGCCGCGATCGACTGGGACCTGGTCGTCGCGGACGAGGCCCAGCACGTGAAGAACTCGCGCACCTCGACCGCCCGCGCACTGCGCCAGGTGCCGAGCCGGGCCCGCGTCGCGCTGACCGGCACGCCCGTCGAGAACGACCTCACCGAGCTCTGGTCGATCCTCGACTGGTGCGTCCCCGGCCTGCTCGGGAGCCGCCAGGCGTTCCGGCGTGTGTGGGCGGCACCGATCGAGTCGGGCGCGGAGCCGACGAAGGCGCGCCAGTTCGCCGACCTGATCGGCCCGTTCCTGCTGCGGCGCCGCAAGTCCGACCCCGGGATCGCGCCGGAGCTGCCGCCGAAGACCGAGACCGACCACCTGCTCGGACTGACCCGCGAGCAGGTCGTCCTCTACGAAGCCTTCGTGAAGGACTCGATGGAGCGGATCGAGCGCGCCGACGAGGAGACCCGCCGTGGGCTGGTGCTCGCCCTGCTCACCGGCCTCAAGCAGATCTGCAACCATCCGGCCCAGTTCCTCAAGCAGGGTGCCGGCGCCCGCCTGGCGGGCCGGTCGGAGAAGTTCGAGCTGCTCGACGAGCTCGTCGCCACGGTCCTCGCCGAGGACGGTGCCGTCCTCATCTTCACGCAGTACGTCGCCATGGCCCGGCTGATCGAGCAGCACCTCACCGCTGCCGGAGTCCCGCACCAGTTCCTCCACGGCGGCACGCCGGTCAGCGCGCGCGAGGCGATGGTCCGCCGGTTCCAGGGCGGTCAGTGGGGGGACGAGCAGGGCGTCCCGGTGTTCCTGCTCTCGCTCAAGGCCGGCGGCACTGGCCTCAACCTCACCCGAGCCGACCACGTCATCCACGTCGACCGCTGGTGGAACCCGGCCGTCGAGGACCAGGCCACCGACCGGGCCTACCGGATCGGCCAGACCAAGCCGGTCCAGGTGCACCGGATGGTCACCCGCGGCACCATCGAGGAGCGCGTCGCGGCCCTGCTCGACCGCAAGCGCCACCTCGCCGACGCCGTGCTCGCCCGCGGCGACGCGGCGCTGACCGAGCTCGACAACGAGGAGCTCCGCGACCTCGTGACCTTGCGGAAGGAGCAGCGCCGCGAGGCCCTGCTGTCCGCCGACGAGCGGGACGACTGATGCGCACGACCTTCGTCCGACAGACGCTGCCCCGGCGCGGGGTGCGGTCGTGGTGGGGCAAGGCGTGGCAGCGGGCTGTCGAGGAGGCTGCCTACTCCGACGCCGAGCTGCGCCCCGGCCGGGCCAGCGCGCGCCGCGGTGACGTCGGCGGCATCAGCGTCGACGCGGGCACCCTGCTGGCCGCGGTCCGGGCCGGCGACGACGCGTGGACGGTCGAGGTCGTCGTACCCACGCTGGAAGCGGGCGCGCGCCGCGCGCTGGTCGACGTGGTGGCGGCGGAGTCCGGCCGGATCGCCGAGCTGCTCGCGGGCAACCTGCCGCACGACTTCGTCGAGCACGTCGAGGAGGTGGGCGTCGAGCTGCTGCCGTACGGCGGCGAGTTCTCCGCGACCTGCACGTGCCCGCACTACCTCGACCCGTGTGCCCACGCGCTGGCGGTGCTGTTGCAGGTCGGGTGGCTCGTCGACGCCGATCCGCTGGTGCTGTTCGCGCTGCGCGGCCTGGATCGCGAGTCCCTGCTGTCCGAGCTGCACGAGCGCGACACCGAGCGCGACGCACGCGACCCCGCACGCGGCGGTTCGGTCGAGGAGCGACCGACGGCCGAGCTCGCCGACGACGTCGAGATCGTGGTGGATGCCGCGATGCGGGCCCAGCGGGCGCTCGAGCTGTTCGAGTCCGGCGAGGACCTGCCCGAAGGCCTCGTCTGAGACCAGCTCACTCAGGCAGCGCGAGGACGCGCAGCTCCGACTGGTAGGCGGCGTACGTCTGGCGCATCTCGTCCGCCGGCCAGTTGCGGGGCAGCAGCTCGGCCGGGAGCAGCGGGTCGCTGGCGAGGTGCCGCACCAGGGCTGCCGCCACTGCCAGCCGCGCTGCCGGAGCGGCGGCCCGGGCCAGCATCCGCAACAGGGTGCGCCCGTCCTTCGCCCAGCCGGTCAGGTCCCACAGGTCTGCGGCGAGGTTCGCCGGGTCGCCGTCGGGTCGAGCGGAGAAGGTGGTGAGGACGACGTCGTCGGCGTACCCGCGCGGTCGGCTCAGGTTGGCCGGGCGCGTCCAGACGCCCTCGCGGACCTCGGAGAGGCGATGCGCGGTCAACAGGTCGCGCAGGGCGGCACGCTCGGGTCCGGAGCGGCCGGACACGACCACGACGGCCATCTCCCACGTGCCGTCCCACTCGATCTCGGCGTCGAGGACGGCCTCGTCCTGGTGCTGCTGGCGCCGGGCCAGTCGCTTGCCGAGGGCGTAGTCGCCGTCGGCCCGACGCAGGTCGCCGGCCGCCACCGCACGGGTCAGCGCGACCCGCACGGTCGAGGCCGGGATGTCGAAGTGTTCGCCCGCGCGGACCAGTGCTGAGGGACTCATCCGGTCCGGGTGCGAGCCGAGCAGCAGGCTGAGCAGCACCGACCGTGCCGACAGGTGCGGCAGCGACGTGGGATCGGGAGGCACGTCGTCACCCTCCCACGGGCCCGTGTCTGTTACAAGTATGGACACAGTTGTTCGTGCGGTTGTAACGTGGACGGCATGACCGATGAGGCCGGCTGGCGCCGCTCCGCGTACGACGGACCCGGGTCGCCCTACCGCGACGCTCCTGCGCCGCGTGAGGACGGGCCGTCGTACCGGACGCTCACCTACGAGGTCGACGGCCGGGTGGCGCGCCTGGTCTTCAATCGCCCCGAGCAGGGCAACTCGATCACCCCGGACACGCCTGTCGAGCTCGCGGACGCCGTCGAGCGCGCCGACCTCGACCCGCGCGTGCACGTGATCGTGCTGAGCGGGCGCGGCAAGGGCTTCTGCGGCGGCTACGACCTGGCCGCCTCGGCCGAGCGGATCCTCGACGGAGGGATGGTGGGCTCGGCCCCGCAGGAAGGCACCGTGCTCGACCCGACCGTCCAGATGCACAACCACGACCCTGCGGGGACGTGGGACCCGATGGTCGACTACGCCATGATGAGCCGCTTCACGCGGGGCTTCGCGAGCCTGCTCCACGCGAACAAGCCGACCGTCGCGAGCATCCACGGCTTCTGCGTGGCGGGCGGCACCGACATCGCGCTGCACTGCGACCAGATCGTGATCGCGGCGGACGCCAAGATCGGTTACCCGCCCACCCGGGTCTGGGGAGTCCCGTCGGCCGGGCTGTGGGCCCACCGCCTCGGCGACCAGCGCGCCAAGCGCCTGCTGTTCACCGGTGACTGCCTCTCCGGTCGTGAAGCCGCGGAGTGGGGCCTCGCCATCGAGGCCCCCGAACCCGAGGACCTCGAGGAACGCACCGAGAACCTGGTCCAGCGGATCGCCGCAATGCCGCTCAACCAGCTGATGATGGTGAAGCTGGCCCTGAACTCCGCACTGCTCGCCCAGGGCGTCGAGAACAGCCGCATGATCAGCACCGTCTTCGACGGCGTCTCGCGCCACACCCGCGAGGGCTACGCCTTCCAGCAACGGGCCGCCGAGGCCGGTTTCCGGCAGGCCGTCCGCGAGCGGGACGCGGCGCCGTACGACGACTTCGGACCTTCGACGAACAAGGGATGATCCAGATGAGCACGCACGAAGTCTTCAACCAGGTCCCCCCGCTCGTCGGGCACGACACCGCTGCCGACCCGGCCCTCCTCGAGGGCATCGAGCGCGAGGGCGCCGGCTGGGCGCTCGAGGAGATCCACGAGGTCGGCCGGCTGGCCGGCACCGCCGAGGCCCGCGACTGGGGCCGGCTCGCGGAGCGCGTCCCGCCACGCCTGCTCACCCACGACCGCTACGGCCATCGCATCGACGAGGTCGAGTACGTGCCGTCGTACCACCGGTTGATGGAGACCGCCGTCTCCCACGGCATCCACGCGGCTCCGTGGGCCGACGACCGGGCGGGTGCCCACGTCGCCCGCGCCGCGAAGTTCTACGCCTGGAACGTCGACGCCGGCCACGGGTGCCCCATCTCGATGACGTACGCCGTCGTCCCGGCCCTGCGTGCGAACCCGGAGCTCGCGGCCCGGTTCGAGCCGCTGCTCACCAACCGCTCCTACGACTTCGGCCTGCGCGACCCGGAGACCAAGACCGGCCTGATCGCGGGCATGTCGATGACCGAGAAGCAGGGCGGCTCCGACGTCCGCGCCAACACGACCACCGCGGTCGCGCAGCCGGACGGCACCTACCGGATCGTCGGGCACAAGTGGTTCACGTCGGCGCCGATGTCCGACATGTTCCTGACCCTCGCCCAGGCGCCCGGCGGGCTCTCCTGCTTCCTGCTCCCGCGGGTGCTGCCGGGTGGCGAGGCCAACCCGATCCGCTTCCTGCGGCTCAAGGACAAGCTCGGCAACAAGTCCAACGCGTCGTCGGAGATCGAGTACGACAACGCCGTCGGCTGGCTGGTCGGCGAGGAGGGCAAGGGCGTCAAGACCATCGTCGAGATGGTCAACATGACCCGCCTCGACTGCGTGATCGGGAGCGCCTCGGGCATGCGGGCGGCTCTCGTCCAGGCCACCCACCACGCGCAGCACCGCTCCGCGTTCGGCAAGCACCTGATCGACCAGCCGCTGATGCGCAACGTGCTGGCCGATCTCGCCCTCGAGTCCGAGGCAGCGACGACCGCGATGATGCGGCTGGCCGGCGCCAACGACCGCGCGATCCGGGGCGACGAGGGGGAGGCCGCGTTGCGCCGGCTCGCGCTCGCCGCGACGAAGTACTACGTCTGCAAGCGTGGCCCGGCCGTCGCCGGCGAGGCGCTCGAATGCCTCGGTGGCAACGGCTACATCGAGGACTTCGACCTGGCCCGCATCTACCGCGAGCTCCCGCTGCTCTCCATCTGGGAGGGCTCGGGCAACGTCGCCGCGCTCGACGCGCTGCGCGCGATCGGCCGCGAGCCGCTGGCCCTGGACGCGTTCTTCACCGAGGCCGACCTGGCCGCCGGTGCCGACCCGCGGTACGACGACGCCGTGTCGTCGCTCAAGAAGGAGCTCACCAGCTTCGATGACATCGAGCTGCGCGCCCGTCGGATCGTCGAGCAGATCGCGGTGGTGTTCCAGGCAGGCCTGCTGCTGCGGCACGCACCGTCCGCGGTCTCGGACGCGTTCTGCGCGAGCCGGCTGTCGCGCGACTGGGGCAGCGCCTTCGGCACCCTGCCCGCCGGCCTCGACCTCGCCCCGATCCTGGAGCGGGCGGCGCCCGGATCCTGAGCGAGGGGCCCGTTACTGCAGCTCGGCCGGGTCGCTGGTCAGGGTCTCGATGAGCCGCTGGGTCTCGGCAGCCACGGCTGACGGGTTCTCCCCGTCGTAGACGACCGCGACCTCGGCGACCCCTGAGGCGGGGATCGAGCGCGCGACCTGTGCGACGTCACCGGTGGGCTCGCGGAGGCTGCAGCCGTTGTCGTCGGTCGTCAGCTCCGCCGACGCGCTCGCGGCGAGGGAGAGGTCGGCGCACGCCAGGTCCAGCTGGTTCGTCATCTCGGACCGGGCACCCTTGCGGTCCTCGCCCCCGAACGAGGTCAGCTGCAGGAGCAGGGTCAGGGGGGACCCGAGGTAGCGACCCGTGAAGGCGCAACCAGCCGTCGTCGCGTTGATCAGGGCCGAGGTGTCGTGCGTCTTCTCGGCGAGCCCCCACTGCTCCCGCAGGTGGGCGGGTACGACGTCGCAGAGGTTCTCCGGCAGGGCGGCCGGCTCGACTGCCGGGGCCGGGTCGTCCTCCTTCGAACAGCCCGAGGCCAGGGGTCCGAGGAGCAGCAGGGCGCACACGAGAACACGCATCGACGTCACCTCCTGAGCCTGCCACGAGCCGTCTGGCCGAAACACGACAGGTTTGCCGTGGGTGAGTTCGGGCAGGCGGAGTCCGTCACCATCGCCCACGACCGAGGAACGACATGACCCACCTGGATCCCGCCGGCGAGCGTCTTCTGCAGGTCCTTGCCCAGGACCGGCCGGATGCCTTCGTCGAGGTTGCGCCCACCTCCGGAACGAACCGCGCGCAGACGCTGACCGTCACGGTCGACGCCGCCAAGCGCGTCATCGACGTGCAGGTGCTCGACATCGGCGGTCTCCGCCACCCGGAGCCCTTCGAGACCGCACTGTCCGAGGCCTTCTTCGCCGCGGACGGCGAGCGGTTGTACGCCGTTCTCCAGCTCAACGGGCAGGCCGACGAGTGGATCGCCCGCGCCGACCGCTCGCTGGCCGGCGGGGGCGGGCTCAAGGTCCGCAACCGCGGCCCGGAGATCGTCACCCGTGCGGCGTCGCGCGAGCGTCGCGCGGCGCGCGGGGCTCGTCCCGCGCCACGTCGCTGGCCCGCAGCAGGGCACTCCGACAACGGCTTCCTCACCGTGCAGCGCTCGGCGCGCGGTGACCTCGCCGAGATCCAGGTGGACGCGGACTGGCTCGGCGGCGCGCGCTCCGAGCACCTCGAGCTCGCGATCCTGCAGGCAACCCGCTACTCGCTAGGAGACTGATCATGGTCATGAAGGCCAGCCTCAAGGCCCTCGTCGATGCCGCTGCCGGCTGGGACGGCATCGGCCTCGAGCTCCACAACGCCTACTCCGACATCGTCGGCTACGAGTCGAACGGCTCGAAGTTCGGCTGGTACGCCGACCGGGCGGGCATTCCCGCCCAGCACGACACGTTCATCGCCGCCATGGCGGATGCGCTCCTCGCCGGACAGAAGGTGATGAACGACGTGGGCACCGCCCTGCGTGACGTCGCCAAGGACTTCGGCGCCACCGACCTGGACGTCAAGGACCAGTTCCACAAGCTCGACGGGACACCGGCATGACCGAGTACGACTACTACTCCGACTACACCGATGACACCGAGCTCAAGCTCGAGGACATCCAGAAGAAGATCGAGGAGGGCGTCCAGAAGGTCATCGACACCTGGAACGACTCGATCATCGCCAAGGGTCTCGACAGCCGGTGGGCCTGGGTCGTCAGCCCCGGTCTCAAGGCCGCCTACGAGTGGGCCAAGGGCAACCTCGAGGACGAGATCGAGAAGCTGTGGGACGACTTCGAGAAGTTCTGCGAGGACCTCTGGGACACGGTCTCCGACATCACCGGCGACCCGTGGGTGCTGATGCAGATGAACCAGGCCTACATCACCGCGGCCGGCCGGATCCGCGACGAGAAGCGCGTCGTCAACGACATCACTGCCCGGTTGGCCAACAGCTGGTCGGGCGACGCGTTCACGTCGTACGACGCCGTGGTCAAGGAGCAGGTCGCCGCCATCAACGGCGTGGACCTCGGCCTGAAGTCGGCGGCCACGGCGTGTGCCGAGGGTGCGCTCCAGATCCGCAAGACCTGGCGCGACTGCATCGACGTGCTCCTCGACGTCGTCGACACCGTGCTCGACGGCATCAAGGACGGCACCGACGCGGGCCAGTGGGTCACCTTCGACGCCGGCCCCGCGATCAAGGTGATCGGCAAGGCGCTCACCGCGACGATCGGCTACGCCAACACGCTCGAGGGCTACTTCGACGAGAACGTCACGGTGAAGCTGAGCATGTGGACCACACTCAACTCCGGTCTCGACGGCCTGGACGCCAACAACGACTGGCCCACGATCAGCGGTCGCGAGATCGGCGACATCAGCGACTCGGGCGGGTACACCGAGAAGGACTGACCCCCCAGGACTGGTCCTACGAAACGCCGAGTGCCGCCAGCGCCATCGACCCCAGCAGCTTCCGCAGCTCGTCGTCCGGGATGTCGTGGCCGGCGCGCGGCGTGGAGTTGAGCAGGCCGAAGGCGGCCTGGGCTGCGGCGTGCGCGGCCGGGCGGCCCAGCTCGGGCCGCAGGGTCTGCAGCTGGTCGGCCCACAGGTTGATGTAGGAGCGCTGGAGGCGTCGTACCTGCTCCCGCGCGTCCTCGGGCAGCGACTCCCAGTCCCGGTCCTGTACGACGATGAGCGGGCGGTGCGACGTCGCGAATTCGACGTGCCAGTCGACCAGCCCGCGCAGGGCCGCGGCGGCGTCCCCGCGGCCCGCGTCGACCCGCTCGCGGCCGACGTCGAGCAGTCGCTCGCTGATCGAGGTGAGCATCTCGGCGAGCATCGCCTGCTTGGACGTGAAGTGCTTGTAGAGCGCTGGACCGGAGATGCCGCAGGCGGCGCCGAGGTCGGCGACGGAGACGCCGTGGAAGCCGCGGGCAGCGAAGAGATCGGCCGCGGTGGCCAGGATCTGCTCCCGCCGACTGATCTCGCTCATGTCCGCAGGCTAGTGGTCATCCCCGCAGGTTCATCGGTCGTCCTGCATCCCGACGGGCGGCAGAGGGCTTTACATCCGAGGTTAATGATCGTTAACCTCGGACTCGTGTCCGAGACCTCCAGCAGTGACCCCACCCTCGGGGAGCTGACCGCCGAGCTGCGCGAGCGGCTGGCCCGCGTCCGCCTCGGCGGCAGCGAAGCGGCCCGCACCAAGCACACCGATCGCGGCAAGCTCCTCGCGCGGGACCGCGTCGATGGCCTCCTCGACCCGGGGAGCCCGTTCCTGGAGATCGCCCCGCTGGCCGGCTTCGGCATGTACGGCAAGGACGGTGACGACTACGCCGTTCCCTCGGCCGGCATGGTTGCCGGCGTCGGCCGCGTGCAGGGCCGCAACGCCCTCGTCATCGCCAACGACGCCACCGTCAAGGGCGGCACCTACTACCCGATCTCGGTGAAGAAGCACCTGCGTGCGCAGGCGGTCGCCGCCGAGAACAACCTGCCCTGCCTCTACCTCGTCGACTCCGGCGGCGCCTTCCTGCCCAAGCAGGACGAGGTCTTCCCCGACCGCGAGCACTTCGGGCGGATCTTCTTCAACCAGGCCAACATGTCGGCCCGCGGCATCCCGCAGCTGGCTGCGGTGATGGGTTCGTGCACCGCCGGTGGCGCCTACGTCCCGGCGATGTCGGATGAGACCGTGATCGTGAAGAACCAGGGCACGATCTTCCTCGGCGGCCCGCCGCTGGTGAAGGCCGCGACCGGCGAGATCGTCACGGCCGAGGACCTCGGTGGCGGCGACGTGCACGCCCGCAAGAGCGGGGTCGTGGACCACCTGGCCGACGACGACGCCCATGCGCTCCAGATTCTCCGCGGCATCGTCAGCACGCTGCCGAACCCCACGACGCCGACCGACCTCGAGCCGGTCGAGGACCCGCTCGAGCCGCCGGAGAGCCTGTACGACGTCGTCCCGAGCAGCACCCGGACGCCGTACGACGTCCGCGAGGTGATCCGTCGCCTCGTCGACGGCAGCCGCCTGGCGGAGTTCAAGCAGCTGTACGGCGAGACGCTGGTCTGCGGCTTCGCCCGCATCCACGGGCACCGGGTCGGGATCGTCGCCAACAACGGCATCCTGTTCAGCGAGTCGGCCCTCAAGGGCGCGCACTTCGTGGAGCTCTGCAACCAGCGCGGCATCCCGCTGCTGTTCCTGCAGAACATCTCCGGCTTCATGGTCGGTCGCGAGTACGAGAACCGCGGCATCGCCCGCGACGGCGCCAAGCTCGTCACCGCGGTCGCCTGCTCGGTCGTCCCGAAGTTCACCGTCGTGATCGGCGGCTCGTTCGGCGCCGGCAACTACGGCATGTGCGGGCGCGCCTACGACCCGCGCTTCCTGTGGATGTGGCCCAACTCCCGGATCTCGGTGATGGGCGGCGAGCAGGCCGCCGGCGTGCTGGCGACCGTCGCCGGGCGCGAGGACGACCCCGACGTCGACGCGTTCAAGCAGCCGATCCGCGACCAGTTCGAGCTCCAGGGTTCGCCGTACTACGCCACCGCGCGGCTCTGGGACGACGGCGTGATCGACCCCGCCGACACCCGACGCGTCCTCGGCATGGCGCTCGACATCACCTCGGCCGTGCCGACGCCCGCGCCCAACTACGGCATCTTCCGGATGTGATGACGATGACCGACATGAAGATGGGCACAGTGATCAGCACCGTCCTGGTCGCCAACCGCGGCGAGATCGCCCGCCGCGTGTTCCGCACCTGCAAGGACCTCGGCATCCGCACCGTCGCGATCCACACCGACGTCGACGTCACCGCCCTGCACGTGCGCGATGCCGATGTCGCGATCCGGATCCCGAGCTACCTCGACGCCGACGCCGTCCTGGCGGCCGCGAAGGAGGCCGGCGCCGACGCGATCCACCCCGGCTACGGCTTCCTGTCCGAGAACGCCGGGTTCGCCCGCGCCGTCACCGACACGGGCATCGCCTGGGTCGGCCCGTCCCCGACCGTCATCGAGCAGATGGGCCGCAAGGACGCGGCCCGCGACCTCGCGGTCGCGGCCGGTGTCCCGGTCGTGCCGTCGTTCGTGCTGGACGCGAACGGTTCGCTGGTCGAGGAGGTTGCTCAGCAACCGTCTCGAGACCCCTACCCCGTGCTGGTCAAGGCCGCTGCCGGTGGTGGCGGCAAGGGAATGCGCGTCGTCCGCTCGGCCGCCGAGCTCGAGCCCGCCATCGCCGCTGCGAAGCGCGAAGCCGCCAGCGCGTTCGGTGACGACACGATGATCATCGAGAAGTACGTCGAGCGCGGCCGCCACATCGAGGTCCAGGTGCTCGGCGACGCGCACGGCCACGTGGTCCACCTCGGCACCCGCGAGTGCTCCGTGCAGCGCCGGCACCAGAAGGTCATCGAGGAGGCGCCCGCGCCGGCGCTCGCCGACGAGCTGCGTGCCCGCATCCACGACGCGGCCGTCGCCCTCTCGGCCGCGGTCTCCTACAGCAATGCCGGCACCATCGAGTTCCTGCTCGACGCGTCCACGGGCGACTTCTACTTCCTCGAGATGAACACGCGCCTCCAGGTCGAGCACCCGGTGACCGAGATCCACAGCGGCACCGACCTCGTCGCCCTCCAGCTGGCCGTAGCGGCCGGGGAGCCGCTGCCGTTCGACCAGGCAGGGGTCGCCTTCGGCGACCATGCGCTGGAGGCCCGGATCTACGCCGAGGACGCGTTCGGCGGCTTCCTGCCGCAGGCCGGTACGGCGACGACGGTGCACTGGCCCACTGCGGCCCGCGTCGACCACGCCCTCGAGTCCGGGCAGGTCGTCAGTACGTCCTACGACCCGATGCTGGGCAAGGTGATCGTCCGGGGCAAGGACCGGGAGGCGGCTCGCCGTCGCCTCGTCGCAGCGCTCGACGACACCGCGGTCCTCGGCCTGACCACCAACACCGGGTTCCTGCGGGCGCTGGCGGACAGCCCGGAGTTCGCCGAGCCCGGCGGGATCGACACCGCGTGGCTCGACCGCCACGAAGTGCCGCGCCCGGACCCGACGCCGGCGCGCGAGATCGCCGCCCGGCTGTGGCTCGACGCACACAGTGCGTCCGCCGGCCCGTTCGCCGGCGACGGCTTCCGCATGGGCGCCGCACCGGCGACTCCGATGGTTGAGTTCGACGAACGGGCGACGCCCGTCGCCCGGGTTCCGGAGGGGACCGTCGCCCGTGTGGACCTCCATGGCGTCGAGCTCGCGCACCACGGCCAGCGCTACGTGTTCGTCCGTCCCGACGCGACGACCGACCACGGCGCCGCGGCCAGTGACGGCACCATCCTCTCCCCGATGCCCGGCACCGTCCTCGACGTCCGGGTCGCCGCGGGGGAGCGCGTCACCGAGGGCACCGTGCTCGGTGTCATCGAGGCGATGAAGATGGAGCTCGCGCTCAAGGCGCCGTACGACGGCACGGTGGCCAGCGTCGCTGCGGCGACCGGTCAGCAGGTGGCCCTGGGTGCGGTCCTGTTCGTGGTCGACCCGGAGGAGGTTTCGTGACCGCCCTCCCGATGGTGGTCCACGAACCCGGCCTGCCGCCGAAGGTCACCATCTACGAGGTCGGCCCGCGCGACGGCCTGCAGAACGAGAAGGCGATCGTGCCGACGGAGGTGAAGGCGGCGTTCGTGCAGCGCCTGCTCGCAGCTGGCCTGCCGATCGTCGAGGCGACCAGCTTCGTCCACCCCAAGTGGGTGCCCCAGCTCGCTGACGCGGCCGACCTGATGACCGGGCTGAAGGCCGAGCTCGGTGACGCTGCCCTGCAGCTCCCCGTCCTGGTCCCCAACGAGCGCGGCCTCGACCGCGCCGTCGAGCTCGGGCTCCGCCATGTCGCCGTCTTCGCCTCGGCCACCGAGACGTTCGCGCAGAAGAACCTCAACCGCACGCTCGAGACCCAGTTCGAGATGTTCGACCCCACCATCGGCCGTGCCCTCGCGTCCGGGATGGACGTCCGCGGCTACGTCTCGATGTGCTTCGGCGACCCGTGGGAGGGCGCAGTTCCGGTGGAACAGGTCGTCGCCGTGGGCCAGCGCCTGCTGGACCTCGGGGTCGGCCAGCTCAGCCTCGGGGACACGATCGGTGTCGCCACGGCCGGTCACGTCCGCACGCTCGTCAACGCGTTCACCGACGCGGGCGTCGACCCCGACCGGCTCGCCCTGCACTTCCACGACACCTACGGCCAGGCACTCACCAACGTGCACGCGGGCCTCCAGGCCGGCGTGACGACGTACGACGCCAGCGCTGGTGGCCTCGGCGGGTGCCCGTATGCCAAGAGCGCGACGGGCAACCTCGCCACCGAGGACCTGGTCTGGTTCCTCACCGGTCTCGGCATCGAGCACGGCGTCGATCTCGACGCCGTCGTGCAGACCAGTGGCTGGATGGCCCAGCAATTGGGGCGTCCGAGCCCGTCCGCCGTCGTACGGGCGCTCCTCTGAAATGGCCGAGCGCGTCTCCAGCGCAGTGGAGGCAGCAAGCTGCCGCCGACGCTTCTCGCCGCGCTGCCGGCTTGTTGGGACCGCTTGAGCCAGCGCTACGGTTGGACCATGAGTGGTCAACGGCGCGCCTGGGGGTGGGCCGCTGCGCTGCGCAACGGGAGCACCACGCCGTGGCAGGACTGGCTGAACACGACGGACCCCGGCGAGGCCGACCCCTTCGCGGCGTACCTGCCGGGAGCCCAGCAGCTCGGCCTGTTGCGCCGCGCGAACCTGGCTGCCGAGGCGGCCGGCCGGAAGCTTCCGCGCGCCACTGCCGACCGGATCCTGGCCGCGGGCGTCACCGGCCGCGGCCGCGGTGACCTGCCCGTCGCCGGCGACGGTGAGCCGCAGCGGTTCGGGCCGCGACCGGTCGACCCGGACACGCTGCCCGAGCACGAGTTCCTCCGTGTCGCGGCCGGACTGATCGCCGACGACATCGCCGCCATCGAGGAGGCCCCGCCGCAGCGACGCGGTCTCGTCGACCGGGTTCGTGACGCGCGCCGCCCGCAGGACACGCCCTTCGTGATCGTCGGGGTCCCGTGGCGGGCCCGCGCGATGAGTGCCGCCCTGGCCGCGCAGGGCCGGCGCCCCGGCGGGCGCGGCGCCACGGCGTACCTCCTCGCCGACGACCTCGGCACCGTGGTCGCCGACGCCTGGACCGCTCGCGCGTTCGACCAGGGTGGTCCGACCTGGCCGGAGTTCGTGGAGATCTTCGCGACCGCCGGCCGGTTGCCTCCGCGGGCCGACCTGCCACGGATGGCCAACGCCGCCACGCAGCGGTACGGCGCCGAACAGGTCCGGATCGTCCTCGACCCCTCCGCGCTGGCTGCCGAGCTCGGCGTCCCGTCGGTCCCCGAGCCGCCCCGGCTCGGCGCGAACGGCGTCGACCTGGTCCGTCGTGTCGGCCAGCCCCTCGGCGGACTGGTCCCGTCCGAAGCACGTCCACGCCTGCTCCGCGCGGCCCTGGCCGACCGGCTCGACGGCCGCGGCGGACCGGCGTTGACGGTGCCGGCCGTGTGGGAGACCTGGCTCGCGACACAGGCCGAACGCACCCATCACGAGATGGCCGCTGCTGGCTACCCTGTGCTCGGCGATCTCGACCGACTGCTGCCGGGTCCCCTCCTGCACGACTCCGTCGAGCCCGTCGCCGCCGAGGTCCTGGCGCTCGCGCTGGACCTGCTGATCGATCCTGTGCGCCCGCCCGTGAAGGAGGCATCGTGAACTCACCCCACGACGTTCTCGTCCTCCTCCGCTCCGCTTCACCCCACGCGCCTTTGCTCTCCCCCGCTTCGCTCCTCCGATGCAAAGCCGCGCGGGGACCCCAAGCGGCTCCTCCGAACGACAACGTCGCAGGGACCCCGAAATGAGTCGCCGGGTCCTCCTCCACGTCGGGACGCCCAAGACGGGGACGTCGTACCTCCAGGAGGTGCTGTTCCAGAACCGCGAACGGCTCCTCGAGCAGGGCGTGAACTACCCGGCCGACCGCTTCGACGCCCACTTCCTGGCCGCACTGGACCTGATGCGTCTGCCCTGGGGCGGGCTCGAGCAGGAGGCCGTCGGCGCGTGGGACCGGCTGGCCGAGAACGTGCGCGACCACGACGGCATCTCGATCATCAGCCACGAGATCCTCGCCACCGCTTCGCGTACCCAGGTCGAGCGGGCGTTGTCCTCGCTCGGCCACGAGCCCGACGGCAGCGGCGCCGAGGTGCACCTGATCGTCTCGGCCCGCGACCTGGTGCGCCAGATCCCGGCCGAGTGGCAGGAGAACATCAAGCACCGCGCGAAGTTCCGGTTCGCCCGCTTCCTCGAGCTGATCCGTGATCCTGAGCGCAGCGACCGCGTCGGGTCGTGGTTCTGGGGCGTCCAGGAGATCCCCGACATCCTCGCCCGGTGGGGCGCGACGATCCCGCCCGAGCGGATCCACATCGTCACCGTGCCGCGTCCGGGTGGGGCACCGGAGGTGCTGTGGCAGCGCTTCAGCGCCACCTTCGGCCTCGACGACCTGGACATCGACCTCGGCGCGGACCGCGCCAACGTCAGCCTCGGCGTGCCCGAGACGGCACTGGTCCGACGCATCAACCGGGCGGCAGCAGGCGACCTGCGGGCCCACCACTACCGCTACCTGGTCCGCGAGCTGCTCGCCCACCGGACCCTGTCGGCCCGCACCGATTCGCCGCGACTGGCCCTGCCCCCGGACCAGTTCGACTGGATCGCCGAGCTCACCGAGGAATGGATCGCCGAGCTCGCCGACAAGAAGTACGACGTCGTGGGGGACCTCGCCGACCTGCGGGGCACCCGACCGAAGGCCGAGAAGTGGTCCGACCCGGACCGGCCCTCCGAGCGCCAGGTCGCCAGTGCGGCGGTGGACGCGCTGCGCACGCTGCTGGTCGAGTCGGTCCAGCGGGAGAACGAGCTCGACCGGCTCCGCGGTGAGATCGACGACCTGCAGCGCGAGCTGGCCGAGGCGCGGGTCTCCAGGACGCGGCGCTCGATGGAGCGCACCGTGCAGCGGCTCGAGAGCAGCCGCAGCGGCAGCAAGGTCCTCGGGGCCTACCGGACGGTGCGGGGCAGGAACTCCCGGCTGGCGTAGCGCCCGACCTTCCAGGTGCTCCAGCCATCGGTGGCGGCACCGACGGCGCCGCCGACGACCGGCACCCGCTTGCCGATCGTGGTCGCCATCCGCTTGCCGATCACGCGCGTGATCATCTCGGTGGCCAGCGCCGAGGACACGGTGCGGTCGAGCTCGGGGTCGTGGTGGGGCGCGGTCGCGATCGCCATCGGCGGGGCCGGCAGCTTCTTCGCCTTGACCATCTTGACCACGGTGTCGTCACCGAGGATCGCCACCAGGATCGCGTTGCGCACGCGCGGGTCGGCGAGGTCGTAGCCGCGCAGGTGGGCAATGCCCGCGACCATCCGGCACTGGATGAGGGCGAGTCCGGCGATGCTGGCCGGGGCCACGATCGTGGCGGTGATGAGGCCGCCGAGGTTGGTGGTCAGGCCTTCGACGCCGGCGTACGCGACGTGGTTCTGGATCAGCTCGCGGATCGCCTTGTCGACGTTCCCGTCCTGCTCGCGCAGCTGGGTCTCGGCGGCCTGGGCTGCGGGAGGCAGTGGTCCGGCGCCGGCGATCGCGCGGTTCAGCGCCTCGCGGACGAACGACTGGGTCAGTCCCGGTGCCATGTGGGTGATCCTGGGCGCGACCCTCCGCGCTGCCTCGACAGCGAGACCCTTCTTGAGACCGGATGCCATGGTTCGATCCTAGTGGGGGTGCATCGCTCCGCCGTCGGGCCGCACGGGCTCGTAGGGTGACACGCGTGCCCGTCGAACCGCCGCCGACCCCGTGGGAGTTCCCGAGTCGCGCGGACCTGGCGGCGCTCCCCGCCCAGGGCCCGGTCGACGGGTACGACGACGACGGATCTGCCGACGCCAGCGACCTCGTCGGAATGGGGGCCGACCTGGAGCCCGGCACCCTGCTCGCCGCCTATCGGACCGGTCTGTTCCCGATGCCCGAGGGCCGCAGTGTCGGCTGGTGGAGCCCGGCCCGGCGCGGTGTCCTCCCGCTCGACGGCCTGCGCGTCTCGCGGTCGATGCGCCGCTCGGCGCGCCACTTCGAGATCCGCGTCGACACCGCCTTCGACGACGTCGTCGCGGCCTGCGCCGACCCGCGTCGACCCCACGGCTGGATCAACGACCGCATCGCCCGGGCCTACGGCGCCCTGCACCGGCTCGGCTGGGCCCACTCCGTCGAGACGTGGCGCGACGGCCGCCTCGTCGGGGGCCTGTACGGCGTCGCGGTCGGCGGCCTGTTCGCCGGCGAGTCGATGTTCCACCACGAGACCGACGCGTCGAAGGTGGCGCTGATGGGACTGGTCGAGGGGCTGGCCGCCGATCCGGCCGGTGCGGCGGGTGAACGCCTGATCGACGTCCAGTGGGCCACTCCGCACCTGCAGGGCCTCGGCGTGCGCGAGATCTCCCGGGCGTCGTACGTCGGAAGGCTCGAGGGGTTGCTCAACGTGGCGTGGCCTGACATGTTCGCGCCATGACTTCCATCAAGCGCCCGCTGGGCACCCTCGGTGCCGGTGTCCTCCTCGCCCTCTCCCTCACGGCCTGCGGCGGCGGCTACCCGACCGACGCCTCCTCGAAGGACTTCTGTGACGGCATCACGGACGTCGTGACGAAGTCCAGCGACCTGGCCGGCGAGGAGCCGACGAAGGACGAGTGGAAGGACATCCAGGCCGCCTACGAGGACCTGGGGGAGATCGGCACGCCCGAGAAGATCAGCGACGACGAGCGTGAGGGCTTCGAGATCGTGGTCGACGTCGTGACCGACCTCGACTACGACGAGGCCGAGAAGGAGTTCGGCGACAAGGGCGGCGAGGACAACCTGCCCGGCGTCTCGGACGACGACAACAAGAAGGTCGAGAAGTTCTTCGTGTACGCCCAGAAGGAATGTGCCGACCAGGTCGCCGAGTGAGCTCCTGAACCGCGCGCAGCACCCTTCGCAGCACCCTCGCAGATGGCCGGCCAACCACCGGCCATCTGCCGTTTTCCTTTCCTGTGAATAGTCTGAGACTGACAGGGCAGGGTGTGGTGGGCAGTTGGCTCACAGCCGCTGCCCTGTCCGCGGGCACAGCTCGGTGACCCGTGACTCCAGGAAAGGAATCACCCTGATGACCTCGATCAAGCGCCCCGTGGCTGCCGCAGGTGCCGCTGTCCTGCTTGCCCTCTCGCTCACTGCATGTGGTGGCGGTGCTCCCGCCGACGCCTCCAAGGAGGACTACTGCAAGGCGGTCGGAGACGCCGGCAGCGAGGAGTTCGGCAAGGCGATCACCGACAAGGACTACGACAAGGCGGCCGACCTGATCAAGGAGAGCGCCGAGAAGATCGAAGAGGTCGGCACCCCCGAGGACATCTCGGACGAGGAGCGCGAGGGCTTCGAGATCCAGCTCGACGCGGTCAAGAAGCTCAACGGCGACGACCTCAAGGAGGCCTTCGAGGCCGAGGACGGCGAGGACCCGTTCGAGGCTGACCTGTCCGACGACGAGAAGGACAAGGTCGAGGCGTACAACAAGTACGAGAACGAGACCTGCTCCGACACCGAGGACAGCTCGGACGAGGGTTCGGACGACGGCGCGGGCAGCGACCCGGGCACCGAGGAGAGCCCGACGGGTCTCCCGTCCGACCTCCCGTCGGACCTCCCGACGGACCTGTCGCCCGAGGACCTCGCCAGCCTTCAGGAGGAGCTGGAGAACCTCACCGAGGGCGTCCCGACCCAGTGACCCTGGTCAGATGACGGTGGGCGGCTGGCCGGTGTCCGCAACCATGGCCCGGCCAGCCCGCTCCCACCCGATCATCCCGTCGATCAGGTTCACGACGTCGTACCCCTGCTGACCGAGATAGGCGCCCGCCCGCGCGGACCTGCCTCCGGCCTTGCACACGATGAGCGTCTGCTCCGGCTCGAGCTCCACGAACTCGCCCAGACGCGTCGGCAGGTCTCCGAGCGGGATGTGCACCGCACCCTCGATGTGTCCGGCGGCCCACTCGTCGTCCTCGCGGACGTCGAGGACCAGGAGGCCCTCGGGGATCGGGTGCGGCACGCCATCGGTCTCGACTGAGGGGATCATGGTTCCAGTATCCCGCTACTTCAAGAGCCGGCTCATCCGTCGGTCGGCGAGTGGCTTCCCGCCCGTCTGGCACGTCGCGCAGTACTGCAGGCTCGAGTCGGCGAAGGACACCTCGCGGACGATGTCGCCGCACACCGGGCACGGCTTGCCCGTCTGGCCGTGGACGGCGAGGTTCGACTTCTTCTCGGCCTTCAGCTCGCTGGCGTGCAACCCCCGCGAGCGTTCGACTGCGTCGCCGAGGGTGGTGCGGACGGCGGCGTACAGCGTCGCCAGTTCGTCGTCGGTCAGGCCGTCGGCCGGCTTGAACGGCGACATCCGCGCGGCGTGCAGGATCTCGTCGGAGTAGGCGTTGCCGATGCCGGCGATGGTGCCCTGCTGGCGCAGCACTCCCTTGAGCTGCTTGCGCCCGGCGTCCCTGAGGATCCCGGCCAGTCGCTCGATGGTGAACTCGTCGTCGAGCGGGTCCGGGCCGAGGGACGCGACGCGGGGGACGTCGAGCGGGTCGCGCACCAGGAACAGGGCCAGGGACTTCTTGGTGCCGGCCTCGGTGATGTCGAGGCCGGGGGTCTGGCCGTCCTGTTCGTCCAGGACCACCCGGACGGCGAGCGGCGACTTCGCGTTCGGTCGTGGCGGCAACGGCGGGACGTCGTCCTTCCAGCGGATCCAGCCGGCACGTGCCAGGTGCAGCACGAGATGCAGGCCGCTGGCTTCGATGTCGAGGAACTTGCCGTGGCGTCGTACGTCGTCGACAAGGGCGCCCTCGATCGCGGCCAGCGGGGGGTCGTAGGTCTTGAGGGCGCTGAACGCGGCGATGTGGACGCGAGTGATGGCGCGCCCCGCGAGCCGGCTCCTCAGGTCCAGGGCCAGCGCCTCGACTTCGGGCAGCTCGGGCACGACACCAGCCTAGATCCCCGTCCGGACAGCACCCGGGACCTTGGTCCTGATTGTGGCCGGACGCAGTGACCCGGCCGGTTCGGCCCGGTTGGTCGGTCATTCGCACTCGGGCGCGAACCACCCCCCAAGGAACCAGAGGTCCCCCATGAACAAGCGCCTGATCGCACCGCTCTCCCTCGCTGCTGCCGCCGTCCTCGGCTTCGCACCGTCCGCCGCCCAGGCCGCCGAGGACGCAGCCTGTGGCCTGCCCGCCATCCCCGCCGTCTATGCGCAGGTCGACCACCCGGCCGTCGTGACCACGATCGGCGAGGTCACCCACGTCGAGTGGTTGTGGCAGCGCTCGGTCCCGACGACCGAGTTCGAGTTCACCCGGACCGTGAGCCCGGCCCGGGGCACCTGGTCGTGGAGCCGCCAGGTCGACGCCCTCGAGCGGGCCTGGGTCCGGACCGTGATCGACCGGGCCTTCGTGCCGGCGGTCCCCGAGGTCGGCCACCACGAGACCCAGGTCGTCACCCCGGCCGTGACCCGCACGGAGGCCGAGTTCGTCCACCAGCAGAGCGGTCGCACCCGGTGGGAGGTCGCCGGATGGAACGCCGACGAAGGCGGCAAGGGCTGGTCGCCGACCGGCGCGACGCGCGACGTCGAGGTGACCCCGGCCGTGACCACGACCGTGTGGATCGTCGACCAGGCCGCCGTACCGGCCGTCTCCGAGCTCTCCCACGAGGAGACCACCTGGGTCGCCGACGGTGCTGCCGGCCCGGCCGGATCGACGTCCACCTCCTCGACCCGGGTCGCGAGTACGACGACCGAGACGGCCGAGCTCGCCGATGGTGACGAGCCGGCCGGTGCCGGCTGGGTCAAGGGCGCCTTCACGCAGACCGCTCCCGCCGCCACCGAGGAGATCTGGGCCGCCTCGGCGCCGGACGGGTACGCCCCGACGGGTGCCGAGCGCGCCGGTACGCCGAGCGTGGAGAAGACGGACGCTGCCTCCGCGACCGCGCCCGCCGGTGACGGCTGGTCGCAGGTCGACGGGTCCGGCGTGACCGTGGTCGACGCGGCTGCGCAGGACGTCGAGACCGCTGCCGCGTGGACCGAGATGGTCCTGGTGAGCCCCGAGGTCCCGGCCACCGCGGACTGCGTCGACGAGACCGACGACCCGGACGAGACCGACGAGGGCATCGACGACGGGGAAGACATCGAGAACGTCGTGGACACCGGCGACGACCTGGGTGAGGTCGACGGCCTCGGTGACGAGGTGCCCGGTGAGGTGTTGGGCCTGGTCGAGCAGTCCGACGCCGTGCTGCCCGCCACCGGAGCGGTGGTCGAGCCGTGGCTGCTGGCGCTGGGTGCAGGCAGTGTCCTCGCCGGTGTCGGCGTCCTCTCCCGGGGCCGTCACCGCAAGAGCTGACCTGCGGATCGACCGGGATCGACGGGGCATCGATCCGACACGCTAGCGGGATCTAAGGCTGAGGCTAGAGATCCCGATAGCGTCGGATCATGGATCCGATCCGCAACCCGTACGCCCCCGGCGCCGGCCAGCGTCCCCCCGAGCTGGCCGGCCGGGACGAGCAGCTCTCGGCGTTCGACGTGGTGCTGGAACGGGTCTCGCGCGGTCGCCCCGAGCGCTCGCTGGTGCTGACCGGGCTGCGCGGTGTCGGCAAGACGGTGCTCCTCAACGCGCTCCGGTCGGCAGCGGTCCGCAAGGGCTGGGGGACCGGCAAGCTGGAGGCGCGGCCCGACCAATCGCTGCGCCGCCCGCTGTCCTCGGCGCTGCACCAGGCGGTGCGGGAGCTCGGACATCCCGAGGCCTCCGAGGCCGACCACGTGCTCGGCGTGATCCGCTCGTTCGCCCAGCGTGACGCCGGTGTCGACGCCAAGCTGCGCGACCGCTGGAGTCCCGGGATCGATGCACCGGTGGTGCGTGGGCGGGCCGATTCCGGCGACATCGAGATCGACCTGGTCGAGCTGCTCACCGACGTCGGCGGGCTCGCGGCCGATGTCGGCAAGGGCGTCGGCATCTTCATCGACGAGATGCAGGACCTCGGCCCCGACGACATCTCCGCGCTGTGCGCGGCCTGCCACGAGCTGAGCCAGAACGGCCTGCCCGTCATCGTGGTCGGCGCGGGACTGCCGCACCTGCCGGCCGTGCTGTCGGCCAGCAAGTCCTACTCCGAGCGGTTGTTCTCCTACCAGCGCATCGACCGGCTCTCCCGCGACGCCGCCGACCGCGCGCTCGTCGCGCCGGCGTCCGAGGAGGAGGCCGGGTTCACGGCCGAGGCCCTGTCGGCGATGTACGACGCCACCCGCGGCTACCCCTACTTCATCCAGGCCTACGGCCGGTCGGTCTGGGACCTCGCTCCCCGCACCCCGATCACCGCCGAAGACGTGGCTGTCGCCAGTCCCGAGGCCGAGCGCGAGCTGGCCGTCGGCTTCTTCGGCTCCCGCTTCGAACGCGCCACCCCCGCCGAGCGCGACTACCTCCGCGCCATGGCCGACGCCGCCACCGAGGAGGCCGACGACCCGGTCGGATCGGTCGCGACGTCGGACGTGGCCGTCGTACTCGGGAAGAAGCCGCAGTCGCTCTCCCCGGCCCGCGACTCGTTGCTGAAGAAGGGGCTCATCTACTCCGGCGAGCGTGGCCGGATCGCGTTCACGGTGCCGCACTTCGGGCGGTACCTGCGGTCGCAGGCCTGACCAACACGCCGCCGAGTCCTACGCTGGCTCCGTGAGTCTCGCTCCCGAGGAAGCGCCGCGCCCCCCGTCCGTGCTCCGCGCCTACGTGCCGATCGTGCTGTTCATGTTCCTCTGCGGCATCGTCGGCCCGATCTTCCTGATCATGGGACTGGCCATCGATGACGAGCCCGGGAGCGGCTGGTTGCTGCCGACGGGCATCGGCATCACGATCCTGGACCTCGCCCTCGGCCTGCTGATCGGCACCACCCGCTACCGGTCGCAGATGAAGGTGTACCGGCTGAAGCTGAAGGGTCGCCCCGCCCAGGCGCAGGTGCTGTCCTTCGAGCAGACGGGCGTCGAGGTCAACGGCGAACCGCTGCTGTCACTGAAGCTGCGGATCCACGGCAACGACGTCGCGCCGTTCGAGGTGGAAGCCAAGAAGATCATCCCTGCGATGCGGATGCCGCTGCTGTACGTCGGCGAGATCCCCGTCCTCATCGACCCCGAGACGCAGGACTGGGAGTTCGACTGGTCCTCGGCGGGACCGGTCACGTCCCTGCCTGCGTCCCTGCCCGCGGCCCCTGCCACGCCGGCCGCACCGCGCGACACCCGCACGGCCGGCGAGCGGCTCGCCGAGCTCGACGACCTGCTGCGCCGCGACCTCGTCAGCCGCGACGAGTACGACGCCAGCCGGGCCCGCATCATCGCCGAGCTCTGAGGGGCTCAGTCGCTGAACGCGTAGTGGTCGAGCGGGAACCGCCGCGACGACCACATGGTCTCCAGGGTGGTGGCGGCCCGGAAGGGTACGTCGCCGTTGGCGTCGAAGTAGTAGCTGTTCGCCTGGCTGCAGGAGTCCTGGAAGAACACCTGGTGCTTGCGCCGTCCCAGGGCCTGCGTGAAGTAGTTCTCGTTGGCGGCGGCGGTCACCTCGACCCGGGTCGCGCCGTCGCGTCGGGCGCGACGGAGGCAGCGCAGGATGTGGGCGCTCTGCGTCTCGATCAGGTTGAAGTACGACGACCCGTTGTAGCCGTACGGGCCGAGGATGGTGAAGAAGTTCGGGAACCCGGGGACGCTGACGCCCTGGTAGGCCTGGAAGCGGTTCTCCTCCCACCACTTCTCCAGGTCGAGGCCGTTCGCCCCGCGCACGATGAACGGTGGCATGTTGCCCTTCTCGAACACCTTGAAGCCGGTGGCGAGGACCAGGGTGTCGACCTCGTGCTCGGTGCCGTCGTTCGTGCGGACACCGGTCGGCGTGACTGCAGCGATGCCGGCCGTCTCCAGGGTCACGTTCGACCGGTTGAACGCTGGCAGGTAGGCGTTGGAGAAGCTCGGGCGCTTGCAGCCCAGGGCGTAGCGAGGAGTGAGCTGGTCGCGCACCTCGGGATCGCGCACCGCCTGGCGCAGGTAGGCACGTCCGATCCGTTCGCCGAGGGCCGCCATCGGGACGATGCCTGCGAAGTGGGCAGCGACCGGGAAGGTCGCCTCGACGAACGACTGGCTCGCCAGCCGTGCGAGGCGCCCGGCGCCGGGGAGCACGCGGAGACCGGCGCGGGCCGGCCAGGGGAGCGCCGCGTCCGGCTTGGGCAGGCACCAGATGGGGGTGCGCTGGAAGACGGTGAGGTGCGCGGCCTGCTGGGCGATCTCCGGGATCGCCTGCACGGCGGAGGCTCCGGTGCCGATCACGGCCACCCGACGACCGGTGAGGTCGACGCCGTGGTCCCAGCGCGCCGTGTGCATCACGGTGCCCGTGAAGTCCGCAAGGCCTTCGATGTCGGGCAGCTTGGGCTGGGTCAGCACGCCGGTCGCGCTGACCACGTGGCGGGCCGTGATCACGTCGCCCGCGGCGGTGTCGAGGCGCCACGTGTGGTCGTCGTCGTCGAAGGTCGCCGCGACCACGGTGGTCCGCAAGCGGGTACGTCGCCGGACGTCGTACTTGTCGACGCAGTGCTCGGCGTACGCCTTCAGCTCGCTGCCGGGCGCGTAGACCCGGGACCAGCCGGCCATCTGCTCGAACGAGAACTGATAGCTGAAGGAGGGGATGTCCACCGCGACGCCCGGGTAGGTGTTCCAGTGCCACGCGCCGCCGAGGCCGTCGCCGGCCTCGAGCAGGAGGTAGTCGGAGAACCCTGCCTTGTCGAGCAGGATGGCGGCGCCGATGCCGGAGAAGCCGCCGCCGATGATCACGACCTCGTGGTCGGGGGTGGTGGTCATGCGTGGGCGTCCTCTCGGGAGCTGGTGCTGGCGAACGCGGACGACGTCCCCAGGATGATGCAGTCCACGTGGTGCTCGATGCCCTCGGCGCTGCGGACGCCGCCGGGCACGATCGCGTAGACCGGCCAGGTGATCAGGGTGCAGTGCGGCTGTTGGAGCGCGGCGTAGTAGCGCCCGTCGATGCGTGGGCGGTGCCTGTTGAAGCGGCCGTCCGGCGTGAGCCGGCGCCGGGTCCAGGGATCGCGGACGCCGAGGCGCAGGTGCAGGCGGGCGGCCGGCTGCACCAGAGTCCGGGGGAGCGCGATCGGCCAGGGCACCAGCCAGTCGGGTTCCTCCTGGAACACCTTGACGGCTGCCGCAGTACGAATGATCTCCGGCGCGATCACGGCGGCCTCGCGTCCTCGGGCGAGGATCGCGACGCGCAGACCGGTGAAGGCCTGCCCGCGCCACTGGTTGCCCCGCAGGACCCGGCCCTCGAACCCGCCGCTGCTCACGAGGCCACCGGCTCGTGGGTGAGCTCGTCCACCCACGCCTGTGGCTTGCCCAGCAGCCGCACCGGGACGTAGGAGGTCAGCTTCACCATCGGGTCGGCGAGCAACCGGTGGTACGGCGACGTGCGGTCGACCACCATCGCGGCCTGGGCGCGCAGCACGTGGTACGCCGGGATCCGGTGGGTGAAGTCGCCGCGGGAGCCGATCGTCGCGAAGCGCTTCACCGCGTTGTAGAGCTTCTGCTCCGGCAGGCCCATGGCCACGATGTTGTCGCGCATCTTGTTGATCAGCGGCACGAACACCACGATCAGGCCGAGCACCACCTGCGGCTTGAGCAGCGCGACCGATTCGATGACCAGCTTGTGCAGCGGTCCGGCGCCGATCAGCTCGAGCACCTGGAAGTCCACCGTGATGTGCCGGGCCTCGTCGGAGTTGATGTGGCGGAAGACCTCGTGGCAGACCGGGTCCTTGACCTCGTCGAGGAGGAACTTCACGAGGGCGCCGTCCAGCGCACACTCGAGCAGCGGGATCAGGGTCGCCAGACCGGTGAGGGGCAGCCCGTCGCCGTAGTCGTCGAGGACCTTGATCGCCAGCTTGACGTTGATGTTCGGCTCGGGTGCCTTGCCGTCCTCGTCCAGCATTCCCCAGCGCTTCATCAGCGCCAGCTCGGCGTTGGCGTGCTTCTGCTCCTCGGCGTGGAAGTACTCGTAGATGCGGCGGATCGTGGGCGTCGGTGCCTTCGTGGCGAGGGACGCGAAGCCCCGTGCCCCGACGTGCTCGATCCACACCAGGTCGGCCATGAACGGCAGCATCTTGGCACGGAGCTCGTCGGTCACGGTCTCGGCGCCCGGTGCGTCCCAGTCGATGTCGGCCAGCGACCACTGCTTGTCCTTGATCGTCTGCAGCATGGCGTCGAAGTCGTAGGTCATCGTGGTGTCCTCTCGTCGGTGTGCACGCGGTCGGATCAGTCGTTCGGGATCATGCGGCCCAGCAATCCGGCCACCCGGGTGTACGGCGCAGGCAGCAGGCGCTTGGTGCGCCAGAGCAGCTGGGCATCGAGCTGGGGCACGACGTAGAGCCGGCCGTGGTCGTGGGCGTCGAGGGTCGTCCGGGCCACCCGGTCGGCGGAGAAACCGACGATCCCGGCGATCCTGCGGGCCAGCCCGGCCGCTCCCGGATCGATCAGCTCGCCACCGAAGATGTTGGTCCTGACGAACGTCGGACAGAGCACGGTGACGGCGATCCTGGTGCCGGCGAGCTCGGCTGCGAGGGTCTCGGACAGGCTGACGACGCCCGCCTTGCTCACGTTGTAGGCGCCCATCCGGGGTGCCGCGGTGAAGCCCGCGGCCGAGGCAACATTGATCACGCCGCCTCGTCCGGCTTCACGCAGCGTCGGCACGAACACGTGGCAACCGTGGATCACGCCCCAGAGGTTGACGCCGATGGTCTGCTGCCAGTCGGCCATCGGCGCCTCGCCGACGACCTTGCCGCCAGCACCGATCCCGGCGTTGTTGATGATCACGTGCGGTGCGTGGCCGAGCCAGTCGAGGGCCGTGTCGTGGAGGGCCTGGACCTGGCCGATGTCGCGGACGTCGCAACCGACGGCAACGGCGTCACCCCCGGCAGACGCGATCAGGTCGACCGTCTCCTTGAGCCCGACCTCGTCCACGTCCGAGCAGACCACCCGCCCATCGCGCCGAGCGAGCTCCCGGGCGAAGGCCCGGCCGATCCCGCTGCCGGCGCCCGTCACGACGGCTCCGGCGTCGCGAGTGCGTTGGCGTCCCATCACGCCTCCTTCACCAGGGTCAGTGCGCCGCGGCGGCTCTGCGCCTCCAGCTCGGCGTCGACGAAGGCGGCCGCCCGCGCGAGGGCGCGGTCCGCCTCGGGCACCAGTCGAGGCAGCGCCTGGAAGACATGCATCTGCTCGGGCCACACCTCGAGCTGGCAGCGGGCTCCTGCCGATTCGAGGCAGCGGGCGAGCTCGATCGCGTCTGCGGCGAGCATCTCCCGGCCGCCGGCCTGGACCAGCGTGGGCGGGAACCGGTCGGCCCCGTCGAAGGTCAGGCGCAGGCGCGGGTGCGTCTCGCCGGCGACGTACAGGTCGACCAGGCTTGCGGCCCTGGACGCCGAGGTCATCGGGTCGCGCCGCATCCGTTCGCGCGACGCGGCCAGCGCCATGCTCAGGTCCAGCACCGGCGAGAAGGCGACAAGCGCGGCCGGGGGCGTCCGGCCCTCGCGGATCAGCTCGAGGGCGAGGTCGACCGCGAGGTGGCCGCCGGCCGAGTCGCCGGCCAGCACGATCCGGTCGGCCGGGTGGCCCTCGCCGAGGAGCCAGTCGTACGCCGCCCGGACGTCGTCCGCGGCGCTGGGGAAGCGGTGGGAGGGCGCGAGCCGGTAGTCGCAGGCGAACACCGGGAGCCCGGTCCTCGCCGACAGCCGCGTGGTGATGCCGCGGTGGGTGCGGGCCGAGCAGATGGCGTAGCCGCTGCCGTGGATGTAGAGGATGACGGCGTCTTCGCGGTCGGCCCCGGGTGCCCGCACCCACTCGCCGCGCGGACTGGGTCCGGTGGCCACCGGCTTGGCGACCCGGCTGATCCTGCTCCCGCGGATCGGTGGCCCGACGGCGGCCATGAAGGTCGCGACGAGGCCGCGGGTGAACCGGATGCCGGAGGTGTTCAGCGGGATCGCGAGGGTCAGTGGCCGGAGGGTGACAGCCGTCAGGTCGGCCGTCACCCTGCTGCGAAGCGAGCCGTGTCGTCGAGGCTCAATCTGAAGGCGCATGCCATCAGATTGCAATCTGAGGGCACCTGCCGTCAAGATGTTCGTGTGCAAAGTTCACCTGCCCCGCGCCGGAGCTACGGCGGCAAGTCGGCCGACCAGCGCCGCGCCGAGCGACGCGAGGCCGTGCTCGGCGCTGCGCTCGAGATCTGGCAGGAGAGCGGCTGGGCGGCCGTGACGATGCGCGGGGTCTGCGCGCGGGCCGGGCTGACCGACCGGTACTTCTACGAGAGCTTCACCGACCGCGACGCGCTCCTGGCCGCGATCTGGGACCAGATGCGCGACGAGACCCTGACGATGCTGCTGGGCGCGATCACGCCGTACGCCGACGACGACCCGGTCGAGCAGCTGCATGCCGCGCTGGTGGCCATCGTCCACCACGTCGGCGACGAGCCTCGTCGTGCGCAGATCATCTTCGGCGACCACTCGGGCAGCGCCGTCCTCGAGCAGCGCCGACGCGACACGATCCAGATGGCCGTCGACCTGGTCATCGACCTTGCACGGCCCTACCTGCGCGCCGATGTGGACGAGGTCGCGTTCCGGGTGAACGTCCTGATGGGAATCGGCGGGTTCGTGGAGACGATCCTGGCCTGGCGGTCCGGCCTGATCACCGTGGACACCGATGCCCTCGTCGAGCACCTCGCGGGCGTGAGCGTCGACCTCGCTCCGCGATTCCTGCGTCCCTGGCGCTGAGGTCCGCCGTTCGGCAACCAAATCACCGGATCCGGCATCAGACCAGACACAATCCCCAGTGATGAAGGACCTGCCATGAACCGCCTCACCATCGTCTCCCTCACGGCTGCCGCCGTCCTCGGATCGGCGGGCGGCGTCACCCTCGCCGTGGCCAGCGGGGGCGACGACGACAGCACCGGGCGCGACACCTCGTCGCGGTCGACGGCGAAGGAGACGGGCAGCAGGGCCACGGACGGCACGGACGGCCCGGAGGACGGCGGTCTCTTCTACTACGCGGACGGCGCGATCCACGACGGCGACCAGGACGTCGCCGTACCCACCGGCGTCGGAACCGGCGAGGTCGTCGCGCTCCAGCGGGTCAAGGGCGGGTGGCTCTTCATCGAGGGTGCCGAGGACGGCAGTGCCGACCCGCTGCGGATCGGCACGTTCATCGGCGCCGACGGCAGGAGCTGGCGCATCGGTGAGTGGCGCGGCCTGTGGGACGTCTCGGCCGAGCGGGACCGGGTGGTCTACGGCAACGGCGTGACCTGGAAGTCCGCCGAGTTCGCGACCCGGAGGGCGACGCCGCTCGACGTCATCGACGGCCCCGGCGAGGAGCTCGACTTCATGACCACCTCGCTCAGCATCCCCGGGATCGCCCTCACCGCGAAGGGCGTGCTGACCGGGTGGGAGGTCGGCAAGGAGCACCTGGTCGTGGAGACCGACACCGACCGCTGGTCGCACGAGCTGCTCGTCCTGCCGCGCGACATCGACGTCCCGCAGACGTCCGGCGACGGGAAGTACGCCGTCGGCAGCACCCCCAACCCCGACTACGCACCCGAGAACCCGGTGGGTGGCTGCGTGACCGGCGGCCGGTTGGACGCGGTCGAGCAGTGGTGGGACCAGTGCGAGCGCCGCGCGGCCTCGGCGGCGCCGTACTCCAGCGACGGGGAGCAGCTCCTCCTCGGCGTCGCCACCGGCGACGGGCCCTCGCCGTCGAAGCTGGAGGTCGTCGACTCGACGACCGGCAACCTGCGGCACGAGTTCGACCCGGGCGGCTACCTGATGGGCGCCGAGTGGGCCGACGATGCGGACACCGTGGTGGCCCTCACCGGCCAGGACAGCACGTCGGCCCTGTCCATCCAGCGCTGCGTCATCACGACCGCGAAGTGCACGAACGTGCTGAAGGTCGAGGGCACCGTGGTGCTCGGCTCGTCGACCTGAGCGCTCAGTCCTTCGGGCACGCAGCCTTGATGAGCAGGTCGCCGACCGGGCGGGTGGCGGTCCCGCCCGGACCGACCGCCCGCACGCTCACACCGTGGGTGCCGATGGCGCCGGGGTCGTAGCCCGACGGAAGGGTGGCCGTCCACGAGCTTCCACTCGCGGTCATCGCGAAGGTGCGTGAGACGCCGGCGATCAGCACGGTCACCTTGGTGGCGTTGCGGACCCGCGCCTGCACCTGCACCGTGTACGTCGGGCAGTAGTTGCCCTGGTAGACGGTCGGTGGGTTGCCCGCGATGGAGGCGGCGTCGATGACCGGCGCCGGCTGGGGCTCCGGCTCCGGGGTCGGCTTCTCGGTCGGCTTCCTCGTCGGCCTGGGTTCGGGCTTCGGTTCGACCGTCGGGGTCGCGCTCTCCGACGCGGTCTCCGACGGGCTGGGCGTCCCCGACGGGCTCGGCTTCTCCGACGGCTTCTCGCTCGGCGTGGGCGTGGGCTTTGCGGGCACCGGCGTGAGGGGCTCGCCGACGTACACGAGGCGCTCGGCCGAACGGGCGCCGTCCCCGCCCTCCTGGGTCACCACGAGGACGTGCTCGCCCTCGTCGGCAGTCCAGGTGAACGTGGCGTAGACGAGCTTCCCGTTGCGCTCGACGTCCTGGGCGTCGGCGACCTGCTGGCCGTCGACCTCCAGCACCAGGTCCTCGATGCGGGCCTCGGCCGTCGCGTGGGCACTGACGACGATGTCGCCGGGAGCCAGCGATGCCTCGGCACGGGGGCCGTCGATCCACACGTCGGCAGGTCCACCGCCGGTGGCGTCGGCCTGGAGGCCGATCACGATCGTGGTGACGCCGACGGTCGCAGCGACGCCGGAGACGGCAGCAGCAACCCAGCCCATGCGACGACCGTAGGGGTTCGGCGGCGCGGGCAGGGTAGGGATCACGTGTAAATCCCCGTACTGGTGGGGGTTTTCGGCCTGGGGCGGGCGTTCGCGGGCATACGGTCTCGCCATGTCACGTCGCGTCTGGACCTGGGTGGCCCACGTCGTGGCCTGGTCATTGCTGGTGGCCGGCGTGACGGTGCTCTTCCTGGAGCGCCGCTCCGATGATCCGGAGCCGGCGGCCGCCGGCGGTGACGCGCGCTACGCCGCGATGCCGTTCCCGAGCACGCTGTCCCTCGAAGGCCCCGACCGCGGCCGCATCGGCTCGGTCTTCCGGTTCGCCGCCGAGGGGTTCAGCGACAAGGGCCTCACCTCCGTCACGTTGTACGACGGCGCGCGCCCCCTCGACGTCGACCAGCCTGCTGGCGGCAGCTCCTCGCTGCAGCTGCCCGCGCTGAGCGTCGGCCGCCACACGGTCCACGCGGTACTGACCGACGAGGACGGCAAGGTCTCCGAGACGGCGCCGGTCACGGTGCTGGTCGGGCAGGCCCCGGGGGACGAGGACGTCCCGGTCCCGGTCCCGCTGCTGCCCGACGAGGACACGCAGGACGTGGCCGAACGGATCGGCGTGCCCAGCGCCGACGTGCTGCTCGGCACCGGCAAGGCACGAGGCACCGCCGTCATCCAGGTGGCCCCCGACGCCGGTGTCGCGCTCCTGAACGGCCCCGATCTCGCCATCATCGACGGCCCCGTCCTGGACGGACTCACCATCACCGCTGCGGGCAAGGGCTGCGGCGTCACCCTGGAGGCCAAGGGGGCCGAGGAGCTCACGTTCTTCCGCGGCGGCTCCGCAGCGGGCTGGGTCCAGGTCGGTCGGCCCCAGAAGGACGGGAGGACGGACGTCCCCGACCTCTCGCCCGGCACCCACGTGTTCTTCGCGCGGGCCGGCAAGGGGGCGTCGGGTGAGCTGGAGTCCGGCAAGGTCGAGGTCACCGTGCCGGACCGCTGTCGCGACGCCTTCGGCTGGACCGGCGATGCCTCGATCGTCGACGGCGAGCTGGCCGTTCCGCAGGCCAACGGGCTGGTGTTCCTGCACCTCTCGGTCGACAGCAGGCCGTGGATCCGGGTCCCCGCCTCGCAGGACGAGCTCATCGCTGTCGGCACCCGGACCTCCATCGCCCACCTGCTTCCCGCCCTCAACGGCAGGCACCTGCAGTTCGAGGTGTGGCGGATGTCGGGCGACATCCCCGTCCGGGTGGCCTCCGGCGAGCTCCGCGTGCCCAGCGACGGCACCCTGGCCTCGGTCGTCGGTCAGCCCTCCGCGATCTCGCTGACCGTGAAGACGCCGGACGGGCCGCGCACCGGCATCCAGCTCGGGACGAAGCACCAGGAGCTGGAGCTCGACTGGGCCGCCGCGTCGCCCGCGGCAACGCGCGTGCGCTGGCAGGTCCTGACGACCAACAGCGGCGCCTCGAACCTCGCGCTCAACCCGCCGGGGCTGCTCGCGTCCGGCGTCTCGGAGGCGTCCGGCGGTGGATCGGGACGCTCCGGCAGCTTCACCATCGACACGGCCTCCATCCCGCGCGCGGACGCGAAACCCGCGCCCAGCAAGGGATCTGGCAAGGGATCTGGCACCGGCAGCGTTGCGGTGGCCCTCCAGCCACCGATGCCGACGGGCACGCTGACCGACCAGGCGTCGTACGGCGCGATCGTGCCGGTCACCGACCTGACGGAGGTGGCCGCGCCGGTCGAGCTACCCGTCGAGGGGAGCACGGTCTACGTCCGTGTGGTCGCCGAAGCCGGGCCGGCCGCCGCGTCCCCCAGCGTCTTCGTGCAGCTGCCCACCCACCAGTCGGACAAGACCGGGGTCGACTTCGCCGTCAACACGGTGAAGGTCGATGCCGGCCGCGCCCCGAACCCGAAGGCGGTCGGCTGCCTGGTCGTGGATGTCCCGTGGGACAAGGGGCCTGCGCCGAAGTGGGACACCACCAGCCCGACCGCGAGCCAGGACTTCCAGTCGTACGTCGCCAGCCAGTTCTACCGGCAGTCGGGCACCTACTGCCCGGGCGCCTTCCCACCGCCCAAGGGCTGCGATGCGTGGTACTGCGAGGTGGTCGACTTCATCGTCGATGCCGCCGGCGCGATCGTGAGCGTGGTCGTCCAGGTCTACGAACTGGTCTCGTACGCCTACAACGGCGTCATCTCCGGGGTCGTCGACATCGTGTCGAAGCTCAACCCGCTGTGCCTGGCGCTCGGTGCCGGGGGAGCGGGCGACGCAGCGAAGTCGTGCGAGACGGTGACCGGCTATGCGACCAAGGCCGCGATCGGCGCCGTGCTCGCATCCGTCGGCCTGCCGCCGTCGTTGCCGTCGGTGGAGCAGCTCGAGGCGATCGCGAGTGGTGAGCTCGACCAGCTCGCGGTGGAGCTGATGAAGCAGCTCGGTGTGCCGTGTGACGCGGCCACCCCGCCGGCCGGCTTCGACACCGCGCTCGCCACGGCCGGTGAGGAGCTGGACGCGCCGGTCCTCGCAGCGGCGGCCAACCCCTGCCTGGCGGTGGCGCACCTGCTGATCGGGGAGGTCCGGGCGAAGGCGACGGCCGATGCCGAGCGGGCCATGGCCGATGCCAGTGGCCTGCCGGCGTTCCCGGACGTCCCGGGCTTCTCGATGACCGCCGACCCCCGCGGCCTGGCCGATCCGCTCACGGTCGAGGTGTCCGCCTCCGTCGTCGACGAGAACGCCGACCTGACCGGGATCTTCTGCCAGGTGATCGTCGAGGACCCGCACCGCAGCGGCGTCAACTCCATCGGCCCCTACCCGTGGTTCACGATCCAGCTCCGGCCCACGTCGAGCAACGGCCGCACCTGGAAGGGCACCGGAGCGCGGCTGCCGACGATCGGCGCCACCACGGTGGCCGACCTGCAGGGCGCGACCCACGACGTCAGTGCGCGGTCCTACCACCCGTCGGACTGCCGGATCCCGCTCACGACGGAACCCGTGACGGTGGGTCCGTTCGACCCGTAGGGCTCAGTCCTGCACGCGCAGCAACGGGCGAATCGCCTGCCGGGCATGGTGGATCCGGGCCTTGATGGTGCCCAGCGGGGTGTCGAGCAACCGCGCGATCTCGTTGTAGTCGAGCTCCTGGACGTCGCGCAGGACCAGCGCCTCCGCCTGGTCCGGCGAGCTCGCGGCCAGCACCTCGAGCGCGTCGAGCAGGTCGAGACGACTGCCCGCGATCACGCTGGTGGTGCGCGGGTCGGCGTGGACGGGGAGCTCGTCGACGGCGTGCTCGGAGGCCCGCCTCTTCAGGGAGCGGTACGTCGACCGGGCGCTGTTGGACGCCACGGCGTGCAGCCACGTGGTGAACTTGCTGCGCCCGCCGAACGTGTGGATCTTGGTCGCCACGAGGAGCAGGGCGTCCTGGGTCGCCTCCTCGGCGTCCTGCGGATGCAGCAGCATCCGGCCACAGATGCGTCGTACGCGGGGCTGGATCGCGGCCAGCAGGTCCTCGATCGCGGCACGGTCACCGGCGGCAGCGCGCAGCGCCAGCTCGTCCAGATCGACCTGGTCGGCCCGATCGGCCTGTTCCTCCACCACGCACGCCTCCGAGTCGTCCCGTTTCCCTGTGTGCCTGTGAGGCACAATACGCAGCGTGTCCTTGCCGGAGCGTCTCGGGAGACTCCGCCGGATCGACCGGATCGGAGCGGGTGGTTTCGCGACCGTCTGGCTCTACCAGGACGACGAGCTGGACTCCCTCGTCGCGGTCAAGGCCCTCGCCGACAACTGGGCGCAGCGCCAGGACGTCTGCGACCGGTTCCTCGAGGAGGCCCGGATCCTGCGCCGCGCCGACTCCGACCACGTGGTCCGCGTCTACGACATCGGCGAGGTCGACGGCACACCGTACTTCGTCATGTCCTACGCCGACCGCGGCTCGGTGGCCGACCTCGTCGAGCCCGGTGCGTCGTTGCCCCACGCGCGGGTGGTCGACCTGCTGGCGCAGGCGGGTGACGGCATCGCGGTGCTGCACCGCCACGGCGTGATCCATCGCGACATCAAGCCGCAGAACCTGTTGCTGCGCTCCACGCCCGAGGGCGGGGAGAAGGTGCTGGTCGCCGACCTGGGTGTCGCGAAGGCGATGCTGCACGCGAGTGGGCTGACCCAGGTCGTCGGCACGCCCGCCTACATGGCGCCCGAGCAGGCCGTCGGCATCGGCCTGGACTTCCGCGCCGACGTCCACGCCCTCGGTGCCGTCGCCTACCACCTGCTCACCGGCCGCCTGGTCCGCGACGGCGGCTTCGGCGCCCTGCTCGCACCGACCCTGCCGCCACCCCCGTCGGCGATCGCGGCCGTGCCGTCGTCGTACGACGGCGTGGTGATGCGCGCGCTCGCCACGAACCCCGACGACCGCTGGCCCGATGTCCCGTCGTTCGTCGCGGCGCTCCGGGAGGCGGAGAGCTCGGCCGGACTGCCGTCGCCGGTCACCGTCCACGCCGCGCCGCACCCGGTGGTGTCGCGACCCGAGTGGCCGAGGATGGACACGCCGACCGAGCCGCCCAGCGAGCCGCGTGTCGAGACGCTCGAGGACGAGCGGAGCACCGGCGGCCTCCGCCTGGCCGGCCTCGTCCTGCTGGTGCTCCTCGTCGCCTTCGGTGCGGCGTACGGCGCCACCCGCGTCCTCGATCGCAACCCGACTGCCGCCGAAGACCCCAACGGACAAGGGGAAACGCCGTCGGACGACGAGTCGCCGACCAGCGAACCTGCCGCCGACATCGACTTCCCTGCCCTCACCGCGCCCGCCGACTACGAGGTGCACCAGGTGCGGACCAAGGCGGGTGGGTGGAACTACCTGGCGCCGACCGGCTGGGTGGCGTTCAAGGTCAAGGACAACGGCAGCGATGCCGGCGTGCTCGACGTGGCGCAGATCGACAGGCAGCGCCAGGTGCGCTGGCGGCCGGACGGCGAGCCAGCCGTCGGCGGCTTCAGCCTGCGGGTCGAGGCGATCACCTCCACCGAGACCGTCGCCGACATGGTCGCGGCCAAGGTCGACGCGTTCGTGAACTCGCCCGACCTCGTCGGTGTCGAGCTCCTGAACCGGACCAATGACACGGCCTACTTCACGTTCCGGGACGGGGCCAACCGGCTGCGTTACAACTTCTTCCGCTGGGTCGCCGACGCGGAGGGCCTGGCCGGCCTGGAGATCTCGGTGACCGGCCGCAAGGCCGACGAGCCCGGGTTGGACGCCCTGCTCGACAGCGTGTCGGGCGGCGCGAACCCGGCCTGACGGGCGTCAGCGGAGAGTCCCGCTGAGGACCGTCGCCTCCCGCTCGGGGTCGTGGTGGATCCACGCGTCGAGCCCGGCCGCCGCGAAGGCCGCGGTGGCGAGCTCTGCCTGGTCGCCGGAGACCTCCGAGAAGACCGTGCCGCCCGGCTTGAGCCACCCGGGGGAGAGGGCCGCGACGCGGCGCAGCACGTCGAGCCCGTCGGTCCCGCCGTCCACGGTGCCGAGGGGTTCGTGGTCGCGGGACTCCGGCGGCATCAGCGCGATCGCCGCGGTCGGGACGTACGGCACGTTGGCGAGGATGACGTCGACCTGCCCGCGCAGTGCGGCGGGCAGGGGCGCGTCGAGGTCGCCGAGATGGGCGATCCCGCCGATCGGTGCGAGGTTGCGGGCGGCGCAGGCCACCGCGACCGGGTCGTTGTCCGTCGCCTGCAGCACGGTCCCGCTGTGGCGCCGCGCGAGGGCCAGCCCGAGGGCGCCGCTCCCGCAGCACAGGTCCAGCACCGTTGCGCGGTCAGCTCCGGCGAGGGCGAGGGCCGCCAGCTCCACGAGGTACGACGTCCGCTGCCGCGGCACGAAGACACCCGGTTCCACGGCGACCCGGAGCCCGTCGAACGCGACCCACCCGACGACGTACTCGAGGGGTTCGCCTGCGATCCGTCGCACGACCAGGCTCTCGAGCTCGCCCGGCGTCGCGGCTGCGGACTCCAGCAGCGCGGCCTCCTCCTCGGCGAACACACAGCCCGCGGCACGAAGCCGGGTCACGAGGTCGGGCACGCCGCCAGCCTAGGCGGATCAGGCCTCGGGCATCAGCAGCCATCCGGCGACGTACAGGACCAGGCCGGCGCCGGAGCCGAACACGATCGCGGCGATCAGGACGAGCCGGACGATCGTGGCGTCGACACCGAAGTGGTCGGCGATACCGCCGCAGACACCGGCGACCATCCGGTTGTGCGAGCGACGGGTCAGCCGACGGCCGACAGTGGCGGTGCCTTGCGGAGCGGCGGGGGAAGGGGCGGGGTAGTTCTCGTAATTGCTCATGCCTCAACGGTGCCCGGGAACGCGGCCCGGGACATCGGGGACCGACCCCGGTCCTACCCGGGACCCACCCCCGAGTGGCCCCCGATCGTTGCCGGACCGATCCCTGAGTGTCGCTTTGTCTGCCTGGCCTGGGTGGCAACTCCGGCAGCGCTCGTTCCCAGACAGAAGTCTTACGAACTTTAGATCGATTTATAGGAACTCAGTAAAGCGTTCTAAGACGTGTAAGTTGGGCCCGGTGAAGGCCCTGAACAATCCCTACACGCCGAACGCTGGCGCCGAGCCGCAGGCCGTCGTCGGCCGTGACGACCAGCTGGAGTCCTTTGATCTCCTGCTGGCCAGGATCGAGGCCGGACGGACCGAGCAGTCGATGATCATCACCGGCCTACGAGGAGTCGGGAAGACGGTTCTCCTGGGTCAGTTTCGCACCAAGGCACTCACCAGGGACTGGGTGGTCGTCGAGCTCGAGGTCAGTAAGAACGACGAGACCGAGTTCCGCCGTGACATCGCCACCAGGCTCCGCACCGCCCTGTTCGAGCTCTCCCCCAAGGCCAAGTGGACCGACCGCTTCCAGCACGCGGCCGCGGTCCTCAAGTCCTTCACGATCAGCGTCGACGCCGCCGGCACCTGGTCAGCCGGCCTGGACGTCGAGGCCGCCGAGGGCTTCGCGGACCACGCGAACCTCGCTCTCGACCTCACCGACGTACTCCTCGCGATCGGCCATGCCGCCGCGGAACGCAACCGCGGCGTCGTCCTCCTCCTCGACGAGGTCCAGTTCCTCAGCAAGCAACAGCTCGAGGCCGTGATCGAGGCCCTCCACAAGATGGTTCAACGCAAGCTGCCGATTACCCTCGTAGGTGCCGGCCTGCCTCAAATCGCCGAGCTCGCGGGCGATGCGAAGTCCTACGCAGAGCGGCTGTTCAAGTTCCCGGCGATCAGCGTCCTCTCACCCGACGACGCCCGAGCCGCGCTCGCCCGGCCCGCCGAGGAGGAGGGCGTCGACTACACCTCTGACGCCCTCGACGAGGCCGTGCAGATCACCGGCGGCTACCCGTACTTCCTCCAAGAGCTCGGGTACGCGGTTTGGACGGTCGCCGAGGGACCGACGATCACCCGCGGTGACGTGATTGCTGCGGTACCCGGCTACGAGGCCAAACTCGACGAGTCGTTCTTCCGCGTACGGCTCGACCGTGCCACCGAGCTGCAGCGGGCCTACTTGCGGGCCATGGCTCAACTCGGCCCTGATCCACAGAAGGCGTCGGTCGTGGCCGAGGTCATGGGTCCTGAGCGCACCTCGGAGAATCTCGGACCGACTCGGGCCGAGTTGATCAACATGGGCCTGCTCTACACCCCCGAGCACGGCTACGCGGCCTTCACCGTCCCGCACTTCGACCGGTTCGTCCTGCGTGCGATCCCCGAGCTCGTGGTCCCGCCCGTCAAGCGACGCAAGTCGCGCAAGAACAAGGACTGACCCGTCAGGCGAGGGTGACGAACTCTGCCCTTCCGCCCTGGCTGCGGGCACGTGGCCAGATGCCAGCGTGGGCTCTCAGCAACCCACGGTTCGAGTCTGTGTCCATTGCGTTGCGCCAGTCGCAGACTTGATCACCTTGCCCTGCAGGATGCACGACGTCGGGGCCGGGGATTCGTAGAGAGTGGTCGATGCCAGCGTGACGACCTGGCCCACCGGCACGGTGTACTGCGGAGTGCTGCCGTCCCATTGCTTACGCGTTCCGACGGTCATGGTGATCTGACCCTTGAGGTAACGGGTGACACCGGCGCTGTTGTAGGCCTGGGTCTTGGCGGAGAAGGTCGATGAGGTCCAGGACCAACAAATGCGACCCTTGACGCCTGCGAGGCCCGTATCCGCCCACGCACCGCACGCACTGCCGGATGCGGCTTCGGCGGAAGGAGCGGTCGCGGTGAAGCCAGTCGCGGCAAGCGCCAGGACCGACAGTGTGGTGGCGGTGCGCACACGCATTTTCATTTCAGAGTCCCCCGAGTAGTTACATTGGTGAACAAACCGTGCACGACCTCGCGGCCATCGGCAAGTTGGCATGCCCTGATGCACGAGCCCCCGCGAGCCGACTGGCTCCTGCAATCCGGCCGCGCGCCACCAACCCAGCCGCGCGCCACAGAGTTGGCCGATGGACACGGCGGTAACACCGTTGCCGACCGTGATTGGTGCCTTCGTCGACATCCTCGCGCTGCGCGGCCCAGAGGTGCTCGAGAAGCGTTCCGCGACAACGCCGTACGGGTCTACCTGCACTGGCGACGATGAGCCCAGGGACTCACCCCCGCGCGACCTCGGACCGATCCCTGAGTGTCGCTGCCAACCCCCACGGCGTACTGACACAATCGACACGTGCCGGACGTCCCGCCCCTGCGGCCGCAGGTGGTTGCCCATCGCGGTGCCAGCCATGAGCTCGCCGAACACACGCTGGCGGCCTATCTGCGGGCGCTCGACACCGGCGCCGGTGGCCTGGAGTGCGACGTCCGCCTGACCGCCGACGGGCATCTGGTCTGCGTGCACGACCGCGACCTTCGTCGTACCGCCTCGACCAAGGGCCTGGTCTCGACGATGGACCTCGCCGACCTGTCCGAGCTCGACTTCGCCGCGTGGAAGAACCCGTGGGCCGACCTCGACGACGAGGCGCCCGAACCCGACGAGTCGCTGCACAGCGTGCTCACCCTCCGCAAGCTGCTCGAGACCGTCGCCGACTACGACCGCCGCGTCGAGATGGCGATCGAGACCAAGCACCCGACGCGCTTCGGCGGGCTCGTGGAGAAGCGGCTGGTCGAGATGCTGCGCGAGTTCGGCTGGGACCAGCCGGGCTCCCCGGTGCGGGTGATGAGCTTCTCCTTCACCGCGCTGCAGCGCGTCGAACGGCTCGCCCCCGACATCCAGCTCGTCCAGCTCTTCGACAAGCCAAACCAGTGGCCGATGCTGCGCCGCGTCATCGGCAAGGACTGGATCGTCGGTCCCGGCATCAAGATCCTCCGCCAGTACCCGCGCCTGCGGGAGAGCCTGATGCGCAGCGGCCGCGACATCCACGTGTGGACGGTCAACAAGGAGAAGGACCTCCAGATCTGCCTCGACCTGGGCGTCAAGGCCGTGATCAGCGACAAGCCGCGCTTCATGCTGGACCTCCTCGACACCCGCTTCGGCGAATAGGGGGAGCGGCCGAGTAGGTTTCGGCGCATGGCCAAGAAGAACCGCACCAAGTCATCCGGGACCGCGACCGACACCCCCGCCGGCGAGGTCGGTCCGCGCCAGCCGTGCCCGTGTGGCTCGGGCAAGCGCTACAAGGCCTGCCACGGTGCGGCCGGAGGCGCCGACGTGTTCGTGAAGCGTCCGTTCGAGGGCCTGCCGTCGGAGTGCGACATCGTCGCCCTGCGTGAGCTGGTCCCCGCCGCGACCGCCGTACTCCCGCTCAAGGGTGAGTACGCCGACCGCGTGGTCACGCTCTGTTCCCTGCTCCCCGGTGCCGCGCCCGCGCTGGTCCGCGACAGCGGCGAGGTGTGGCTCGGCCTGCAGGTCCAGCACTCCTTCGGCGACCCCGCCCGCGACCTCGGTGCCGTGCTGGTCGCTGCCCTCGCGGCCGAGCCGGGCTTCGGCATGGTCCCCCTGACCAGCGCCCCCGGCCTGGACAGCCCGCGCCTGCAGGACCTGGTCGCCGACGGCGACCTCAAGGTCCAGGTCCACGAGGGCTTCGAGTTCTGGGTGTCCGACATGGACGCCAGCTCCGAGCTCGCCCAAGCGCTCGAGGCTGCCGACGGTGCCGCCGCTCCGACGGCACGCCTGACCGAGGTCACCGCGGCCTACTGGACCGCGATGGGCTCCAAGGAGCACCTGCGCTGGGTGATGCCCGAGCCCGAGGACGTGCTGCTCGACGCCCTTGCGCGGCTGCACGTCTCCGGTGACGACGTGATCGTTCCCGACGCGCGCCTGGTCGGCATGTTCCGCGCCCACGGCCTGCTCGCCCCGGTCTGGGACCTCCCCGTCGGCACCGGCCCCGAGCCGCTCGAGGAAGCCGCCACGACGTTCAAGGCCAAGCTCGACGCAGCGCTGGCCAACACGGCGGACCTCACCACCGAGGAGCGTTCCGCGCGCAACGGCCTGGCCAACCGCCAGGTCACCATCCGCTGACCTGGCGTGCCAGCCTGCGGTCAGTGGGGCTGCAGCGCCCAGACGTGCAGGCGTGAGTAGCCCTTGACGGAGACCCGCCGCAGGCGGCGCAAGCGGTACGACGACAAGGCTCCGCTTGCCGGACGGGCTGTTCCGCTCGGGTCGTCGTCGGTGCGTCCCGACAGCGCCTCGTAGACGCCCATGTCGACGAGCACGGTGCTCGGCCGGGCGATCGAGGTGAGCCGGGCGGCGATGTTGACGGTCGGCCCGAACACGTCGCCGAGGCGGGTGACCACGTCGCCGTACGCAACGCCGGCACGGACCGCGGGGAACGGGTCGTCGGGGTCGGCGCCGCGGCGGGTGAGCTCGGCGGCGAGCTCGGCCATCGCGACGACGTCCTCGGCCACGATCAGCAGCTCGTCGCCGATGTTCTTGATGATCCGGCCGCCGCGGTCGACGGCCAGGTGGAGCACGGTGGACTCGAAGTCCTCGAGCCAGCTGACCAGCTCGCGGTCGGACAGGGTGCGCGAGCGCGAGGTGTAGCCGACGATGTCGACGAAGCAGACGGCCAGCGTCGTGGATGCACCGGAGCCGGTCTCGGCCAGCATCCGGGCGCCCGCGCTCAGCAGGTGGCGGCGCCACACGTAGGACTGCAGCTCCTCGACCAGGGGCATCACCTCGCCGGAGATGGCGAGCAGGCCGTCGGTGGGATCGGCGCCGCTCTCGACGGCGACGTCGGCGAGCAGGGCGACCTGCCAGTCGGCGAGCCGCGCGAAGCTGCGGCCCCAGGTGCGGACCAGGCCGGCCTGGCGATCGGGGCTGAGCACGCCGACGGAGATCAGCCGGCTGGCGAGCCGGACCGCCTCGACGTCGGCGGCGGTGAACGCCACGGCGTCATCGGGCACGTGGGCAAAACCCAGCAGGTGCCAGAGCTCCTGGGCGATCTCGACCGGTACGCCGGACTGTTCGGCGACCTGTGCCCGGTTGAACTGCGGGCGCTCGCCGAGCAGGTGCTCCTCGAGCGCACCGATGACCCCGCCCGTGTCATTGCCAGCGGCGGGATCATCCGGCCCCGTCACTGGCAATGTCACGAGTCGATCAGCCCTCGGTGTTGCCGAAGCGCGACTGGGCGACCTCGACGAGTGCGGCGTGGAACGTGGGCCACTCGGCGTCGAGCTGCGTGAGCGTCTCGTCCGTCAGGTGGATGGTGTCGAGCGGGGTCAGCGCCACGATCGAGGCGGTGCGCAGCGAGTGGCCGACGATCGCGGCCTCGCCGACGATGTCACCGGGGCCCAGCTGGGCGATCTCGACGCCGTCGCGGCGGACCGACACGGTGCCGGAGAGGAGGATGTACGCCTTGTCGGCCGGGGTGTCCTCCCAGATCGGCGACCAGCCCTGGGGGAGCTTCACGCGCCGCCCGGTCGCGCTGATCCGCGCGATCTCCTGCGGGGTGAAGTGCTCGAAGAACGTTGCCATGCTGACCCTTTCGCTGTGCCTGACCCGGACCTGTCGCCTGCGGCCGGCTCCCCATGTGCTGCTGGTGACCTTAGTCGTCCCCGGCGCCCAACGGGAGCCTCACGGGATTACCTGTCACAACGTGTCCCGGCGAGCCGGGTTACCCGAGCGGGTCGCGCGCGACCGGACAGCTCATGCAGCGCGGGCCGCCACGACCCGACCCGAGCTCGGAGCCGGCGATCCGGATCACCTCGATGCCCTCCTCCTCGAGGCGGGCGTTGGTGCCGTCGTTGCGCTCGTACGCGACCGCCAGTCGCGGTGCCAGGGCGAGCGTGTTGTTGCCGTCGTCCCACTGCTCGCGCTCGGCCGTGACCGGGTCGAGGCCGGTGTCGATGAGGTGCAGGGTGTCGATCTGCATGGCCTTCGCCGCCGCGACCAGGAAGGGCTCGGGCGGGGCGACGTCGATCACGGTCGAGCCCGGTTCGCGGGCCGTCACGGCGTACGCCGTCAGGTGATCGGCGACGTTCGGGTACATCACGACCTTGTCGACGTCGACCATCGTGCAGACGGTGTCGAGGTGCATGGTCGCGCGCTCCTGCGCGATCGGGACCGCCAGGACGGTGGTCGCCAGACCGGCCCGGAACACCTGGCGCGCGAGCCGCTCGGCACCTGCGGGCGTCGTACGCTCGCCCACGCCGACGGCGATGACAGCCGGGGCGAGCAGCAGTACGTCGCCGCCCTCGACGTGTTCGAGGTGGTGGCCGTGCAACCGCTCGGTCCCGGCGAAGCGCGGGTGGTAGTGGTAGATCAGCTCGGTCAGCTGCGTCTCCCGGCGCCGGGCGGGCATCGCGAGCGAGGTGACCGCGACGCGGTCGGGGAGCCAGAACGACGAGTCCCGCGTGAAGAGCAGGTTCGGCAGCGGGTCGACCAGGAACGTGTCGTCGGACAGCAGCGACGTGACCAGCGTGCCGCTCGCCAGGCCCGATCGGACCTCGTCGTTGCGGACGCCGGCGGTGAGCAGGTGGGTCAGTTCCTCGGGCGACGCAGCGCGGAACATCGCCCGCAGGTGCTCGCGGACCGGGTCGCCCAGGTCGCGGCCGCTGGGCCCGGTCAGGGTCGTGTCGATCACGGCGGCGCGCGCGGCCGGGACGGCGAGGGCCTCGGTGAGCAGGTCGGTCAGGTAGAGGACCTCGACGCCGTGGCTGCGGAGGGCCTCGGCGAACGCGTCGTGCTCCTCCTGGGCGCGCGCGACCCACGGGATCCCGTCGAAGAGCAGGCGGTCGTTGTTGCGCGGGGTCAGGCGCTGCAGCTCGGGTCCTGGCCGGTGCAGCAGGACCGTGCGCAGCCGGCCGACTTCACTGTCGGCTCCGTGGGCCGGAGGGCCGGTCGTCGGGGAGGGGGCCACCATGCGCCCACCTTAGGTGCGCGGCTCACCTGCCGGGAGTCCCGCAGCAGCAGCGCTCAGGCCCGGAACGGATCCGCCGGGTAGACCCCGAGGATCTTGATGTCGGTCGTGAAGAACGTCAGCTCCTCGAGCGCGCGCTTGAGGTCGGGGTCATCGGGATGGCCGTCGACCTCGGCGAGGAACTGGGTGGCGGCGAAGTGGCCGCCGACCATGTAGCTCTCCAGCTTGGTCATGTTGATGCCGTTGGTCGCAAAACCGCCGAGCGCCTTGTAGAGCGCGGCCGGCAGGTTGCGGACGTTGAACACGAAGCTGGTGACGACGGGTCCGTTGCCCTGGGGGGCCGACACGAACTCGGGGGAGAGCACGACGAAGCGGGTCGTGTTGTGGTCCTCGTCCTCGACGTCGTGGCGCAGGACCTGCAGGCCGTAGATCTCGGCGGCCAGCGGCGGGGCGATGGCCGCCTGGAGCGGGTCCGCGGCCTCGGCCACCTCGCGCGCGGCGCCGGCGGTGTCGCCGGAGATGATCGGCGTCAGGCCGAGCTCGCGGATGATCTTGCGGCACTGGCCGAGCGCGTGCACGTGGCTGTGGACGGTCTTGATCGTGTCGAACGACGCGTCCGGGGTGGCCATCAGGGTGAACTGGATGCGCAGGAAGTGCTCCGCGATGATGTGCAGCCCGGAGTCCGGCAGGAAGTGGTGGATGTCGGCGACGCGGCCGGCGATCGAGTTGTCGATCGGGATCAGGGCCAGGTCGCAGTCACCGCTCGTCACCGCTGCGAAGACGTCCTCGAACGACGCGCACGGCACGGCCTCTGCGTCCGGGTACTGCTCCTTGCACACGATGTGTGAGTTGGCGCCGGGTTCCCCCTGGTACGCGATGCGAGCCATGCACTCAGGGTAGTAGTCCAGGACCTACCCTCGTCCGCATGGCCACTGCAATCGCGATCCTCGCTCTCCTCGTCGCCTTCGCCGCTCTGGTGGTGGCCCTGAGGAACGGGACCAAGCGGGCAGGCAGCGGCGCCGAGGACCTGCCGGCCGACGCCGCCGGACTGCGCCGCGAGGTGGCCGCCCTGCGTGCCGAGGCCGTCGGCGCACTGCGGCATCTAGCCGTCGTGCGGTACGACGCGTTCGACGAGATGGGCGGCCGGTTGTCGTGGTCGCTGGCCCTCCTGGACGACGGTGGTGACGGCGTCGTACTGACGTCGATCCGGGGTCGCAACGAGGCGCGGACCTATGCCAAGTCGGTGGCCGGGTGGAGCAGTGAGCAGGAGCTGTCGCCCGAGGAGACCGAAGCGGTCGCCCACGCGCGCATGGCCCGCTCGTAGGCGCTAGCGGGGGACCCGCACCAGCACGCGCCCGTGGATGCACTCCATCCGCAGCTCGGCGCCGGCGCCGATCGTGTCGCCGTCGAGCTGGCGCGGCACGTCCGTCGAGGCCCGTACGACGACCTTCCGCCCCGTCATGCGTACGACGGCCTCGCCGGCGTTCTGCTCGCGGCGGGTGAGCACCCGGGCGACGAGCGGGATCCAGCTCAGGAACCGGCGCGGGTACAGCACGACGACGTCGATCTGGCCGTCGTCGATCGAGGCGTCGGGGAGCAGCATCATCCCGCCCTGCAGGCTGCCGACGTTGCCGATGACGCAGGTCCGGGCGCGGTGCTTGGTGAAGGGCAGGTCGTCGATGGAGATCTCGAGCTTCATCGTCGGGAACATCAGGGCCTTGAGGCCGGAGAGCACGTAGGCGATCCAGCCGACCTTCTTCTTGATGTCCTCGTTGACGCCCTCCATCAGGGCGGCGTCGAAGCCCATGCCCGCCATCACCATGAAGTGGGTGGGCTCGAGCTCGTCGCCCTCGACGGAGACCATGTCGATCGCGCGGTCCTGGCCGGTCAGCGCGATGTCGATCGCGGCCCGGATGAAGAGCGGGATCTGCAGGTTGCGCGCGAGCAGGTTGCCCGTGCCGGCGGGCACGATGCCGACCGGGATGCCGGTGCCGGCGAGCTCGGCACACACCTCGCGGACGGTGCCGTCGCCACCGCAGACGATGACCAGGTCGGCGCCCTCCACCGAGGCCTGCTCGGCCTGTCCGGTGCCGGAGTCCTCGACGGTGGTGAAGTGCCAGCGCGGTTCCTTCCAGCCGGAGTCGACGGCCAGCTGGTTGACCATCGCCTGGAACTGCTCGACGGACTCCACCTTGATCGGGTTGAGGATCACCGCGAGGTTGCCGCCGCGGGGGAAGACCGCGGGGAGGGGGTCGGCCTTGAGGGCGTGGCTGCGCGGCAGCGGGCTGTAGAGCGCGAGTCCGAGCAGGACGATGCCGGCGCCGAACAGCACGCCACCGACGACGTCGCTCGGGTAGTGGCGGCCCAGCAGGATCCGGTCGGCGGCGACCGCGGCCACGACGAGCACCACCAGGGCGCAGACCAGGCGGCGGATCCCGCTGCGGCGGATCAGCATGATCGCCAGCACGATCACCAGGCCGGCGTACGCAGCAATGCCGGAGGCGTGGCCCGAGGGGTACGCGTTGCTGTGCAGGAAGAACTCCGGGTCCTGCCACTCGGGACGACCCCGGCCGACGAGGACCTTGGTGCCGTACGTGGCCAGCGCCGTGGTGACCATCACGACGACGATCAGGATGCCGGCGCGGCGGTGGCCCTTGAACAACATGAAACCGGCGAGCAGGACGGTCAGCACCGTCATCGCCGGCGTCGCGAACAGGAACTCGACCACCCGGAGGGGGTCGCGCAGCCAGGCCTGGTCCACGGCCCACGCGGCGGTGGACTCCCCGCGGTGGTCGAGATCGACCAGCCAGGACCACTCGCTGGCGACCGCTGCAGCGATCACGGCGAAGAGGCCCAGGCAGAGGAGGGCGGCCAGCAGCGGAGTCCGGCGAGGTCGGTCGAGCACCAGCGGAGTTTACGGCCTCCGTCAGTAGGGCGATGTCGGCAGGCCGCCGCCCCAGCACGCACCTGAGCACCTTCTCCTCAGTCGTCGGGCCTCCGGCCCGCCTTCCTCGTCGGCGGCACTCATGCACGCACTGGAACGACAGCCTGCTCGACAGCCCCTACTGACGGAGGCCTCAGGACACCACGTCGCACTCACCGGCATGCCCGAAGCGGCGTCTCGATACCGTCTGCACATGACCTCCCCGTCGTACGCCGCCCTCGGACGCTCCGGCCTCGTCGTCTCCACGGTCGGGTTGGGCTGCAACAACCTCGGCCGTCCGGGCACCGCCACCGAGACCCAGAAGGGCACCAACCGGGTCATCGGCGCCGCCCTGGAGGCGGGGATCACCCTCTTCGACGTCGCCGACACGTACGGCGCGTCGCCGGGCCTGTCCGAGACGCGCCTGGGCATCGCGCTGGGCACCCGCCGGTCGAGCGTGATCCTGGCGACCAAGTTCGGCATGGACGCCGGTGGCGCCAACGGCGTGGACTTCGGCGCGCGCGGTTCGCGCCGCTACATCCGCAACGCGGTCGAGGCGTCGCTGCGCCGCCTGGGCACCGACTGGATCGACCTCTACCAGTTCCACACGCCCGACCCGACCACCCCGATCGACGAGACGCTGTCGGCCCTCAGCGACCTCGTCCGCGAGGGCAAGGTCCGCTACCTCGGGCACTCGAACCGGGCCGGCTGGCAGATCGCGCAGGCCGAGTACGTCGCCCGCGAGCTCGGCGTCGAGCGGTTCATCTCGGCGCAGAACCACTACAACCTCACCGACCGCCGCGCCGAGCTGGAGGTGCTCCCGGCAGCCCGGGAGTTCGGCCTGGGCGTGCTGCCGTACTTCCCGTTGGCGAACGGGCTGCTCACCGGCAAGTACGCCTCCGGCATCGCCCCGGAGGGCTCGCGCCTGACCCGCAGCCGCCAGCACCTGCTGGAGACCGCGACCTCGAAGCCGCTGCAGGACTACTCCGCGTTCGCGAAGTCGCGCGGGGTGCCCGAGGCGACCGTGGCCTTCGGCTGGCTGCTCGCGCAGCAGCCGGTCACGTCCGTGATCGCTGGTGCGACGACCACCGAGCAGGTGTGGGCCAACGCTGCTGCCGGCGCCTGGGTGCCGACGCCCGAGGACCTCGCCGAGCTCGACGCCATCTTCCCGGCGCCGGAGCCGATCTCGCCCTTCTGAGCGCCGAGTTGGGGTTTGTCACCCCCGACTTGGGGCTTGTCACCGTCGAGTTGTACCCCCGCCCCGGCCGTCAGGGTGACAAACCCCAACTCGAGCGTGACAAACCCCAACTCGGCGATGTCGCAAACCACCGCGCGCGCGGTGGGAGGCGCCGGATAGCCTGACCGGCATGATCGACCCGCGCATTCTCCGTGACGAGCCCGACCGCATTCGCGCCTCGCAGGCGAAGCGTGGCGCGTCCGCCGACGTCGTGGACCGGGCGCTGGCCGCCGATGCCGCCCGCCGCGCCGCGATCGCGGGCTTCGAGGAGAAGCGAGCGGCGCAGAAGGCGTTCGGCAAGCAGGTGGCGCAGGCCGCCGGCGAGGAGAAGCAGGCCCTGCTCGCGCAGGTGAAGACGCTCTCGGGCGAGGTCAAGGAGCTCGAGGCCACGCAGGGCGTCGCCGAGGAGGAGTGGCTCTCGGCCCTCAAGGCGATCCCCAACGTGGTCGCCGAGGAGACCCCGGCCGGCGGCGAGGACGACTTCGTCGTCATCGAGGAGGTCGGTACGCCGCGCGACTTCGCGGCGGAGGGCTTCGAGCCACGCGACCACATCGAGATCGGCCGGATCCTCGGCGCGATCGACCTCGAGCGTGGCGCGAAGGTCAGCGGCAGCCGCTTCTACTTCCTCACCGGTGTCGGTGCCCAGCTCGAGTTCGCGCTGGTCAACATGGCGATGGACCAGGCCCGCAACGCCGGCTTCACCCAGGTGATCGCGCCCTCGCTGGTGCGCCGCAGCGCCATGGAGGGCACCGGCTACCTCGACCAGGGTGGCGGTGACGACGTCTACCGCCTCGAGGGCGAGGAGATGTACCTCGTCGGCACCTCCGAGGTCGCGATGGCCGCCTACCACTCGGAGGAGATCCTCGACGGCGGATCGTTGCCGCTGCGCTACGCCGCGTTCAGCCCGTGCTTCCGCAAGGAGGCAGGCTCGCACGGCAAGGACACGAAGGGGATCATCCGGGTCCACTGGTTCGACAAGGTCGAGATGTTCATCTACACCACCCTCGAGGACGCTGCTGCCGAGCACCAGCGCCTGCTGGCGTGGGAGAAGGAGTTCCTCGAGAAGCTCGACCTGGCCTACCGCGTCGTCGACATCGCGGCGGGCGACCTCGGCTCCTCGGCGATCCGCAAGTTCGACTGCGAGGCCTGGATCCCCACCCAGGGCAAGTACCGCGAGCTCACCTCGACCTCGAACTGCACCGACTTCCAGACCCGGCGCCTCGACACCCGGGTCCGCAACGGCGACAAGATCGGTCCGGTCGCCACGCTCAACGGCACGCTGACCGCGATCACCCGCACCATCGTCGCGATCCTGGAGACCCACCAGCAGGCCGACGGGTCGGTGCGGGTGCCGAAGGCGCTCCAGCCGTACCTCGGTGGCCTCGACGTCCTGGAGCCGGTGAAGGCATGACGCCCAAGCTCGTTGCTCTCGACATCGACGGCACCCTGCTCAAGTGGGTGGAGGGCCTCGGCATGAGCTACGAGCAGGTCACCCCCGCGGTGCACGACGCCGTCCGGCGGGTGCTCGACGCCGGCGCCCACGTGGTGCTCTCGTCGGGGCGTTCGGCCGCCAACATGGTCACCGTTGCCGACCAGCTCGACCTCCACGGCCACGGCGAGAAGATCTGGATCGTCGCGTCCAACGGCGCCGTCGTGCTGCGGTACCCGCCCATCGAGGTCGTGCACGAGGTCACCTTCGACGCCCGTGCAGCCGTGGCCGCCGTACTCAAGGAACACCCGGAGGCGCTGGTCGCGGTCGAGGAGCGCGGCGTCGGCTACCTCGTGTCCGCGCCGTTCCCCGACGGTGAGCTGGGCGGTACGTCGACCGTCGCCGAGGTGGCCGACATGGTCGCCGAGCCGGTCAGCCGTGTGATCATCCGCGACCCGAACGCGACCGCCGAGGACTTCGTCCAGCTGTCCGGCCGGCTGGGCCTGCACGGCACCGACTACGTCGTCGGGTGGACGGCCTGGCTCGACCTGGCGCCCGTGGGCGTCTCCAAGGCCTCCGGCCTCGAGTACGTCGCCGGGCAGCTCGGTGTCGACCGGGCGGACGTGCTGGCGATCGGTGACGGCCGCAACGACATCGAGATGCTGCAGTGGGCCGGGCGTGGCGTGGCCATGGGCCAGTCGGTCGACGAGGTGAAGGCGGTGGCCGACGACGTGACCGCCTCGGTCGAGGACGACGGCGCCGCCGTGGAGCTGGGTCGCTGGTTCCCCGCGCCCGGATCTGGTGGGATGGGCGCGTGAGGCTCCCCCTGCGTGTCGCCGCCGCCCTGGCGGCCGTGCTGTTCTCGCTGCTCCCCGCAGCGGCCGACGCGACGCCGACGATGCCCGACGGCTGCGGCGATCTCGTCCTCAACGACCGTACGGCGGTCTACGAGCGTGGCGCCGGCGTCGACGACGTGTTCGTGGGCCGTGTCGACGGTGTCCTGCCGGGCGTCCTGCCGGGTGGCGGGGCGGACGACACCAGCTCGCACCGGGTGTTCGTCCAGGTGCCGTTGAAGAGCGACCTCGCAGCCGGGAAGTACGTGCAGGTCACGTTCACGCCCACCGACGACGTCGCGGACCGCACGCTGAAGGTCGGCGGCCGCTACATCTTCTTCACCCAGGGCAGCACGCCCGACGAGCTCAGCGCCGACGCCTGCGACGGGTACGTTGCCGCGGCGGGTCTCGACCAGGCTGCCGTGGTCCGGCTCCGTGAGTACCTCGCCGTACCGCCGGCCGTCGAGCCGCCCGCGTCCGCGCTCAGCGACCCGCCGGCCGACGCCGATGCCACCCCCGACCTCGGGCGCCTGCTGGCCCCGGGGGGCGCGATCAGCCTGATCGGCGTGCTCGGCCTGGTGCTGATCAGCCGGCTCGGCCGCCAGAAGCCCTGACGCGGGCCGGTCCCTACAGGTACATGCCGCCGGTGCGGTGTTCCTCGCCCTGGCCGGACTGACCGCCCTGACCGCCCTGACCGCCCTGGCCGGACTGGTCCGGCTGCAGGGGTGACTGCTCGGGCCCGCCCATGGCCATCCCCGGGGGCAGTGCACGGCGGATCTGCTCGAACTGGGCGCGCGCGGCCATCTGCTGCGCGTAGATCGCCGTCTGGATGCCGTGGAAGAGGCCTTCGAGCCACCCGACCAGCTGCGCCTGCGCGATGCGGAGCTCGGCCTCGGACGGCGTGACGTCCTCGGAGAACGGCAGCGACAGCCGCTCCAGCTCCTCGACCAGCTCGGGGGCCAGGCCCTGCTCGAGCTCGGCGATGGAGGACCGGTGGATCGCGGCGAGGCGGTTGCGGCTGGCCTCGTCGAGCGGCGCGGCCTTCACCTCCTCGAGGAGCTGGCGGATCATGCTGCCGATCCGCATCACCTTGGCCGGCTGCTCGACCAGGTCGGCCAGCGAGCGCTCGCCGTCGTCGTCCTCGTCGTCGTTGCTGGTCACGTCGGTGACGTCCGTGGCCTGGCTGGCCTGGACTGCTGATGCGGGCACGGTGCCGATCGGCTGCCCGTCCGGTCCCACCACCACGATCTGCTCTTCGCCGCTCTCGGTCATGGATCCCAACCTAGCCCGAGCGGGCCAGCCGGGATCAGGGGGTCAGCAGGACCTTGCCCACGCTGTCGCCGGACTCGATCAGCCGGTGGGCCTCGCCCACCTGGTCGAGCGGGAGGACGGCGGAGACGACCGGAACGACGGTGCCGTCGTCGACGAGCGGCCAGACGTTCTCGACGACCGATGCGCAGATCCGTGACTTGCCCTCGACCGGACGGGACCGCAGCGCGGTCGCGATCACCGCGCCGCGCTTGGCGAGCAGCTGGGCGATGTTGAGCTCTGCCTTCACGCCGCCCTGCATGCCGATGATGACGAGGCGGCCCTCGTCGGCGAGGACGTCGACGTTGCGGGCGAGGTACTTCGCACCCATGTTGTCCAGGACGACGTCCGCCCCGCGGCCGCCGGTGGCTTCCTTGACCACCGCGACGAAGTCCTCGTCGTGGTAGTTGATCGCGACGTCGGCGCCGAGGTCGCGGCAGCGCTGCAGCTTCTCCTCGCTGCCGGCGGTCGTGAAGACCCGGGCACCTGTCTTCGCGGCCAGCTGGATCGCGAACGTGCCGATCCCGCCGCCACCGCCGTGCACCAGGAACACGTCACCGGGGCCGAGCCCGGCCACCATGTACACGTTCGACCACACCGTGCACGCCACCTCGGGCAGCGCCGCGGCGGTGACCAGGTCGATCCCGTTCGGGATCGGCATCACCTGCGCAGCGGGTACGACGACCTGGCTCGCGTAGCCGCCACCGGCCAGCAGCGCGCACACCTGCTCGCCCACCGACCACGTCTCGACTCCCTCGCCGAGTGCGGCGATCGTGCCGCTGCACTCGAGGCCGATGACGTCCGATGCACCCGGCGGCGGCGGGTAGAAGCCCTGCCGCTGCAGCAGGTCGGCACGGTTCACGGCAGTGGCCGCGACGGTGATCAGCACCTCACCGGGGCCGGGAACCAGGTCGGGCAGCTCGGTGACGGTCAGGGTTTCAGGGCCCCCGGGGCCGGTCTGGGTGACGGCGCGCATGCAGCCAGTGTGTCAGCGGGCCGAGTGCTCAGACGAGGGAGTCCCGGTCGTCGTACTCGGCGTCGGAGAGCTCCTCCACCTCGACGTCGACCTGGGGCTCGTCGGTGACACCCGGAGGTCGGTCCCAGGCCTCGGCGAGCGCCTGCGCCCTGCCGGCGAGGACCTCCACTTCGTCGGGGTCCGCACCGCCTTCGCCGGCGGCGAAGCCGAGGAGGAACGCCGTCACCACCCCGGCCGCGGGGTGGACGTTGTCGACAGCGATGCGGGCAAGGTCAACCAGGAGGCCTTCGTCGGCCTCGGCCTCGATGTCCAGGACATCGCACAACTCATCGATCCAGTCGTGGAGGTTCACCCGAACAGAGTGATCCTCAAGGGCCGGTGCTGACAAGGGCCCGGGCTGTGGTCAGCGCAGGTCATCCGATTCCGGACCGGCATCGCGCAGGTCGGCCCAGGTGTCGATGTCCTGTGCCTCGCGGCCGATCTGGTCGACCTCGGCGAGGTCGAAGGGCTCCAGCAGGGCCCGGATGGACATCCCGTGCTGCTCCTCCAGGCCGGGCCGTACGGCGTCGAGGCGAGCGGTCTCGAGGACGTAGGCCAGCTGCCGGCGACCGTCGGCGCCGACCAGGGCAGCACCCTCGTGGCTCACGGCGGCGTCGTGCAGGCGGCGGAACGTCGAGGAGGTCAGGTGCGGCATGTCGACGGCCAGCACGGCCAGGGTCGGGAAGCGGCGCAGCAGCGAGTCGCGCCCGGTGAGGAGGCCGGCCGCGGGCCCGCCGTGGCGGGGGTCCTCGAGGACGAAGGTGACCGGCCGGTCGGTGGGCACCCAGTGGCCGACCACGACGACCTCGCTCGCGTCGATGACCGATTCGAGGGCCCGGTCCAGCAGGCTGCGGCCGTCGATCTCGATCGTCGCCTTGTCCACGCCGCCGAGCCGCGTCGCCTGGCCGCCCGCGAGGACGATGGCCGCAAACGAGGTCAATCCGGCTTCGATCACCTCGTCAGTCTCCCAGCCGACCCCGATCCACGTCCTACGCTGGCACCGTGACGGTCCCCACGCTCCGCATCGCCCTCGTGCAAGCAGCGGCGTCCCTCGACCCCGCCGTCAACCGGACAGCCCTCACCGGGTTGACCGCCGAGCACGGCGCCGACACGGACCTGGTCGTCTTCCCCGAGGCCTTCGCCCGCGACTTCGGCGAGGCCGGGTCCGACGTGAGCGGGTACGCCGAGCCCATCGACGGTCCGTTCGGTACGACGCTCGCCGCCGCGGCGGCCGACAGGGACACCACTGTCGTGGCCGGACTGTTCGAGCAGGGTCCCGACGCGAGCCGCCCGTTCAACACCCTGCTGATGCGCGGGGCCAGCGCGGCGTCGTACCGGAAGGTGCACCTGTACGACTCCTTCGGCTACCGCGAGTCGGACCGGCTGACGGCGGGTCCGATCGAGCCGGTGGTCGTCGACGTGCACGGCTGGAAGGTCGGCCTGATGACCTGTTACGACCTCCGCTTCCCCGAGCTGGCGCGGGCGCTGGTCGACCGGGGCGCCGAGGTGATCGTGGTCCCGGCGGCCTGGGTCGCCGGGCCGCGCAAGGTGCACCACTGGCGCACCCTGCTCACCGCGCGCGCCATCGAGAACACCGTGTACGTCGCCGCGGTCGGCCAGCCGGCACCCCGCTACTGCGGTCACTCGGTGGTGCTCGATCCGTTCGGCGAGGTGGTGGCCGAGGCCGGCCCCGGGTCCGACGACGCGCCCGAAGTGGTGCGCGCCGTCCTCGAGCGGGAGGTGCTCAGCGAGGCGCGCCGGGTCAACCCCTCCCTGGCGAACCGCCGTCTGTAAGGTCCTTCCTCGTGTCCCGCAGCGTTCCTCGTGTCCCCTCCCGGGAGCCGATCGAGCAGCGCCTCGGTGAGTTCGGGACCTCGCGCCAGCCGCTGCTGATGCTGCTGGCCGCGATGGCGGCAGGGACCGCGGCCCTCGTCTGCGCGATGGTGCCTGTCGGCCCGGACTGGTTCGGCAGGGTCGGTTCCATCGTCATCGCGACCACCTTCAGCGCGGCCCTCGCCGCCCGTACCGGTGGCCGGCCGGTGGTCTTCGGCCTGCTGGCGCTCGCGTGCGGCCTGACCGCCGTGCTCAGCGACCAGGACCTGCTGCTCACGGGCGCCGCCGTCCTGACCTCGGCGGTCGCGGCCGTCCTCGGGGTCATGATCACCGTCCCGGCAGCCAGCTTCCTCGCCTCGGCCCGCGAGTGCGTCGCAGGACTGGTCGTCGCGGGGGTCGGCGCCCTGGCCACCATCGGGTTCGAGCCGGTGATCGAGACGGTGCGCTTCGAGTACGTCGGCCTGGGGATGGCGTTCCTCGCGGCCATCGTGCTCGTGTTCCGCCTCGGGGCCGGCTTCCACGGACTCGGTCGGCGCGGCCTCATTGTGGTTGCGATCGGTGGTGTGGTGCTCGCGGCGACGCTGCTCTACGCGGAGCTGCTGCGGAACTACGGGTCCTCCGGCCTCGTCGACCAGCTGCTGTCCTGGGTGACCTGGAGCAGGGAGACGCTCGGCGCCTTCCCGCGCCCGATCGAGACGATCCTCGGTGTCCCGGCACTCGCCTACGGATGCCACATGCGGGCCCGCCGCCGCCAGGGCTGGTGGGTCTGCGCCTTCGGCGTCGCCGCCACCTCGCCCACCACCACGGCCCTCGCCAACCCCGCGGTCACCGTCCAGGAAGCACTGCTGTCGGTCGTCTACGGCCTCGTGGTCGGCCTGATGATCGGCTGGATCATGATCCGCCTGGACCTTGCGCTCACCGGCAACCGCGGACGTCGTAGTCGTGTGGCCGAGCAGGCCGCCGCCGTACGCCCGGAACCCAGCCGGTTCTCGGCACTCCTGTGAGTGCGTGGTCCTTGGCAGAGGGGGCGGGATTCGAACCCGCGGTAGGTCTCCCTACGACCGCTTTCAAGGCGGTTCCGATCGGCCACTCCGGCACCCCTCCTCGTCCGGGGCGACGCCAGGGCGTCTTCTCGGACAGCAAGCGAGCCTAGACGACCGGGCGCTCCCACTTTGGTCGACCCGGGTTCTGTCTTGTTCAATCGGCCCATGAGCAGCGCGCACTCGACCTCCGTCTCCGAGTACCGGCTCGCGCCTGTCGTGATGGCGCGGTTCGTCGGTGCCTACCTCGTGCTGCTCGCCCTGCTCCTCCTCGGTACGACGGTCGCGGCCGTGGCGTTCGAGTGGAGCCTCGACGTCCTGGTGGCCCTCCTCGGGCTGGGCATCCTCGGCCTGATCGGGCTCAGCTGGTGGCTGCGCAGCCGGCTCGTGGTGGTCCGGCTGACGTCGTCCGGGTACCGCGTCCGGATGGTGCGGGCCGCCGGCGTCTCCGAGGCGCCGTGGAGCGACGTCGAGGACGCCGTCGCTGCTGCGCCCCGCGACATCGAGTGCGTGATCCTGCGGTTGCGGGACGGCCGTTCGACGACGATCCCGGTCGAGCTCGTCGCAGGCGACAAGGACGATCTCGCCCGCGACATCCGCGACCGCCTGCGCGGCGCAGCCCGCTGACGTCGTACCCGTCCGGGAGACGACGGGCGGGTCAATTGGGAGCCGCGCGACGGTGCTTGTAACCTTGCTCCGCTGCTCGGTCGTTCGCGACCGATGGTGGAGGAGGCGTCGCCTAGTCCGGTCTATGGCGCCCGCCTGCTAAGCGGGTTTGGGGCTACAACCCCATCGAGGGTTCAAATCCCTCCGCCTCCGCCATGTGATCTCGCAAGAGATAGGAAAGATCCGAACCCTCATTGGGGGTTCGGATCTTTCTGGTTTTTGGGTTGGTAGTCGCGGTTGGTGTCGATGGTGA